>NZ_JBNRLJ010000001.1:0-1554463 GCF_050378655.1 Klebsiella sp. 7-CIP_Kleb.
GCTTGATACTGATACGAAAACAGGGTCACCTGAAGGAGCTACGTGTTGAATCAACCCCTCCAGTGGAGGGGATCATTGCTCGTAGAAGAGAACGCTATCCAGAAGATGTTTATTTATTTCAGAGTCATTCTAACCGTGTGAAGTACCATCGTCGGCCGGTCACTATAATTGCTTTCAACGCCGCTTTACGTCGCGCCGCTAGATCATTACCAGACGTTAACGTAAGCAGTAGTAGCGCGAGAAATATACCGGACTAAGCGCCTGTCCAGTAGCGTGTGGCCGATGTGACAGGCGTGGGAGTGAAGACGATTTACAAATATTTGCCAGTACAATACGGCGATAAAAATCCCCTTGAGCAGGCACACTCAAGGGGAAAATACTACATAACATCATTGCTGTGTGCGTCTTTGCGCTCGTCTATCTTCCATGAAGATGCCTAAAGCTTCCAGATATTTCTGGTCTGAGCAGTTAAAACATTGTGTCTGTGGCCTATATGCTCGGAGGGGGTGAAGACGATTTATAAAGATTTCCCGGATAGCATACTGCATGAGGCTGGGTGAGGATTTGGTGTAAAAACCCACCCGGCAGCCGTATATAAGACCTGCCGAGTAGGGTAACTGCAGGTGTTCATGCCGTACAGTCGGGAGGCACTATACCCATAACTCAACACACAAACCAGTCGTCAGCCGTCTCCCAGGCGTCTTTTAGAGTGGTCTCTACAAATTCTTTGGCGATTTCTTTATCAGTCGCCCACAAAACGCTCAGTCCATCATTACTGGCTGTTTTCACGATCACTTCAACGTCGTCATATTGCTTGCTGATTCGACGGGTCATTTCGTCTTTCAAGGCCTCCATTGACCCCTTTGGCATTTTCGCGGCTTTCTCTTTGGCAATGCTGATTTCTACACGCATGATAATCACCTTTGTGCTGGTTGGATATACAGTATTTAGCGAGAGATGATTACTAGTCAAATGGATTGTTTAGGTTTGTGAGTACATAATTAAGTACATACTTTAGGTGAGTATTAATTAATTTTATTTTAAATCAGTTGGTTGTGACTTTGTTCAAGTAATCTTCGGCGTAATCGCCGACCAGCATCAGGATCTTCTTGCTCATTATTTTTACTCGTTGTGGGAGAAAGGTGTCATAGATATAGCCTGGCGATCCGCAGAATGCGACCTCCTCAGGATGCTGAAGACGGTGGCATGCGCATCTTGTAACCGGGTTCATGTTTTTTTGGTAACGGCAACTTTTTCGCCAATGCTAATGTCTGTTACCACAGAAAAGCGTCCTGTTCAGGGGCACACCACGCTGCAGTAAAAACGGCGAGCGCAGCGGCAATATCGTGCCGCAGCAGCTGTGGGATGGCGTAGAAAAGGGGTTTTAATTCTGAGCCTTGAGGCACCCGGCGGCGCGGTGGCGCGAGAGGTTTGTTATCTAAGTCTGGCGCCGGGGACGGATCCGCAAAGCGCACCAGTCCCCCGAGGCGAGACTGATCCTCATCGAAGATCGTATTTTATGGCGATCGACAGCCTGGCCTGATGAATCCAGTGGGCCATGACGTCAGGACAGCGGCGTGGCAAAGCGCGCGCCGCCGCCGAGGATCATCAGGCGCCAAACGCTCCGTCGATGGTGTGCATGGCGCCTGTGACAAACGACGCCTCCGGACCGGCCAGCCAGGCTACCATGCCCGCCACCTCTTCCGGTCGGCCATGGCGCTTAATGGCCATAAAGCTGTGCATCAGCTCTTTCATCGGGTCGTTCTCCGGGTTGGCGTCGGTATCAATTGGGCCGGGCTGGACGACGTTGACCGTGATGCCGCGCGGGCCAAAATCCCGTGCCAGACCGCGCGCCAGCCCCTGCAGGGCTGACTTGCTGAGCGCATAGGCCGCCATTCCCGGCACCGGCATGCGATCGCCATTGACCGAACCGATGACAATAATGCGCCCGCCTTCCGGCATCCGGCGCGCTGCTTCCACGGAGGCATGGTAGGGGGCATGAATATTGATGCGGAACAGGCGATCGATGGCATCGCTGTCCTGCTCCAGGGCATCGCCAAAAATGGCGATCCCGGCATTGACCACTAACACGTCCAGCGGGCCGCTGTCTCGGACCAGGCTTATCACCGCATCGCGATCGGCGCTGTCCGCCTGCACCGCCGTGCTGCCGGTCTCCGCCGCCAGCCGCTCGGCCGCCTCCGGCGAACCGGAATAGCTGAACCTGACCGACGCGCCGTCGGCGACAAAGCGCCTGACGATCGCCGCGCCAATTCCCCGACTTCCACCTAAAACCAGCACTGATTTGTTGTGAAACGCTGTCATATCCCGCACCTCATGATATTGTAGTGATGATTACAATATGCTGCGGCAAAACAGGCAGTCAAGGATTAATATAGTGACCACTACAAAACAAGGGCGTACCCCGGGGCGCCCCCGTCAGTTCAATGCGGAACAGGCTATTGAAAAGGCACAGCGCCTCTTTCACGCGCGAGGCTACGACGCGGTGAGCGTGGCCGATCTGACCCAGGCTTTCGGCATCAACCCCCCAAGCTTTTATGCCGCTTTCGGCAGCAAGCTCGGCCTGTATACCCGCGTCCTGCAGCGCTACAGCCAGACCGGGGCCATCCCCATAGAGACGCTGTTGCAGGACGACCAGCCGGTGGCGGCGTCGCTCATCGCCGTGCTGCAGGAGGCGGCTCGCCGCTATGTAGCCGATCCGGTCGCCGCCGGCTGCCTGGTGCTGGAGGGGGGACATTGTCAGGATGCCGACGCTCGGGTGGCGGCAGGCGAATGGCATGCTGCGGCGAGGGCCAAAATCCAGCAGTATATCGCCCGCCATCACCCGCAGGATGCGCTGCGGGTGACTGACTATATGGATACGCTGATGCTTGGTCTGTCGGCGAAAGCGCGGGAGGGGGATAGCCTCCCGCGTCTTCTGGAGACCGTGCGGCTGGCAGGCGTGGCGCTGGAGCGTATCCTGCCGGCCTGAGTGGTCAGATAGTCTGTCCGCCCGAGACTTCGATCCGCTGGGCGGTTACCCAGCGGTTATCGTCACGCAGCAGGCTGGCGATCATCGGCCCAATATCCTCGGGAACGCCCACCCGTCCCAGCGCCGTCATCGCGGCAAACTGCGCGTTAACCCCCGCGTCGTCCCGCACCAGCCCGCCGCCAAAATCGGTGGCGATAGCCCCGGGGGCGATGGTATTGACGGTGATGCCGCGCCCGCCCAGCTCGCGGGCCATGTACACGCTCAGCATCTCCACGGCCGCTTTGGCCGCAGCGTAGGCGGAGAAGCCAGGATATGAGACGCGAGTCAGTCCGGAAGAGAAGTTAACGATCCGTCCACCGTCAGCCAGCAGCGGTAGCAGGGTTTGAACGAGGAAAAACACCCCCTTGACGTGGACGTTAAACAGCCCGTCGAACTGGGCCTCGCGCGTTTCGGCCAGCGGGGCAAATTCGCCGTGTCCCGCGTTATTGATCAGATGATCGAAGGTGTCCCGTCCCCAGACGCTGGCCAGCGCAGCGCTCAGGCTGTCGGCGAAAGTCGGAAAGCGGGTGGTCTGCGCCATATCCAGCGGCAGGGCGATGGCCTTGCGGCCGAGAGCGTGAATGTCGGCCACCACCGCTTCCGCCTGTTCAATATTGCCGCGGTAGGTGACGATGACGTCCCCGCCCTGGCGGGCGATATCCAGTGCGGTCTGACGGCCAAGGCCGCGGTTGGCGCCGGTGATAAGTGCAATCTTAGTCATGTTCGATCCTCTCCGGTATGTGGAGTCCTTACAATAGGGGGGCCTACCAGACCGGGTTGCCCAATCCTTGTTATTTTTTGCCCATTCCTCTCCATACACTCCCCTCTGGCGGGAAATAGCGCATACTCAGGCTGTAAAATTTGCCTGAAAGGATCTTATGCGCGACGAACTCTTCGCTCTCTGCCGCCGGTATGCCGATGCTCATGTCGATAGCAGCGGGGTGGCGGTCACCCCGGTTTCCGGCATCACCCTGGTGCGGGCCCTGCACCCCGGCGATCTGCAGGCGGCCATCGCCAGGCCGTTAGTGGCTATGCTGCTGCAGGGGCGCAAAAGCGTGACCACCGGCCTGGCAAGCTTTGACTACGGTCCGGGGGAGGCGATGGTGATCGCCGCGGATGTTCCCACCACCAGCCAGATCACCGAGGCCAGTCAGCGCTTTCCCTATTACGCGCTGGTGCTGGAGCTGGACCTGGCTATCCTGCGCGAGCTGCAGGAGGCCGGGCCATCTGGTCCGGATGAGGCGCCCCGCGTCGGTATCGAACCGATGAATGCTGACGTGACGGACGCCGCTTATCGGCTGGCAAGGCTGTTTGATCAACCGGGGGCGCTGGCGGTGTTAGGCGAAGGGCTGCGGCGGGAGCTGCATTACTGGCTGTTGCAGAGTGTTCACGGGCCAGCCATCCGGGCGCTGGGCGCTGTAGACAGCCATTCGGCGCGGATCCGCCGGGCGGTGGCGATGCTGCGCCGGGATTTTATGCAGCCAGTCAGCGTCGACGCGCTGGCCGACGCCGCCGGCATGAGCGTCTCTGTCTTTCACCGTCATTTCCGCGCCATGACCACCTTGTCGCCCCTGCAGTTTCAGAAGCAGTTGCGCCTGATCCACGCCCGCCGCCTGATGCTGGCGGAAGGGATGAGCATTGCGCAGGCGGCCGGCGAGGTGGGCTATATCAGCGTGTCGCAGTTCACCCGGGAATACGCTCGCCTGTACGGTGCGCCGCCGGGCCGCGATCGCCGACGGGAAAAAATGAGCGCCTGACCTGGCGCGCGGGATGGCGGCGGCTCCTCCCTGAGCCGGGTAGCGGTGGTTCAGTTGTCGAGTGTCGCCGTAATATGCACTTTGTTGCCCATTCGCGCCTCAATGATCCGATAGGCGGTTGCGCCCTCGCGGGCGGCCTGCTGGCGAATTTTGCTCTCCGCGTTGTCCAGGGTATCGCCGGTGACGGTGATGGTTCTGGCGTTGACCGCCAGCGGCAGCAGACAACTCAATACGATCAGTGGAAGCAACTTGTTCATCGTCATTCTGTCCTGTGAGAGAAAATCAGCGCGCGGCCTGCAGCCAGCCGGCAATGTCCTGGGTCGGCAGATGGTGGCGGGCATTCCAGGTGTCGCCCATCGGCCACCACACGCCATCCCCCCGGGCGAAGGCAGCGCGATAGCGCAGCATGGCGTTATCCGGGTCCGTCCGCAGCTGGTCCAGCAGGGCGGGCAGGGTGTGAACGGCTTTGCTGAACGTCTGCTGCGTCACGCGCTCCACGGTTTCCGCCAGCTGGCGATAAGAGGTCGTTTCGCCGGCAACAAACACCACCTCGTTGACGATCCGCGGCTGATGCAGATAAATCGCGGTGGTCAGGCGGCCAATATCCGCCGGCGAGGTGACGGTCACCTGGGTGTCCCAGCCGCCAAGGGCGTGAAGGGTTCGGGTGGCTAAATTCACCACATCGAAGTCTGGCTCGAAGAGAAAGCTGGTAAACATGCCGGTGGAGACAATGACCCACTCCGTGGCCTGCTGCGCGCGCAGCAGGGTCCGGACATCATACTGCTCGTCCCACACCGGCTGGCCGCTGCCTTTGCCGACCACATTGTAATTGACGCCAAACTGCCAGGGAAAATAGCGGGGCACTCCGGCGACCAGCACCGCGCGGGTAATTTTTAGCTGCGTCCCCGGACCGGCGACAAACCCCATGCAGTTAATCACGGTGGTGAATCCGCTAAACTGACCAGCCAGCGTCTCCATGTCGCTACCGGCAATGTCGACGGCGAGAAAGGTGGCCCCGGCGTCGGCCAGCGCCCGGTGGTTTGCCGACCGCAGCTGGCCGGCTTCATCCCAGGCCGCCGGCGAGACGATAACCGAGACCGCGCCCTGGCGCTGGATCACCGCAGGTACCAGTGCATCCAGTACGGCGGCGCCCAGTTGTCCCGCTCCTAGCACCAATACCTTTTCCTCGTGGTTAAGATTATCAGATTTCATTTTAACTCCTTTCTCAGTTAAGCCTTGTATTGACTGGCTACAGGCTCAGTGTAGGGGGGTGGGCATCATTCGATAAGAACAGGATTTCGGGTTAGACTGTTCGTCTTAATGGGATAATAATCGCCGGGGGAGAACGAAATGGACAGACTGGATGCCATGCAGTTGTATGTTGCGGTTGTGGATGCCCACAGCTTCGCCCGGGCGGCGGAGGTGCTGGGGCAGCCGCGCTCAACGGTGTCGCGGGTAGTGAAGGAGCTGGAGGCCTGGCTGGGGGCGCAGCTTCTTCAGCGCACCACCCGCAAGCTCAGCGTGACGGCCGAGGGACGCCGGTATTACGCGGAGTGTAAACGGCTGCTGGCCGAGATGGCGGCGATGGAAGCCTCCTTTCCCGGCCGCTCGGCCCAGCCCGCCGGGCGGTTCAAGGTGGGGATGCCGCAATCTCTTGCCCGGCACTGCGTATTGCCAAGGATCGGCGAGTTTCTGCAGCAGTATCCTGACCTGGAGATGATCCTCTGCTCAAGCGACAACGTGGAAGATATTATCCAGGAGGGATTCGACTGCGTGATCCGTAGCGGACAAATCGAAGATTCCACCACCCTGGTGGCGCGTCCTCTGGCCCGCTACCGCTGGATGGTCCTCGCCTCGCCGGCCTGGCTCGCGGCCCACGGCCGGCCGCAGAGCATCGACGATCTGCACCAGCACCGGGCGGTGGGCTACCTGAACCACCGTACCGGGCGGACCATCGACTGGCTTTTCTCCCTCGATGACGGCGATTGCGCGATCCGCATGCAGGAGACGCTGGTGGTCGACGATACCGATGCCTATATCCAGGCCGGCGTTCAGGGGCTGGGCCTGATCCGCGTCGCCAGCTATCTGGCGCAACCTTATCTGCAGAGCGGCGCGCTGGTCGCTTGTCTGGAGCAGGCCGCTTCTGATCTTCCCCTGTCGCTGGTCTATCCGCAAAACCGCTATCTGCCGCCGGCGGTACGCGCATTTTATGACTGGAGCAGACGCGTTCTGCAACCCCCGCTCAGCGAGGCCTGATGTCGGTGGCATTCGCTCCCGCTATGGTCCGCGCATGGCCTGTTTTATCCTCGCTATCAGCCAGTTCAGCGCCGGATCCTGCGCCCGGCGTTTGTGACGCAGTATACACAGGGTAAATTCCGGGTAGGCCACTGGCGGGGCGTCCGCGCGCAGGGCATACTGCGCCTGCCAGCGCTGCGCCAGCCCCTGGGGGACGGTGGCGAAGAGCGGCAGGGTGGTCAGCAGCAGGGGAAAGGTGGAGAAATTCTGCGTGGCAAAGCGCACGCGCCGCGCGAGTCCCTGACTGGCGAGCTGGCGGTCTATTTCCCCGTGGCCGGTTTCGCGATAGGCCACCATCACATGTTCCCAGGCGACGAAATCGCCCACCGACAACGGCCCGCGGCAGGGGATCTGCTGCGGCGACCAGAGAGTGGTCACCCCCATGGTCATCACCGGTTCACTGACGATCTCCCCGCGGCTCTGTTTGTTGAGGGATACCGCGACATCAATGCGATCCTCCTCCAACAGCTGGCGTACCTGGAAGGGGTCGGCGGCTAGTGTCTGGAGCGACACTCCGGGCGCCTCCTGCATCAGTCCGGGTAACAGCTGGGGCATCAGCCAGTGTTCGCTCCAGTCGCTGAGGCCGACGCGGAAAAGCTGCTGGGCGCTGGCGGGGGAAAACTCCCCGGCGCCAAACATTGCCGAATGCAGGTGTTCCATCAGCGGCTGCAGCTCGGTCATCAGCGCTTGCGCCCGCGGCGTCGGCAGCATGCCTCTGGCGCTGCGCACGAACAGTGGATCGTCAAACATCTCGCGCAGCCGTTTCAGCGCCCCGCTGATGGCCGGCTGGCCAAGATGCAGCGCCTCTGCGGTGCGGGTGACGCTGGCTTCGCGGTACAGCACCATCAAGACCGTCAACAGATTCAGATCGATACGACTAAAATCATTTTCAATGATTTTCTTCATTATGATAATCAATTTGAATGTGGGTTATCCCGGCAGCATAGTGAATATCACCCCGATAAATCAACCAGCGCAATGCGCGCGGAGGGAGTGATGCAAGCTTACCAGACAGGCGACAGCCTGATATTCAAAGTTCCGGAGCGCGAGATTAGCCTGCAGCCGGCGGCGCTCTATCCCGCAGCGTTCCCTGCGACGGAGGCGGACGCCGATAATCAGCCAATCGCGCTGTCGATCCACAGCTGGGTGGTACAGACTCCCCACGATCTGATTGTTATCGATACCGCCACCGGCAACGGTCGGGAGCGCGGCGGCAATCCGCTCTATCATCAACTTAACACGCCGTATCTGGAGAATCTCCGCGCCGCGGGAGTGAACCCGGAGGACGTGACCCTGGTGCTACTGACCCACCTGCATACCGACCATGTCGGATGGAATACCGTCTGGCAGGACGATCGCTGGGTGCCGCTGTTCCCCAACGCCCGCTACCTGTGCTCGGCAAAAGAGCTGACGCGGGTGAAAAACAGCGAACGCTACCGGGCGCTGTGGCTCGACAGCCTGCTGCCGGTGATCGAAGCCGGCCTGCTGGAAACCGTCGATGTGGCGGCCCGGCCGCGGGTCGGCGGGCGGATCGCCTTTGTGCCCACCCCCGGCCACAGTCCGGACCATGCCGCGCTGATCCTCGCCGCCGGAGATGATTACGCCTGTTTCTCCGGCGATCTTCTTCATTCCCCGCGCCAGTTTACCCATCCGCACTGGAACTCGGCGTTCTGCGGCGATCCCCGGCAGGCGGAAGCCTCCCGACGGGAGATGATGGCGTGGGGAGCCAGCCATCATGCTCAATGGTTCACCGGGCATTTTGCCGGATCCTCCTGCGGCTGGCTGGAGGAGGATAAGCAAGGTGACTATCGCTGGCGAGAGGCCGGGCAACAAGCTGCAGATAAGGGGAAACAGTGATGAATAATACGCAAAGCGTGTTGGTTTTTGGCGCCACCGGTCAGCAGGGCGGCTCGGTGGCGCGGGCGCTGCTGCACCGCGGCTGGCGGGTTCGGGCGCTGGTCAGGGATCCTTTCTCCGCCGGGGCCGTCGCGCTGGCGGCACGGGGAGCCGAGCTGGTGGTGGGCACCTTTGAAGACCGGGCGGCAATGCGATCGGCAATGGCCGGGGTCGACGGCGTCTTCAGCGTCCAGCCCAGTTCGCCGGGAGGGACGGTGACCGATGAGCAGGAGGTACGCTACGGGATAACCATCGCCGACCTCGCCGTCGAGTGCGGGGTGAAGCATCTGGTGTACAGCTCCGGCAGCGCGGCGGGGGAGACGCCCACCGGCGTAGCGCATTATGACACCAAAGCGGAAATTGAACGGCATATCCGCCGCCTGCCGCTGGCGGCGACCATCGTGCGTCCCGCCACCTTTATGGAGCTGTTGGTGATGCCCGGTTTTGGCCTTGATGAAGGTCATTTTCACTTTTTTATGCTGCCGGAGGGGAGGATGCAGGTGCTGGCGGTGGAGGATATCGGCCATCTAGTCGCGGCAGTTTTTGCCGCGCCAGCGCGGTTTGCCGGCAAGACGTTTGAGATCGCCAGCGACAGCGTGACCGGCCGTCAACTGGAGGCGTTATTCTCCGCGGCGGCGGGACGGCCGATCCCCTATTCGCGATTTTCCGATGAGGTGCTGGCCGCCAGCCCTTTTCTGCACAAGCTGACCGGGCTGGTGGACGACGGGCGGCTGGCCGGGCACGCCGACCTCGACGCCATGCGCCAGCTGCATCCGCAGCTGCACACCTTCGCCGGCTGGCTGGCGGGCCCCGGCCGTCCCGCCTTTGAGCGGGCGCTGACCAGCGGGGCCAGCTGGGCGTTTAATCGTTAAAGGCGATACCTCCTCTGCGCCGGCGTCTCGGTGTTTGGCCCGGCGTGACGACCTGCGCAGGGAGGGCCTACAGGTCGTTAAGACAACTCACGAGGAGTCCGAGTGGAAAATTTTAAGCGGTTTTCACGCACAACGATAGGTAAAAGCGAACATCCGGAATTTTCAGCCGCTTACAATGGAGGAAACACTCTGGGATCGCCTGAATAATGACAATTTACCGATGGGCTTCGGCCTGCCTGTTAAGCATGACCTGCGCCGCTACGGCGGCGGAATTTAAAACCATCGAGGCCGATCTGCTGGCCTCCAACCGGCTGTTCTGTATGACCGGCTATGACCATAAGCCGATCGGCGTGGCGTGGGAGAGCGTCAAATCCAGCCGCTATCAGCCGCAGTCGGATGGCGACCGTATTTTCAGCGACACCGTCTCCCGGCGCTTTCTGGAAGAGGAGAATAAGACCGCCTTTTACAATGGCGCCAAATATCGCGTACTGGGTAAACCCGCCAGCGCCTGCTATGACTATTCCGCCGCGCGTATTCAACGCATGGCGGGCTACCTGAAGGTGTAACGACTCTGCGAGGCGGGCGCTAAAACAGCGCCAGCCGGGCGAGACGGTCCAGCGCGTTGCTCAGCGCGTCGTCCCCAGCCGTCAGACTGATGCGGATAAACCCTTCGCCCCCTTCGCCAAAACCAGTGCCTGGCGCCACCAGAATATGCGCCTCCTGCAGCAGCAGGCGGGCAAACTCTTGTGAACGGTACCCGGGCGGCACGCTCAGCCAGAGGAAGAACGTGCCTTGTGCGGTACGAACCGGCCAGCGCAGCGCGGCCAGTCGACGCAGAACCCACTCCCGGCGCTGATGATACGCCTCCGTCAGCTGCGCAATCCGTTCTGCCGGCAAGCTGAGCGCGGCGATCGCCGCATCCTGAATCGCGCCAAACACCGTGCTGTAGCTGTGGGTGTGCAGCTTTTTAAATGCCCGAATAATCGAGGCGTTGCCGACCGCGAAGCCGAAGCGCCAGCCGGCCATATTAAAGGTCTTGGAGAAGGTGTAGGTTTCCACTCCCCACGCCTTCGCGCCGGGCTGAGAGAAAAGGCTCAGCGGCGCGTCACTGGCCGCGCTGCCGATGGCCGCATAGGCAAAATCGTGCAGGATCGGCACCTGGTGACGGTGGGCAAACTGCAGGGCGCTGGCGAACAGCGCCGGCGTGGCGAGGGCGCCGGTGGGGTTATGCGGATAGTTAAGCACCACCAGCCCGGCCTTGGCAGCCACCTCCCGGGGGAGGTCGTTAAAATCCGGCAGGAAATGGTTCTCAGCCCTGAGCGGCAGGCCATAAAACGTCGCCTGGGACTGCAGCGCCGCTGAGCGATAAATGGGATAGCAGGGATCGGTGGAGATGAGGTATTGCCCGGGACGGAGCAGCGCCCGCGGGATGCCGCCAATACCGATATGCGAGCCCTGAAATACCGCGACTTCGCTGTGCGGATCGAATTCCACATCATACTGGCGGCGATAAAAATGGGCGATCGCTTCGCGGACCTGCGGCTTGCCCCAGAATGAGGGGTAGCCATGGTTTTCACGACGATGAATGGCGCTCTGCAGCGCGTCAATCACTTCCGGCGGGGTGGGTTGATCCGGACTGCCGCTGGAGAGGTCGATCAACGGCAGCATGTCGGTGTTGACCTCCGCGGCCAGGTTTTCCAGCAGGCTGAACAGATTCTCTTCCAGGGCGTCCACCAGCGGTGAAGCAGCAAAATCAGGCATAATTTTCCCGGTTTACGTCATCAATAATCTGCCATCTTTAAGGGATTTATGGCGCCTGGCTAAATAACAATATCTGCAAAGGATGATTATTTTTAGGATATGTCGGGATAGCAAAAGGTTATGAGGAATAAGCAAAAGGAAATCCGGCGTTCTGGCTTACAACCCTCTTGCGGCTGTGATTTAATCGCTCAATATCGCCAACCTTCCAGGAAAATACCTTATGAACAAGTCAGTTGCGCTCGGGATGACGCTCGCCCTGTTATCCGCTACCTCTTTTTACGCCACCGCAGATCAAATTATTCGTATCGGCTTCAATCCCGGGCCGTATAAAGAGCAATTTGAAAAAGGGGTCGCCCCCTATTTATTGAGTAAAGGGTATAAAATCGAATATAAAGATTTTAGCGACGGTATTCAGGTCAATGACGCGGTAGCCCGCGGCGATATCGAAGCGAATATTATGCAGCATCCGGTATACCTGAAAGCGATCAATGAGCGGCTGGGGACCGATAACGTGGGCATTGTGCAGGTACCCACACCGCCGATGGGCCTGTATGGCGGCAAACTGACCACCCTGGGCACCCCGGCAGCCGGCACGGTGGTGTCGGTGCCAAACCAGCCGTCGAACGAATATCGCGCGGTGCTGGTGCTGGAAAGTCTGGGCTGGGTGAAGATTAAACCGGACAGCGATCCCGCCACCTTTTCCCAGCGCAATATCGTTGCTAACCCCTATAAAATCGTGCTTAAGGAGATGGACAATGCCCAGCAGGTTCGCGCGCTGCCGGACGTCGACTATGGCCTGATTCAGGGCAATTTCGCCGTCTCCAGCGGCATGGCGCTCACCTCAGCATTAAAGCTGGAGGCCGCCACCAGCCATTTTATTAACGTCGTAACCGTTGCCGGTAAAAATCAGAAGGCGCAGTTTGCCAAAGATATTATCGACGGCTATCACTCTGCCGATTTCAAAAAATATATTCTCAGCCATCCGCAGTATGATGGTTACCTGCTGCCTGATTATTTAAAATGAATAACGCAATGATAGAATTTCGCCATGTCAGTAAAACCTTTTCCAGAAAAGGGCATCCGGTTCTGGCCCTGCAGGATATTAATCTCAGTATCGACCGGGGCGATATTTTCGGCATTATTGGCTACAGCGGCGCAGGAAAAAGCACCTTATTGCGGCTGATTAATCGGCTGGAAACGCCGGGCGAGGGCGAGGTGGTGTTGAATGGTGAGCCGCTACAGGACTGCAGCGGCCAGCGACTGCAGGCGATCAAAAAAGATATCGGCATGATCTTTCAGAATTTTAATCTGCTGAATTCGAAAACGGTATTTCATAACATCGCTATCCCGCTTATTTTGCAGGGCCGCGACAAGGCCTTTATCCAGGCGCGGGTTGCGGAGCTGCTGGCGTTTGTCGACCTGAGCGACAAAATGCACAGCTACCCTAATGAGCTGTCGGGAGGGCAAAAGCAGCGGGTCGGTATCGCCAGGGCGCTGGCCACCAACCCGTCGGTGCTGCTGTGCGATGAAGCCACCTCGGCGCTCGACCCCCACACCACGGTACAGATCTTACTGCTGCTGCAGGAGATTAATCGCCGCTATGGCATCACCATTGTGCTGATTACTCATGAAATGTCAGTGATCCAGAAAATCTGTCACAAGGTGGCGGTGATGCAGGCCGGGCGCATTGTTGAGCAGGGGACGGTGTTCGATCTCTTTGCCCAGCCGCAGCATCCGGTCACCGCCAGTTTCGTGCAGTCGGTGGTGCACGATCGCCTGCCGCAGCGGGTGGCGTCGCTCCTGCAGCGCGATAACGGCGCCCGGGCTTTACGCCTCGAATTTATCGGCGCGACGGCCCGGCAGCCGATCATTAACCACCTGATCCGCGAGTATGCTGTCGAGGTGAATATCCTGTTTGCCAGCATGTCCGAAGTTCAGGGCCGGATACTGGGATTTATGATTGTGCAACTCCTCGGCGAGCCTGACGAAACCGAACGCGCTATCACCCATCTGGCCGACGCAGGAGTGAAAATCACCCATGTTTGATCTGATTGATACCGCCATTACCGGCGAGCAGTTTCTGCTGGCGCTGCATGATACCCTGATTATGGTCGCCATCTCACTGGGCTTTGGCGCGCTGATCGGCGTCCCGCTGGGAATTGTGCTGGTGGTTTGTCGTCCCGGCGGCATCGTGGCCAACCCGGTGGTGCATCAGGCGCTGAATCCGCTGATTAACGTGCTGCGCTCGCTGCCGTTTATCATTTTGCTGATTGTGATCCTGCCCTTCACCAGGCTGCTGGTGGGCACGACTATCGGCACCGCGGGGGCCATCGTGCCGCTGATCGTTTTTGTCGCCCCCTATATTGCCCGGCTGGTGGAGAGCTCGCTGCTGGAAGTGGATGAGGGGATCCTTGAGGCCGCAGACGCCATGGGCGCTACCCCTCTGCAGACCGTCTGGCACTTTATGCTGCCGGAGGCGGCGGCGTCGCTGATTCTGGCCCTTACCACCGCGACCATCGGTCTGCTTGGCGCGACCGCCATGGCGGGAACGGTGGGCGGCGGCGGGATCGGCGATCTGGCGATCACCTACGGCTATCAGCGCTTCGACGCCTTTGCCACCCTCACCACCGCCCTGGTGCTGATTGTTATTGTCCAGCTTATTCAGACGCTGGGTACCCGCCTGGCTCGCCGGCTGCGTCGCGAATAACCGCTAATCCGCGCCGGGGTTGCCCCGGCTAGCGTGCGCAGACCGCGGCGAAGGCGCTGGCTACCCGCGCAATATTGCCGTGGTTGAGCCCGGCCACACAGACCCGACCGCTGGCGATCAGATAGATGCCGTGCACTTCGCGCAGAACGTCTACCTGATCGGCGCTAAAGCCGGTGTAACTGAACATGCCGCGCTGGGTCAGCAGATAGGAAAAATCCTCCGCCGGCAGGGCTGTCTGCAGGGATTTCACCAGCGCGACGCGCATGGCGCTGATGCGGGTGCGCATGGCCTCCACTTCTTCCTGCCACAGGGCATTCAGCTCGGGATCGTTGAGCACCTGCGACACCACCTGGGCGCCAAACCCCGGCGGGCTGGAGTAGTTGCGGCGCACGGTGGCTTTCAACTGGCCCAGCACGCGCCCGGCGGCATCGGCATTGTCACAGACCACCGACAGGCCGCCGACACGCTCGCCGTACAGCGAAAAAATCTTCGAGAACGAGTTACTAACCAGCGCCGTCAGCCCGGCGCTGGCGATGGCGCGGATGGCATAGGCATCTTCATCCAGCCCACGGCCAAAGCCCTGGTAGGCAATATCGAGGAACGGGATCAGCTCCCGGGCGATCAACACTTCAATCACCCGATCCCACTGCTCGGGTGTGAGATCGGCCCCCGTCGGATTATGGCAGCAAGGATGGAGCAGCACGATGCTGCGCGACGGGAGCTGCTGGAGGGCGGCAAGCATGGCGGGGAAATTGACCCCGCGAGTGGCGCTGTCGAACCAGGGATAGGTATGCACCTCGAAGCCCGCCCCGGCAAAGATGGCCACATGGTTCTCCCAGGTCGGATCGCTGACCCAGACCGCGGAGTCGGGGAAGTAGCGCTTGAGAAAATCCGCGCCCACCTTCAGCGCGCCGGAGCCGCCCAGCGTCTGGATGGTGGCGATGCGTCCGGCACGCAACGCCGGATGATGTTCGCCAAACAGCAGCGTCTGGACCGCGCGGCGATAGGGCGCCAGTCCCTCCATCGGCAGATAGAGGCTGGCCTTTTGCAACTGGCTCTGTAGCCGGTCAGCGGCCTGGCGGACCGCCTCCAGCTGAGGGATGATGGCCTGCTCGTTATAGTACAGCCCGATGCTGAGGTTAACTTTGTCTGCCCGGGGATCCTGTTGAAAGGCTTCCATCAGCGACAGGATAGGATCGCCCGCGTAGGCGTCGACGTTCTGGAACACAGTGGTTACTCCTGAAATGACCGTTAAAGGTGAAGCCATTACACCGCATAGCGTCCGGGGCGGTGGTTCATGGCGATAATCGAATTCAAAATCACGGCGCCGAGGACAGAGACCAGCAGCATCGGCAGGCTAACCACCCACAGGGAGGCGGTGACGATGCAGGCGTCCACTACCATCTGGAATTTACCGGCGCGGATGCCGCTTTTATCCTGCAGATAGAGGGCCAGAATATTGACGCCGCCGAGGCTCGCTTTATGGCGGAACAGCACCACAAAGCCGATACCGACCATGATGTTGCCGAAGAGGGTGGCGTAATAGGGGTTCAGGCGATCGACATGGATAAAGTAGCCGTGCAGGTCGGAGAACAGCGACACCAGTCCGACCGCGCAGAAGGTTTTCAGCGTGAAGGCGGCGCCCATCCGCCGGACGGAGAGCCAGTAGAAGGGCAGATTAATGGCGAAGAAAACCACGCCGAACGGCAGGTGGGTGGCGTAGTGGATCAGAAAGGCCATGCCTGCCGTCCCGCCGGTCAGGGCACCGGCCTGACGAAACAGGATAATACCAAAGGAGATCATTAGCGTGCCGAACAGCAGCGCCAGGGCATCCTCCAGCCAGGTGTGGGTCAGTTTTTCAGGGGAAAGGACGTTATCCATAAATAAGCACTATCTTTTCGTTAACAAGGATAAGCGCTTGTTTGCAAAAATCGCACCAGCGGAGAGTGCCCGGGCGATCGTTTGCGGAAAAAACAGCCGTGGTAAAGCCTAACCTGTTGTTCTGACAGGAAGAGAAGATTGCACGTGTCGTGCGTTTTATGGTTGCCTAATGCGTGAATTGTGCGAATTTGCCGCTTGTCGCGCATTGTCTGGCCCCGCGTCTGCACCAGCGCAGGGCACTGTGCCCCGGTTCAGCGCAGCGGGGGCGTGCCCGGCATCAGCTGGCCGTTCTCTTTCAGGCGGTTGAGCACAACGGCAGTTTTCAGATGGGCCACCCCTTTGTTTTGCGCCAGAATATGGCTGATCAAATGGCTCAGACCGGGCAGGTCCGGGACCGTTACCCGCAGCAGATAATCGGCGTCGCCGGTGGTTTTCCAGGCGTCCAGAATGGCGTCCACTTCACTGAGCATCTGATGAAAGCTCTCCACGCATTGCGGGGTGTGATTCAGCAGACGCACCTCAATCAGGCCAAGCATCTCCTGCCCGGCGGCATCCGGCGCCAGACGCGCATGGTAGCCGAGGATAAGCTGCGCCTGTTCAAGGGCGATACGGCGGCGCGAACACTGGGAAGCGGACAGTCCGATAAGCTCGCTCAGTTCCTGATTGGTTAAACGGCCATTGGCCTGCAGCAGGGTAAGAATTTTCAGATCATAGTCGTCGATGTTGTACATAGTGGCCACTAGCGGAACGTAAAAGTGGCTAACAGCCTAACAGTTTTTTGCCTGGCGTGAAGCCTGGGCGGACGGCGGCAAAGCGGATGCACCAAAACGGGTCAGGTTCATGCATTAAGTCGCTCTTTTTCTCATGATCTGTGCGTAATCTGCCCAGTTTTCGCGTGTGATGCGCCAGGTCAGCGCCGCGATGAGCAGCTACCGGAAATGATGTGAAAACAATAATTCAATATAATTCAATGAATTACTTTTTGTCTGCCGCTGCGCGGCGATCCGCTGGCCTGAAAGTTGCTACCGGCGAAAGTGACTTTTTACAGACAGGGGCAGGTCAGAGATGACAACGCAGCAAGAGCATCAGTTAAAACGCGGGTTAAAAAACCGCCACATCCAGTTGATTGCCCTCGGGGGGGCGGTCGGCACTGGACTGTTTTTAGGTATTGCGCAAACGATCCGTATGGCAGGCCCTTCGGTCCTGCTGGGGTACGCCATCGCCGGGGTTATCGCCTTCTTTATCATGCGTCAGCTAGGCGAAATGGTGGTAGAGGAGCCGGTGGCGGGTTCGTTCAGCCATTTCGCCAACCGCTACTGGGGGCCCTTCGCCGGGTTTATGTCAGGCTGGAATTACTGGGTGTTGTACGTGCTGGTAAGCATGGCGGAGCTGACGGCGGTGGGGATCTATATTCAGTACTGGTGGCCGGAGGTACCCACCTGGCTGTCGGCGGCGATCTTCTTCGTGGCGATCAACGCCATCAACCTGACGCACGTCAAAGTGTATGGCGAGCTGGAGTTCTGGTTCTCGATTGTCAAAGTGGCCGCCATCATCAGCATGATCGCCTTTGGCTGCTATCTGTTATTTAGCGGTCACGGCGGCCCGGCGGCGACGGTGGCCAACCTATGGCAGGACGGGGGATTTTTCCCTAACGGCATCACGGGCTTGGTGATGGCTATGGCGGTGATCATGTTCTCCTTCGGCGGGCTTGAGCTGGTGGGGATCACCGCGGCGGAAGCCGATGAGCCGCATAAAACCATTCCCAAAGCCACCAACCAGGTGATCTACCGGATTCTGCTGTTTTACGTGGGGTCGCTGGCGGTCCTGCTGTCACTCTACCCGTGGCGGAACGTCGTGGAAGGGGGAAGCCCTTTTGTGCTGATCTTTCACGCCATTGACAGCAATATTGTGGCCAACGCCCTCAATCTGGTGGTGCTCACCGCCGCGCTGTCGGTCTACAACAGCTGCGTCTACTGCAACAGCCGGATGCTGTTCGGCCTGGCTCAGCAGGGCAACGCCCCGCGTGCGCTGCTGCGAGTGAACCACCGCGGGATCCCATTGACCGCCCTGGCGGTATCCGCCGTCGCCACGGCGCTTTGCGTGGTGATTAACTATGTGATGCCCGGGAAAGCCTTTGCCCTGCTGATGGCCCTGGTGGTGGCCGCCCTGGTCATCAACTGGGCGATGATCTGCATCACTCATCTTAAGTTCCGCCGCGCGATGCAGCGGGCCGGGAAGGTAACGGCTTTCCAGAGTTTCGCCTATCCCCTGACAAACTGGCTGTGTCTGCTGTTTCTCGCCGGGATCCTCGGAGTGATGTATCTGACCCCGGACATCCGCATCTCCGTCTGCCTGATCCCGGTATGGCTGCTGATCCTTGCCGCAGGCTATCTGCTGCGCAGGAAAAGCGCGCTGGAGCCGGTGGCGGCGCTGGAGGAGCGTTAATCTGCGATGCCCTGCGTGGCGGCAGGGCGATATTGTTGCGCTGAAAACATATAGCGCCAATATATAGGATGGTTTATATAATTACGATAAATGATAACTAACAATATCACGCTGAATATAAATGAGAATGTGAGGTGACCGCGCGCTTTTTATTGATCTTGCGTACCGCTTTGCTACTATCCAGCCGGCATTGAGTCTTTATTTTATAATGCCTGGAAATGGAATGGTAAAATACATAATGGAGTAGGGTATGAAGCATGTGCACAAGCTGGCCTGGATTGGCCTGTTCGTCAATATTATTATCTGTTTTGTCGCGCGTAATTTATTACTCGATGAAGGACAACTGAATTTCCATAGTCGGGTGGACAGCATGTGGTCCTGGCTGGTTCTTGCCCTGTTTATCGCCGTGGTGGTTCAGGCGCTCAGCATTATGCTGTCTGGCCGCTATCCTTATATGGCCATTGTGCTGGCCTTTATTGGCGGTATCGTGATGATACCCATCAGCATGATCTTTCTGGTCGGCAGCCTGTTCAGCTTTCAAACGCGGATTAACGCCGGTTTTACCCCGTGGCGGTCAACAACCGGGGCGATGAGCCGCGACGATAATCACCAGCTATTAACCTTTAATGCATCCGCTTTTTATCCGCAGGGAGCGCTGGCGCTCATCGCCGGGATAATTATCTTAATGATTGGCATGGGTATTGGCGGCGTATTTATTGCCGCCGGTATTCTGGCGTTGTGCAACGGCTATCGTCTGCAGAATCGGGTGGTGATTGGCGTCAGCGGCGAGTCGATGATATTTACGCCGGGTCTCTATGCCGACACCTACATTATTCCTTTGCGCGATGTAGTTCTCGCTGAGCGCGGCAGTCATGATGCGAAAGTCCGGCTGCTCATCCCGTCGACAGGCAGAAGTATCACCTTGCGCAAAAAAATGCTCGCCGGCGATAACGTCAGCGACACCTTCGCTGCGATCCTTGCAAAACTGACCACCGTTTAGCGCCGGCAGGAAGAAAAGCCGCCAGCGACAACGAGGGCCCTGGCGGCGGAAGGGGAAACATCAACGGCAGGCGCGTCGGCCTGGCCTTTGGTATACAGCAACAGGCTGCCTGTTAATCCACGTTAGTAAAATAATCGCGCGCGGCGGTCTCGACGCGCTTCGCGTCCAGCCCGGTCTTCTCAGTGATCTGCTCGATAAACGGTTTAAATTTTTCGTCCATCACGTTCCCTCCTTCCCAGTGGGCGACGTAAAATTTGCACTGATAGCGATAAAAATGGAGAGTGGTATCTCCTAACGTGTAGTACATGAGCTTCTCCTGTCCGGTATTGCGGTCACCGCGTCCACAGCGTCAGCAACCTTTTTCTCATCACGATCGATCTGTTCTCTATCCTCCTCCCAATTGGCTGAAATTTCCAGCGGTGCTTTACGCAAAAAGGCAGGATAAAGAAAGGATAATCTGCTGACAGGCAGTGATTATTTCTGGAGTCAGGGCGGTGACCCGGTTACCTGCGGGCCGCGCAGATAACCGGAGTAGCGACAGGCTTAGCGCAGCGCGTTGCGCTCGTCGGCGGTCAGGTCGAGGGTTTGCGCCACGCCGCTTTCCGCGGAACGCACCGCCGCTTCCAGAACGGCCATTACCGCCAGCGCTTCAACCGGCGGCACCGGATTGGCGATCTGGCCCTTCAGCGCGTCGCGGATCTGCATATAGTACTGGCGCTGATCGCCCGACGGGGTTGGCTGAGTTTGGGCCTGCAGCGAGGCGTCATAGATCACCAGCTTGTCATCATCCTGACCCCAGCCGGCGCTTCCCGGTACCACACCCGCCAGCAGCTGGCTCTCCTGCTGGTCGGCCCGCGCTTTGACAACGCTGCCTTTATCGCCATGCACCGTGAAGCGCGAGGAGCCCCCCGCGACCAGCATGCTGCAGTGGAGGATCGCTTTATGCGCCGGGTAGTTTAACACCACGTGCGCCCAGTCGTTGATCTCTGCGCCGTCGCGCAGGGTGGCAATGTTGCCCTGTACCGACTGCGGCAGACCAAACAGCTGCAGCGCCTGATCGATCAGGTGCGGGCCCAAATCGAACCATAAGCCGCTGCCGGGAACGTTCTGCTCGCGCCAGCGGACGCGGACTTCCGGGCGGAAACGGTCGAAATGGGACTCAAAATGTTTCACCGTGCCGATGGCGCCCTGCTCAATAACCTGACGGATCCCGAGATAGTCGCTGTCCCAGCGGCGGTTATGGAAGACGGAGAGCAGGCGCTGTTTCTCCTGCGCCAGGGCGATCAGCTCCCGGGCCTCCTGCATATCAAGGGTAAAGGGTTTGTCCACCACCACATGCTTGCCGGCGTTCAGCGCCAGGCGGGCCAGCGGCGCGTGCGTGGCGTTGGGGGAGGCGATGACCACCAGATCGACATCCGGATGCTGGACCGCCGCTTCAGGGGAGGCGATCACCGTGACGTCCGGCAGGTCGCGTTTGACTTTCTCTTCATCGCGCGAGGCGACGAAGGCCAGGTTCAGGCCCGGCACCGAACGGATAAGCGGCGCGTGGAAGGTCTTACCGACGAAGCCATAGCCAATCAGGGCGATATTTATCGTGTTGTTACTCATCAGGTTCTCCGCGTTGTTAAGCGTCAGCAATATGTACAGAGAGGGCAGGGTCATCCCCCAGCTCAGGCCAGGGACGATCGAGGAAAAGATGGTCTATGTCGCTGAGACCGGCCACCAGCCAGGGTTCGCAATGGTTGACTTTGGTATGGTCCGCCACCAGCCAGTGTTCCGCGCTGGCGGCGAGCATGGCGCGTTTTACGTCGGCATCGGCCTCCTGGCTGGCGCTCAGGCCCAGTTCGGCATGCAACGCGCAGGCGCCGAGAATCGCGATATCGGCGCGGTAGCGCGACACCAGCGACAGCGTGGCGCTGCCGGCGAACAGCCGCTGCTCACTGTCCCACTGGCCGCCAAGCAGGATGAGCTGGATATCGGCGCGGTCGCTAAACAGCTGGGCGATATCCAGCGACGCGGTGATCACGGTCATGGGGCCTTTCAACTGGGTAGCGACGGCCAGCAGGGTACTCCCGGCGTCAAGAAACAGCGTCGAGCCGGAGGGGATGCGCGCGGCGACCTGCTGGCCGAGACGCTGCTTGGTTCCGGGGAGCAGGGCGTTTCTTCCCTGGCGCGTCATCGCCGGGACGTTAAGCGCGATGGCGCCGCCGTGGCTTTTCTGCAGTACGCCCTGGTTTTCCAGCTCGCTGAGATCCCGGCGTATGGTATCGGCCGACACCTGCAGCGCATCAACCAGTTCGCTGATGCTCAGCTGACCGGTTTCACTCAGCCGGTCGAGGATGTGTTTTTGTCGGGCGAGCTTGTGCATAACGAGAGACTCCGCAAGTTGACGCAATAAGCGGCATAATACAGCATAAAGTCGCAAAATAAACCGCAAAAAGTCGCACTGAGGCGCGCAAAACCTGAAGAACTTGATTTCACTACACTTTAACGTTAAATGAGGAAGGTGGGCGCGGCCCGGGGGAAAGCGCTTTTTAATGAAGCGATTAGCCCCTTTCACCGGGCAATAAACAGCGAAAAAGCGCGCTTTCGCGTACCTTATACAGAGTGCGTGCAATGTGACAGGCATGGATTAACGGAGGTTGAGTGGACGCGATTAAAGGCTCGGAGTTGCAGATACCGGACGCGATCTTCGCGTGGGTGCTCGACGGGCAGGGGGGCGTGAAGCCGCTCGCCGATAACGATATTATCGACAAAGAGAAGCCCTGCTGGCTGCATCTCAACTATACCCATAGCGACAGCGCCGACTGGCTGGCGGCCACCCCGCTACTGCCCAATAACGTGCGCGATGCCCTGGCGGGCGAGAGCACCCGACCGCGGGTAACGCGGATCGGCGACGGGGCGCTGATCACCCTGCGCTGCATCAACGGCAGCACCGATGAACGCCCAGACCAGCTGGTGGCGATGCGTCTCTATATGGATGAGCGGCTGATCGTCTCCACTCGTCAGCGCAAAGTGCTGGCGCTTGACGATGTGCTGGGCGACCTGAAGGAGGGCAATGGGCCGACGGACTGCGGCAGCTGGCTGGTGGAAGTCTGCGACGCGCTGACCGATCATGCCAGTGAGTTTATTGAACAACTGCACGACCGAATAATCGACCTCGAAGACGACCTGCTCGATCAGCAGGTGCCGCCGCGCGGTTTCCTTGCCCTGCTGCGTAAACAGCTGATCGTGATGCGCCGATATATGGCGCCGCAGCGCGATGTTTACGCCCGGCTGGCCAGCGAGCGCCTGCCGTGGATGAGCGACGATCAGCGGCGGCGGATGCAGGATATCGCCGAGCGGCTGGGGCGCGGGCTGGATGAGATCGACAGCTGCATCGCCCGCACGGCGATCATGAGCGATGAGATCGCCCAGATTATGCAGGAGTCGCTGGCGCGGCGGACCTATACGATGTCCTTGATGGCGATGGTGTTTCTGCCCAGCACCTTTTTAACCGGCCTGTTCGGCGTCAACCTCGGCGGGATCCCTGGCAACAGCTGGCATCTGGGGTTTAGCCTCTTCTGCCTGATGTTAGTCGTTGTCATCGGTGGTGTTGCATGGTGGTTACATCGCAGTAAATGGTTGTAAAGAATCGCCTTTTAGCAGCGACGATGCCGGGAAAACCCGGCAATATTTGAGCGAAATCAATAAACCCTCTACCCATTCAGGGCAATATCTCTCTCGCAGGTGAATGCAACGTCAAGCGATGGGCGTTGCGCTCCATATTGTCTTACTTCCTTTTTTGAATTACTGCATAGCACAATTGATTCGTACGACGCCGACTTTGTTGAGTCGGCTTTTTTTTTGCGCTCTCCTGACCAGCTTCTACGCTTACTAAGACACCCGACGGTCTTCAGGCCGTTTACGCCTGCGGGTACGCCCGTATCACTTTCCGGGAGGCCACTATGCATTACGCTTCAGGGCTGACAGCCCAGTCTATCCCCATCTCGCCCGAGCCGAACGATCCGGTTCCTTTACCCGATCCACGACCGCGTCCGCAGCCGCAGCCCGATCCGCCGCCTGATGAAGAGCCGATTAAATTGTCGCATCAGGCGCGGAGATCTGCGAGGATACGCGCCTGCAGATCGTCTGTCCTTTAATACGAGAATACATTGTGACCGCTTTTTCTACCCTGACTGTTTTACCTGCCGCCCAATTAGCCAACCTTAACGAGCTGGGTTATCTGTCGATGACGCCGGTTCAGGCCGCCGCCCTGCCGGCGATCCTCGCGGGGAAAGATGTGCGCGTGCAGGCAAAAACCGGCAGCGGAAAAACGGCCGCCTTCGGGCTGGGTCTGCTGCAGCATATCGATCCGTCGCGCTTTGAGACCCAGTCGCTGGTGCTGTGTCCGACCCGCGAACTGGCCGATCAGGTTGCCGGCGAGCTGCGCCGTCTGGCGCGCTGCCTGCCGAACATCAAGATTTTGATGCTCTGCGGCGGGCAGCCGTTTGGCGCCCAGCGCGATTCACTGCAGCACGCCCCGCATATTATCGTCGCCACTCCGGGCCGTCTGCTCGATCATCTGCAGAAGGGGACGGTCTCTCTCGACGTGCTGCAGACCCTGGTGATGGATGAAGCGGACCGCATGCTCGACATGGGCTTCAGCGACGCCATCGACGAGGTGATCCGCTTCGCGCCGGCTGACCGGCAGACGCTGCTGTTTTCCGCCACCTGGCCTGCGGCAATCGCGGCGATCAGCGGCCGGGTGCAGCGTCATCCGGAAACGATTGAGATTGACAGCGTCGATGCGTTACCGGCTATCGAACAGCAGTTCTTTGAAGTTTCCCGCCACGGCAAGATTGCGCTGCTCCAGCGTCTGCTCAGCCAGCATCAGCCGGCGTCCTGCGTGGTGTTCTGCAATACCAAGCGCGATTGCCAGGCGGTCTGCGATGCGCTCAACGCCGCCGGGCAGAGCGCATTATCGCTGCACGGTGACCTCGAGCAGCGCGACCGCGATCAAACGCTGGTGCGCTTCGCGAACGGCAGCGTCCGGGTTCTGGTGGCGACCGATGTCGCTGCCCGCGGCCTGGACATCAAATCTCTCGCGCTGGTGGTGAACTTCGAGCTGGCCTGGGATCCGGAGGTGCATGTTCACCGCATCGGCCGCACCGCCCGCGCCGGCGAACAAGGCCTGGCTATCAGCTTCTGCGCGCCGGAAGAGGCGCAGCGCGCCACCATTCTGGCCGACATGCTGCAATTATCCCTTAACTGGCTGCCGGCGCCGACGGGCAACGCTATCACGCCGCTGACGGCGGAGATGGCGACGCTGTGCATCGACGGCGGAAAAAAGGCGAAAATGCGCCCGGGGGATGTGCTGGGAGCGTTGACCGGAGATATGGGGTTTGATGGCGCCGATATCGGCAAAATTACCGTCCACCCGGCCCACGTCTATGTGGCGATCCGCCAGAATATGGCGCAGAAAGCGTATAAGCAGTTACAAAACGGTAAGATCAAAGGCAAAGCCTGCCGCGTACGACTGCTGAAGTAAGGGCAGAATAGCGCGTCTCAGGCGGCGGCCTGAGACGCTTTCGGGTTACTTGACTTCCACTACGTTCAGACGCAGCTCATCTAACCGGGCGTCCTCTTCCTCCGGCTGCCAGCCGGCAGGCTGCAGGGGAATCTCTTCCCGGTCAAACGCCAGATCGCCGCCGTCCACCACCTCAGAACCGTGGGTGATGCCTTTAAAATCAAACAGATTAACGTCGCTCAGGTGCGAAGGCACCACGTTCTGCATCGCGCTAAACATGGTTTCAATGCGTCCCGGATAACGCTTATCCCAGTCGCGAAGCATATCGGCGATCACCTGGCGCTGCAGGTTAGGCTGCGAACCGCACAGGTTGCAAGGAATGATCGGGAAGCCCTTGGCCTGGGAGAAGCGCTCGATGTCCTTTTCACGGCAGTAGGCCAGCGGGCGGATGACGATGTGTTTGCCGTCGTCGCTCATCAGCTTCGGTGGCATTCCTTTCATTTTGCCGCCGTAGAACATATTCAGGAACAGCGTCTGCAGGATGTCGTCTCGATGATGGCCGAGGGCAATCTTGGTGGCGCCAAGTTCGGTGGCGGTACGGTAGAGAATGCCGCGACGCAGGCGAGAGCACAGCGAGCAGGTGGTTTTCCCTTCCGGGATCTTCTCTTTGACGATGCCGTAGGTGTTCTCTTCAACAATCTTATATTCAACGCCCAGCTGCTCAAGATACGCCGGCAGAATATGCTCCGGGAACCCAGGCTGTTTCTGGTCGAGATTCACCGCCACCAGCGAGAAGGAGATGGGCGCGCTTTTCTGCAGGTTACGCAGGATCTCCAGCATGGTATAGCTGTCCTTGCCGCCTGACAGACAAACCATAATGCGGTCGCCCTCTTCAATCATATTGAAGTCGGCGATCGCCTCACCGACGTTGCGGCGCAGACGTTTCTGCAGCTTATCGATGTTGTATTTTTCTTTTTTACTAATTTCTTGATTTTGCAGCATGTAATAGTGGCTCAATTCATAGTGTGGCATCAGAAGAGCACGCGTTGTGCCAGCCGCTGGACAACGTGGCGCTGGCGCGTAGCAATTAATGAGGTCTGACAGACAACCGTGGCGTGTATGGTACGGATTCAGGGGCGGAATGTCAGCATCTTTCCGGCACTTTCCGCTGCGGGCAGGCAAGCTGGTGGAGCAGAAGTAAAAATAAACAGCCCGCCGGGCGGCGGGCTGTGGCGCTAGCGGACGACCAGCACCGAGCACTCGGCGTGGCGGACCACCGCGGCGGCGTTGGAGCCCAGCAGATAGGTGGTGATATCCGGCCGGTGCGAAGCGATGATCACCAGGTCGGCGGGTAGCGACCTGGCGAGGGCCAGGATCTTATCTTTTGGCGATCCTTCGGCAACGTGAAAATGTTTCCGATCTTCCGGGATAGAGAACTGTTTCGCGAGTTCTTTAAGCTGCGTTTCCGTTCCTTCACGCAGCTCATCCATACCAGGCAGTTCGGCGGTATAGGCCATTCCCAGTGAGGCATAATAAGGCAGGGAAGGGATAACGGAGAGGAAATGGACCTCAGCGTCGTCAATCCGCGCTTCCGATTCAACGTGACTGATAATGCGTTCAGTAAATTCTTTATCAGAGATATCGATGGGGACAAGAATCATTCTGCTCATAAAACCTCCTGTTTAAGTATCCCCTCATATTGTACGGCATTATGGCACGTTTTGTATCATGACCGCAGTCACACTTTGACATTAACGTGACTTGTGTTCGGGAAATTTTCCCTTTATCACGCCGTCATAAAAGCGACCTTTTGACACCACCTGTAAAAAGTCACGAAAAATACGCGGTGGAACGCCGGTATATTGCAACGGCGGCTGGTGATAAAAACAAATTTCCAGCGTGGCGGAGGCGTCATCATAGGCGACAGAGATAATTCGGGAAGATTTTACCGGGTGATGATGCATGATGGACGTCCTCGGGCAGGCACTGACTGAGCACGACTATATCACTAAACGGACGCTTATTTTAAGCGGTGGGATATATTGTTTTGTTTTAGCTGCTGCGATGCAGAGAGAGAAAGCCCGCCGGAACCGGCGGGCTGGCGCATCAGAACTGGTAAACCAGGCCCAACGCGACGATGTTGTCGGTAGAGATACCGTTGTCTTTGTAGAAGCTGTCGTTGTCATCCAGCAGATTGATTTTGTAATCAACGTAGGTGGACATATTACGGTTGAAGTAATAGGTGGCGCCGACGTCCATATATTTGACCAGATCTTTATCGGCGTAGCTGCCGGTATTATAGAGATCTTTGCCTTTGGACTGCAGATAGGAGATAGCCGGACGCAGACCAAAGTCGAACTGATACTGAGCGGTGACTTCGAAGTTTTGCGTTTTGTTGGCCACGCCGTCGTTGCCGTAAGGGGTCATGTTGCGGGTTTCAGAGTACATGGTCGCCAGGTAGATATTGTTGGCGTCGTACTTGAGGCCAGCGGTCCAGGCTTCAGCTTTATCGCCACGGGCGTTGGTCTGGGTCATCTGGTCGTTGGTACGGTCAGATGAGGTGTAGGCCGCTGCCGCGCTGATGCCCATGCCGAAGTTATAGGAGGTGGAAAGACCGAAACCGTCGCCGTTGTCAAAGCGAACATCGCTGTCGCTGCTGCGGTTGTTGGTGCCGACGTTGATGTCCTGGGCGTTCTGGCCTTCGTTTTTACCCTGATACTGCAGGGCGAAGTTCAGACCGTCTACCAGACCGAAGAAGTCGCTGTTACGGTAGGTCGCGACGCCGTTGGCGCGGCCTGCCATAAAGTTATCCGCATAGGTGTAAGAGTCGCCGCCGAACTCCGGCAGCATATCGGTCCAGCCTTCGACGTCGTACAGCACGCCGTAGTTACGACCGTAGTCGAAGGAACCGTAATCGCCCACTTTGATACCGGCGAAGGCCAGACGGGTCCACGCCTGATCGCCGGCGCTTTCGGTATTGTTGGCCTGAACGTTGTATTCCCACTGGCCGTAACCGGTGAGCATATCGTTGATCTGGGTTTCGCCTTTAAAGCCAAAGCGAACGTAAGTTTGGTCGCCGTCTTTTTTCGAGTCGCTGGAGAAATAGTGCAGACCGTCTACCTTGCCATAGACATCTAATTTTTTTCCGTCTTTATTATAAATTTCCGCCGCATGTGCGGCGCCAGCGGCTAATAAAGCCGGAATAACGAGGGCCAGTACTTTTCTTTTCATGAAGAAATTCCTTTAACTGTTTTTATGTTTTAGCTTCCGGGAAGGAAGTGAACTCATGCTAAAGGAGCGGTCTGAGATATGGTAAGACTCAATTGTTACGATATAAGTAAAATCTAAATAAAATAATACTGAAGTAATGGTGATAATTATGATGAATACATCTTCAACTAATATACAAAATAAAAATTATACATATTCAGTTTGATCACGTATTATTCGAGCGTTATATGCCTTTATTGTCATGCCAAGCATTTTTATTTGCCGTCGCATTCTGCGGAATGATTTTGTTATCGGTAAAACGACAAGCCCGAACTTCATGTTCGGGCTTTTTTATGGCTGCGGGATGGAAAATAACCTTAGCTCTCGCTCGGTGATTTCTCCGCTTTGCCAGCCAGCTGGGCGAGGAAGTCGTAGCGCTTCTGCAGGTCGGCGGCAGCATCTTTCCACAGCTGCTCCGCCACTTCCGGCTGCTGCGCATTCAGGCGACGGAAGCGTTGCTCATTGAGCAGCGTCTCAGCCAGGGCGTCTGACGGTGGGCGAGAGTCGAGCGCCAGCGGGATCTTGCCTTCTTCCGCCCGACGTGGGTCGAAGCGGTAGAGCGGCCAGAAGCCGGTGGCGGTCAGCTGACGCATTTGATCGTGGCTGAGCGCCAGATCGTAGCCATGCTCTTCGCAAGGACTGTAGGCGATGATCAGCGACGGCCCCGGATAGGCTTCCGCTTCCTGAATCGCTTTCACCGTCTGGTTCAGCTGCGCGCCCAGCGAAATCTGCGCCACATAGACATGACCATACATCATCATGCTGACGCCAAGATCTTTGCGTGCCTTGCGTTTACCGTGCTCGCCAAACTTAGTGACCGCCCCCAGCGGGGTGGCTTTTGACGCCTGGCCGCCGGTGTTGGAGTAACACTGGGTATCCAGCACCAGAATGTTGACGTTTTCCGTCAGGCTCAGCACATGATCCAGGCCGCCGAAGCCGATATCGTAGGCCCAGCCGTCGCCGCCGATCAGCCAGACGGATTTCTCCACCAGCGAGTCGGCATCGGTCAGCAGCTCTTCAGCGCCTTGCACGCCGGTCAGCGCCTGGCGCAGGGCCGCCACCTGTTCACGGCGCGCTTCCGGCGTCGCCTCGGCATGCAGCGCCGCGTTCAGCTCTGCCGGCAGCTGATCGGCGAATTCGCTCAGCAGGCGCATCACGCGCTGGCGATGTTGATCGACGGTTAAGCGGAAGCCGAGCCCGAATTCAGCGTTATCCTCAAACAGCGAGTTGGCCCACGCCGGGCCGCGGCCGTTGGCGTCGGTCGTGTACGGGGTCGAGGGCAGGTTGCCGCCGTAAATGGATGAGCAGCCGGTGGCATTGGCAATCAGCATCCGGTCGCCATACAACTGGGTCAGCAGTTTGATATACGGCGTTTCGCCACAGCCGGAGCAGGCGCCGGAGTATTCAAACAGCGGGCTGATCAGCTGCGAAGTGCGGATATCAATACGCTCCAGTTTGCTGCGGTCGATTTCCGGCAGGTTGAGGAAGTAATCGTAATTCACTTTCTCCTCTTCCACATGCTCCAGGCGGGACATCATATTGATGGCCTTGATCTCCGGATTCTGGCGATCTTTTGCCGGGCACACTTCCACGCACAGGTTGCAGCCGGTGCAGTCTTCCGGGGCGACCTGCAGTACGTATTTCTGCCCGCGCATATCGCGGGACTTGACGTCCAGCGAGTGCAGACTGGCAGGGGCGTTCTCCATCTCTTCCGGTGCGACCACTTTGGCGCGGATCGCCGAGTGCGGGCAGGCGGCGACGCAGTGGTTGCACTGGGTACATAGCGCTTCCTTCCAGATGGGGATCTCTTCGGCGATGTTGCGTTTCTCCCAGCGCGTGGTGCCCATGGGCCAGGTGCCGTCCGGCGGCAGGGCGGAGACCGGCAGCGCATCGCCGAGACCGGCCAGCATCGCGGCGGTGACCGTTTTGACGAAATCCGGCGCGGCGTCGGAGACCACCGGCGGGCGGTTCGGACTGTTGGCATTCACCGGCTGCAGCGGCACTTCCGCCAGCGATTCGCGGGCCAGGGCCAGCGCCTGCCAGTTGCGTTCCACCAGCTCCTGGCCTTTGCTGCTGTAGCTTTTGGCGATGGCCGCCTGCAGTTCCGCCAGCGCGCTGTCGCCAGGCAGGATGTGAGTCAGATGGAAGAACGCCATCTGCATCACGGTATTAATGCGCGCCCCGAGGCTACATTCGCGGGCGATCTTCGCCGCGTTGACCACGTAAAAACGCGCTTTTTTCTGATTCAGAGTGGCCTGTACTTCCTGCGGCAGGCGGGACCAGACTTCATCGGCGCTGTACGGCGTGTTGAGCAGGAAAATGCCGCCGGGCTTCAGCCGCTCGGCCATCTGGTATTTATCGATAAACTGCAGCTGGTGGCAGCCAACGAAATCGGCCTGCGAAATCAGATACGAAGAACGAATCGGCTTTTCGCTGACCCGCAGATGGGAGACGGTCAGGCCGCCCGCCTTCTTCGAGTCATAGACAAAGTACCCCTGGGAGAACCACGGGGTGGAATTGCCGATGATTTTGATATTGTTTTTGGTGGCCGACACGCTGCCGTCGCTGCCGAGGCCGTAGAACAGCGCTTCGAGCTTGGCCTCTGATGGCAGAGTATTTTCGCCCAGCGGCAGCGACAGGTTGGTCACGTCGTCATAGATGCCGACGGTAAAGCGCGGCTTCGGCTGGGCGGCCTGCAGCTCATGGAATATCGCCAGCACGCATTCCGGACCGAACTCCTTGGAAGAGAGACCGTAGCGGCCGCCGATGGTCCGCGGCAGCGTCTCGCGCTCGCCGCGGTTAAAGGCTTCCGCCAGGGCGGTCATCACGTCGAGATACAGTGGCTCCGCGTGCGCGCCAGGTTCTTTGGTGCGATCCAGCACCGCCACCGCCCGGGCGCTCTCCGGCAGCGCTGCCAGCAGGTGGGCGGTGGAGAATGGGCGATAGAGGCGCACTTTCAGGACGCCGACTTTCTCGCCGCGGCTCAGCAGTTCATCGACCACCTCTTCGCAGGTGCCGATGGCCGAGCCCATAATGACGATCACGCGTTCCGCCTGCGGATGGCCGTAAAACTCAAACGGTTTGTACTGGCGGCCGGTGGCGGCGGCGAAGTCATCCATCGCTTTCTCGACATGATCATAAACCGCGTCGTACCACGGGTTGGTGGCCTCCCGCGACTGGAAGTAGGTGTCAGGGTTAGCGGAGGTCCCGCGGATCACCGGGTGTTCCGGATTGAGCGCGCGCTGGCGATGCTCAGCGATTTTCTCCTGCGGCAGCAGGGCGCGAATCGTGTCATCCGCCAGCGGGGCGATTTTGTTGATTTCGTGCGAAGTGCGGAAACCATCAAAGAAATGAATAAACGGCACCCGGCTTTGCAGGGTGGCGATATGTGAGATCAGCGCGAAATCCTGCGCTTCCTGAACGCTGCTGGCGCACAGCATGGCGCACCCGGTCTGACGGACCGCCATCACATCGGAATGGTCGCCGAAGATCGACAGCGCGTGGGTGGCGACAGTGCGGGCGGCGACGTGCAGGACAAACGGCATCAGCTGGCCGGCCAGTTTGTACAGCGTGGGGATCATCAGCAGCAGGCCCTGCGATGAGGTAAAGGACGTGGAGAGGGCGCCAGTCTGCAGCGCGCCATGTACGGCGCCAATGGCGCCTGCCTCCGACTGCATTTCGACCACGCGGGGCACATCGCCCCAGACGTTTTTCAGCCCATTGCCGGCCCAGGCGTCAGCCTGTTCCGCCATCGTTGAACTGGGCGTGATCGGGTAGATGGCGATAACTTCACTGGTGCGAAACGCGACGGAAGCGACCGCGCCATTACCATCAATCGTAATCATATGAAGACACCCTTACATTGCGCAAAAGAATGGACGCGTGAAACCGCGACGCGCCCTGTAATTATATAAGAGCTAGTTTAGCAAACCGTTGGCGCCGCCATTTTTGCATTTGTGTCCTCAATACGACGGCTACCCGTGACCAGATCAATATTTTGCGCGGTTCGCGGAGAAAGTAGCTTTTCTGGACATGAAGGCGAGCCATCGCCCGGTGACTATCCCGGTGCAGATCAACCTTTACGCAGAAATTTGCTAGAAAATGTTAATGAGACGCATAAATACGTACTTCCCCTCTCGACGCCGCGCGCCACGCTGCCTATTATTCTTGGGTTTGCTTTTTAAGACGTTTCCGAGGGGAGAGAAAATGCGAGCTGCGATGTTAGTGGGGTGTGCGGCGCTGTTGCTGTCGGCGTGCAGTAGTGAACCCGTTCAGCAGGCCACGGCGGCGCACGTCACGCCAGGAATGCGGGCGGCGATGAGCGACGCCGGTCAGGCCAACTGCGCCATGATAGGCGGCTCGTTATCGGTGGCTCGTCAGCTCGATGGTTCAGCGATTGGCATGTGCGCGCTGCCGAACGGTAAACGCTGCAGCGAGCAGGCGCTGGCGGGCGGAAGCTGCGGCTATTAATGGCAGCCCCGCAGCGGGCTCAAAACGCCGGCTAGTGCATCAGGTCGGCGAGCTTATAGACCAGCGTCTGGTCGGCGGTCGCCAGCGTCAACTGGTTTTCCGTCAGATCGACCTGCGCGCCCTCGCGCAGCATCTTACCAATGGTCGCATCAAGGGTATTAAGCTGGGCATCGTGGCACAGCATCCGGGTCATCGCCAGCGATTTGACCTTCAGCTCGCCGTCCGACACCTTACCTTCCCCGCTGAAGCCGTTGCACATATTGCCCGAAACATACATATTGCCGGTAATAGCCATCTTCTCGCCGAAGCTCAGCTCCAGCGGCCGGTCGCCAGCGTTTACCGCCTGGCCGTTGACGCTGGTCAGCACGAAACGATGATGCTGTAGCTGTTCCGCGCCGGTGGACACCTTACTGTTATAGACACAGCCGGACAGCAGCAACCCTGCCGCCAGTAATGCCGCAAATTTATTCATTTTCACTCCAAAACATTCACATTACTAATAAAACAAAGCCAGTGTAACGGTATCGCAGCGGGGATCTGTGGGGATTATCTGAATGTGCTCCCCCCGGGGAGAGGAGCACAAAAGGGAAAGGAATCAGACGATAGCGTTCGGGCAGGTTTCACCGTTGGCGACCTGCTGCAGATTGCCCAGGGTGGTCTCCGAAATGCTGATCAGCGCCTCGGCGGTGAGGAACGCCTGATGGCCGGTGAACAGCACGTTGTGGCAGGCGGAGAGACGACGGAAGACGTCATCCTGGATCACGTCGTTGGATTTGTCTTCGAAGAACAGATCGCGTTCGTTCTCATAAACGTCCAGCCCCAGCGCGCCAATTTTTTGGTGCTTCAGGGCATCGATGGCCGCCTGGGAGTCGATCAGCGCGCCGCGGCTGGTGTTAATCACCATCACTCCGTCCTTCATCTGATCGAAAGCCCCGCGATTGAGCAGATGGTAGTTTTCGTCGGTCAGCGGGCAGTGCAGGGAGATCACGTCCGACTCCTTGTACAGCGTGGCGAGGTCGACATATTCCACCCCCAACTCCAGCGCGGCGGCGCTTGGGTACGGGTCGAACGCCAGCAGACGCATGCCAAAACCTTTGAGGATCCGCAGCATCGCCACGCCAATTTTCCCGGTGCCAATCACCCCGGCGGTTTTGCCATACATGGTGAAACCGGTGAGGCCTTCCAGGGAGAAATTAGCATCACGGGTACGCTGGTAGGCGCGGTGGATGCGGCGGTTAAGCGACATCATCATGCCGATCGCATGCTCAGCCACCGCTTCCGGCGAGTAGGCCGGGACGCGCACGACGCGCAGGCCAAGCTCTTTCGCCGCCTCGAGGTCGACGTTGTTAAACCCGGCGCAGCGCAGGGCGATATACTTCACGCCGTGGGCCTTCAGCTCCTCCAGCACCGGACGGCTGCCGTCGTCATTGACGAAGATACATACCGCTTCGCAACCGTTGGCGGTTTTGGCGGTTTTCTCTGTCAGCAGGAAGTCGAAGAATTCCAGTTCAAAGCCGTAGGTATCATTCACGTGCTGCAGGTACTTTTTATCGTACTGCTTCGTACTGTAAACCGCGATTTTCATAAGACTTTTCTCCAGTGATTATAACGTCACGGTAGTATATTTAAAATAATCGTACAATTATTAAAAAATAGTTTAAATGGCAGGTGCTTATCCTAATTCTAGAGCATATCGCGGATTTGAGGAATCTCTTTGAAAGACAAAGTTTTTTTACCACAAACTCAGGCTTAACGCGCCGGGGGAGAGCAGCAGAAACGGCCACAGCAGACCGGAGCTGACGTTAGCCAGCTGAAACGACCACAGCGGCAGGCCGCTGGCGCCGCTGACCAGGGGCAGGGTGGCGCGCAGGGGAGAGAGAAAGCGGCTGAAAAAGACCGCCCACAGCCCGCGGCGCTGAAAAAAGAGTCGGCTGCGGGCCAGCCGCTCGGCGGTCAGCCAGCGTAACTGCGTAAGGCGGTGACGATAGCGAACGCCCAACCACCACGAGAGCCAGAATCCGCCGATGGCGCCGAGGCTGGCGCTGGACCACATTAGCAGGAAATGACCGAGGCTGGCGGAAGCGAATGTCCCCAGCAGCAGCAGGCCGGAGGTGCCCGGGATGGCCAGCGACACCAGCGCGCAGGATTTAGTGAAAGTGAGCAAGAAAACCATCAGTAATACCAATGGATAGTGGCCCTGTGCGCTCTCAATGAGCGAGATAATTAACGACACCGTCTCTCCCGCAAGCAATACCTATCTTTCTGGAGTGTGGCAGGGGGTGCTTAAACAAAAGTTAAATGGTGACGGCCGATCGCCGCGCCGCGATACCGGCTGGCAACTATGCTTTAACAGGTCGCAAACTTTCACTCACTGGTCGAACGTGTCACAATGGGCGCCTTTCGGCTTTTACTTATGTTGAATCAGGATATTAACTGCCCATGAAGGGTAAATATAAAGCCGCCATCGCGCTGGTGTTAGCGCTGGTGTTACTGCCGCTAACCCTGCTGTTGACGCTGACCCACTGGGTGCCGACGCTGGCGGGCATCTGGCTGCCCGTGGGCACTCATATCGCTATGCAGGAGAGCCCGCGTCTTACGCGTTCCGCCCTGCTGATCCCCGATCTGCGCTATCTGGTGGGCGAGTGTGAACTCGCCAGGGTGACCGATGCCCGTCTCTCGCGCCCCAGCCGCTGGCGGCTGCATATTGGCCAACTTGACATCAACAGCGCCTGCCTGAGCAAACTGCCGGCCAGCGATCCCACGCCCGGATCGCCGCGCACCCTTGCCGAATGGCAATCGATGCTGCCCTACAGCTGGTTAACTATTGATAACCTGCGGCTGTCGCCGTGGGAAAAATGGCAGGGGCGGCTGGTGATGTCACTGACCCCAGCGCAGCAGGATATCGGCTTTGCCGGTAACGATTTGAGCCTGCAGGCGCGCTTGCGCGGCCAGGCGCTTACCGTCAGCCAGTTCAGCGCCCGGCTGGCTGACGATCAGCCGCCGGTGAAGCTGGTGGGGACCTTCCATCTGCCGCTGGTGCCGGATGGCCTGCCGGTCGATGGCCAGATGCAGGGCACCTTCGAATTCCCGCAGACTGCGGAATGGATCGATGCCGAGCTGACGTGGCAGCATAATCGCGGCCAGCTGCTGGTCACCCCACGCGGCGAGGTGGAGCCCATTCTCGACCTGCCGTGGGAGATCACTCCGGAGCGGATCACCATCAGCGACGGCCGCTGGCGCACCCGCTACGAGGCGTATCCGCTGAGCGGCCGCGTGGCGCTGTCGGTGGGTAACTGGCAGCAGGGCACGGAACAGATGATCGTCAGCGGTCGCTTGAATGTTCTCACCGAGGGGCATGCCGGAAAAGGCAACGCGGTGCTGAATATCGGCCCGGGCAAGCTGAGCATGGATAACAGCGACCTGCCGCTGCGACTCACCGGCGAGGCCAAGCTGGGGGAGATGATCTTTTACGCCGCGCTGCCGGCCCAGCTCAGCGGGTCGCTGGTCAGCCCGCAGCTGGCGTTTTACCCCGGGGCGCTGCTGCGGTCGCGCGGGCGGGTGATCGACGCGCTGAACATTGACGAAATTCGCTGGCCGCTGGCCGGGGTAAAGGTCACGCAGCAGGGCGTCGATGGCCGCCTGCAGGCGATCCTCCGCGCCCATGAGCAGCAGATGGGCGACTTTACGTTGCATCTGGACGGTCTGGCGAACGATTTTCTGCCCGACAGCGGCCGCTGGCAGTGGCGCTACTGGGGCGAGGGGCATTTCACGCCTATGCAGGCGCGCTGGGATGTGAAGGGCAGCGGTGAGTGGCGGGACAATGCCATTACGCTGAGCAGCCTCTCCACTGGCTTCGACAAGCTCGAGTACGGCACGATGCGGGTCAGCACGCCGCGTCTGACCCTCGAGCAGCCGATCCGCTGGCTGCGCGATGCTGAGCATCCGCGGCTGACCGGCGCGCTGTCGCTGGATGCGGCAAAAACTACCTTCACCGGCGGCAGCTATCTTCCGGCATCGACGCTGAAATTCGCCCTCGACGGCCGGGACCCGACGTGGTTCCAGTTCACCGGCGCGCTGCACGCCGATACCATTGGCCCGGTGCGGTTGACCGGGCGCTGGGATGGCGAACGGCTGCGCGGCCAGGCGTGGTGGCCAAAACAGTCGCTGACGGTATTCCAGCCGTTGGTGCCGCCGGACTGGAAGATGAACCTGCGCGAAGGCAGTCTTTATGCGCAGGTGGCCTTCTCGGCGGCAGCCGGGCAGGGATTTGAGGCAGGCGGCCATGGCGTCCTGAAGGGCGGCAGCGCCTGGATGCCGGATAACCAGATCAACGGCGTCGACTTCGTCCTGCCGTTCCGCTTCAGCGACGGCCACTGGCAGCTGGGCACCCGCCGTCCGGTCTCCTTACGCATTGGCGAAATCGTCAACCAGGTCACCGCGCGCAACCTGACGGCGGACCTGCAGGGCACCTGGCCGTGGAGCGAGGCCAATCCATTGCAGCTTAGCGACGTCAGCGTCGACCTGTTAGGCGGCAAGCTGACCCTGCTGCAGCTGCGCATGCCGCAGCGCGACCCGGCGCTGATCCGTCTGCAGCACATCTCCAGCAGCGAACTGACCAGCGCGGTCAAGGTGAAGCAGTTCGCCATGTCCGGGGCGGTGAGCGGCGCGCTGCCGTTGTGGCTGGAGAACAATCAATGGATTATCCACGACGGCTGGCTGCGCAATGACGGACCGATGACCCTGCGGCTGGATAAAGACACCGCCGATGCGCTGGTGGCGGACAACGTCTCCGCCGGGGCGGCGATCAACTGGCTGCGCTATATGGAGATCTCCCGTTCATCGACGCAGATTAACCTGAACAATCTGGGCGTGCTGACGCTTAAGGCCGCCATCAACGGCACCAGCCGGGTGGACGGGAAAAGCAGTACCGTGCATTTAAACTACGCTCATGAGGAGAATATTTTCGATCTGTGGCGCAGTTTACGCTTTGGCGACAATTTACAGGCGTGGCTTGAGCAGAATGCCACGCTGCCCGTGCGGCGCTGTACGGACGGTAAGACATGTAAGGAACCTAAATGAAGAAGCTGTTACTGGCCATAGTGGCGTCGATGCTGCTCGCCGGCTGTACGCCGCGTATCGAAATTGCGGCGTCGAAAGAGCCCATTACCATCAATATGAATGTCAAAATTGAGCATGAGATCCATATCAAGGTCGATAAGGATGTGGAAAACCTGCTGAAATCCCGCAGCGATTTGTTCTGAGGCGACGATGAGAAAACGACTGTTAACCGCGGCGCTGGCGCTAACTCTGCTCAGCGCGCCCGCGCTGGCGTTAACCCTGAGCGAAGCGCGCCAGCAGGGGCGGGTGGGGGAGACGCTGAACGGCTATCTGGCGCCGCTGCGTCAGGATAAAGAGACGCTGGCGCTGGTGAAACAGATCAACGCCGCGCGCAGTGAAAGCTACCAGCAGCTGGCGGATGACAACAATCTGCCGGTGGATGAGGTAGCGAAAATGGCCGGACAGAAGCTGGTGGCCCGCGCTCAACCCGGCGAGTACGTTCAGGGGCTAAACGGCCAGTGGCTGCGCAAATAATTAGCGGCAGCGCTTGCGGTATTCGCCCGGCGAGACGCCAAAGCGCTGCTTAAAGGCGGTGGAGAAATGGCTATGGTCGCTGAAGCCCCAGCGGTAGCCGATCCCCGCCAGCTTTTCGTCATCGTGGACGTCCTGTAACGCCCGGGCGCACAGATCCAGCCGCCGGTTCTTAATATACTGCGCCACCACCAGCCCTTTGTCGGCAAACAGCCGATAGAGGCTGCGTACCGACATTCCCATCTCGCTGGCCAGCCACTCCGGCCGCAGATGCTCCGACTGAATGGATGCGTCGATTAACGCTATTATCTTCTGAAACTGCTTGTCCCGCCGGGACGGGGTCGGCTCACGCTGGCGCAGCACCGGGCGCAACAGGCAGGCGATCGCCTCCAGCGCCGCTTCACTTTCGCTGGCGGAGAGCGCCGTGCCGCCCATACTCTCCAGCAGCAGTCGCTGGCTGAGCTGCACCATCGGCAGAGACTTATCCAGCCGGCAGGCGGTAACTATCTCGCCCGTCGGCGCCACCCGCTGGCGCGGCAGCAGCAGCGAAGCCTGACGCGAGGTCTGCTGCCAGACGATAGAGCACGGGCGGGCGGCATCGATCAACGTGATATCCCCCGCCGCCAGGGTCACCTGGCGATCGTCCTGTTCGATCACCGCTTCGCCGGCGAGCTGAAACACGGTATAGAACCAGGCGTCGTTATCGCGTTTTATCTCATTGCGCGTGCGGTAGAGATTGACGCCGGCGGCGGTGACCGTGCTGACCTTGAGGCTGCCGGCGTAGCGGGCGTCAATCTCGCCGTGAAAGCGGCCCTCCAGCGGCCGGGCGGCGAAATGGCCGCAGACCTGATTGATCGTCGCCAGCCAGCGCTGGTACGCCAGCCCCCCCTCAGCCGTGGTCATCATTCGCCGTTCTCCTGTAATAATAATGTTTCTGCATTGTTGCATTTATGCCGCCTCAGGCAAGGGCGCGATGGCGGGTATATGAAAGAACTATTACCTGCGGCACATTTCTGTCAGGGCAGGCGACGGAATTGCGGCGACTGTCACAGCGGCGCAAACGAATGTCACAGAGAAAAAAGCGCCAGCCGCCAACCGGACATAGACTGAAAGCACTATCCGCGAAGAATAAGGAAAGGGTATGTCCACCTCTCAGATAGCGCTGCTTGCCAGCGTCCAGCAGTTTTTAGACCGTCAGCATGGCCTGTATATCGACGGCGCCCCCTGCGCCGCGCAGAGCGAAAACCGGTTAACCGTCTGGGATCCGGCCACCGGGCAGGCAATCGCCACCACCGCCGACGCCAGCCCGGCGGATGTTGACCGGGCGGTGATGTCCGCCTGGCGTGCCTTCGTCGACCGCCGCTGGGCCGGGCGCACCCCGGCCGACCGCGAGCGCATCCTGCTGCGCTTTGCCGATCTGGTGGAGCAGCACGGCGAGGAGCTGGCGCAGCTGGAAACCCTTGAACAGGGTAAATCCATCGCCATCTCCCGCGCCTTCGAGGTCGGCTGCACCCTGAACTGGATGCGTTACACCGCCGGGCTGACCACCAAAATCAGCGGCCGGACGCTGGACGTCTCGATCCCGTTCCCGCAAGTGGCGCGTTATCAGGCGTGGACCAAAAAAGAGCCGGTGGGGGTAGTGGCGGGCATCGTTCCGTGGAATTTCCCGCTGATGATCGGTATGTGGAAGGTGATACCGGCGCTGGCGGCGGGTTGTTCGATCGTCATTAAACCCTCAGAAACCACCCCGCTGACCCTGCTGCGGGTGGCGGAGCTGGCGACCCAGGCGGGCATTCCTGACGGGGTGTTCAACGTGGTCACCGGCAGCGGTGCCGGCTGCGGCGCGGCGCTGACCGCCCATCCGCAGGTGGCGAAGGTGAGCTTTACCGGCTCGACGGCCACCGGGAAACAGATTGCGCGGGTGGCCGCCGACCGCCTGACCCGCGTGACGCTGGAGCTGGGCGGCAAGAACCCAGCGATTGTGCTTAAAGACGCCGATCCCCAGTGGGTCATTGAGGGGCTGATGACCGGCAGCTTCCTTAACCAGGGGCAGGTCTGCGCCGCCAGCTCGCGGATCTACATTGAAGCGCCGCTGTTTGACACCCTGGTCAGCGGCTTCGAGCAGGCGGTGAAATCCCTGCAGGTAGGGCCGGGAATGCTGGAGACGGCGCAGATCAACCCGGTGGTCTCCCGGGCCCACTGCGACAAGGTGGCGGCCTACCTTGAAGAGGCCCGACAGCAGAAGGCGGAGCTTATCAGCGGCAGCGCCGGACCGGATGCGGGGGGGTACTATATTCCGCCGACGCTGGTGGTTAACCCGGACGCCGGACTGCGCCTCACCCGCGAGGAGGTGTTTGGCCCGGTGGTGAACCTGGTGCGGGTGGCCGACGGCGAGGAGGCGCTGCGCCTGGCCAATGACAGCGATTTTGGCCTGACCGCCAGCGTCTGGACCCGCGACCTGACCCAGGCTCTCAACTATACCGATCGCCTGCAGGCCGGGACGGTATGGGTCAACAGTCATACCCTGATTGACGCCAACCTGCCGTTCGGCGGCATGAAGCAGTCCGGCACCGGTCGCGATTTCGGCCCGGACTGGCTCGACGGCTGGTGCGAAACCAAATCGGTCTGCGTGCGTTACTAGCCATCCGTCGGGGAAGGCGCATCGCTTTTCCCGACGTCCCGCTTGCCGACCTCCGCTCTTTCTCGCTACTGTGAAGGGCAATCTTTGCCCGCGCAGGGCGGAGAATGATGAGGAGGTCTTCGGCATGACTGCATTTCCTGAAGTTGCACTAATTGGTCCCGGCGCCATCGGCACCACGATCGCCGCCGCCCTGTTTGCGGTGGGGAGGACGCCGGTGGTTTGCGGGCGCACTGCCCATTCGTCGCTGGTGCTGCGCACTGATGAGGGTGAGATCGTGGTGCCCGGCCCGGTGCTCACCGACCCGACGGCGATAGCCGCCCCCTTCGACCTGGTGTTTGTCGCGGTGAAGGCCACCCAGACGGAGGCCATCGCCCCGTGGCTGGCGGCCCTGTGTTCGCCAGACACCGTGGTGTGCGTGCTGCAAAACGGCGTCGAGCAGCGCCAGCAGTTTGCCCCTTTGACCGGCGGCGCGACGGTGCTGCCGTCGGTGGTCTGGTTTCCGGCGCAGCGCGACGCCGATGCTTCGGTCTGGCTGCGCGCCGCGCCGCGCCTGACGCTGCCGGATCTGCCGGGGGCGGAGCGGGTGCAGCAGGCGCTGGCGGGAACCCACTGCGCGGTGGAGCTGGCGGCGGATTTTACCAGCGTCGCCTGGCGTAAACTGCTGCAGAACGCCGTCGCCGGACTGATGGTGCTGACCGGACGACGCGCCGGGATGTTCGCCCGGGAGGAGATCACCGCCCTCGGACTGGCCTATCTGCGCGAATGCCTGCAGGTGGCGCGGGCGGAAGGGGCCGTCCTGAGCGACAGCGTGCCGGAGGAGATCATCGCCGGCTTTCATCGGGCGCCTGCCGACTTAAGCACCTCTATTCTGATCGATCGCCTGCATGGCCGACCGCTGGAGTGGGATATTCGTAACGGGGTGGTACAGCGTCGCGGGCGTCAACACGGCATACCGACGCCGCTCAGCGATATCATCGTGCCGCTGCTGGCGGCGGCCAGCGACGGCCCGGGCTGACCCGGGCTGGCGCGGGGTTAATCCACCAGGGAGGGATCGAGGTCGATCATCAACTGCTTCATCTCGGCGAAGTGCTGCCGGGAGAAATCGGCAATTTTCTCCCAGTCCTGGGCGGTTTTTTCCGCCACCGCGTCTGACAGCACCTTCAGCGGCTGGCCGGTTGACCAGGCGGTGATCAGGATCTGACAGGCGCGCTCCAGGGTCCAGATATCGTCGAACGCTTCGCCGATAGTCGGAGCGGTCACCAGCACCCCATGGTTGCCCATCAGCAGACGGCGTTTATCCGTCAGCAGCCCCGCCAGCCGGGCGCCTTCTGCCGCGGTGTCCGCCATCCCGCCGTACAGGGTATCGACGGCGACCCGGTTAAAATAGCGGGCCGTGTTCTGGTCAATGGGCAGGATCTGCGGCGTCGCCAGACAAGCGAGGCTGGTGGTGTACACCGGGTGCAGATGCAGCACCACCCGCACGTCGGGCAGTCGCTGATGGATCTGCCCGTGAATGGCCCACGCGGTGGCATCGACGTCAGGTCGCGAGGCGCAACGTTCATCATCGGCGTGCAGCACCAGCAGATCGCTGGCGCGGATGCGCGAAAAGTGTTTCCACTTCGGGTTGAGTAAAAACGTTTTCCCGTCAGCGGAGAGCGCGGCGCTGAAATGGTTGGCCACCGCCTCATGCATGCCGAGATGGGCAATGATGCGAAAGGTGGCCGCCAGGTCGATGCGGATCTGCTCTTCATCGGAATCGCGCATGGGCATTACTCCGCTTTCGGCATCAGGGTCTGCAGATCCTCTGCCGTCGGCGCCTGGAAGTGATATTTCTTCAGCAAGGCGGCATATTCCGGCGTCGCGCTGTATTTTTTCAGCGCCTGTTCGAGGGCGGTTTTCACCTCCGTGTTGCCTTTTTTAACGCCAAAGCCGTTCAGCACCGGATAGATCAGGGTGTCAGAGGAGATCGCCACCCGGTCGCCCAGCTTTTCCACCACCCCGCGCGCCACGGCGGCGTCGGTGATCTGCGCATCCACTGCGCGCGACAGCAGCGCCTGGGTGGTCTGAGGGTCGGTGGTATAGACGCTCAGCGCAATTGGCTTCAGCCCTTTCTTCACGCAGTAGTCGGCGGAAAGCTTCTGCAACTGCGCCAGCCACGAGGTGGCGCCCATCGAACCGATTTTATGCCCGCAGAAGTCTTCCGGCGTCTTAGGCTGGTAGTCGCTCCCTTTGCGGGCGAGGATCGCTTCCCCGCTTTTCAGGTACGGCACCATGTCGATCACCTTCAGGCGCTCGGCGGTAATGTACATCGACGAGTTGGTGATATCGAAGCGCCCGCCCTGCAGTCCGGGGATCAGGTTGGGGAAGCGGGTGTCGATATTCACCGCCTCGCGGCCCATGCTCTTCGCCAGACCGTCGAGCAGTTCAATATCAAACCCCGCCGGTTTGTTGTTCTCCATGTACTCGTAAGGGAAAAAGGTCATGTCCGAACCGGCGGTGATCTTGCCGCTTTGCTGGAAGGCCAGCGCGTTCAGGGATGTCAGAGCCCCCGCTGCGCAGAGCAGCAGAGCCAGCGGGCGTGGTGCGAAAAAGCGTGTCATAAAACCTCCGGAGTGTGGGCGAATTACATGCTGGCGCGATCGGCACCGGCCTGCTGAACAAAAAACGAAGCGCCGCGCGGCTTCTGCGGCAGGCGAAGCTGGTTATTGGTGCTGCGCACCAGACCGCTCTCTTCCCCGGCCACCAGCTGGCCGGCATGGCGGCTCGGCAGCGGGTTTTCGCCGAAGGGCAGCGCATCCTCAGCGGCGTAGACGCTGATGAACAGGGTGCGCGGCAGGGCGGTTTCGTTGGGGCTGGAGGCGTGCAGCAGGCGGGTATGCATAAAGCAGACTGAGCCCGCCGGGCCAAAACAGGCCTGCGGCTGCTGGCAGTGAGCCGTCACCACCTCGTCATCCACCGCCCCGGTGAAGCGACCCTCCTGCCAGTGGGACCACAGCGGCCCCTGATGGCTGCCCGGCACCACATTGAGCGGGCCATTCTCAGGAGTCACCTCGCTGACCATCAGCAGGGCGGTGATAATGTCGTCATTGCTGTGCGGGGTGAAGAGGAAATCCTGATGCCATTTCACCTCGGTGGCGGTGTGCGGCAGCTTGGAGTTAATTTTGCTGTGGTGAAAACGGGTGCCGTTGCCGCCGATCAGCTGCCCGGCAATGGTCGCCATCCGCGAATTCAGCGCAGTATGGCGATAGGCCTCGGAGATCTCCGTCGGGGAGGCGACCCGGCGCAGCGACGGATGGTCGGGAGCATGGTCGCGTTCGATATCGAAACGCGGCCGCCCGTCGAGGGTTTCTCCCCACGCCGTCGCGTGACGGCGGCTCTCCTCGACCCAGCCGTCGAAATCGCTCTGCAGCGTGGCGATGTCGGCGGCGGAAAGCACCTCTTCGACCACCAGATAACCCTGCTGATGAAACTGCTCAATTTGCCACTGCGCAATCATAGTTTTTCCTCTTCACGTCCCGATAATTAAGCCAGAGAAACATCTTTCAGAAAGGCCTCGACCCGCGGGTGTTGCCCGCTGCGCATCGCCTGCGGCGTGTCATCGCACACCACCCGGCCTTTCTCCATAAACACGATCCGGTCAGACACTTTGAAGGCGAAGTTCATCTCGTGGGTGACGATGACCATCGTGATGCCTTCGTGGGCCAGGGATTCGATAACCTGCAGCACCTCATTCACTTTTTCCGGATCCAGCGCCGAGGTGGGCTCATCGAACAGCATGATCTGCGGACGCATCATCAGGGCGCGGGCGATCGCCACCCGCTGCTGTTGACCGCCGGAGAGCTGGTGTGGATACTTCCAGGCGTGTTCCAGCATGCCCACCTTGTGCAGCAGCTCGCAGGCGTGCTGGCGCAGCTCCGCGTCGCTCGCCAGATGGTGATAGCGCGGAGCCAGCAGCAGATTGCCGAACACGGTCAGATGCGGGAACAGGTTGAAGCTCTGGAACACCATGCCGATATTCAGACGGTGTTCGGCATTCTCCATAAAGCGCGGCTTCTGCTGCCCCTGACGGTCGAGATGAATAAAGGGCTGGCCGTTAATCTGAATTTCGCCGTTATCGATCTGCTCAAGACCGTTTAGCAGGCGAATGAGGGTGGTTTTCCCCGAGCCCGACGGGCCGATAACCGAGACCACTTCGCCGGGCTGGATCTGCAGGCTCACCGCCCCCAGCACTTCGACATTGTTGTAGGCCTTATGCAGCTTAGAGGCCTGCAGCGCCGGCTCCTGGCCCTGGGAGACGCTGCGCGCCATCGCCGGGCGCCGGGCGGTCGCCAACTGCTGCATCTCGGCATCCACCGGCCGGGCGGTGTCGCGTCGGGTGACATCGAGGTAGTTCTCCAGCCGTTTCAGCAGAAAATCGAACACCGTGACGATAAAGATGTAATAAAACGCCACGGCGGTCATGGTCTCCATGACCAGAAAGTTCTGCGAGTAGAGCTGCTGGCCGACCATCAATATTTCGGTCAGGGAGATCACCGACACCAGCGAACTGAGCTTCACGATGGCGATATACTCATTGGCCAGCGCCGGTAGGGCGACGCGCAGCGCCTGGGGAATGATCACCCGCCACTGGATCCCGGCGTAGCGTAAACCCAGGGCCCGCGCGGCTTCACTCTGCCCGCGGGGGATGGAGAGCAGCCCGCCGCGATGGATCTCGGCAATATAGGCCGCTTCGCTGAGGACCATCGCCAGCAGGCCGGCCCAGAAGGGATCGTTCAGCACCGGCGCGAAGGAGGGCAGCGCCTGCGGCATGTTGTAGACAAAAATCAGCAGGACCAGCAGCGGCATACTGCGAAATAACCAGATATACAGCCGGGCAGGGGTGGATAACCAGCCGCGCGGCGACTGTTTAGCCAGCGCCAGAATAAATCCGAGCACAATACTGCAGCCCCAGGTCAGCAGACTTAATTTAATGACGGTCCAGGTGGCCCACCAAAAATCGGCATCGCTGAGCAGGCTTAACATGTAGTTCCAGTTAAACGTCATGGGCTATTTCACTCGTCATAATTAACCTAAATGAAAGCGGCTCGGCTGTGCATTAATGGGGAGCCGCCGGTGTTCATCGTGCGAATACACTATGCTGGCAGGATGCTTTCAGAGGCAATTAGTAAATTTTTGGTCTTTAAGTTTAAAAAAACTATACAGCGTTATTAACGATATGGAATTTAAAGTGATTATCAGGATACTTTGCGTAAACAATTTAAAAACAATAGCTGCAATTGAATAACGATATTTTATGCAGGCAGGTTATTTTGCGCGAAACTGGGGCGACCGCTGCCTGCTCAATGTGCAGCGTGTTGCATGATGGTGCAAAAGCGGAAATAAACCGTGCCGGCGAGGGAGGAGAATAAATAATATCGCCCCCTGGCGGGCAATGCGCCGCCATTTTTCGCGGGTGGCACGCGGATTGCTTGGGACTTAGGGGAAAACTATTTCCTGCGTGCGCCGGACCATATTTTATCAATGGTGATGCTATGAACCGATTTACCCTGAAGCAGCTCAAATATTTCGTCACCGTGGTGGAGACGGAGAGTATCGCCGAGGCCTCCCGCCAGCTGCACATTGCGCAGCCGTCGATTTCCATTGCCATTAAGAATCTGGAGAGCACCTTCGACCAGCAGCTGTTTATTCGCCACCACGCGCAGGGCGTCTCGCTCACCTCCAGCGGTCGGCGGATCTACGATAAAGCGAAGGAGCTGCTGCGCCTGTCGTGGGAATTTGAGCAGAATTCGCGGGCGGATAAAGAGCTGGTTTCTGGCATGATCTCCATCGGTTGCTTTGAATCGGTAGCTCCGCTGTATATGCCGAAGCTGGTGGCTGGATTTAAGAAATGCTATCCGGAAATAACGCTGCATCTGTATGACGGCGAACAGCATGAGCTGATGCATGGCCTGCACCGCGGCCGCTTTGACCTGGCGCTGGTCTACGATCTGGAGCTTGGCCACTCGATCAATAAAGAACGGCTTAACGCCCCGCATAAACCCTACGCGCTGCTGCCCGCCGCGCATCCGCTGGCGCAAAAGGCGCAGGTGACGCTGCAGGAGCTGAGCCGCGAGCCAATGATCCTCCTTGATGCGGTCCCGAGCAAAAATTATTTCATCTCCATCTTTAAGGAAAAAGGCTATCACCCGGAAGTAGCTTACAGCTCACCCTCTATCGAAATGGTGCGCTGTATGGTCGGCCAGGGGCTCGGTTTTTCGGTGCTGGTCACCCGGCCCTGTTGCGATATGACCTACGATGGTGAAAGGGTGGTGCAGCGGGATATTGCCGACGATATGCCCGCCTCAACCTTAATTATGGCGCATCTCGCGAATAATGAGCCGACGCGGCCAACGCAACTGTTTATGGATTATTGCCGCAGTATCGAATTAACCCCCTCTCACGGCTGAAATAACGCCTGTCGATCCGGCAGGCGTTATTTTTTTTGTCGTCACTCAGCCTCGTAAAATTCTATTCAGTCGATCGTTTTATAATATTTTACCAATTCGTCACAGTTAAATAACCTGAAAGCCGTCAATTCCGGCGACCTCGTCGGCAACTGTGCTTGAAGGATAGAGAAATGACTGAACAGATAACCGAGATTGATACCCTGGTGGTCGGCGCGGGGCAGGCGGGCGTCGCCATGAGCGAGCATCTGACCCGGCTGGATATTCCCCACCTGGTGCTGGAGAAACAGGGTATTGCCCAGGCCTGGCGCAGCGGGCGCTGGGATTCGCTGGTGGCCAACGGCCCGGCCTGGCACGATCGGTTTCCGGGGATGGTGTTCCCGGACTGCCCGCCGGATAGCTTTGTCGGCAAAGAGCAGGTTGCGGACTATTTTGCCGCCTATGCCCGCAGCTTCAATGCGCCGATCCGTACCGGGGTGGAGGTGTACAGCGCCGAACGCCTCGCCGGGCGACCGGGCTTTCGTGTCGACACCTCCCAGGGGGTGATTGAGGCGCAGCGGATCGTAGCGGCCACCGGACCCTTTCAGCGCCCGGCGATCCCGCCCATCGCCCCGCAGAGTCCGGCTATTCAGCAGCTCCACTCGGCGCACTATTTTAATCCGCAGCAGCTGCCGGAGGGCGGCGTGCTGGTGGTGGGGGCCGGCTCCTCCGGCGTCCAGATTGCCGATGAGCTGCAGCGTGCCGGACGCGCGGTGTGGCTGTCGGTGGGGGCGCACGACCGGCCGCCGCGTCGCTATCGCCAGCGCGATTTTTGCTGGTGGCTCGGGGTGCTGGGAATGTGGGACGCCGCGGCCAATGCGCCGGGGAAAGAGCATGTCACTATCGCGGTGAGCGGCGCGCGCGGCGGCCATACCGTCGATTTTCGCCAACTGGCGCATCAGGGGGTCACCCTGGTGGGGCAGACCCGCGGCTTTGACGGCGCCAGGGCGTTGTTCCACCCCGACCTGGCGGAGAATATCCGCCGCGGCGATGCCTCTTATCTTGCGTTGCTCGACGCCGCCGACGACTGGGTAGCGCGCAACGGTTCGGATCTGCCTGAAGAGCCTTCCGCCCGTGAGTTTCTGCCCGATCCGGCCTGCGTCAGCGACCCGCTGCTTAGCCTCGACCTGGCCGAGGCCGGGATCGGCGCCATCATCTGGGCGACCGGATATACCACCGACTATCGCTGGCTGAAGGTCAACGCCTTCGATGACGCGCAGCGGCCGCAGCATCACCGCGGCGTGTCGACGGAGCCGGGGGTCTATTTTCTCGGCCTGCCGTGGCTGTCGCGGCGCGGGTCCACCTTTATCTGGGGCGTCTGGCACGATGCCAAATATATTGCCGACCAGATCGCCATTCAGCGCCAGTATCAGCGTTACCAGCCGTCCTGATAACCGTTTCCTGAAGGAGTGCTTTGATGCCAACCCATACCCGTATTCGCATGTTTAACACCAAAGAGACCTACCCGAACCAGGCGCTGAACAACGATCTGTGCCAGGCGGTGCGGGCCGGGAATACCGTCTACGTTCGCGGCCAGGTCGGCACCGATTTCGCCGGCAACCTGATCGGCCTCGGCGACCCGCGAGCCCAGGCGGAACAGGCGATGAAGAATGTCGAGCAGCTGCTGAAAGAGGCCGGCAGCGACCTCTCGCATATCGTCAAGACCACCACTTATCTGATCGACCCCCGCTATCGCGAGCCGGTCTATCAGGAGGTGGGAAAATGGTTGAAAGGGGTCTTTCCCATCTCCACCGGGGTGGTGGTGTCGGCCCTGGCGCAGCCGCAGTGGCTGATGGAGATTGACGTCACGGCGGTGATCCCTGACGACTGGCAGGGGGAGGCGGCAGAATGACCCTTTCCCTTACCGCCCGTTGCCCGGAAACGGGTCAGTTGGGCATCGCCATTAGTTCATCGAGCATGGCCGTCGGGTCGCGCTGTCCGTGGCTGCTGCCCGGCGTGGGGGCGGTTTCCAGCCAGAACATTACCCTGCCGTCGCTGGGGCCGCAGATCCTCAGCGCGCTCGAAGCGGGAGCCAGCGTTGAGCAGGCCCTGAAGCAGGCGCTGGCGGAGGATCGCTTCCGCGAATATCGCCAGGTCGCGGCGATTGACGCCAACGGCGACACGGCGGTGTTCAGCGGGGAATTCACCCTCGGGATCGGCGGCGCCCTGGCGGGGGATAACTGCGTGGCGGCGGGCAACATGCTGGCCAGTGAGGGGGTGATCGCTGCGATGGTGGGCGCCTTTGAGGCCGCCACCGGTGAGCTGACCAGCCGGCTGCTTGCCGGACTGCGCGCCGGGATCGTCGCCGGGGGCGAGGCCGGGCCGGTCCACTCGGCGGCGGTGAAGGTGGTGGACGATTACCCGTGGCCGGTGGTCGACCTGCGCATTGACTGGGCGGAAGCGGATCCGCTGGCGGCCCTTGAGCAGCTGTGGCTGGCGTGGGAGCCGCAAATGGAGGCCTATATTACCCGGGCGCTCGACCCGCGCGAGGCGCCGGCCTATGGCGTGCCTGGCGATGAATAACACGCCGGGAGCGATCCTTGCCGCGCTGCTGGCCTTTGATACCACCAGCCGCCATTCGAACCTGGCGATGATCGACTGGATCGCCGATTTTCTCGCCGCCCGCGGCGTGGCGTCCCACCGCTTTTATGACCCGTCGGGGGGAAAGGCCAATCTCTACGCCCGGCTGGGGCCGTCCGGCGGCGGCGGGGTGATGCTCTCGGGCCATACCGACGTGGTCCCGGTGGACGGGCAGGACTGGAGCGTGCCGCCGTTCAGCCTGACCGAGCGCGATGGCCGCTACTACGGCCGCGGTAGCGCCGATATGAAGGGCTTTCTCGCCTGCGTGCTGGCGACGGTGGATGCCTTTCTGGCGGCGCCGCTGCGGATGCCGCTGCATCTGGCCTTCTCTTATGACGAAGAGGTCGGCTGTCTCGGCGTGCGCAGCCTGGTGGATTTTCTGCAGGCCTCGCCGGAGAAACCGGCGCTGTGCCTCATCGGCGAGCCGACGGAGATGCAGCCGGTGTTCGGTCATAAAGGCAAACTGGCCATGCGCTGCTGCATTGAGGGCCAGGCCTGCCATTCGGCCTATGCCCCGCAGGGGGTGAACGCCATCCGCTACGCGGCCAGGCTGATCAACCGCCTGGATCGGCTGGGCGAGCGTCTGGCCCGGCAGCAGGACAGCCGCTTTTCGCCGCCTTTCAGCACCCTGCAGGTGGGCACCATTCAGGGCGGCGCCGCGCTGAACATCGTTCCGCAGTCCTGTCGTTTTGATTTTGAAATCCGCTACCTGCCGGGGATGCGTCCCGAAGCGGTTACCGAAGCGCTGGCGGCCTACGCCCGCCGCCGGCTGCTGCCGGAGATGCGCCGGGTCGGCGGCGGAAGCGACATCCAGTTTCAGCTGTTGAGCCACTACCCGCCGCTGCTCAGCGATCCACAGTCCGACTTCGCCCGCTGGCTGGCGCAGTGGTGTGGCAGCGATCGGTTTTCCACCGTGGCGTTCGGCACCGAAGGGGGGCTGTTCGACGAGATGGGCGTCGCGACCCTGGTCTGCGGGCCGGGCAGCATGGCCCAGGGCCATAAGGCCGATGAGTACATCAGCATCGACCAGACCGAACGCTGCATGGCGATGCTGGGCCAGCTTTGCGCGTGGATGCGCGCCGAGCCCGCAGAACCGCTTACCTGATCCACCCACACAGGAACCCAAGCGATGCACAACCAACACTCTCACCATATCGATCAAGCGACAGTCGACCGCTGGCAGGCGGATGGCGTGGTATTACTGAAGGGCGTTTTTACCCCCTGGGTTGAGCGCCTCGCCGAGGGGGTCACGGCGCTGATGACCAGCCCCAGCGAATATGGTCATGCGCGCACGGTGATCCCCAAAGATGGTTCGCCGCCTTTTTTTCAGGATTACTGCAACTGGGCGCGGATCCCGGCGTTTAGCGAGTTTGTCTTTCAGTCGGCCGCCGCCGAAATCGCCGCGGCGCTGATGCAGTCGCAGACGGCGAAATTTTTCCATGAGCATACGCTGGTCAAACCCGCCGGGGGCAGCACGGTCACCCCCTGGCATCATGACCAGCCTTACTATTGCGTCTCCGGCCGACAGAACGTCAGCTTCTGGATCCCGCTGGACCCGGTAGCAGAGGCCACCTCGCTGCGCTGCATTCGCGGGTCGCATCGCTGGGAGGCGGAGTACAGTCCCACCCGCTTCAATGGCACCAGGCTCTACGAGCACACCCGGTTCAGCGCGCTGCCGGATATCGACGCCCATGAGGACGAGTACGATATCGTCAGCTGGGCGCTGGAGCCGGGGGATGCGGTGGCCTTCCATTTTCGCACCGTCCATGGCGCCCGCGGCAACCCCGGAGCGCGGGCGCGACGGGTCTTCTCCGCCCGCTGGGTGGGGGATGACGCCGCCTTTGCCGACCGCGGCGGCGTAACGTCGCCGCCGTTCCCCGAGCTGGCCCTGCGGGACGGCGACCCGCTGGATTCTCCACTGTTCCCCCAGGTCTGGCCACCAGCGTAAGCGGCTTCGGACGGGATCTGCTATGATCCCGTCTTTCGTTGTCTGGAGCCAGTCGATGTTCAACGACGCCATTGTTTATGACCGCTACGGGCCGCCGGCCGCGGTGCTAACGCTGAAACGCGCCCCGCTGGCGCCGCTGGCCGGTGGACGGGTGCGGGTCAGGATGCGCTATGCCCCGGTGAATCCTTCAGATCTGATCCCCATCACCGGCGCCTATCGCCACCGTACCCGACTGCCGGCCGTCCCCGGCTACGAAGGCCTTGGCGAGGTGGTCGCCGCGCCATTCGGCAGCCGGCTGACCGCGGGCCAGCGGGTGCTGCCCCTGCGCGGGGGCGGCACCTGGCAACGGTTTATCGATCTCGATGAGACCTGGCTGGTGCCGGTTCCCCCGGCGGTGGACGATCTGCTGGCCGCCCGCGGGTATATCAATCCGCTGACTGCGATGCTGATGCTCAGTCGCTGGCCGGTTGCCGGGAAACAGATCGTGCTGACCGCCGCCGCCTCCTCCTGCGCCAGCCTGCTGGGGCAGTGGGCGCTGGCCATGGGCGCCCGTTCGGTAAGCGGGATTATTCGCTCGCCACAGCATCGGGCGCGTCTGGAGCAGGCCGGGTTCTATCCGATCCTCGACGCCGACCGGGCGCTGGTGGAGAAGGTCAGCCAGCACAGCGATCTGGTGTTTGACGCGGTGGGCGGGGAGCTGGGGAACACGCTGTTGTCGGTGCTGCCCGTGTCGTCGACCCTGGTCTCCTACGGCTTATTATCCGGGCGGCCGTTGATCCAGACGCGCGCCAGCGCGGCGGTGCGCAAGTTTCATCTGCGGGAGGCGCTGCCTGGCCTCAGCGTGGCGGCATGGAGCGCGGCGTTCGATGAGATCTGGCAGCGGCTACCGACGACTACGCAACCGCCGGCCCAGCGGGTGGCGTTGAACGACTGGCGCGAGGCGATTGCCGCCGCCGGCCAGCCGGGAAGAGGCGGTAAAATCCTTCTCGATTTCACCGTGGGTTAAGATTACTGTTTCTTCTCGCCGAGGGTCGGCGTTTCGTCAAAGAAGTTCCATGGCTTCAGCAGGGCGTGCGCCCATTCGGTTGGCATGATCGGCCACTCTTCAGCGCGCGCCACGTGGGTGGTGCCGGTGGTGATCCACACCACGTCATCCTGGTGCGTCAGCGACTCATCGTCCTTGGCATACTGGCCTAACCCGGTATCGTGAGCGGAGCGGTTGGGGTATTTGCCTTCCGGATAGCGTTCGCTCGGGTGGTAGCGCGTCACCCACAGCTGTTTATCCATAAAGCTCAGACGATGGTAGATCCACTCGTCGGGGGCGAACTTAGCGCCGGTCGCCGCCGGATGGGTGCCGCCAGCGTAAGGGATGATCTGGTAAGAGACTGGGTTACCCATGCGGTTCTCTTTGCTGGTGTTGCTCAGCAGGCGAATCGTACCCGGGTCGAATTTCTGCGCCGCTTTCTGTTCGCTGTCAATCGTGTACTGATTCACCTGCATGGTGCTGGTGCGCGGGCCGCCGGCGGTGTTGGGCTTCACCTCCGGGTCCATCGCCACCAGAGTGTTGTTTTCGCCGTCCACGTCGAGGTCGAGGCGGAAGTTATAGATATGCTGGTGGGTGGTGCCGACAATATTATGGTCGATCAGCGTTCCGTAGCGGGTATCTTCTTTGGCGCTCGGGTCGTGCATGGTTTTCGCCAGCACGCCTTTCACCGCCTCAATCCCGGTGGCGCCGGCGTCGATGCCGATGGTGCCGTTGTCGTGGAACACCCAGTCAAAGATATAGTCGTAGTTGCCGACGGTGCTGATCCAGCGCACCACCAGCTCCCGGCGCTCGGTACTGACGTTGGGCTTGCCCATCTCCAGGTGCTTATATTCCGGCCCGGCGTAGCGCTCGAATATGGCGACGGCGTGCGGGATGGTGGTCGGCGCGCCGGTGTAGTCGGCGATGGTTTCATTCAGCAGCACCGCATTCGACGGCGCGTCTTTGCCGCGTACAATCGGCGAGGTCAGGGTGCCCATGCCGTAATCGCCGGAGTCCAGATAGGCTTTGAAATACCAGCCGACGTCCGGGTCGCCGTAAGGGACGATCATCCCGCCGAGGGAACCTTCATACATCACCTGGCGTTTTTTGCCGTTATCGTTGTAGGTCACCGTCGAGAGGATTGGCCCGACGCGCGAGTTAAGACGCAGATGGAAATCCCAGTTCCGCCAGTGAATGGTATCCCCGGTAATGGTATAGTTTTTGCCTTCCGGTTCAGTAATATCCAGCGGTTTCACCACCGGGGCGTTGCGGTCGCGGCCATCATACGGACGCGGTTCCATCGGCACCGGAATCACCGGGCCTTCCTCGATTTTGATGATTTTCTTTGCTTCCAGGTCGACCACCGCCACCAGGTTTTCAATCGGGTGCGCCCAGTAGTTGCCGTCGCCGGTATCGAGATAGCTGACCACCTTCAGCAGACGCGCATCCTGCTGCAGGCCATCTTTGCCATCGAAGTAGCCGACGGTGAGCGGGGTGGTGACCACCTTGCCAGGATTGGTAATACCGTGTTTTTTCAGCACCGCCGCGAATTCGCTGCTGGCGTTGATGATGTTCTGCACGCTGGCGAAATCATCGAGCAGCACCATGCCGTGGGCCCCTTTGATCGGAGTCCATGAGAGGATTTTTTTGTTTTGCAGATCGACCACCGCCTCCATCACCTGTTTGCCATCCAGCATCACCACATCGGCGGTGCGCGGCGCATCCACCGGCGTGCCCTGCAGGGCAAAGGCCCATACCGCGGCTTTATCCGGCTCGTGCAGGGAAATTTCGGTAAAGCGGGTATTGGGCTGGAACTCCGGCGCGGCTTTGACAATGGTCACCGCTTCGCTGATTTCCGCCGCCGAGAGCGAGTTTAACGGGTGAGGGCGCTTTTCCACCTGGAAGGTCTGATCGAGACCGGACTGGAACACGTCGTTGATAAAGGTATCGGAGACCCAGGCTTTACCTTCCTTCATCACTACCGGCACCGGCAGATCAAGGGGCTTACCGTTGACGATTGCGGTTTTGGCGCCGGGCTTCACTTTGACGTAAGCGCCATCTTTTATCAGGGTAAACATTTGCGCATAGTCATCCCACTGCACGTCAGCGCCGAACGCCTCCAGCGTTTTATCCAGTGGTACCATGTGGGCTTCGCTACCGTGAGCGAAGACCGGTGATTGCCAGGCGCAAACCACCGCGACAGCGAGAGCCAGTGCGGTTTTACGCGGGGAAAATTTCAAGCCGTTTGCCATTGTGACCTCATCTTATTGTTGTGTTGTCTTATGCCGCTGCGAATGTCGGCTTTGTCACCCTTAAGCTACCAGCCCGCGGCGCCGTAGCGTTTGTTTGCTCTTGCCAGGTTATTTGTCAGTTTTGCCAGAGGGACGTAAAAAATGCCTCCGCAGAGGCATTAAGCACGAGCGCCGATTTTTTTGCCGGGTGGCGGCTAACGCCTTACCCGGCCTACAGGATCCACTCACAGGCTCACACCCCGTAGGCCCGCGCAAGCGCAGCGCCGCCGGGCAAGATGTCAGGCACGGTACCCGTGATGTCGCCGGGTGGCGGCTGCGCCTTACCCGGCCTACAGGATCCACTCACAGGCTCACACCCCGTAGGCCCGCGCAAGCGCAGCGCCGCCGGGCAAGATACCAGGCACGGTAGCCGTGATTTCGCCGGGTGGCGGCTGCGCCTTACCCGGCCTACAGGATCCACTCACAGGCTCACACCCCGTAGGCCCGCGCAAGCGCAGCGCCGCCGGGCAAGATACCAGGCGCGGTACCCGTGATGTTGCCGGGTGGCGGCTGCGCCTTACCCGGCCTACCTGTCCGGGTCTGACTGTCCGTAGGCCCGCGCAAGCGCAGCGCCGCCGGGCAAGATATCAGGCACGGAACCCGTGATGTCGCCGGGTGGCGGCTGCGCCTTACCCGGCCTACAGGATCCACTCACAGGCTCACACCCCGTAGGCCCGCGCCAGCGCAGCGCCGCCGGGCAAGATATCAGGCACGGTAGCCGTAATGTCGCCGGGTGGCGGCTAACGCCTTACCCGGCCTACAGTTCCAAATCACTGCTGGCGCTAGCGCTGGGGCCGCTGAAACTGCCGGTGCTGGCGGCCTCAAAATCGCTGAGACGTTCCCGGCAGGCCGGGGCAGCCCGCATGGATGCGGGCTGAGGGCCGTGTTTTGCATGGACGCTACCTCGGCCCGACCCGAAGCCTGCAGGGATAAGTCGAAGGGACCGCGCAGCGGCGATTTTGCTGGCCGGAGCCCGGGGGTACAGGGGGCGGCGGCGACTGGCCGCCCCCTGTGCGCTCCCTGCGCCACGGAAAACAGAATGAAGAAAAATTAACCGGGAGCGCAATGTGCGCTGAAGCCACAGATAACATAAAGAACCACACTTCAGTACTTCCCCTCACCCTGACCCTCTACCGGAGGGAGAAGGAACTGTCCGGTAGCTGTTTTCGTCCCCTGCGCCTTGAGATAAATCACACAGAACAAACGTTTTCCCGGGGCGAAACCGTTGCAAACCGATTGCAGAAGCAATAGCTCAAGGACCGGCCAACAGCGCGCCAGCGGGCTATTTTCCGCCATTACGCCGGGAAATCCCCCTGCTGGCGCGCCACCAGGGTGAGAATGGAATACAGCGCCACCGCCTGCTGGTGCTGGTTGAAAATCTCCACCGCCCATTCCACCACGCCGGTGGCTTTCTCCTCAGCGCTGCGCTGCCGCTTGACCGTTTTCCGCTTACAGGTCAGACGCACCTGGATGGTGTCTCCCGGCTTGACCGGTTCAATAAAGCGCAGGTTTTCCATCCCGTAGTTGGCGATAACTGGCCCGACGCCGGCATCGACGAACAGACCGGCCGCCGCGGAGATCAGGAAATAACCGTGAACCACCCGCTCGCCGAAAATCGACTCGGCGGCGGCGATTTTGTCCATGTGGGCGTAGAAATGGTCGCCGCTCAGGCAGGCGAAGTTAACGATATCCGCTTCGGTCAGTGTCCGGCGCGGGGTCAGCAAACTGTCGCCGGGCTGGATCTCTTCGAAATATTTGCGAAACGGGTGAATGCGATCTTCGCTCACCTGGGCGCCGCGTACCCACTGCTGGCCGATGGTCGCCAGCATCGTTGGGCTGCCCTGGACGGCGGTGCGCTGCATATAGTGTTTCACCGAACGCAGTCCGCCGAGCTCCTCTCCGCCGCCGGCGCGGCCGGGGCCGCCGTGCACCAGCTGCGGCAGCGGCGAACCGTGGCCGGTTGATTCTGCGGAGGATGCTTCGTTCAGGATCTGAATACGGCCATGCGCGCGGGCGGCGCCGAGGATAAACTCCCGCGCCAGTTCGCCGCTGGCGGTAACCAGCGTCCCCGCCAGGCTGCCGCCGCCGGCGCGTGCCAGCGTCAGCGCATGCTGGCGGTCCTGGTAGGGCATCAGGGTCGCCACCGGGCCAAAGGCTTCAATGGCGTGAACCGCCGGGGTTTCATCCGGCTGCGCGCAGTAGAGCAGCGTCGGCGGGAAAAAGGCTCCGGCCGCGCTGAGGTCCGCCTGTCCGCCAAGCAGCGCTTCGCAGCCGGCGGCAATCAGTTTATTGACGCTCTCCTGTACGTCCCGACGCTGCTCGTGATTAACCAGCGCCCCCATCTTAATCCCTTCCTGCGCCGGGTCGCCGACGGTCACTTTATGCAGGCGGGCGATCAGCGCATCGCTAACCGCATTGATCTGCGCCAGCGGGACGATGATGCGGCGGATAGCGGTACATTTTTGTCCGGCTTTCGCCGTCATCTCGCGGACCACTTCCCGGATAAACAGCGCGAACTCCGGTTGCTCCGGCGTGACGTCTTCGCCTAAGACACAGCAGTTGAGCGAATCCGCTTCCATGGTAAAAGGAATCGATTTGGCCACCAGGTTGGGGTGCGACCGCAGCTGCTGGCCGGTGGCGGCAGAGCCGGTAAAGGTCACCACGTCCTGGCTATCGAGGTGGTCGAGCAGATCGCCCGCGCCGCCGCAAATCAGGCTGATGGCGCCCTCCGGAACCAGGCCGCTGTCGACAATCGCTTTCACCATTGCCTGGGTGAGCTGGGCGGTAGCGGTTGCCGGTTTAATGATAGCTGGCATACCGGCCAGCCACGTGGGGGCCAGTTTTTCCAGCATTCCCCAGCAGGGAAAGTTGAAGGCGTTGATATGGACGGCGACGCCTGATTTTGAGGTCAGCACGTGACGGGCGGCAAAACCGCCCTGTTTTGAGAGCGGGATCAGCTCGTCTTCCGGCCACAGGATATCGTCCGGCAGTTCGCGACTGCCCAGCCCGGCATAGGTGAAAAGGGTACCGATACCGCCTTCAATATCCACCCAACTGTCGGCGCGGGTGGCGCCGGTTTGCGCCGAGATGGCGTAGAACTGGTCTTTCTGCTCCAGCAAGTGTTTCGCCACCGCTTTTAACATCGCGCTGCGTTCAATAAAGGTCATGGCTTGCAGCGCCTTACCGCCGCGCTCAATCGCGAAGCGGCGCGCCTGCGCCATATCCAGACCTTCACTGGTCACCTCCCACAGCGCCGTGCCGGTGATGGCGTGATGAATAGTACGGGCGCGGCCCCGGCCGGTCTGCCAGGCGCCGGATAAGTAGCTGGCTAACTGCTGCATCGCAAATCTCCAAATGTGTTACGTGTGATATCTATAAATAGTTCTTTTATGAATCATAAAATGCAAGCCAGTATTTAATAAATTATTAACATTGTGATCGCGATGGCGTTACGCCTTATGCTTAACTTACTGTATTTATTGTGGTTTACAAAAGGTTTTGCGGAGATCATCACAAAAAGAGCAAACAAAATTTGTGGTTTTATTTAACCAATATGTAACCTTCAATAAACAAAGTGATTCACATAAATGTTTTTGTTGTGAATATCGGAATCATAAAGGTGATGACGTGACAGAAGAACAACGCTTTGACCAGCGCATCGCGCAGGAAACGGCCATCGAACCGCAGGACTGGATGCCGGATGCCTACCGTAAGACCTTGATTCGGCAGATAGGCCAGCACGCGCACTCGGAGATCGTCGGCATGCTGCCGGAAGGCAACTGGATCACCCGCGCGCCGACGCTGCGCCGCAAAGCGATCCTGTTGGCTAAGGTACAGGATGAGGCTGGACACGGGCTCTATCTCTATAGCGCCGCGGAAACCCTTGGCTGCGCCCGGGAAGACCTGTATCAGAAGATGCTCGACGGGCAGATGAAATACTCCTCCATTTTTAACTACCCGACGCTGAGCTGGGCGGATATCGGCGTGATCGGCTGGCTGGTGGATGGCGCGGCTATCGTCAACCAGGTGGCGCTGTGCCGGACCTCCTACGGGCCCTATGCCCGGGCGATGGTCAAAATCTGCAAAGAAGAGAGCTTTCACCAGCGCCAGGGATTCGAAGCCTGCATGGCGCTGGCGCAGGGCAATGACGCGCAGCGGCAAATGCTGCAGGACGCCATTAACCGCTTCTGGTGGCCAGCGCTGATGATGTTTGGCCCCAACGACGACAACTCGCCAAACAGCGCCCGCAGCATGGCGTGGAAAATCAAACTGCACTCCAACGACGAGCTGCGTCAACGCTTCGTCGACAACACCGTGCCGCAGGTGGAGATCCTCGGCATGACCGTCCCGGACCCGGATTTGCAGTTTGATGCAGCCAGCGGGCACTACCGCTTCGGCGAAATCGACTGGCAGGAATTTAACGAGGTGATTAGCGGCCGTGGCATTTGCAATCACGAGCGGTTGGCCGCCAAGCGTAAGGCCTGGGAAGAGGGCGAATGGGTGCGCGAAGCCGCGCTGGCCCATGCGCAAAAACAGCAGGCCCGCAGCGCGGCATAAGGAGAGACAACATGAGCAAAGTTTACTGGCCGTTATATGAAGTGTTCGTTCGCAGCAAACAGGGGCTTTCCCATCGTCACGTCGGCAGCCTGCATGCCGCCGACGATCAAATGGCGCTGGAAAACGCCCGCGACGCCTACACCCGCCGCAGCGAAGGCTGCTCAATTTGGGTGGTGAAGGCCAGCGAAATCGTTGCCTCGCAGCCGGAAGAGCGCGGCGAATTCTTCGACCCGGCGGAAAGCAAAGTCTACCGCCATCCGACTTTCTATACCGTGCCGGACGGCATGGAACATATGTGAGGCGGCGATGAATAACCCGAATCCCATCGCCACCTATGCCCTGCGGCTTGGCGACAACGGCCTGGTGCTGGCCCAGCGTTTAGGCGCCTGGTGCGGCCATGCCCCGGAGCTGGAGATCGATCTGGCATTGGCCAACATCGGCCTCGACCTGCTTGGCCAGGCGCGCAACTTTTTAAGCTATGCCGCCGAGCTTAACGGCTGCGGCGACGAAGATACCCTGGCCTTCGGCCGCGATGAGCGCCAGTTCAGCAACCTGCTGCTGGTGGAGCAGCCCAACGGCAATTTTGCCGACACCATCGCCCGCCAGTTCTTTATCGACGTCTGGCACGTCGCCCTGTACAGCCGGCTGGTGAACAGCCGCGATGCGCAGCTGGCGGCAATTGCCGCTAAAGGGCTGAAAGAAGTGCGTTACCACCAGCGCTTCAGCCGTGGCTGGCTGGAGCGTCTTGGCAACGGCACCGAATTATCAAATCGCAAAATGCAGCAGGCGGTCGACAATCTGTGGCGCTTCACCGGCGAACTGTTCCTTGCCGATGACCTGGAGCTCAGCCTGGCCGGGCAGGGCATTGCGGTTGATCCGCGCGAGCTTCAGGCCGAATGGCAAAGCACCGTGCATACCGCGCTGCTTGACTCAGGCTTATCGATCCCGCAGGAAGCGGCCTTCCGCAGCGGCGGCAAACAGGGGCTGCACAGTGAACATCTCGGCCCGCTACTGGCGGAGATGCAATATCTGCAGCGTTCGCATCCCGGCCTGCAGTGGTAAGGGAGGAGAAGATGCAACGTTTAGATGACATCGCTCCCGCCGAGGTGCGTGCTATCTGGGGATTGTTAAGCGCGATCCCGGACCCGGAAGTACCGGTGCTGACCATCACCGATCTCGGCATGGTGCGCAGCGTCGCGCGCCACGGCGACGGCTGGGTGATTGGCTTTACCCCGACTTATTCGGGCTGTCCGGCGACGGAGCATCTGCTGGGGGAGATCCGCGCAGTGATGAGCGAGCATGGTTATCTGCCGGTCCACATCGTCCTGCAGCTGGATCCGCCGTGGACCACCGACTGGATGAGTCAGGATGCCCGCGAGCGCCTGCGCCAGTACGGCATCAGCCCGCCGCAGGGGCACGCCTGCCATGCGGATATGCCCGCCGAGGTGAGTTGTCCACGCTGCGGCAGAACCCATACCTCGCTGCTTAGCGAATTCGGTTCCACGGCCTGCAAAGCGCTCTATCGCTGCGACAGCTGCCGGGAACCTTTTGATTACTTTAAATGTATTTGAGGTTGCCATGACGACGTTCCATTCGCTTAAGGTGGCGAGAGTCGAGCCGGAAACCCGCGATGCGGTGACCATCACTTTTGCGATCCCGCAAGCCCTGCAGGCGGAATACTGTTTTCGCCCGGGCCAGCATCTGACGCTAAAAGCCCGTCTGGGCGGTGAAGAGCTGCGCCGCTGTTACTCCATCTGCCGCAGCCGCACGCCGGGAGAGATCAGCGTCGCGATCAAAGCCATCGACGGCGGGCGCTTCTCGCGCTACGCCCAGCACGATATCCAGCAGGGGATGGAGCTGGAGGTGATGGTGCCGCAGGGGCATTTCGGCTATCAGCCTCAGGCCGAACGGCAGGGCGACTATCTGGCGATTGCCGCCGGCTCCGGGATCACGCCGATGATGGCGATCGTTAGCGCCACCCTGGCCACCGAGCCGTACAGTCGCTTCACGCTGATCTACGGTAACCGCAACAGCCACAGCATGATGTTCCGCCAGGCGCTAGCCGATTTAAAAGACCGCTATCCGCAGCGCCTGCAGGTGATACATCTGTTCAGCCAGGAGTCGATGGACAGCGATCTTTTACAGGGGCGCATTGACGGCGACAAACTGCGCCAGCTCGCTGACCATCTGCTGGATTTCAGCCGTTTCGACGAGGCCTTTATCTGCGGTCCGGCGACGATGATGGACGAGGCGGAAGCAACGTTACGTGAACTTGGCGTAGCGGAGAAATCGATTCATCTCGAACGCTTCAATACGCCGGGCGGCAGCGTTAAGCGCGCCGCCGGGGTGCAGGCGGAGGGACGCACGGTCACCATCCGCCAGGACGGGCGCGATCGGCTGATCGCCCTCAGCGCCGAAGACGACAGCATCCTGGATGCCGCATTGCGTCAGGGGGCAGACCTGCCGTTTGCCTGCAAGGGCGGGGTGTGCGCCACCTGTAAATGCAAAGTGCTGCGCGGCGAAGTGGCGATGGCCGCCAACTATAGCCTCGAAGCGGATGAGCTGGCGGCGGGTTATGTGCTGAGCTGCCAGGCGCTGCCCACCAGCGGCGACGTAGTTGTCGACTTTGACGCGCGGGGGATGGCATGAGCGAGCTGCTGATCCACCGCCATGGCCGGGTGCTGCAGCTGACGCTCAACCGTCCGCAGGCCCGCAATGCACTGAACAATGCCTTATTAACCCAGATTGCCGAGGCGCTGGAGGTCGCGGCCGCTGATAACCGCGTCAGCGTCTGCGTCATCAGCGGTAACCCGCGCTTCTTTGCCGCCGGGGCCGACCTGAATGAGATGGCGGAGAAAGATCTCCCGGCGACCCTGGACGATATCCGCCCGCGGCTGTGGGCGCGTATCGATGCCTTCCCCAAACCGCTGATCGCCTCGGTCAACGGCTACGCCCTCGGCGCCGGCTGCGAGCTGGCCCTGCTGTGCGATCTGATTGTCGCCGGGGACAACGCCCGCTTTGGCCTGCCGGAAATTACCCTCGGCATAATGCCGGGCGCTGGCGGCACCCAGCGGCTGATCCGCAGCGTTGGCAAGGCGCTGGCCAGCCGGATGGTGCTGAGCGGCGAGAGTATTGACGCCCGTCAGGCGCAGCAGGCCGGGCTGGTGAGCGATGTCCATCCGGCGGCGTTAACCGATGAGTATGCCCTGCAACTGGCGACCACCATCGCCCGCCATGCGCCGCTGGCGCTGCGGGCGGCGAAACAGTCGCTGCGCCTGTCGCAGGAAGTGAGCCTGCAGGCCGGTCTCCAGCAGGAGCGCCAGCTGTTCAGCCTGCTGAGCGCCACCGAAGACCGCCGCGAAGGCATCGACGCCTTCTTACAAAAACGTAACCCGGAATTTAAAGGACGCTAATCGTGGAAGCTTTCATTCTCAGCGCAGTGGAACAGGGCGTCATGACCATCACTCTCAATCGCCCGGACCGCCTCAACAGTTTTAACGATCGGATGCATCAGCAGCTGGCGGAATGTCTGAAGCAGGCCGAGCGCGACGACGGCGTACGTTGCCTGCTGATCACCGGCGCCGGCCGCGGCTTTTGCGCCGGCCAGGATCTGAATGACCGCAACGTCGACCCCAGTGGTCCGCCGCCGGATCTCGGCCTGTCGGTGGAACGCTTTTACAACCCGTTAGTGCGCCGTCTGGCGGCGCTGCCGAAACCGGTTATCTGCGCGGTCAACGGCGTAGCCGCTGGCGCAGGCGCCACCCTGGCGCTGGGCTGCGATATCGTGCTGGCCGCGCGTTCGGCCAAGTTTGTGATGGCGTTCAGCAAGCTCGGGCTGGTGCCGGACTGCGGCGGCAGCTGGTTCCTGCCGCGGGTGGCTGGCCGCGCGCGCGCGATGGGGCTGGCGCTGCTGGGCGACAGCCTCAGCGCGGAACAGGCCGCGCAGTGGGGGATTATCTGGCAACTGGTGGACGATGCCGAACTGGCGGATACCAGTCTGCAGCTGGCGCGCCATCTGGCGGCCCAGCCGACGTTTGGTCTTGGGCTGATTAAAAAGGCGCTGCTGGCGGCGGAAACCAACAGTCTCGACGCGCAGCTGGATCTGGAGCGCGATTATCAGCGCCTCGCCGGGCGCAGCGATGATTACCGCGAAGGGGTCAGCGCGTTTCTGGCCAAACGGCCACCACAGTTCAGCGGGAAATAGATGATGACGACATCCTTAGCCAACGTGGCGGTGATCGGCAGCGGCACCATGGGGGCCGGCATCGCCGAAGTGGCTGCTGCCGCAGGACATCCGGTGCGTATTTTTGATATTAACCCTAAGGCTGTAGGCCAGGCGATTGAGGGCATCGCCGGGCGTCTGGCGTCGCGCGTTGCGCGCGGCAAACTGGTCCCTGAGCAAGCTGATGCGCTGCTGGCGCGGCTGCATCCGGCCCACGATTTAGCCGCGCTGGCCGACGCAGATTTAGTGATCGAAGCGGCCTCTGAACGCCTGGAGGTGAAAGCGGCGCTGTTCGCGCAGCTGGCGGCGATCTGCTCGCCGTCAACATTGCTGACCAGCAACACCTCGTCGATTTCGATTACCGCCATCGCCGCCGGGGTCAAAAACCCGGAGCGGGTGGCCGGGCTGCACTTTTTTAATCCGGCGCCGGTGATGAAGCTGGTCGAGGTGGTGAGCGGCCTGGCGACGTCTGCGGAAGTGGTGGAGCAGTTGTGCCAGTGCGTGAGCGGCTGGGGGAAACGGCCGGTTCGCTGCCGCTCGACGCCCGGCTTTATCGTTAACCGCGTGGCGCGTCCGTTCTATGCTGAAGCCTGGCGGGCGCTGGAGGAGCAGGTGGCCGCCCCGGAAGTTATCGATGCCGCTTTGCGTGACGGCGGCGGCTTCCCGATGGGGCCCCTGGCGCTGACGGACCTGATTGGCCAGGACGTCAACTTCGCCGTGACCTGCTCGGTATTTAACGCCTTCTGGCAGGACCGGCGTTACCTGCCATCGCTCCTGCAGCAGGAGCTGGCGCAGGCCGGGCGATTGGGGAAAAAGAGCGGTCACGGCGTCTATCGCTGGCCTGCGGAGACGCAGCCGGAGGTGACGCTGCCGCCGGTCGCCACTGGCGCGCAATCCGTGATGACGGTAAGTGACAGTGTCACCGAGCTGGACGAGCTTTTGTTGCTGGAGACCGAAGGCGAAACCGCCCTGGCGCTGAGCGTTAAGCATCGTCGTCCGGTGGTGGTGTATGACCTGTGCGCCAGCGATACGGTGGTGCTGGCCGCCGCGGCGACCAACGCGCCGGCGGCGACGGACAAAGCGGTGCACTATTTCCAGCAGCAGGGCAAGAAAGTGCTGCGCATCGCCGATTATCCCGGCCTGCTGGTGTGGCGCACGGTGGCGATGCTGGTTAACGAAGCGCTGGACGCACTGCAGAAAGGGGTGGCCAGCGCGCAGGATATCGATACCGCCATGCGTCTTGGCGTCAACTACCCGCAGGGCCCGCTGGCGTGGGGGGAAAGCCTCGGCTGGCGCCGCGTGCTGCGCCTGCTGGAGAACCTGCACCACCATTATGGCGAGGAGCGCTATCGCCCCGGTTCCCTGTTGCGCCAGAAGGCGCTGATGGAGAAGCACCATGAGCAATGATCCGTGGCGCAACGCGCGCGTGATGTACGAAAAAGATACCTGCGCCAGAAAGATGGGGATCGAACTTATCGAAATGGACGATGGTTTTGCGCAGATGACCATGACCGTCTCGCCGGACATGCTTAACGGCCATCAAACCTGTCACGGCGGTCAGCTATTTACCCTTGCCGATACCGCTTTCGCCTACGCCTGTAACAGCCAGGGGCTGGCGGCGGTGGCTTCGGCGGCCAGCATTGATTTCCTTCGCCCGGCGTTTGCCGGGGACCGGCTGGTCGCCACCGCCCGAGTCAAACAGCAGGGCAAGCTGACCGGGGTCTACGACATTGAAATTGTTAATCAACAGCAAAAAATTGTGGCCCTGTTTCGCGGCAAATCGCACCGCATCGGCGGCACAATCACAGGAGAAGTCTAATGCGCGAGGCCTTTATTTGTGACGGGATCCGCACGCCGATTGGCCGCTACGGCGGCGCGCTGGCCAGCGTGCGCGCCGACGACCTGGCGGCGATCCCGCTGCGGGCGCTGCTGAGCCGCAACCCCAGGCTTGACCCGACCGCGATCGATGACGTGATTTACGGCTGCGCGAATCAGGCGGGCGAAGATAACCGCAATGTGGCGCATATGGCGACGCTGTTGGCCGGTTTCCCGCATACCGTACCGGGCACCACGATTAACCGTCTATGTGGGTCTGGTCTGGATGCGATCGGCTTTGCCGCCAGAGCGATCAAAGCCGGCGATGCCGATCTGCTGATTGCCGGCGGCGTGGAGTCGATGTCGCGCGCGCCGTTTGTGATGGGGAAGGCCAGCGCGCCGTATCAGCGTCAGGCGGAGCTGTTTGACACCACCATTGGCTGGCGTTTTGTGAACCCGCTCATGGCGCAACACTTTGGAACTGACAGCATGCCGGAAACGGCCGAGAATGTAGCTGAATTGTTAAATATTAGCCGCGCCGATCAGGATGCTTTCGCCTGGCGCAGCCAGCAGCGCACGGCGCAGGCCCAGCGCGATGGCATTCTGGCGCAGGAGATCGTGCCGGTGCAGATTGTCGGCCGGAAAGGGGCGGTCAGCGATGTGCGCGAGGACGAGCATCCGCGCCCGGAAACCACGCTTGAGCAGCTGGCGCAACTGAAAGCGCCGTTCCGTCAGGGCGGCGTCATTACCGCGGGCAATGCTTCCGGCGTCAACGATGGCGCCGCGGCGCTGATCGTCGCCAGCGAACAGCAGGCCGCTATCCAGGGGCTCACTCCGCGCGCGCGTATCGTGGCGATGGCGACGGCAGGGGTCGAACCGCGGCTGATGGGGCTGGGGCCGGTACCGGCGGTGCGTAAAGTGCTGGAGCGGGCGGGACTCAATATCCACGATATGGATCTGATTGAGCTGAATGAGGCCTTCGCCGCTCAGGCGCTGGGCGTGCTCAGACAGCTTGGCGTGCCGGACGATGCGGCGCATGTGAATCCCAACGGCGGCGCCATCGCGTTAGGCCATCCGCTGGGCATGAGCGGCGCGCGTCTGGCGCTGAGCGCCAGCCTTGAGCTGCAGCGCCGCGGCGGGCGCTATGCGTTGTGTACGATGTGTATTGGCGTGGGTCAGGGCATCGCCATGATCCTCGAGCGAGTGTGAGCTAATTTACCTGCGAGTACCCTACAATGATAACTACTACAAAATTAGATCCGATTGAAACCGCCTCGCGTGATGAGCTGCAGGCCCTGCAAACCCAACGGCTGAAGTGGACCCTGAATCATGCGTATAACAATGTGCCGATGTATCGTCGCAAATTCGACGCCGCCGGCGTGCACCCTGACGACTTTCGCGAACTGAGCGACCTGACCAAATTCCCGTGCACCACCAAACAGGATCTGCGCGACAACTATCCCTTCGATACCTTCGCGGTGCCGATGGAGCAGGTGGTGCGCATTCACGCCTCTTCCGGGACCACCGGCAAACCGACGGTGGTGGGCTACACGCAGAACGATATTGATAACTGGGCCAATATCGTCGCCCGTTCGCTGCGCGCCGCCGGCGGCACGGCGAAAGATAAAATTCACGTCGCCTACGGCTATGGCCTGTTCACCGGCGGCCTTGGCGCGCACTACGGCGCAGAACGCTTAGGCGCGACGGTGATCCCGATGTCCGGCGGACAGACCGAAAAACAGGCGCAGCTGATCCGTGATTTCAAGCCGGATATGATCATGGTGACGCCGTCCTACTGTCTGAATCTGATTGAAGAGCTGGAGCGCCAGATGGGCGGCGATGCCCGCGGCTGTTCATTACGCGTCGGCGTCTTTGGCGCCGAGCCGTGGACCCTGGCGATGCGCGCGGAGATCGAGCGCCGGCTGGGGATCACCGCCCTGGACATATACGGTCTGTCGGAGGTGATGGGCCCGGGGGTGGCGATGGAGTGTCTGGAGACTGTTGACGGCCCGACCATCTGGGAAGACCACTTCTTCCCGGAAATCGTTAACCCGGACGACGGCACGCCGCTGGCCGATGGCGAACACGGCGAACTGCTGTTCACCACGTTGACCAAAGAGGCGCTGCCGGTGATCCGCTATCGTACCCGCGATCTGACGCGCCTGCTGCCGGGCACCGCCCGCACCATGCGCCGTATGGACCGCATCAGCGGACGCAGCGACGATATGCTGATCATCCGCGGGGTTAACGTCTTCCCGTCGCAGCTGGAAGAGGAGATCCTTAAGTTTGAACATCTGGCGCCGCACTACCAGCTGGAGGTCAATCGCCGCGGCCATCTTGATTCGCTGGCGGTGCGCGTGGAGCTGAAAGAGAGCGGGCTGGCGCTGAGTCACGAGCAGCGCTGCCAGATTTGTCACCAGTTGCGCCACCGCATCAAGTCGATGGTCGGGATCTCCACCGATATCACTATCGTCAACTGCGGCAGCATTCCGCGCTCTGAAGGCAAAGCCTGTCGGGTATTTGATCTGCGTAAAGCGGTGGTCAGCGGTTAAACCTCTCCCCGGTGGCGCTGCGCTGACCGGGGCTACGCGGTTAGCCCGGCTGAGGCCTTTACGCCCTCAGCCGGGGAAATTCCTGTGCTATGATTCATAAAGGAAAAATATAACAACAGCATGAATCAGATGAGTAAACTCGACGCCTTTATTCAACAAGCCGTGACGGCGACGCCGATCAGCGGCACGTCATTGATCGCCTCGCTGTATGGCGACGCCTTATTACAACGCGGTGGGGAAGTGTGGCTGGGCAGCGTCGCGGCGCTGCTGGAAGGATTAGGCTTCGGCGAGCGCTTCGTCCGCACCGCGCTGTTTCGCCTCAATAAAGAAGAGTGGCTTGATGTCGTCCGTATCGGCCGCCGCAGCTTCTATCGTCTGAGTGACAAAGGACTGCGCCTGACCCGTCGTGCGGAACATAAAATTTATCGGGCGAACGCCCCGGAATGGGATGGTACCTGGCTGCTGTTGCTTTCAGAAGGCCTGGAAAAAAATGTGCTGGCCGACGTCAAAAAGCAGCTGCTGTGGCAGGGATTTGGCGCGCTGGCGCCGAGCCTGTTAGCCTCGCCGTCGCAAAAGCTGGCGGATGTCCAGTCGCTGCTCCACGAAGCAGGCGTCGCCGAAAACGTCATCTGTTTTGAAGCCCACTCGCCGCTGGCGCTCTCCCGGGCGGCGCTGCGCAGCCGGGTAGAGGAGTGCTGGCATCTCACCGAACAAAACGAGATGTATGAATCGTTCATCTCGCTATTCCGGCCGATACTGCCGCTGCTCCGTGACTGCGACCCCGCGGAGTTAACGCCGGAGCGCAGCTTTCAGATCCAGCTCCTGCTGATTCATTTCTATCGCCGAGTGGTGCTCAAAGATCCGCTGCTGCCGGAAGAGCTGCTGCCGGCGCACTGGGCGGGGCAAACCGCCCGCCAGCTATGTATCAATATTTACCAACGGGTGAGTCCCGGCGCGCTGGCGTTCGTCAGCGAGAAAGGTGAAAGCTCGGTCGGCGAGCTTCCCGCGCCGGGCCCGCTCTATTATCAGCGCTTTGGCGGTTTGCCGGGCGCATAAGGAGGTTGCATGCCGATTTATCAGATTGATGGACTGACCCCTGTGGTGCCGGAGGAGAGTTACGTCCACCCGACCGCGGTGTTGATTGGCGACGTGATCCTCGGCAAAGGGGTCTATGTTGGGCCCAACGCCAGCCTGCGCGGCGATTTTGGCCGCATCGTGGTCAAAGACGGGGCCAATATACAGGACAACTGCGTGATGCACGGCTTCCCAGGCCAGGATACGGTGGTGGAAGAGGAGGGCCATATCGGCCACGGCGCTATTCTGCACGGCTGCGTAATTGGCCGCAATGCGCTGGTGGGGATGAGCGCGGTGATTATCGACGGGGCGACTATCGGCGAAAACAGCTTTGTCGGCGCCTCGGCCTTCGTCAAAGCCAACGCCGAGATGCCCGCCAACCATCTGATTATCGGAAGCCCGGCAAAAGCGATTCGCGTCCTGAGCGAACAGGAGCTGGCGTGGAAAAAGCACGGTACCCGTGAATACCAGGTGCTGGTGGAACGCTGTAAGCAGACGCTGCACCAGGTTGAGCCATTACGGGAAGTGGAAGACGGGCGTAAGCGGCTGGAGTTTGATGAAAACCTGCGGCCAAAATCCTCCACCTGAGGGGTAAATATAATGGCAGAGAAATTATCCGCTCACTGTCACTGCGGTGCGGTGGCCTTTACCGTTGAGCTCAGCGACGGCTTCAACACCGTTCGGCGCTGTAACTGTTCATATTGTCGAATGCGTGGGGCGGTCGCGGTCTCTTCGCCGCGTTCAGGAATCGATGTGGTACGCGGCAGGGATAAGCTCACAGAGTATCGCTTTAATACAGGGGAAGCCGTGCACTTTTTCTGCTCGGTATGCGGGATCTACACCTTTCATCAACGGCGATCAAACCCACAGCAGTATGGGGTGAATGTGGCCTGCATTGACGGCGTTTCACCTTTCGATTTTCCTTGCGTGGAAGTCAACGACGGCGTGAATCATCCAAAAGATGGCGGCGGAGGCGTGGTGGGGTATTTGCGCTACGAGAAAAAGCAAAAATCTCCTCCCGCCGGCAGCGAGAGGAGTTAACTATTAGGCTGCAACCACGCTGTCGATGGCCGCTTTCGCGTCAGACTGCGCTTTGGCCGCGACTTCCGGGCCGTAAGCGATACCTTCGGCGAACACGAAGTTCACGTCGGTGATGCCGATGAAGCCGAGGAAGGTGGACAGGTACGGGGTGACCAGGTCGGTCGGGGTATCTTTATGGATACCGCCGCGGCTGGTCACGACGACTGCGCGTTTACCGGTCACCAGACCTTCCGGCCCTTTTTCGGTGTAGCGGAAGGTCACGCCGGCGCGAGCCACCAGGTCGAAATAGTTTTTCAACTGCGTCGGGATGTTGAAGTTGTACATCGGCGCAGCGATAACAATCACATCGTTGCCTTTCAGTTCAGCGATCAGCTCGTCGGAAAGGGCCAGCGCTTCCTGCTGACGCGGAGTCAGCGGCGCGTCGCTCGGACGCAGGGCGCCAACCAGTTCACCATCCAGAACCGGGATCGGATTAGCGGCCAGGTCACGCACGGTGATCTCGTCGCCCGGGTGTTTTTCCTGCCATTGTTCAACAAAATAGTCGGAAAGCTGACCAGATTGTGAGTACCCTGCCAGAATACTGGATTTCAGAACTAATACTTTGCTCATGGGTGTTTCCTTTTTTAATGTGATTGACGGGTCAGTGCCCTGGTGCTTGATGACACTGTATTCACAATCGCGCCACAGAGATAGCGCAATATATCGAATCCTATGTTCAGATTTTTTGAACAAGGCATGAGTGGCGCAGATGTGGTACTCTAAGGCAATACTTCAAAAGAGATTTTCCCGGCAGAGCTCTGCCCGATAACGCTATGACAGAACAACAAAAAATCACCTTCCCCCAGCTTTATCAACAGCTCGACGGCCTGATGCTGCGCGACAAAACGCGCTTTGCCCGCCGTCTGCACGGCGTGAAGAAGGTTAAAAATCCTGAATCGCAACAGGCCATCCTTCAGGAGATGGCGCAGGAGATAAGCCAGGCAGCCAGTAAAGTCCTGCTGCGCGAAGCGGCGCGTCCGGCCATCACCTATCCGGAAAATCTGCCGGTTAGCCAGAAAAAACAAGAAATTCTCGAGGCGGTACGCGATCACCAGGTGGTGATTGTCGCCGGGGAGACCGGTTCGGGTAAAACCACCCAGCTGCCAAAAATCTGCATGGAGCTGGGCCGCGGGCTGAAAGGGCTAATCGGCCATACCCAGCCGCGCCGTCTGGCCGCGCGAACCGTGGCCAACCGTATCGCCGAGGAGCTGCAAACGGAGCCGGGCGGCTGTATCGGCTATAAGGTCCGCTTTAGCGATCACGTCAGCGACAACACCATGGTCAAGCTGATGACCGACGGTATTCTGCTGGCGGAGATCCAGCAGGATCGCCTGCTGATGCAGTACGACACCATCATTATCGATGAAGCGCACGAGCGCAGCCTGAACATTGACTTCCTGCTCGGCTATCTGAAAGAGCTGCTGCCGCGCCGTCCTGACCTGAAAATCATCATCACCTCGGCGACCATCGACCCGGAACGTTTCTCAAAGCATTTCAATAATGCGCCGATTATCGAAGTCTCCGGGCGGACTTACCCGGTGGAAGTGCGCTATCGGCCGATAGTGGAAGAGGCGGACGATACCGAGCGCGATCAGCTGCAGGCGATCTTTGATGCCGTCGATGAGCTCGGGCGCGAAGGGCCCGGCGATATTCTGATCTTTATGAGCGGCGAGCGGGAGATTCGCGATACCGCCGATGCGCTGAATAAGCTGGATCTGCGCCATACCGAAGTGCTGCCGCTGTACGCTCGCTTGTCCAACAGCGAGCAGAACCGCGTCTTCCAGCCGCACAGTGGACGACGCATCGTGCTGGCGACCAACGTGGCGGAAACCTCGCTGACCGTACCGGGCATTAAGTACGTTATCGATCCCGGTACCGCGCGTATCAGCCGCTACAGCTACCGCACCAAGGTGCAGCGCCTGCCGATCGAGCCAGTTTCCCAGGCGTCCGCCAACCAGCGTAAAGGCCGCTGCGGTCGCGTCTCGGAAGGGATCTGTATTCGTCTTTATTCAGAAGACGATTTCCTGTCGCGACCGGAATTTACCGATCCGGAAATTCTGCGCACCAACCTGGCGTCGGTCATCCTGCAGATGACCGCCCTGGGCTTAGGCGATATCGCCGCCTTCCCGTTCGTTGAAGCGCCGGATAAGCGCAACATTCAGGACGGCGTGCGCCTGCTGGAAGAGCTGGGCGCCATCACCACCGATGAGCAGGCCACCGCCTACAAGCTGACCCCGATGGGCCGTCAGCTTAGCCAGTTGCCGGTAGACCCGCGTCTGGCGCGGATGGTGCTGGAGGCGCAGAAGCACGGCTGCGTGCGAGAAGCGATGATCATCACCTCCGCGCTGTCGATTCAGGATCCGCGCGAGCGGCCGATGGACAAACAGCAGGCCTCTGACGAAAAACACCGCCGCTTTCACGATAAAGAGTCTGACTTCCTTGCCTTTGTGAACCTGTGGAACTATCTCGGCGAACAGCAGAAAGCCCTGTCGTCGAATCAGTTCCGCCGTCAGTGCCGGGTCGATTTTCTGAACTATCTGCGCGTGCGCGAGTGGCAGGATATCTATACCCAGCTGCGCCAGGTGGTGAAGGAGCTTGGCCTGCCGATCAACAGCGAGCCAGCGGAATATCGCGAGATCCATACCGCGCTGCTGACCGGTCTGCTGTCGCACATCGGCATGAAGGATGCCGATAAACAGGAGTTTACCGGGGCGCGCAACGCCCGCTTTTCCATTTTCCCGGGGTCCGGTCTGTTTAAAAAGCCGCCGAAGTGGACGATGGTGGCGGAACTGGTGGAGACCAGCCGGCTGTGGGGCCGCATTGCCGCCCGCATTGAGCCGGAGTGGGTGGAGCCGGTAGCGCAGCACCTGATCAAACGCTCATACAGCGAGCCGCACTGGGAGCGGGCGCAGGGCGCGGTGATGGCGACGGAAAAGGTCACCGTCTACGGCCTGCCGATCGTGGGCGCGCGTAAGGTCAACTACAGCCAGATCGATCCGGCGCTGTGCCGCGAGCTGTTTATCCGCCACGCGCTGGTGGAGGGCGACTGGCAAACGCGCCACGCCTTCTTCCGGGAGAACCTGAAGCTGCGGGCGGAAATCGAAGAGCTGGAGCATAAGTCGCGCCGCCGCGACATTCTGGTGGACGACGAGACCCTGTTCGAATTCTACGACCAGCGCATCAGCCACGACGTCATCTCCGCCCGCCACTTCGACAGCTGGTGGAAGCAGGCCAGCAAAGAGACGCCGGATCTGCTCAACTTTGAGAAGAGCATGCTGATTAAGGAAGGGGCGGAGCAGGTTAGCAAGCTGGACTATCCGAACTTCTGGCATCAGGGCAACCTTAAGCTGCGGCTTAGCTATCAGTTTGAGCCGGGCGCCGACGCCGACGGCGTGACGGTGCATATTCCGCTGCCGCTGCTGAACCAGGTGGAGGAGGCCGGGTTTGAATGGCAGATCCCCGGCCTGCGTCGCGAGCTGATTATCGCGCTGATAAAATCGCTGCCGAAGCCGGTGCGGCGCAATTTTGTCCCGGCTCCCAACTATGCGGAAGCGTTTCTTGGCCGGGCGACGCCGCTTGAGCTGCCGTTGCTCGATTCCCTGGAGCGCGAGCTGCGTAAGATGACCGGCGTGACCATCGACCGCGAAGCCTGGCAGTGGGATCAGGTGCCCGATCACCTGAAAATCACTTTCCGGGTGGTGGATGATAAAAACAAGAAGCTGCAGGAAGGGCGCTCGCTGCAGGCGCTGAAAGAGGCGCTGAAGGGCAAAGTTCAGGAGACGCTGTCGGCGGTTGCTGATGATGGCATCGAGCAGAGCGGGCTGCATATCTGGAGCTTTGGCACCCTGGCGGAAAGCTATGAACAGAAGCGCGGCAACTATAAGGTGAAAGCCTGGCCGGCGCTGGTGGACGAGCGCGACAGCGTGGCCATCAAGCTGTTTGATAATCCACAGGAACAGCAGCAGGCCATGTGGCGCGGTCTGCGTCGCCTGCTGCTGCTTAACATTCCGTCGCCCATTAAGTATCTGCACGAGAAACTGCCGAACAAAGCCAAGCTCGGGCTCTATTTCAACCCGTACGGCAAAGTGCTGGATCTGATTGACGACTGCATCTCCTGCGGCGTGGATAAGCTTATCGACGAGGCGGGCGGTCCGGTATGGACGGAAGAGGGCTTCAACCAGCTGCACGATAAAGTTCGCGCCGAGCTCAACGAGACGGTGGTGGAGATCGCCAAACAGGTCGAGCAGATCCTCACTGCGGTGTTCAATATCAACAAACGGCTGAAAGGCCGGGTGGATATGACCATGGCGCTGGGGCTGTCGGACATCAAAGCGCAGATGGCGGGGCTGGTTTACCGCGGCTTTGTCACCGGCAACGGCTTCCGTCGTCTTGGCGATACGCTGCGCTACCTACAGGCGATTGAAAAGCGCCTGGAGAAGATGGCTATCGATCCGCACCGCGACCGCGCGCAGATGCTGAAAATTGAGAGCGTGCAGCAGGCGTGGCAGCAGTGGCTGAATAAGCTACCGCCGAACCGCCGTGAGGACGACGATGTCCGGGAGATCCGCTGGATGATCGAGGAGCTGCGGGTGAGCTTCTTCGCCCAGCAGCTGGGGACCCCGTACCCCATCTCGGACAAACGTGTCCTGCAGGCGATGGAGCAGGTGACGCCGTAATCCCACCCTTTTCCCTGCCCGGCGGCGCAGTGCTTGCCGGGCAGGGGAAACCCGGGGGCGGTCGCGAAGCCGTACCCGGTTATCTCCCCGCCCTGATGCTTCCCCGCCGAATGAAAAATGAACGGAATCTGAAAATCGACCTGCCGGCTTGGGTCATCGGCTGTCTTCGCGTATTTTTAGCCTTGTTTCGCAGGAAAACCAGAACACGGAGTCTATTTTTACCCTTCTTGATATGGACAAATTCCTCATGCTGGCGCTGGCTATCCTTGTGATGGCCGCGTGTAAACCCTTCGTTGACGCTTCCTCCTGCGATGAAACACAGGGGGCGATCAACGATGCGAACTTTTTTATTTTGACCTCCCTTCCGCCGCTGAACGGCGAAGTGCAGAGCGTGCAAATCGTCGGCAGCCAGAATAACGAATATGGCGCCCTTCGTTTCGCGCGTTGCCGCCAGCTGGCAAGCTATGAGCGGGCAAAAACCCTTAACACCGCACATGGCGCAACGATCGTCAGAGATAATGTTCGCTGGCGAAATGATAAAGGATGGATGCGGGAATATATCCGGCAGACCCGGAGCGCGACGGGAAATATCAGCAAGATGGTGATGCGCGAACAGTTTTATACCGATTCTCTCGGGCGGATTGTGCGCGCCGAAAACGTGTCCGCGACGCAGCAACCGCCCAAAGTCCTGCATACGACCACCTATCAGTATGACGACCGGAACCGCCTGGTCCGTAAAACGGTCAACGGCGGTATGATGGTCATGCTTGCTGTCGATTACCGCTATACGGATGGGCGCCTTAGCCGAATGGCTGACTCGGACTCCACCTCGACGCTGCGTAGGGATGAAAAAGGGCGCTGGATATCCCGGGAAACGACCTCAACGTATAGTGGAGCACGCCAGGCCCGTTGTTTAGGGTGGGATCCCGAGGGGAACTGTACCGCGGAGTATGCCGAGCAGCCTGCTGCAGGGGCAATGAAAGATCAGTCTCTGCACTACCAGTATACCTATTATCCTCGATGATCCTCCGCGGCAGAAAGCCCCGCGGGCCCGGCAGCATAGGTTCATGCAGGCTGGTGCTGCCGGGCAGGAGAGCGGGGTTTCTCCCTCTCTCTGGGGGAGAGGGCCGGGGTGAGGGCATCAGGCCGCCCGGATCTCAGCCATTCACCAGCGCCAGCGTAAAGCCATCCCATCCCTTAATGCCCACCGTCTGCAGCGCGGTGGCGGTGAGCCGCGGGTTATCGCCGATCATCTCGATAAACCGACGCACGCCCTGCACACGCGCGTCATCGCTTTGCCCATTAATCACCTCGCCATCGCGCACCACGTTATCGCCCACGATCAGCGTCCCGGGGCGGGAATAGTGCAGCGCCCACTCCAGATAGTGAGGATTATTAGGTTTATCGGCATCAATAAAGATCAGGTCGAATGGCGGCGTGTTCGCCAAATTTTCCAGCGTGTTCAGCGCGGGTCCTTCAATAAGCTCAATGCGCTCGTTTAGCCCGGCGAGGCGGATATTCTGGCGCGCCACCCCCGCATGCGTCGGGTCGGCCTCGAGGGTAATCAGCTTTCCGTCGGCGGGCAGCGCACGCGCCATCCAGATGGCGCTATAGGCGCCGAGCGTGCCAATTTCAAGGATCCGCCGCGCCTGGGTCATGCGCACCAACAGCGCCAGAAATTGCCCCTGATTGGCCGCAACATCATGTTCAGGTAGCCCGGCGCGTTTGTTGTTTTCCAGAACCTGTCTCAGCACGTCATCATCAGGAATAAGCGAAGAAATCATGTAATTATCGACAGCAGACCACTGTTGTTGCATAGATTAACTCCCTGGTGGTAGTAGTGGCCGGGTGGCGCAACGCTATCCCGGCCTGAATACTGGCTTCCGCGCTCTGGACGGTGGCGGACCGACGCGAGCAGGCTTTTCACGCGTTCATCCAGCCGCCTCCCAGCGCCCGGTACAGATCGATCTGCGCCAGCAGCAGGTTATTCTTCACCTGGACCACGCTAAGCTGGGTGGAGAACAGCGTTCGCTGGGCATCAAGCACATCCAGATACGAAGAGTAGCCGTTACGGTAGCGATTCTGCGCAATGCGCAATGTTTCCTCCGCTACCGCCACCTGTCCCTGCAGCTCGGTCAACTGTTCGCCGTAGCGGCTAATGGCGTCAAGGCTGTCATTGACCTCTTTGAACGCGCCGCGCACCGTTTTCTCATAGCTGTACAGCGCCTGGTTGCGCTGGGCCATGGAGACATCCACCTGGGCGTTTAACGCCTGGCGGTTAAGCAGCGGCGCCAGGATGCTACCGCCAATGCTCCACAGTCGCAGCGGATCGTCGAGCAGATCCGGCAGCGTCCGGTCCTGCAGGCTGCCGGTGGCGGTCAGGTTGATAGACGGCAGCAGCTGCGCCTGCGACGAGGCCAGGGTGGCATCGGCGGCTACCAGCTGACGCTGGGCCTGTACGATATCCGGGCGGCGGTTGAGTAGGGTGGACGACAACTGCGAGGGCAGACGCAGCGGGGTGAGCCCGGCGAATTCGCCACGTTTGACCGCGCCGGGGTTATCCCCCAGCAGCACGCTGAGGGCGTTTTCCTGCTGCGCAATCTGGTGCTGCAGCGGCGGGATCTGCGCCCGCGTTGAGCGCAGCTCCGAATCCGCCTGCATCAGCTCAAGGCGCGAGGTATACCCGGTTTCAAACTGACGTTTGGCCAGCCGCCAGGCGTCTTCCCGTGATTGGACCGTCTGCTGCGTGACCCGCAGCTGCTCATCCAGCGACAGCAGCGTCACGTAGCCCACGGCCACCGAGGCGGCGACGCTCAAATTGGCCGCGGCGGCAGCGGCTTTCTGCGCCTCGAGGCTGGCCCAGGCGGCGCTGGCCGCGCTGCGGTTCGCGCCCCAGATATCGACATCATAGCTGGCGGTCAGGCCGCCTTTGTACAGCGTGCTGTGGATCGGCAGGCCGGTGGCGGCGGACTGCGCGCGGGCGCGGGTGCCGGTCAGGCTGGCATCCAGCGAGGGAAAAAGGCTGCTGTCGGCGGCATACGCCCGCGCCTGATACTCATTGACCCGCTCGCGGGCGATCAGCACATCGCTGTTATAGCGCAGCGCCCGGTCGACATACTGATTCAGCGCACTGTCATGAAAATTGCGCCACCATACGCCTTCCACCGGGCTGGCAGGGCCAACGTCGGCCCGCCAGGCGGCAGGGATGGTCAGGGTCGGCTGCGCGCGCTGGACATCGGCGGACTGACAGCCGACCAGCGCCAGGACGATGACAAGGGTGACCGGGCGGATCATGGCTGCTTCTCCGCGCGGGTATCAATGGTCACCTGCACCGACATGCCGGGGCGCAGGCGCTCGCTGTTGCGCTGCCCCTCGTTAACCGTGATGCGCACCGGGATGCGCTGGGCGATCTTGACGAAGTTGCCGGTAGCGTTGTCCGGCGAAATAGCGCTGAACTCCACCCCGGTCGCCGGGGAGATACTCTGCACCTTGCCGTGGAAGGTCTCGCCGTTGAGCGCGTCAACGGTGAAGGTAACCGGCTGGCCGATACGCACATCGGCCAGCTGGGTCTCTTTCAGGTTGGCGATCACCCAGTGCTGCGGCGGGACCAGCGAAGTCAGATGGGTTCCGGCGCTGACGTAAGCGCCAAGACGCACCGAAATCTGCCCCAGCTGGCCGCCGGTGGGGGCGATGATCTGCGTATTCTGCAGGTCAATCTGCGCCAGTTCGAGGGCGGCTTTGGCGCTGGCCACGTCGGCCTCCAGCGAATCGCGATTGACGATGGTCGATTCGAGATCCTGGCGCGACATCTCCAGCGCCGCTTTCGCCTGTTCAATATCCGCTGCCCCCTGGGCGGCGCTGGCGCGGGCGGAATCACGCTCGCGGATCGACAGCGAGCCATCGGCGGTCAGTTCCTGCACCCTTTTTAAATCGGCCTGGATTTTCAGATTCTGCGCGCGGGCGTTTTGCAGCGCGGCTTCGTTTTTGGCGATCGTCGCCTCGGCGCTTTTGCGCTGCTGCAGGTTGTTGCGCAGCGCCGCCTCCTTCATCGCCAGGGTGGCCTGGGCCTGGTGCACCCGCTGTTTATAGATGCGATCGTCTATCTGGAACAGTACCTCGCCCGGCTGAACGATGGCGAAATCCTTGACGTTGACGGCAGTGATGTAGCCGTTGACCTGTGGGCTGATAAAGGTGGTCTGCCCGCGCACGTAGGCGTTGTCGGTAAACTGGCTATGCCGGGTGAACGGCGGTAGCTGCCAGGCATAGAGGATCACCAGTACGCCGACGAGGCCTATCGCCGCGGCGGTAAAAATGGAGACCACGCGAATGTTGTTTCGGGTATTGGCCTGTTGTTTGGCCGCATCCTGCTGACTCATAACGACTCCAGAGATGAAATGATGATAATTATTTGCTGCCAGTGGCGCGTTTTAAAGCGATACGGGCGGTCAGTCGTAAGCGAATTAAGCGCCAGAAAACCCACACTAACGTCCCGGCGGAGATCGCCGCCGTCAGCAGATAGGTATCATTCCAGGCGAGAATATTGGCCTGCAGCGTCGCGGCGTTTTGCAGGAGCGTCGTGGCCTGGACGTTAAGCAGCGTGCTGTCGCCGATCTGGCTCTGGTACATCTGGCTGTACTGCTGCAGGCGCTCGACGATCAGCGGGTTGAGGGTGGTGATCTGATCCGCCAGCTGACTGGAGTGAAATTTCTCCCGCCAGGTCTGGAAAGTACCGAGGATCGCCGATCCCAGCAGGCCGCCGATGTTCTGGCTCATGCCGAACAGCACCGAGAAGCTGACCAGGTTGCGCGGATCGGCGAATACCCCGCCAATACCGGCGAGCATCGCCGGCGCCAGAAAAAAGGCGCTGCCGAAGCCAAGCAAAAACTGGCTGAACATCAGTTGTTCCGGGCGGGTGAGGGCGTTGGACTGACTGTCGAGCAGCGAGGCCACCATGATCAGGGCCAGGGCGGTGGCGGTCGGCCAGTAGAGCTTCTGCGGGTTAAGCGTCAGGCAGCTGGCAATGATCCCGCACAGAATGCCGGCGAAAATTGACCACGCAAGGTTGGTCATCTGTTCGTTTTGCAGGCCAACGTACTGCAGCCAGCCGATCACCCCGGTATTCTGCTCCGCCAGCACGATGCGGATCAGCAGCATAATCAGACCGAGGCGCAGGATACTGCCGCTGGAGAGCCATTTGGTATTGAGCAGGGGATTGCTGCGGTTATGCTCGAAGGCGATGGCAGCGACGATCAGCACCACCGCCGCCGCCAGCGACCAGCCGATCCACGGCGCTTCGAACCACCACTCGAGCCGCCCCAGCGACAGCACCGCGCACACCAGCGCCATGCCGGGGGCCAGCAGGAAGAAGGTGATAAAATCCTTCTTCTCGAACACCTTTTTACGATCGCTCGGCGGCAGCTTCAGCGCGATGACGCAGGCCAGCGACACCAGCGCCAGCCCCAGTTCAAAGAAGTAGAGCCCGCGCCATTCGTCGGTCTGCAGCAGCTCGGTGGAAAAGAGGCGCGCCAGCGGAATGGCCAGCGACGAGCCAGTGATACCGATGGTCAGCCCTTTAAGGCGGTGGCGTGCGGGCCAGGCTTGCACCTGATAGTAGATCCCCAGCGAGCTGAGCGCCGCGGCCACCATGCCGTGGGCGGCGCGGACCATCATCGCCGAGCTGAGATCGTTGACGAACAGGTGGAAGAAGGTGACCAGCACATAGAGCACCAGAAAGCCTTCGGTAAAGGCGCGCAGCCCGAACTGTTGACGAAATTTCACCAGCAGCAGGTTGATGGAGACGTTGGTCATGACATACACCGCCGGCAGCCAGGCGATCTCCGTCGACCAGGCGGCGAAGGTGCCCTGCAGCAGCTGCAGATTGGCGGTGACTACCGCGTTGCCCAGCGCGCCGGTGAGGCACACCAGCAGCCCGACCACCCCGTAGGCCAGGCGCTTCGCCGGGCTGTGCAGCGGCGTCGATGGCGAGCCGAGCAGGGCCGGTTTTTCATGCGGCGCCCAGTCATGGGGGGCGTAAGGGTTACTCTGACGACGGGGCATTATTTCTTCTCCACTTCGCGCAACAGCTTTTCCAGCACCCGCTGAGTTTGTTCCCGCTCCTGTGGAGTAATCGCCGTCAGGATCTCTTCACGCAGATCGTCCGCCACCGTTTTGACCTGCTCGAAGAGGGCCTGCCCCTGGTCGGTGACCACCAGCAGCCGCTTGCGTTTATCGCGGTCGGTGGTGACGCGCTCCACCAGGCCGAGGGTCACCAGGCGGTTGATCAGCGGCACAATGGTCGCGCTCTCCACTCCCAGCTCCTGCGCCAGTTCGCTTTGCGACAGCGGCTGGTGATGGCGGGCGATAGCGGCGACCGCTACCCAGCTGGCCTGGCTGAGGCCGAGGTTTTTCAGCCGACGATTAACCGCCAGCCGCCAGTGATGGGCGGTCAGATATAAAAGATGGGAGAAGTTTAGCTGTCGATGGTCCATAGGTCGTCTGCCAAAATCGTTAGAGCTCTAACGAGTTTATGCCTGACGACCGACGAAATTCAAGGGAAAGGATAAATAAGGGTTAACGGTGTGTGCGTTTATTGTAGCGAACAGGAGGATACCCCCTCAGGCCATTTACTCATGGAGGATGCTCTTATTCTGCGCCATCACCCAGGTGATAAAAGCGCGCAGGGGCGCGGGAATATGTTTGCGACTCGGATAGTAGACGCAGAAATGATCCGCCGGGTAGCGGTAGCTGGGCAATAAGCGGATCAGGCTGCCGGCGTTCAGTTGCGCGGAGACCAGCGACTGATAGACAAAGGCGATCCCCAGTCCGCTCTCCGCCGCCTGGATCATCGCCGTATCGGAATCGACGACCAGATCGCCTTTGACTGCGACTTCGCCTGGCTCGCCGTCGGGGCTGATAAACTCCCACCGATACTTTTCGCCGCTGGGAAAACATCGGTTGATACAGCGAAAATTGATCAGCGACTGCGGGGTGTCGGGCGCTCCGGCCTGGCGGAGATAGTCCGGGCTGGCTACCGGGATCAGCGACAGTTTCTCGCCAAAGGGGATGGCAATCATATCTTTGGGCACATCCCGGGAATAACGAATGCCAGCGTCAAAACCGGACTCGATAATATTCACTTTCCGATCGGTGGTAAACAGCTCCAGCGTCACGTCAGGATAGGCGGTTTTAAAAGCAATAAAATAGCGCTGAAAGAAAAGGTCGAGAACAATGCGCGGTAAATTGACTTTCACCACCCCTTCCGGGGTCAGACGGTGATAATTCAGACTGTCGACTACCCGGCGATAATCATTAACCACCGGCGTCATATTATTAAGAAATTCCTCACCCACGGCGGTTAAAGACAAACTGCGCGTCGAGCGATTGAGCAGGCGCACGCCTAATTTTTCTTCCAGATGATTAATAGCGCTGGTGAGGGCCGGCGGTGAAAGATTTAATGCTCTGGCAGCTTGTCGAAAACTACCATGTTTCACTATGAGTATTAATATTTCAATTTGTTGCAAATCAGGCAACGTTTTCATTGTTAATTTCCAGCTAACACCGCGTTCGGAATAGATTAATTGTTATCAATGTAAAAGGGAAGTATATATTTAATAACATTCAGCACGTAAGGAAAATAAGGTGAAAACACGTTATCTCGGAAAAGAGAAGTTCCAGGTTTCCGCATTGGGTCTCGGGTGTATGGGAATGAGTTTTGCCTATGGCGGCGCTGAGGAGTCGCAGGCGATAAATACCATCCATGCCGCAGTGGACATGGGCGTGACCTTCCTCGATTCCGCCGAAGTGTATGGGCCATTTGACAATGAAGTCCTTGTCGGGAAAGCGATTAAAGGCATCCGCGATAAGGTGCAGATTGCCACCAAATTTGGCTTTCGTATTCTGCCGACCGGCCAGGGGCTGGAGCGGATGGCCGGCGTCGACAGCCGTCCGGAACATATTCGTGAGGCGGTGGAAGGGTCGCTGAAGCGGCTGAATATCGAGACCATCGATCTGCTCTATCAGCACCGCGTCGATCCCGCGGTGCCGGTGGAAGAGGTGGTGGGCACCATGGCCGACCTGGTTAAAGAGGGTAAAATTCGCCACATCGGGCTGTCGGAAGTGTCAGCCCAGACGCTGCGCCGGGCCTGCAAGGTGCATCCGATTACCGCGGTGCAGACGGAATACTCGCTGTGGACCCGTGAGCCGGAAGACGGCATCCTCAAGGCCTGCCGCGAGCTGGGGGTGGGCTTTGTCCCTTACAGCCCGCTGGGGCGCGGCTTCCTGACGGGCAAAATCACCGACCCCAGCCTCTTCGCTGCCGATGATTTTCGTCGCAATCTGCCGCGCTTCCAGGCCGAAACCATGCGCAAAAACCAGCAGTTGCTCGACCGTCTGCAGCAGGTCGCCGGCCGCTACGATGCCACCCTGGCGCAGATGGCTCTCGCCTGGGTGATGAGCAAAGGCGAAGATATCGTGCCGATCCCCGGGGCACGAAAAATCAATCACCTGCGCGATAATGCCGCTGCGGCCGATATTATGCTCTCGCCTGAAGATATTCTCACCATCGATCATATTTTCGCTGCCGAAAACGTCGCCGGCTTACGCTATAACCAGGGCGACTTTAATTTAATCGATAAATAATCTCCTGAATACGTTCCTCCCGCCGTTCTGGCGGGAGATAAGGTAACTTATGACTATTGCTGTTTCCCGTCCGGCGGGATTGCCTGCGGCGGTGTATGCGCTTTCCGTGGGTTCATTTGGTATTGGCACCACCGAATTTGTGATTATGGGTTTATTACTCGATGTGGCCCATGATTTTCATATATCCATTACTCTTGCCGCCTGGTCTATTACCGCTTATGCCTGTGGGGTGGTGATTGGCGCGCCGCTGCTTACGCCGCTATTAAGCCGTTATCGCAAAAAACCGGCGCTGTTATTTTTGATGATCTTATTTTCCATTGGAAATTTAGGCTGCGCGATCGCCGGTAATATGACCATGCTAATTATTGCCAGGGTAATAACCGCTTTCGCTCACGCTTCGTTTTTCGGAATAAGCTCAGTCTATGCCGCGGAGCTGGCGCCGGTAGATAAACGAGCTTCGGCGGTCTCCGCCGTGTTTCTCGGCGCCACCCTGGCCAATATTCTGGGCGTGCCGCTCGGCGCCTGGGTGGGGCAGTACCTTGGCTGGCGCTATACCTTCTATATGGTCACGCTGATCGGCGTTCTCTCCGCCCTGGCAGTCATTGCCCTGGTGCCTGGCCGTCAGGCGCAACCGTCGGCCCAGAGCCGGATCCGTGATGAGCTAAAGGTGCTCCGCCATCCCGCGGTGCTGCGCAGCCTGCTGATCACTGCCCTCGGGTTCTCCGGCGTCTTCGCCGCCTTCACCTACATCGCGCCGATGCTGAAAACCGTCACCGGGATGAGCGAACACCTTATTCCGCCGGTGCTGATGCTGTTCGGCGTTGGGATGGTCGCCGGGAATCATCTTGGCGGCCGACTGACCGACGGCGGCGTCCGCCGGGCGCTGCTGCTGACTCTCGCTTTGCTGAGCGTCGTCCTGTGCCTTTTCCCGTTGGCTATTCAGACGCTGCCTGGTGCCTGCGCGGCGGTGTTTTTGCTGGGGGCGGCGATGTTCTCCACCATTCCGCCGCTGCAGATGCAGGCGCTGGACAGCAGTGAGAGCGGTAAAAGCATGGTCTCCTCGTGCAATATCGCCGCCTTTAACCTCGGCAATGCCGGCGGCGCCTGGTTTGGCGGGCTGCTGCTCGCCTCTGGCGTCTCTCTATCTCACATTCCTCTGGCCGGTGCTTGCCTGACCGCCAGCGGATTGGTTATCGCTAGTGTGACGTTGTCACCTTTAAAAGGAAGTCAAGCATGAAGTATCGGTATTTAGGTTCCACCGGGCTGTCGGTTTCGGAGCTCTGTTTCGGCGCCATGACGTTTGGTGAGAAAGGGGCCTTTCTCGGCGCGCCGGGGCGCAACTGGTCGGAATTCGGCGTGGTGCCTGAGCAGACGGCCTACGATCTGGTGTACAAAGCGCTGGACGCCGGGATTAACTTTTTTGATACCGCGGACTGTTATAAGAACGGCCAGGGCGAAGAGCTGCTCGGCAACGCGCTGAAGGGAAAACGCCAGCAGGTGATTATCGGCACGAAAGGGCGCTGGCAAACCGACCCCAACCCGAATGCGCTGGGGGCGTCGCGCTACCATATCATCAATGCCGTCGAGGCCAGCCTGCAGCGGCTGAAGACCGATTATATCGATATCTATCACCTTCACGGGTTCGATCCGCGCACCGCACTGGAGGATACCCTGCGCACGCTGGATACCCTGATCCGCGCCGGGAAAATTCGCTATATCGGGGTCTCCAACTACGCGGCCTGGCAGCTGGCGAAGGCGCTGGGGATCTCGGAGCGCCTTGGGCTGGAGAAATTCTGCGTCTATCAGGGCTATTACAATATCGCCGCGCGTGAACTGGAGCATGAGATTATCCCGCTCAGCGTCGATCAGAACGTCGGCATCACCGTCTGGAGCCCGCTGGCCGGGGGCTTTCTCACCGGCAAATACCCGCGCAATCAGGCGTTTCCCGAAGGTAGTCGCCTGGCGAACGCCACGCCGTTCGAATCCGCGCCGATCGCCAACCGCGAGCAGGCCTGGCAGACCCTGGAGGTGATGCAGGAGATTGCCCGCCAGCGCAACGCCAGCGTCGCGCAGGTGGCGCTCAACTGGCTGCGTACCCGTCCGGGGATCGCTTCGCTGGTGATCGGCGCGACCAAACTGGCCCAACTGGAAGATAACCTGGCGGCGCTGAACTGGACGCTGAGCGACGAGGAGACGGCGATCCTCAACAGCGTGAGCGAGAAAGAGAAACCATACCCCTACTGGCATATCTGCAATGTCGCCGGCGATCGTCGTCTGGCCGATGATATCTATCCCTAATCACCCTGCACCCAGGCAACACGCGTATGCCCCACATGGGGCATACAGAGAGGCTCGATCGTGAAAAAAGTACTCATTGTTGGCGCCGGCCCGGTAGGGTTAATCATTGGCTGCTATCTGAATAAGTATGGAATTGATTTTGATATCATTGATAAAAATACCCACAGCACCACCTGGTCCAAAGCGCTGAGCGTCAGTCCGGCGACCATTAAAGCCTTCCACGGCTTAGGCCTTGCCGGGGAACTGATCGCCCAGGGAAAACAGGTGCAGTCAGTCTACGCTTACTATAAAAACCGCAAATTTCTGCATATTGATAACCGCCGACTCGCCACCTGCTATCCCTTCCATGTCAGTATCCCGCAGCCGCGGACGGAGAAGATCCTCGAAACGGCATTAGCCGCCGCCGGGCGGCAGGTGAGACGCGGGCACCAGCTGGTCTCCTGGCGCCGGGAGGGGGAGCGCTATCACGTCTCCCTGCTCGACGATGCCCGTCGGGCCTGTTCCGCCGCTTATGACTATATTATCGGCGCCGACGGCGCGGCCAGCACCGTCCGGGAGCTGGCCGGGATCGGCTTTAGCGGTCATGACTATCCGCTGCATTTTGTGATGGCGGATGTGCAGTTCGACCCCGCGGCGGCGCTCCCGGGGACCTCCTACCATATTGATGAGCAAGGCTTTCTAATTTTCCTGCCCATGCCGGACAATCAGGTCAGGATTGTGATTAAAAAAGCCGGGCGCTTGCCGTCGCCGCGTCCGGTGCCTGACCTGCAGGAGATTAACGCCGCGCTGGCGCGCTACTGCCCTCAGGTGCCGCCGGCGCAGAGGCTCACCTGGTCCTCCAGCGCCAATTTCTATAACCGCATCGCCGATGACAATCTGCAGCACCATATTATGCTGGCGGGAGATGCCTTCCACCTGTTCAGTCCCATTGGCGGGCAGGGGATGAACACCGGCGTCCAGGATGCGGTGAACCTCGCCTGGAAGCTGGCTTTCTGTCTGCACGGCGTGGCCACTGACCGACTGCCGGCGTCCTATCGCACCCAGCGCTTCGCCGCGGTGAGCGGTGTGCTGCGCTCCACCGACCATGATACTGGCCTGATCGCCGGTCTGGTGCCGAGAAATCATATCGATGGGGTCTACTTTCCGGAGTTTTGCAACCGTCACTACTATCGTCACCAGCTGCCGCTGCAGTACGCCGGTTTCACCGCGACGCAGGCGCAGGAGACGGACGGCCTGGCAGGGCACCATGTTCCCTGGTACGTTTTTGCCTCCCCGCAGGCGACGTTTCGCAACAGCTATGACGCCTTCGCCAGCGGTAAGGTGGTGATCTTTTCCGCCCGCGCCGCCTGTCCTCCTTTGTCCCGCCTGAAGCAGGCCGGCTGGTTTATGTTCTGCTCCCTCGAACCGGCGGACAAGGCGTTTCTTGAGGCGCTACAGATCGGTCCCGATGACTACGCGGTGGTTAATCCCGATGGCTATGTGGGCTTTACCGGCAGCGAAGCCGGGACGCGGCAGTATCTTTCCTCGCTCTACGTAATGGAATAATCATGAACAAAGTCTATATCGTCGCGGCCTGCCGTACGCCGGTGGGGCGCTTTCTTGGCGCCCTGAAAACGGTCTCCGCGGTGGAGCTGGCAGCGCTCACCGTCAGGCACAACCTGCAGCAGGCCGGCATTGACCCGGCGTGGATCGATGAGGTGATCTGCGGCTGCGTCCTCGCCGCCGGGCAGGGAATGGGACCGGCGCGTCAGGTTGCGCTGCGGGCAGGGATCCCGGTGCAAACGCCGGCTTACACCCTGAATATGATCTGCGGTAGCGGCATGAAAAGCATGACCGAAGGGGCGATCCATATCCAGAGCGGTTATGCCGACCTGGTGGTCGCCGGCGGAATGGAAAATATGAGTCAGGCGCCGTTTTTGCTGCAGGGAGAGATAAGGGGCGGGATGAAATTCGGCGCATTCAGCAGTGAGGATGTGATCCAGCACGACGGGTTAACCGATCCGCTGCTGCAGATCCCGATGGGGGAAACGGCGGAGGCCATCGCCGCGCAGGAGCAGATCTCGCGCGCGGCGCAGGACCGGTATGCGCTGGAGAGCCATCAAAAAGCCTCCGTCGCCAGCCGTGCCGGCTATTTTGCCGATGAGATTGTGCCGGTGACGGTCAGCGCGAAGCGGGGCGTCAGCACGGTCCGCGAGGATGAGCCGATCCGCCATGATCTTAGCGCCGGGCAGCTGGCGGCGCTGAAACCGGCTTTTCGCGCTGACGGCAGCGTCACGGCGGGCAACGCCTCCGGGCTGAACGATGGCGCCGCGTCGGTGATCCTCGCTTCGGCGCGCGCCGTTGCCCGCTATGGCCTGCAGCCGCTGGCGGAGATCGTCTCCTTTGGCGAAGGCGGCGTCGATCCGTCCTTGATGGGGCTCGGCCCACTGCCGGCGATAGCGTGCGCCCTGCGCCGCGGTGGTTTTCAGCTCAGCGATATGGCCCGGCTGAAGATTAACGAAGCCTTTGCCGCGCAGGTATTGGGGGTGGTCAGGGGACTGGCCAGAGAGCATCAGATGACGGAGGAGGAGATTGCTTCCCGCCTGAACGTCCACGGCGGCGCGATCGCCCTCGGTCACCCGCTGGGCAGTTCCGGGACGCGGATCGTGGTCAGTCTGGTGCACGCGCTGCGCCGGGAGAATCAACCGACCGGCCTGGCGTCGCTGTGCATCGGCGGCGGGATGGGGATTGCGTTACTGGTGAAAACGATCTGAGGAGACAAGCGCCATGGAAAAATTAATTGTGGTGGGTGAGAAATTTACCGATTTTGCCCGGCGGCATGAGAATGTGCTGACGGTTAATGAGTTTGAGCGGTTTGTCTGGAGCGGCGAGCTGGCCGGCGTCGATAAAATCATTATCGGTCAGGGGGTACAGCTCGACGACATCTCCCGCACCATCTGCATTATTCGTCAGCACTATCCGGACAAAATCCGCCAGATCGTCAATCTGCAGGATCTCTATTATCAAAACAACCGCGATCATCAGCGGCTGGTACATAAACGTAAAAAAGCGAATATCCTCATCACCTCGCCGGAACAACGCGATGAGGATAGCTATTGCGCGCGCCTGATCCTGCAGGATGCCTCGGAGTTACTCTGCGACCACCAGACCGGGCAACATATTCAGGGGATGGTGCTGATCGAGGCGGCGCGGCAGACCATCATCGCCACCTCGGAAAAATTCCTGCTGGCGGAGGCCGGCGTGGCAATGGCGGAGAAGTACTTTACCCTGAGCTCGCTGCAGGTGGCCTTTTCCTGCTTTGTTTTTCCGCTGCCGGTGACCATCGTCCTCAATGTGGTGTCACGCAAAAGTTCAGCCCATGGCCGCTTCACCTGCGAATGCTCGGTGGGGTTTGACCAGACCGGCACCCGCAAAGCGGAAGTTGGCTTTAGCTTCAGCGTCTATGACCTTAACTACATCACTCGCAAAGAGTGCGAGCAGGCGGCGCAGTGCCATCAACATTATCTGGTCAGTATTGAGCAGGGGGACGGGGATGAGCATCGCCTTTTTTGATGTGGATGAAACGCTGATTACCGGCAAAAGTATGTTCCTGTTTCTGCACCGCTATGCCGAGGAATATCCGCTGCAGTGCGGTTTGACGGCCGCGGCGATTGTCCGCCAGCTTCAGGCGCTTAGCGAAGCGGGTCAACCGCGGGAAGCGATCAACCGCTACTATTACTCGCTGTTTCGCCACGAGTCGCGTCCCCGGGTGCGGGCGGTCGCCGAGCGTCTGTATCGCGAAGGCGGATATGGTTTTCACCACGAGGTGGTGGCGCGCCTCAGGCAGCATCAGGCGCGGGGGGATGACGTGGTGTTTGTCTCCGGGTCGATGACCGACATTCTCTGGCCTGCGATGGCGGCGCTGGGGGTGGAACATGCCCTGTGCTCGGAGCCGGTGGTGGTGGATGACCGCTATACCGGCGAGCTCTGGCGGACCGCCATCGGCGAACACAAGGCGGCGCATGCTCAGTGCTATGCGCAGGAACAGGGCCGGCCGCTGGCGGCGTGCTACGCCTTTGGCGATCATATCTCGGATCTGCCGCTGCTCACCGTGGTTGGTCACCCCTGCGCGGTGAATCCCTGTCCGGGTCTGCTGGCGGAGGCGCAGCGTCGGGGATGGCCGGTGCTGTGGTCCACCGTCGGCTGACGGCGCGACGGCAAAAAAAAGGGTGGCGCAATGCCACCCCTGGTGCACTTTCTGACGGGGATCAGCCCGGGTAGATGCCGCGGTCTTTACGCGCCATCAGGATGCGCTCGCAGGCTACGATATAGGCGGCGGTACGCAGCGTACATTCTTTCTCGGCCGCTTTATCGCAGACGTGAATGATGGCGTCGGTCATGATGCGGTCCATCTTGGCGTTGATCTCCTCTTCGCTCCAGAAGAAGCTGGCCATGTCCTGCACCCACTCAAAGTAGCTGACGGTCACCCCGCCGGCGTTACAGATAACGTCCGGCACCACGATCACCCCGCGCTCGGCCAGCACATCGTCCGCTTCCGGATAGGTTGGGCCGTTGGCCCCTTCCAGCACCAGTTTGCAGGTCAGCTTCTCAGCGCGCTCGCGGGTGATTTGCCCTTCCAGCGCCGCCGGGATCAGGATGTCCATTGGGGTGGTCCAGAAAGCCTCTTTATCAATCTCCTGGGCGCCCGGGAAACCCGCGATCTGCTTTTTCTCCGCCTGCCAGGCGGTGAGGGCGGCCATATCAATTCCGCCTTCGTTGTACAGGGTGGCGGTGTGATCCTGAATAACCACGATACGGGCGCCGACGCCGGCGAACAGGCGCGCCGCTTCGCTACCGACGTTACCAAAGCCCTGCAGCGCCACTTTAGCGCCTTCAATTTCGATGCCGGCGCGACGGGCCACTTCCCGGCCGGTGACGAACACGCCGCGTCCGGTGGCTTTTTCACGACCGAGGGAGCCGCCGAGGTGGATCGGTTTGCCGGTGACCACGCCGGTGATGGTGGTGCCATGGTTCATGGAGTAGGTGTCCATCATCCACGCCATCACTTTGCCGTTGGTGCCAACGTCCGGCGCCGGAATATCTTTCTGCGGCCCGATGATAATGCCGATTTCGCTGGTGTAGCGGCGAGTCAGGCGTTCCAGTTCACCTTCCGACAGCGAGAAGGGGTCGACGCGGATGCCGCCTTTGGCTCCGCCGTAAGGAATATTGACCGCGGCGCACTTAATGGTCATCCAGGCAGAAAGTGCCATGACTTCGTTAAGATCGACATCCGGATGGTAGCGAACACCACCTTTACCCGGTCCACGCGAAAGATTGTGCTGAACGCGATAGCCCTCGAAGTGGCGAATGGTGCCGTCGTCCATCTGCACAGGGATGTCGACGATCAGCGCACGCTTCGGATGGCGCAGGGTTTCCACCCAGTAGGCAAGATCGCCGAGATAAGGCGCGACACGGTCGATCTGGCGCAGGTAGGTGGTCCATGGAGATGTACTACTTTCAGATGCGTAAGATAACTTTTCCATAAGAGTCCTGTTTCTCAGTGTTATTTATGTCGTGTAAAACCGTGGAATAGCTACAGCAGTAAACTCTGTGCAATGAATGGTATCACCAATTTTATAAAGCGGTATTTGACGGCAATTCCGATTTTTAAATTTTTGTTAGATTTTTTATTTTTTAAGTGAATAACTACGCACAAGAACCACCCGCAAGCTGTGCATTTTAATTCACTTTTTATTCACTTAAGTGAATAGGAAAATATTTTTTCTATGTTTTTCATTATCTTGATGATCTTCAAAAAGTGAATAAATTGCGTTTCCCTGTATTGACAATCTTATTGTTCACAGGCCAGCATTAGCCCACACAACAACATGGCATTAACCATGAATTAACAATTACCCGCACAAAGAATAGGGCTTAACTTTTCTGTGGTGAATATTTTTACCATCGCAGCGGGCGCGCTCGTGCCCAAAATAAGCCGAGGGTCAGGGTTAATGTCGATTGTCCAACGCGACGGGAGGGTTTTCCGTCGCCTTACGTTCCGGAGATAAATTATGTCAGGCAGCATGACTCGCGAAGATTTTGACGCTTACCTGGTTCCCTGTTTTGCCCCCGCGCCGTTTATTCCGGTGAGGGCGGCGGGCTCCCGCGTCTGGGACCAGCAGGGGAAAGAGTATATTGATATGGCGGGCGGCATCGCAGTGAACGCCCTGGGCCATGCTCACCCGGCGCTGGCGGAGGCCCTGCAGGGGCAACTGGCGAAACTGTGGCATATCGGCAATGGCTATACCAACGAACCGGTGCTGCAGCTGGCGAAAACCCTCGTGCAGTCCACCTTTGCCGACAAGGTGTTCTTCTGCAACTCCGGCGCCGAAGCGAACGAGGCGGCCCTTAAGCTGGCGCGGAAATATGCCCACGATAAGTTCGGCGGTGAAAAAAGCGAAATCATCGCCTTCAACCACGCCTTCCATGGCCGGACGCTGTTCACCGTCTCCGTCGGCGGCCAGCCGAAATATTCCAGCGATTATGCGCCGCTGCCGCAGGGCATTACCCATCTGCCCTATAACGATATCGAGGCGGTGACTGCGGCGATCTCCTCGCGCACCTGCGCGGTGATTGTCGAGCCGATTATCGGCGAAGGCGGGGTGATCCCGGCGGACCCGGCGTTCCTCCAGGCGCTGCGCGCCCTTTGCGATCGCCATCATGCCACCCTGATATTTGATGAGGTACAGACCGGCGCCGGGCGTACCGGCCATCTCTACGCCTACCAGCATTACAACGTCGTCCCGGACATCCTCACCAGCGCCAAAGGGCTGGGGGGCGGCTTCCCGATCGGCGCGATGCTGGCGAAAGAGGCCTGGGCGCAGGTCTTCCAGCCAGGCACCCATGGCACCACCTTCGGCGGTAACCCGCTGGCGGCGACCGTCGCCAACGCCGTGCTGGCCCATCTGGATGCGCCGCTGCTGGCGGGCGTCGGCGAGCGCCATGCGCTGATCGTCGACCAGCTGAATGCCCTCTCTGCCCGTTACGATGCGTTTAGCGCCGTGCGCGGCGCCGGTCTGCTGATCGGCGCCGAGCTGGCGGGACCGCTGCGCGGGAAGGCCAAAACCCTGACCAACCTGGCGGCGGAAGAGGGTGTGATCGCCCTGATTGCCGGTCCGGACGTGCTGCGCTTCGCGCCGGCGCTCAATATCCCGCTGGCAGATATTGCGGAAGCCTTCGTGCGCCTCGATCGCGCCGTTGCCCGCTTAACCCGCTAACCGGGAGGACGGCCTGTGATGCTATTTCGTCCCGTACGGGAAAACGATCTTGACGACATCGTCCGCCTTGCCGCGCGGGCGGGGGTCGGCATGACCTCCTTACCCCATGATGCCGGGCGCCTGGCCGCCCGGATCCGCCGCAGCATTGACACTTTTGCCGGCGCGCTGCCGCGCGGCCAGCAAGGCTTTCTGTTTGTGCTGGAAGACACCGCGCTGTCGCGGGTGGTGGGGGTCAGCGCCATTGAGGTGGCGGTAGGCCTGGACGAGCCGTTTTACAATTTTCGCATTCAGAAAACGGTCCGCGCCTCGAAAGCGCTGGGGGTCTACAAGCCCCAGGAGCTGCTCAATCTGAGCTATGACCACACCGGCCACAGCGAGCTGTGTACGCTGTTTCTCGACCCCGAGTATCAGCGCAACCGCAACGGTCTGCTGCTCTCCAAAGCGCGGTTTTTGTTTATCGCCGCCTTCCGCGAGTGGTTTTCGCCGCACCTGTTTGCCGAACTGCGCGGCTGCAGCGATGAGCAAGGGCAGTCGCCGTTCTGGGATGCGCTAGGCCATCACTTCTTCGAGATCCCGTTCGCCGATGCCGACCGGCTGACCGGCACCGGCATGAAAACCTTTATTGCCGAGCTGATGCCGGCGTACCCGATCTATATCTCGCTGCTGCCGGAGAATGCCCGTCAGGTTATCGGCCAGGTGCACCCCAACACCGCCCCCGCGCGGGCGATCCTCGAGAAAGAGGGGTTCAGCTGGCGCGGCTCGGTGGATATTTTCGATGCCGGTCCGGTGCTGGAGGCGGAGACCGATCAGATCCGCGCCGTGCGCGACTGCCAGTGCCTGCCGGCTCAGCAGTTGGCGGGCACGCTGTCGGTGCCGACGCTCGTCGCCAACGGTCAGTTCGACAATTTTCGGGCGCTGCTGGTGGCCCACGAAGAGCAGGTCTCACTGGACGCCGCCGCGCTGGATGCGCTGCAGGTCACTGAAACCGACCGCGTTTATACGGTAACCCTGAACCCAGAGGAAAACAGATCATGGCGGTAAAAGCACAGTTCATAGCCGGGCAGTGGCAGCCGGGCAGCGGCGCAACGATGAGTAAACTGGCCCCGGAGGATCAGTCTCTGCTGTGGCAGGCGGCCAGCGCGGGGGGCGACGACGTCCAGGCGGCCTGCGCCGCGGCGCGCGCCGCGTTTTATCCCTGGTCGCACCGCCCGCTGGCCGAGCGTATTGACGTCGTACAGCGTTTCGCCGCGCTGCTGGAGACGCATAAAGAGGCGCTGGCGACCCTGATTTCCCGGGAGACCAGCAAGCCGCTGTGGGAGACCCGCACCGAAGTGCAGGCGATGATCGGCAAAGCCGCCATCTCCATCGAGGCCTATCACCAGCGGACGGGCTTTCATGAGTCGACGCTGCCGGACGGTAAAGCGCTGCTGCGCCACAAGCCGCACGGCGTGATGGCGGTCTTCGGCCCTTACAACTTCCCGGGCCACCTGCCCAACGGGCATATCATTCCGGCGCTGATCGCCGGGAATACTATCGTATTTAAACCCAGCGAGCTGACGCCGGCCACTGCGGAACTGACGGTCCAGCTGTGGCAGCAGGCGGGCGTCCCCGACGGGGTGATTAACCTGCTGCAGGGCGGGAAAGCCACCGGCCAGGCGCTGCTGGAAAACCGCGATATCGACGGCGTGCTGTTCACCGGCAGCGCAGCGGCGGGTTTCCACTTCCATCGCTACTTCGGCGGCCAGCCGGAGAAGATGCTGGCCCTCGAAATGGGCGGCAACAACGCGCTGATCGTGGCTGATGTGGCCGATGTCGATGCGGCGCTGCATGTGATTATCCAGTCGGCGTTTATCTCCGCCGGACAGCGCTGCACCTGCGCGCGCCGGCTGATTGTTCAGCGCGGCGAGCAGGGGGATGCGCTGCTGCGGCGGCTGGTGGAGGCCAGCGCGCAGATCCGCGCCGGGAAATGGGATGACCAGCCGGCGCCGTTTATGGGTGGCGTGATTTCCCTTGAGGCGGCGCAGAACATGCTGGCGGCGCAGCAGAAACTGGAGGGACTTGGCGGCAAGGTGCTGCTGCGCCTGCGCCAGCCCGACCCGCACTCCACGGTGCTGACCCCGGGGATCGTCGACGTCACCGGTATCGAGGTGCCGGATGAAGAGTACTTTGGCCCGCTGCTGACGGTTATCCGTTACGACGACTTCCCGGAGGCGATTCGCCACGCCAACCAGACCCGCTATGGCCTGGCCGTGGGGCTGATCTCCAGCGATGCGGCACAGTTTGACCAGCTGGCGGACGAGGCGCGCGCCGGGATCGTCAACTGGAACAAGCCGCTGACCGGCGCTTCCAGTAAAGCGCCGTTTGGCGGGGTGGGCGCCTCCGGCAACCACCGCGCGGCAGCGTGGTACGCCGCCGATTACTGTGCCTGGCCGATGGCCTCTCTGGTCAGCGACACGCTGACGCTTCCGGCGAACGTATCGCCGGGCCTGCCATTCTGATAACGGATCCTGTGAGGACATATGTCTGGTTTTGAAGCTAACTTTGATGGCCTGGTCGGCCCGACGCACCACTATGCCGGACTCTCCGTCGGCAATGAAGCCTCGCAAAATAACCGCGATGGTCTCTCTAACCCTAAAAAGGCGGCGCTGCAGGGGCTGTATAAAATGAAAGCCCTTGCCGATCGCGGATTCGTGCAGGGGATTCTGCCGCCGCAGCCGCGGCCGAACCTGCGTCTGCTGCGCGACCTGGGATTCGAGGGCAGCGATGAGCAGGTCATCCGCCAGGCGGCCCAGGCGGCGCCGCAGCTGCTCTCCGCCTTCAGCTCCGCCTCGTCGATGTGGACTGCTAACGCGGCGACCGTTTCGCCGTCGGCGGATAGCGCCGATGGCAAAGTTCATTTCACCGTCGCCAACCTGAACAATAAGCTGCACCGCATGCAGGAGGCGCCCACCACCTCGGCGATCCTGCGCGCCACCTTCGCCGATCCGCGCTACTTCGCCCACCACGCGGCGCTGCCGCAGCATGGCGACCTCGGCGACGAAGGCGCGGCCAACCATAACCGCTTCTGTCGGGAGTATGACCGGCAGGGGGTGCAGCTGTTTGTCTACGGTCGACGCGCCAGCGGCGGGATCGCCCCGGTGAAGTATCCGGCGCGGCAGACCCTGGAGGCCAGCGAAGCAGTGGCTCGCCTGCATCAGCTGGATCCGCGCTACACGGTGTTTGCCCAGCAGGCGCCGCAGGCTATCGATCGCGGCGTGTTTCATAACGACGTTATCGCGGTCAGCAATCGCCATGTGCTGTTCCACCATCAGCAGGCGTTTGTCGATCAGTCGACAGTATTGGCGACGCTGCGGGCAAAAAGCGACAGTCTCGATATTCCGTTTACCAGCGTGGAAGTGCCGGACGAGCGGGTGTCGCTCGATGACGCGGTGGCCTCCTATCTGTTCAACAGCCAGCTGCTGAGCAAACCCGACGGCAAGATGCTGATTGTGGTGCCAGAGGAGTGCCGCCAGCGGGAAAACGTCTGGCGTTACCTGAGCGATCTCGCGGCCGACAGCGCGTCGCCGATCGATGAAGTGGCGGTATTTGACCTGCGGGAAAGCATGCGCAACGGCGGCGGCCCGGCCTGCCTGCGGCTGCGGGTGGTGCTCAACGAGTCTGAACGTAAGGCGGTCAACGCCCACAGCCTGATGAACGACGAACGTTACCAGCAGCTGACGGCGTGGGTGGAAAAACATTACCGTGACCGGCTGCACGCCCGCGATCTGGCAGACCCGCAGCTGCTGCGCGAGGTTTATCAGGCGCTGGATGAGCTGACGCAGATCCTGCGTCTGGGCGCTGTCTATGATTTTCAGCGTTAAGGAGCGGCAGATGGAGCATCTGGTTAACGATTTACTGCACTGCCGCCTGCAGGCGTGGACCTTTCCGGCGGACATCGAGGCCCGCTGGCTGGGCGAGGGCATCCTGCAGCTGCTGCCGGCCACGCCGTGGCGTCAGGCGACGATCCTCTCCGCTGGCGTCCATGGCAATGAGACCGCGCCGACCGAGCTGCTGCTGCAGCTGACTCACGATCTGAGCCAGGGGCGGCAGCCGCTCACCCAGGCGCTGCTGATCGTTTTTGGTAACCTGCCGGCGATCCGCGCCGCGCGTCGCTATCTGCACAACGACCTCAATCGCCTGTTCGGCGGCCGCCATCTGGCGGTCACCCCGGGCAATGAGTCGCGGCGGGCTTTTGCTCTCGAGCAGGCGGTGCAGGCCTTCTATCGCGCCGCCGATGCGGCGGGGCCGGTCAGCCGTAGTCATCTCGATATGCATACCGCCATTCGCGGGTCGCTGTATCGCCAGTTTGCGCTGCTCCCGGCCCACGAGGAGGATTTTTCGCCCGGCTTCTATCAGCTGCTGCAGGCCAGCGGGATGGACGCCATCGTGCGCCATACCGAAGCGGGCGGGACCTTCACCCACTTCACCTGCGAAAAGTTCGCCGCGCAAAGCGCCACCCTTGAGCTGGGAAAAGTGATGCCGTTCGGCGCCAACGATCTTAGCCTGTTCGCCGCCGCCGACGCGGCGATCCGGGCCTGGATTTCTGACGCGCCGCTGCCGGCGCGCGATAAAGCGCCGGTGGATTACTTCCTGGTCGAGGAGAGCATCATCAAGCGCGAAGGGGAATTTACGCTCAATCTGGCGGCCAACGTCGAGAACTTCACCGCGCTCCCGGCAGGGTATGAGATCGCCCGCCAGGCAGAGAAACGGTGGGTGGTGCAGGCCCGTGCCCCCTATATCCTCTTTCCCAATGCCGGGGTCGCTACCGGCCAGCGCGCCGGGCTGCTGCTCCGCGCCGCGGCGCTTCACCTCCCGCAACCAGCCTGAGGAAACACCATGACTGAACATCAACATCAGGCGCCATCTGCCGCCGGAGGTGAAGGCGCGTCACAGCTTAAGCGCGGGCTTGGCGCCCGCCATATCCAGATGATTGCCCTCGGCGGCGCCATCGGCACCGGGCTGTTTATGGGGGCGGGGCGCAACATCGCCGTCGCCGGCACCTCGATCCTGGTTATCTATGTGCTGGTCGGGTTCTTTACCTATATGGTGATGCGGGCGATGGGGGAGCTGCTGCTCACTCGCCATGACTACCGCTCGTTTGCCGACTTTGTCGGCGAGTATCTCGGACCGCAGGCCAGCTTTTATCTCGGCTGGACCTACTGGCTGAGCTGGGTGGTGACCTGTATCGCCGACGTGGTGGTGTGCGGGAGCTATATGCAGTACTGGTTCCCCGAGCTGTCGGCGTGGATGCCGGCCCTCAGCATGCTGGCTATCCTGTTCCTGCTCAACCTGCTGTCGGTGAAGATGTTTGGCGAGGCGGAGTTCTGGTTCGCCCTGATCAAGGTGATCACCATTATCGCCCTGATCGTCACCGGCGGCTGGATGATTGCCACCGGCTGGACCTCTCCGGACGGCGTGACGGCTTCCCTGAGCCATCTCACCGACCCGACGGCCTTTATGCCTCACGGTATCACCGGCTTTTTCGCCGGCTTCCAGATAGCGATCTTCTCCTTTACCGGTATCGAACTGCTGGGGACGATGACGGCGGAGACCCGCGATCCGCAGCGCATTTTGCCCAAGGCGATCAATGCGCTGCCGCTGCGGATTATCATCTTCTATCTGCTGTCGATGGTGGTGATCATCGCTGTCGCCTCCTGGCCGGGGGTGTCGGCGGAGACCAGCCCCTTCGTAACGCTGTTTGCCAAAGCCGGGCTGCCCGCGGCGGCGGCGGTGATTAACTTCGTGGCGCTGACCTCGGCGATGTCCTCGGCCAACAGCGGGGTCTTCTCCAGCACCCGCATGCTGTACGGCCTGTCGGTGGAGAAGCATGCGCACTGGCAGTTCCGCATTCTGTCGCGCAGCACCCGCATTCCGGTGCGCAGCCTGCTGTTCTCCTGCTTCTGCATGCTGATCGGTACGCTGCTGCTGTTCCTGGTGCCGAATGTGATGACCCTGTTCACCATCGTCTCGACCCTGGCGGCGATTATGGTGGTGTTCAGCTGGGGGATGATCCTCGCGGCCTATCTGGTTTATCGCCGTCAGCGTCCGGATCTGCATGCCGGGTCGATCTTTAAGATGCCCTTTGGCGTGGTGATGAGCTGGGTGAGCCTGCTGTTCTTCGCCTTCGCCATCTTCATCATGATCTTTGACCCGGACACGCTGCTGGCGCTGCTGGCTTCTCCGCTGTGGTTTATCGCGCTGTGGGCCTTCTGGAAGCTGAAGCAGCGGCGCGAAGGGCAGCTTCAGCTGGACAATCAGAGCGCCTGACACCCGCCGGCCCTGGCGGCCGGCTAAGGGGTGTGGCCAGGGCGTCTTAGCCGTTGTTCCCGTTCGTCTGCCCGGTGGCGGCTGGCGCCTTACCGGGCCCGGAAGGTGCGGTTTCCCCCGCGGCGTGATCCCCCTGTAGGCCCGCGCAAGCGCAGCGCCGCCGGGCAGGATGGTCGGCGCCGAGATAGCCCGGACCGGCTGCGGTCAGGCGCTTTCCGCCCGGGAGCGCGCCGCGCCAGGGACGGATTTCATCCGGCTGGCGCAGAATATCGCCAGCAGCGAAATCGCCACCGTCACGCCCAGGTAGACGGCCACCGGTCGCCAGTCACCATCGTATTTCGCCAGCAGACCGGTGGCGATAAGCGGCGCGGTGCCCCCGGCCAGCGCGGCGCCCAGCTGGTAGCCGAGGGTGATCCCGGTATAGCGCACATTGGCGCTGAAAATCTCTGAGCACAGGGTGCCCAGCACCGCGGTCACCGGCGCCCACAGGATGCCGAAGGCAACGATCGTCGCCAGCATAATGCCCCAGCTGGTGCCGGTGTCGAGCAGCAGAAACCACGGGACGATAAACAGCCCCAGCAGCACCACGCTCAGGGTGTACATTTTTTGCCGACCCACCTTGTCGGACAGTAGCCCCATCAGCGGGATCATCACGGTGGCCACCAGCGCGCCCAGGGTGACGGATTCCAGCGCCTGCGACTTCTGATAGCTCAGGGTGGTGGTGGCGTAGCTGACCACAAAGGTGGAGAAGATATAGAAGGGGGCGGTCTCCACCACTTTCAGACCCGCGGCGATCAGCACTTCCCGCCAGTGGTGTTTGAGCGTCTCGCGCAGCGGAGCCTTCGCCACCTGGCCAGACTGTTTCACCTGCTTAAAGGCGGGCGTTTCGTCGATGTCTTTGCGGATCCACAGGCCGAGGAAAACGAGGACGGAGCTGAGCAGGAACGGAATTCGCCAGCCCCAGGCGAGAAACTGCGCCTCATCGAACAGGGTCATCAGCGAGACGATGAAGGTTGCCATCAGCATGCCGATGGTCACGCCGGCCTGGGGAATACTGCCGAAAAAGCCTTTCCGCTTTTCCGGGGCGTATTCGTAGGCCAGCAGCAGCGCGCCGCCCCATTCGCCGCCGATACCCATGCCCTGAATAATGCGCAGGGTAATCAGCAGGGCCGGCGCCCACAGGCCCACCATCTCGTAGGTGGGCAGCAGGCCAATGGCCACCGTGGCGCTGCCCATCAGCGACAGGGTGAGCACCAGCGTCTTCTTGCGACCGATGCGATCGCCGATATGGGCGAAAATGACTCCGCCGATGGGGCGGATAAAAAAGGTGAGCGAAAAGGAGAGCCAGGAGAGGATCAGACCAATGACCGGGTCGACCATCGGAAAGAAGATTTTGTTAAACACCAGCGCGGCGGCGGTGCCATAGAGAAAATAATCGAACCATTCGATGGCGCTGCCGGTCAGGCTCGCGATCAGTACCTTCTTGTTTTTCTGCAGAATGGATGCAGTGTTGCTTGCTGGATTGCTCATTACGAAACGTTCTCCCGCCACGGTAAAAGGTCAGGTGTCACTCTGTGCGTGCAGGGTGCAACCTGATGTGAAAAAGGTTGTGTAATTGTTAAGCAACTTAGAGTTGATGGTTACAATTGGCAAGTTATCCCTCGGCAATGCGGGCAAGAAAACGCGCTTTTATCTGGTGTAACCGCGAGGTAAATTTTTATTTTCCACCTGTTTTTGCTGTTTTTTGTTATTTTCATGGTCAGTTATTCAGGTGCAACCTGCGTGTTTTTAGATGTTTCTTGTTATTTCAAAATAGTTACAAATCAGCGTCGCTTTGCGCCCCGGCAGGCGGCGTTTATGATGGCCAGACTATTCTCTCTGCGCGGCTGAGAGGTGATTAAGGAGATCAGAATGGCAGAACACTTTCCCCCGCTGTCGGCGACGACGCTGGCGGCGGCAAACCTGACCGGCGGCTGGCTGGCGCAAAACGATCTGGCGACGCTGACCGCGCCGCCGGCGGTGGATGTGGTGGTGCTGGCTGGCAACGCCGTGATCCCTACCATCGACGCCGCCTGCCGACTGGCGGTGGAGCAGGAGGTTCCGCTGCTGATCAGCGGCGGCGTAGGGCACTCTACCGGTTTTCTGTATGAGGCGGTGCGCGAAGATCCGCGCTACCGTTCGCTCGCGGTGGAGGGGCGTCCGGAAGCGCATATTCTGGCTGATATTGCGCATGACTTCTGGCACATTCCTCGCCCGCGGCTGGTGGTGGAGGATCGGTCGACCAACTGCGGCGAAAACGCGCGCTTTACTCGCACAATGCTGGAGAGTCGGGGGATCCCCCATCGTCGCGGGATCGTCATTCAGGACCCCACCATGCAGCGGCGGACGATGGCCACCTTCGCCCGCGTCTGGCAGGGGGCGACGACGCCGCCGCAGTGGCTGAGCTTTCCCGGCTGCACGCCGGTGCTGCAACAGACCGACGGCCAGCTGGGGTTCGTGGGCGGCGGGGCGGGGCTGTGGCCGGTGACCCGCTACCTGGCGCTGCTGCTCGGCGAACTGCCGCGTCTGCAGGATTCCCCTGAAGGGTACGGTCCACGGGGGAAAGACTTTATCAGCCACGTGACTTTCCCGCCGGAGATCCTCGACGCCTGGCGACAGCTGCGGGAGGATGACCGGCTCGCCGGGGCGCTGCAGGCCCGCATCCTCGGCTGATAAATGCCCGTTTGCGGCAGATTTATCGCAAACGGGCAATTTGTGTTATTGAAATGTAACCTCAACCGGGTATTTTTGGCCCGGTTTTATGAATCAGCTCACAAAACTGCGCCAATGTGCTGCGAAGCCACGGCTTATCCGCCCGATATTTAACAAAAAAATCACTTGTTAAATACAAATGCACCACAGGAGCAGCCATGACAGCACCCGTTCAACACCAGATGTATATTGATGGCCAGTTCGTTTCCGGTCGCGGCGACGGCTGGATCGACGTGCTTAACCCGGCGACCGAAGCGCTGCTGTCGCGGATCCCGGACGGGACCGCGGAAGAGGCGCGGCTGGCGATTGACGCGGCGGAGCGAGCCCAGCCGGCCTGGGAGGCGCTGCCGGCCATTGAGCGCGCGGGCTGGCTGCGCAAAATTGCCGCCGGCATCCGTCAGCGTGCCGATGACATCGCCGGGCTGATCGTCGCTGAAGGCGGCAAGATCCAGCAGCTGGCGGCGGTGGAGGTGGCGTTCACCGCCGACTATCTCGACTACATGGCCGAATGGGCGCGGCGTTATGAAGGGGAGATCGTGCAGAGCGACCGTCCCGGGGAAAATATCCTTGTCTTCAAACGCGCGCTGGGGGTGACCACCGGGATCCTGCCGTGGAACTTCCCGTTTTTTCTTATCGCCCGCAAGCTGGCGCCGGCGCTGATCACCGGAAATACCATCGTCATTAAGCCCAGCGAATTCACGCCCAATAACGCCATCGCTTTCGCCGAGATCGTTCACCAGGTTGGGCTGCCGAAAGGGGTCTTTAACCTGGTGCTCGGCCGTGGGGAAACCGTCGGCCAGGAGCTGGCCGGCAATCCGAAGGTGGCGATGGTCAGCATGACCGGCAGCGTGGCGGCGGGGGAGAAAATCATGGCCGCCGCGGCGAAAAATATCACCAAAGTGTGCCTTGAGCTTGGCGGCAAAGCGCCGGCCATCGTCATGGACGATGCGGATGTGGAGCTGGCGGTGAAGGCGGTGGTGGACTCGCGGGTGATCAACACCGGGCAGGTGTGCAACTGCGTCGAGCGGGTCTATGTTCAGCAGGGGATTTACGACCGCTTCGTCAACCGCCTCGGCGAGGCGATGAAGGCCGTGCAGTTTGGCGACCCGGCGGCGCGGGATGACATCGCGATGGGGCCGCTGATCAACGCTGCCGCGCGGGATCAGGTGGCGCGCAAAGTGGCGAAGGCGGTGGCGCAGGGGGCGCGGGTAGCGCTGGGCGGTCAGCCGCTGGAGGGGAAAGGCTATTTTTATCCGCCGACCCTGCTGCTGGATGTGCGTCAGGAGATGGATATTATCCATGAGGAAACCTTCGGTCCGGTGCTGCCGGTGGTGGCGTTTTCAACTCTCGATGAAGCGCTGGCGATGGCCAATGACAGCGATTATGGCCTCACCTCCTCAATCTACACCCGCGATCTCAACGTGGCGATGAAGGCGATTAAGGGGCTGAAGTTCGGCGAAACCTATATCAACCGCGAGAACTTTGAGGCGATGCAGGGATTCCACGCCGGCTGGCGTAAATCAGGGATCGGCGGCGCAGATGGCCGCCATGGCCTGAATGAGTACCTGCAGACCCAGGTGGTCTATCTGCAGGCCTGAGACGCTCAATGCAGAATCGGCGGGCAGCGCAGGCTGTCCGCCGTTCACTTAGCGGGCAAATTTCTCCAGCACGCGGATCAGCTGGGTGACAAAACCGTATTCGTTGTCGTACCAGGCGACGGTTTTCACCAGCTGTACGCCGCCGGCCTCCACAATCTCCAGCTGGGTGGCATCGTAGATTGAACCGAAATGGCTGCCGATGATATCGGAAGAGACAATCTCTTCTTCGGTATAGCCAAAGGATTCATTGCCATCGGCAGCCTGCTTCATCGCTTGATTGACCTCATCCGCAGTTACCTTTTTCTCCAGCACCGACACCAGCTCTGTCACTGAGCCGGTTTTGGTCGGTACGCGCTGGGCATGGCCTTTCAGCTTGCCGCTCAGGGCGGGGATCACCAGGCCGATAGCTTTGGCCGCGCCGGTAGTGTGCGGGATGACGTTTTCCGCCGCCGCCCTGGAGGCGCGCAGATCTTTACCGCGCGGCCCGTCCACCAGCGACTGGGTGCCGGTATAGGCGTGGATGGTGGTCATGGTGCCTACGGTGATGCCGAAGGCGTCCTGCAGCACTTTGGCCATTGGCGCCAGGCAGTTGGTGGTGCAGGAGGCGACGGAGATGATGGTGTCATCCGCCGTCAGGGTGTCATCGTTGACGTTATAGACGATGGTTTTCATCTCGCCGGCGGGGGCCGAAATCAGTACCTTGCGTGCGCCGGCCTGAAGATGGGCCTGCGATTTCTCTGCCGAGGTGTAGAACCCGGTACACTCCACAATCACTTCCGCGCCCGCCGCCTGCCACGGAATATGCTGCGCCTCTTTTTCGGCATACACGGTGATGGTCTTGCCGTTGACGATCAGCGCATCTTCCGTGAAGTCGACGCTCCACGGGAAGGGGCCGTAGTTTGAATCATGCTTTAACAGGTAGGCCAGCACTTTTGGCGAGGTGAGGTCGTTGATGGCCACCACCTCGAGGCTGCTGTCGACTTCTAATAAACGGCGTAACACCAGACGTCCGATACGACCAAATCCATTAATCCCAAGTTTACTCATGGACATTCTCCGGTTGGTAAAACGACTCGATGTGATAAAACTCCTCCAGGCTTAGTCCTGACTGGCAGCCAGGTCAACTGACAATCTGTGCGGTTCGCTGTCAGGCTCGCAGCATGAGGCAAAAAAGTGGATGTTTTGGCGGACTTTTTTATCCGTGACGGCAGAAAATAATTTTTGTTACCGGAGATGAGGGCGCTGCCTGCTGGCGAAGCGGTGAAAAGCGTCTATGCTTAACTATTGAATAGCTTAGTAAAATGTTGACATTAGATGAAGGGAGAACTTATGGGATTCTGGAGAATCGTTTTTACTATCATTCTGCCGCCGCTGGGGGTTCTGCTGGGGAAAGGTTTCGGCTGGGCGTTTATTCTCAACATTATTTTGACCCTACTGGGCTATATTCCAGGCCTGATCCACGCCTTTTGGGTCCAGACACGCGATTAAGGGCTGGCCCCGCAAACCAGACTTCCCCCCGGGACCCGCTCAGGGGGGAATCAGGCTCTCTTTATACAGCAGCCGGTTATCCTTCGACCAGTAGTGGCGAGTCTCCTCGTCCAGGTCGACGCTCCACTTAAACACCCCGGCGCTGGCGAGATCCTTACAGTATTGTTCAAAGTTGATGGCGCCGGCAAAATGGCGGATGACCGCAGCCGAGGTCAGCTGCTGGTTGGGGGCGCTGCGCACGCGCAGCAGGCTGCGGGCGCTTTTTATCGTGATCACCTTGTCGTTTGCCATCACGAAATTCATATTGCCGGTGGAGACAAAGTAGATGTAACACGAGACCTGGTGCCGACGTAGTTCATTGGCGAAGGTGGCAAAATCGGCATCTGCACGCACTTGCTCAAAAAAATAACCCAGCCTGGCCAGCAGTTCCATTTCTATCCTTATTGTATTGCTGTGTGCGGCTTTGGCCGGTAGCGGCAGAAACCATTCACGAAGTTACTTATTCGTATTTTAATAATATAGCCGCGTTATATTAATGGTTATTTGATAACTGGAACACCGTTTCAAGTGTTACAATCTATTGCAATCGTTTGCCTGCACGGCCCATCTGATGGTGAGGACATGGCGAGACGGGGAAATCCATGCCGGCGATGAAGGTCGCCGGCGGGAAAACGGGATTACTTCTGGATCAGATAGCGAATGGTCGGGCCATCCTGCTGAATATCCAGCACCGTATAGCCATGGTTCCTGGCATCGAGCGGAATGTTATTGATCGACTGCGGACAGTCGCTGATCACTTCGAGGATCTCGCCTTTTTGCAGGGAGGGCATCGCCTCCAGGGTGGCGACCGCCGGATAGGGGCAGGGCTCGCCGACCATGTCCAGGCGATAATCAGGGATGATGTTTTTCATGCACTCTCCTTCACGGTCCGGACCGCTGCCGACTGGCGGCGGAAAAAATGTCTCTCCCAGGCGATCACCAGCAGCAGGGCGATCAGCAGCAGCAGATAGGTCGCCAGCAGTCCGCCGAAGGGACCAAAAGCGTTCAGCAGGTTGACCTTTTGCCAGTGGGTGGCGAGCGGGGCGGCGATATCGTCCCAGCACCAGGCGAGCAGCGTGGAGCCGATGACGTTGCCCAGCCCCACCCACCAGTAGTGAACCTGACCTTCCACCGCCCGGTACATCCAGCCGGTTTCACAGCCGCCGGCCAGCACGATGCCAAAGCCGAACAGTAGCCCGCCGATCGCCGCGTTGGGACCGGCCCACATGATTTTCGGCGCCATCCCCAGTTGCACATAGCTGAAGATGCCGATGGCGCTCGCCGCCATGCCGAAGATTATCGCCTTCGCCATCACCGTCCGGCCGGTGATCCACATATCGCGAAAGGCGGAGGTAAAGCAGATCTGCGCCCGCTCGATAAGCAGACCGAAGCCGATGCCGAACAGCATCGCCAGGCCGAGCGCAGGGTGGTCTGCGGCGGTGAGCAGGCCCCAGCCGATCATGGCGAAAAAGACCACCATGCCCAGGCGGAAACGGCGGCGTGCCTGCAGCGGTTTTTGGGTTAACGGCGAAGCGGCGGATACCTTTTGCATTTTTACCGGGATGCGAAATAGAGGCAGCAGGGTGAAGCGAGCGCCAAACCAGGAGCCGATGGCGGTGGCGATGGCAAACAGCCAGGCGTGCAGGGAGAACTGCGGAATGCCGGTGAAAAACGCCGCCAGGTTGCAGCCCATCGCCAGTCGCGCGCCGAACCCGGCGATGATGCCCCCGGCCACGGCCTGCACTATGCGGATCCGGCTGCGTGGCAAGCGCAGTTTGACGTTATTGGCCCACAATGCCGCGGCCAGGCAGCCGCCGAACATGCCGATGATCATCCTGCCGTCGATGCGGGTCAGCGGCGTCCCGTCGAGATGGATCAGCTGATAATAGCCCCACTGTTCGCTGTGGACCCCCAGCAGCTGCAGCAGCTGGCCACCCCAGCGGGTAAATTCGCCGGTCACCGCCCAGAAGGTGCCGGTGATGCCAAAATAGTAGGTTGAGAGAATGCCCGCGGCGATGACCGCCGGGACGGGAGACCAGAACCGGATAAGCCAGGCCTGTTTGAAGGATTGCCATGTCATAAAAATGCCTCTGAACTCAGAAGGTATTAACGGTCGATGACCGACCGAAGGGGGCACATAGTATCCGCCTTAGCGCCTGCTTTCTCTGTTTTGGATCAAGACCCTACGCCTGCGCCAGCACCGCAAGCAGCGCCAGCAGCGCGGGCAGCGCCTGAATATAGAGAATTTTGCGGCTGGCGGTCAGCGCGCCGAATATCCCGGCGGCCAGCACGCAGGCGAGGAAAAAGATCACCACCTGCACGCCCGATGCCCCCAGCCACAGCCCCCATGCCAGGCCGGCGGCCAGGAAACCGTTATACAACCCCTGGTTGGCCGCCAGCACCCGGCTTTCCCGGGCGAAATCGGCGCTGAGGTTAAAGGCCCGGCGCCCGGCGGGCGCTTCCCAGAAAAACATCTCCAGCACCAGGATGGCGAGATGAATAATAGCGACCAGCGCAACGAGGAGAGTGGCTAACACAGCAGTCCTTAATCAATAAGATGAATGTGTCAGCAGTATAGCCGCTGGCGCTCACCAGGCGAGAGGGCGACTGCTATAGTGCTTATAGCATCATGTTTGCCTGCCGCGAAAAGCGTCGGTGTATCTGATTGCCCTTTGGTTTAGCTTCGCGGTGATAGTATGCCGGGTTCTTTTTTTACAGGTGTGGCGTAGATTACTGAATGTTAAATAAATTATGGATTTTGTTATCCGGGCTATTGTTGGTTGCCATGCCGTCGGCGCAGGCCGGGGAATTCAATCTTTATTCGATGAATACCGGCTCCTATGTTTATCACATGACCGGTAACCACGGACAATATAACGAGCATTTCAACAACAACTTTTTCTCGGTGGAGCGCAAGTTTTCAGCGGATTCAAAATACAGCGCGCTGGTCGGCACCATGAAAAACAGCTTCGACGATCGCTGTCTGACCCTCGGCGTGCGCCGCGACTGGCTGAAAAACGACACCGGCTGGCTGCTGAAAGGGGTGTATGCCTATACCGGGGAATTTTTCTTTGACGCTTTCAGCCACTGCGGCGACTCAGGCACCTACCGTACCGCTAAAAAAATCACCGGCGTCGGTTTTTCGCCCTATATTTATCATGGTCTGCAATACAACTTTACCGATTACTTCGGCGTCGAGGGCGGGATTATTATACCGGCGATCTTCGTGATGAGTATTCAGTGGAGCTTTCGCTAAACTCCTGTATCAGCCTGAAAAAGAAGAGGCCACGCTGGGTGGCCTGCTCATGGTGCCTTGACGGCAGGGATTAATGGAAACCGAGACGGATCAGATCTAACGGGCAGAAGCGTCCCTCGCAGCCGTCGATTTCCACGCAGTCCGCCCGACGCAGCTGCTCGGCGGTTTTCCCCTCGCCATGGATCGCTTTAATCACGCCCGTCGTACCGTTACCAGCGATCATGACCATACTGCCGGTAGCAATAGCGTTACGATTACGGTCATAGGTTTTCATGGTCTCCTCCTCAATAAACCAGTGTAAGCAATGATTAAGCGGCCAAATTAATACCGCTTCCCGCCTAAAAAAGTTTTGAGGAATATCAAAATTATTTTAATAGTGACAATAAAAGCACAGCGAGAAGGCCAGATCGTCGCGCGATGCGCTTGGTCAGCACGCCGGGTATGACTCAGGCATGCTGCCCGAAATATGTCCGTCAGATGACGGTTTTGCGGCAGGATTATTAACCTTGCCAGTCCGCGAAAAATAGCGAAATATGGCGCTAACTGGGCATCAACGGTGCCAGTGCCTGTCCTGAGGGAGCCATGAGTCAAGACGTCACCGCGAAGATGTTAAAGCCCGATTTTGATATGGAAGTGTCCGGCCTGGTGTATGGCTATCTGTTTCATGAAGATCACCCCCCACAGCCTATTGCCTCTGCTGAGGTATGCGCCAGCTATCAGGCGCTGGCTGACGATAAGGCCTTTATCTGGCTGCATCTTAATCTCAATCACGCCACCGCCGAAAAATGGCTAATCAGTCACTTTCCCGTGGCGGACTTTTTCTTTGAGGAGATCCGCAGCGGTTCGCATACCACCCGTATTGAACGGCAAGGGGAAAATCTGTTCGCCGTGCTTAACGACGTGCTGTTTCGTCCGCAAGACACCAGCGCGGAAACCGCCACGCTGTGGCTCTACTGTAGCCCGAAGCTGGTGGTGACAGCGCGTTTCAAACCATTGCGGTTTATCGAATGGATGCTGCCGCGTCTGCATACGCTTAAGGTGCATACCTCCGCTGAACTGCTGGCCTTTTTGCTGGAGGAGCAGGAGGAGGTGCTGGAGCAGGTGGTGCGCCAGGCCAGCCGCCACGTCGACCTGATTGAAGAGCGGCTCCTGAGCAATCACGTGCAGCGTAATCGGGCCGATCTGGCGCGGCTGCGGCGGATGCTGCTGCGTTTTCAACGGCTGCTGGCGCCGGAACCGGCGGCCATGTTCCGGCTGCTTAACCGGCCGCCAGCGTGGATGGATCGCGCGGTGGTGCAGGCATTTCGTCAGTTCACCGAAGAGTTTAGCGTGGTGCTTAATGACCTGTCCGGCCTGATCGAGCGCATCAGCCTGCTGCAGGAGGAGATCGGCGCCCGCCAGCTGGAGCAGAGCAACCGCACCCTCTACACCCTGACGGTGATCACGGTCCTCGCGCTACCGATTAACATTGTGGCCGGTTTCTTCGGCATGAACGTCGGCGGGATCCCGCTGGCGAGCAATCACCACGGGTTTATCCTGCTGGTGGTGATTGTCGGCATCTTTACCCTCGGCGCCGGCTACCTGGCGTTCCGCCGGCGTGACGATCTGTAGTCAGTGCCGCGCGTCAACTGAGGCTGCGCAGGGCGGCTATCAGCCCTGCGACACCGCGCTCCAGCTTCTCGCGTGGACAGCCGACGTTGAGGCGCAGAAAACCATTGCCTTCGGGACCATAGGTATATCCCGGCATAATCGCCACCTTCTGCCCGGCGATCAGCGCCTGCTGCAGTGCGCGGTCGTCAATGTTGAGGGGGCGCAGGTCGATCCACGCCAGGTAGGTGGCCTCCGGCGGCTGCCAGCGTAGCGCAGGAAAGGCGCGATTGAGCGTATCAGCCACAAAGCGCAGGTTCTCCTGCAGGTAGTCGCGCAGGGCGTCGAGCCAGGGCGCCCCATCGCGGTAGGCGGCGATATGAGCCAGCAGCGCCGGCACCGAGGGCGACGAGAGTCCATCGCGCGCTTTCAGCGCCTGCAGATAGCTGTCGCGGCAGTTTGCCTCGGGGATAAAGCCATAGGCCCCGGTAAAGGCCGGAATATTGAAGCTCTTTGATCCGGAGGTGAACAGCGCCCACGGCCCCTGAGCCACCTCGCTCCACGGGATATGACGGTGGTCGCCCCAGGTCATGTCCATATGAATTTCGTCGCTAATCACCCTGACGCCATGCTTTTGGCACAGCGCCGCCATGGTCTGGAGCTCCTCGCGGCGCCAGACTTTGCCCGTTGGGTTGTGCGGGCTGCAGAGCAGCAGCAGGGTATTCTTCGGCTCCGCCAGCGCCGCTTCCAGGCGCGCCATATCGCAGTGCCATTGATTGTTCGTCAGGGTCAGTGGCACCGGGGCGATCTGTCGGCGGTTAGCGGTGATAGTGTTATAGAACGCATCGTAGGCGGGAGTATGGACGACGACGCCGTCGCCTTCTTGCGACCACTGGCGGATGGTTTCCGCCACCATATAAATAACCGACGGTCCGTAAACCACCGTTTGCGGATCGATGACGCTGTGAAAGCGGCTGGCGTACCAGTGGGCAATCGCCCCGAGAAACGCCTCGTTCTGCCAGCGGCTGTAGCCGAACACGCCGTGGGCCAGCCGCCGGCTGACGGCGTCGAGGATGCAGGGCGCGGTGGCGAAATCCATATCGGAGATGGTGAACGGCAGCAGGTCGGGGACGCCAAAGCGGTCTGCGACATAGTCCCACTGCGTGCACCAGGTGCCGTGGCGGTCGATGGGTATGGAAAAATCAAACATCGGAACTTCCTTAGCAAGGGTCCCCTTCCGTGCCGGAAGGGGACCGGTGGGATCAGGCCTGAACGGTATTCATCAGCGTGGCCATTTCATCTTTTACCGACTGCACCTGCGGGCCAATTACCACCTGCAGATTATGTTGGTTGAGCTGAACCACCCCGATGGCGCGGTGGGCTTTCAGCGCGGCAGCGTCCACTTTGCTCATATCGTGTACCGACAGACGCAGACGGGTAATGCAGTTATCCAGCGAGACAATGTTGTCGGCGCCGCCGAGGGCCGCCAGAATCGCCGGCACGTTATACCCGGATTTACCAATGGTGCCAGCGACCGCTTTCTCCACGCTGGCGGCGGTGTCGATATCGCGGCCCGGCGTTTTCAGATTGAAGCGGGTGATGGCGAAGCGGAAGATGGCATAGTAGGCCGCAAACCAGATTGCCGCCACCACCGGCACCAGATACCACTTGGTCGCCAGACCATGCAGGATGCCAAACACCACGAAGTCGATAATATTGCCGTCGGTGTTGCCGATGGTGACGCCGAGCACCGCCATGATGGTAAAGCCGAGACCGGTCAGCAGGGCGTGGATGACATACAGGACCGGCGCCACGAACAGGAACAGGAACTCCAGCGGCTCGGTGGTGCCGCCCACCACGCAGGCGATCACCCCGGAGATCAGCAGGCCTTTAATTTTATGCCGGTTTTCCGGACGGGCGCAGTGGTACATCGCCAGCGCGGCGCCCGGCAGACCGCCGAGGAAGGCTGGCATCTTACCCTGCGACAGGAAGCGGGTGGCGCTTTCGGCGAAGCCGTGGGTGGTCGGGCAGCTCAGCTGCGCCTGGAAGATGGTCAGCGCGCCGCTGACGCTGTGGCCGCAGACGTCGAGGGTGCCGCCGGCTTCCGTGAAGCGGATCAGCGCCACCAGGATGTGGTGCAGGCCAAACGGCAGCAGCAGTCGCTCGCCGGTGCCGAAGATCATCGGCCCAAAATCGCCGGCGCTATTGATCATCTTCCCGAGGGCGTTGATCCCCATGGCGAAGACCGGCCACACCAGCGGGATCGCCAGCCCGACCAGACCCAGCACCACAGTGGTGACGATCGGCACGAAGCGGGTGCCGCCGAAGAAGGCCAGGGCGTCCGGCAGGCGAATGTTGTGAAAGCGCTCATGCAGCAGCCAGACGATAATCCCGGCGATAACCGCCCCGAGGATCCCGGTATCGATCGATGGAATACCGATGATGTTCTGGATATTGTTGGCCTTAAGGATCGAGGCGTCGGTGGTGGGCAGAATGCCTTTCGCCGTCAGCCAGAAGTTGACCGCCAGGTTCATGACCGCGTAGCCGACAAAACCGGCGAAGGCGGCGACGCCTTTGTTCTCCCGCGCCAGCCCCAACGGGATGGCGATACAGAACATCACCGGCAGGAAGCTGAAGGCAAAGGAGCCGACTTTGCTCATCCAGATAAAGATGGCCTGCAGCAGCGGCATATCCAGCCACGGCAGCAGGGTCAAAACATCGTGACTGCTTAACGAGCTGCCGATCCCCAGCATGATCCCGCAAAACGAGAGCAACGCCACGGGCAGCATAAAGGTTTTTCCCAGCTGCTGGAAAAATTCCCACAAGGTGATTTTTGGTGCGGTTTTCGCCGTCATAGCACGGTTCCTGATTCTCAAGTGGTCGGGAAGAACTAACGCCACGGCAAGATAAAACGTTTTACCATTTTTTAGTGCGATAAAAATCACATATTCAAGCGATAATAAGGTTTATAAAGATCGCATAATGATAAAACGTTTTATCGACAGGCAAGGGAGTCAGCCAGCAGGTTATGGCAATCGCAAAAAAGATCACCATCAATGATGTAGCGCTGGCCGCCGGCGTCTCCGTGAGCACCGTTTCGCTGGTGCTGAGCGGCAAAGGGCGCATCTCCAGCGCCACCGGCGAGCGGGTTAATCAGGCCATCGAGCAGCTGGGATTTGTGCGCAACCGTCAGGCCGCCTCGCTGCGCGGCGGACAGAGCGGGGTGATTGGCCTTATCGTCAGCGATCTCTCTAAACCGTTCTATGCCGAGTTAACCGCCGGCCTCACCGATGCCCTGGAGAGGCAGGGGAAAATGGTGTTTCTCACCCAGGGGGGACGCAGCGGCGAGAAGATGGCACAGCGGTTTGATACGCTGGCGGCGCAGGGGGTGGACGGGGTGATCATCGCCGGGGCCATCGACCGCGGCAGCGAGCTGCGCGAGCGGGCGGCGGAGGCGAGGGTGCCGCTGGTGTTCGCTTCCCGCGCCAGCTACCTCGACGATGTCGACCTGATCCGCCCGGACAACATGCAGGCGGCGCAGCTGGTGACCGAGCATCTGATCCGCCGCGGCCATCAGCGGATCGCCTGGCTTGGCGGCCAGAGCTCGTCGCTGACCCGCGCCGAGCGGGTCGGCGGCTATTGCGCCACCTTGCTGAAATACGGTCTGCCGTTTCACAGCGAATGGGTGCTGGAGTGCGAGTCGAGCCAGAAGCAGGCGGCGGAGGCGATGACCGCGCTGCTGGGGCAAAATCCGACCATCACCGCGGTGGTGTGCTACAACAACGTGGTGGCGACCGGCGCGTGGTTCGGTCTGCTGCGGGCTGGAAGGCAGAGCGGGGAAGATGGCGTCGACAGCTACTTCGAGCAGCGGGTGGCGCTGGCGGCGTTCGCCGATGTGCCCGAGGCCGCGCTTGACGACCTGCCGCTCACCTGGGTCACTACCCCGGCGCGCGAGATGGGCAAAACGCTGGCGGAGTCGATGCTGCGGCGGCTGGAGGAGGGCGCGGGCGAGACGCGAAACCAGATCATGCCCCCGCGGCTGGTGACGAGAAAATGACGGAGACGGCGCGCGGTGGCCGTCTCCTGAGCCGATACGTTACGGCTGCGGGGCGGCGTCGTCCTGCTGAGGCGCGGCGTCATCCTGCTGCGGCTGGCCGTCCTGCGGCGCGCCGTCCGGTAGCGAAGGCGCTTCCAGACCAAACATCGCGGCAAAATCCTCCAGCGGCATTTTCTGGCCGTTCAGCGTCACCTGGCCGTTCGCGTACTGCAGGCTGCTGCTGATGGCGTTATCTTCCATGGTGGTGATGCGGAACATCTGGCCCATCGCCGCCAGGCCTTTGACCTGCTGATCGGCGAGTTTGGCGGCGTCGGCTGGCTGGTAGCCTTCCAGACCGGCGATCTTAGTCATAAACTCCGTCGCCATATCCACCGGGATCACCACTTTGCCGTCAAGGGACTGCACCACGCGATCCAGGCTGTCCGCCAGCGTCTGCGGCGGAGCGGTCACCTGGGCCGGATCTTTCAGCAGAACCGAGAGGTTGAGGGTGCTTTCGCCTTTGGCATTGCGCCAGCTCAGCGGGGAGATGGTCACCGACGGATTGCCCTTAAGCAGGATCGGCAGCGCATTAAACAGGGTTTCGGTAAGCGCCTGCTGGTACAGCTCCGGGTTCTGCGCCAGCTCTGGCTTCGCCAGCAGCGCCTGAGACTGCGCGCTGTACTGCTGGCTGAACTGGTGCCACGCCTGACCGTCGACGTTATCCACTTTCAGCGTCAGTTTGCCGCTGCCCATATCCTGACCCTGCAGCTTAAGGCTGTTGACGGTGTAGTTCACCTGGCTGTTCACGCCTTTGCCGTCCTTGGTCAACGTCGAGCCGCCGTCCAGCGCCATGCCGTCAACCAGCGCCAGCTCTTTGCCTTCGACGCTGATGGCCAGCTTATCGAGGGTCATTTTTTGCTGGCCGATACGCTCGTTGAAGCTGGCCAGCTCGGTGGCGCCGTCGGTGGTCAGGTTGACGAAGCGCAGTTGCACCTTCTGGTTATATTCGTTGAGGGCATCGATCTGACCGCTGCCGGCCTGGCCCTTCAGGCTGATGTTTTTGCCGTCGCGGTCGGCGTCGAGCTGGAACTGGCCGCCGCTGAAGGTGACTTTCTCATCCCCTTTGGCGTAGTCGAGGGCATTGAGAACGATCGCCGACTGGCTGTCGCCGCTGTAGGCGATGCGCGTATCAACGGTGAAGGGGGTAGTGCCTTTGGCTATCTCGAACAATGCCTGGCTGGCGTGGTTTTTCACCAGCGTGGTGTGGACCGAAGCCATCGCCGGAGCCAGATTAAAGGTTTTTAACGAGGCCAGCGGGAAGGGGCCGTGATCGACCACCTCGTCAAGCACCACGCTCTGTCCGGCGGCCAGCCAGCCGTTAGCCTGACCGGCGATGGGCTTCACCACCAGCTGCAGATGGCTGCTGAACAGCCCGCGCTGGTAGTCCTGATAGCTCAGCTCCAGACCTGACTCCGGCGCGCTGCTGCGTAGCTGTGCGTTAGCCTGCTGCACCATATCGGCAATTCGGCCTTCCAGCTGTTTACCGGTGTACCAGGCGCCGCCTGTCCATACCACGCCCAGCGCCACGATGATTCCTGCTGCGACCAGCGATTTTTTCATAGCATTTGTCCATAAATGAAGCCAGGCGGAGAGACCGCCTGGCTGAGTTGTCATAATCAGTAAGCGAGACCTGAAAGGTCAGTCGTTTACTGGAGCTTATTGAACACGCGCGCCACGCGGCCATGGCCGCTGACCTGCACCGGCGATTCATTGGCGGCCACAAAGGCCGATTCGCCCGGCTTGAGGGTCAGGCTCTGGTCGCCTTTGCGCAGCACGGCTTCGCCGTCGACGCAGAAAACGATCGCCGCGCTCGCCTGGGCCAGATCGCTGGCCTCGGTGGAGAGATCGTGCAGCGAGAAGGCAAAATCTTCCACCGGGATCGGGAAGTCCAGTTCCGCGCCGTGGCGCTGCGGCTGGGTCAGCAGCTCACCCGCCGGTTTAGCCTCGAACTTAACGTTGGCCACCAGCTCAGGGATATCAATGTACTTCGGCGTCAGGCCGGCGCGGAGCACGTTATCCGAGTTGGCCATCACCTCCAGCGCTACCCCTTGCAGATAAGCGTGCGGCGTTTCGGCAAACAGGAACATCGCTTCGCCAGGATTCAACTTCACCACGTTCAGCAGCAGTGGGGAGAAGAGGCCGCTATCGTCGGGATAGAATTCCGCGATCAGGCGGATGGTTTGCCACGGTTCGCCCTGCTCACGGTCCAGCACCTCGCGCAGCGCCTGCAGCGCCTGGGCTTTTTCCTCGCCCTGCATATTCAGCAGGCTGGCAAACAGCTGGCTCAGGCGAGTCGCGTCCGGCTGCTGCAGGAAGGCGCCGATCGCCGGGTGTGCGTTGGCCACCGGCTGCAGCAGGCTGACAATTTCGCTGAACTCGCGAAACGCGTTCATCGCCAGGAACGGGGTCAGGGCGAAAACCAGCTCCGGCTTGTGGTTCGGATCTTTGTAGTTACGTTCGGCGGCGGAGAGGGGGATGCCGGCGGCGTTCTCGCGGGCGAAACCCTCTTCGGAGGCCTGCTTGTTAGGATGGACCTGAATGGAGAGAGGCTGCGCGGCGCACAGCACTTTAAACAGGAACGGCAGCTCACCGAAGCGTTGCGCCACTTTTTCGCCGAGCAGGGCGGCTTTATCCGCGTCAATCACCTCGCGCAGCGAACGCGGCTGGCCATCGGCCGTCAGGACCTGCGAGCTGCTCTTCGGATGCGCCCCCATCCACAGCTCTGCCATCGGCTGGTTGTCCGGGTTGGCGATGCCATACAGTTCAGTTAAGGCGGTGTGGCTTCCCCAGGCATAGTTCTGTACGGCGTTGATCAGCTTTTGCATTCTCATTCCCTGTATCAATCAAAGTAAAATTATCGCCCTATTAAACCAGCAAACGCTGGAGAAGCAACTGCTGAAAGAAAAAGTCGTCCCTGTCTCAGTTTTTGTTAAAAAATTGTGTAAGATTGATCGACTCGCTTTTCTACAGGCACATGGAGTCCCTGCCTGAAACATAATCAGCCAAAGCAGTAAGTGAGAGTACAATGTCGAATAAACCGTTTGTTTACCAGGATCCTTTTCCCCTCAAAAAGGATGACACCGAGTATTATCTCCTCAGCAGTGATTACGTCTCCGTCGCCGAATTTGCCGGCCAGGAAGTGCTAAAAGTTGACCCTCAGGCGCTGACCCTTCTGGCGCAACATGCCTTCCACGACGCCTCCTTTATGCTTCGCCCGGCGCATCAGCAGCAGGTGGCGGATATCCTGAACGACCCGGAAGCCAGCGAAAACGACAAATACGTCGCCCTGCAGTTCCTGCGCAACTCCGATATCGCCGCCAAAGGCATTCTGCCCACCTGTCAGGACACCGGCACCGCGATCATCATGGGTAAAAAAGGTCAGCGCGTCTGGACCGGCGGAGGCGATGAGGCCGCCCTGGCGCAGGGGGTGTACAACACCTATATCCAGGACAACCTGCGCTATTCGCAGAACGCCCCGCTGGATATGTATAAAGAGGTTAACACCGGCACCAACCTGCCGGCGCAGATTGACCTCTATGCTACCGATGGCGATGAGTATAAATTCCTCTGCATCGCCAAGGGCGGCGGCTCGGCTAACAAAACCTATCTGTACCAGGAAACCAAAGCGCTGATCACCCCGGCGAAGCTGAAAAACTATCTGGTCGAGAAGATGCGCACCCTGGGGACCGCCGCTTGTCCGCCGTACCATATCGCCTTTGTCATCGGCGGGACTTCGGCGGAAGCGACGCTGAAAACCGTCAAGCTGGCCTCCACCAAATACTACGATGGCCTGCCGACCGAAGGTAACGAACATGGGCAGGCTTTCCGCGACGTGCAACTGGAGCAAGAACTGCTGCTGGAAGCGCAGAACCTCGGCCTCGGCGCGCAGTTCGGCGGCAAATATTTCGCCCACGATATCCGCGTGATCCGTCTGCCGCGTCACGGCGCTTCCTGCCCGGTAGGGATGGGCGTCTCCTGTTCCGCCGACCGCAACATCAAAGCCAAAATCAACCGCGACGGCATCTGGATTGAGAAGCTGGAGAGCAATCCGGGGAAATATATCCCTGAGCATCTGCGCCAGGCTGGGGAAGGCGAAGCGGTGAAAGTGAATCTTAACCAGCCGATGAGCGAGATCCTGGCGCTGCTGTCGCAGTACCCGGTGTCCACGCGTCTGTCGCTGAGCGGCACTATTATCGTGGCCCGCGATATCGCCCACGCCAAGCTGAAAGAGCTTATTGATAATGGCGAAGCCCTGCCGCAGTACGTCAAAGATCACCCGATCTACTACGCCGGCCCGGCCAAGACGCCGGACGGTTACGCCTCCGGCTCCCTCGGCCCGACTACCGCAGGGCGCATGGACTCATACGTCGATCTGCTGCAGTCGCACGGCGCGAGCAAGATCATGCTGGCGAAAGGCAACCGCAGCCAGCAGGTCACCGACGCCTGCCACAAGCACGGCGGCTTCTACCTCGGCAGCATCGGCGGCCCGGCGGCGGTACTGGCTCAGCAGAGCATCCGCAGCCTTGAGTGCGTGGCGTATCCGGAACTGGGGATGGAGGCTATCTGGAAAATCGACGTGGAAGACTTCCCGGCGTTTATTCTCGTCGATGATAAAGGCAACGACTTCTTCCAGCAGATCCAGACGTCGCAGTGCGCCCGCTGCGTGAAGTAAACCTGGCCGCCCTTCGGGGCGGCTATGGCCGATGACAAACCGGTTTTCGTTATTGTGATCGCCTTTCTGCCGGGTGGCGGCTTCCGCCTTACCCGGCCTACGAAAAACAGCAATATTAAACAGTTAGGCAATTCTCTGTAGGCCCGTACAAGCGCAGCGCCGCCGGGCAATCCCGACGATTACATTTTGTCAGCGGTCTGGGCCGCCCTTCGGGGCGGTTTTTTTATGCCGCTCCGCGGCACGAACCACCAAAACAACTTTTCAATCTGGCCAATACTTACTCTTTTAAGCAGGTGAGCTTTGTCGCTATGACGCACTTTTCATCCAAGGAGAAAGTAATGACAACGCATCGCAGTGAAAAAGACTCGATGGGCGCCATCGACGTCCCGGCCGATAAACTCTGGGGCGCCCAGACCCAGCGTTCTCTGGAGCATTTCCGCATCTCGACCGAAAAAATGCCCGGGGAACTGATATATGCCCTCGCGCTGACCAAGCGGGCGGCGGCGAAGGTCAATCAGGATCTTGGCCTGCTGACGCCGGAGAAAGCCGGGGCGATCGTCGCCGCCGCTGACGAAGTGCTGGCCGGAAAACACCCCCAGGAGTTCCCGCTGGCTATCTGGCAGACCGGTTCCGGCACCCAGAGCAATATGAATATGAACGAGGTGCTGGCCAACCGCGCCAGTGAACTGCTCGGCGGTGAGCGGGGGATGGCGCGAAAAATCCACCCCAATGACGATGTCAATAAAAGCCAAAGCTCGAATGATGTGTTCCCCACCGCCATGCACGTCGCGGCGCTGATTGCCCTGCGGGAAAAATTGCTCCCGCCGCTGCAGGCGCTGCGGGCCACGCTCAACGAAAAAGCGGTGGCCTTCAGGGATATCGTTAAGATCGGTCGCACCCATCTGCAGGACGCCACGCCGCTCACCTTAGGCCAGGAAATCTCCGGCTGGGTGGCGATGCTGGACCACAACCTGAAGCATCTTGACGCCAGCCAGCCGCATCTCGCCGAGCTGGCGCTGGGCGGGACGGCGGTGGGGACCGGGCTGAATACCCATCCGGAATATGCCGTGCGGGTGGCGGCCGAACTGGCCTCGCTCAGCGGACAGCCGTTTGTCACCGCGCCGAACAAATTCGAAGCGCTGGCCACCGTCGATGCCCTGGTCCATGCCCACGGCGCGCTGAAAGGTCTGGCGGCCTCGCTGATGAAAATCGCTAACGATGTCCGCTGGCTGGCCTCCGGGCCGCGCTGCGGGATAGGGGAAATCGCCATCCCGGAAAACGAGCCCGGGTCATCGATTATGCCCGGCAAGGTCAACCCGACGCAGTGCGAAGCCCTGACCATGGTCTGCTGCCAGGTGATGGGTAACGACGTGGCAGTGAATATCGGCGGCGCCTCGGGTAACTTCGAGCTCAACGTCTATCGGCCGATGGTCATTCACAACTTCCTGCAGTCGGTGCGTCTGCTGGCGGACGGCATGGCGAGCTTTAACGAGCACTGTGCGGTGGGGATTGAGCCGAATCGCGAGCGGATCAACCAGCTGCTCAGCGAGTCGCTGATGCTGGTGACCGCGCTGAATACCCATATCGGCTATGATAAAGCGGCGGAGATCGCCAAAAAAGCGCACCATGAGGGGCTGACCCTGAAGGCCTCGGCGCTGGCGCTGGGCTACCTGACGGAAGCCGAATTCGACAGCTGGGTGCGCCCGGAGCTGATGGTCGGCAGCCTGGCTACTCGCTAGCCAGCCAGAGGTGCAGGCGAGGGATCAGTAATCTCAGCGACTGCGCCTCCGGTTTGTAGCGGTATTGCACGTTGTCGGCATCGTAGTTGAGCAATTCGCCAATATCCGGCACGCTGACCCCCTGGCTGCCGGATATCAGGGCGATCAGCGGGCTGGGGCAGGCGTACTGCACCTGTTTCTGCTCGCTGGCATACCAGACGCGGGCAATCGGCTGTACTTTCACCGGCCGTTTAATTTTCAGCCGCGCCCGCTGCGGCAGGGCGGCGATATCCTGATACTCCCTCTCCAGTTTGCTCTGCCATTGCTCGCGGGTCCAGGGCGGCACCGCCCGCGGCGATTGCAGGCTTTTCTCCAGCATCATCAACACCTGGTCGCTGGTCAGGTTTTTGATCACGTGCTTATTGGCCCAACCGAAGCGGATAGTGCTCGGGTCGAGAAGGGGCGTTAGCGTGCGATAGGCGCTGAGGGTAATTAATCCAGGCAGATGGCGATGCACCCACTCAAAGCGGGCGGTGGGGGGCAGGCCAGAGTCGACGGTGACGATTTTCTCGAAGGTGGCCTTAAGGGCGTTGATCTGCTGAATGCGCGCCAGCAGCGCCTGCTGTTCCGCGGCGGTGACCTGCAGGCAGATAGCACCCGGCAGGCGGACGGCGGCTTTGCTGCTGCGGGTTTCCGATTGCTGCTGGATAAACAGATGGCCATAGTGTCGCAGGGCGAGATCCAGCGCCGCCTCGCCGGTGTGCTGGACGACAGTAATGTTCGCCAGCGGGTCATGCTCGGCATCTTTACTGATTGCCGGCAGCTCAAACACCCGGCCCGCCAGCAGTCGACAGGTCGTTAACGCCTGGCGCAGCGCCTGCAGCTCCAGCTCGATCTGGCGAAAGGTATCATTCAGACGTTCAACGAGGTCGTAGCTGGCCATCGCATTCACCTTAGTTACAACATACTATTCGATTTTTACAGCATACCCAGCCCGCGGCCGCTGTGCAACTTTTATTCAGGCAGAGGTAAAATCGGGCAACTGATGATAGACCGGCCAGCTAAAGCAGAAACGGGCGCCGCCGAGAGGACTGGCCTCGCAGCGAACCTCGCCTCCCATCGCCTGGGCGATACTGTGGACGATGGCCAGGCCGAGGCCGCAACCTCCGGTCGCACGATCGCGGCTGGGGTCTAGACGAACAAAAGGTTCGAACACCCGCTCGCGCTCCTCGGGGGCAATGCCCGGGCCGTCATCGTCGACCTGCAACGACGCGCGGGCACCCTGCAGGGTCAGGCTGACCGCCACCCGCTGACTGCTGTAGCGCAGGGCGTTATTCACCAGATTATCCAGCACCCGCTCCATCAACCGCATATCCAGCGCGCCATAGTTGCCGCGGGTCAGCGTCGCCAGGCAGACCTCGCGCTGCGGGTTGACCATCTGGATATCCTCGACGTGGTCGCTGATCCAGGCGGGAAAATCGGGGGTGGTCAGGCTGAGCTCCGTCTGCGGACGGTCGAGACGGGCGTAGGTCAGGAGCTCTTCAATGAGCGCTTCCAGCTGGCCGATATCACGGTTCAGCGCCTGTGATTCCGCCTCGGTGAGGTTTTCGCTCATCTCCAGACGGTAGCGCAGGCGCACCAGAGGCGTCCTGAGCTCATGGGCGATGCCGTCAATCAGCTGCTTTTTGCTGGCAATGAGGGCGTTAATGTTGTCGGCCATCTGGTTAAAGGCCACCCCGAGCCGCTCAAAGCTGGACATGCTGTCAAAATGAATACGCTCGCTGAGGTGGCCTTCGCCAAAGCGCTGGGCGGCGGTCTCAATGCGCAGCATGTCCTGCCAGTGCGGACGCATCCAGATAAACACCGGGAAGGCCAGCGAGATAGCGATAAACGCCATCAGCGCCACGTCCAGCAGGCGCATTTCATGCAGAAAATAGAGATAGGGTACCGGACCCACGGATAACACATAGTGGCTGCGGGGGATGCGCTGGATAAAGGTGTACTGGTCGTCGAGCGCGACAATATCCCCAGCGCGCAGGTGCTGCATCGAGCTTTCCGACAATTTAAATTTGCTCATCGGCTCGATGTGCAGGTCGAACGACAGATTAAGGTCCAGCTCTTTAAGCGTCTTGCTCCAGTCGCGAGGCGGGATTTCCCGCAGCTCGCTGCGCATCAAATACAGTGAGCTTTTCATCAGATCGTCAAGCGACTGCCTTCCGGCGCGTTCAGCGGTAAATTTATAGACCAGGCCCACCAGCATGGTCATCACCAGAAAGCAGACGAAGAGCAGAAGATAGAACTGCACGAACAGCTTTTTCATTACATTACCGCATATTCAAAAAGAGAAACCTGCCGGCGCCCCGGACCATCTGCAGGGCAGGGCGAAAACGTCACGGATTTACCGGGGCGAGCCGAAGCCCGCGCGGGCATAACCGATACGCTATCAAAGCAGGGTTTATGCCCCCTGACAATAGCCAGCCGGGGGGAGCGACGTCGTTAAAAATGTGACAGTGTCACTCATTGCGGGCTTACGTCTGCATGAGGCCGGGATTGTGGCCAGCGTATTCTGCGCGCCGCTGGGCGCTACTCGCGATAGTAGGGTATATCCACCGGATAGAGGGTGGCCAGGCTCAGCAGCCGACAGCGCACCAGCTGTTCTGCTTCGGCATACCAGTAAGCAAATTCGCCAGTGGTCTGGTGGTAAATCATCTGATCAAGATTAGCAAACGGGATCACCAGCAGCGGCCCCTGGCGTATGTATCCGCCGCCGGTTTCGAAATGGTGATCTCCCCAGGATTGCTGGGTATGTTGATAGCGGTGAAGAAGCACCTTAATCTGCCCGCGCTGTGGACAGAGGAGCCGGATATCGGCGTTGTCGAGAGAAAAAGCCCAGCCAGAGAGTGACGTGAAGAGAGTAAGAGCCAAAAGTACAACGTATTTCATCATGCAAAAGTCCTGTGTTTTCAGACTTTATGCCACTCTGATAACGCTAAGTCCTTGAGCACAATCATATTGAGGGGTTATGTGATGGGCTTCTGTACGGCGAAACATATTGATTTACTCAATATGACAAATGGGTGGCGGTCAGCCAGCGCGAAGGTGGCGGAAAAATGTGATGCGCTTGCCGCCGGGGAACAGGCGGTGAAACGGGCCCCTTTCAGGGCCGCAGACGGACCGCTCAGTTATCCCAGGCGTGGGGGGCGAAGAGGTAGCCTTTGTTGCGTACCGTCTTAATCCGGTAGGGTTCGGTGGCGTTATCGAGCAGTTTTTTGCGCAGGCGCGAGATAGCGACGTCAACGCTGCGATCCATCCCGTCGTAGGTGACGCCGCGTAAATTTTTCAGCAAGGCGTCGCGGTCCATAATCTGCCCGGCGTGGGTGGCCAGCTCCCACAGCAGGTCGAAATCGGCGGTGGACAGGGCGACGCTTTCTCCGCCGAGCAGCACCTGGCGGTTGACCGGGTCAATGGTCAGTGAGCCAAAGGAGATGGTCTTGTGCGGGGTCAGCGTCGAAGGCGCGCCTGTACCCGCCGGGGCGATATGCTGGCGCAAATGCAGACGCAGTCGCGCCAGCAGCACCGCCGGCGGTGTGGTCTTCAGGATATAATCGCTGGCGCCCATTTCCAGGGAGAGGATATGGTTCATATCGCTGTCGAGCGAGGTCAGCAGAACAATCGGCCCTTGCCATTGCCCACGCAAATCGCGACAGAGGGTCATTCCGTCCTTGCCGGGCAGCATAATGTCCAGCAGCACGAGGTCCGGTTTCTCCCGCGCGATCACTTCCTCTGCGCGGTCGCCGCGAGGCTCGACCACCACCTCCATATCATGCTTGCCGAGATAGGCGGCGATCAGCGCTCCTACCTCAGGATCATCCTCAACAAAAACGATTTTATTCATGTCTATTGCACATCAGTAAAAGAAGTAACATACACTGCGGCTATTTTACCCGCCATTCCTGTTTTATAAACAGCGCTAATTCCGCTATGCTGCGCTAACTTGTTGATTCATTGTTAAGGCATAAGGACATGGGGCTGTTAATCAAAGGGCTGCTGGGCGCGCTGGTGGTGGTGCTGATTGGCGTGCTGGCGAAAACCAAAAACTACGCCATCGCCGGGCTTATTCCGCTGTTTCCCACCTTTGCGCTCATCGCCCACTATATTGTTGCCAGCGAGCGTGGTATTGAAGCCCTGCGCGCCACTATCGTGTTCGGCATGTGGTCGATCGTTCCCTATTTTATCTATCTGCTGTCGCTGTGGTACTTCACCGGCATCATGCGCCTGCCGTTAGCGCTGGCAGGCGCAGTGGGGTGCTGGGGGCTGTGCGCCTGGCTGTTGATTGTTGGCTGGAGCCGCTTCCACTAACGCAGAGGGCGACCGCCGTCGACGGCGTATGACCGGCCGGTCACGTAGCGGCTGGTAAACAGATAGTCGATAAGGTCGCTGATCTCTTTCTCGCCCGGGGCGATTTTCATCAGCGATTTATCCAGCGCCTGCTGACGATAGGCCTCGTCGTCACCTTCATTGAACATGATCAGCGACGGGGCTATAGCGTTGACTTTGATCTCCGGCGCCAGCTTGCGGGCGAAGGAGCGGGTCATGTTGTCCAGCGCGGCCTTGCTGGCGGCGTAGGCGATATGTTTATCGCTCCCGCGCTCCACCACGTAATCGGTGATATGGATAATGTCGCTGGCGGCATGGCCGTGGCCGCGCAGGAGTTCTTCCAGCGCGTGGTTGAGCAGATAGGGGGCATGGACGTGGATCTGCATCATGCGGTTGATCACCGTGCTGAGCGGTACTCCCGGCTTCTCCGCCATCCAGTCGCTGGCGTTGTGGATGATGGCCCGCAGGCCGCTGGTATGCGATTTAACCGCTTCGGCAAAGGTCAGAATGCCGTCATCGCTGCTGAAGTCGGCCTGCAGACAGAGAGCGCCTGCCTGGCGCAGGTCATCGATCGCCGGATAGGGCGTGCGATAGCTGACGATGACCGGCTGATGTTGCTGCAGAAAATGGTGCGCCAGCGCGAGGCCGATGCGGCGGCCTCCTCCTGTGATCAGAACCGGGCGGGGCTGTATTTCAGCCATGGGTATCTCCTTTGATTTAGGCGGCAGGGCGACCGCTTACCCCACCAGCATCCACGTTGCCGGCACAGCGGCAACCAGCAATAAACCAATTAGCGCCAATTCGCGGCGTTTGAGCGAACGATCGTGCTGGTGCGTACGCCGCGCGTACAAAAAGACCAGAAGACCCGGAGCGTAAAGTACCACTGACAACAGCAAATGCACAGGTCCCGACGCGTATAATAACCATAAGCCATAAATGCAGGCGCCGATACCCACCGCTTGATGCAGCGGACGGGTGGCGATTTTCAGCAAAAAGGCGCCGACCAGCAGATAGGGCACGAGGATCATCTCTGACGCAATAGTCAGCAGGGTGCCGTAGTCCGAACCGGTCAGCCAGATCAAAACCAGCGACGCCTGAACGCTGATATTGGTCAGCCACAGCGAGGCGGAGGGGGCGTTGTTGCGGTTCTGACGGGCGAACAGGCGCGGGAAGGCTTTGTGGGTGGCCGCGAGGTAAGGCACTTCGGCGGCCATGATGGTCCAGCTGAGATAGGCGCCGCACACCGACACGATAAGCCCGGCGGCAATCACAATTTCACCCCACGAGCCCATCAGTCTGACCATCAGTCCCGCCATCGACGGGTTGCGCATTTCGGCCAGTTCGCTACGCGGCACCACACCCAGCGACAGCAGGGTGACCAGCAGATACACCGCGAGGGCCGAAATCACCGCGAGCAGCGTCGCGCGCCCAACGTCGCGCTTGTGACGCGCGCGGGCGGAGACCACCACCGCGCCTTCGACGCCGATGAACACCCACAGAGTGATCAGCATCGTGTTTTTAACCTGCTCCCACACCGGTACGCCCAGCGCCACGCCGCTGAAATCGAGGCGGAACGTATCCAGCTGAAAGGCCAGGGCGGCGAGGGCGACAAACGCCCCCAGCGGCAACAGCTTGGCGAGGGTCGCGACCAGGTTAATCCCCGCCGCCGTCTGCACCCCACGCAGGACCAGAAAGTGGACTACCCACAGCAGAACTGAAGCGCCGACGATCGACTGCCAGGTGTTGCCATCGCCAAACAGGCGCAGCTCAGGGGTATCGGTGAAGAAACTGAGCGCCGAAAAGACGATCACCAGATAAGAGACATTGGCGATCACCGCGCACAGCCAGTAGCCCCACGCGGAACAGAAGCCGATCAGCTCGCCGAACCCTTCACGGGCGTAGGTGAAGATCCCGCCGTCGAGGTCGGGGCGAATACGGGTCAACAGCAGCATCGCGAAGGCGAGGAACAGGATCCCGACGCCGGTGATCGCCCAGCCGATGAGCAGAGCGGAAGGGCTGGCCACGGCCGCCATATTTTGCGGCAAACTGAATACGCCAGCGCCGAGCATTGAGCTAAGGACCAGGGCGGTCAGGGCGCTCAGGCCCAGTTTCTTTTCCATTGCATTCCCGAGGTGAAAATGGCTGTTCCAGAATATTTATTTTGCGAAATCGCATAAAAATGGAGGATTGCGCTAAGGCGCGGGATTTTACGGAGTGTCCGGGGGCCATGCAATGGCGGGGGATGAAAAAAAATGAAAAGGCGGCGATGCGCCGCCTTTTTAGCCAGTCAGCAGCGATTATTTGTACAAATCGGCGCTGATGGTGATGTTGCCGCCGCGTTCCTGCCACTGGCGGGTAATGTGGTAGTACTTCGCCCCTTTCTTCGCCGCGCGTTTCGCCGTCTGATAAGAGATTTCCGTCATGTTGCCATAGTTGCCGGTGAACTTGATGTTATCGAACGGCACCATTTGCGCCGCGGTCACTTTGTTCACTTCTTCAACTTTGGTGCCGTCCGGCAGCGTGACAGTGTAACGTCCGCCTTTCGACGACTGGGTCTCGAAGAAACGACCTACACCGGTGCCGGAGCCAACCGCCGCGGTGGTGGCGACGCCCGGGATTTCGACGTTTTTCGCCGCTTCGCCGCCTTTGGCCAGCGCCGCGCGGCCGGCTTCAGAATCAGCCGGGATAGCGTCCGGGCTCTGCAGAACGCGTTTCTCCGCATCTTTTTTGTAGATATAGGCGGTAATGCGCTGGTTGCCGCCCTGGTTGGCGTCCACCTGGCGGACGATGAAGAACGCATAGGCGCCTTTCGCTTTCGCCGCTTTGGTGATGGCGTCGTTCACTTCCGGCTGACTGCGATAGAAGCCCTGGACGGTGACGGTGTCGTAAGGCATCAGCTCAACGGCCTGATCTTTCGGCAGCTCCATCACGCCATTGATGATGCGATTTTTCGGCGCATCCGCTTTCGGCGCGTCGTCTTTATAGAGGTCAGCCGTGACGCGCCAGTTGCCGCCATTGCCGTAATCCGACGTGTCGACAACATAGAATGAGGCCGCGCCGTCTTTGTCAGCTTTGCGCGATACCGCTTGCACCGCGTCGCCAATGGCATTAAACCGGCCTGTGACGACAACGCGATCGTAGGGCTTCAGCGCAGCCGCCTGCTCCGGGGTCAACTCGGTCGCTGCGTGGGCAGACAACGTGGCGGTTGTCAGGAGAGCAGACGCCAGGAGGGTGTTTTTAAGCTTCATAAAAATAATCCTTTGCCTTGCGCAAACCATATACTGGTGTTGTTGTTGACTGAAAACGTTTGATTATTGCATTTAATCGCCGTGACTGTCTGCGTCATTTTTTGCTTGCCGCCCGAATCGTATACGACGGAAAGATAACATTTTTCGATATGTTGAAAAAACAGCCGCTTGACCAGCAAAAACGATAATCGATACCACTTTTATTAGTTAATGTAATGTTAATACAATGATCTCAATGGCGATAAATGGCGTTTTATACTACTGGATAAGCGAATTATCAGGCCTGAAAGGCAAATTCAGGTAAATATTGCTGCCCGGAACCATCTGTGCTGACAATAAGCAATAAAATCAAAATTTCTGTTTTATCGCTGTAGATCACAATCGCTATTTTCAGTAGGTTATAAAAAGTTTGTTACTGTTTCATTTTGCAGACAGCGAAAGACGGCGAGGACGATTTTGCCGTCCTGTCGTTGTTGGTCAGAAAAGTAAACCATCATCAAAAACCGATGGAAGGGAAAACTATGCGTATTGGTGTACCACAAGAAAGGCTAGCCCAGGAGACCCGGGTCGCCGCCACGCCGAAGACCGTTGAGCAGTTGCTCAAACTCGGCTTTAGCGTCGCGGTAGAAAGCGGCGCCGGGAAGCTGGCCAGCTTTGACGATGAGGCCTTCGCCCAGGCGGGGGCTGAGATCGTGACCGGCGACGAGGTGTGGCAGTCTGATGTCATCCTCAAGGTCAATGCCCCGAATGACGATGAAATTGCCCTGTTGAATCCAGGAACCACGCTGATTAGTTTTATCTGGCCGGCGCAAAATCCGCAGCTGATGGAAAAACTGGCGGCCCGCAATATCAACGTGATGGCGATGGATTCGGTGCCGCGTATCTCCCGCGCCCAGTCGCTGGATGCGCTCAGCTCAATGGCCAATATCGCCGGGTACCGCGCTATCGTTGAAGCGGCCCATGAATTCGGCCGTTTCTTTACCGGGCAGATTACCGCGGCAGGCAAAGTTCCGCCCGCCAAGGTGATGGTTATCGGTGCCGGGGTGGCCGGTCTGGCGGCGATTGGCGCCGCCAACAGCCTGGGGGCGATTGTTCGCGCCTTCGATACCCGTCCGGAAGTGAAGGAGCAGGTGCAGAGTATGGGCGCCGAATTCCTCGAACTGGATTTTAAAGAGGAAGCGGGCAGCGGCGACGGCTATGCCAAGGTGATGTCCGAGGCCTTTATTCAGGCCGAAATGGCGCTGTTCGCCGCCCAGGCGAAAGAGGTCGATATTATCGTCACCACGGCGTTAATTCCGGGCAAGCCGGCGCCGAAGCTGATCACCCGGGAAATGGTTGACGCCATGAAGTCGGGCAGCGTGGTGGTCGATCTCGCCTCGCAAAACGGCGGCAACTGCGAGTACACCGTGCCGGGCGAAGTGGTGACCACCGCCAACGGCGTGAAAATTATCGGTTATACCGACCTGCCAGGCCGTCTGCCGACCCAGTCCTCCCAGCTCTACGGCACCAACCTGGTGAACCTGCTGAAGCTGCTGTGCAAAGAGAAAGACGGCAATATCGTCATCGATTTCGATGACGTGGTGGTGCGCGGCGTGACCGTGGTGCGTGAAGGCGAAATCACCTGGCCGGCGCCGCCGATTCAGGTCTCCGCTCAGCCGCAGGCCGCGGCGAAAAAAGTGGAAGCGCCGAAAGAAGAGGTGAAACCGGCGTCGCCGTGGCGCAAATATGCGCTGATAGCGCTGGCGATTATCCTCTTCGGCTGGCTGGCCAACGTGGCGCCTAAAGAGTTCCTCGGCCATTTCACTGTCTTCGCGCTGGCCTGCGTGGTGGGTTACTACGTGGTATGGAATGTCTCCCATGCGCTGCATACGCCGCTGATGTCGGTGACGAACGCCATTTCGGGCATTATCGTGGTTGGCGCGTTGCTGCAGATAGGCCACGGCGGCTGGGTCAGCTTCCTGAGCTTTATCGCGGTACTGATCGCCAGCATTAATATTTTCGGTGGTTTTACCGTGACTCAGCGCATGCTGAAAATGTTTCGCAAAGGATAAGGGGTAGCACATGTCTGGTGGATTAGTTACAGCTGCATACATTGTTGCTGCAATCCTGTTTATTTTCAGCCTGGCGGGTCTGTCGAAACACGAAACCTCGCAGCAGGGCAACTATTTCGGCATCGCCGGGATGGCCATCGCCCTGATCGCCACTATTCTGGGTCCGGACGCCGGCAACGTCGGCTGGATTATCCTCGCGATGGTCATCGGTGGGGCAATCGGTATTCGTCTGGCGAAGAAGGTCGAAATGACCGAGATGCCGGAGCTGGTGGCCATCCTGCACAGCTTCGTGGGCCTGGCGGCGGTGCTGGTAGGGTTTAACAGCTACCTGCAGCATGAAACCGGCATGGAGCAGATTCTGGTCAATATCCATTTGACCGAAGTGTTCCTCGGCATCTTCATCGGCGCGGTGACCTTCACCGGTTCGGTAGTGGCGTTTGGTAAACTGCGCGGCAAGATCTCCTCCAAACCGCTGATGCTGCCTAATCGCCATAAGCTTAACCTGGCGGCGCTGGTGGTTTCCTTCATCCTGATGGTGATTTTTGTGCGCTCCGATAGCACCGGCACCCAGGTCCTGTGCCTGCTGGTGATGACCGCGATCGCGCTGGCCTTCGGCTGGCACCTGGTGGCCTCCATCGGCGGCGCGGACATGCCGGTGGTGGTCTCGATGCTCAACTCCTACTCGGGCTGGGCGGCGGCGGCGGCGGGCTTTATGCTGAGCAATGACCTGCTGATCGTCACCGGCGCGCTGGTGGGCTCTTCCGGCGCCATCCTCTCTTACATTATGTGTAAGGCGATGAACCGCTCCTTTATCAGCGTGATCGCCGGCGGCTTCGGCACCGATGGTTCCTCCAGCGGCGGCGATGAAGAAGTGGGCGAGCACCGCGAAATTAGCGCCGAAGAGACGGCGGAGATGCTGAAAAATTCGCACTCGGTCATCATCACCCCGGGCTATGGTATGGCGGTGGCCCAGGCGCAGTATCCGGTGGCAGAAATTACCGAGAAGCTGCGGGCGCGCGGCATTAAGGTGCGCTTTGGCATTCACCCGGTCGCCGGCCGTCTACCGGGACATATGAACGTCCTGCTGGCGGAGGCTAAAGTGCCTTACGACATCGTGCTGGAGATGGATGAGATCAACGATGATTTCAGCGATACCGACACCGTGCTGGTCATCGGCGCTAACGATACCGTCAACCCGGCGGCGCAGGACGATCCGAAGAGCCCGATCGCCGGCATGCCGGTGCTTGAGGTGTGGAAAGCGCAGAACGTGGTGGTCTTTAAGCGTTCGATGAACACCGGTTACGCCGGCGTACAGAACCCGCTGTTCTTTAAAGAGAACACCCATATGCTGTTCGGTGATGCCAAAGCCAGCGTCGATGCGATCCTGAAAGCGCTGTAATGTAACATTATTGTTTTACAACGTTTGTTTATAAGCCGTCTCCTGTGAGACGGCTTTTTTATATGCACTGGGATACCAGGGATTGTTCATAAAATAAGCGGTAAAAGGTGATATAATGTTCCGGTTATTACATCAGACAGAGGATATTATGGATACCGAGTTAACCCCAACGCAGATGGCCATCGAATTCTTACGCCGCGACACCACCGTCATGACTCCAGCGCAGTATCTGAAAAAACTTAAACTGCTGGAACTGGAGTTTGCTGACCTGATGGCGCTCTCCTCGCTGGAGCTGAAAGAAGAGATCGATCTGGCCTGGCGTCTGGGTATCCACTGAGTCGTTCAGGGTCGCCATGCCATGACGGGGCCGCAAGCGGCCCTTTTTTGTGCCTGAGGGAAAGCGGGCAAAAAAATCCCCCGCGAGGCGGGGGATGATGAACGTTCCGGGAGGGAAGATTAATCGTCGTCGTCGTCGTCCAGTTCCACCGGCGTCTGATAGGCCTCTGGTTTAAGCACCAGCAGATCGCAGCGCAGGTGGTCGACAACCTGCTCCGCGGTATTGCCAAGGAACGCCGCGGAGAGGCCGGTTCGACCGACCGTACCCAGCACCACGATCCCCGCCTGCAGATGCTCGGCGAGATCCGGGATCACCTCCTCAGGCAACCCTTTTTCCACGTGGGTGAATTTCTCGTCAATGCCAAACTTCTGCCGCAGGGCTTTCATCGCCAGCAGATGCTGGCCGCGGATGGCGTCGTTGTAGACGCTGGGATCGAAATCCGGCAGCTCAATCGCGATATTGATCGGGGTGACCGGATAGGCGCCGATAAGGTGCACTTCAGTGTGGTTGACTTCTTCCGCCAGCGACAGGGTCTCGCGCACCAGCTTCTCGTTGAGGGTGTTGTGATAATTTTCTTCACTGGCCAGATTGACGGCGACCAGCGCTTTACCGCCTTCTGGCCATGGCTGGTCTTTCACCATCCAGACCGGGCAAGGGCACTTACGCAGCAGATGCCAGTCGGTCGGGGTGAAAATCACCGCTTCCAGCTTGTCGTGCTGGTGGGCCATCTTCAGCAGCAGGTCGTGTTTCTCACTGATCACTTCCTGAATAATGGCTTCGAAGGGGCGGTTGTGCCACACCACCTTCACGTCAATCGGCACACCGGATTCAAGATAGAATTTCGCCTGCTCGCGGATCCAGGCCGTTCGTTGGGCAATGACGCCCTGACGCATCGCCGTCCGTTCATCCGGCGACAGCAGGGTGGTCATTTCATAAGAAAAATCATAGATCGGCAAAAAGGCTTTGATGCGTCCACCAATCCGTTGGTGCAGGTACACCGCTCGCCTTAGCGCCGGCTGGTCGTCCTGGTTAGGATCGATTACTACCAGCATGCTCTGATACTTCGCCATACAGGGTCTCCTTACAACTGCAGCTACCGTCAGTTATTAAAAAGATAACCTATATGGATGAATTGAAACAGGGGAGGAGCCTGGTCAGATCAACAAATCTGAAAAAATTGCCGATCCTGACCAGGTGTTGCTCGGAGATTAAGCGACGTTACGCGCCTGACCGGCCAGCTGGGCCAGCAGGTCGCCGTTTTCAATGGTGATGTATTTGCCTTTCACCGCCAGCATGCCGCTCTTCTGGAAACGCCCCAGCAGACGGCTGATGGTTTCGACGGTGAGGCCGAGATAGTTGCCAATGTCGCCGCGGGTCATAGTCAGACGGAACTCACGGGGAGAGAAACCGCGCTGCGCGAAACGGCGGGACAGGTTATAGATAAACGCGGCCAGGCGCTCTTCGGCGTTCTTTTTGGAAAGCAGCAGGATCATATCCTGGTCGCCTTTGATCTCACCGCTCATCAGACGCATCATCTGCTGACGCAGATTCGGCATTTTTCCGGAAAGATCGTCGAGGGTTTCAAAGGGGATCTCGCATACCATCGACGTTTCCAGCGCCTGGGCGAAGCTCGGGTGCAGGCCGGTGCCGATGGCGTCAAAGCCCACCAGATCGCCCGCCAGGTGGAAGCCGGTAATCTGCTCATCGCCTTGCTCGGTGATGGTGTAGCTTTTGATGGTCCCGGAGCGAATGGCATACAACGATTTCAGCTCATCACCGGCTTTGAACAAGGTTTGACCTTTCTGGATGGGCTTTTTCCGCTCGATAATATTATCCAGCTGATCAAGCTCGTGCTCGTTCAGAGTAAAGGGGATGCAGAGCTGGCTGATACTGCAATCCTGACAATGGATAGCACAACCGCCAGACTGAATGCGTCGAATAATTCGCTTCTCAGGGATCATATGTCTGCTCAGGCCTTAATTGATATTGGTCAATTTTAACATCTTTTTGATGAGCAGGTAAGTCTTCAGGCTCTGAAACACGTAATATCAGCAGGGGAAATCAAAACAGGCTGATATCTGCTTGATTAAAAATAGATTATTCAGCCACATTTGATTGTAAAATTACCTGAAAATTCCAGAAAAGGCATTTTCAGTCAAAGCAACAGATAGCCCTCGTGGCGCAGAAGCCACTCTTTACGCTGCACGCCGCCGGCATAGCCGGTCATCGTACCGTTACGTCCGATGACCCGATGGCAAGGCACCACAATACTCACCGGGTTGGCGCCATTGGCGGCCCCCACCGCGCGTGCCGCGCCGGGACGACCGAGCGCTTCGGCCAGCTGACCGTAGTGCATCACCTGGCCGCAGGGGATATCGCGCAACGCCTGCCAGACCTGGCGCTGGAAAGGGGTGCCGGCGGTGGCGGTAGGCAGGGTCTCGATAACGGCCAGGTCGCCGGCAAAATAGTCGTTCAGCTTACTGCTGAGACCGCCCGGATTGCGGCAGTCAACGCGCTGATAGCCTTCCCGGCGATAGTGTACGTCGAGCAGGGTTTCCATCCGATCGCGGTGCTCGTCCCACTCGACGGCGCGTAAATTAAACTGTTCGTCGCAGAGTACCCACAGCGCCCCCAACGGGGTATCCATTTTATCCTGCAGCAAGGTCAACATCGTTTCGGTCATCCACCATCGTACACGAGGGCAACACGATACCACGCGCCGGCGGCGGTCAACTATACTCCCAAAAGATAAACCCGTATCCCCGGCCGGCTTCCTGCGGCCTGTACGTTGATTTATTTTTGGATCGATCCTGGCGGGTTATCGGGCATGGTTTTTGCTACTTTTAAGCTGACGACGCCGGTCCTCCGCGCCGCTTTGCGCGCCCGGGAAGGTGCCACCGCGTCGTCGCGGCGCGGTTAATAACTCAGAGGTGGGGCTATGCAATATATACTGACTGGCGTAATCGTATTGATCTTCAGCGGCCTGGTTATCCACGGCCTCACGCTGTTGCTCGAACGCGGGTATCGCGCGCTTTTCGGCATCTTCGCCGGAGCCGCAGATGTCCCCCGTAAGGTCAAAATGAAGGTGCCGCGTTAAGAGTAAGCAGCCGTCCCTGGCGCTTCAGCGGCTTAAGGGAGCCGCGGATAAATGCCAGGGCCGATGGGCAGTCCTGCCAGATACCAGCCCACCAGCAACAGCAGCCAGACGGCGAGAAAAATCAGCGGGTAAGGGAGCACCAGCGAGTAGTAAGTCCCGAGGCGGGCGTCGGGTCGGTAGCGCTGTAAAAAACCGAGAAACAGCGGTACAAACGGTGAAACCGGCGCCAGCGGCAGCACCGATGAATCGGCGATGCGAAACAGGATCTGCGCAAACGCCGGGTGGAAGCCCAGCAGCATAAACATCGGCACGAAGATCGGCGCCAGAATCGACCAGATGGCCGAGCCGCTGGCGATAAACATGCACAGAAAAGCCGACAGCAGCGCCAGACCGACAAACGCCGGGACGCCGTTCATGCCGGCGCTCTCCAGCAGGTCCGTCAGGCCAACGGCCATAAACTTGCCCATATTGCTCCAGTTGAACATCGCCACGAACTGCGCCAGCGGGAAGACCATCACGATAAATCCGGCCATCTCTTTCATCGGCTCAATCATCAACTGCGGCAGATCGGCCTGACGGCGAATTTTGCCAGTGGCGATACCGTAAGCCAGCGACACGACAAAGAAGAAAAAGATGATCAGCGGCACGATGCCTTTGATAAACGGCGAGGGCATCACCGTGTGCTGAACCGGATCGCGAAGAATGCCGTTTTCAGGAACCACCATCAGGGCGATGACCGCCACGAACGCCAGCGTTGCTACCCCGGCGATGCGCAGGCCGAAACGCTCCTCGGTGGTCAAGGTTTGCAGCTTTTCGTCGCGGCTGCCTTGCCACTGTCCCAGCCTCGGCTCCACCAGCTTGTCAGTGATTAAACCGCCGACGAGGGTCAGGAGGATCACCGAGGTCGCCATAAAGTACCAGTTGTCGATCACGCTGACGTGCAGAGAGGCATCGATGGATTTGGCCGCCTCGGTGCTGATCCCGGAGAGCAGCACGTCGGTGGTGACGATCAGTAAATTGGCGGTAAAGCCGCAGCCCACGCCGGCTATCGCCGCCAGCAGGCCGGCGACCGGATGCCGACCGACAGCGAGAAACATCAGCGCCCCCAGCGGCGGCATGATCACCAGCGCGGCGTCGGAAGAGATATGGCTGAAAAAGGCGATGAATAGCACCATATAGCTGGCATAACGGGCGCTAACGTGGGAGGCCATCTTGACCATCAGCGCGGGCAACAGGCCCACCCGCTCGGCAAAGCCGGCGCCCAACACCAGGGCGAGGATCGCCCCCAGCGGCGCGAAACCGCTGAAGTTTTTAATCACGTTCGGTAAAAACCAGTGCAGCCCTTCCACGCTGAGCAGGTTTTTGACCACCACCCGCGACCCGTCCGCAGGGTTTTGCACCCCGACGTTGAAGGCGGAGAGTATCGCCGTGGCGGCGATCAGCGCCACGATAAGATAGATAAACAGCAAAAACGGGTGCGGGACCTTATTACCGATCTTCTCTACCCAGCCATAGCGCTTTCCGGCGGGGGAAGGCGACGGTATGGATGACATACTCATGGGCGTTCCTCTGTTGTCGTTGTTGTGTTGGGCAGGCCTGCTCCCGTACTGCCGGCGGTTATTATGGTCGGTGCGTGCCGCTATGCCGGTCAGCGTCTGTCAGGAGCGGTCTGGTCTTATGGTTATCGTAAAACCGACGGTCTCACCTCCGCCGGAATCGGGCAGCGGTAAGGATGTTCGGCCAGCGCCTGCCTGAGCTCTCGCTGGCTGGCCTCCAGCAGCGCGCGGTCGCTGAATAAACGGATCGCCGTCGCCGCGAGGACTTTCCCCGCCAGCAGCATCCCTTTATGGGCGATGGAGGTGCGTCCCTGGCTCACCAGCTGCCAGCTGTGCAGCGGGGTACCCACCGCGAAGCAGGGGCTGAAGCATTGGGCCACCGGCGCTTTCCAGCTGACGTCCCCGACGTCGGTGGAGCCGGCGAGAATCGTATCCGTGGCCGCCCACGGCGCCACCTCATCAATCAGCAGCGTATCGCGGTGGCGACGAGCGAAGGTTTTCCCCGCCTCGCCGCCGGTGCCGGCGATATTGTTCAGGCTGTTGTTGATATCGTTGGCGCTGAGCGTGGCGCGGATCGCCGCGGCAAAGGCGCGATCGTCGTCGCTCCATGCCGGCGTGCCGTAATGCGCTACCGCCTGATACATCGCCGCTTCGAGCGTGCGGTTGGGCAGATAGCTGGAACAGGCTTTTTCAAAGCGGCAGCTGACGTGGGTCTCGGTCATCAGCGCGGCCCCCTGGGCAATCTTCTCAATGCGGGCGAAGATCTGTTCTACATCTGCCATCTCCGGGGCGCGGATGAGATACAGCACTTCCGCCTGGGCCTGGACGACGTTGGGCGAGACGCCGCCGGTATCGGTAATGGCGTAATGAACCCGCGCCTTCTCGATAATATGTTCATTCAGGAAGTTGCTGCCGGTGGTCATCAGGGTGACTGCGTCCAGGGCGCTTCGCCCCAGGTGCGGCGAATTGGCGGCGTGGGCGGCGGTGCCGGTAAAGCGCCACGCCGCCTGAATGTTGGCGAGGGTGCGGGTGCTGAACATCCCGGCCCAGGCCTCCGGATGCCAGGTGAGGGCCGCATCGACGTCATCAAACAGCCCTTCGCGCACCATGAACGTTTTGCCCGAGCCGCCTTCTTCCCCCGGGCAACCGTAGAAGCGCAGGGTGCCCGCGCCGCCGTGCTGCTGCAGCCATTTTTTGGCGGCAACCGCCGCGGCGAAAGCCGCTGTCCCGAGCAGATTGTGCCCGCAGCCGTGACCGTTGCCCCCCGGCGTTGACGATGTCGGCTCCGCGCAATGGGCCTGTTGGCTGAGACCCGCCAGGGCGTCAAACTCGCCCAGCAGGGCAATAACCGGTTGGCCCTCGCCGACGCTGGCGATAAAAGCATTGGGGATCCCGCCAGCATCACGGGTCAGCTGGAAACCTTCCGCTTCCAGGGCGTCCGCCAGCCGCCGGGCGGACCAGAATTCCTCAAAGCGCGTCTCCGGGTGGTCCCAGATATCATCGGCGATGGCGCAATAGGTCTCGCGGCTTGCCTCAATCACCTCTTCAACAAACTGAAAAATCGGGTCCATCACACCCCCCGCTGCCAGGGAAAGTTAAGCGCGACGCGCGCCAGGGTGTCGACCGCGACCGTCATTACGCTCTCGTCGAAGTCAAACTTCTCGTTGTGATGACCGGCGCTCAGTTCGGTGCCGAATATCATGTATGACGCAAGGCCGCCGCGCGCCTGGACCCGGGCCATCATCAGGGTGGCGTCTTCCGATCCCGCCGGGGCGGCGATGCGATCCACCGCCTGCTGCACGCCGGGCACCCGCGCGGCCTGTTCGCGCAGGTACGCCACCCACGCCGGCGACGGGGCGCTGGCGGTGGCGGCCCCCACCATGCGTAACTCGTACCCGGCTTGATACATCGCCGCGGCCCCAGCGATGACGTGCTGCGCCCGGTCAAAAACATACTGGTTGATGGCTTCGCTTTCGCCGCGGGTTTCCACTTTTAACAGGGCCGAAGAGGGCACCACGTTGCGTCCGGTGCCGGCCTGCATCACCCCGACGTTGACCCGCGAAGCGCCGGCGCTGTGCGGTGGGATGGCGTGCAGGGCAAGGGCGGCCTGGGCGGCGGCGAGCAGCGCGTTGCGCCCATCTTCAGGCTTGCCGCCGGCATGAGCGGCCACGCCGCTGAACTGCACATCGAATTTGGTGGTGGCCATAAAGTTGTCGCCACCGCACACCACGGTGCCGACCGGGACGCCGGTACCGATATGGATGGCGGTAAAATAGTCCACCTCGTCCACCACGCCGGCGGCCACCATCGCGCGGGCGCCGCGGGTACCCTCTTCAGCAGGCTGGAAAATCAGTTTAATGACGCCATTGAGCTGGGCGACATACTGCTTGAGCACATGCGCCAGCCCCAGCCCGATGGCAGTATGCCCATCGTGGCCGCAGGCGTGCATCATGCCGGCGTTGCAGGAGGCGAAATGGTCGCGATGGGGGCGATGGCTGTCATCGTGCTGCTCATTGAGGTCGAGGGCGTCCATGTCGACGCGAAAGGCCAGTGTTGGGCCGGGACGTCCGGTGTCGAGCGTCGCCACCACGCCGGCGAACCCGCCTTCAAACGCCGGCAACCAGCGTTCCGGCGCCCCTTGCTCGCGGGCGCGCTCGAAAGCCTGGGCCAGGGTCTCCTCATCCGGCAGCCCCATCCGGCTGTCGGCATCGATGACGTCGCGCCCCAGCGCCAGCTGGTAGCCGAGCCCGTCGAGGATCTCCGCCACCTTACTGGCGGTGCGAAACTCCAGCCAGCCGGATTCAGCGTGCAGGTGAAAATCGCGGCGCCATTGGGTCATGGCTGGCGCCAGCTGGCGCAGGTATTCATCAAGTTGCGGCATAGCTTATCCTGTCATAAGTAAAAAATGTGATGGCGTTCACGATGTGATAGCTTTTATTTATCACTGACACGCTACAGGCCTTAACGCTCTTAACCTGCCACAGCCTGATGGATTACAGTAGATGTCATTTTCTTGCGTCTGATAAACAACGGTTATCACCAAAAGCATGGCCTTTCAGATCAAATTTCATCAAATTCGCGCCTTCGTCGAGGTGGCCCGGGAAGGGAGTATTCGCGGCGCCAGCCGCTCGCTGGCGATCTCGCAGCCGGCCCTGACCAAAGCGATTAAAGAGCTCGAGGAGGGGCTTTCCGCTCAGTTGTTCGTCCGCCGCCGCCAGGGGGTGGCGCTGACTGACAATGGCGAAAGTTTTTATCAACATGCGAGCCTGATCCTTGAGGAGCTGCGGGCGGCGCAGGATGAACTGCTGCAGCGTCAGGGAGAGCAGGCCGGGCAGATCAATATTGGCCTTGGCGCCAGCGTCGCCCGGTCGCTGATGCCGTCGGTGATCTGCCGCTTTCATCAGCAGCATCCTCAGGTGAAGGTGCGGATCATGGAGGGCCAGCTGCTGGCGATGATCAATGAGCTGCGCCAGGGAGAGCTGGATTTCACCATCAATACCTACTATCCCGGGCCGTACGACCATGAGTTCAGCTTTGAAAAACTGTTTGAGAAACCGTTCGCGGTGTTCGCTCGCGTGGGGCATCCGGCGGCGCAGGCCACCTCGCTGGTGGAGCTGATGGATCACCACTGGACCATGCCGACGCCGCGCGGCAGCTACTTTAAACAGCTGCAGGACAGGTTTAATCAGGCCGGGCTGGCGCCAAAGGTGAATATTGTGTGCGAGACCTTCTCGTCGTGCATCAGCCTGGTGGTGAAAAGCGATTTTCTCAGTATCCTGCCGGTGGAGCTCGGCAACGATCCGCTGATGGCGGACAAGCTGATGATGATCCCCGTCCGCGAAGCGTTGCCGACGGCGGCCTATTTTCTGATCCAGCGGCGCGACACCCGACAGACGCCGCTAACGGCGTCATTAATCACCCTGTTTCGCCGCCAGAGTCGACAATGGTTTCCTTAACCGCCCGTCGCGCTCGCTTTGCCAGCAGACGGGGCTAAACGCATTGAGGGGGGAGCGCGAGGCGGCTATAGTAGCTGGCGACAGCCGCTGGAGGAGAGCCCATGAACCTTGATGACAAATCCCTGTTTCTTGACGCCATGGAAGATGTCCAGCCCCTGAAACGTAACAATGACGTGCACTGGCATCCCGGGCGCAACAGTCGCGCCCCGCAGCGCGTCGACACCCTGCAACTGGATAATTTTCTCACTACCGGCTATCTCGATATCGTACCGCTCGCCACGCCGCTGGAGTTTAAGCGCGAAGGGCTGCAGAGCGGCGTGCTGGATAAGCTGCGGCGGGGGAAATACGGCCAGCAGGCGAGCCTCTCCCTGCTGCGCCAGCCGGTGGAGCAGTGCCGGCAGATGCTCTTCGCCTTTATGGTGCAGGCGCAGAAAGAGGGGTTACGCAATGTGCTGATCGTTCACGGCAAAGGCCGCGACGATCAGTCCCACGCCAATATCATCCGCAGCTATCTGGCGCGCTGGCTGGAAGAGTTGCCGGAGGTGCAGGCCTTCTGCGCCGCGCTTCCGCACCACGGCGGCAGCGGCGCCTGCTATGTCGCGCTGCGTAAATCGGCCGAAGCGAAGCAGGAGACCTGGGAGCAGCACGCCAAGCGCAGCCGTTAGCGCATCAGCAGCGTCAGCTCGCGGGCGGCTTTTTGCAGCTCCGGCAGCACGCGGTCGATCATTTCGCGGGCCGACATCTGGCCCGCATGCACCCCGACGTTCAGCGCCGCCTGCACCTGACCCTGGGCGTTAAACAGCGGTACCGCGAGGGAGCGCAGGCCCATCTCCAGCTCCTGATCGTTGAGGGCATACCCCTGTTGATGCACCCGTTTCAGCTCGGCGCGCAGCTTCGCCACCGAGTCCACCGTCTGCGGGGTATAGCGGATCATGGTTACCCTGGCCAGCATATCGTTGAGCTTCTCCTCTGGCTGATGGCTGAGCAGCACCCGGCCCATCGAGGTCGCCCACGCCGGAAGGCGGCTGCCGATATCGAGGTCGATGGTCATGATCCGCGAGCTGGAGGCGCGGGCGATATACAGAATATCGTCGCCATCGAGGGTGGCGATGGAGCAGGACTCGTTGAGCATTTCGCTCAGATGCCGCAGCACCGGCTGCGCCGAACGCGCCAGCGGCGTCGAGGCCAGCCAGGCGTGACCGAGGGCCAGGATCCGCGGCCGTAGCTGAAAGTTTTTACCGTCTTCGGCATAGACGAACCCCAGCTTGCTCAGGGTATACAGGCAGCGGCGCACCGCGGCGCGCGGAATACCGGTCTTCTGACTGATCTGTGAGATAGACAGCAGGGGCCGCTGCGGCGTGAATGCCTGAATGACCTCCAGGCCGCGCGCCAGCGAGGCCATAAAGTTAGGATCGCCCTTAAACGGATCGCCGTCGCCGGTCAGTAAATCGTCTGGATGCTTATCCATTTCTGTTCCCCATATTTGCCATCGATCACATTCTTTCGCTAAAGATAACCGATGTTCGATTATCGCACCATATTTCGATTATCGCCCTTGACCGACATCGTTAAGCGGGTCACATTTTGTGCGAACAACGAATAAAAGTGCGATTACCGCACACCAATGGAGCGACCTGATGATTGATAAAAGCGTATCGACGCTGAGCGAGGCCATCGCCGGGATCCACGACGGGGCGACTATTATGATCGGCGGCTTTGGTCCTGCCGGCCAGCCGACCTTTCTGATTGACGCCCTGATTGACCAGGGCGCCCGCGACCTGACCATCATTAACAACAACGCCGGCAACGGAGAAGTGGGGCTCGCGGCGCTGCTGAAGGCTGGCCGGGTGCGCAAAATGATCTGCTCCTTCCCGCGCCAGGTCGATTCACAGATTTTTGATGACCTCTATCGCCGCGGCAAAGTGGAGCTGGAGCTGGTGCCGCAGGGCAACCTCGCGGCGCGGATCCAGGCCGCCGGCGCCGGGCTGGGCGCGGTCTTTACCCCCACCGGCTACGGCACGCCGCTGGCGGAAGGGAAGGAGACACGGGAAATCGACGGCCGCCACTATGTGCTGGAGTATCCGATCAAAGCCGATTTCGCGCTGATTAAAGCTCACCAGGGCGACCGTTGGGGCAACCTGGTGTATCGCAAGGCGGCACGCAACTTTGGCCCGATTATGGCGACGGCGGCGAAAACCACCATCGTTGAAGTCTCGCAGCTGGTGTCGCTGGGCGACCTCGACCCTGAACACATTATCACCCCCGGCATTTTCGTCCAGCGCCTCTTCTCGCTGGAAAACCTGACTGCCGCACAACGCGCCTGAGGAGCCCGAGATGCAAAAACTGACCCGTGACGAAATGGCCCAGCGCGTGGCCCGCGATATTCCCGAAGGCGCTTACGTTAACCTCGGCATTGGCCTGCCGACCCGGATTGCCAATTACCTGCCTGCCGACAAAGAGGTGTTCCTGCATAGCGAGAACGGTCTGCTGGGCATGGGGCCGAAACCGCTGCCTGGCGAAGAAGATCCGGAGCTGATCAATGCCGGAAAAGAGTACGTCACCCTCCTGCAGGGCGGCTGCTATTTCCACCATGGCGACTCCTTTGCCATGATGCGCGGCGGCCATCTCGATATCTGCGTGTTGGGGGCCTATCAGGTCTCTGCCAGCGGCGATCTCGCCAACTGGAGCACCGGCGCGCCGGACGCTATCCCGGCGGTCGGCGGGGCGATGGATCTGGCCATCGGCGCTCGACAGGTGTTTGTGATGATGGACCATCTGACCCGCGACGGCGAGTGCAAGCTGGTGGAACAGTGCAGCTATCCGCTGACCGGGGTCGGCTGCGTTAGCCGGATCTATACCGACCTGGCGGTGATCGACATTACCGACCGCGGCCCGGTGGTGCGGGAAATCTTTAACGGTCTCTCTTTTGAAGAGCTGCAGCGCATCACTCCGGTGACGCTGACCTTTGAACAACTGGCGGAAAGCGCGTAAGGAACCTATGATGAATCAGGCATTTATCTGTGATGCGGTGCGTACACCCTTTGGCCGTTTTGGTGGTACTCTGGCGACGATGCGCGCCGACGACCTCGCGGCGCTGCCGCTGAAAGCGCTGCTGGAGCGTAACCCGGGGCTGGATCCCTCGCGCATTGACGATGTGATTCTGGGCTGCGCCAACCAGGCCGGGGAAGACAACCGCAACGTGGCGCGCATGGCGCTGCTGCTGGCCGGGCTGCCGGAGAGCGTGCCCGGTAGCACCATCAACCGCCTGTGCGGCTCCAGCCTCGACGCGATCGGCGTCGCGGCGCGGGCGATTAAAAGCGGTGAAACGCAGCTGATGATCGCCGGCGGGGTGGAGAGCATGTCCCGGGCGCCGTTTGTTATGGGTAAAGCGGAGAGCGCCTTTAGCCGCAACATGCAGATGGAAGATACCACCATCGGCTGGCGCTTTATTAACCCGCAGATGAAAGCCTTGTACGGTGTCCATTCCATGCCGGAGACGGCGGAAAACGTCGCCGATGAGTTTGCCATTTCCCGCGCCGATCAGGACGCGTTCGCCTTGCGCAGTCAACTGCGCGCCGCCGCGGCCCAGGAGGCGGGACGTTTCGCCGATGAGCTGATCGCCGTCCAGGTGCCGCAGCGCAAAGGCGAGCCGCTGCGGTTTAGCCGCGATGAACACCCGCGCAGCACCTCGCTGGAGGCGCTGGCTAAACTGCGCGGCGTGGTGCGCGCCGACGGCAGCGTCACCGCCGGGAATGCCTCCGGCGTTAACGATGGTGCCTGCGCGCTGCTGCTGGCCAGCGAAACCGCGCTGGCGGCCAACGATCTTCAACCGCTGGCCCGGGTGGTCGGCGTGGCGACGGCGGGGGTGGCGCCGCGCATTATGGGCTTTGGCCCGGCGCCGGCGGTGCGGAAGGTGCTGGCGCAGACCGGCCTGACGTTAGCCCAGATGGATGTCATCGAGCTGAATGAAGCCTTCGCCGCCCAGGCGCTGGCGGTGACCCGCGATTTGGGCTTACCGGACGATGCCGCCCATGTGAACCCCAACGGCGGGGCGATCGCCCTGGGGCATCCGCTCGGCGCCTCCGGCGGCCGCCTGGCGATGACCGCGGCTTACCAGCTGAAACGGACCGGCGGCCGCTACGCGCTGTGCACCATGTGCATCGGCGTCGGGCAGGGGATCGCCCTGATTATTGAACGTGTTTAAGGAGCCAGAATGAGTTTGTTGACCCCGATGTTGCGCAGCAGTCCGCTGACCGACTGGTTCAGCGACGCGCAGCGGGTGCAGGGCATGCTGGATTTTGAAGCGGCGCTGGCCCAGGCGCAGGCCGCCTGCGGCATGGTGCCGACGGCGGCGGTCGGGCCGATTGTCGCCGCCTGCCGCCACGATGCGATCGATTTTACCGCCCTCGGCGAGGCGGCGGTGGGGGCGGGTAACCTGGCGATCCCGCTGGTGAAACAGCTGACGGCCCAGGTAAAAGCGCGGGATCCGGACGCCGCGCGCTACGTTCACTGGGGCGCCACCAGTCAGGACGCCATCGACACAGGTCTGGTGCTCCAGCTGCGCGGGGCGCTGGAGGCCGCTGAGACCCTGCTTGAGCAGCTGTTGGCGGCCCTGGCTCTCCAGGCGGATCGTTATCGCGATACCGTGATGCCGGGCCGGACCTGGATGCAGCACGCGCTGCCGGTGACCTTTGGCCTGAAGCTGGCGGGTACCCTCGACGCGCTCCTGCGCTGGCAGCAGCGGCTGCGCGAGATGCGTCCGCGTCTGCTGGTGCTGCAGTTCGGCGGCGCCGCGGGGACCCTGGACGCGCTAAAAGAGAAAGGGCCGGCGGTTGGCCAGGCGCTGGCGCAGAATCTTGGTCTGACGCTGCCGGATACCCCGTGGCACAGCCAGCGCGATCGGCTGCTGGAGGCGGGCGCCTGGTTCGCCGGCGTCTGCGGCACCCTGGGGAAATTCGCTAACGACTTCTCCCTGCTGATGCAGACCGAAGTGGCTGAGGTGGGCGAGCCGGTAGCGGAAGGGCGCGGCGGCTCGTCGACGATGCCGCATAAGCGCAATCCGGTGGCCTGCGCGGCGATCCTGACCGCCGCCCAGCGCACGCCGGGGCTGATGGCGACCCTCTACGCCTGCCAGATTCAGCAGCACGAGCGGGCGCTGGGCGGCTGGCAGGCGGAGTGGGAGACCCTGCCGGAGCTGATTACCCTGGTGGGCGGGGCGCTGGCGCAAAGCGAGGCGCTGGTGCGCGACATGCAGGTCTTTCCGCAGAAGATGCGCGCCGATCTCGATATCACCCACGGGCTGATCATGGCTGAGGCGGTGACCCTGGCGCTGGCGGAATTCATCGGCAAAGCCGAGGCGCATCATCATATTGAGGCGCTGTGCCGTCAGGCGCTGGACCGCCTCTGTCCGCTGGTCGATCTGCTCGCGGCGGATCCGCAGGTCAGCCAGTATCTCTCCCGCGAACGTTTAACCACGCTGCTGGAACCGGCAACGGCGACCGGCAGCGCCGAATGCTTTGTGCGCCAGGTGCTGGCGCGTTATCAGGAGCAACATGATGAATCTTGATTATCAACTCGACGGACCGGAAGGTGCGCCGGTTATCGTTCTCTCCAACTCGCTGGGCACCACCCGGGCGATGTGGCAGCCGCAGATTGAGGCGCTAACCGCCCATTTCCGGGTGCTGCGCTACGACACCCACGGCCACGGTAAAACGACGAAAAATGGCAAAGTGACCCTCGCCCAGCTGGGGGAAGATGTAATTGCGCTGCTCGATCATCTGAATATCGACCGGGCCTGGTTCTGCGGGATTTCGATGGGCGGTCTGACCGGTCTGTGGCTGGGCCGCTTTGCGCCAGAGCGTTTTTATGGTCTGGCCGTCGCCAACACCGCGGCGCGCATCGGCGATCAGGCCAGCTGGCTGTCGCGGGCGCGGGCGGTACGCCAGGAAGGAATGGCGGTGGTGGCCGCCGGGGCGGCGGACCGCTGGTTCACCCACGCGTTTCGCCAGAAGGCGCCGGAGGTGGTGGAGGCCCTGTGTCACCAGCTGACCCATACCGATGCCGAAGGCTATGCCGCCTGCTGTGAGGCGCTGGCCGCCGCCGACCTGCGGGGCGAAGCGGGGAAGATCCCGCTGCCGACGTTAATCATCGCCGGGGAAAGTGACCCTGTCACCACGGTCGCTGACGCCAATTTTCTGCAGCAGCAGATCCCCGCTTCCCAGGTGGTGGTTCTGCCGGCATCGCATCTGTCAAACATTGAGGCGGCGAAGAGCTTTACTTCAGCGCTGCTGAGCTTTTTCCAGGGAGAACGCCATGGAGGATAAACAGCGCTACCAGGACGGAATGGCGGTGCGGCGCAAAGTGTTGGGCGACGCCCACGTCGACCGTACCCTGCAGCATCTGACGCCGTTGAATGACGAGTTTCAGGACTTTATCACCCGCTACGCCTGGGGTGAGACCTGGACGCGTCCGGGGCTCGACCACCACACCCGCAGCATGATCACCATTGCCATGCTGATCGCTCTCAATCGCGAGGCGGAGCTGAAGATGCATCTACGCGCGTCGTTTAACAACGGGGTGACCCGCGATGAGCTGAAAGAGCTGATCATGCACTCTGCGCTGTATTGCGGACTGCCGGCGGCCAATGCCACGATGCATCTGGCGCAGCAGGTGTTTGACGACATCGACGCCGGGCGGGGTTAAGTCGTCGTCCGAGTCGGATTGCCCGGCAGTTGTTGTAGGCCGGGTAAGGCGTAGCCGCCACCCGGCATAATGGCGGGTACGGCGCCGATAGATTGCGCAGCGGCGCAGCGCTTGCCGGGCCTGCGAGGTGTAAGCTTGCGAGAGGATCCTGTAGGCCGGGTAAGGCGTAGCCGCTACCCGGCGAAATAACGGCACAACCGGAAATGTCCCTGTTCGCACTATGTTTGGCAGGGCCACAACGTTTGGCAGGGCTACAACGTCTATGTTAATTTCGGGCAGATTGCGCTCCCGGTTGATCTTCTGCGTTATGTCTCTTATGGCGCAGGGAGCGCACAGGGGGCGGCCAGTCGCCGCCGCCCCCTGTACCCCCGGGCTCCGGCCAGCAAAATCGCCGCTGCGCGGTACCTTCGACTTTTCCCTGCAGGCTTCGGGTCGGGCCGAGGCAGCGTCCCTGCAAAACACGGCCCTCAGCCCGCATCCATGCGGGCTGCCCCGGCCTTCCGGGAACGTCTCAGCGATTTTGAGGCCGCCAGCATCGGCAGTTTCAGCAACAATGGTGAATAAATTAACGGCAGGTCGTACGTACATAGGCCGGGTAAGGCGTAGCCGCCACCCGGCATAATGGCGGGTACGGCGCCGATAGATTGCGCAGCGGCGCAGCGCTTGCCGGGCCTGCGAGGTGTAAGCCTGTGAGAGGATCCTGTAGGCCGGGTAAGGCGTAGCCGCCACCCGGCGACATTGCCGATACGTTAACCCTTATTTCTCAGGCTCCTGCGGCGCGACAGCCGGGGCGGCGTACCAGGCTTCCTGCGGCACCACCACCGCGGCTCGGGGCTGCATCACATAGTTCGGCGACATAATCTGCACCCCGAATTCGTTAAACACATCAATAATGCTGCTGTGTAACGCGTTACGGCCATCTGGCAGCTTCGTCGCGGGTAATAAGCGCACCTGCAGCTCATACGAGGTGTACCAGTCGAGCAACCCCAGCTTACGCACCACCGGCGCAATTTGCTGATCGACCCCGGGGGTGCGTCTCGCCGCCAGCTCCAGAAGCGCATGAACCTGGCGCCAGGGCGTATCGTAGCCGATGGTGACGCTGGTAGTGAGATTGAACCCGCCGTCGCTGCTCTCGGCGCTGAGATTGACAATCTTGCCGCTCACCACCACCGCGTTCGGTACCGTCACGATGTAATTCTCACGGGTGAGGATCTTGGTCGCCAGCACGCCAATCTCGCTGACCTGTCCCTCATTGTCAGCGAGGCGGATCCAGTCGCCTTTCCGCAGCGCCCGGGAGTAGATTAGCACCAGGCCGCTCATCGCATGGGTCATCACCCCGGTCGAGCCGAGGGTCAGCATCAGGCCGAAGAACACGCTGATGCCCTTGAAGGCAAGGGAGTTGGCGCCGGGAAGAAACGGGTAGGCGGCGGAGAGGGCGAACAGCCAGATGACCACCGAGATAAGCCGACGGGTAGCGCTCACAGTCTCCGGATGAATGCCGGGAACCTGAATGCGGCCGGCGGCGACCTGGTTGAGAACCACTTTCACCAGGCGAATGATGAGCCAGGTAATGAGAAAAATAAGCACCACGATCATCAGCCCCGGCAGGGAAGCGACAATCGACAGCGAGATATCGCGGATCACCCCCAGCGACCAGTCACCCAGCGATTCACTCCATACGCGCGTCCAGGGAAACAGACTGAAGGCCCAGCTCAGCCAGATGTAACAGGCCAGGACACCGACGAGGATCGCCAGCGCGGCATACAATCGGACCTCGATATTGCCGAGAAAGCGCCGCCAGTGCTGAGGAATAGCGCTGCGCTTTTCGAGGATCCGCAGTTGGAAAAAGCGCCGTACCCGCCGCCAGGCGCGGAAAGCGCCGTAGTAAAACAGCGCCAGCAGCAGCGCCCCGGCGAGGGCCTTACCGGCGGAGATCAACAGATAGCGTTGATTGAACTGTTCCTGCAGGCCGGTGCGCTGGGCTTCCATCCGCGCCAGCACCTGCTGGGCCGCCTGGTCGAGGGTTAAATCATCACCTTCGTCGAGATCCGCCTGGCTCAACAGCAGCACCGGTTTGCCGTTCATCAGGAACAGCCGTCCCGGCTGACCATAGCGAATAACCGGCACGATCCGCAGCGGCTGGCGAATATCCTCCTCGGTAAATGCGCGCAGGGCGCTGCGGGTGCGCAGCACGCGCTCTTCTGGCGTCGTCTGGCCAAAGGTCGCCTGCAACATCACTACCGGCTGGTGGAAAATATATACCGTGCGCGCCTTTTCGCGAGCGGTTGGCTGCTGCCGAGGCTCTGCGGCCAGCGCCGGCTGTAACGCCAGCAGCGCCAGTACCCAGAGGATAACCACGCTTATCCTGTTCATAGAAGCACCTGAGAAAGAGAATTATTGTTATTTTTCAGCAAGCAAGGTAGGACTTGTAGTTGAGCATAGCCTGGCAGGAAGTGAATTCAAGCTGGCGCGGCGCGGGCATAAAAAAAGCCGTCACCTGAACGGCGACGGCCTGCTGTTAGCGCCAGAAGGGGGTGTTAGCCGTGCTGTTTACAGCCAGCGCACTGCTTGTTCTGGATCTGCTGGAAGAAATCGTTGCCTTTATCGTCGACGAGAATAAACGCCGGGAAATCTTCCACTTCGATTTTCCAGATAGCCTCCATCCCCAGTTCCGGGTAGGCCACGCACTCGAGGCTCTTGATGCTCTGTTGCGCCAGCACCGCCGCCGGGCCGCCGATGCTGCCGAGGTAGAAGCCGCCGTGTTGGTGGCAGGCGTCGGTGACCTGCTGGCTGCGGTTGCCTTTCGCCAGCATCACCATGCTCGCGCCGTGGGACTGCAGCAGATCGACGTAAGAGTCCATGCGGCCAGCGGTGGTCGGGCCGAGGGAGCCGGAGGCGTAACCGGCAGGCGTTTTGGCCGGGCCGGCGTAGTAGATCGGATGATCTTTCACGTACTGCGGCAGTTCCTCGCCGTTGTCGAGCAGCTCTTTCAGCTTAGCGTGCGCGATATCGCGGGCGACGATAATGGTGCCGTTGAGGCTCAGGCGGGTGGAAACCGGATGGGCAGATAGTTGCGCCAGGATCTCGCTCATCGGCTGATTCAGGTTGATGCTGACCACCTTGCCTTCGCCCTGCTGACGCAGATGTTCAGGGATATATTTTCCTGGATTGCTCTCCAGCTTCTCAATCCAGATGCCGTCGCGGTTGATTTTGGCTTTGATGTTGCGGTCGGCGGAGCAGGAGACGCCCATGCCGATCGGACAGGAGGCGCCGTGGCGCGGCAGGCGGATCACCCGGATATCGTGGGCGAAGTATTTGCCGCCAAACTGCGCGCCGAGGCCGAGGTTTTGCGCTTCCTGCAGCAGTTCCTGTTCAAGCTGCACATCGCGGAACGCCTGACCGTGCTCGTTGCCTTCGGTCGGCAGGCCATCGTAGTAGCGGGTAGAGGCCAGCTTGACGGTCTTCAGCGTTGCTTCCGCCGAAGTCCCGCCGATGACAAAGGCGATGTGGTACGGCGGGCAGGCGGCGGTACCGAGGGTGCGCATCTTCTTGACCAGATAGTTTTTCAGCTTCGCCGGGGTGATCAGCGCTTTGGTTTCCTGATAGAGATAGGTTTTATTGGCGGAACCGCCGCCTTTCGCCATGCACAGGAATTTATATTCGTCGCCGTCGACGCTGTAGAGATCGATCTGCGCCGGCAGGTTGGTGCCAGTGTTGACCTCTTTATACATATCCAGCGGGGCGTTCTGTGAGTAGCGCAGGTTATCTTCGGTATAGGTGTTGTACACGCCCTGCGCCAGGGCGGCTTCGTCGCCGCCGCCGGTCCAGACGCGCTGGCCTTTTTTACCCATGATGATGGCGGTGCCGGTGTCCTGACAGGTGGGCAGGACGCCTTTGGCGGCGATTTCCGAGTTGCGCAGGAACTGCAGGGCGACATACTTATCGTTATCGCTGGCCTCCGGGTCGAGCAGAATCGAGGCCACCTGCTGCTGATGGGAGACGCGCAGCATAAAGGCGGCATCGTGGAAGGCCTGTTGCGCCAGCAGGGTCAGCGCCTGCGGTTCCACTTTCAGCACTTCCTGGCCGTCAAACTCGGCGACGGAGACGTGCTCTTTGCTGAGCAGATAGTATTCGGTATCGTCGTGCGCCAGCGGGAATGGATCCTGATAAACAAACGGTTTAGTCGACATAATCACTTACTCCATAAAGATAAAAACCGCCGGGGTGCTCCCGGCGGTTATGAATCAGAACATCATGGACATCCACGGATAGCCAATCAGCAGCAGGGCGGCCAGGAAGATGGCGCCAAAGATGGTGCCGAGGCGCCAGTAATCTTTGGTCGGCAGATAGCCGCTGCCGTAGTAGATCGGGCTCGGGCCGGTACCGTACGGGGTGATGATCCCCATCACGCCCAGCGAGGTCACCATCAGCAGAACGAACACTTCCATATTCATTCCCGGAATGGTGGCGGCGATGGTCAGCATGGCCGGCAGCAGCGCGGTCGTGTGCGCGGTGGTGCTGGCAAACAGATAGTGCAGCAGGTAGAACGCCAGCAGCAGGACGATGGTCGCCATCCCCGGGGAGATACCGCTCATCAGCGCGCCGCCCTCTTTACCCAGCCAGGCGATAAAGCCGGTGGAGGAGAGGCCGTCGGCCAGCGCCACCAGGGTGGCGAACCAGACAAAGGTGTTCCACGCCGCTTTATTGTTGGTGATATCGCTCCAGGAGAGCACGCCGGTCCACAGCATCAGCACGATAACCAGCAGGGCGGCCAGGGCCGGTTCAATCCAGTCGGCGGCGAAGATCCACATCATCAGCGCGAAGCAGACGAACACCAGCAGCAGGATCTCATTGCGCGACAGTTTGCCCAGTTTTTCCAGTTCACGAGCGGCCCACAGCGGCACTTCGTTATTGACTTTCACTTCCGGCGGGTAGAACCAGTAGGCCAGCAGCGGCATGGTCAGGATCAGCAGTACGCCAAGCGGCAGGAAGGCGATGAACCAGGTGCCCCAGGAGATGTTGATACCGACGATGCTTTTTACCAGCGCCAGCGCCAGCAGGTTCGGCGCCAGTGCCGACAGGAACATCGAGCTGGTGATACAGGCGGCGGTGATCGCTACCCACATCAGATAGGAACCGATTTTACGCGCGCTCGGATCGTTCGGTTTTGAACCGTACAGCGGCGGCAGGTTGGCGATAATTGGGTAAATGGTGCCCCCGCTGCGCGCTGTATTCGACGGCGTAAACGGCGCCAGCAGCAGATCCGCGAAGGTGATGGCGTAGCCCAGCGTCAGGCTGCGACGGCCGAGATATTTCACCAGAATCAGCGCCAGGCGGCGGCCGAACTGGGTTTTATCGTAGCCGGCGGCGAACATAAAGGCGCCGAAGATAAGCCACACGGTGGAGTTGCCGAAGCCGCTCACCGCCCACTTAAAGGAGGCGCCAGCCATTTTGAAGCCGGGTGCGGCCATCTGTTCCGGGCTGAACAGCAGCCATTGACTGCACAGGGCGATGACCACCACGCCGGTGATGCCGATAACGGCGCCAGGCAGTGGTTCAAAAATCAACCCGACGATCACCCCGACGAAGATAGCGAAGTAGTGCCAGGCGTACGGCGGCAGGCCGTCCGGGACCGGGACGAAGAGTAATAGCACAGCAACGATAATCGGCAGCGCCATCATCAGGAGACGTTTTTTATTCGCAGTCGTTGGATTGACTGCACCGGCAGGCGGTATGGTTGTCTTTTTCTCTTTCATAATGAGTATCTGCAAGTTGTTGAAAATAACGTTTCCGCCAGCGATGCGCTCAGTGATTTCTTTAATTACAAAAATTACTTTAGTTTTTATTTTGCGTTTCTGAGTATCGTCTTGGCGATTATTTAACGCGGTTTGATGGGCGTTAAATTAAATTTGTTGGTTATTTATATATTGCGCTTTCAATGGTCGTTGCAATTGATCGAGATCAAGAAAAGCAGGTGATTTCACTATTTTTTTATTTTCGATATAACCCTATCTGATGAGGTGTTATTTTGGCGAAAATATCGATAAATGTTAAAATAAAAATGTACAATTAATGCTGTTTTTACTCGACACATGCCTATGTCTATGAAATAAAAACAAATAATCTTGATGGCTGGTCGCTTTGAATGTTAACGAAAGTATCTAAAATGTTATCCTTCATTTGTATTATGTAAATGCTATTTATTATTTTAATAATACAATAGGGGTAGCGATGTTATTGCTGGGGTTAAATAGTTTTATAACTAACGTAATTGATTTAGTAACTAAAAAAATCGCTATATTATTAGCATGACAACAGGAATTAAAAAACCACAACCATTAATGATTCCGTCACCCATTCTGAATTTTTAATATTTCAAAATCTGGAGCGTAACTTATGACCAGTAACGAACGTATTTTGCAGCCATTTACTTTACCAAATGGTACGGAGCTGAAAAACCGTTTGCTGATGGCGCCGATGACCACCTGCACCGGTTATTTCGACGGGACTGTCACCAGCGAGCTGGTGGAGTACTACCGCGCCCGCGCCGGCAGTATCGGCACCATTATTGTTGAGTGCTGCTTTATTGATGACTACGGTCTGGCCTTCCCGGGCGCTATCGGTATCGATAACGATGAAAAAATCGCCGGCCTGGCGAAAATCGCTGAAGCAATTAAAGCGGAAGGTTCGAAAGCGATTCTGCAGATCTATCACGGCGGCCGCATGGTCGACCCGCAGCTGATTGGCGGACGTCAGCCCGTGGCGCCGAGCGCCATCGCCGCCCCGCGTGAGGGCGCCGCGATGCCGCGGGCGCTGAGCGGAGAAGAAGTGGAGGGGATGATCGCCAAGTTTGGCGAGGGCGTCCGCCGCGCTATCCTTGCCGGCTTCGATGGGGTCGAAATTCACGGCGCCAACACCTACCTTATTCAGCAGTTCTATTCGCCAAACTCCAACCAGCGCGACGACGAATGGGGCGGTAGCCGCGACAATCGCGCCCGCTTCCCGCTGGCGGTTCTCGACATCACCCATAAAATGGCCCGCCAGTACGCTGACGATGCCTTTATCATCGGCTACCGCTTCTCGCCAGAAGAGATGGAGGTCCCGGGGATCCGCTTCGATGACACCATGTATCTGCTGGAAAAACTGGCCGCTCGCGGCGTCGATTATCTGCACTTCTCGGTGGGCGCGACCCTGCGTCCCTCTATCGTCGATACCAGCGACCCGACGCCGCTGATCGAGAAATACTGCGCCATGCGCTCTGACACTCTGGCTCAGGTGCCGGTGATGGGCGTCGGCGGGGTGGTTAACGTTGCCGATGCCGAGCTGGGCCTCGATCACGGCTATGACCTGATCGCTGTGGGCCGCGCCTGCATCGCCTATCCTGACTGGGCGGCTCGTATCGCCGCGGGTGAAGAGCTGGAGCTATTTATCGACAGCACCCAGCGCGAAGCGCTGCACATTCCGGAACCGCTGTGGCGCTTCTCGCTGGTGGAAGCGATGATCCGCGACATGAGCATGGGCGACGCTAAATTTAAGCCGGGGATGTTTGTTGAAACCGTTCAGGATGACGCCAATGAACTGGTGATCAACGTCAGCCTCGAAAATGACCATATCGCCGATATCGAACTGGCGGCGAGCCCGGTGCAGACCGTGGAGTTCACCACCAGCTTCGAAGAGATCCGCGAACGTATTCTCACCGCCAATACCCCGCACGTCGACGCCATTTCCGGGGCCACCAGCCAGAGCGAGGCGGTGAAAAAAGCGGTCGCCAAAGCGATGCTGAAATCGAGCAAAGCGCTGGCGGCGGAAGAGGGCGGCAATGACGCCGCGCCGAAAAGCTATGATGTGGTGGTCGTCGGCAGCGGCGGCGCCGGCCTGGCGGCCGCCATTCAGGCTCACGACGAAGGCGCCAGCGTGCTGATCGTCGAGAAAATGCCGACCATTGGCGGGAACACCATCAAGGCTTCCGCCGGGATGAACGCCGCGGAGACCCGCTTCCAGCGCGTGAAAGGCATTCAGGACAGCAAAGAGCTGTTCTATCAGGAAACCCTGAGGGGCGGGCACAATAAAAACAATCCGCAGCTGCTGCGCCGCTTTGTGGAGAATGCCCCGCAAGCCATTGAATGGCTGGCGGACCGCGGCATTATGCTCAACGATATCACCACCACCGGCGGGATGAGCATTGACCGCACCCACCGTCCGCGCGACGGATCAGCGGTCGGCGGCTATCTGATTAGCGGCCTGGTGCGCAACATCACCAAACGCGGCATCGACGTCCTGCTGGATACCTCGGTGGAAGAGATCCTGATGAGCGGCGATGAAGTCAGCGGTGTGCGTCTGATCAACGACGAAAACGAGATCGTAGAGATCCAGACTAAAAGCATTGTGGTGGCCACCGGCGGCTTCAGCGCCAACAGCGCGATGGTGGTGAAGTATCGTCCTGACCTCGAAGGCTTCGTCACCACCAACCACAAAGGGGCCACCGGGAGCGGTATCGCGCTGCTGGAGCGCATTGGCGCCGGTACCGTGGATATGGGCGAAATTCAAATCCACCCGACCGTTGAACAGCAGACCTCCTATCTGATTTCCGAGTCGATTCGTGGCGGCGGGGCGATCCTCGTCAACCAGCAGGGTAACCGCTTCTTCAACGAAATGGAGACCCGCGATAAAGTCTCCGCGGCGATTATCGCCCTACCGGAACACTATGCGTACATCGTCTTTGACGAACATGTGCGGGCGAAAAACAAAGCCGCCGATGAGTACATCGCCAAAGGCTTCGTCACCAGCGCCAGCTCGCCGCGTGAACTGGCGGATAAACTGGGGATGGATTACCATGCCTTCCTCGCCACCCTTGAGTGCTACAACGGGGCGGTGGAAAAACAGCATGATGAACAGTTTGGCCGTACCACCGCGCTGCGCGCGCCGATTAACGAAGGTCCGTTCCATGCCATCCGTATCGCCCCGGGGGTGCACCACACCATGGGCGGCGTGACCATTAACACCGATGGCGAAGTGCTGGACGTTGCCCGGCAGCCGATCCGCGGCGCCTACGCCGCCGGTGAGGTGGTTGGCGGGATCCACGGCGGCAACCGTATCGGTGGTAACGCGGTGGCGGATATCATCATCTTCGGCACCCTCGCGGGTCGCCAGGCGGCGAAACGCGCCAGAGGATAAGACGTAATTGCTGATGCCGGGCTGGCGCTCTCGCCGCCCGGCTTATCCCTTCTAAGGAGAGCCCGATGTCTGATAACCGCGTCTATAGCTACTCCGCCGTTCTGATGGGTTCTCCCATCCAGCTCAAACTCTGCTCCCATAATGAGGCGCTGGCCTCCCGCGTATTTCAGTTAATCAAACGCTACGAAGATCTGCTTACCGTTAACCGCGCCGAGTCGCAGGTAATGGATATCAACCACGCCGCCGGACGTCACCCGGTGACGGTCAGCCGCCCGGTCTTTCAGCTCATTCAGTGCGCCAAAGCCGCCAGCATGGTGCGCGACAGCGCCTTTAACCTCGCGATTGGGCCGCTGGTGAAGCTGTGGCGAATTGGCTTTCAGGGACACAGCGTGCCTGACGCCGGCGAAATCAGGGCCCGGCTGGCGCTGACCCGCCCGCAAGAGGTGATCCTGGATGAGGCAACCTGCAGCGTGTTTCTTCAGCAGCCGGGGATGGAGCTGGATCTTGGGGCGATCGCCAAAGGCTATATCGCTGACCGGGTGCGTGATTATCTCCGTCAGCAGCAGGTGGAAAAGGCGCTGATCAACCTCGGCGGCAACGTGCATACCCTTGGCGAATGGGCCATTGGCCTGAAAAAACCGTTTGCCGATGCGCAGGCGCTGATCGGCTCTCTGACGGTTAACGGGCAGTCGGTGGTCACCTCGGGCACCTACGAACGTTATTTCGAGCAGGATGGCAGGCGCTGGCACCATATTCTCGACCCGCGCAGCGGTTACCCGCTGGATAACGAACTCGACAGCGTCACGGTGATTTCCACTGATTCTTTAGACGGCGATATCTGGACCACGCTGCTGTTCGGTCTCGGCGTCGAGAAAGGCTGTGCAGCGCTGCGTCAACGGCAGGATATCGACGCGATTTTCGTCACCAAAAATCGCGACATTATACTTTCATCGCCGCAGCGATTGCGCTTTGCGGCGCTGGATAGCGGCTACCGCGTTATTGACTGTACTGCTTAAGCAAACTGTACTGTTCGGCCACCAGCCGGTAGCGATAGACCGGCCGCCCGGTGGCGCCGTAGTGGATAGTGGTATAGAGAATATTGATCTGCGCCAGCCAGATCAGATACTTACGGCAGGAAACGCGGGAGATATTCACCGCCGCCGCCAGCTCATCGGTAGAGAATTCAACGTCCGGGTGGGCGTCAATCCACTGGCACAGCGTGCGCAGGGTTTGCGCGGTCAGCCCCTTGGGCAGCTTGCGCGCGTCGCTGGCCTCCGGCGTGCCGCCGTGCAGCAGGCGGTCAACGTCGGCCTGCTCGTAATAGGGTTGGCCGGTTATCAGCTTGCGCTTCTCCCGCCAGGTAGTGAGCGCCTCTTCAAAACGGGGAAACTGGAAGGGTTTGATCAGGTAATCGACTACCCCGTAATGCATGGCGGTCTGCACCGTGGCGGCATCCGCCGCTGAGGTGATCATGATGACGTCGATGGCGCGCCCCGATTGACGGATAGTCGGCAGCAGATCGAGCCCGCTGTCCTGCTGCATATAGACATCCAGCAGCACCAGATCGATCTCCTGCTGCGGATCGTTAATCATCTCCTGGGCTTGACTGAGCGTCGAAGCGCTCCCGCTGCAACGAAAGCCGGGAACCCTTGCCACGTACAGGCGATTCAGTTCGGCCACCATGGCATCATCGTCAACAATCAACACATTTATCACGCACGTTTCCTTTTACTATCCCAGGGGAGATGAACAAAAAATTGAGTAAATACGCAGGGTTCCGACTCGACGGCGAGGGTGCCGCCCAGCTCGCGTAATTGCTGGTTGGCGAGAAACAGCCCGACGCCGCGATTCTCGCCTTTGGTGGAGAACCCTTTGTTAAAGATAGCGTCGATGTTGTTTTCCGGGATCCCCGGCCCGTCGTCGCTCACTTCACCGCTTAGCCAGCCGTCCTGATAGTGCAGCAGCAGGCCGATCTCGCCCTCCGCCTGACCGTTCATGGCATCCAGCGCGTTCTCAATAAGGTTGCCCAGCACCGTCACCAGCACGGTGACCTGCTTCTCATTCGGGCAATCCGGCACCAGGCTCTCTTCCGCCAGCTTAAGGGTAAAGCCGCACTCGGTGGCGCGCTGCATTTTACTTATCAGAAAGCCGGCGACCACCGGGGATTTTATGCGGTGCTGAATATCGCCGATGTCCGCCTGGTAGCGATGGGCGGTCTGCAACACGTACTCCTCGAGTTTGCCATAGCTTTTCATATTCAGCAGGCCGAGGATCACGTGCAGTTTATTCATAAATTCATGGGAGGTGGTGCGCAGGGCATCGACATAGCTCATCATACCGTCCAGCCGCTGCAGCAGCTGGCTGACTTCGGTCTTATCGCGGAAGGTACAGATGGCGCCGACCACGGCCTCCTGGCTGCGGATAGGCACCGTGTTGCTGATTAGCAACAGGCCATTGCATCCCAGCTCGCGGTCGTACATCGGCTCGCCGCTGTGCAAAACCGTCTGCAGGTCAGCGAGCAGCGGGGTATGAGCGAGCGTCTTGTCCGGCCCGGAAAAGAGGATCTCGCGCGCCGCCGGGTTGATCAGGTTAACCTCACCATGGGCATCGACGGCCACCACCCCCTCCTTGAGGGCGTGAAGCATGGCCTGACGCTGCTGAAACTGAGTGGAGATTTCTTGCGGCTCCAGTCCCAGCAGGACGCGCTTCAGGCCGCGCACCAGGCTCCAGGTGCCGAGGGCGCAGACCAGCGCGCTGAACAGGATGGTCAGCAGCACGTCCCAGCGGCTGTTGGCGATCTGCTCGTCCACTTTACTCAGCGAAATGCCGACCACCACCACGCCAATCTGCTGATGCTGATCGTTGAACACCGGGGTAAACACCCGCAGCGCCGGGGCCAGCACGCCGTGGTTAATGGCCACGTTCTCTTTTCCCTGCAGCGTCGGCTGGATATCGTGGCCGATGAAGGGTTTGCCAATAATTGAGCTATCCGGATGCGAATAGCGAATACCCTGCATATCGGTGACGATAGCGTACAGCAGGTCGTTGCGCCGGGTGATGGTCTGCGCCAGCGGCTGAATAATTTGCTGCTGCGGCGGCGCCTCCAGTCCGCGCTTCACCTGCGGCATATCGGCCATGGTGCGCGCCACCGCCAGCGCGGTCTCTTTCAGACCATCGCGAGTGGCATTGCTGATCTGCATATACCACAGGGCATAGACCAGCAGCAGCACGGCGCCGATCACGCTGCCAATCATCAAGGAGACGGCGGTGCTCAGCTTTAGCGGTAAGGGGCGTTGACGAACGCGAGGCGGGTGCTCTGATGCCTTCATGACGATCCCGGATAGAGTCAGTAAACGATTATTATCGCTGATAGCGTGGCATTCATAAAGCCGTGTAATCAAAGCAAAAGGCCGCTTTTGCTACGGTAGCCTCGTCCCGTCCACGATAAACTGTCGCTTTTCGCCACAGGCTTAAGGCAGACATGATGGAACTGGCATCTCTGGTCCGGGATATTCTCCGGCAACAGCACGTTGAACGACTGGCACAGCATCGTGAACAGGACCATGAAGCGGAAGCAGAGTGGGAGATCGCGCGCTGGCGACATCGCAGCGGGGTGGTGATCGAGCACCGCTACGAACTCGAACTTCCGCAACAGGATGCCGCCTCCTGCCCGGAGTGCTGGATCGAGTGGCAGGTTATCGATAGCGCCGGCCTGGTGGTGCAGCCAATGCGCAAACAATTTTATAACCTCTGTCAACAATCCTTCTGGCTGGCCATGCAGGCGGACGGCGAAGATGAGAGCTGAGACAGGATTGTTCAGATAATCGGCAATTGCCCGTGAATGGGCGATCGGGACGGTAAACTGTGACCCCGACGGCGGTAAAGCGCGGAAGATTCCCCTTATAGTGGCGACAGAGGTTAAATAGTCCTGATGAATATAAGGATATGCATCAGGCCGCTGATTTCGCCGAGATGCGCTTTTTCTGTCGTAAATGGAGGTTGTTATGAGCAGTTCGCTAACCGCGTCAATGCAGGCACGTCGTCACCCGGATACCACCCACATCGATCGCCTCGCCACCGCCGACATGCTGGCGATGCTGCATCAGGATGATAAGCAGATATCGGAGGCGGTTGGCGCCTGTTTGCCGGATATCGCCCGGTTGATTGATATTGCCACCGCGACAATGAGCCGGGGAGGGCGTCTGGTTATTATCGGCGCCGGGGAATCAGGCCGCACGGCTGTCCAGGCGGTCAGCGACTACTCTCCGGAAGGCAAACACGCGCTGGTGGGGCTGATTGCAGGTGGGCAGACGCCGGCGATGGCCGAGCGGGAGACCGCGGCGAATAATTACGATCTAGGCGCCTTCGAGCTGCAGTCGCTGGACTTTTCCAGCCACGATATGCTGCTGGCGCTTACCGTTAGCGGCAAGACCCCATGGGTCTGGGGGGCGATGCGCCACGCCTGGTCGCTGGGGGCTCCGATCGCGGTGGTGACTCAGCAGGCGGCCAGCGAGGCGGCGCAGCTGGCGGATATAATTATTGCTCCGCAAACCGGGCCGGAAGCGGTGGCGGGCTTGACCAATCCGAAGGCCCGGCTGGCCCAGCGGCAGATCCTTAACATGGTGTCGACGGGCCTCGCTATCCGTGACGGCCGGGTGTACAGCAACCTGCGAGTGGATCTGCAGGCTGACAGTCCACACTGGGCGGAGCGGCAGGTGGCGATTGTCATGGCGGCCACCGACTGCACGCGCAGCGAAGCGAAAGCCGCGCTGACCAGCTGCCACCACCAGTGCCGCACCGCCATCCTGATGCTGCTCAGCGGGCTGGACGCCTGGCACGCGCGGGAGCTGCTGACCAAACATCACGATCATCTGCGTCTCGCCCTGCGCGAAGCCCAGCGCAGCGCTGTCACTCCCGCCCATTAAGCCTTTAGCCAGGCGCGCACAAACGGTATGCGCGCCTGCACTTTATTAACTAAAGAAATTCCTCTCTTCTATTTATTCCGGTAATTGCGCTGAATTTTCAGTGAGATTTTACGCCGACGCTTATTTTTTAGTGCCGCTCTGATTTTTTAAGTTAAATAATTATTTGATTAAAAATGCGAGAGTGTAAATGATATTTTAAAATAAAGTAAAAGTGCGTTAATATGCTGCCTCTTATTACCGTGTGCTACGTGATAATTCTATTATGCCTGCAATGAAAAAAACGATTATTTCCTTTACCGCATTAGCGATGTTCGTCAGCGCGGCGACGCATGCTGAAGCGGATACCTCTAAAAAAACCGACTTCCTGCTGATTGGCGGCGGGATCATGAGCGCCTCGCTTGGCACCTGGCTGCAGGCGCTGCAGCCGGACTGGAACCTGACGATGGTGGAGAAACTGGACGGCGTGGCCCTGGAATCCTCCAACGGCTGGAATAATGCCGGTACCGGTCACTCGGCGAATATGGAGCTGAACTATACGCCGGAGCGGGCGGACGGATCGATTGACGTCAGCAAAGCGCTGGATATTAACGAACAGTTCATGATTTCCCGTCAGTTCTGGTCGGCACAGGTGAAGCGCGGTATTTTGCACGACCCGCACTCCTTTATTAATTCCACGCCGCATATGAGTTTCGTCTGGGGCGATAATGTCGACTATCTGCAGAAGCGTTATAACGCGCTGCAGCAGACCACCTTATTCCAGGGGATGAAATTCTCCACCGACCACGCGCAAATTAAACAGTGGGCGCCGCTGGTGATGGAAGGCCGCGATCCGCAGCAGAAAGTGGCTGCCACCTGGACGCCGGTGGGTACCGACGTTAACTATGGCGAAATCACCCGGCAGCTGATCGGCAGCCTGAAGAAAAACAGCCATTTCACCCTGCAAACCTCCTCTGAGGTCACCGATTTCAAACGCAATGCCGATAACTCCTGGCACGTGACCATTAAGAACGTGCAGAGCGGCGAGGCGCAGACCATCGATGCGAAATACGTCTTTATTGGCGCCGGCGGCGGTGCGCTGAAGCTGCTGCAAAAAACCGGTATTCCGGAAGCGGACAACTATGCTGGCTTCCCGGTGGGTGGTTCGTTCCTGATGACCGAGAACCCGGCGGTCACCGCGCAGCACCTCGAGAAAGTGTATGGCCAGGCTTCGGTCGGCGCACCACCGATGTCGGTACCGCACCTTGACGCCCGCTACCTCGATGGCAAGCGCGTGGTGCTGTTTGGGCCTTTCGCCACCTTCTCGACCAAGTTCCTGAAGAACGGTTCCTTCTTCGACCTGTTGAGCACCACTACCACTGACAACGTGCTGCCGATGACCCACGTCGGTCTCGACAACTTCGATCTGGTGAAATATCTCGTCAGCCAGGTGATGCTCAGCGATGATGACCGCTTCGCCGCGCTGAAAGAGTACTACCCTGACGCGCGTAAAGAGGACTGGAAGCTGATCCAGGCCGGCCAGCGCGTGCAGATCATTAAGAAAGACGCAGAGAAGGGCGGCGTGTTGAAACTGGGCACCGAAGTGGTGGTCGATCAGCAGAAAACCATTTCCGCGCTGCTTGGCGCGTCGCCGGGGGCTTCCACCGCTGCGCCGATCACCCTCAATGTGCTCAAGCAGATGTTCCCGACGCAGTTTAACTCGCCGGAGTGGCAGACCCGTATCCACCAGATCGTGCCGAGCTACGGCCAGAAGCTAAACGGCAACGTGGCGCTGACCCAGCAGGTTTGGGATGATACCGCCGCGACCCTGCAGCTGACGAAACCGCCGGTGATCCAGATGCCAGCGGCTGCGCCCACCGCGACCGCGAAGCCGGTTGAGCCTCAGCGCGACGCCTCGCCGCAGCATGATATGGCGCTGTAAAAGCAAACTTGAAAGTGAACAAAAGGGAAGACCACGGTCTTCCCTTTTTTGCGTCCATTCCCCGCCTGCGCCGCGCTCTGCCTGCAACTTTGCCGTCATAAACGATATACTGATTTGAATTGAAAAAGAAAAGCAAATCAGGAGTGTGGAAGGGCTATGCAAGACGATATCAACCAGGAGATCACCTTCCGCAAGTTGTCGGTCTTTATGATGTTTATGGCGAAAGGCAATATCGCCAGAACCGCCGAAGCGATGAAGCTCAGCAGCGTCAGCGTCCACCGCGCGCTGCATACGCTGGAAGAGGGGGTGGGCTGCCCGCTGTTTGTTCACAAAGGGCGCAATTTGCTGCCGCTGCAGGCAGCATGGACACTGCTGGAATATTGTCAGGATGTGATGAGTCTGATGAGCCGGGGGCTTGAGGCGACGCGCAAAGTCGCCGGCGTCGGCCAGGGGCGGCTGCGCATCGGCACTCTTTATTCCCTGACCCTGGAAACCGTCCCGCGCATTATCATGGGCATGAAGCTGCGGCGCCCTGAGCTGGAGCTGGATCTGACCATGGGCTCTAACCAGATGCTGCTGGATATGCTGGAAGACGACGCTCTCGACGCTATCCTGATCGCCACCAATGAAGGGGAGTTCAACAATACCGCTTTCGACGTGGTGCCGCTGTTTGAGGACGATATTTTTCTCGCCGCCCCGGCGACGGAGCAGCTGGATGCCTCACAACTCGCCGACCTGCGCGATTACGCCGATCGCAAGTTTGTGTCGCTGGCGGAGGGGTTCGCCACCTATGCCGGATTTCGGGAAGCATTCCATATCGCTGGTTTCGAGCCGGAGATCGTCACCCGGGTGAATGACATCTTTTCGATGATTAGCCTGGTGCAGGCGGGCGTCGGGTTTGCGCTGCTGCCGGGGCGAATGAAGAAAGTCTATGAAAAAGATGTACAGCTGTTAAAGCTGGCGGAACCGTACCAGATGCGCCAGCTGATCTCGATTGTCTATTCACACCATCGCGAGCGCGATGCCGACCTGCTGGCGCTGGCGGCGGAAGGAAGGATGTACGCCCGGAGCCTTATTCGTTAAGCCGCTGCGCCAGATGGCGGGCAACGTCCACGCCGCTGTGTTCCAGCGAAAGGGTCTCCCCGCGCCAGCCCGCCTGGCGGGTCAGGCAGGTGAGCACGCCGCCGGGCGGCATCTCGATTGCCAGTCTCGCGTCGCGTTCATCGGCGGCGATCATCGCCTCCTGCCAGTGGACGGTGCGCGCCATGTTCATCGCCAGATCGTCGGCGATCCGCTGCGGATCCCACAGCACGCGCGCTGTCGAGCCGCTTAAATAGGCGCACTGCGGGCGCGTTAAGGTCAGGTTGGCAAAGGCTTTTGCCAGCGCTGCGGCGGGTTTATCCAGCAGCGCACAGTGCGATGGCACGCTGACCGCCAGCCGCTGCGCCTTGCTGGCGCCCGCCTGCAGCGCCAGCTGTGCCACTTCGGCCATGGCTTCATCGCGTCCGGCGATCACAATCTGCGTTTCGGCGTTGAGGTTGGCGAGATAGACCTCGTGGCCCTGCATCAGCGCCTCAAGCCGCGGGCGGGTCAGGCCCATAATCGCCGTCAGCCCGTAACCTTCAGGATAGGCCTGTTCCATGAGATCGCCGCGCAGGGCTACCAGCCGCAGCGCGCTGGCGAAATCGAGCGCGCCGGCAATGACCGCTGCGGGAAAGGCGCCGATGGAGAGGCCGCTGACCATCTGCGGATTAACGCCCTGGCGCTGTAGCTCGCGCGCCCAGGCTACCCCGACGATCAGCAGACAGAGCTGGACCGCACGGGTGTGTTTTAGCGCATCAGCGCTATCGAGAGTCTCGACTTCATCCCCCAGCACGGCGCGCGCCTGGCTGAGGATCGCTTCGCGGTCGGGGATAGCCGCCAGCATGTTGGGACGCTGGGCGCCCTGTCCGGGAAAAGTAAACAAAATCTTCATCATTCCTCCCTGCGCCACGGCGCAGTAGTTAAGCGCGCACCGTGTGACGTTTTCAGCAGCGCCCGCCCATCGCGTAGCCACTCATTGAGGGCGAAGGCGCCGTACGGCGTTTCGACCTGGGTATCGGCGCGGCACGGGAGCTTGGCCACCCGGGACTGCCATTCCAGCAGCGCCTCGCGGGCCAGCGGCTGCGGCGCGCGGATCAGCAGATCCAAATCGCTTGCTGCATGGAGTACCGGGATTTCGGTCGCCAGCGCGTAGCCAGTGCTGCCGGTGACGCCCCAGCGCCAGGGCCAGTCGTCCAGCGTCAGGGCGATAGCCGCCTGCACCGGCGGCTGCGAAACAAAAGGAGAGCCCAGCAGGCGCTCGCGCTCCACCAGCATCTCCGGGGTGACGCTGCGCACGATATTCTGCGCCTGTACCCAGCCGGCGGCGCGCTGCTCGCGCTTCATGCCCCGCACCCCAACCGGGATGCGGGCCTGGCCGTCAACGTCGCGCCTCACCACCACCGGCAGCGCGGCTCGCCACTGCTGAACCACCCACGGCTCTGCAATATCTTCCAGGGCGCTGGCGTGGTTTAACCAAACTAAATCGTGGGGACGCGGCGTTGATGACATGGTTTACAGTCCTGAAGTCAAAGAGATAAACAGCGGTAACGACAGGATACACAGAACCGAGCTTAACAACAGCACGGCTTCAGCATCCGGGGACTGCACGCCGAAGCGGTTGCCGAACACCACGCCGAAGAAGCCGGCGGCCAGGGCAATCATCAGGATCGCGGTAATCGCGATGGAGCCATGCAGACCCAGCAGCATCACCAGACCCCAGGCGATAAACGGCTGTACCAGCAGTTTTACGAGGGTGGAGGTGGCGATCAGCGCATTGATCTGCAGTTTACGCGCCGAGAGGATCACCCCGGTGAGGAACAGCGCTGCTGCGGTAGCGGCCAGGCCCAGCGGTTTGATGGAGGCCAGCAGCAGGTCCGGCATGTTAATGCCGATAGCGGAAAGCACCACTCCGAGCAGCGGGCCCCAGACGATCGGCTTTTTCACCGAACGCCACATCAGCACCGGCAGCATCGCCAGCGTAGAACCGCTGTTTTCCCCCGCGGCGCGGGCTTTTTCACGTTCCAGAATCAGCAGGCAGAAGGGGGTCATCAGGACCGAACCGCAGGCGATAGAGACCGCCACCGACAGCGAGGTCGATGCGCCTTCGCCGAGCACGCTGCCAAGGATCGGCAGGCCCAGCGCGGCGTAGTTCGGCAGCGCGACGGTGAGGGTCAGCACCGCGGCATCCTGCGGGGTGCGTTTGAACACGCTGGTGGCGAGGAAGTAGATCCCGGCGTAGGTGATCCACATCGCGCCGGTCAGCACCAGCACCAGCGGCGACTGGGCGACGATACCGGCCCACGGCGTTTGTACCGTCGCGCTAAACAGCGTGGCGGGTAAGGCAAAATCCATTACAAAAATATTAAGCAGCGAGACGTTTTTGTTATCTACCATACCGGCCTTACCGGCCCAGAAGCCCAGCAGCATAATGACGAAAATCGGGGCAAGAGCATGAATAATCACATAAGTCATAAATCACCTGTAAATAAAATAGAGTACTGGCGCGATTGTTATTTTTTCTAAAAGCCGTCCCTGCCCGGCGCGGTTATTACGCGCTCCGGGGGACGGCTTCCGGCAGGTTTTCTTCTACTACTTACGTACGAACGAACGTCTTACCAGCTGGCGCGCATAAGGTCGCGGACCTGCTGCGAACTGCGGCGGTTTTCCGCACCCAGGCGGCACTTCAGCGAGGGATCCTGGCGCGCGTCAGCGATGGCGTCGCGCAAGGTGTGGCTGACCAGCGCCAGATCGTGGTCGTCAGGCGCGTCCGGATTGCTGATGTCAAGCAGGGCGGAGAGCAGGCCGAGCGTGGCGTAGTTGTTGACGTCATAGGCCATCGGCGGGATGGTCGCCGCCAGTTTCTCCAGCGCCTCCACGCTGCGCAGCGTAATGCGCGCTGCCGATGCTTTCCCCATCGCGTGGACCAGTACGCCGCTGTCGTTAAAGGCGATCAGGCGATTGGCCTGGTAGCCGTGGGCCAGAAACGCCCCGGACATCGCTTTGCCGACGATCAGGCCAATCACCGGGTGGCCGGCCAGACGGGCTTTGGCGTAGGCGCCTGCCGCCCCGGCCAGGGCCTGGTGGATGCCAAAGGCTTCTTCGCGGCGGCCATAGGCCTGGCTCGGGACATCAATTACCGCGACGATCGGCCGTTTGACAGGCTGATCGGCGTCGGCGGCGATGGTTTCGTTGACTACTTTCGCCAGCGTCCAGCCTTCCAGCAGGCCGACTTCGCCGCCGGCGGCGCGTGGGTAGTGGTTGTTGGCGTCAGGTACCACGGCGATAAAGCGGACGCTTTCGCCATCAATCTGGCCATCTGCGACCTGCACCGAAGGGCACAGACCACTCATCAGCGGCGCGTCGGGCGCCAAGTTATTCAGCCACAGCGCGGCGCGGTTTGGGAACTGGCTCATTATTTCTCCTCCCGGGCAAAAAGCTGTTTAATCTGCGCGGTATCCGCCTGCTGGCGGGTGTCGAACTGGCTCAAGCGACGCAGATAATCGTCATAGTTGTCGCTGCGGTGCTGCGCCGGTACGCCTTTGGCGATCGCCTCGTTCATTGCGGTTTTGACCGCGTTGACGCCATCGTTAACCAGCGCGTCGACCAGGCCGCTGGCGGCGCGAATTTCGCCGCCGGTCATGCTCCAGATAAACGGCCGGTTGCGTGAGTCGTACTCTTCAATGCCGGCTTCCTGCTCGATAACCTGTGGGCCGTTGAGGCCGAGACGGGCTTCACGGGTGACGATAAGGTAGCTGCACAGCGCCGCGGCGATGGACATACCGCCGAAGCAGCCGACGGTACCGGTAATAATGCCGACTACCGGGGTGTAGCGGCGCAGGTCGACAATTGCGGCGTGAATATCGGCGATGGCGGCCAGACCGAGGTTGGCCTCCTGTAGCCGGACGCCGCCGGTTTCGAGGCACAGCACCGCCTGGGTCGGGATACCGTTGCGGTTATCCTCCGCCGCCAGCTCCAGCGCGGCGGCCATTTTGGCGCCGGAGACTTCGCCCATACTGCCGCCCTGGAAGGTGCCTTCGATGGCAATCACCACCGCCGGCTGGCCGTTGATCGTGCCTTTGGCGACCACCATACCGTCGTCGGACTGCGGGACGATGCCCTGCGCGCCGAGCCATGGCGACATAATGCCGTCAAACGGATCCAGCAGTTCGCGGTAACTGCCGTCGTCCAGCAGGGCGTGTGCGCGTTCGCGAGCGCGCAGTTCGATAAAGCTGCGATCGTTACGCATGAGCGGCCTCCTCAAAGACTTGTTCAATACGAATACGGGCGATGCCCGGCGTGGCGCCGAAGTCGTGAATAACCAACTGTCCGGCGGGCAGGCCGTTGATCAGGTTCAGCCGGTCGAACAGCGCCTGCCAGCGCGCCTGGCTGTTATCCACCGAGGTGGTAATTTGCACGCGGAGCGTATCGCTCCCGGCGGCGGTATAGAGCACCTCCATATCGCCTGAACCTACAACCCCTGCCAACGCTCTGCCGCTGAGGGCGCGGCTGGCAGGAAATGACAATGTAATCTGTTCCATAACATCCTCTGAATGCGTTAGCCGGCAACCCGGTCGAGAAACAGGGTGGCGGCAAGGAGATCGGCGGCGCCGCCCGGCGAGGCGTTGTGCGCCAGCATCTGCGCGTCAAGCCGCGCCAGGGCGGCGCGTCCGGCGACGCTGGCGCAACCGCCGGCAGCCAGCACCTCGCGGGCGCCCTGCTGCATGGTCTGCAGGCCGCTCATGCCGGCGCGCGACAGCACGCAGGTATCGCTCAGCGAGGTCATGATGGCCATCAGCGCGTCAAGTCGCGCCTGCGGCTCGCTGGCGCCCCGGGCGCGGCTTTGCTGTAACTGCGGCAGCGCCAGGGCGGTGATATGCGGGAAACCGCGCTGCGCCTCTTCGCGCGCGCCAGGCACCTGCCAGCGGCGGCTGGCGCGCAGCCCTTTACTGAAGCTTTTCGGCGCCAGGCTGTCGGGCAGGCGGGCGAGGGCGGCGGCGGTGTCGGCGATCGTCTGTGATTGCCCCTCTCCACCCAACATCGCCACCGCGCTGACCAGCAGCCCCAGCGCCCAGATGGCGCCGCGGTGGGTATTGACCCCGCCGGTGGCCTGCATCATCTGCGCTTCGCCTTCGCGACCGAGGCGGCCGACGGTTTCGCGCAGCGCGATATCCGCCGGGCGACGCCAGCTTTGCTGGGCCAGCGCGTGGAAGGTCGGCTGCAGGCTGCGGGCGGAGCGTTCCATCAGCGCCAGCGTGAGGTCCTGATGCGCGCCGCTGCCGCGGCTGTCGACCAGACCCGGTTTCGGGCTCAGACGGGCTTCGTCAATCAGGCAGGCGCTGGCGGTGTCCGCCAGCCAGCTGACAAGACTTTCGGCGTGCAGGGGAGAGAGAATTTTCATTACCAGCTCCGGAATTTTGCCGGTGGGTTGTACAGTCCGTCGGACCATTCCACCAGGTCGGCGACGCTGCCGGCGGCCAGCAGTGAACGGGTTGCCTCGCTGCGGCGAATACCCAGATCTTCCGGGTAGACCACTTTGCCGCTCTGACGCAGGGCAGCCACGCGTTTTGCGTCCACCCCGAGGCCAATGTCGGTGATCCCGGCCACTGCGGCGACCATCGCCCGGCGCTCTTCCAGGCTTTCCGCACGATACAGATAGGCGATACCCTCTTCGGTCAGCACGTGGGTGACGTCATCGCCGTAAATCATCACCGGCGCCAGCGGCATGCCGGAGGTTTTAGCGACGTCGACCGCGTCGAGGGTCTCAACGAAGGTCGGTTTCACGCCGGCCTGGAAGGTTTCGACCATCTGCACCACCAGTTTTTTACCGCGCTGCATTGGGTCCGGCTCGGTGATCGTATTGAGCCAGGCAGGGGTAGCGTGGCGGCGGCCGTGCGGATCGTGGCCCATGTTCGGCGCGCCGCCGAAGCCGGAAAGGCGGCCGCGTGTGACGGTCGAGGAGTTAGCCAGTCCATCCACCTGCAGGGTCGAACCGATAAACATATCCACCGCGTACTGACCCGCCAGCTGGCAGAAGGCGCGGTTGGAACGCATGGAGCCGTCCGGGCCGGTAAAGAAGATATCCGGGCGGGCGCGGATGTACTCTTCCATCCCCAGCTCGCCGCCGAAGCAGTGCACGCTCTCCACCCAGCCGCTCTCGATCGCCGGGATCAGGGTCGGATGCGGGTTCAGGGTCCAGTGTTTACAGATTTTGCCTTTCAGGCCGAGCTGTTCGCCGTAGGTCGGTAGCAGCAGTTCGATAGCGGCGGTGTTGAAGCCGATCCCGTGGTTGAGGGACTGCACCTGATGCTCTGCGTAGATGCCCTTGATCGCCATCATCGCCATCAGAATGTGTTCTTGCTTAATCAGGCGCGGGTCGCGGGTGAACAGTGGTTCAATAAAGAACGGCTTGTCGGCGACCACCACGTAATCAATCCACGAGCCGGGAATATCGACGCGGGGCAGATCGCACTCGTCGTCCACCAGTTCGTTGACCTGAGCGATAACAATGCCGTCGTGGAAGGCGGCGGCCTCCACCAGCGCCGGGGTATCTTCGGTACTCGGCCCGGTATAGAGGTTTCCTTTGCGGTCGGCTTTGTAGCCGGCGATCAGCGCGACGTTAGGCGACAGATCGACGTACAGGCGGGAGTAGAGTTCGATATAGGTATGAATGGCGCCGATTTCCAGCAGCCCATCTTCCAGCAGCTGCGAAATGCGCAGGCTTTGGGTACCGGAGAAGGAGAAATCGAGCTTACGGGCGATGCCTTTTTCAAACAGGTCAAGGTGCTCGCTGCGCCCGACGCTGGGCATGATCATATGCAGATCGTGGATTTTCTGCGGATTGACTTCCGCCAGCATGCGGGAGAGAAAATCGGCCTGCTTCTGGTTGTTGCCTTCCAGCACCACCCGGTCGCCGGGGGCGAGCAGGTTTTCCAGTACGCTGACCAGCTGGTCAGTGGGGATGACTTTGCCCGGGATGTTGGCCTCGGCCAGCCGCCGTTGCTTTTCCGTCCGGCGACGGTTCCAGACCCGCCCCGTCGTTTGTTCGGCATTCATTATTAACCTCCTGATTCGACAAATCGTTTTGTTTGTCCTGGTGGAGGGTAGTGTGCGACGCGGGGCGCGGAGCATCAATTAAGCACGGCGGCCAATCGTTAGCCTGAGAGTAACAATGGTGAGTGGCCCTTTGTGATGAGGATCAATAATACAAAAGGCGTAGTGGTCTACTGCAGGTGACAAGGAGAGGAGGGCCGGTCAGCCACCGGCCCGGGGAAGGGTTACTGTTTGCTCACATCACTTAATAAGAAGGCGATGCTCTGCCCGCCGCTGGTCTGCTCAAGGGCAATTTTGACGATAATCGTCAACGGCACCGACAGGAGCATACCGACCGGACCCAGCAGCCAGCCCCAGAAGATCAATGACAGGAACACCACCAGGGTGGAGAGCCCCAGGCCGCGCCCCATGATCCGCGGTTCGAGAATATTGCCGAACACCAGGTTAACGATCAGATAGCCGGCCAGCACCACCAGCGCCTCGTACAGGCCGCCGAACACCAGCACCTGCAGGATCGGCGGGATGGCCGTCAGTACGGAACCGATATTGGGAATATAGTTCAGCGCGAAGGCCAGTAGCCCCCACATAAAGGCGAAGCGCACGTCCAGCAGAACCAGCATGCCCCAAACCACCAGCCCGGTGACCAGGCTAATCGCGGTCTTCAGCACCAGATAATGCGACACGCTGTCGATGGCGCGCTGAATGGCCCCCATGCCTTCTACCGGGCGGGACATCAGCTGCTGCAGTTTGGCGGGCAGTTGCGGAACCTCCAGCAGCATAAACACCACCGTCAGCAGCAGCAGAAAAATCGAGGACATGGCGTTCGACAGCTGAGTGAGCAGACTGGTGACCAGGGTCATCACGGCGTTGGGGTCGATGTATTTGTTAAGCTCCACCACCGAGACGGTAAAACCCAGGCGCTGCAGCCAGGGGGCGATGGTTTGCATCGGTTCGTAGAGATAGTTGCGGTACTGCGGCAGGGTGCGCGCCAGCTCGTTAAGCGAGGTCCCCAGCGAGGCCAGCAGCACAACGGCTAACATCACGATAAGGCCGATCAGCAGTGAGATCGCCAGCACACGCGGCACCCGGCAGCGGACCAGCAGCTGCACCAGCGGATTAAGGATCACCGCCAGAAAAATCGCGAGAATAAACGGGACAATAATGTCTGCCGCAAAGCGAATGCCGGTCAGGATGATCACCAGCATGCCCAGCATGATGACCATCTTTAGTCCGTTAAGTGTAATAATAGGTTTAGCCATAGGATCCCGTCCTCAATCTTCCTTGCCTGTTAACAGGTTGCGTTACATTAGCATAATGACGTTTTTTTTCAGAAAAAACGCATTGCTGCAAAACCGCGGCGTAAAGAATTGCAAAGTCTTTGAATTAAATGTAGCACTATGCTACAAATCTACCTGTGTTTAACTACTGAGGACAATTTCCATCCGCACCGGACGAGAAGCAACACCGCGGATAATTGTAATTTTATGGACAATCAGTTCAGGATGTATATTTTAAATCACCCCGCAGTATCCCTCACTTTTTCCCGTTTTGCCGGCGAACAGCACTGGCATTCGGCGCTATAGTCACCTTTTTTCTGCCTGAGCTGGCGCCAAGCGCACAGCGAAATCTACGTCAGAAATTTTCCGGTTTACGCGTCGCGTAAACGGTAATGGATTATATTCTCAAGCAGGAGAAGGGATCATGTTTTATTGGATTTTATTAGCTTTAGCTATTGTTGCTGAAATTACCGGCACGTTGTCGATGAAATGGGCAAGCATCAGCGGTGGGCATACCGGCTATATTTTAATGCTGGCCATGATAGCTCTGTCATATATTTTTCTCGCCTTTGCAGTTAAAAAAATTGTCCTCGGTGTGGCTTACGCGTTATGGGAAGGGATTGGCATTTTGCTGATCACCCTGTTCAGCGTTCTGTTATTTGATGAAAGCTTGTCGCTGCTGAAAATAGCCGGTCTGACCACACTGGTGGTGGGGATCGTCCTGATTAAGTCCGGCACCCAGAAAAAAGCGTCGTCGAAGCAGGAGGTGGCTCATGCAGCAGTTTGAGTGGATCCACGCCGCCTGGTTGGCTATCGCCATTGTTCTGGAGATTATTGCCAACGTCTTTTTGAAGTTTTCCGACGGTTTCCGCCGCAAGGTCTATGGCATCCTGTCGCTGGCGGCGGTGCTGGGCGCATTCAGCGCCCTGTCGCAGGCGGTAAAAGGCATCGATCTGTCGGTTGCCTATGCGCTGTGGGGCGGCTTCGGTATCGCGGCGACCATCGCCGCCGGCTGGGTGCTGTTTGGCCAGCGCCTGAATAACAAAGGCTGGGCGGGAGTCATCCTGTTGGTTGCCGGCATGGTGTTAATTAAACTCGCCTGACGTCGCGCCGCCTGCAAAGCCAGGCGGCAAAACGGGTCCGCTGTAGTATGCTTACCTCAAGACCGGCCCCGCAGTTATTGTGCCCGGTGACGATGAGGACTGCGCATGTTCACAGCTTTCGGCTGGCGGAAAATTCCTTCCGCCAGGACGTTGTCAATAATGATTTTTCTCGCCGGGCTCGGCCTCACCGCGTCGGTGATCTCCCTGCTTTACCTGTCGCAACACCTCATTGCCAGCAAATCCAATGAAATTGACCAGCAGCGTTCTGTCCTGTCGGTGGAAGGGGCGGTGCAGACATCGGTCAACCGGGTGCTGTCCCTGGTGCTGGACAATGCTATCTGGGACGATGCGGTGACCCAGACTTACGCCCCCAGACTGGATCAAAAATGGCTGTACGACACCTGGGGATCGGGCTTCAAAATCAATAACCTGTACGACGGCACCTTTGTCCTTGATGAACATTATCACATTCTGTGGGGCGCCTTTCAGAGTCAGGTGATGCCCCGGACAGACCTTTCATTTCTCGGCGCCGGGCTGACCAGCCTGATCCGTTATCATGCAAAAGCTCTGCGCGAGGGGAAAAACGCCTTCGCCGGCATCACGCGCACCGAGGCAGGGATCGCTTTCGTCGGCATCGGTCTGATCCGGCCAACGACCGGCCGGCTGCAAGTGGCTGACGATACCCGGCGCTATCTGGTCATTACCCGGCACATCAGTCCTCAGCTGCTGCAGCGTTTAGGCGACACCTTCCAGATAAGTCATCTCCATCTCAGCGACGGCCCCGGCGAACACCATATTCCGTTGCGCACGCAGGGAGGCGAGGTGCTGGGCTATCTGGCGTGGCAGCCGCGTCTGCCCGGCGCCGAAGCGGCCCTGGCCTCATCAGGCAGTATGCGGCTGATCGCCGGGGTGGCCGCCAGCCTGATCCTGCTGTTTATTCTGTTCAGCAGCCTCGGCATGTATAAGCTGGCCCGCGGCGAACGTCAGGCGCGGGAGATCGCCCTGATTGACTGGCTCAGCCGGCTGCCCAACCGACGAGCGCTGCTGCTGCGGTTAAGCCAGGTGTGCGACACGAGTAAGCACGACATGCAGTGCGTGGTGTTTATCGATCTGGACGGATTTAAAGATGTGAATGATAACTATGGCCACGATGTGGGCGACGCCCTGATCCGCCATATCGCCAGCGCGCTGCAAAAACGGGTGCCGGCGGAGGCCATGCTGGCAAGAATGGGCGGGGATGAATTCGCCATGGCGGTGAGCGGCGAACAAGCGATCGACCGGGCGGCGGCGTTCGCCTGGGCGGCGCTGGAGCTGCTGAAAGCGCCGGTGGTACTGAGCAAACGCAAAATTTATATCGGCGCCAGCATCGGCATCGCCAGCGGAACCCCGGCGGAATGCTCCAGTACCGAACTGTTTCGCCGGGCGGATATCGCCATGTACCACGCCAAGAAGAGCGGCAAGGGGCAGACGGCCTGGTATGACGATGTGCTGGATGCCGTGCGACGTCATCAGCTGATGATCGAGAATGGCATCCGTCAGGGGCTGGAGCAGGATGAATTTGAGGTCTGGTATCAGCCGGTAGTCGATGCCGATACCCTGACGATGACCGGCGTTGAAGCGCTGCTGCGCTGGCCGCGTCGCCCGCAGGGTGCGCTGGCGCCGGATGCATTTATCGCCATTGCCGAGAGCAGCGGCCTGATTGACACCCTCGGCCAGTTCGTTCTGCAACGTGCCTGCAGCGATCTGCAGCCGGTGAGCGATCTGCTGCTGTCGGTGAATATCTCCCCGGCGCAATTTCGCGATCCGGCTTTTGAAAGCCGGGTGATGGAGACGGTCGCTGCCTGCCGCTTTCCGCCGTCACGCCTGCAAGTGGAGGTGACGGAGAGTTATGTGCTGGAAAATCCGGAACGTTCGCAGGCGGTGGTGGAGAATCTGAAGGCCCAGGGCATCGCCGTGGCGCTGGACGATTTTGGCACCGGTTATTCGAGCATCGGCTATTTACGCCGCTTTCGTTTTGACAGCCTGAAGATTGACAAATCCCTCGCCGGGCGGGTGGACTGTGATGCGCAGGCGGCGGAGATGGTGCGCGGCACGGTGCGCATCGCCCGCGCGCTGGGGATGACGGTCGTGGCTGAGGGGGTTGAAGATCCGCAACAGCTGGCGCTGCTGCGGCGGGCCGGTTGCGACCGGCTACAGGGCTTTTACTTCAGTAAACCGATGCCGATCGCCGACCTGTTGCAGCGGCGCCAGCAGCAGGGGTAATTACTCTCCGGCCAGCGCCTCCAGCTTATCGCGAAAGCCGGTCACCGCGATGGCGCGGTTGTCCGCTCGCCAGCGATCCTGCGGGCCGGGAGCCGAACTTTGCACGGCGATCACTTGCCAGCCGTCTGCGGTTTTCAGCAGCAGCGGCGAGCCGCTGTCGCCGGGCAGGGTGTCACACTGGTGCGACAGAACGCTGTTTTGCGCCCAGCCGGTGACGATGCAGTCCTGGTGGCTATAAAGATTATCCAGATGATCTTCAGGATAACCTGACTGGGTCACTTTCCGGTCCGCCGCCTTCAGCGCTGCGGTTAAATCGGCCTTACTGCCGGGGAAGAGCGGGATCGGCGTGATGCCTGAGGGAGCATAGCGCAGCACGATCAGGCCAAAATCCGAGGGCGCCGCGGCGGAGGGAACGATCCAGCCGTCGCCGTCGGCTTTCAGGCGCTTGCCTAACCCGGGATCCACTCGTCCGTCAATGCCGTGGATCTCATACACCCAGTTTCCCTTGCGGGAAATAAAGCGCAGAGCGACCGCTTTGTCCGGCTTGCCGCGCGGGGGCGTTAACAGGCAGTGGCCCGCGGTCAGCGCCAGGTTGGGGGAGATGAGCGTCGCCGTGCACAGATTGCCGCTGGCGGTCTCCAGCTGGCCAATCGCGTCCCACGGGCTCTCCTCCGGACGGCTCACCGCTTTACGGTCATCGTGACCGAAAAACAACGTCTTAATATCTTTGGCGCTCAGTCCGTTATCATCGGCATGTGCGCCCAGAGGTAACAGATAAAATGTACACAGTAATAACAGAACGTTTCTACGCATATCACTCTCTGGGGAGGCTATGATGTCTATTGACAGTAGCAGGAGATTTAAGTTTATGAAAGTAAACAATAATTCTTATCAGGCCAAACGGCATGTCTCATCTGCGCGCGGCGGGCCCTGGCGCGGGTAAAACCGTCTGATTTCAATCGGTTAATACCAGTAACCTTCTGCTGCTATTTCCGCAGAAAGCGCGGTCTGGCGCAAGAACATTCGTGTATCAGAACGTACTGAAATTGGCGAATAATGCAGCAACACTTCTTTAAGGTTATTCCTGGTTTGTCAGCGGAATGTGCAAAAATAATACGTTTACCCGCCAGAACTTCACCAGAATTCGCACTTCTTTACGCCTCACGTAATAATTTTCAATGCGAAACATTTTCTCACCGAAAACATTGTTACCGTCACCCCGCCGTTGAGTAAATAGAGAGGTAATACCGGCGATGATAGCCTGAATTCTATTTCCCCGGCGTTCGGAGGGTATATGTCTAAAAAAGGTATTCGCGCACTGGTGTATGTTTCCCTGGTCTCCGTGGCCATCTGGGGCGCAACCGGCTATCTGGTGATGGAAGCGGTACGTGCTTTGTGATGAGTCTGGCCGCCGCATGGGGGCCAGGCGCGCGATGGTTTCTTGCTAACGTGTCTGGCGTCTTCGGGCGCCGGGCATTATTTGCGCCGCTGGCAGCGGCAGGGTACAGAGAGTGGTAAGAGGCAGGCAATAATATTTGCGCGACATTCACCTTCCGGGAAGTCTGCGCCAGGCGGCAAAAAGGGAGAGGGGGCGAAACAATTAATAGAGGAAAAAGCGGGTCGCAACCACTGCGCAAATGATTAACAGGATCAGGATGAGCTCAAAACGATATCGCCGCAGCATAGTGCTCTCCAGAAAAAACGGCGCTGAAACAGCGCCGATTATTTAAGAAGGTTGGTTCACCGGGAGGAATTATGCTGCCGGCTGTGCAGCAGGTTTAGCGGCCTGGTGTTTGGTGGGTTTGTGGTGTTTTTTCGCTGCCTGGGCTTTCTGGGCTACTGGTTTAGCGGCAGCTTTGTGGTGCTTTTTAGCGGCCTGGGCTTTCTGCGGAGCGGCTGGTTTAGCTTCTGCTTTTTTGTGTTTTTTAGCGGCCTGGGCTTTCTGGGCAGCGGCTGGTTTCGCTTCTGCTTTCTTGTGTTTTTTGGCAGCCTGAGCTTTCTGCTCTGCAGCTGGTTTTGCTGCGGCTTTATGGTGTTTTTTGTGATGGGTGGTCTTGGCAGCAGTGCTGTGGGTAGCAGCAGGCGCCTGAGTGGTGCTTACTGCGTCAGCAGCGAAAGCGGCGGAAGAGAGACCCATAGCAGCGGCAACGACCAGAGCTAATACTTTTTTCATTCTGATATCCTCGAAAAGTTTTCTTAATTTCAACCCCACTGCGGGGCCGGTGAAATTACTATATGCTTGTCTTTTCGGGCTTTCCGTGAGTGTTTGGTATCGGCGTGTAACCGAATGTACAAGGCGAGGAGCGAAGGACGCGCCGGGCAGCCCGGCGCGGACGATTACAGATAGCGGGCGGTAAGGTGGTCGCGGAAGTAGCGGCTGTTAAGATCCTCTCCGGTGGCCTGCTGGATCAGCTGCGAGGTGGTGAAGCGGCTGCCATGCTGCCAGATATTCTGCCGCAGCCAGTCAAACAGGGCGCTGAAATCCCCTTCCGCGATATCGCGGTCTAACGTCGGCAGCGCGCGGCGGGCGGCGGCCATCAGCTGCGCGGCGTACATCGCCCCCAGCGTATAGGAAGGGAAGTAGCCGAAGCCGCCGTCGGTCCAGTGAATATCCTGCATACAGCCGTCCCGGTAGTTGCCGGTGGTCGACAGTCCCAGCCAGTGCTGCATTTTCTCATCCCACAGCGACGGAATATCTTCCACCTCGATCTCGCCGTCGATCAGCGCGCGTTCAATTTCATAGCGCAGGATCACATGCGCCGGGTAGCTGACCTCATCGGCATCAACGCGAATAAAGCCTGGTTTCACCCGCTGGTTCCAGGCGACAAAATTCTCCTCGCTAAAGGCCGGCCGATCGCCAAAGCGTTCGCGCACCGCCGGCAACAGGCGGTGGAGGAAGCGCTCGCTGCGTCCCAGCTGCATTTCAAAGAACAGGCTTTGCGATTCATGGATAGCGGTAGAGCGGGCCAGTCCTACCGGCTGGTCGACCCACGGGCGAGGCAGATTCTGCTCATAGCGGGCGTGGCCGGTCTCGTGGATCACGCCGAACAGGGCGCTGAGCAGGTCGTTTTCGTTGTAGCGGGTGGTGATGCGCACATCCTGAGGGACGCCGCCGCAGAACGGGTGGGCGCTGATGTCCAGACGCCCGCCGTCAAAGTCAAAGCCGAGGATGCGCATCGCCTGCAGACCCAGCTCGCGCTGCTCAGGGATCGGGAACGGCCCCTGCGGGGCGATCAAGGTTCGCGTCGCCTGCTTGTCGACCGCTTGCCGCAGCAGGGACGGCAGCCAGGACTTGAGGTCGGCAAACAGGCTGTCCAGCCGGGCGCTGGTCATATCCGGCTCGAAAATATCAAGCAGCGCGTCATAGCGTGAGCCGCCCCGGGCGTCGGCGCGGATCTGCGCTTCCTCGCGGCTCAGCCTGACCACCTCGCGCAAATTTTCGGCAAAGCCAGCCCAGTCGTTAGCCGGCCGCTGGCTGCGCCAGGCATGTTCGCAACGGCTACCGGCCAGTGATTTGGCCTCCACCAGGCTTTCCGGCAGCAGCGCCGCCTGATCGTACTGACGCTGCATTTCCCGCAGGTTGGCCTGTTCGAGGTCGTTGAGATCCTGCTGGCGGGCCGCCTGCAGCCATTGGCCCACTTTTTTATCGGTCAGGATCTGATGCTGTAGCACGCCGAGTTCCGCCAGCGCTTCGCCGCGGGCGGCGCTACCGCCCGGAGGCATCATGGCGAACATATCCCAGCCGGCGATGGCGGAGAGATGCGAAAAGCGCGACAGGCGCTGAAAGGTGCGGGTAAGCTGCTGATAAGGCGTATTTTCAGTCATAGTAGCGTTCGGTCCGTGACAGGTGAATGAACAGATTATCGGTATGCCTCTACACTATCCTGATACGCCTGGCGGGTCGAGCGTTGCGCGCAGGAGGCGTGGTATAGCATCAGCCGGGAGATAGCAGGAAAAAAAGCGTGGCTCTGTGAGCGGTATTGCAGAAATCGGCAACGTATCGTGACTAAACTGTGATCGATTACACAGGTCTGGAGGTTCGGGGGTGGTTTATGAATCCGTTCACCTGGCTGTTTATTGCCTTACTGTCCGTTGATGCCGTCAGAGAGCTGATGGGCTTGTCATCTATCATGGGCATGTGGTGAAACGTGGCCCGCAGGCCACGTCACGGGCGATTATTTTAGTCGGCGATACAAGCAAGTGCCGGTCAACAGCGCGGCAAGGAGCAGCAGCGCGATAAATCCGCCGACGCCGTTCCAGCCGTAGCGGTGCCAGAACACCCCGCCTAACGTCCCCGCCAGGCTTGAGCCAAGATAATAGCTGAACAGATATAGCGATGACGCCTGACCGCGGGCGCGGCGCGCGCGTGGGCCAATCCAGCTGCTGGCGACGGAATGCGCGGCGAAGAAGCCGGCGGAGAACAGCAGCATGCCGATGAAAATCAGCCACAAGGAAGAAAAGAGCGTCATCAGCAGTCCGCAAAGCATCACGCCGGTAAAGCCGAGCATCACCGGACCGCGGCCATAGCGTACGGTCATGGCGCCCGCTTTCGGCGAGCTCCAGGTTCCGGTGAGATACGCCACCGACAGCAGACCCACCACCGCCTGGCTTAACGACCACGGCGACATCATCAGACGGTAGCCAATGTAGTTAAACAGAGTGACAAAGGCCCCCATCAGCAGGAAACCTTCGACGAACAGCAGCGGCAGGCCGCGATCGCGCCAGTGCAGGTGGAAATTAATCAGCAGCGTTTTTGGCCGCAGCGAGGTCGGGCGGAAATGGCGCGACTCGGGCAGGATACGCCAGAACATAATCGCCGCTGCCAGAGCGAACCCGCTGATCACCGCCAGCGCCACGCGCCAGCCGAAGAAATCGGTAAAGACCCCGGTGAGCAAGCGGCCGCTCATGCCGCCGATGGAGTTGCCGCTGATATAGAGTCCCATGGAGAAGGCCACGAAGCTGGGGTGGATCTCCTCGCTCAGGTAGGTCATGCCGACCGCCGCCACGCCGCTCAACGACAGGCCGATCAGGGCGCGCATAATCAGGATGCCGTGCCAGCTGGTCATCATGGTCGACAACAGCGAGCAGCAGGCGGCCAGCAGCAAGGCGGTGACCATCACCGGCTTGCGGCCAATGGCGTCCGATAGTGGGCCGGTAAACAGCAGGCCCACCGCCAGCATCGCCGTGGAAATGGAGAGAGAGATACTGCTGCTGGCCGGCGATACGCCGAACTCGTTCGACAGCACCGGCAGGATCGGCTGCACGCAATAGAGCAGGGCAAAGGTGGCCAGACCGGCGGAGAACAGCGCGAGAGTGACGCGCATAAACTGCGGGGTGCCGCGCTTAATAAATTGATCCGGGCGGGATGCACCAGCGACGCTGACCTCGTCCGCCGGCACGGTGTCAACGGTTGTTGTACGACTCACAGAGAATTCCTTGGATAGAAGTTGCTGCTTACCAACAGAGTGTTGTGACCATTCAGCTCACATTTTTAGGGTATGAAAATGTAAATATTCTGTCTAATATATTAATAATCTCAAATAAGACGTTTTAAATATGAATATCGAGTTGCGTCATCTGCGCTACTTTGTCGCCGTCGCCGAGGAGCTGCATTTTGGCCGCGCCGCGGCGCGACTGAACATCTCTCAACCGCCGTTAAGCCAGCAAATTCAGATCCTCGAGCAGCAGACCGGCGCCCGCCTGTTCGCCCGCACCAACCGCAGCGTCAGCCTGACGGCGGCGGGCAAACAGTTTCTCGCCGACAGCCGACAAATTCTCGCCCAGGTGGAGGACGCCGCCGCCCGCGCCGCCCGCCTGCACCATGGGGAAACGGGCGAACTGCGTATCGGCTTTACCTCCTCGGCCCCTTTCATCAAGGCGGTATCCGATACGCTGTCGCTGTTTCGTCAGCGCTACCCGGATGTGCATATTCTCACCCGCGAGACCAATACCCGCGAACAGATTGTCCCGCTGAGCGAGGGGGCCCTCGACCTTGGCCTGTTGCGTAATACTCAACTGCCGGACACCCTGGCGTGGCAGCGGGTCCTGCGTGAGCCGCTGCTGGCGATGGTCCCGGCGGACCATCCGCTGGCCCGCCTGCCCTCGGTCAGCCTGGCGGCGCTGGCGCGGGAGCCGTTCGTCTTTTTCGACCCGCATGTCGGTACCGGCCTGTATGACGATATCCTTGGCCTGCTGCGCCGCTACGGCCATACGCCGGTGATTGCCCAGGAGGTGGGGGAGGCGATGACCATTATTGGCCTGGTGGCCGCCGGGCTGGGGGTGTCGATCCTGCCGGCCTCCTTTCAGCGCGTGCAGCTCAGCGAAATGCGCTGGCTGCCGATCGACGAACAGGATGCGGTGTCAGAGATGTGGCTGGTGTGGTCGAAACACCATGAGCAGGGAGCGCTGGCAAAACGCTTTCGTGACACGCTGCTGGCCTGGAAAAGCGAGCGCAATTGAAGCAAAAATGGGCTGGAAATGTGCGGTAAATCACAAGGCTAAGCAAAAATTTGACGTTCACCATCGAAGTGCTTCACCATAGTCGAAAGTTTATTTCGAAGCGCGAAAATAAAGGGAGTCAATGGTGGTAGCGGATAGTCAACCAGGCCATATCGATCAAATCAAGCAGACCAATGCGGGCGCCGTCTATCGCCTGATTGATCAGCTCGGCCCGGTATCGCGTATCGACCTCTCCCGATTTGCGCAACTGGCGCCCGCCAGCATCACTAAAATTGTCCGCGAAATGCTGGAAGCGCACTTGGTGCAGGAGACCGAAATTCAGGAGCCCGGCAGCCGCGGGCGGCCGGCGGTGGGGCTGATGGTGGAAACCGAGGCATGGCACTATCTGGCGGTGCGCATCAGCCGCGGCGAGATCCACCTTTCGCTGCGTGATTTAAGCAGCCAGCTGGTGGTGGAGGAGCAGCTGGAGCTGGCGCTTGCCGACAGCACGCCGTTTCTGACGCGGATTATCGACCATATCGATCGCTTCTTTATTCGCCACCAGAAGAAGCTGGAACGTCTCACCTCCATCGCCATCACGATGCCGGGTATCATTGATACTGAAAACGGCATTATTCATCGCATGCCGTTTTATGAAGAAGTCAAAGACGTCCCGTTGGGCGAAACGCTGGCCAACCATACCGGGGTGCCGGTCTATATTCAGCATGACATCAGCGCCTGGACCATGGCGGAATCGCTGTTTGGCGCCTCGCGCGGCGCCCGGGACGTCATTCAGGTAGTGATCGATCACAACGTCGGCGCCGGGGTTATCACCGATGGACGTCTGCTGCACGCCGGCAGCAGCAGTCTCGTGGAGATCGGTCATACCCAGGTCGACCCCTACGGCAAACGCTGCTACTGCGGCAACCATGGCTGTCTGGAAACGATCGCCAGCGTGGAGAGCGTGCTGGAGCTGGCGCAGATGCGGATGGCGCAGTCGATGAGCTCGCTACTGCATCAGCGTCCGCTGAGCGTGGAGTGGCTATGTCAGGCGGCGCTGCAGGGCGATCTGCTGGCCCGGGACATTATCAGCGGCGTCGGTAATCACGTCGGCCGCATTCTGGCGATCATGGTCAATCTGTTTAACCCGCAGAAAATCCTGATTGGCTCGCCGTTTAACCTGGCGGCAGACATTCTTTTTCCGGCAATTTCCAGCTGCATTCGGCAACAATCACTCCCGGCCTACAGCCAGCATATCGCGGTTGAAAGCACCCAGTTCTCCAACCGCGGAACGATGGCTGGCGCGGCGTTGGTCAAGGATGCGCTCTATAACGGATCCTTACTCATACGACTGTTACAGGGTTAACATTTTTTCATAGTCACACCAAAAATTGCGCTATCTCAAGCTGACCCCCAGCGGCTTCACGTAGACTTTGCCCACTGTTGATTATTTCTCTCCCGTATATTTCATCGACAAAACTGTGGGGTTAGTGATGTTTAAGCGTTTCTTTATTACAGGTACAGACACCTCTGTCGGGAAGACAGTGGTTTCCCGTGCGCTGTTGCAGGCACTTGCTGCCAGAGGCAAAAGCGTGGCCGGGTACAAGCCTGTGGCGAAGGGCAGCAAAGAGACGCCGGACGGTTTGCGTAACAAAGACGCGCTGGTGCTGCAGAGCGTCTCCACGCTGGCGTTACCCTATGAGGCTGTCAATCCCATCGCCTTAAGCGAAGACGAAAGCAGCGTGGCGCACAGCTGCCCGATCAACTACGGTCTGCTGTCGGATGGTTTGCAGCGGCTGACCGGGCAGGTTGAACATGTGGTGGTTGAAGGCACCGGCGGCTGGCGCAGCCTGATGAACGACCTGCGACCGCTCTCCGAATGGGTGGTACAGGAGCAGCTCCCGGTGCTGATGGTGGTGGGGATCCAGGAAGGGTGCATCAACCATGCGCTGCTGACGGCCCAGGCGATCGCCAATGACGGGCTACCGCTGATCGGCTGGGTGGCCAACCGCATTAACCCCGGTCTGGCGCACTACGCCGAAATCATCGATGTGCTCAGCAAAAAGCTGCCGGCGCCGCTCATTGGCGAGCTGCCGTATCTGCCGCGCGCCGAGCAGCGTGAGCTAAGCCGCTACGTCGACTTAGACATGCTCGGCAACGTGATGGCGATAGATCGAATCCCGGCGTAACGTCCGCGACAGCACCGACGCCACCACGCAGGTGATCAACAGGCCGGGAAGCAGCGTATACTGCCCGGTCATCTCACAAATCATCAGGGTCGACATAATGGGCGCATGGGTGGTGGCGGCAAGAAACGCCGCCATGCCGGTCAGTCCCATCATCAAAGCCATCTCCTGATCCCCCGGTAGCCACAGCCCGCTGAAGCGGGCAAACAGCATGCCCATCGCCAGACCAACAAACAGCGTGGGGGTAAACACCCCGCCCGGCGCGCCGGAGCCACTGCTGGCCAGCACCGCCAGCAGTTTGCACAGGAATACCGCCACCAGCAGCGCGCCGGGCGGCGGCAGCAGGAGATAGCTTTGCACCACGCTGTAGCCGTTGCCCCACACCGCCGGAGTGATGAGCGATAAGCCGCCGACTATCAGCCCGCCCAGCGCCAGCTGCCACGGCGGCGCCAGCTTCAGCCTGACGAACCCGCGGTGGCTGTAGGCCATCAGCCAGATAAACAGCGGCCCGCACAGCCCGGCCAGCAGTCCGGTGGCGAGCATCAGGCCATAGTGCAGCGCGCTAAGGTCCTGCTGCAGGACGACATGGTACAGCGGCGCGGCGCCGCCGTTGAGAAACTGGGTGAGCAGCAGGGCGATCACAGCCGAGATGACAACCGGCCCAAGCGAGGCCAGCATCAGCGTGCCAAAGAGAATTTCAGCGATAAACAGGCTGCCGGCCAGCGGGGCATGATAGGCGCTGGCCATCCCGGCGGCGGCGCCGCAGGCGACCCACAGCTTCCATTCTGCCTGCGGCGTGAAGCGGCGGGCGAACAGCGAGGCCGCCAGCGCGGCCAGCAGGATCATGGCGCCTTCCCGGCCAATCGCGCTGCCGGTGACCACCACCAGCAGCGAGGCCAGCGACTTCACCAGGCTTGCCGGCGTATCGAAGCAACCGTCCCCGGTTTCCAGGGCTTCCATATAATCGGTGGCGGCGTGCGGGCGGGCAATGCTGCGCCGCTGCCAGAGCCAGAGAAGTGTCCCTGCCGCCAGTCCCCCCAGCGCCGGGGTAATCAGCCGCCGCCACGCCGGCAGCGACTGCGCGGCGTTGACCAGGCTCCCGCTGTCGTTACCGAGAAACAGCGTTTCCAGCACCACCATGGCATGGCGAAACAGGGCCACCGCCAGGGCGGCGAGCAGGCCAATCAGCGTGGCGATCAGCAGGCGACGAAACATCACCTGCACGTCAGGATAGGGATGAAGACGGTGCATCGGTCATGGCGAGAGTCGGAAAACATGGCCTTATTGTGATAGGGAATAACCTTATATGCAAAAGCGATAAGTGCGGGTCACGGTCAGGCGTGCAAATAAGGAAACCGCGCCGACTACCGGCGCGGTAAAGGGATTAGCGATAGAGCGGCTTTTCCGCCACGGCGATCGGCAGATTCTCCTGCCACTGCGCCAGGGTCGCCTGCGCCAGCTGACCCAGCGCCTGGTAGAAGGGGTGGGCAGCGCGTTCGACAAAGACGCTCAGGAAGCGTCCGGACCACGGCAGCAGATGCCAGGCCAGCAGCTGGCCAAACAACGCCTCCTGCTCCGTTTCGCACAGCCACGCCGCCAGCAGCAGCAGGGTGCCGAAATGGTCTTCCGGCTCGTTGCGATCGGCGTCCAGTGCGATGCCGTTCGCGCGCATCCATTCGCGCAGTGCCAGCGTGGATTCGCCGAACAGCACCGATTCTTTATCCAGCCAGACGGATCCCCATGGCGGCGCCGGCAGGGCCCATGGTCCGATAAACAGGCGCTGCCAGGCTTCCGGCAACGACTCTTCAGCCGACGCGGCAAACCCCGATGCCAGCGGGGCGGCAACCGGGTAGGGCCACTGTTGCTGCCAGCTGCCGTCCTGGAAGGCGGCGACCAGCGGCGCGATTTGCGCGTTATTCGGCGCATAAGAGAACAACGCGCCCAGGGTACGGGCGCTTAACGCGACGGCGTCGCGGTGTGGGAACGGCATCATCAATTATTCCTTTCTGCGGCGCGCGCCGGCGCGCCGTCTCATTAACCGGCAACCGCCATACCGACGGTCATATGTAGCCCATAAAACAGGCCGCGGCCAATACATTCAGCAATCAAGACCAGCAGCAGACCAGCCAGTAGCCCCGCCGCGCGCGGCGGCTGGCGACGGATCAGCGGGCACAGCCAGCAGCCGAGTCCCAGCGCCAGCAGGATCAGGCGTAAGGCCTGCAGTCTGCCGTAATTCGGCAACAGGCTGGCCGCCTGCTGAACGGAGCTGTGAATAGTACTGAGCCCGGCGCTTTGCATGACGATCACCGCGGCGCTGATGACCAGCGCGGCCACGCTCAACCCAGCAATAAACCAGCCGTTAACGTCGACTTTCGCCATTTGCAACAGCAGGGCGGCGAACAGCGGCCCGCTAAGGAGTACCGTCAGGAAGAAGGCGCTGGTGGTGTAGCCAGTGTACCATGTCGGTACAGTATCGATTTGATAAACCCGGGTCATCGCGAGGACAAACAGCAGCCCCAACAGCAGGGCGATCACCAGCCAGATTTTGCCCAGCGCTGCCGGCATTTTTTCCAGCACGGCCAGCAGCCACCAGAATCCGCCCACAGCGAAAAACAAGGCGCCGCTGGCGATTTCGTTGCTCAGCGCCGAGGCGCCGACGCGGTTCAGCGAGTTAAACGCGCGCAGTGGCGAACCGAGATGCATAACTGAAGCGAGAAAGCCGATCCCCATCAGCAGCCAGATAAAAAACATGCTGCGCACCAGACGCTGCCGCGCTTCGCGCTGGTCCGCCAACTCGAGCCAGACCAGACCGCTGATGAATGTCGCGCCCACCACGCATTGCCCTAGTACCGTAAACAGCACCAGCGGCCATTCATGCCATCCGCTTCCCATCTCACACCTCCTTCGGGTTTGCCAGATAACCGGTGGTATCGCCACACGGCCGGGCGTTGCGGTTAGGGTTGATCGCGATGCTCGGCTGAGTGAAGTGCGCCGAGGGCAGCGGGGCTACCGCCGCCAGTTGGCCGTGCTTAGCACGCAGTTCAGCAATCGGCCCGAAATCGAGCGCCCGCAGCGGGCAGGACTCGACGCAGACCGGCTTCTTCCCCTCGGCGACGCGCTCATGACAGCCGTCGCACTTGGTCATATGGCCTTTGTCGGCGTTGTACTGCGGCGCGCCGTACGGGCAGGCCATATGACAGTAGCGGCAGCCGATGCACACCTCTTCATCCACCACCACAAAACCGTCTTCGCGCTTGTGCATCGCCCCGCTCGGGCAGACTTTGGTGCAGGCCGGATCGGCGCAGTGGTTACAGGCGATGGAGAGGTAATAGGCAAAAACGTTCTGCTGCCAGACGCTGTTGTCCTCCTGCCAGTCGCCGCCGGCGTACTCGTAGATGCGACGGAAACTGACTTCCGGGGTCAGGTTTTTATAGTCCTTACAGGCCAGCTCGCAGGTTTTGCACCCGGTACAGCGAGCGGAGTCGATAAAGAATCCATATTGCGTGCTCATGGTTTACTCCTTAAACCTTCTCGATATCGACCAGGTTAGTATGCTGCGGATTCCCTTTCGCCAGCGGCGACGGGCGGTGGGTGGTCAGGGTATTCATGCAGGCGCCATGGTCAACCCGGTCGCCGGCCATATTGGCGTCGTGCCACGCGCCCTGGCCCATCGCCGACACGCCCGGCATGATGCGCGGCGTCACTTTCGCCGGCAGCCGGACTTCGCCGCGCTGGTTGAACACCCGCACCAGATCGCCGTTATTAATCCCGCGTTTTTTCGCGTCAAGCGGGTTGATCCACACTTCCTGACGGCAGGCGGCCTGCAGCACATCCACGTTGCCGTAGCTGGAATGGGTGCGCGCCTTATAGTGGAATCCAAACAGCTGCAGCGGATACTGACTGCGCAGCGGATCGTCCCAGCCTTCAAATGTGGAGGCGTAGACCGGCAGCGGGCTGATGACGTCGTCTTTCTCCAGCTGCCAGCGGGCGGCAATCCGGCGAGCCGGCTGGAGTAGATCTCAATTTTGCCGGACGGGGTGTTGAGCGGATGCGCTTCGGGATCGCGGCGGAAGTCGCGATAGGCGACGAAGTGGCCGTTCGGATCCTTGCGTTTGTAGATGCCCATTCGCTTCAGCTCCTCGTAGGCCGGCAGCGCCGGATCTTTCGCCACCATTTTGGCGTACAGATGCTGCAGCCACTGCGCCTGCGTGCGCCCCTCGGTAAAACGCTGGTAGACATCGTCGCCGAGCCGTTTCGCCACTTCGCTTAAGATCCAGTAAATCGGTTTGCGTTCAAACTTCGCCGAGGTGGCGGGCTGGATGAAAATCAGATAGCCCATATTGCCGGCGTAATCGTTGGGAATGATATCCTCTTGCTCAACGGTCATCAGGTCGGGCAGCAGCAGGTCGGCATATTTCGCCGACGAGGTCATAAAGTTGTCGATGACCACGATGGTTTCGCACTTGCTCTCGTCCTGCAGAATATCGTGGGTCTTATTGATGTCGGAGTGCTGGTTGATGAGGGTGTTGCCCGCGTAGTTCCACAGGAATTTGATTGGCACATCCAGCTTCTCTTTGCCACGCACACCGTCGCGGGTGGCGGTCATTTCCGGACCACGGGCGATAGCGTCGGTCCAGGTGAAGCAGGAGATGGCGGTTTTCACCGGATTTTCCAGCACCGGCAGACGCTCGATGGTGATGGTGTAGGTCGATTCGCGGGCGCCGCTGTTGCCGCCGTTGATGCCGACGTTGCCGGTTAAGATCGGCAGCATGGCGATCGCCCGGGCCGAGAGCTCGCCGTTTGCCTGGCGCTGCGGCCCCCAGCCCTGGCAGATATAGGCCGGTTTGATCATGCCGATGTCGCGCGCCAGTTTAATGATGCGATCGGCTGGGATGCCGGTGATACGCGAGGCCCACTGCGGCGTTTTGGCGACGCCGTCGTCGCCCTCGCCGAGGATATAGGCTTTATAGTGGCCATTCTCAGGCGCCCCGGCCGGCAGCGTCTTCTCATCGTAGCCGACGCAGTATTTATCAAGGAACGGCTGATCCACCAGATTCTCGTTAATCAACACCCAGGCGATACCGGCGACCAGCGCGGCGTCCGTGCCGGGGCGAATGGGGATCCACTCATCTTCGCGACCGGCGGCGGTATCGGTGTAGCGCGGATCGATAACGATCATCCGCGCGTTGGAGCGCTCGCGGGCCTGTTCCAGATACCAGGTAATGCCGCCGCCGCTCATGCGGGTTTCCGCCGGGTTGTTGCCGAACATCACCACCAGCTTGCTGTTTTCAATATCTGAGGTGCTGTTGCCGTCGTTACTGCCGTAGGTGTAGGGCATGGCGCAGGCGATCTGCGCGGTGCTGTAGGTACCGTACTGGTTAAGCGAGCCGCCGTAGCAGTTCATCAGCCGCGCCACCGGCGAAGCGGAAGGCGAGGAGCGAGTGATGTTCCCGCCGACAATTCCTGATGAGTAGTTAATGTACACGGCTTCGTTGCCATATTCCGCGACGACGCGCTTCAGGCGGTCAGCAAGGGTATCCAGCGCTTCCTGCCAGCTGATACGCTCAAATTTACCTTCTCCGCGTTTTCCCACGCGCTTCATCGGATAGTTAAGGCGATCCGGGTGGTTGATGCGCCGGCGAATCGAACGCCCGCGCAGGCAGGCGCGGACCTGGTGATCGCCATAGCGGTCGTCGCCGGTGTTATCCGTTTCGACATACACCACTTCATCATCACGCACGTGTAACCGCAGGGCGCAGCGGCTGCCGCAGTTGACCGAACAGGCGCCCCAGACAATGCGGGTGTTGTCGCCGGCAGCCTGTTGTACTGCCGCCGCGGCGCTGCGCAGCGTAAAGGGGAGGGGAAGCCCGCCGGCGGCCAGCGCCAGAGAACCGAGGGCTGTGGATTTAAGTAACGCGCGTCGGGTGACGCCGCCGGAAGATTCCTGATTCGACATTGCTCACTCCATGATGGTTATGCTGGGCGGAGAAGGGCCGCCGCGTCATTAACAGACGCCGGGGTGAGCGATAATACGTTATGGGTAGCCGGCAGATCTTATCCCTGGTCAATGCAGGGATAAGATCTTTCGTTTGAAAGCGAAGTGGGCTTACTGAGCGTCGTTTTCGGCGGGACTGTCGCTGTTACGGGTATAGGTGATTTTGAAGGTGTCATTGGCGCAATGACCGACCACCTGAGCGCCGGGCTGGTCCGCCTGGTCGTTTGGCACAATGGCCAGACTGAAGGCCGTTTCCGGTACGCCATTGTTCATGATCTTCTGTTGAATATCATTTTTGACCCGCTCGCAAGAGTCGGGCGCCGCCAGTACGGTCGTGGAGCACAGCAGCAGCGCGGCGCCTGTCCAGAGGGATAGTTTCATCTTACGCTCCTTATCGATGTTATCCAGATTTAAGCATAGCAGAACTGGTGTAAACAATTGTATTTGCTAATATGATTGGATGTACACAAAAGGAATCACCTGTGAAAAGACTGTATTGGCTGATCCCGACCGCGCTGTTGCTGACGGCGTGCGACCGCGAAAGCGTCCCGGAAGCCTTCACCCCGGAGATGGCGAGTTTTTCCAATGAGTTTGAGTTCGATCCGCTGCGCGGACCGGTGAAAGATTTTAGCCAGACCCTACTGGACGAACACGATGTGGTGGTCAAAAAGGTGAGCGCGCAGCTGTCAAAAGAGGGATGTTTCGATCTGTTGACGCTGGAGGATGTGGAGAATAACACCGGCGCGACGCTGCTGCTGGACGCCAACTATTACGTCGATGGCCGCACCCATGAGAAGCGGCTGCGTCTGCAGGGGAAATGTCAGCTGGCGGAGATGCCCGCCACCGGCGTGAGCTGGGAAACGGATGATAACGGCTTTATTATCAGCGCCCGCGGCAAAGAGACCACCGCCACCTACCGCTACGACAGCGATGGCTATCCGCTGGGGAAAACCACCACCGCCAAAGAGGAGCGATTTACCGTTGCCTCCACGCCGTCGAAGGATCCGCGCAAGAAAATGGACTATACCGCCATCAGCACCTTCAACGACCGCACGCTGGGCACAGTGCGCCAGACCTGCGACTACGATCGTCATGACAATCCGCTGAGCTGTGAGCTGCAGGTGATCGATGAAAGCGTCCAGCCGCCGCTGACCCGCCACTACACGATTAAAAACCGCATTGATTATTACTGAGCCGTCGGCTTCAGCAGGGACGGCCCCGGCGTTTTGTGTTCCGCCAGATACTGATGCTGGAACAGACACATGCGGATGGTGTTGCGATACTCGCCGTTAATGAAAAACTCATGGATCAGTTCACCCTCGACCATAAAGCCGAGCTTGCGGTAAATATGGATCGCTTTTTCATTCTCTTTATCGACAATCAGATACAGCTTATACAGATTGAGCACGGTAAAGCCATAGTCCATCGCCAGCCGCGCGGCGCGGGTGGCGAGGCCTTTTCCCTGGAAGTCGGGCGAGATGATGATCTGGAACTCGGCCCGGCGGTGCACATGGTTGATTTCAACCAGCTCCACCAGTCCGGCTTTATCGCCATTGCATTCGATCACAAAGCGACGCTCGCTTTGGTCGTGAATATGCTTGTCGTACAGATCGGAAAGCTCAACGAAGGCTTCATAGGGCTCTTCAAACCAGTAGCGCATCACGCTGGCGTTGTTGTCGAGCTGGTGAACAAAGCGCAAATCTTCGCGCTCAAGGGGGCGGAGTCTGACGTGTAGCGCGTCGGTCATGGGAATTCCTGTGGTCAAAGCGGAAAAGAGGGGACGGAAAGGCGGCGCCCGCAGGCGCCAGCGTGCTCAGGGATTGATCGCCCGGCCGGTACGGCGGTCAAGGCAGCGCAGGGTGTTTGGTTCCCAGTAGGCATTGACGTTGGCGCTCTTCTGGCAGTTATCCTGCGCGTCAAAGGCGACATCGGTTTTGTCCCACTCTTTTTCCGCCCGTTTGTTCACCTTCTGGCGCAGGCTGCGGGTGTCGTTCCATTGCTCTTTTTCCATCGACGCCTGCTGACGGCTTTGCGCGCTGTCGCCTGACTCAATCACCAGCCGGTCGGTGGCTGCGAATGAGCTGGAGGTATAGAGCACGGCGCTTAACGCCAGAATGGCGGTCAGGCACCAGCGTTTGTTCAGTGTCATGTTCATCACGATTTCCTTTAGGTGATGGGTTAACCCTCAGGTTAAGTTTACTACAGCTGTTTTGCCCGGCATAGCCGACAAAACAGCGTAGGGAAAGGGCTATTATCGCGTAGAATAGTTCAACGCTTTGTCTCTTTTACGAATCTTTTAATGCTCAAAACCACGCTGCTGTTCTTTGCCACCGCTCTGTGTGAAATCGTCGGCTGCTATCTGCCGTGGCTATGGTTAAAACGCGGGGCCACGCCGCTGCTGCTGATCCCCGCCGGCCTGGCGCTGGGGCTGTTCGTCTGGCTCCTGACGCTCCATCCAACCGCCAGCGGGCGGGTATATGCCGCCTACGGTGGCGTGTATGTTTGTACCGCATTGCTCTGGCTGCGGGTCGTTGACGGAGTCAAATTAACCCATTATGACTGGGCGGGGGCGGCCATCGCGCTGTGCGGGATGCTGATCATCGTGGCGGGCTGGGGACGGGCATAAGCCCGTCTAATGTGATCCCTGCCACTTTTTTAAACCCTAATTCTTGTATGGTAGTCGACCTGTTGCCTTACTTATCAGACATCATATTGGGTTATGACTCTGTAAGGAACAACGATGGCTATTGAGACATTTGCCCCACAGGCGGGGGCAACGCCGCTGCGCATCCGTCGGGTGCAGAAGATCACCCTGACGCTGCTGTTTATCGCCGGTATCGTTAACTTTCTGGACCGCTCTTCCCTGAGCGTCGCCGGGGAGGCGATACGCGCCGATTTGGGTCTGAGCGCCACCGAGTTCGGGGTGCTGCTCTCCGCTTTTTCGCTCTCCTACGGCTTCGCGCAACTGCCCTCGGGCATTTTGCTGGATCGCCTCGGACCGCGGGTTGTGCTGGGCGCCGGGCTAATATTCTGGTCTGCGATGCAGGCCCTGACCGGGATAGTCAATTCGTTCTCGCATTTTATTCTGCTGCGCATTGGCCTCGGGATCGGCGAAGCGCCGTTTATGCCCGCCGGCGTGAAATCGATCAACGACTGGTATGCGCAACGAGAGCGCGGCACAGCGGTGGGGATATTTAACTCCTCGACGGTGCTGGGTCAGGCCATCGCCCCGCCGGCGCTGGTCATCATGAAGCTGGCCTGGGGCTGGCGGACAATGTTTGTGGTGATTGGTTTAGCCGGTATCCTGGTCGGCCTGTGCTGGTATGTGGGATACCGTAACCGGCGGCAATTCACCCTGCAGGAGGAGGAGCAACGCTATCTGGCCAGCGAGGAGGCGGCCCGACCGGCGCTGAAACTGAGCGAATGGCTGGCGCTGTTTAAACGACGTACCACCTGGGGGATGATCCTCGGCTTCTCCGGGGTGAACTATACCGGCTGGCTGTATATCGCGTGGCTGCCGGGTTATCTGCAGGCGCAGCAGGGATTGAGCCTTGCTAAAACCGGCTGGGTGGCGGCGATCCCGTTTCTCGCTGCGGCGGTGGGCATGTGGGTCAATGGGCTGGTGGTCGATGCGCTGGCGCGCAGAGGCTACGATCTGGCGAAAACCCGCAAAACGGCGATTGTCGCCGGACTGGTGCTTTCCGCGCTCGGCACGCTGTTGGTGGTGCAATCAAACACGCCGACCCAGGCGGTGGCGTTTATCTCCATGGCGCTGTTCTGCGTCCATTTCGCTGGCACCTCGGCCTGGGGATTGGTACAGGTGCTGGTGGCGGAACATAAAGTGGCGTCGGTGGCGGCGATCCAGAACTTTGGCAGCTTTGTGTTTGCCTCCTTCGCGCCGATCGTCACCGGCTGGGTTGTGGATACCACCCACTCTTTCAATCTGGCGCTGGTGATCGCCGCCGGCGTGACCTTCGCCGGGGCGCTGTGCTACTTCTTTATCGTCAAAACCCGCATCGATTAACCGGTCGTTATGCAACAGGCCCGCAGGGAGGCGTGGCCTGCGCCATGATCCGTCTTCTCTTACCGCTTCGTGGCGGATTTTCTTCTGTCATCTCAAAGATTTTGTGACCGATCGCCAGCGAGCACAACCCGGCAAAAAGCTTCTTGTATGGTAGTTGACAGAAATCAAAGATGTTATACCAATTGCGTGAGATGGTTGAGGCACAAAGGCATTCTCCTCGAGAGTTCTCCCAGAGAATGGTTGATGAGCCACATAACAACGAGAGTTACCATGGAAAACACCCTCTTAACCGCTAACGCCATCCTGCCCGGCTACGATCGCCACGCGCTGGTCCCCCGTATCGTCCATCTGGGTTTTGGCGCGTTTCACCGCGCCCATCAGGCGGTATACGCCGATATACTGGCCAGCGAGTACGGCAGTGACTGGGGCTACACTGAAGTCAACCTGATTGGCGGCGAGCAGCAAATCGCCGATCTCCGGCAGCAGGATCTGCTGTATACCGTGGCCGAAATGTCCGCCGACGCGTGGACCGCGCGCGTGGTCGGGGTGGTGAAGCAGGCGCTGCATGCCCAGGTCGATGGTCTCGAGGCCGTGCTTTCGGCGATGTGTGAGCCACAGGTGGCCATTGTCTCCCTCACCATTACCGAGAAAGGCTATTGCCATTCGCCCGCCAGCGGCGAGCTGCAGCTCGATCACCCGCTGATCGCCGCCGATCTCGCTAACCCGCGCCAGCCGAAATCGGCAGCGGGCGTGGTGGTGGAGGCTTTAGCGCGCCGCCGGGCGGCAGGGCTGCCTGCCTTTACCGTGATGTCCTGCGATAACATGCCGGAAAACGGTCATGTGATGCGCAACGTCGTTTGCGCCTACGCCCGGGCGCTGGACGCGGACCTCGCGGCATGGATAGAACAGAACGTCACCTTTCCGTCGACCATGGTGGACCGCATTGTCCCGGCGGTGACCGCGGAAACCCTCGATAAAATTGAACAGCTGACCGGCGTGCGCGACCCGGCTGGGGTGGCCTGTGAGCCGTTCCGCCAGTGGGTGATTGAGGATAATTTTGTCGCCGGACGTCCACAGTGGGAGAAAGCGGGGGCGGAGCTGGTCGCCATGTGGTGCCTTTCGAAGAGATGAAGCTGAGGATGCTCAACGGCAGCCATTCGTTCCTCGCCTATCTCGGCTATCTGGCCGGTTATCAGCATATCAACGACTGTATGCAGGATGACAACTACCGCCGCGCGGCGCTGGCGCTGATGCTGGACGAGCAGGCCCCGACCTTAAAAGTGCAGGGGGTGGATCTGTCACACTATGCCAGTCTGCTGATTGACCGCTACTGCAATCCGGCGCTCAAACACCGTACCTGGCAGATTGCAATGGACGGTAGCCAGAAGCTGCCGCAGCGCATGCTGGACTCGGTACGCTGGCATCTGGCTCACCAGCATGACTTCACGCTGCTGGCGCTGGGCGTGGCGGGGTGGATGCGCTATGTCGGCGGTGTTGACGACGCCGGCCAGGCAATCGAAATTTGCGATCCGCTGCTGCCGGTGATCCAGCAGGCGGTAGCCGCCAGCGCCGATGGCGAAGCGCGCGTCAAAGCGCTGTTGGGCATTGAGGCCATCTTTGGCCGGGAGCTGCCGCAGGAAGCGCGGTTCGTCTCGGCGGTGACCCGCGCCTATGTAGCGCTACAGCGTCAGGGGGCGAAAGCCACCGTTGCCGCATGGGCTGAGGCGCAATAATCATTTGTTCCCGGTGTCGGTCATGGGGTCGACACCGGCTCTTCTGCTGTTTCTGCACGGTTCCGCTGATAAATCTTTTTTGCTGTTGATCGCTTTTAGCAGGCTAAAAATATGATCGAACGCAATGTCCTTACATAACTCTATATTTCCCTGATTTACTAAAGATAATTAGCTGTTATTTTTCCGAATAATGGCTGGTCATTCACCGCAAAAATGGCATAGTTAAGTTATTGAAAAATCATTTTCTCTGGAAAAGGAGTGCGGGCCATGTATAAAAAGATTTTATTGCCTGTTGATGTTTTTGAAATGGATTTAAGCGATAAGGCAGTGCGTCACGCGGAATTTCTCGCATCGGCGGAAAATGGCGAGATCACCTTGCTCAACGTCCTGCCGAACAGCAGCCGTTCGTTATTACGCGGATTTACGGCGGATATTCGTAAATTCGAAGCCTATATGCAGGAAGAGTCAGAGAAAAAGATGCGCGAGGTGGCGCGACTGTTCGACCTGCCAATGTCACGGATCCATACCCGGGTCGTGTTTGGTAACGTGCGCGATGAAATTCTGGCTATCAGTAACAACGAAGCGTTCGATGTGATAGTGATTGGCTCCCGCAAACCGGGGATCTCCACCCATCTGCTGGGCTCCAACGCCGAGTCCATTTTGCGCTACGCCAAAACGCCGGTGCTGGTGGTCAGATAATCCCCTCCGTCACGACGGCTGCGTCAGCCTTATTTCGCAGCCGTCTGGTCCTTACTCTTCGCTAAACCAGTCGCGATTCTCCTGGCGGATCAGCAGCACAGATTCGCTGATTTCATGCAAATGAATACTCATGGCTTTCTCGACTGCCTCAGCGTCGCGTTTTTCCAGCGCGGTAAAAATTTCGTGATGCTGGCGCAGAAGCATCTCCGGGGAGGAGACATGGTCAAGGCTCATGTAGCGCACGCGGTCAATGGCGGCTTTGATGTTTTCCACCGTATCCCAGGCCAGCTGACAATCGGCGATAACCGAAAGCTTCTGGTGAAATTCATCATCAAGCAGGAAAAAATCGTTTAACTGCTGGCGGTCGACGGCAATACGCTGCTGATGGAGATTCTGCTCCAGTTGATAGACTTGCTCATCGTTAATCATGCCAGCGGCACGGCGGACCACCGCGCACTCAATCGCCTGGCGGACAAAGCAACCATTGCGCACCTGAGACAGGGAGATTTTGTTGACGTAGCTGCCGCGCTGGGGACGGATCTGGATAAGTCCATTCTCCGCCAGCTTAATAAAGGCCTCGCGCACCGGCTGACGAGATACCGCAAAACGCACGGAGACTTCTTTCTCCGACAGCGGCGTGCCAGGCGGGATGAGGCAGTGAACGATATCCCGGCGGAGGATGCGATAAATTTGCTGATTAACGGGTTGCGTCGGATTCAGTTGCGATTCTGCGGCCATTGATGGTTACTTTTTATGGGGTTATGCGCACTATTTTACGCGTTTTTTGCGGTTCCGCCCATACCCGGCCATCAGGCCGGGTGGCTGACGGTTAGCCCTGGCGGTGAACGCTGAGCCCGGCAAAGCTCTGGCTCACCGGCATCATCTCCAGGGTGTTGATGTTGACGTGTTTCGGTAGGGTGGCCACCCACCAGACCGCCTCGGTCACATCTTCCGGCGTCAGGGCTTCGGTGTTCTCGTAGGTTTTACCGGCTTTGGCGTCATCGCCTTTAAAGCGGACGTTAGAGAACTCGGTGCCGCCCACCAGGCCCGGCTCGATGTCGGTGACGCGCACCGCGGTGCCGTGCAGGTCAGTGCGAAGATTGAGGCTGAACTGGCGCACAAAGGCTTTGGTCGCCCCATAGACGTTACCGCCGGCATAAGGCCAGCTGCCCGCCGTGGAGCCGATGTTGATGATATGGCCGCGATTGCGCGCCACCATGCCCGGCAGGACGGCGCGGGTCATGTACACCAGCCCTTTATTATTGGTGTCGATCATATCTTCCCAGTCTTCCACGCTGGCGCGGTGCGCCGGCTCCAGGCCGAGCGCCAGACCCGCGTTGTTCACCAGCACATCGATAGCCTGCCACTCGGCGGGCAGGTCGGCAATCAGCGTCTCAATAGCGGCGCGGTTGCGGACGTCCAGTTGCGCGATATAAAGATTATCGCCCAGCTCGTCTTTCAGCGTCTTCAGGCGCTCTTCGCGACGTCCGGTGGCAATCACTTTATGACCGTTAGCGACAAAACGGCGAGTAATACTTTCACCAAAACCGGCAGTGGCGCCGGTGACCATGATAATCATCTTACTGTTCCTCAACGCTTTTTGTGTTTTCATACCATAGCACGCACAGGCGGCGACCGGTAACGGAAATCATTGCGACCCCTTAAGGAGAAGCCTAATCTTACAGGATTAGCCTGTGCAGGAGAGAAAGATGTCCGAACAAAACCCCTTTTTTAGCGTCAGTCTGTTGCCTTACCAGGCGCCGCGGTTTGACCTGATCGAAGACAGTCACTATCGGCCGGCGTTTGATGAGGGCGTTCGGCAGCAGCGCGAGGAGATCCGCGCCATTATCGACAATCCGCAGCCGGCCAGTTTCGCCAACACGCTCGAGGCGCTGGAGCAGAGCGGACAGCTGCTGGCGCGGGTGACGCGGGTCTTTTTCGCCATGGCCGGCGCCCATACCAACCCTTATCTTCAATCACTGGATGAACAATTTTCCGCCGAGCTCGCCGGGCTGGGGAATGACATCTGGCTCAACGAGGCCTTATTCCAGCGGGTGAACAGCGTCTACGAACAGCGCGAGACGCTCGCGCTTGACGGCGAATCCCTGCGTCTCCTGACCCTGACATGGCAACGTTTTGTTCACGCCGGGGCAACGCTGGACCCGGCGCAGAAGGCGGTGCTGCGCGCGCTGAACACTGAAGCGGCCACTTTGCAAAGTCAGTTCCAGCAGCGGCTGCTGGGGGCGGCGAAAAGCGGCGGCCTGGTGGTCGATGACCGGCATCAACTGGATGGCCTGAACGATGAGGAGATAGCGGCGGCTGCCGAGGCGGCGCGCGAAAAAGGGCTCAGCGATCGCTGGCTGCTGACGCTGACCAACACCACCCAGCAGCCGCAGCTGCTTGCGCTGCGCGACCGGCAAACGCGGGAAAATCTTTTCGCCGCCGGCTGGACGCGCAATCAGCAGGGCGATGAGCATGATACCCGTCGTCTGGTGCTGCGGCTGGCGGCGATCCGCGCGCAGCAGGCGGAACTGCTGGGGGCGGCAGATTACGCCAGCTGGGCGCTGACCGATCAAATGGCGGCTTCCCCGGCGGAGGCATTGGGCTTTATGCGTCAGATCGCGCCGGCGGCGCGGGCGAGGGCGGAACGTGAGCTGGCGGACATCCAGCAGGTGATCGACAACGAAGGCGGGGCGTTTCACGCGCAGGCATGGGACTGGCTTTACTACAGCGAGCAGGTGCGGCGGGCTGCCTATGCCATTGATGACGCGCAGCTTAAACCCTATTTTGCCCTCGAGCGCGTGCTGCAGGACGGCGTCTTCTGGACGGCATCGCAGCTCTTTGGGCTCCGCTTCGTGGAGCGCTTTGACATCCCGGTGTACCACCCGGATGTGCGGGTCTGGGAGATCTTCGACCACAATGGCGAAGGGATGGCGCTGTTTTATGGTGATTATTTCGCGCGCGATTCAAAGAGCGGCGGCGCCTGGATGGACGTGTTTGTCGAACAGTCGACCCTGCGGGAGCAGCGCCCGGTTATCTATAACGTCTGCAACTACACCCGGCCGCAGTGCGAGCAGAGCGCGCTGTTGTCATGGGATGAGGTGATCACCCTGTTCCATGAGTTTGGCCACGCCCTGCACGGGCTGTTCGCCAACCAGCGTTATGCCAGCCTCTCCGGCACCAATACCCCGCGGGATTTTGTCGAGTTCCCGTCGCAAATCTTCGAACACTGGGCCAGCCATCCGCAGGTATTTGCCCATTATGCGAAGCATTATCGCTCCGGAGAGCCGATGCCGGAGGCGCTGCGCGACAATATGTTGCGTGCGGCAACTTTCAATAAAGGATATGACATGAGCGAGCTGCTAGCCGCCGCGCTGCTCGATATGCGCTGGCACACGCTGTCGACCACTTCGTTACCGGAAGAGGTGGATGCGTTTGAACAGAAAATACTTCGGGATGAGCAACTGGATCTGGCGGCCGTTCCCCCGCGCTATCGCAGCAGCTACTTCTCCCATATCTTCGGCGGGGGCTATGCGGCAGGCTATTACGCCTATCTGTGGACCCAGATGCTGGCCGATGACGGCTATCAGTGGTTCGTGGAGCAGGGCGGTTTGACCCGTGAGAACGGTCAGCGCTTCCGGGAAGCGATTCTGTCGCGCGGCAATAGCACTGATTTAGCTGAACTTTATCGCCAGTGGCGCGGACACGATCCACAGATTGAGCCGATGCTGGAAAACCGTGGGCTGAGTGCGTAGGGTCATTTCGGGCTGACACGATAACCGGGCGCGATGCCCGGTTTATTGACCCCTTTTTGTTCCTCAAATGTCTCCACACTGTTCTCCCCAGTCCCCCCTCAAATTCTGAGAAAAAACGATACCGGCGATATTTCCGTCGCAGTAACGGGGCGGCACAGGTGACAGCGACTTTGTCCGTTTTCCAAACACAGAAAAAGAGGACATCAGGCGCCACTTATTTCCCTGCAAACACGGGTGTTAAGGTTTAATTAACAAACAGGCAGGATACTGACCTCGCCAATCCTCTCATAAAATGGCCAAATCATGAACGAACAGTTACGTAATGCACTACCGCATAAAGACACCCCTTTTTTCCGCATGCTGCATATTATTGTCGCCACCCTGATTCTGCTGCAGATTATTAGCTCTAATTTCACTGAAAGTGAGGCGCTTCGCGACCTGAATATTACCGGGGTCGTCACATGGTTTCATATTGTCTCGGGATTAGCGCTGATTGCGCTTGGTGCGGTGATGCTGGTTTGGATGCTTAATACGCGCGGGTTTCGATACTATTTTGCCTGGTCGACGTTTGATTTTCGTGGTGTGGTTGAAGACAGTAAACAGCTGATGACATTTCGTCTTCCTGAAGCCCATGCCGGGGGCATAGCGGCAATGATTCAGGGGCTTGGCGTACTGGCACTGTTAGCGGTCGCACTCTGTGGTGGACTCTGGTTTGTACTGGACACCGCGTCATGGGCGTCACCGTCGCTGGCGGAAACAGTCCTTCATTGGCATAAGTTTCTGACGGTGTTCATTGAAACCTATTTCTGGGCACATGGTGCGATGGGAGTGCTGCATATCTTTCTCTCCTTTCGCCGTCAAAGGAAACAAGCAATTATTGATTAATGTTCTGCACTTTCTAATTCCGATGAGGATGCGTATTTAAAGGGAAACGACATGCATCTTGAACGACACAGCATCGAAACCGTCGGCTGGCTAAGGGCTGCGGTTCTGGGAGCAAATGACGGGATTGTCTCAACCGCAAGCCTGGTGCTCGGCGTCGCCTCTGCAAACAGCGGCTCTTCGGGTGTACTACTGGCGGGGGTCGCCGGGCTGGTTGCTGGCGCCATGTCTATGGCAGCAGGAGAATATGTTTCGGTATCATCCCAGGCGGATACCGAAGCCGCGGCGCTTGCCCAGGAAAAAAGCGAGCTTGACGCAGATTATCAGGGAGAGGTGCGGGAGTTGACATCACTTTATATCCAACGTGGTGTGGAGCCAGCGCTTGCCCGGCAGGTAGCAGAGCAGCTTATGGCTAAAGACGCCCTGGAGGCTCATGCCCGCGAAGAACTGGGGTTAACGGATGTCCTTTCTGCGCGACCTTTGCAGGCGGCTCTCTTTTCGGCAGTGAGTTTTTCCGCCGGGGCGGGGTTGCCTTTGATCGTTGCCTTGTTATCGCCAGCAAAATTGATATCCATCTCTATCTTCTTTTCTACACTTTTTTCACTGGCTGCGCTGGGCTATCTCTCTTCCGTTGTGAGTAACGCACCGCCTGTCAGGGCGATCATCAGAATTACGTTCTGGAGCTCGCTGGCCATGCTTTTTTCGATGGGGATTGGGCGTATCGCCGGGCAGATACTATTGTAGAATTGTCGAGGGTCTGTTCCTCGACCGCTCCTCATCACTGGTTGAGCTCATCGTAGGGTTTTGATCGGCAGGGAGGAGCACTGCCCACCTCATTCGTCAAGGAGATACGTTTGCATATTGAGACTCATCGCCTGCGTCTTCGCCCTGTCATGGCTGAAGATGTTGTCGATCTATACCGAATTTATGGCGATCCGGCGACAAATACCTTTAACCCCGCAGGGCCCTATCCGGATATTGACTATGCCAGTACGGTTCTCCAGCGCTGGCTTGCCCACTGGCACGATCGCGGATTTGGCAACTGGGCCATATCGGCGCGTGATACCCCGGAAAAAATCATTGGCTTTGGCGGCGTAAGTCTACGCAGTTATAACGATGTCACCATTAACAATCTCGGATATCGGTTTTCCACTGAGGCATGGGGAAAAGGACTGGCCACCGAGTTTGCGATTGGCGCGATAAGATATGGCTTCGAGGCGCTTAAACTTGCGGAGATGTCAGCGGTTGTCCGGGCTAACCATCTGGCTTCGCAGAAAGTTCTCGAGAAAGCCGGGATGAGGTACATTAACGATATTGCTGATGTAAAAGATGCGCCGCCGAGTCTGCTCTATTCGTTGACCTTAAGCGAGTGGTTAAGCCAGTCGGGGTAACCCGCGGGCGCTTATTCGCAAGGCTGGATCGCACCGCAGCCGGCGCATCAGGTGGGGATTGCTCACAGAATCATGCGTTCATTCTACTGGCTCAATTAACTCTGGCCCTTGATTGTTGACATTGCCGACCGCCCGCGATACCGCATGCCAGATGAAATCGTCGGCGGTGACGGCTCCGTCCCTGGCAATCTCCGCCGCTTCCGCGCCGGTGACTTCTTGCCTCATCCATTCCCGGGCGGCTTCCGGCGCCAGGACCAGCGGCCGGCGGTCATGAATATCGACAAGACCGCGATCGGCGGCAGCGGTCACCAGCAAAAATCCTTCGGCGCTATCCCCGCGTTCGAAGGGCGTGCTGCCAATAGCGGCCATAAATATCGGCTGGCCATCCTTGCGCTGGATGAAGTAGGGCTGCTTTTTCTCTCCGGCCTTTTTCCACTCAAACCAGCCGTCGGCGAAGCAGATCGCCCGCCCGTGCTGCCACAGCAGTTTGAACATCCTGCTGGTGGCAGCGGTTTCAACCCGGGCATTAATCAGCGGTGATTTATCCCACCATCCCGGCGCATAGCCCCAGTGAACGGGATCGAGGTGGAGTTGCTCATTCCTTTCACTCAGGAGTAACACTTTTGTCCCTGGCGCGACGTTATACCGCCCAATGGGCTCCGGGTCCCAGGGGATATCGCGTTCGGCCTTTTCTGCGAGAAACGCCAAATATGCTTCCCGCGTCTGCGCTTGCGCAAAACGTCCGCACATCGCCACCTCCAGCCAGATATCGGAAGGAAAGTATAGTTCAGCAGGGAAGGGGCGTGGTTAGACATGATTTTGAAATCATGCGATTGTGAATTCTTTTCGCAGGCTTATAGCTGACGCTTAGGCACATACTACTTAAGTTGCCTATATTGCAGGCCATAATTCTGGCCTGAAATATATTAATTGAAGTTACGTATTCACCATGTGAATTGCTATTGCGAAAAATGTACGCAGGCGCAAGTACTGAGTATATGTCGCCTGAACAAGGCGTGTAGATGGAGTTGAAGGTGGGGTGTTTACCCGCCGCTGCAACAGACGAAAGGCAACGGCGTAGAAAAAGATTAGTTATCCGGGTTGTTGGAGATGCCTCTCCATACCATCCCCAGACCGATCAACATCGACGCGAAGAGGGCGAACAGGGTGGTAGAGATAAAAATGCTGGTCATTATGATGCCTCAGAAAGTGCGTATGCAGATTATTAGGCACGGGGGGACGAGAAAGGTTCCTTCCCTGGCGGATTATCTTTTCACCAGCGTCTTTCCGTCTGGCGCCAGCGAGGCGGATGTCATATCGAGGCACCGCTCTTGACGGAGGGATAATGCGGGGAGCCGTGTTTCTCCCTGCGCTGTTGCAGGAAGCCACTGGCAGGGGGATGCGTCGTGTTTCGGGCGTTGACATCCCATTGTACAAGTTATATATACATGTCGCTTCTGTTTATTGAATGTTAAACAGCATCAGTTATGGGACTCAGAAGCACCACACCCCCGCCGTCGGGCGGGGGTTACTTTGCCACCTGACCTGGTTATTTCTCACGGTGACTGACGAAGAAAATTTTTATTTCAGGTCTTGAAAAACGCGCTTTTGCTATTATTTTATATAGCGGACAAGCAATGCTTGCCTTTATGTTGAGCTTTTGAATGGATATTCAGGAGGTTAATGATGGCACTCAAAACCTTGTCAGCACTCCCGGTATTTGCTGATTCCCTTTTTGCCGATCGCTTTAATCGTATTGACCGTCTTTTCAGCCAGTTAACTGGCGATACGCCGGTGGGTACCTTACCTGCCTACGATTTACAGAAAGTGGATGACAGTAATTTTCTGCTCAGCGTCAGCGTACCAGGCTGGAAAGATGATGAACTGGAAATAGAGACCGTAGGCGGTAATTTACATATTACCGGCAAGCGCGCGCAAACCGAAAATCATTCCGGCGGCAGCCAGGGCTGGATTTATAAAGGCATTCGTCGGGCTGATTTCCAGCTCAGTTTCTCCCTTCCTGAACACGCCCAGATTAATCAGGCGCAGCTGGATAGCGGGATCTTAAAAATTGCTATCCATCAGGAAATACCCGAGAGCGAAAAACCGCGCAAAATTGCGATTGAGAATCAAGGCAGGGTGATCGAGCATAAAGTTTGATTGCGCCTCTGTCCTAAAGTTATTCATTTCAAGGCCCGCGCTGCGGGCCTTTATATTATCCGCTAAAGGAGGCGTAAACGGCCTCCCGGCGATCAGAGAAATCGATATGCTATCCTGTAAACAGGGCCTGTGAGGCTGTGTTCCTTCTAAAAGTCGGCGAGGTGTCAGAATGACGGACCAAATCGATAAAGACGCACAAAATACCCATGAATTGACCGCTCGGGTGGCCCGGGCGCTTATTGCGAGAGGCTGGCGACTGACCACGGCGGAATCCTGCACCGGTGGCAATCTGGCGGCGGCGCTCTGTGCTCAGGCTGATACCGCGGCCTTTTATGATACCGGCGTGGTTACCTTCAGCGATGAAGCCAAGCGCAACGTGCTCCAGGTCCGCGCGGAAACCCTGGCGGTACATAGCGCTGTCAGCGAAGCGTGCGTTCAGGAAATGTCGACCGGTATTTTGACGTTAGCCGGGGCCGATATCGCCATCGCCATCAGCGGCTATGCGGGGCCGGAAGGAGGGGAGGATGGAACTCCCGCCGGGACGGTATGGTTTGCATGGAACTTTCGCGGCCAGATCGAAACCCAACGGATGCGCTTTACCGGTGACTGCGAGGCAGTGGTGGCACAAGCGGTGCGCTTCGCCATGGCAGCGCTGGGCGAAAAACTCGCCCACTGGCAGTGACGCTACCGGACGCTGCGCCTTTACAGATCCGCAGCCTGGCGCTCTACCGGCCAGAAAATCTCCCCGATGCCATTCAGACAAGGCCGGGAGAACAGGAAGCCCTGAAACAGGCGAATGCCAACCGACTGTAGCCAGCACCACTCCTCCAGGGTTTCAACGCCTTCCGCCACGACCGTGATGCCTAAATCCTCGCAGCAGCGGACGACCGAGGCGACAATCGCCTGCTTGGTGCCGCTGATATGAATGTTGCGCACCAGCTCTGCGTCCACTTTAATTTTGTCAGGCTGAAAGCGGGTCAGTAACGACAGGCCGGAGTAACCCGCGCCAAAGTCATCGATGGCCAGCTTCATGCCCGCGACGCGCAGCGCTTTGAGCACCTTGCGGAACTGGTCGAAGCAGGTGATCACCTCCGTTTCGGTGACCTCTATCAGCACCTGGTCCGGCCTGAGGCCGGCCGCCAGCAGGCTGTTCATCAGCCAGCCGACGGCGTCAGGATGGTTATACAGCGAACCGGGCAGCAGGTTAATGGCCAGTTGGTGTTTGCCAAGCGGTAGCTGACTTGCGAGAGAGAAGGCATATGCTTTGCTCTCGAGGTCGAAACGGTAACGATCCTCCGCCGGGATGGCGGCAAACATCTCCACAGGGGATCCGCCGGTGGGGCTGCGGATCAGCGCTTCAAAGGAGGAGATTCGCTTTTTCGCTGGTTCGACGATAGCCTGCAAGGCAAACTGGCAGGGTTGATCGGGCAGATGACGCGGCGTGGCTGTGCTCGCGGCGGCCTTCATCGTCCAGCGAGAAGGCTGCAACGGCTCGGGAAGACAATAGCGCCCACCGTTAGCGATAAAGGCGTTAATCAGTCGGAACATCCGGTCGTTGATTGGCTCGGTGACCCCGAACGAGCTAATGCGCAGGATCTCCTCCAGCGCGCCATCGTCATCGTAAAGACGGAGATCCAACATGCGCATCCCGGTGCCGCGAAAGCGACGGTAGGCCGAATAGTCGCGCATCAGCTCAACCACATCGCGATGGCGCGGATCGCTTTGTATTTCGTGGAATAACGACTCCAGACTCTCTTCGCTCCCTTCCAGCACCTGGAAGAACTGCAGGCCGTTAAACAACAGAATGCCGGTGATGCCAAGGGGCGTATTTTTCCCGCAGGCGCGATGAATTAAAGCGTCGAGATCGGTGAGCGGGCGGTCAGGATCAACCTGGCTGCGATAAATCAGGGTGGTTAGCATTAGTCATTCCGGTCGCTGCAGCAAAGCTGCGATGGCCTGTACAGCGCATGTTGAGAAAAGTATGGCCTGCCCCCCAGATAGGGAGTCTGTGTTTGGTGCCCTTTAACTAACCGTGATGTCCGCACGCAGAACGTGAGTTTCACTTGGTGACTACCTTCACTCTACAGGGAATCTAAAGTTTAGCTATCTTTTTCGCATGCTCAATGCAAAAAAGGGCAAACAGACCGATCGCCCTTTTTGAAATATTGGCTCAGCGTATTAACTAGCCGGTTAATACTCGTCACCAGGAATTATCTTACCATTCTATTTCACGCTCTCAAAAAGCGATGCTGGTCTTGCCTCGATAAAATAGAATGCATAATATCAGTCCAGGTTAAATTTCTTTTTTTAGGTCTGCTATGAGTGACTTGTTTATTATTTTATGCCTGATTCTCTGTCCCGTTATTTCTTTGTGGAGTGGTGTTTCTTACATTCGGGAAAGACGCAAAAGACGCTACGTCTTCCGTTCCAGAAGATAATCTTCAGAGGTAATACAATGGCGATTGTATTAACGTCTTGCGAGTAGTTTTACGAGGTTGTTAAATTGCTGGCGGCTGTTTAAATTGAACTTGCACATAATATTCTTTTTATGCGAATGAATTGTTTTATGGCTAATTTTAAGCGCCGCGGCGACTTCATGCGGACTTAATCCAATACTGAATGCGTAAATGACTTTGGTTTGCGCATCGCTTACCGTCTTGCAGGCGCAATTGATGCAACGCCGCAGGCGATTGAAGGATGGGTCATGATGAGGTGGCAGGGAGCGCTGAATCGCGCTGGCTATCTCATCTTTAAGAAGCTGAACGGGAGCGTGGGGAGGCATAAACACCGCCTGCCGCAGACAGTTGGGTAAACCCTCTTCGGCGGTAGCTTGTTCATTATCCTGAAAAATAAAAAGCGTGTATTGCTCTGGGGCATGCTGAAACAGGTCATGACACAGGTACCATTCTCCCGCCACCATTTCCGTGAAGATCACATTAGCTTGCGCCATCCCATCCGCGTTCCATTGTTGAGAAAACTGATACTCTGATCCCCCGTAGGTCTTCATCGCTTCATCCACCAGTTCCGCAATAGCAACCCGCAAATAGTGATTTTTTATATTGATCAAAAAATTCGTCATATAACTTCCCTGTTGGGTATTAAAAAGGTGTCAGAATAAATTAAAGAATATAATGGTGAGGTGCAGACGTTTTTTAGCCGGGGTAATCTAAGGGATGTTTTTCATTAATGCAATATCTGCCTGGAAAAGTGAGATATCGGTGTATTGGTATGCGAAAGTTCCTAATAAACAAAATGTTAAGGATATATCGATCAGCGTTTTAAGCGTTTTGATGATTTTTTATTTTTGCGATGCATAAAAAGCTTAGTGATAGCCAGTATCTGTTGTTAGAATTAGCGGAGGACAAGATTACAGGAAGTATGTAGTGCTTATGAAGCAGAAACTCTATTTAAAAATGTTGGCGTGGCTGGAGGATAATATCTACTGTAACCCGGCGATCGATGACCTGGCACAGTATATGGGCTATTCGCGTCGGTTTGTGTACGAGGTGTTTTATCAATACGGCCGGTTACCCATCGGGCAGTATATTCGCCTGCGGCGCTTGACCATCGCAGCGGTCAGTCTGCGCTTAACGCGACAACCGATCGCCGCTATAGCCTGGCAGTTAAGTTACGATTCGCCGCAGACCTTTTCCCGCGAGTTTAAGAAACGGTTCTCGCTTTCGCCACGGGAATACCGATGCGCAGCGCACTGGGATACGGCAAAACTGTTAAAAAAATTCTCCCCTGATGATGAACGTCTGCCATTGGCGCGGATCTGTTCCCTGCCGGAGCGGGTCTATTATGGCTACCCGATGAAGTATGAACTGCGCCTGTCGGATATGGTGCTGCAACGCACCGCCAAGACGGCTATCAGACAAAAGGTTGACCGTTTTTTTACCGCCGGAGAAGGCTCGCTTTCCATACTCTCTGATTACGCCGCGGCGCGTCAAAATGAGCTTAACGTCGAGATTAACGCCTTTGTTGGTTGTCATGAGACGCGAAAGCCATCGTCCACGTTGACCGCCCGGTCGGGACTCTATGTCGGAGTTGATTTCTACGGCAGCTGGTCACGCTATGCCCGTTTGTCCAGCAATCTCTATCTGGATCTGCTGCCAACGCTGGGGGTAAGCCGTCGCGACGGGTATGACATAGAATGTTTCATGGCACGCCATACGGAAGGCGGAGATACAGAAGAGAGGTGCTATCACGTACGCTATTTTATACCGGTGACGCTGAAAGCGGCGGCTCAGCAGCCGGGCAGCGATAATGAGTCAGTCCCCGCGAGGGGGACCCAATAAGGTGGCCGGAGCCACCCAAATAAACTTCACAGTAAAAACCACAGCAGCCAGGTAATGAGGAAGCCCGTCACCCCCATGATGGTTGTCAGTACGGTCCATGTTTTGAGTCCGTCCGGCACCGAGAGCCCCAGATAGCGCGTGACCACCCAAAATCCGGCATCGTTGACGTGTGACAATCCGAGTGAGCCGAAGCAGGTCGCCAGCGTCACCAGCACCAGCTGGAGCGGCTCCAGCCCGGCAACCGCCTGTGACAGCAGGCCGGAGGTGGTGAGGATCGCCACGGTGGCCGAGCCCTGCGAGGCCCGAAGCACCAGCGACAGCAGGAAAGCGGCGGGCATCAGCGGCAGATGAATCGTCTCCAGCGCCTCGGCTAAGGCATTGCCGATGCCGGAAGCGACCAGCACCCCGCCAAAGGCGCCGCCGGCGCCAGCGACAAGGATAACGTCCGCCGAGGAGGGGATCGCGCTGCCGGTCACTTCTCCCAGCTTTTTCAGGTTCATACCCCGCCGGATGCCCAGCGTCCAGCTGGCCAGCCCCAGGGAGATCAGCAGGGCGACGGGCGGGGTGCCAATGACGGTCATCAGCTGGCGAATCGCGTTTTCCGGCAGCAGCAAGGCCTGACACAGCGTTCCGGAAACAATCAGCACGATGGGCACCACGATCAGCCCGCCGATAACCAGCGCATTCGGCGGCGCCAGTCGGGTCTGCTGCGCGTTGACGGAGAGGTCGGGCACCTCGGCCGTTTGCTGCTGTTCCAGCACGTTAATCGACAGATGATAATGGCGCTGATTGATCGACCGGGCGACAAAATAACCCACGATACCCACCACGACCGACACCCCAATCCCCGCCAGCATCAGCCAGCCGACATCGCTATGCAGAATACCTGCCGCGGCCGCCGCGCCAGGGTGGGTTGGCAATGCCACGTGGACGGTTAACATCACTCCGGCCATTGGCAGGCCAAACTTCAACGGCGACATATGAGCGACTTTACTGAAGCCGTAAATTAACGGAATGATGATAATAAAGCCGACTTCAAAGAAGACTGGCGTGCCGAGAATAAAAGCGACGATGGTTAAGGCGGCAATCGTCCGTTTAGAACCCAGCACGCCGGTCAGCGTTTTCGCCAGCGATTCGGCGCCGCCGGATATTTCAATGAGCACCCCCAGCATTGATCCCAAAATAATAATGCTGGCGATATGGCCGAGCAGGCCGCCCATCCCTTTTTCAATGGTGGTAATGATCTTATCCGCCGGAATGCCGGTGGCGAACGCCACCAGCAGGCTAACGATCAGGAGCGCCACAAAAGGATGCGCTTTAGCTTTGATCACCAGCAGGAGCAACAGCACTACGCTGGCTAACGCAATAAGTAACAGCGCCGATGTCGACATAGTTTTGCCTCGGGTATTAACAGGTATACAGAGAGTTATATTTTTAGCACCGCGCTTTATTTTTTCCGGTAGGGCGAAAACCATTCCAGTCCGGAAAGGGTATCCGCCCTGGGGATATATTCGCAGCCGATCCAACCGTCATAGCCCGCTTTATCCAGTAACGCATAGATCCATGAATAATTAATCTCGCCCTCGTCCGGTTCATGGCGGTCGGGCAGGGAGGCTATCTGAATATGGCGGTACTGACCGGCATACTCTGTAATAAGATGGCTTAAATTACCGTCCACTTTCTGCGCATGAAACAGATCTAACTGCACCGCGATGTTTGGCCGGTCGACCCGCTTCGCTATCTCCAGCGTCTGATATTGGCTGTGGTAGAGATAGCCCGGTTTGGTCTGCGGATTCAGGGCTTCAATGAGCACTCGCTTGTCGTGGCGGGCAAAGCACTCGGCGGCGTAGCGTAGGTTATCGACAAGCTCGGCCTCGCAGGCCGCGCGATCCATCCCCGGCGGCACCACGCCGGCCATGATATGCACCTGCGGACAATCCAGCTGGCAGGCATACTCCAGCGCCAGCTCAATATCACGCCGGGCCTCGGCGCTCCTGCCCGGCAGGGCGGCGAGACCCCACTCCCCGGCGTTAACGTCGCCGGGCGGGGTATTAAACAGCACCAGCTGCAGCTGGTTTTCCTGCAGGCGCTGTTTAATTTCCCCGGCGGCATACTCATAGGGGAACAGAAACTCCACGGCTTCGAAACCAGCGCGGGCGGCGGCGGCAAAGCGGTCCAGGAACGGCAGTTCGGTAAACAGCATGGATAAATTTGCAGCGAATTTTGGCATGGTTTTATCTCAGTTCATCCACTTCGTCAGCGGTCAGGTAACGGATCTCGCGATTGCCGAGGGTAAACATCAGCCGCGCGGTCTCTTCCAGCTCTTCGGTATTGTTGGTGGCTTCGCGCAGCGATGAGCCGGTGACCACCGGACCATGGTTGGCCAGTAAAAAGGCGTTATAGCGCGGCGCCAGCCCGGCCAGCGCCTCGGCAATGCGGTCGTCACCCGGTCGGTAGTAGGGAACCACCGGGACGTCGCCGACCCGCATCACCACGTAGGGAGTAAAGGGGCGAAAACAATTGTGCGGATCGAGCCCCTGCAGGCAGGAGAGCGCGGTCAAATAGTGGCTATGCAAGTGGACGATCGCCTTGCAGGCCGGGTTATGCAAATAGACCGCCCGGTGAAAAGCGACCTCTTTCGACGGTTTGTCGCCGGCGAGCCATTCGCCTTGCAGGGTGACCACCGACAACCGCTGCGCCTGCAGCTCGCCCAGGCAGGAGCCGGTCGGCGTCGCCAGCAGGTTGCCGTCCGGCAGCAGCAGCGACAGATTGCCGGCGGAGCCGGTGGCATAACCGCGGTTAAACAACGAGGCGCCAATTTGCACCATCTCATCTCGCAGCTGTTGCTCAGTCATGACAAAACTCCTGCTGGGCACGGGCAAAGAACGAGATATCGCCGAAATTCCCTGACTTCAGCGCCAGGGAGAGCGGCTGGCGGGTGTCACGCACCCAGGGAACTCCAGGGGAGATCGTCGGCCCGATATGGAACGCCTCGACCCCCAGCGTCTGCGCCACGATGCTCGACGTTTCCCCTCCAGCCACAATAAAGCGGGTGAATCCTTTCGCTTTCAGCGCGGCGGCGAGGGCGGCGAACAACTGTTCCACCCTTTCGCTGCTGGCCTTGTCGCCATACTGCGCCTGGATCCGCTGCAGCGTTTGCGGCTCGGTGGTGGCATAGACCATCGGCGCCAGCGGCGCATCGCGGTTTGCGTCCACCCAGGCTGCCAGCGTCCCGACATAGCCTTCGAGATCGGTAAAGCAGGCGCTTAAGTCAACGGCGCGGGCGGGAGCCTGTTCACGATAGGCCGCCACCTGGCTGTTGGTCATCAGCGAACAAGAGCCCGAGAGCACCACCGCCGGGCCGGGCAGCGGCATGCCCGCCAGGGATCCTTCACCCTGGGTTCCGTGGCGCTGCGCCCAGTCGCGGGCGAGGCCGATGGCGAGACCAGAGCCGCCGGAGACCAGCTTCATCTCCCGCAGCGCCGCCCCCTGGGTCAGCAAATGCTGTTCACTAAGGGCATCGAGCACCACATAGCGCACCGCCGGATCGCTGATGGCCGCCAGCGCGGCAGCGACCGCTTCCGGCCCCTGATCGACAACCGGCCAGGCTATCAGCGCCGCTTTACCGCCGCCCTGGCGTTCGATTAAGCGGCCGAGGTGGGCATCCTCCATTGGCGTCACCGGATGGTGGCGCATCCCGGACTCATTGAGCAACTGCTGGCCGACAAACAGATACCCCTGATAGACCGTGCGGCCGTTCACCGGCAGCGCCGGTGATATCACCGTCCGCGTCTCGCCCAGCTCTGCCAGCAGCGCATCCAGTACCGGGCCAATGTTACCCTGCGCGGTGCTGTCGAAAGTGGAACAATACTTAAAATAAAATTGCTGACAGCCCCGGGCTTGCAGCCAGCGCAGGGCCGCCAGGGACTGGCTGACGGCGGTTTCCACCGGGCAGGATCGCGTTTTCAGACTGATCACCACCGCTTCACTGGTCAACGGCAGTTCGTGGGGCGGTACGCCGTTTAGCTGCACCGTCGGCATGCCGTTGCGCACGAGGAAGCTGGCAATATCCGTGGCGCCGGTAAAGTCATCGGCAATGACACCAAGCTGCATCTTGTCTCTCCTCACTGTTTATGGCCCGGCAGGGTAATGCCGTTGAAAATCTTGATCACCGCGCTGTCATCTTCCCGGCCGAATCCGGCGTTGCTGGCGGAGGTGAACATATTCAGCGCGGTGGTCGCGAGCGGCAGCGGGAAGGTCAGCGCCCGGGCGGTGTCATTCACCAGACCGAGATCTTTGACAAAAATATCGACGGCGGATTTTGGCGAGTAATCGCCATCCAGGACGTGTTGCATACGATTCTCAAACATCCACGAATTACCCGCCGCGTGGGTCACCACGTCGTACATCGTCTCCAGCGGGATGCCGGCGCGGGCGGCGAGGGCCATCGCTTCGGCGGCGACGGCGATATGCACCCCGGCCAGCAGCTGATGGATGATTTTCACCGTTGAGCCGAGGCCAATGTCGCTCCCAATGCGGTAGACTTTGCCGGCCACCGCATCCAGCACTGGCGCGAGGCGGGCAAAGGCGGCATCGCTCCCGGAGGCCATTACCGTCATGTCGCCGGCGGCCGCTTTCACTGCGCCGCCCGATACCGGCGCGTCGAGCATCAAGAGCTGGTATTCTGCCAGCGCTACGGCTATCGCCTGGGCATCGGCGGCGGCGATGGTTGACGACACCATCACCGCGGTGCCCGGCTTCAGATGGGCGGCGAGGCCGCTCTCGCCGAACAGGATCCCCCGCACCTGGGCGGCATTAACCACCAGCAGTACGACCGCATCCAGCTCAGCGGCGAAAGGCACCGCGCTGGAGCCTGCGCCTTTGGCGCCCGCCTCCAGCAGCGCGCGGCAGTTGTCGGGGTTGATGTCCACCCCCCAGGTGTTCAGGCCCGCCTGCAGGCAGGCGCGAGCGGCGCCCATGCCCATCGAACCCAGTCCAATCACGCAGACGTTAGTGTGTGCAGTCATGATGGTCTCCTTGTGAATATTCGTTAATTAATGTGATTTAATGATAGAATAAAGCGTTATCATGTGAAATTATGTGAGAGTTATCACGAATAACCCACATGAATATAAAAAATTCACAGGCGGAAAGTGGCTGCGCGACGGCGATTCTTGCCCTAAAATAGCGTAAAAACAGTGGTCAAGCGCGATAACAGTACAGGGTATCGTCAGGCTCCCGGCGTGAGTGGTGTGGTCTGGTGTGAAAAAATGGTAAGGGGAGAGCGGTGATTCCAATTGAACGTCATCAGCGTATTTTAGCCCTGGTGGAGCAGCGTGGGGCGGTAAGCATTAATGAGCTGACGGAGATCCTCGGCGTGTCCCATATGACTATCCGTCGGGACGTCAGTAAGCTGGAAGAACAGGGGCTGCTGGTCAGCGTCTCGGGCGGCGTGCGCGCCGTCAGCCGGCTGGCCGCAGAGCCCAGTCATCTGGTGAAAAGCACCCTGCAGAGTGAAGAGAAGCAGGCCATCGGCGCGCTGGCGGCCAGTCTCATTGCCAAAAACAGCTGCATCTATCTCGATGCCGGCACCACCACTCTGGCGCTGGCGCGGGCCATCCTCGACCGGGACGACCTGCAGGTGGTCACCAATGATTTTGAGATAACCCAGCTGCTGATAGATGCCAGCCAGTGCGGGGTGATCCACACCGGCGGCACCCTGTGCCGGGAGAACCGCTCCTGCGTCGGCGAGTCGGCGGCGCGCACCTTGCGCCACCTGGCTATCGATACGGCTTTTATCTCCGCCAGCGGCTGGGACAGCCGCGGAATTTTCACCCCTGATGAGAACAAAGTCACCGTCAAGGAGACCGTCAGCCAGGTCAGCGCCAGAAGCATCCTGCTGTGCGACAGTTCGAAATACAATCAGGTGGCCACGTTTATGGCGTTGCCCTTGACTCGCTTTACCACCATCATTACCGACCGGCATCTCTCCGATGCCGCTGCCGCCCATATCACCCGGCACGCCTGCGAGGTGCTGCGCGCCGGGTAAGGCGCGCGGCCTTCGCCGGGCTAGCGCTGCCAGTGCTCGATCAGCGCCGCGCCTATCCCGGCGATCTGCTGGTTACGTTCGGTCATGGTCGCCGCGGTATCCCGTAGATAGATCACCACGATACGCTCCGCTTTGCCGTCCGGGCCGAGCAGGGCGACAATGCCGCGTGAGCCCCGCTCACCGGCCCCGGTTTTATCGGCGATAAACCAGCCCGCCGGCAGCACGGCGCGGATCAACGGGCCGGCCACCCGGTCGTCCACCATCCACTGCAGCAGCTGCTGCTGCGAACGGGCGCTCAGAGAGGGGGTGGTTAGCAGCTTGCGCAGGGTGGTGGCCATGCTGGCCGGGGTGGTGGTGTCGCGCACGTCGCCGGGAAGCGCCTCATTGAGTTCCGTTTCCCAGCGGTCAAGGCGGGTGACGTTGTCACCGATCTGGCGCAGAAAAGCGGTCAATCCCGCGGGGCCGCCGACGCTCTTCAACAGCAGATTGCCGGCGCTGTTGTCGCTCATGGTGATGGCGGCGGCGCAGAGTTCGCCAACGGTCATCCCGTCGGCAAGGTGTTTTTCGCTGACCGGGGAGTAGTCCACCAGATCCTGCTGGCGGTAGTGGATCCGCCGATCCAGCTGTTCGTCGCCGGCATCCACCCGGGCCAGCACCGCGCCGCAGAGCAGCACTTTAAAGGTGCTCATCAGCGGAAAGCGCTCACTGGCGCGCCAGGCGGCCAGCGTGCGGCCGCTGGCCAGATCCATTTCAACATAGCCCACCCGGCCCGCCAGCTGACTTTCGCTGATTTTAATCTGCTCAAGCGGCTGAGGGCTGGCGAATACCGCCAGTGGCAGGGCGGCAATCAGGGAGATAAGGCACAGGCGAACATAACGCATAACCGTAATACTTCCTTGTGTAAGAGCCGATAAAGGCGAGAAAAGGTGTGACGAATAAGAATAACCCGGTATTTTGCTGATTCACAATTCCTCTTTTTTCCTTCATCATTTGTCATCTTTTATTTCGAATAATCAATATTTAGCTCAGCCTAAGCACGCTATTTTTTGACTCAAGGCCGCAATGAACTATAAGAAAGTACTTAAGACCGCACGCTGGCTGGCGCCGCTGATTGCTGACGATACGCCCGCCGCGCTGCGCGGTTTGCCAATGATCTATGCCATCCCGGGAGGAACTGGTGCACCCGATAATTAAGGTCATGCTGGTGGGCGGTAAGGCGGATGGACTGCTGGTCAGCGTCGCCGACGATGCGACCGAGGTCTCGGTGACGCCTGCGCAATACGGTGCGCCGTCCGGGCAACCGCTCAGCTATCGTATCGTAAGTCAAACCATTGACGATGAACGCTATTTCTTTGGCGTCTTTAGTGACGCCCATCAGGATAGCGATAAGCTGACGCGGGTGGCGCTGACCCGCGGAATGAAAAAAATGTTCTGTTGAACCCGGGCGGAGTGAGGGGATGCGATAGTATCCATGCCGCGGCTTTGCTACTGTGGCAGCCTTCTCTCTCCGGGCCAGGACGCATCATGATTCAGTACATCCGTATACAAAACTTTCGCTCAGTCAGGGATATCGAACTGGAGCTGGGGCCATTGAACATTGTCTTCGGTCCTAACGGCTGCGGCAAATCCAATATTTACAACGCCATCCATCTGTTGACCGCGGCTGCCGACGGCAGGCTGTCGGGGTTTATCAGCGCAGAGGGCGGCCTGGAAAATATGATGTGGTCCGGAGATCGTTCCCCCCTCGATCGCCATCCCCGCCGGCTGCAAATCGCCTGTCGGACGGAGAGCTTTGATTATGAACTGCAGGTAGGTTTCCCGGAAAAATTGCCCTATCCGACGCAGTTCATGCTCGATCCCATCGTCAAAGAAGAGCACATCTGGCTGGCAGGCTACTCCCGTCGGCCTTCCTCCCGCGTACTGCAGCGCAAGAATCAGGCGGCGTTCCTCGTCGATGTCACCGGGGAGAAAAGCACCTTCACCGAGAGTATTTATGAAAACGAGTCGGTGTTCGGTCAGCTTGGCGAGCCGCACCGTTTTCCCGAAGTGTCGCGGGTGCGGGAGACCCTGCGCCGCTGGCGGTTTTACCATGAGTTCGCCATTGGCCGCCACTCGCCGCTGCGCCAGCCGGCCGTGGGGTATCGTTCGCCGGTGCTCGACAGCGATGGCCATAATCTGGCCGCCGCCTTTCAGACCATTGTCGAGATTGGCGCGGAGGAGATGTTGCACGAGATCCTCGCCGACGCCTTTCCCGGCTGCCAGTTTTACTGTGAAAACGAGCACTCGCGTTTCGCCCTGAAAATGCGCCGGGAGGGGATCCGCAGGCCGCTGCTGGCGGCGGAGATGTCCGATGGCACGCTGCGCTTTCTCTGTCTCGCCGTCGCGCTGCTCAGCCCGCGCCCGCCGGCGTTTCTGGCGATCAATGAGCCGGAGAACAGCCTGCATCGCGACATGCTCCCGGCGCTGGCCCGGCTGATAATCGAGGCCTCCCGCTACAGCCAGATCTGGCTGACCAGCCACTCGGCCGAACTGGCGGAGCTTATCGCCGCTGGGGCGCCCTGTCAGCGCTATGCGCTGGAGAATAGCGGCGGAGAAACGCGCATTGTGGCGTAAACCCCGTCATCCCTGACGGGAGCGCCGGGATCAGGCGGGGGTCTGCGTCTCCGCTGCTGGCAGCAGGCTTTTGCCGCCGCGTAAGGTGATGAACGAGAGCAGGGTGAAGCTCAGGGTGATGCAGCCGAGGATCAGATAGGCCTGATGGAAGCCGACGGTGTCATACATCCGGCCCACCCAGGCGGAAAGGACCACCCCGGACAGCTGTTTCGACAGGTTAAAACCGATCAGGAACAGGGTGGCCGAGAGCCGCGGGTTAAAGGCGGAGGAGATATATTTAAAGGTCCCGACCAGCAGGAAGGGGATCTCAAACATATGCAGCATCTTGAGGATCACCACCTCTACCGCCGATGAGGCGAACGACGATCCGAGAATGCGCACTGACATGATCATCCCGGCGGTCAGCAGGGCGTTTTTGGCGCCGATGCGGTTAACGATGGCCGGGGCGCAGAACATAATTAGCGCGTTGAGCAGCTCGCCGCCGGTGGTGACGAAGCCAAACACTTCGGTACCGCGCTGCGGAATGACGAAAAAGCTTTTGAAAAAGTTGGCGAACTGCTGATCAAACACGTCGTAGACGCTGGCGACTCCCACCACATAGACGATAAAGCCCCAGAAACGCGGCATACGTAACAGCTCGGCCGCGGTGCGCAGCGAAAAGGCCTGGCGATTGGCTCCCAGCGCCTCAATAACCTGGGCGCTGTTGCTGCTTTCCGGGCGCGACAGCCAGAGCAGAAGACCTAGCACCAGCGCAAAGCCGGAGGCGATCCAGAAGGTAATATTGGGGTCGATGCCGAACAGCACGCCGGTTATCGAGGCGCACAGCGCCCAGCCGACGCAGCCAGCGACCCGCACTTTGCCATATTCAAAGCGGTTTGCCCGGCTGACGCGCTCGATATAGGCTTCCACCGCCCCGGAGCCGCTGGAGAAAACAATCCCCAGGTAGATCCCGCCCACCAGCGAACCGGCGATAATATTCATCTGCAACAGCGGGGAGAAAACGAAAATAAAGAACGGCGCGAACAGAATTAACAGTACCGTGATGGTCCACAGCAGATGTTTGCGCAGGCCAAGCTTATCCGACATCAGACCAAATACCGGCTGAAAAATAATTGCGAACAGCGAGATGGAGGAGAAGACGATCCCGGTTTCCGTTTTGGTTAAATGGTTAACGTCCGCCAGCCACACCGGAAAAAAAGGAAAATAGGCCGACATAATGAAATAGTAAAAGAAAAAGAACAGCAGGAAATAGACAAAATTATGCCGTTCTCGCGGCGCCAGTTCAGAGAATTTCATCACCATGATCCCTTGTTATTCTGTTTGTAGGGTGGGGGCTGCCGCCCCCACGGATTAAAGGCAACGCAATGAGACCTCGTACTGCCAGCGCGTTTGGGTCAGGAGCCACTGCGGCAGCACGCTTGGGGTCCAGGAGTCATCGCCGCCCACTCCCATATGCAGGCCGTCGAGGGTGATCCACACCCCGTCTTCAGCCTGGATCTTGTGCCAGTGGTCGGTCTCCATCAGCTGACGGGTGCTCCATGGCTGAACGGAGAAGTGGAAATGACCGCTGACGTGCCAGCGTCCCCAGTCCAGCGCCTGGGTATCACAGCGCAGGCCGTTTTCCGTCGGGAAGATGTAGGGCGTGCTCATCGCCGCCAGCGGCTGCTCCCAGCGGGCGAAGCAGGCGCTGCTCCGCCGGTCGGGGTAGTTCTCATGCGGCCCCAGCCCCAGCCAGCTCACCGGCGCCTGCTGATCCGCCACCTGGAAGTGCAGTCCGACCCGCGGCAGCGGCGGCAGCGTTTCCGCGCGCTCGCCGTCCACCGTCAGCCGCACCGTTCCGTCCGCAGTAAAGCGCATGCGCCAGTGGCTGACAATCACCACCTCGTCGCCGCGCAGGTAGTGCCAGCGGCTGTCGACAAGGGTCTCATTCGCCAGGCGCTGGGCATCGCACTGCACGCAGCGCGCCTCCAGGTCGAACAGGCCGGCGCTTTTCCAGCGCTCCACCCAGGCGTTGGGATCGATGCGCTCCACTTCGCTGACCCCAATGTCATTGTCGAGCGGCGCGCGGATAAACTGATCCTGCAGGGGGGTCAGCAGCTGCTCCTGACCGGCAAGCGACCAGCCACTCAGCAAACCGGTCCGCCGATCGACGGTCCAGCACTGCGTGCCGGCGCGGATCTGCCAGGCCTCCTCGCTGACGACCAGATCCGGGGCGCCGGCAGGCACCGTGGGCGCCGGCAGCGCCAGCGGGGCGGGCAGGGGAAACTGCTGCCAGGCGACGCGATGGTCCGCCGGGGACCAGTCGGTCGCCCGGGGCTGGACCACCTCCAGCGTCAGCCACACCGCGCGGGCGCCTGGCGGTATAATCAGGTCATCAAGCAGCGTTATCTCGTCACTGCCCTCCGGGGGAAGCGCCAGCGTCAGGTTGCCGTGATACAGGGGTTCACCGGCCGCCTGCACCTGCCAGCGCAGCGCTTCGTTATCGCTCTGGCGGAACAGGTATTCGCTGGCGATGCGCACGCGCAGCGGCGAGGTCGACAGCAGGGCGAACTGGAAATACTGCTGGGCGTGCTTCGCCTCGATCAGCGACGGATGCGGCGTGCGATCGGGGAACACCAGGCCGTTCATACAGAACTGGCGATCGTTCGGCTTATCGCCAAAGTCGCCGCCGTAGGCCCAGCCGACGCTGCCGTCGTCAAAGGTTTTGCAGATCGCCTGGTCGGCCCAGTCCCAGATAAACCCGCCCTGCAGCCGCGGATACTCGCGGAAGGCCTGCCAGTAATCGGCGAAGTTGCCGAGACTGTTGCCCATCGCATGGGCGTACTCGCAGAGGATCAGCGGCCGCTGCTCGCCGGGCAGGCTGATCCATTTTTTGATCCCCCACTTCGGTACCGCCGGGATCGGCTGGTCGCGTTCGACGCGGGCGTACATCGGACAGATAATATCGGTAGCGGTGGTATCCGCGCCGCCGCCCTCGTACTGCACCGGACGGCTCGGGTCGTTGCGCTTCAGCCAGTGGTACAGCGCTTCATGGTTGCCGCCGCCGCCAGATTCGTTACCCAGCGACCAGATGATAATGCATGGATGGTTGCGGTTGCTCTGTACCATCCGGGTGACGCGGGCGCTGAAGGCTGGCAGCCACGCCGGATCGTCGGACAGCCGGTTCATCGGCACCATGCCGTGGGTTTCAATATTGGCTTCATCGACCACGTACAGACCGTAGCGGTTGCACAGCTCATACCAGCGCGGCGCGTTGGGGTAGTGTGAGCAGCGGACGGCGTTAAAGTTGTTCTGCTTCATCAACAGAATGTCCTGCACCATATCCGCCTCGCTGACCACCTGACCGCGCAAATGGTGGTGTTCATGGCGGTTAACGCCGCGGATCAGCAGCGGTTTGCCGTTAAGGCGCAGCAGACCGTCGGCGATCTCGATGCGGCGAAAACCGATATCCCACGCCTCGGCCTCCAGCAGTTCGTCGCCACGCCACAGGGTGAGCACGGCGCGATAACAGTTCGGGGTTTCCGCGCTCCAGTGCGCCGGCGCCGCTACCGCCAGGGAGAAATCGACCCGTTCGGCATAGTGGCCGCGCTCATCCACCGCCGGGGTGCCTAACGGCTGACGATGGGCGGCGACAGGCTGCTCGCCGCGCCACAGGCTAACACCGACGCAGAGCCCGGCAAGCGCCGCCTCTGTCGCTTCGACGGTCGCCTGAACCTGCAGAGCGCCGTCGCGGCAGAGGGCGTCAAGGGTCGGCGTCAGCTGCACGTCGCATAGCCGCTGGTGCGGCTTATTCAGCAGCCACACCGAGCGAAAAATACCGCTCATTCGCCACATATCCTGGTCTTCCAGCCAGCTGCCGGCGCTCCAGCGCATGACCATCACGCACAGGCGGTTGTCGCCCGGGCGCAGGAAGGGGCTGAGATCGAACGCCGCCGGCAGGCGGCTGTCCTGGGAGTAACCGACCCAGGCGCCGTTGCACCACAGATGAAACGCTGAGTTGACGCCGTCGAAAATAATCTGCGTCTGTCCGTCCGTGCGCCAGGCGTCATCGATCGCAACGTGCAGGGAGTAACAGCCGGTTGGATTATCCTCCGGCACCCGCGGCGGGATGGTGTCGATGGGGTAGCGGACGTTGGTGTAGATCGGCGCGTCATAGCCCTCCATCTGCCAGTTGGAGGGCACGGGCGTCCCGCGGCTGCCTGGCAGGTCTTGCGTCAGCCACTGTGCATCGACGGCAAACGGGCTGCGGGCGTAAGCAAATTGCCATTCGCCGTCCAGCTGACGACGTCGAGGCGAAGGGCGATTATCGCGGGCGGCAAGCTCATCGCGCCAGCTGGCGAACGCGGGATGCGCTGGCAGGCGGTTGAGATGGGTAATGGTCTGGTTCTGCCAGTCTTCGCGGGCGAGGACGACGTGGAAGTCAGGCGCGTGGCGGCGACTGGTATCGCTTATTGGCATAGTAATCCCCGGTAAGTCAGAAAATGTCGATCGCTAAACAGGATAAAGAACGTTATCGGATAATTTGTTTTGTCCAGCAACGACGGCGGAAATGAAATTAACAGACGATCACGAAAGCGAGGGTAAAGCGCTGTTTTTTGTCGCGCGTTAAACATAAAATGTTAGCGCACGACATTGTTATTGCTGAGGAGAAAAAATGCCGCGTCGTACCGCTACCCTGGAGGATGTCGCTCGCGCGGCCGGGGTTTCCCAACAGACCGTCTCCCGGGTCCTGAACCGTCCTGAAGTGGTGTCAGCCCGCACCCGCGAGCAGGTGATCCGCGCGATGCAGGCGCTGCACTACGTACCTAACCGCTCGGCGCAGCTGCTCGCCGGCAAAGCAGCGCCCTCCATTGGGCTTATCACTGCCTCGCTGACCTTGCATGCTCCCTCGCAGATCGCCGCCGCGGTAAAGAGCCATGCCAGCCTGCACCAGCTGGAGGTGGCAATAGCGATGCCGGCGCAAGCCGACTTCGCCGCGCTGCAGGCCCGGCTGGACGAACTGCGCGCCCAGCATATTCGCGGAGTGATCGTCAGTCTGCCGCTGGAGAGCGCTACCGCCGAGCGACTGGTTAAAGAGAACCCGGATATGGCCTGCCTGTTTCTGGACGTCTCCCCGGAGGCCGATGTCTGCTGCGTGCGCTTCGATCATCGCGACGGCTGTGGGGCGTGCGTGCGCCATCTGTGGGAGCTGGGGCATCGCGAATTTGGCCTGCTGGCAGGGCCGGAAAGTTCGGTTTCCGCCCGTCTGCGTCTCGCCAGCTGGCGCGAGGCGCTGCACAGTCTGAATATCGCCCGTTCAACCACGGTGTTCGGTGACTGGAGCGCCGCCAGCGGCTGGCAGAAAACCTTTGAACTGCTGCACCTGCAGCCGCGGATCAGCGCCATTGTGGTGGCGAACGATCAGATGGCGCTCGGGGTACTCAGCGCGCTGGCCCAGCTCAATCGCAGCGGCAGCCAGGCGGTATCGGTGACCGGCTATGACGACACCGCCGACAGTCTCTACTTTCAGCCGCCGCTCACCACGGTGGCGCAGGACTTCGATCTGCTGGGCAAGCGGGCCGTGGAGCGGCTGATTGCTCTGATGGCGGCCCCGCAGCTGCGGATCCGCGAGCTGCTGCCGACCCGGCTCATCGTGCGCCAGTCGGCGTGGCCGCTCGCCGCCGCGGAGGACCGGCAGCAGACCCTGGCGCAGCTGAAAGCGTTGGTGGAGAAGCTCTAGCCGCAGGCCGTTGAGGATTTATTGAGGTTGACCATGCTAACCTCGGGATCAAACGTAGAGAGGTCAGGATCCTCTGCCTGCGTAAAATGCAAAATACAATCTATCCATGCAAGCATTGATTTACCGCCAGTCACATGGCGGTTTTTTTTTTTGCCTTCCTCCGTTTCCCGCTTTGTTCCGTTCGTTTTTTCGCCTGGCATCCCCTGCGGCGGCATGCTACATCTTTCTTTCGGGATAGATGCCGAACACAACGGGAGTCAAGGTCATGATGGTGATTGAGGGGAAAGAGGCGATTGGGCGGGTAGACTGGCGGCGGGTGAGGACCATCGTCGCAGAGGCCGGGCTGAATGAACGTGATGTTCAGCAGCTGGAGCAGGCGTTTCTCCATAGCACCTTCTGCTGGTTTGGCTATGAGCACGGTCAGCTGATTGCCGTGGCGCGGGCCATCAGCGACTGCACCTGGAGCAGCTATTTGTCGGATGTGGCGATCGTCCCCGACCGCCAGGGGCAGGGTTACGGACAACAGCTAATGCTGGCCATCCGGGAGCAGCTGCTGCCCTTCGGCAAAATCTTTATCTATGCGGTGGCCGATAAAATCCCATTCTATCAGCGCTTTGGTTTTGCCATGCTGACCACCGGGATGGTCTGCGCCAGCGAGGAGGGCATGCGCAACATGCAGGAGCAGGGCTATATCCGCCAGCCCTGAGCGCGGATACCGGGCAACGCCTGGCTTAAGCGGTTAAACCAGGCGCAGGCGCCGTCAGAGGGGCCGTTCAAGCACAAACAGATACGCTTCCCGCGACCAGAACAGGGCGGTACGGCGTCGCTCCACCGACATGGTTTTTACCTCCCAGCCTTCGCGGGTATAGCTACTGAGAAACTGGCTCATTTTGTCAGGGTCGGCTTTGGCTTCGCCAAAAAACAGGCTGCCCAGCAGGCCCTCTTTATAGATTACTACCCGACACTCTTTCTTCATCATCGACCATCCTGGCGACCGGTTTACTGTGGCCGTCTATTGTCCGTGGCTGGGACGATTTTGCAATCGGATAAGTTGCAAACTGTTTACGGTACTGCAGTGGGCTTAGCGCGAAGCGCTGGCGAAAATGGTGGCGCAGGGTGCCAGCGCTGGCAAAGCCGCAGCGCTCAGCGATCTGGTCGATGCCCATCGTGCTCTCCGTCAGGTGCTGACGGGCGCGCAGCAGACGCTCCTCCAGCAGCCAGCGGGCGGGGGTTTTACCAGTGGCCTCTTCAAAGCGGCGCAAAAAGGTGCGCGTCCCCATGCCGGCGCGCTGTGCGAGGGAGGCGACGGTGTGGCTGGCGGCGAGATGCTGGTGCAGATAATCAAACAGCTGGCCAAGGCGCAGACTCTCCCGGCTGCGGGCCACCGGACGCAGGACCTGCTGCGCCTGACCGCCGTCGCGATGGGGAGAGACCACCAGGCGGCGGGCGACCACATTCGCTGCCTCGCTGCCGAAATCCTCGCGCACCAGATGCAGACAGAGGTCGATCCCCGCCGCGCTGCCGGCGGAGGTCATCAGCAAATCATCGCCCACGTACAGGACATCCTCCACCACCTGGATCTGCGGAAAACGGGACTGCAGCGCGGCGGTGTAGCGCCAGTGGGTTGTCGCCTGGCGGCCATTGAGCAACCCGGCGGCGGCGAGAACGAACACCCCGGAACAGATGGAAATAATCCGGCACCCGCGGGCGTGAGCGGCGGCCAGGGCGGCGCACAGCGCCTCGGGGACCGGAGCGTCGATGCCGCGCCAGCCGGGGACCACGATGGTCTGCGCCTGGGCGAGAAGCTCAGGGCCGCCGTCGGTCATCAACCGGACTCCGCCGGTGGCTCTCAGAGGCCCTTCATCGACGGCGGCGACGGCGAACTGGTACCAGCGCTCGCCCATTTCCGGGCGCGGCAGGCCGAAGATCTCCACGGCCACGCCAAACTCAAAGGTGCACAGGCCATCGTAGGCGAGGGCCACCACGCGGTGAGGTGACAGTGTCACCGAAGGAGTTGTCAGGATGTTAGCGTTTTCTGTCATGGTTGCCGGCAGATAAGGGTGATGGGCGTCAGTAAAGTAGTGTTATCACAGACAAGGAGAAGACGCCATGAGTGTAGTAACCCAATTTACCCCCGCAACCTCCGCCGAGGCTATCCGCTGGTTCCGCCATAAGCTGCATCTCGAGACCGACTGCGCCGATGTGCACAGCGCCCAGCGTGCCGGCGAGGTCGACTTTGTCCTGCTGCACGTGGTCGGCAGCGAGGAGGCCTTCGCCAGGCGCCACCTGCCCGGCGCGCTGCATCTCCCGCACAGCCAGATCAGCGCCGAGAGAATGGCGGCCTGGCCGGGAGAGACCCTGTTTGTGGTCTATTGCGCCGGGCCGCACTGCAACGGTGCCGACGTTGCCGCGCTAAAGCTGGCCGAACTGGGGCGGCCGGTGAAAATGATGCTCGGCGGGATCACCGGCTGGGAAGATGAGGGCTATGCGTTTGTCGCCGGTAAATGAATATTTTTCATGTCCCATGAAATATTCTCGTTTGCGGCCCGCCGGCCTGCATGCCAGTATCTGGACATATAGCCATCCAGAAGTCTAAAAATTCAAATAATGAACTATCACGGTGGGCAACTAACGCGCCCACCGCTAAGGAGACAGCATGCAACGTCAACAGGCCCCGTTCCGCGCAGACATCGTCGGCAGTTTTTTGCGCCCGGACAGCATCAAACAGGCGCGTCAGCAGCTGGCTGAGGGGCTCATCGACGCCGGTCAGCTGCGCGAGATTGAGAATAACGCTATCCGTCACCTGGTCCAGCAGCAGTGCGACTGCGGCCTGCACGTGGTCACCGACGGCGAGTTTCGTCGCGCATGGTGGCATTTTGATTTCTTCGACGGCCTGCAAGGCGTTGAGCGTTACGATGCCGAGCAGGGGATCCAGTTCAACGGCGTGCAGACCAAAGCGCACGGCGTGCGCGTTACCGGCAAGCTGGCGTTTGGCGACCACCCAATGCTGGAGGATTTCCGCTATCTGAAAAGCATCAGCGGCGACGCGCAGCCTAAGATGACCATTCCCAGCCCGAGCGTGCTCCACTTCCGCGGCGGTCGGAAAGATATTGATGCCACCGTTTACCCGGATCTCAGCGACTACTTCGACGACCTGGCCACCACCTGGCGCGACGCGATCCGTGCGTTTTATGACGCCGGCTGCCGCTATCTGCAGCTGGACGATACCGTCTGGGCCTATCTGTGCTCCGATGCCCAGCGTCAGCAGGTGCGCGAGCGCGGCGACGATCCGGATGCGCTGGCGCGCATTTATGCCCGGGTGCTGAACCAGGCGCTGGAGGGCAAGCCGGCCGATCTGACGGTGGGCCTGCACGTCTGCCGGGGCAACTTCCGCTCAACCTGGATCTCGGAGGGCGGTTACGAGCCGGTGGCTGAGGTGCTGTTTGGCGGCGTCAATGTCGATGCCTTCTTCCTCGAGTATGACAACAACCGCTCCGGGGATTTCGCGCCGCTGCGCTTTATTCGTCCCGGCCATCAGCAGGTGGTCCTCGGGCTTATCACCACCAAAAACGGCGAGCTGGAGAACCCGCAGGGGGTAAAAGCGCGCCTCGCTGAGGCGGCGCAATATGTTCCGCTCGAGCAGATCTGCCTGAGTCCGCAGTGCGGTTTCGCCTCCACGGAAGAGGGTAACGCCCTCAGCGAAGACCAGCAGTGGCAAAAAGTCCGTCTGGTGACCGCCATCGCCGCCGACGTCTGGTAATTGCTTTCTTAGCGCAGCGTTGCACCGTGATGAGGCAACGCTGCCATCTCCTTCGCCTTCGCCGTCCACCTGCGCCGCATCCCACTGTTCTCACAACCTGGCACCGTTTTTGCCTTATCACCTCTGGTTAGCTGTTAATTCTTTATTTTTGCGCTACTCAGGAGTGAATCATGCAACGTAGAACGTTATTAAAAGCTTTTGCACTCTCCGCCTCTGTTATGGCTATGGGTCTCTCATTCCAGGCCTATGCCGCCAACACTATTAAAGTCGGGATTATGCATTCGCTCTCCGGGACGATGGCGATTTCCGAAACGCCGCTGAAGGACGTCGCCCTGATGGCCATCGACGACATCAACGCCAAAGGCGGGGTGTTGGGCAAGAAGCTGGAGCCGGTGGTGGTCGACCCGGCCTCCAACTGGCCGCTGTTCGCCGAGAAGGCACGCCAGCTGCTGGCCCAGGACAAGGTGGCGGTGGTGTTTGGCTGCTGGACCTCGGTCTCGCGTAAATCGGTGCTACCGGTGTTTGAGGAGCTGAACGGCCTGCTGTTCTACCCGGTACAGTACGAAGGGGAAGAGATGTCCCCCAACGTCTTCTATACCGGCGCGGCGCCTAACCAGCAGGCCATCCCGGCGGTGGAATACCTGCTGAGCGAGGACGGCGGCGGCGCCAAACGCTTCTTCCTGCTGGGAACCGACTACGTTTATCCGCGCACCACCAACAAGATCCTTCGCGCCTTCCTGCATGCCAAAGGGATCCAGGACAAAGATATCGAAGAAGTCTACACCCCGTTCGGCTATAGCGATTACCAGACCATCGTCGCCAATATCAAAAAATTCTCCGCCGGCGGCAAAACGGCGGTGGTCTCTACCATCAACGGCGATTCCAACGTGCCGTTCTACAAAGAGCTGGCTAACCAGGGACTGAAAGCGACCGACGTGCCGGTGGTGGCCTTCTCGGTGGGGGAAGAGGAGCTGCGCGGCATCGACACCAAACCGCTGGTCGGCAACCTCGCGGCATGGAACTACTTTGAGTCGGTCGATAACCCGACCAACAAAGCCTTTGTCGCCGATTATCGCGCTTACGCCAAAGCGCACAAGCTGCCGAATGCCGATACGGTGGTGACCAACGATCCGATGGAGGCGACCTGGGTGGGTCTGCATATGTGGGCGCAGGCGGTGACCAAAGCCGGCACCACCGACGTGGACAAAGTGCGCGACGCTATGGCCGGACAAACCTTCAAAGCGCCGTCCGGTTTCACCCTGACGATGGATGCCACCAACCACCATCTGCATAAGCCGGTGATGATCGGTGAAATTGAAGGCAACGGCCAGTTCAACGTGGTCTGGCAGACCGATGAGCCCGTCCGCGCGCAGCCATGGAGCCCGTGGATCCCCGGTAATGATAAGAAACCTGACCATCCGGTGAAAACCGTCAGCCAGTAAGCGCCAGGGCCGACGGAGCGGGAACGTCGCGTCCGTCGGCCGCTGACCAGAGGAGAACGACATGAACGCATTGCGTCTCATGAGTGTGTTGACGCTACTGCTGATCCTGCTGCCATGGCGGGCACAGGCCGCGGAGGCGGACGACTTCGTTGCCGCCAGCCGCAGCCAGCAGGCGCAGCTGTTGACCCAGTGGGCGGCAGCGCCGCAGGCGGATCGTCTGCCGCTGCTGCGGGCGTTGACCACCGAGAGCCTGGTGATGGACGACGGAAAACATGCTTTCCGCACCCGACAGGGCGGATTACAGCCATTGGGTGCCGTCGCCGCGCCCCAGGGCGAAACCCGACCGGTGCGTCTGACCAACCGGCTGCGCAATCTGGCTGCCGGCGCGCTGGCCAGCCATCTTATTTTAAGTGACAACGTCACAGAGCGAGCGTCCGCCGCACGAACGCTACAGCGGGAAGCGACCCCGGCCATGGCCGCGCTGCTGCAGCAGCGGCTGAAGGCGGAAAGCGATGATAATGTGCGGGGCCTGCTGGAGGTGGCGCTGGCCCGGCTGCAGCTCACTCAGCCTGAGGCCAGCGCGCGGTTGGCCGCCGTGACGCTGCTCGGCCATTCTGTGGACCCGGAAACCCAGGCGCTGCTGATCCCCTTTACCGATGCCCAGCATGAGCCGGATGCGGCGGTGCGCGAGGCGGCCAGCGACAGCCTGCAAAAGATCAAACATCGTCTGCTGATCGGCGATCTGCTGGGCCAGGCCTTTATGGGACTGTCGCTGGGATCGGTGCTGCTGCTGGCCGCGCTGGGGCTGGCGATCACCTACGGCCTGCTGGGGGTGATTAACATGGCCCATGGCGAGATGCTGATGATTGGCGCCTACAGCTGCTGGCTGGTTCAGCAGGCGCTGGCGCAGCTCGCGCCGCAGTGGCTGGCCTTTTATCCGCTGGTCGCGCTGCCGGTGGCGTTTCTGGTGACCGCCGGGATCGGCATGGCGCTGGAGCGCACCATTATTCGTCATCTGTATGGTCGGCCGCTGGAGACGCTGCTCGCCACCTGGGGGATCAGCCTGATGCTTATCCAGCTGGTGCGCATGCTGTTTGGCGCGCAGAACGTCGAGGTGGCGAACCCCGCCTGGCTCTCCGGCGGCGTGCAGGTCCTGCCGAACCTGATCCTGCCGTGGAACCGGCTGGCGGTGCTGGCGTTCGTCCTGCTGGTGCTGTGCTTTACCTGGCTCATCCTGAACCGCACCCGTCTCGGCATGAACGTCCGCGCCGTGACGCAGAACCGGGCGATGGCCGCCTGCTGCGGCGTACCTACCGGGCGGGTGGATATGCTGGCCTTTGGCCTCGGCTCCGGTATTGCCGGGCTGGGCGGCGTGGCGCTGTCGCAGCTCGGCAACGTCGGGCCTGAACTGGGTCAGGGATACATCATCGACTCGTTTCTGGTGGTGGTCCTGGGCGGCGTCGGCCAGCTGGCCGGCAGCGTGGCGGCGGCCTTTGGGCTGGGCATTTTCAACAAAATTCTCGAACCGCAAATGGGCGCGGTGCTGGGCAAGATCCTGATCCTGGTGATGATTATTCTGTTTATTCAGAAACGCCCGCAGGGTCTGTTCGCGCTGAAAGGGAGGGTGATTGACTGATGAGCCAACCTGTTACCTTAACGCTGGCGCAGCGCGCGCCGCGGCCTCTGCGCTGGCTGGGGATCCTGCTGGTGCTGGGGCTACTGAGCATGCCATTTCTGGCGCTGCTGCCGGCCTCCCATCCGCTGGCGGTACCGAGCTGGCTGCTGACCCTGAGCGGTAAAATCCTCTGCTACGCCATTGTGGCGGTGGCGCTGGATCTGGTCTGGGGCTACGCGGGTATGCTGTCGCTGGGGCACGGGATTTTCTTTGCCCTCGGCGGGTACGCTATGGGCATGTACCTGATGCGCCAGGCGGCGGGCGACGGTCTGCCGGCGTTTATGTCTTTTCTCTCCTGGAGCGAACTGCCCTGGTTCTGGTGGGGCACGCAGCATTTCGCCTGGGCGATGGCGCTGGTGGTGCTGGTTCCCGGTCTGCTGGCCCTGGTTTTCGGCTGGTTTGCTTTTCGCTCGAAGATCAAAGGGGTCTATTTCTCGATCATGACCCAGGCCCTGACTTATGCCGGTATGCTGCTGTTCTTTCGCAACGAGACCGGGTTTGGCGGCAATAACGGTTTCACCGGTTTTACCACGTTGCTGGGTTTTCCGGTCACCGCCACCGGCACCCGCGCCACCCTGTTTATGGCCACGGTTTTGCTGCTGTTGCTGACCCTGTGGCTGGGCTCGGCGCTGGCGCAGAGTAAGTTTGGCCGGATCCTCACCGCGGTGCGGGATGCCGAGAACCGCCTGATGTTCTGCGGGTACGACCCGCGCGGCTTCAAGCTGCTGGTGTGGACGCTGTCGGCGGTGCTCTGCGGCCTGGCGGGGGCGTTATATGTCCCGCAGGTGGGGATCATCAACCCCAGCGAGATGTCGCCGACCAACTCCATCGAGGCCGCCATCTGGGTGGCGCTCGGCGGGCGCGGCACCCTGATCGGCCCGGTGCTTGGCGCCGGGCTGGTCAACGGCGCGAAGAGCATTTTCACCGTGGCGATGCCGGAGTACTGGCAGCTGTTTCTCGGCCTCATCTTTATCATCGTAACCCTGTTTTTACCCCGCGGGGTGATGGGCCTGCTGCGTCGAGGAGACCGCTAATGCAACCGGATGAAGGACTGTTTACCCGCCAGCTGCCCGGCGATCGCTTTCGTGCGCAAACCGACCCGGTACTGCAGCTGGAGAACATTAACGTCAGCTTTGACGGTTTCCGGGCGCTGACGGACCTGTCGCTGGCGATTGGCGTCGGCGAGCTGCGCTGTGTGATCGGCCCCAACGGCGCGGGCAAGACCACCCTGATGGACGTGATCACCGGCAAAACCCGGCCGCAGAGCGGCAAAGCGATCTATGACCAGTCGGTGGATCTGACCACCCTCGAACCGGTGGCCATCGCCCGCCAGGGCATCGGGCGCAAGTTTCAGAAGCCGACGGTCTTCGAAGCGCTGACGGTGGCGGAAAATCTCGCCCTGGCGATGAAGGGAGATAAATCGGTGTGGGCCAGCCTGCGCGCCCGGCTGAGCAGCGAACAGGACGATCGGCTGAATGAGGTGCTGCGCCTGCTGCGTCTTGACGGCGAACGCTACCGCCAGGCCGGTCTGCTGTCCCATGGCCAGAAACAGTTCCTTGAGATCGGCATGCTGTTGGTGCAGGAGCCGCATCTGCTGCTGCTTGATGAGCCAGCGGCCGGCATGACCGATGCGGAAACCGAATATACGGCGGAGCTGTTTCGTACGCTGGCCGGACAGCACTCCCTGATGGTGGTGGAGCACGACATGGGGTTTGTCGAGACCATCGCCGACCGGGTGACGGTCCTGCATCAGGGCCAGGTGCTAGCGGAGGGATCGCTGCGGGAGGTGCAGGCCAATGAACAGGTCATTGAAGTTTATCTGGGACGTTAAGGAGCGCCAATGTTACAGGTGAGTCAGCTACATCAATACTACGGCGGCAGCCATATTTTGCGTGGGGTGGATTTTTCCGCCCGCCAGGGCGAAGTCACCTGCCTGCTGGGGCGCAACGGCGTCGGCAAGACCACCCTGCTGAAATGTCTGATGGGGCTGATCCCGGCGCGCAGCGGCGAAGTGCGCTGGCAGGATCAGAACATCACCCACCGTAAACCGCACCAGCGGGTGCAGGCCGGGGTGGCCTACGTCCCTCAGGGACGCGAGATTTTTCCGCGCCTGACGGTGGAGGAAAACCTGCTGATGGGGCTATCGCGCTTTCCCGCCCGCGAGGCGCAGCAGGTGCCGGAGGAGATTTACCAGCTTTTCCCGGTGCTCAAGACCATGAAGCAGCGGCGGGGCGGTGACTTATCCGGCGGCCAGCAGCAGCAGCTGGCGATCGGCCGGGCGCTGGCCAGCCGTCCGCAGCTGCTGATCCTCGATGAGCCCACCGAGGGGATCCAGCCCTCGGTCATCAAAGAGATTGGCGAGGTGATCCGTCAGCTGGCGAGCCGCGGGGATATGGCCATCCTGCTGGTGGAGCAGTTCTATGACTTTGCCGCCGGGCTGGCGGACCACTATCTGGTGATGTCGCGCGGCGCCATCGTCCAGCAGGGCAAGGGCGGAGATATGGAAACCGACGGCGTACGCGCCCTGGTGACTATCTGAACGGACCGGCGGCGTTCGCGCCGCCGGTTTCCTTGCTATTTACGCAGCAGCCGCTGCAGGCGCGCCTGGCGCCAGTTTTTGATCCATTCGCCGAACACGAACAGGCGTAATCCTCTCACCGCCAGCAGAGCGCCCCAGATCAGGGCGACCCAGCCGGACCAGGTGTACTGCGGGTTAGTGTACCGGTTGAGCAGCGCCAGCAGCACGCAGACCACCAGCGCGACCGACAGCGAACGAAAAAAGCGGCTCTCCTGCTGCACCCGCGCTTTCGCTTCCTCGATACGCAGATCCAGCGAGGCTTCCGGGCCCGCCGCGCCCTCCCGCGAGGCTTCGCCGCCGATCTCGGCCACCGTCACCTCAAAGACCGCGGCGAGGGCGCTGAGGGTCTCCAGTCCCGGGCGTTCGCCATTCTCAATGCGCTGGATCGTGCGGACGCTGAGCCCCGCCATTTCGGCCAGCTGTTCCTGGGACCAGGCGCGCTGCAGCCGTAATTGTTTGACCTGATTGTTGCTGTTCATATTTGTATGCTCCATGACGTTCTGCGGATGTAAACCTGTGATGGAGTATGGAAAAGCGGGCCGCCAGCCACCACGACAGCGACCCGACAACGGCCCGACAGCAACCTGACAGCCGCATGCCAGCTGGCGTCAGGCGTTGGCCAGCGGAGAATCCGGTTGCCAGGGGCGGGCATTGATCCCGCGGAAAATCATCAGCCAGGCGGCGACAATGGCCCCGATAAGAATGACAAAAAGCGACCAGTGCGGCAGATGGGTGAGGATCAACCCCGTCAGCATCGGGTTGAATGCCGCGCCCAGCCATCCCAGCGATTGAGCGGAGAAGTAGCTGGCCTTCATCCCCGGCGGGGCGATATGGTCAATCAGCATATACTCGCCGGGGGCATAAATCACCTCGCCAAGGGTGAAGACTGCCGCCGAGATCCCCCATGCCCACAGGCTGGCGCCGGAGAACATAAAGCCCACGAGGCCGATCACAAAGCAGACGGTGCCGAAGGTCATCAGCGGGCGAATATTTCTGGCGCTCAGTCGCCGGCCAACCGCATACTGCAGAGCGACGACCACCGCGGCGTTAACCGGCAGCACCACGGCCACCACTTTTTCGGCGAAGTCGCTGCTGGCGACCACCAGTACGTACTGCGAGATACAGGAGGCGAAAGCGCCGCCGACGAAGGAGGCCAGCAGCCCTGAACAGGTAAACCACAGCAGCGCGCGGTCGCGCAGCAGCACCGAAGGCGTCCAGACGGCAGCCCCTGGCTGGGCGGCGGCGGCGCCATCTCGCTGCAGAAACAGCTGAATAAACACTAACGGGAAGGCGGCGCAGGCTGCCGCCAGCCAGAATGGCAGATTAATGCTGTGCATCACCAGCAGCGTGCCGATGGGCGGTCCGACGGTCCAGCCGATGTTGAGGATGGTGTAGTTCAGCGAGAAGATGCGCGCTTTTTTCTCCGCCGTCAGCCGGTCGGCGAACCAGGCTTTCAGCACGGTGGAAAAGACCGAGTAGGCGCAGTTGATCAGCGCAAAGAAGATCACCACCAGGATAGCGTTATTGACCAGCGGTATCGCGCTGAAACCAAGGATAAACACCAGCACTGACCACACCATATAGCGCTTTTTGTCGAACTTGTCCGCGAGGATGCCAAAGCCCATGCTAAACAGCACGCCGACCACGAGGGCCAGCGACAGGGCGTAGCCAATCACATCCACCTCCAGCTGATAGCGTCGGGTGAGGTAGATGGTCATAAACGGCAGTGTGGCCCCGCGGCCGATAGTCAACAGTAGCGACGATGCCAGCAGCGCGATAGTGGAGCGCCGGAGTGTGGTGATCATGATTTCCTTGCCTGTCATGTTGTTATAATTTTATGTCTTCGATCACAAATAACACGGCCATCACGCCTTGTACAGGTCGCCCCGGTGGCGATAGGCACTTCCGAACCTGCCAAAAATAATGATCTATCCTGGCGACCGCTTTTTCGCTACTTTGATTTTGTTCACAAAAATTCTAATAACGACAGAGGCAGGGTATGACGAGGAAAGATGGACTGCTGGCGCTGCTGGTAGTGGTGGTGTGGGGGCTTAACTTCGTGGTGATCAAGCTGGGATTGCACAATATGCCGCCGCTGATGCTGGCGGGCCTGCGCTTTATGCTGGTCGCCTTCCCGGCGCTGCTGTTTGTCGCCCGGCCGGCCATTCCGCTGCGCCTGCTGCTGGGCTATGGCCTGACCATTAGCTTTGGCCAGTTTGCCTTTTTGTTCTGCGCTATCGGCCTGGGCATGCCGGCGGGGCTGGCGTCGCTGGTGCTGCAGGCGCAAGCCTTTTTTACCATCATTCTCGGCGCCTTCGTCTTTGGCGAACGCTTACAGGGCAAGCAGCTGGCGGGGATCGCGCTGGCGATCTTCGGCGTGCTGGTGCTGGTGGAGGGGAGCCTCGGCGGGGAGCATGTCCCGCTGGTGGGCTTTATGCTGACCCTGGCGGCGGCGTTCAGCTGGGCCTGCGGCAATATTTTCAACAAAAAAATCATGTCCCAGGCGACCCGCCCGCCGATCATGTCGCTGGTGGTGTGGAGCGCATTGATCCCGGTGCTGCCGTTTATGTTTGCCTCGTGGCTGATCGATGGCCCGCAGCTCATGCTGGCGAGTCTACGCCAGATCGATATGCTGACGGTTCTCTCGCTGCTTTACCTGGCGTTTATCGCCACCATCGTCGGCTATGGTATCTGGGGCTCGCTGCTGGGGCGCTATGAAACCTGGCGGGTGGCGCCGCTGTCGCTGCTGGTGCCGGTAGTGGGGATGGCCAGCGCCGCGCTGCTGCTGGGGGAGACGCTGAGCGGACTGCAGCTCGCCGGGGCGGCGCTGATCATGGCCGGGCTCTATATCAACGTTTTCGGTCTGCGTCTGGTGCGGCCGGGCATGGCGCGCGGGTAAAAAAAAGCCCCGGAGACGGGGCTATACACAAGTATGCGTGTAATGGCATCACAGGTCGTGCTGCTGGTAGTACGGCACGCCTAGTTCGTCAGATTTATCATTGCCGGCCGCCATATGATTGAAATCAAACGGCGAGTCGTTATGGTCCGAAGGGAGAATCATTGTGTCACGCTGGTTTTGCCGCACCGGCGTGGTGGTTTGCTCCGCAAAGCTGAAGCTGGATGCCAGCGACAGAAGGACGATAGCTGCGGCAGCGAATAGTTTCATGATTTCCTCAATACGTCTTTGATATTACAGGCGATTAACATCAGTTATTTAGCGGATGCAGATAGCGGGATTCGCCAGGTACATTCGTTATGCGATATTTGTGGGGCGGAACATCGAAATAGTTTTTAAACGTTCGCGTCAGGGTCTGCTGCGATTCGAAACCGTAGCGTTCCGCCAGGTACAGGATTGGCTCATTGCTCTGCTTGAGCTTTTGCGCAATCTCCGTCAGCTTACGGCTGCGGATGTACTGGCCGAGGGAATGGCCGGTCTCTTTCTTAAACATACGTTGCAGGTGCCACTTGGAGTAACCTGAGCGCTCAGACACTTTTTCCAGCGACAGGGGCGATTCCAGGTTATCCTCGATCCACGACAAAATACTATGGATAGTGATGGCGTCATTATTACGTCTGGACATCATCTTACCTCTTCTTATTGTTACGGCAGGACCTTCTTGAGGAGTTGCTCAAGCATGGCGACTTCGTCCGCCGACAGATTTTTTGTTAACTCCTGGTGTAACTTCTGACCCACAACCTGATGACACTGCTCGCAAAGGGCTGCGCCGTCTGGCGTCAACTGCACCAGCACACCGCGCTTGTCAGCGGGGTTGGGTAACCGTTCAATCCAGCCTTTACACGCCAGGCGGTCGAGCATACGCGTCATCGCGCCCGGGTCGACGGAAAGCACGGTTTTCAGCTCAACGGGGGTAATACATACCTCGCAACGAATGGAACAGAGCACCCGAAACTGGGTCGCGGTAATATCCATGGGTGAGAGGTAGTCGTTGAGCAGGCGATCTTTTTTCTGGTTAACCATCTGGATCAAGCGGCCCAGCGGGATCATCTCGTTGAACAGGTCGCTGGTATTTTTCATGATGGTTGCCCAGGCAATGATTTAGTTGCGAGTGATACTATTGCCCAGGCAATCATAAGTCAACATTATGAATTAGCCGATGCCACGATTTGCTAAAACAAAAAAATTCGACGCGTGTCACTGTTTGTGAATTTTCTAACGCTTGTTAATTTTTGGCGAAAGTGATTTATCAGCTGGCTGGCGTTGGAATTGTTGAAGCCGGTATACTCACGGACTGAAACCATCTTTAAAAAATGAATATTTACGGGACTTTATTTAACTATGTTCGATTTGTTTAAAGCGATAGGGCTCGGCCTGGCGGTGCTTTTACCGCTGGCGAATCCGCTGACTACCGTGGCGCTGTTCCTCGGCCTGGCGGGCAATATGAACAACGCCGAGCGTAACAAGCAGGCGTTGATGGCCTCGGTGTATGTCTTCGCCATCCTGATGGTGTCATGGTATGCCGGCCAGGTGGTGATGAATACATTCGGCATATCAATACCTGGGCTGCGAATCGCCGGGGGGTTGATTGTGGCCTTTATCGGTTTCCGCATGCTGTTCCCCCAGCAAAAAGCCCACGATTCGATGGAAGCGAAGATCAAATCGGAAGAACTACAGGATGAGCCGACCGCCAATATCGCCTTTGTGCCGCTGGCGATGCCGAGCACCGCCGGTCCGGGCACCATCGCGATGATCATTAGTTCCGCCTCGACCGTTAAGCACGGGGTGGACTTCCCGGAGTGGGTGGTGCTGGCGGCGCCGCCGATTATCTTTGCCCTGTTGGCGATCATTCTCTGGGGTTGCCTGCGCAGTTCGGGGGCGATTATGCGTCTGGTAGGCAAAGGCGGCATTGAGGCCATCTCACGACTGATGGGCTTCCTGCTGGTCTGCATGGGCGTGCAATTTATTATTAATGGCGTGCTGGAGATCATTTCGACCTGGCATCCCTGACCGCGGTGATGCGCAGAGAGACAACAGCCCGCCGGAGCGATACCGGAGGGCTTTTTTTGCGGCTGTATTAAGAGTGGTGCGGCTGGTGTTCTTCCAGCGATACCGGCCAGCGGCGGAAGATCAGCAGGGCCCAGATCAGGCCTGCCAGCGCCGGGATAGCGCCGATATAGCCGATGGAGGCCATAGAGAGATGCAGACTCACCTGGCTGCCCACCAGCGCGCCGGCGCCAATGCCGATATTAAAGATGCCCGAGAACAGCGACATGGCGACGTCGGTGGCGTCCGGGGCGGAGGCCAGCACTTTCACCTGCATGCCGAGACCGATAATCATAATCGCCACCCCCCAGAAGATGCTGAGCAGCATCAGGTGGTGCGGGTTATGCGAGGCCGGCAGAAGCAGCAGCAGACAGGCCAGCAGCAGGCCGATGGCGAGGCTTATCAGCCCCGAAGCGTGCTGGTTACCGAGCTTGCCGAACAGAATGCTGCCGATAATCCCGGCCCCGCCGAGGATCAGCAGCAGCACGGTGGCAAAATTGCCGCTCAGACCCGCCACCGTCTGGACGAAGGGTTCGATATAGCTGTAGGCGGTATAATGGGCGGTCACCACCACTACGGTCAGAATGTATACGCTGACCAGCGCCGGGCGACGGAACAGCACCGGCAGGCTCTTCAGCGAGCCTGAGTGTTCGCTCGGCAGGGTCGGCAGCAGTTTCACCAGGCAGACCAGGGTGGCTAACGCGCCCAGGCCGATCGCCAGGAAGGTCATTCGCCAGCCAAAATACTGGCCGATGATGCGGCCGATCGGAATCCCAAACACCATCGCCAGCGCGGTACCGGTGGCGATCAGACTGAGCGCCTGCGCCCGTTTGCCCGGGGGTGCCATGCGGATGGCTAGCGCCGACGTTATCGACCAGAACACCGCATGGGCGAAGGCGATGCCGATGCGGCTGATGACCAGCACGTCAAAATTCCATGCAAAGAACGACAGCACATGGCTGGCGATAAACAGAATAAACAGGCCGATGAGCAACCGCCGGCGCTCCACTTTGCTGGTCAGCAGCATAAACGGCAGCGACATTAACGCTACCACCCATGCGTAGATGGTCAGCATCATGCCCACCTGGGCGGTTTCCATGTCGAAGCTGTCGGCAATATCCGACAGCAGACCGACCGGGGCGAATTCTGTGGTGTTAAAAATAAACGCGGCGATGGCCAACGTCACGACACGTAGCCACGCTACCTTGCGTGAGACCGTATTCGTAGTCATAAGCTCTTGACTGGTGATTCAGGGGAAGATGTGACGCCGATCATAAAACGTTTGCTGGCGAAAAGACAATCATTATGTGATCTGTCTCTCATTTCACTGTAAGCAGCCAGGCGCGGTTAAGCAATTAATTTTGCTATGGATAGTGTCAGAGGGGCACTTTTATGTCATGTTGAAGGAAAGTAAAAAAAGTAAGGACAGTGTATGCAGGAAATTCAATTTTATCTGGTCGATGCTTTCAGCGATAAAAACTTCGGTGGCAATGCCGCGGCCGTCTGCCCCCTCAGCGAGTGGTTAGCCGACGATGTGCTGCTGAAAATGGCCCAACAGCATAATCAGTCCGAAACGGCGTTCTTCGTCCGCACCGACGAAGGCTATGAGCTGCGCTGGTTTACCACGCTGCACGAGATCAACCTCTGCGGTCATGCCACCCTGGCCGCGGCGCACGTTATTTTTGAATATCTCGACCATCCCTCGGCGACCATCACCTTCAGCACCCGCTTCGTTGGCGACCTGCGAGTCACCCGCAGCGGCGACTGGCTGACGCTCGACTTCCCGGCGTGGACGACCACCTCGGTGGCCAACCCGTCGGCGGACCTGCTGGCCGGACTAGGCCTCGAGGCGGCCGTCGAGGTACGTGAAGGGCGCGATTATCTGGTGCTGCTGGCGGATCGTCAGCAGGTTGAAGCGGTGCGGCCGGACATGGCGCGCCTGCAGACGCTTGGCAAAATGATCTGCGTCAGCGCGCCGGATGAGGAATATGACTTTGTCAGCCGCTTCTTCTGCCCGGGTGAAGGGGTGCCGGAGGATCCGGTGACCGGCTCCGCCCATAGCATGCTGATCCCCTGGTGGGGCGAAAAACTGGGGAAAACCACCATGATGGCGCGCCAGGGCTCCGCCCGCGGCGGCGACCTGCGCTGCCAGTGGCAGGGCGACAGGGTGCTGATCGGCGGCCAGGCCACCACCTATCTGCGCGGGACTGTCTATTTGCGTTAATCATCACCGCCGCGTCGTTCCGCTGTCCGGGGACGGCGCGGCGTGCGTCATCAGGCGAGGGAGGCGCCACCGCACATCACCAGCTCCTGTCCGGTCATCGCCGATGCGCCCTCACTCAATAACCAGCTTATCAGCGAGACCACCTCTTGCGGGGTAATGAGCCGCCCCAGCGGCGGCAGCTGCGGCGGGGAGCTTTCCCTGCCGGGCTGACGGAGCATCGGCGTATCGGTTGCCCCGGGCGCCACCACGTTGACCGTCACCCCAGCGGGCGCCAGCTCTGCCGCCCAGCTTCTGGCAAGGGCGACCAGCGCGGCTTTGGTTGCCGTATACTGTGAACGACCCGCTGCGCCACGTGATGTACGGCTTCCCAGCAGAACAATCCGCCCACCCGGCCTCATGGCCGGGGCGAAGTGATTGACCAGCGTCTGGGCCGCGTCGACATGTAAACGCCACAGCGACTCGCCGTGCAGTGGATCCAGATTGCCCAGGGTTGCGGCGGTCATCGAGCCCGCGGCGTGGATGATGGCCTGAGGAGGCTCAATCTGCTCCAGCGCCGCCAGCAGCGCGCTGCGTTGGCTGACGTCGACCGTCAGATGGCGAAAGTTCGGCTGTGAGAAGGGCGGCAGCGAACGGCTCATGCCGACCACCTGCCAGCCGTCCTCCAGCAACTGCCTCACCACCGCGGCGCCGATCCCGGAACTGGCCCCGGTTACAATTGCCTGCTTCATCGCGCCTCCAGCATCGCCGCCGGGATCTTGAATACCGCCTTTCTGACCGGCGCTGGCGTCGAAACCGCACACAGCGCCTGGTGCGGTTCGCCGGGGTAAAAGACCGCGAAGTCGCCGGGACGCAGCAGAATAGAGACACTCTCCGGGGCCGGCTGACAGATATAGAGGTCGGGCTTAATCTCATTATCTTCCGGGCGCATCGCGGGAGCCATGCCCGCCTGGATCCGCTCCTCGCCGGCCAGGATGACCTGAATATCCGCCCACTGGCGATGATATTCCGTATGCCGCTCGGCCGCGGGCTGGGTTTGCACCACGCTGAGGGTGCAGAACCACGGCGCGCCGTCGGGCTGGAACCGGCCATCCACTCTGGCGCTCAGAGCGGCCAGCGAGCAGACCTCGCTGCTCAAAAGCTGGTTTAACGCCGGCGGCAGGCCAGCCTGCTGCAGCGCCTGCAGATTACCGATAATCATGCGCTTTCTCCTTTCACCCACTGTGGCGAAACGCGAACATACTTGATCGCCTGGCGGTACCAGGTGTAGGCGATATGCAAATTACCGTCTGCTCCCTGTTTGATGCTGGGGTAGGAGAACTCCCGGTTCAGCTTCTGCTCCGAATTATTGGTCATGCAGTAGCCGTCACCCTCGTCAAGATTGCGCAACCACGGCCAGCTTTTGCCGCCATCGGGTGAAATCGCCACCGTCATCGGCGCGCGTGGCGCGCCCCAGAAGGCGCTTTTCCCGGTTGTTTCCGGCTCCTTACGGCCATCGTCATCCGCAATTTCATCGTACAGCGAGGCACGGCGTTCAGTGGCTCCGGCGGCGCTCATATTATTGAACACCAGCACCAGTTCGCCATTGTCGAGAGTTGTCGCCTGAATGGACGAGTTATTGTTCGGCAGCGTCGTGGGCGCCGGCGCAGACCAGCTTTCACCCTGGTCGCTGGAGTGGCTGAACCAGATATGATCCGCCCAGCGACTGCGAAAGAAGGCCGCCAGTCCGCCGTCGGGATGCGGGGTGATGCTCATATGGACGCAGCCAAGGCTCTCCGGGACTGCCACGTCACGCCAGCTTATGCCGCCGTCTGAGGAGATTTTCACCGCGCTGACGTCATTGTTACCCACCCATTTCTCGCCTGGTTCGGTGCGGCAGTAAAACACTGGCAACAGCCAGCTGCCGTCAGGCATGACGCTAATCGGCTGGCGAATAAAGGTACCGGGCTGATCCAACAGGGTGTCGATGGGACCCCAGCTTTGCCCGCCGTCATGTGACTGGCGGTAGCGGACAATGGCGGTATCCTGGTTGCCGGCGTATTGCGCCGTCCATAACAGCCACACTACCTGGTCAGGCGCCTGAAACAGCACCGGATTTTGTTCCGAGCGGTCAGGATCGTCAGAGAGCTTAACCGCTTCGCTCCAGCGATCGCTGTCGGTGGCTAACCGCGATCCCCAGATCGAAATGTCGGCTTTCCCTTCCTGCGAGCCGCCGAACCAGACGCACATCAGGCTGCCATCTTTCAGCTGAAGCAGGTTGGCGGCATGATTTTGCGGGCAGGCGCAGGGGAGCATCGCCCATGCGATATGTTCATCTTGTGGGTGCTGGCGAATGACGCCGTCGAAAGAAGGTATTGTGGTCATGTTTTAGACTCCACGTTGCTCAACAGGGGCAGGAGATGATTGTGATTTATTCGGGATCAAGCGATCGAGGACCATAATGATCGCCGGGGTCGCCAGGGCGACATACATGTTATTGATGCCGAACGGATCGCCAAGTAAATACCAAACGGAGGTCACCACGCAGGCGCCGATCAGACCGGCATTGGCGCCGCGGGTGCTCCGGAAAAACGGTGCGTAGAAGGCGATAACCGCCACCACGGTAATGGACAGGCGGATGGCGCGGGTGAAGAAGGAGAGTTTCAGCACTTCCGGCACCAGCAGCACAAAGACCAGCGGCAGGAAGCCGATAATTAACGATGCCCAGCGCGTGGCTCTGAACTCCTGGTCCGGGGTCGGGTTACGCCATGGCACGTAGAAATCTTTCACCACCAGCGAGGCAATGGCTAGGGCAACGGTACTAACGCTGACGAATATCGAGGCCACAAGTGACGTTGTCACGAGTCCCGCCAGCCACGGGTTCATGTCCTGCAGAAATACCGGCAGGGCGTACAGGCTGTTGATTTCCGGATGCAGATATTTCGCCGCCACGCCGATGATAGCGATGGCAAGGGCGATGGGCAGGCAGAAAAAGAAGGCGATCCAGGTGGAACGCTTTGCTGACCGGACATCTTTGGTGGAGCTGATCGCCTGGATAACAAACTGGGTGCAGAAGATGGAGCCGATGGTGCCGATAAGCCAGGCGAAGATGGTGCCAGCGCCAATGTTGCCATCCCACGTCCAGTAGTAATCCGGCATATTCTCAATCATCGGCGTGAAGCCGCCGGTTTTGGACAGAGCAAAACCCAGAATGATCAGCAGTCCGGCGTATTTTAACGCGCTGTGTAACATGGTGACCCAGGCGACGCCTTTCATGCCGCCGAAAGCGAAATAGAAGGTACTGACGATGGCGGTAATAAAGGCGGCCACGGGTAAGTTGACTTTTAAGACGGTGGAGATAGCCGCGGCGCCGCTGACGTAGTTGCCCACGTTAACCAGCAACAGCGCATAAATCATGATCAGGGAAATGATATTTTTGGTACTGGTGCCATATTTCTCAGCGATAGCGCCGGAGATGGTGATTTTCCCGGTGTTATAGATGCGTTTTACCAGAATCAAACCGAACAGCGGGAAACCGATGGCTGCCCCCAGCACGGACCATGAAGCGGCAATGCCGCTCTCAAAGGCGGCCTGAGCGGTACCGATGGTTGATTTGGCACCAATATATTCCGACATCAGTAATATACCGACAATTAAGGCCGGCATGGCGCGCGAGCCTTCCATAAAATCCCCGGAATTTTTACTACGAATACGGAATGTCAGCCAGGTGGTAAACAGAATATAGGCAATGACAATGCCGACAATAATAAAGGTATCTTCAGCGGTAAAATGATTCATCTTAGCCTCTCTCTGGGCGTACGAATCCTGGGTACGACGGTACCCGGTCTGTTTTATTTACGAAACGCAGCGGGTATTACGCTAAATAACGGGCAATGATGCCGCGAATTTCCTGCAGCTGCTGGTCACTGAACTGCACCGCGTAGCGGCTGTCGCCCACCTCATGACCCATTAGCTGCAGAGCTTTCTTCACCGCCGCAGGCGAGAACGCCACTTTATACAGATCGGTGCGCAGGCCCGTTACCTGCTCCTGGGCCTGGCGCGATCCGACGATATCCCCGGCGTGAAAGCGCGACCAGATGGCGTTAATTTCCGCGGGCGCGACGTTGGCAAGCCCCGAGATGCACGCCGAACAGCCGTCGACAAATCCTTGATGGATAAGCGAGTCCGGTCCGTTCAGAACGTCGAAACCGTCGATATCGCGCACCGCGTCGAGAAAACCTTTCAGGCTGTCGTAGCTGCCGGCGCTATCCTTAATGCCGACAATATTCTCGTGCCTGGCCAGCTGACGCGCGGTCTCCGGGGCAATGGTGTTCCCGGTGCGGGCGGGAATGTTGTAAAGAAAAAGCGGGACACTCAGCGCGTCGGCGATCGCCGTATAGTGGTTAATCAGTTCTTCCTGCTTCAAGGGCACGAACCACGGGGTAATGGCCGATACCGCATCAACCCCGAGGCGGGCGATCTGCTGGCCCAGCCGGAGAGTCTCGCGGGTGGAAACCTCCCCGATATGGGCCACCACCGGGACGCGACCGGCCGCTTCTTCCACACAGGTTCTGGCGACGGCGATCTTCTCTTCCTCATTGAGGACAAAAAACTCGCCGTTGGTGCCGCCGCAGAAAATACCGTTGCCCGCGGCGATCTGGCGCTGCACCTGCTGGCGTAGCGCTGGCAGGTTAAGCGCGCCCTCGACGGTAAAGGGGGTGACGATGGCGGTCAGTACGCCGCTGATAGCTTTCCTCATTTTACTTTCTCCTGTTAGGCATGTTATGGAAACAGCGTCTGGTAGATGGCCGCGATCTCTTCGCGGCTGACGCTGCAGGGTGCATTGTTCATCAGGCGTTTAACGTTTTGCGCCGCCGCGCTGAGGGCGGGAATGCTCTCCTGCGGCACGCCGAGAGCGGCGAGGTTATCGGGCAGCGGTAAGCGTTTGACCAGCGCCGCCAGCCACGCGACCAGCGCATGGGATTTCTCTTCCTCGCTGAGCGTGCGATCCGCGTCGGGGATCAGATCCCAGACCTGAGCAAATTTCACCACCGCGTGGGGGCGGATCACCCGCATACAGGGCGCCAGAAGAATGGCGTTGGCCACTCCGTGCGGCAGATGCCAGGTGCCGCCGAGCGGATAGGAGAGCGCATGTACCAGGTGGGTGCCCGCATGGTTAATCGCCGCGCCGCCGTACCACGAGGCCCAGAGCATCTCCAGCTTCGCCGTCAGATCCTGCGGCTGATTCACCGAGCGTTCGATATGGCGCACCAGCTTGTGCAAACCGATTAACGCGGCGTTATCGCTTACCGGGTTGGCGACGGTGGAGGTAAAGCACTCCAGCAGATGGCACAGGGCATCAATGCCGGTCGACGCCGCGATGCTGGCCGGCATGCTGGTGGTCAGCTCCGGCAGCAAGGCGACATAGTCCGGCAGGAGCACCGGGGAGATGATCCCCACTTTGGTCTGCTGCTCGGGGATTGCCAGAATGGCGTTCGGCGTCGCTTCGGAGCCGGTCCCGGCGGTGGCCGGGATTAACAATGAGCCGATCCGTCGTTGCGGCTGCTCGCCTGCCAGCAGGGCCGTCAGAGCGGGCGCCTCAGGGTGCAGAAGTACGGACAGCAATTTTGCTACATCCAGCACGCTTCCCCCGCCGATGCCAACAACTAACTGTGGCTGGCTGGCGTCGAGCTGGCTGACGATCTGCGCCACATCGTGATGGCTGGGCTCGGCCGGTACCGTGTCAATGACCTCAACTACACGCCCCTCAGCCGCCAGCAGACGATGGATCGCCTGGGTTGCTTCCAGCGCCCCGACGTTCTTGTCGGTCACCAGCAGGATAGAGGTTTTACCGGCCAATAACGGGAGCAGAGCCGATGAGGCACCCGCCCCGCTGATAATCGTGCTGTGTATCGTCGCCACGCGTTTCTCCTTGGTAGCAATTGATTATTTTCAATCATTCGTGAGTTATGGAACTCGTCTGGTGGGGAAAAGTTATAATTTATACGGCGGGTTAATAACTTGAGCTTGCTCACATTTAATCAATTATGATTGAATATAATCAATTCATAATTTCATCGACCACAAGGCAGGACAATGAACGACGGCAATAACAACGTGCTGGTGTTGGCGGATGACTTTACCGGGGCCAATGACGCCGGGGTCAGCCTCGCAGAGGCGGGAATGGCGGTGGAAGTGGCATTCACCGCCGGGCAGACGTCCTCCGTGCGGGCATTAATTCTCAACAGCGACAGCCGGGCGATGAGCGCCGCCGCAGCGGCGGACAAGGTCACCGGTCTGCTGCGCGACGCAGCGACATTCGTCCCACACTGGCAGGTAAAGAAGATCGACTCCACGCTGCGCGGGAACCCCGGAGCCGAGCTGGAGGCCATGATGGCGGTGCAGAACTGCCGGGTGGCGGTGGTGGCGCCGGCGTATCCGGCGGCCGGGCGGCATACCCGTGACGGACGCTGCTATGTGTATGGGGTGGCCCTCGATCAGACCGAATTTGCCAGCGACCCGAAAACGCCGGTGAGCCGGGCGGAGATTAGCGAAATTATCGCCATGCAGAGCCGTCTTCCCTGTCTGACCTTGAACGCTACCCAGCTCCCGGCGGCATTAGCGATGGCGGGCGAGGAGAAGCGAGTATTGATTGTCGACGCCTGGGAAGACAGCCAACTGGATCAAGTGATCGACGCCGTCGCGCCCCATGCGCGAGAGACGCTGCTGGTTGGCTCGGCGGGACTTTGCGAGGCGCTGGCCCGCCGCCTTCGCCGCAGCGAGCAGGGGCCTCTGCTGGCGGTGGTTGGTTCGATGAGCGAGATGGCGCAGCGCCAGGTCGCTGCGCTGCAGGCTCATTCCCGAGTGAGGAAGATTGAAATTGATGTCGAACAGGCCTTTAGCGGATCGCCGAAGGAGGAAGCCTCGCGGATCGCCGAGGTGCTGCGTGAGGGGCAGCACTGCGTGGTGACCACCCGCCCGAATCACGCCGCCCGGCACGGGATTGAAGCCCAGTGTCGCGAACATGGCCTCAGCCGCGCGGCCTACGGGGAGCGCATCTGCGCCTGGCTTGCCGACGTCACGGCGCAGGCGGTGGCGCAGTGCCCTCCGGGCGCGCTGTATCTTTCCGGTGGTGATGTAGCCATCGCCGTCGCGCACGCGCTGGGTGCCAGCGGTTTCCAGATCCGTGGCCGGGTGGCGGCCTGCGTTCCTTACGGACATTTTCTCGGTGGCCGCTGGTCGCGGCCGGTGATGACCAAAGCCGGAGGATTCGGCACCGACACCACGCTGTTACATGTTGTGAATTTTATTGAGGAGAAACTGAGTGTCTAAAATGATTGCAGTCACAATGGGCGACCCGGCAGGTATTGGTCCGGAGATTATTATTAAATCCCTCGCCGAGGGGGCGCTGAGCGGCGCGCCGGTGGTGGTGGTAGGCTGCGCGCAGACGCTGCGGCGGATCCTGGCGCTGAATATCACGCCGCGGGTGGAGCTGCGCATCATCGACCATCCCGCCGAAGCAGTATTTACCCCGGCGACGATTAACGTTATCGATGAACCGCTCAGCGATCCGCAGGGGCTGCGTCCTGGCGAAGTCCAGGCTCAGGCGGGCGATCTGGCATTTCGTTGCATCAGACGGGCGACCGCCCTCGCACTGGAGGGCGCGGTCGCGGCCATCGCTACCGCACCGCTGAATAAAGAGGCGCTGCATCTCGCCGGGCACGCTTATCCCGGCCATACCGAACTGCTGGCCCACCTGACGCAGACTACAGATTACGCCATGGTGCTGTATACCGAGAAACTTAAAGTTATCCATATCACGACCCATATTTCCTTGCGCCAGTTCCTCGATACCCTCAATCAGCCGCGGATTGAGACGGTGATTGGCGTGGCGGATCGGTTTTTGCGCCGCGTCGGCTATCCGCGTCCGCGTATTGCGGTCGCCGGCGTCAACCCGCACGCCGGGGAGAACGGCCTGTTTGGCGATGAAGAGATCCGCATCGTCGCCCCCGCGGTGGCCGCCATGCGGGCGGAGGGCGTGGAGGTGACCGGCCCCTGTCCGCCGGATACGGTGTTTATGCAGTGTCATGAGGGGATGTACGACATGGTGGTGGCGATGTATCACGACCAGGGGCACATCCCGCTGAAGCTGCTGGGATTCTATGATGGGGTGAATATCACCGCCGGGCTGCCGTTTATCCGCACCTCTGCGGATCATGGCACCGCGTTTGATATTGCCTGGACAGGTAAAGCGAAGTCTGAGAGCATGGCAACCTCCATTGAGCTCGCCATGCACATCGCGCAGGAATAACATGAAGGGATATAACCGGTTAGAGCAGATTATGGACTTCCTGAAAAGCCATAATCTGGTGACAGTCGACCAGCTGGTGGCGGCGACCAACGCCTCGCCGGCCACCATTCGCCGTGACCTGATCAAACTCGATCAGGAAGGGGTGATCAGCCGCACGCATGGCGGGGTGACTTTAAACCGGTTTATTCCTGCCCAGCCGACGACGCTGGAGAAAGCCCAGCGCAGCCCGCTGGAAAAGCAGGCGATCGCCAGCGCGGCGGCAGCGCTGGTGAAAGCCGGCGACGCCATTGTGCTTGATGCCGGCACCACCATGATTGAACTGGCGCGGCAGATCACCCATCTGCCGCTGCGGGTGATCACCAGCGATTTACATATCGCCCTGTTTTTGTCGGAGTTTAAGCAGATTGAAGTGACGATTATCGGCGGCCGCATCGATGACAGCAGCCAGTCGTGCATTGGCGATCACGGCCGCCGCCTGCTGCAGGCCATCTGGCCCGATCTCGCCTTCGTCAGTTGCAACGGCTGGGACCTTGAGAAAGGGATCACCGCCCCGACGGAAGAGAAGGCCGCCCTGAAGCGCGATCTGATGGCCAATGCCCGCCGGCGCATCCTGCTGGCGGACAGCTCCAAATACGGTGCCTGGTCACTGTTCAACATTGCCCCGCTGGAGTCGTTGACCGATATCGTTACCGACAGCCACCTGCCGGAAGCGACCCGCGAGGCGCTGGTGACCCTTTCCCCACAGCTGATCATTGCCGACTGAACCAGACGTCGCCGTCTGCCATCAGGGCAGACGCGCGATATTGGCTTTGATTACCGCAATCGACTGGCTGAACTTCGCCTGCTCTTCGTCGGCCAGCCGCAGTTCAATAATCTGCTCCACGCCCCCCTGGGCCAGCACCGCCGGCACCCCAGCCGCCGCGCCGCAGACCCCGTACTCACCGTCAAGAATGCAGGAGACCGCCAGCGCGCGGTGGCTACCGGTAAAAATATTACGGCAGATCTCGGCGATGGTGCCTGCCACACCATATTCCGTACAGCCTTTCCCGGCGTAGATCTCAAACCCCAGCTTACGCACTTTGTCGGCCATCGCCTCGCGGTCGAGCGGCCGGCCGGTGCGCTGCTGGTAGAGGTCGGCTATCGGCGAGCCATATACCGAGGAGTGCGACCAAACCGGAAACTGAGTGTCGCCGTGCTCGCCGAGGATAAAAGCGTCGATGCTCTGGGCGCCAATGTTCAGCTCCTGCGCCAGCAGACGGCGCAGGCGGGTGGTATCCAGCCAGACGCCGGTGCCCAGCACCTGGCTGCGCGGCAGGCCGGAGAGCTGCCATACCTGCCAGGTGATGATGTCGCAGGGGTTCGTGGCCACCAGAAAGATGCCGTTAAACCCATTGGCCATCATCGTTGGCACGATGCGCTGCACTATCTTCGCGGTGGTGGTCAGTTCATCCAGTCGGCTCTGGCCTGGACGCAGCGCGCCGCCGGAGACGGTGATCACCGCGATGTCGACATCAGCGCAGTCGCTAGCCTCGCGGGTAGAGATGGTCATCATCCCTGGCAGATAGGCCGCGGCATCGCTGAGGTCCTGAGCGTGGGCCTCGGCGCGCTGTTGGTTAATGTCGACGAGGATCAGCTCCTCGCAGATGCTCTGATTGAGCAGCGCGTAGGCCGCCGACGCGCCGACGTTGCCGGCGCCAATAATCATCACTTTACGGGCTTTGGTGTGCATATTCAGCTCTCAAAAACGAACGGCAAGGGATAAAATTACTGTGTTTCAGTGAGTTAGCGCAAGTGGTTAGCGGCAATATAAGTTAATGCTATGGCGGAAACCGTCCTGAGGCGCGCTACAGTGGCGTAAAAAAAGGAGCTCACCTATGTATACCGTTACCGACATCGCCCCCACCGACGCCGAATTTACCGCCCTGATTGCCGCCCTCGACGCCTGGCAGGAGACACTCTACCCGGCAGAGAGCAACCATCTGCTGGACCTCGGCCAGCTGCCGCCAGAGACCGTGATCGCCCTGGCGATTCGCAGTCCGCAGGGCGAAGCCGTTGGCTGCGGGGCTATCGTCCTCAGCGCTGAAGGTTTTGGCGAGATGAAGCGGGTCTATATCGATCCGCAGCACCGCGGACAGCAGCTGGGAGAAAAGCTGCTGGCGGCCCTGGAGGAGAAAGCGCGGCAGCGCGACTGCCATACTCTGCGCCTGGAGACCGGCATCCATCAGCATGCGGCCATCACCCTCTATACGCGCAACGGCTATCAGACCCGCTGCGCGTTTGCCCCTTACCAGCCCGATCCGCTCAGCGTGTTTATGGAGAAACCGCTGTTCGCCGATCTTCGTTCAGCAGCGCTATAAACGCCTCCAGCTGGCGGGTTTTGGCGCCCCGGCGCCACACCAGCCAGGTGGTGAGCCAGCGCCACTCTTCCGCCAGCGGCCAGGCGGATACCTGCTGATGGCCGGGCATACTTTCCAGCATACTGCGCGGGATCAACGCCAGGCCCGCGCCGGCGATCACGCAGGCCAGCATCCCGTGGTAAGACTCCATCTCGTGGATCCTGCCCGGGGTCGCTCTGTCGGCATGAAACCAGCTCTCAAAATGGCGGCGGTAGGAACAGTTGGCGCGAAAAGCGTAGACATTTGCCCCGTTCACTTCGCTGGCGCGGGCGATGGGCGCGTGGCCGTAGGGGGCGACGATCATCATCTCTTCAGGGAACACCGGCAGCCCCTCCAGGCCCGGATGCACCAGCGGTCCATCAACGAACGCGGCGCTCAGGGCTCCCTCCAGCACGCCGTCGATCATCGTCCCGGAGGGGCCGGTGGAGAGGGCGAGATGAATTTTCGGGTAACGCTGATTAAAGTGGGCCAGGGTGGTGGGGATCCGCACCGCCGCGGTGCTCTCCAGCGAACCGAGAGAGAACAGCCCCTGGGGTTCGTCGCCCGCCACCACCATTCGCGCCTCGTCAACCAGGGCGAGGATCTGCTGGCTGTAGCGTAAAAAGCTGTGGCCCGCGGGCGAGAGGCGCAGCCGCTGGTTCTCGCGAATAAACAGCTCAACGCCAAGATCAGCCTCCAGCTGGCGGATGCGAGTGGTGAGGTTGGACGGCACACGATGCACTTTTTGCGCCGCCTGGGTGATGCTGCCGGTGCTGGCGACAGCGTTAAACATCTCAAGTTGAGTCAGGTCCATACCATTCTTCTTTTGTGAATGCGTTGCTTAATATTATTCATTTTCAATGAATGGAAAGGTAAGCCAGAATACGCTCACTTCGCAAGCAACGAGAGAGAGAATAACGATGAATTTATCTGCAACGCACGCCGTCTCCGTCAACCCGACTACCGGTGAGGTGGTCTCCTCGCTGCCGTGGGCCAGCGAACGCGAGGTCGACGCCGCTATCGCTCTCGCCGCGGCGGGTTATCGCCAGTGGCGTCAGACGCCGCTCGCCGCACGCGCCGACGCGCTGCGCCGCATCGGGGCCGAGCTGCGCGCCCGCGGTGAAGAGGTGGCCCAGACGATCACGCTCGAGATGGGCAAACCGATTGCTCAGGCTCGCGGCGAGGTGGCGAAATCCGCCAACCTCTGCGACTGGTATGCCGAACATGGCCCGGCGATGCTGGCGACCGAAGCCACCCTGGTGGAAAATAACCAGGCGGTGATCGAATATCGTCCGCTGGGAGCCATTCTGGCGGTGATGCCGTGGAATTTCCCGGTCTGGCAGGTGCTGCGCGGCGCGGTGCCGATCCTGCTGGCTGGCAACAGCTACCTGCTGAAGCATGCCCCTAACGTAATGGGCAGCGCCCGTCTGCTGGGCGAAATTTTTGCCGCCGCCGGCCTGCCGGAGGGGGTTTTTGGCTGGGTCAACGCCACCAATGACGGCGTTTCGCAGATTATCAATGACGACCGCATCGCGGCGGTGACCGTCACCGGCAGCGTCCGCGCCGGAAAAGCGATTGGCGCTCAGGCGGGCGCAGCGCTGAAGAAATGCGTGCTCGAGCTGGGGGGATCCGATCCCTTTATCGTCCTGAACGACGCCGATCTGGATGAAGCGGTAAAGGCCGCCGTCACCGGCCGCTATCAGAACAGCGGCCAGGTGTGCGCCGCGTCGAAACGCTTTATCCTCGAAGCCGGCATTGCCGAAGCCTTCACCCGCAAATTTGTCGACGCCGTCGCGGCGCTGAAGATGGGCGATCCGCGCGACGAGCAGAATTACGTCGGGCCGATGGCGCGATTCGATCTGCGCGATGAACTGCACCAGCAGGTCACGGCGACCCTCGATGAAGGCGCGACCCTGCTGCTGGGGGCGGAGAAAATCGAAGGGGCGGGCAATTACTACGCGCCCACGGTCCTGGGCAACGTCACCGCCGGAATGACCGGCTTCCGCCAGGAGCTGTTTGGTCCGGTGGCGACCCTGACCACCGCCCGAGATGCGGACCACGCGCTGGCCCTCGCCAACGACAGCGAATTTGGCCTGTCGGCAACGGTCTACACCACCGACGAGGCGCAGGCTCAGCGCTTTGCCCGCGAGCTGGAGTGTGGCGGCGTCTTCCTTAACGGCTACTGCGCCAGCGACGCCCGGGTGGCTTTCGGCGGCGTGAAGAAGAGCGGTTTTGGTCGTGAACTGTCGCATTTTGGTCTGCACGAGTTCTGCAATGCGCAGACCGTCTGGAAAGACCGTCGCTAATCTGCGTTTGCCCCTGACGACCGTCGTTCTCGTCTGCTATACTCGCCCACCAAAATTCGACGGTGGGCAAGGAGCCGCGTGTGGCGACGGTGATCAATAACGCAATGCTGGAAGCCATTCTGGCAGAAATCAGGCCGCTGATTGGCCGCGGTAAAGTGGCGGATTATATTCCGGCGCTGGCCAGCGTCAGCGGCGACAAGCTTGGCATCGCTATCAGTACAGTGGACGGGCAACATTTTGCCGCCGGCGATGCGCATGAACGATTCTCCATCCAGTCGATCTCCAAAGTTTTGAGTCTGGTGGTGGCCATGAACCACTATCAGGAAGAAGAGATCTGGCAGCGGGTGGGGAAAGATCCCTCTGGCCAGCCGTTTAACTCGCTGCTGCAGCTGGAGATCGAGCAGGGTAAACCGCGCAACCCATTTATCAACGCCGGGGCACTGGTGGTTTGCGACATGCTGCAGAGCCGGCTCAGCGCGCCGCGCCAGCGGATGCTGGAGATAGTCCGCCGCCTCAGCGGCGTGGCCGATATCGCCTACGATCCGCTGGTGGCCCGCTCTGAGTTTGAGCATTCGGCGCGCAACGCCGCCATCGCCTGGCTGATGAAATCCTTCGGCAACTTCCATAACGACGTCACCACCGTGCTGCAGAACTATTTTCATTACTGTTCGCTGGAGATGAGCTGCGTCGAGCTGGCGCGAACCTTTCTCTTCCTCGCCGATCGCGGCATCGCCCCGCACCTGGAAAAGCCGGTTATCGCGCCCATTCAGTCCCGTCAGGTGAATGCCCTGATGATGACCAGCGGCATGTACCAGAACGCTGGCGAGTTCGCCTGGCGCGTGGGGCTGCCGGCGAAATCGGGCGTCGGCGGTGGAATTGTGGCGATCGTGCCGCAGGAGATGGCGATCGCGGTGTGGAGCCCGGAGCTTGACGAGGCGGGTAACTCGCTGGCCGGGGTGGCGCTGCTGGAGAAACTGACTCAGCGGCTGGGGAGGTCGGTGTTCTGATGGTCGATCAGGATCGGTTGTTTGCTCGTCTGGCGTGCTCGACGTTTCGTTCGCGCTTCCGGCTGGGGATGAAAGAGCGGCAATATTGTCTCGATAAGGGACCGGAGGTCATCGACCAGCACGCCGCCGATTTCATTCGCCAGCGGCTGGCATCCGCCGCGCCGGCCAATGATGGCAAGCAGACGCCGATGCGCGGTCACCCGGTGTTTATCGCCCAGCACGCGACCGCCACCTGCTGTCGCGGCTGCCTGGAAAAATGGCACGCCATTCCCCACGGCCGCGCGCTGAGCGAGCAGGAACAGCGCTATATTGTGCAGGTGATCCACCGCTGGCTGGTGCTGCAGATGAACGCGCCGTCTGTGCGCTAATTTGCATTTGATCGGCGCCGGAGTATGCCTGATAAATATTCTCATGTTATGATAATCCGCTAACTAACTATTAACATAATAATTGCCTGAAACAATTAGACGGATAATTACTGAATGTCTTCACTGTCGATTCGGTCATTTACGCTGTTTCGTGAAGAACAACCCGTGCGCGATGCACTGGTCTTATTTACGTTAACGCTACTGCTGCATTTTCTGGGCGCCATGCTGCGTCTGGTGCAGGAGCTCTCTTTCTTCTGGCCGCTCAACGCCGTGATGGCCGGGATTTTTGCGCGCTACGTATGGCTTAATCGCAGCTATTTTTATGCCGTCTGCTTTGCGGCAATGCTGGTCTATGACGGATTAACCTCGCGCTGGGGAATGGGCTTTGCCTCATTGCTGATTAACTTCTCCAATATTGTCTTTATTGTGACCCTGGCACAGCTGGTGCTGTGGGATAAACGACGCGCCGATTCCATGCCAGGCCCGATTAACGCGCTTAATTTATTCTGTTTCTGTCTGTTAGCCGCGTTGCTGTGCGCAGCGGTCGGCGCGCTGGGGTCGGTGGACGTCGAGCGCGCCACCTTTATTCCCCAGCTGGCGGACTGGTTTAGCGAGCAGTTCTCGACGGCGGTGCTTATCCTGCCGTTTATTCTGACCCTGACGCTGCCATCCGCGTTAAGCGGTTTTCGCTTTCACCAGCTGCTGCCAGCGCTGGCGCTGGTGCTGTCGATTGCCCTCGGCGTGGCGGTGGGCGGCGCCGGCAGCATTACCTTCCCGTTACCGGCCCTGATCTGGTGCGCCGTGCGCTATCCGCTGCCGCTGACCTGCCTGTTGACCTTTCTCACCGGCATCGGCGAGATACTGCTGGTGGCCAACTCGTTAATTCACTTTTCGCCGGATACGCGAATGCAGCCGTGGCAGCTGTTCTCCACCCGCCTGGGGATCGCGGCTATGCTGATAAGCCCGGTGATCGTCGCCTCCAGCGTCGAGGCGATTAACATGCTGGTGAAGCAGCTGGCCCTGCGCGCTGATTTTGATTTCCAGACCCGCGTCTATTCCCGTTCCGGGCTGAGCGAGGCGCTGAAGCGCCAGGCGCTGCCGGCGGATAAGCTGCTGACGGTGATGGTGCTGGATATCGATGGCTTCAAGCGAGTGAATGATGCTCTGGGCCATGAAGGCGGCGATTGCGTGCTGACCCAGTTTGCCCAGCAGGTTCGACACCTGGTGGGCGAGCAGGGGATGGTTGCCCGTATCGGCGGCGAGGAGTTTGCCGTGGCCGCCGTCGTCGACAGCGCTCAGCAGGGCTATGTGCTGGCGGAGAAGATCCGCCACGGTGTGGAGTCGCAATCCTTCGGCCTCGGTCAGAACCCGATCCATCTGACCATCAGTATGGGACTGGAGACCCGCGAGGTGGGCCACGCCCGCATTACCGAACTGTTTAACCAGCTGCTGCTGGCGGCGGATGATGAAATGGTCAAAGCCAAACAGACCGGCCGTAACCGCATCTGTATGCCGGCGCTCACCGAAAGTGCGCCATAAGAAAATCCTATCAGGATCTCTCTTGTGTTAATTTTTGGTTAAAAACATAGTGATGTGGTCGATAACAGGGAGCTCTTATGACCACATCCTTTTCATTACGCACGCTGTCGCGTGACGATATTCTTCATCATCTTCCGGCATTAAGCGATATCCTGGCCAGCTGCGTTAACGGCGGCGCCTCGGTGAGCTTTATGCTGCCTTTTAGTCTGCAAACCGCGACGACCTTCTGGCAACGTACCGCTGACAGCGTGGCGGCCGGGGAGCGCATCGTGCTGGCCGCCCTTGACGCTGACGCGCGCCCCGTCGGCACCGTGCAGCTGATTATCAGCCAGCCGGAAAATCAGCCGCATCGTGCGGATGTCGCCAAACTTTTGGTTCACCAAAATGCCCGCCGCCAGGGTATTGCCAACGCGCTGATGGCGGAGCTGGAGCAAACCGCTCGTCGGGAAGGGAAGACAGTGCTGGTGCTGGACACGGCGACCGGCAGCGGGGCGGAGCAGTTCTATGTTCGCTGCGGTTGGGAAAAAGTGGGGGAAATTCCGCGCTATGCGCTGATGCCAGACGGCAAGATGACTGCCACCTCGCTGTTCTATAAGTTTCTGCCCTGACGGCCGCTATTGCAGAATGCTTTGATCAAAACAGGGTTTCAGTGGTCGTAAAACCTGATAACTTATTGGACCAATTACTCAGGTTGTATGACTACTATTAGAGGGAACCCATTGTGAAAACATTAAACCGTCGTGATTTCCCCGGCGCGCAGTACCCTGACCGTATCGTCCAGTTTGGTGAAGGCAACTTCCTGCGCGCATTCGTTGACTGGCAGATCGACCTGCTCAACGAGCATACCGACCTGAATGCGGGCATCGTGGTCGTTCGCCCCATTGACACGGATTTTCCACCGTCTCTGAACACCCAGGACGGCCTCTATACCACCATTATCCGTGGTCTCAACGAGCAGGGCGAAGCGGTTAGCGACGCGCGGTTGATCCGATCGGTCAACCGCGAAATCAGCGCTTACGCTGACTACGACGCTTTTTTACGTCTGGCGCATAACCCGGAGATACGGTTTGTCTTCTCCAATACCACCGAGGCAGGCATCAGCTACCATGCCGGGGACCGGTTTGACGACGCGCCGCCGGTCAGCTATCCGGCGAAACTAACCCGCCTGCTATTTGAGCGTTACCAGCATTTCGCCGGCGCAGCCGATAAGGGATGGGTGATTATCCCTTGCGAACTGATCGATTATAACGGTGAGGCGCTGCAGGCCCTGGTCCTGCGCTATGCCACCGAGTGGCAGCTGCCGCAGGACTTTATCAACTGGCTCACCTCGGCGAACACCTTCTGTTCCACCCTGGTGGATCGCATTGTGACCGGCTATCCGCGCGATGAAGTGGCGGCCCTGGAGGCGCAAACCGGCTATCAAGATGCTTTCCTCGATACCGCCGAGCACTTCTATCTGTTTGTTATCCAGGGGCCCGCTTCGCTGGCCAGCGAGCTGCGTCTCGATAAGCTGCCGCTGAATGTGCGTATCGTCGACGATATCAAGCCCTATAAAGAGCGCAAAGTGGCGATCCTTAACGGGGCGCACACCGCCCTGGTGCCGGTGGCCTTCCAGGCTGGAATCGATACCGTCGGCGAAGCGATGAACGACGCGGAGATTTGCGCGTTTGTCGAAAAAGCGATTTATGACGAGATTATTCCGGTGCTGGACCTGCCGCGCGATGAGCTGGTGTCATTCGCCAGCGCCGTGACCGGGCGCTTCCGCAATCCCTATATCAAACATCAGCTGCTGTCGATCGCTCTCAACGGCATGACCAAGTACCGCACCCGTATTCTGCCGCAGCTGCTGGCAGGGCAGAAGGCGCATGGCACGCTGCCGCCGCGCCTGACCTTCGCGCTGGCGGCGCTGATCGCCTTCTACCGAGGAGAGCGGGAGGGGACAAGCTATCCGGTACAGGATGATGCTGACTGGCTGACGCGCTACCAGACGCTCTGGGCCCGACATCGCGACGGTCAGATAAGCACCCGCGAGCTGGTTTCCGCTGTGCTCAGCGTGGAGTCCCACTGGGAGCAGGATCTAAGCCAGATCCCCGGACTGGTGGATCAGGTCGCCGCTGACCTTGACGCTATTCTGACCCGCGGGATGCGCGACGCCGTCAGGCCGCTCTGCTGATAGCGGAGTCTCTTCACCCGGCTGCGGCCGGGTTTATTGGCACTCAAATTAGTTACAACATACTTTTTTATTGTCCCGATAGAGCCGGTCAGCAGCCCCGCTGCAATAGGCTTTTTAGTGCCAAATCGCCCTGCGCAGGCGGGAATTATGGTTAAGCCGCTTGAACAAATATCTGCGCAGGAAAATAATGGCCTTAATACCTGGTTCCTGCCAATGTTCGCAGGCTAATTCATTCATCTGTAAGGAAACTCGCATGGTCATCGATATCCGGGAAGTACGGCCGCATGACAAAGCCGAATGGCTTCAGCTCTGGGAAGGCTATACCCACTTCTACGGCAGTCCGCAGCCGGAAGAGGTGACCGAATGCACCTGGCAGCGGATGCTGGACGTGAACTCACCCGTGCTGGGCAGGGTCGCAGTGGTGAATGATACGGTGGTGGGATTCGCTATCTGCATTCTGCACGAAGGCACCTGGGTCACCACGCCAATCTGCTATCTGGAGGATCTGTTCGTCGATCCAGCTTTCCGCGGACAAGGCATTGCCAGAACGCTGATTAAGTCGCTGCAAACCGAAGGGACTGATCAAGGCTGGTCACGTCTGTACTGGCATACTCGCCGTGATAATCCCGCCCGCCACCTGTATGATGAATTCACCCCAGCTGACGATTATGTACGCTACAGGATCACCCTTGACTCCTGAAGCGATAAGATGCTGTTAAGCTTTTCCCGCTATAACAGGGGAAACAGGCTCAGGAGAAGCAACGATGGAAAAACGTCTCGAAACAGTGGTCAATCTGATAATGTTTCTTTCGCTATTGGCGACGGCCTGGGATCTGTCACTGGTGCATCATCTCGCCTGGTAGCAACTAAATAGCCTGAATCGCGGCGCCCTTGCAGGCGCCGCCTGACTTATTCACCCGCCATTTTGCCGGCGCTAAAACTCCAGTCCTCCAGCTGGTTAAACTGGATCACCACCATCACGTCCTGCGGGCTGACCGCCATCTCATCGGCTAACCGCGCGCAGAGCCGACGATAGAGACCCTGTTTTTGCGCCCGGCGGCGCGGTTTTCCGGCGAAAATATGAAACAGCACGAAGCGGTCGCTGCGACCGCCGCTAAGATAATGCGGGTCGTAAATGCGCTGCCCGTCGGCGGTCTGCTCGATAAACTGAAATTTGTCCGCCGGCGGCACGGCAAACTCCGCCACCAGACACTCATGGAATAGCGCCGACAGCTGAGCAAACTCCGCGGGACGCCATGCCGTGCCAAGCGAAATACGGGTCAGAGGCATGGCGCCTCCGGCGCGTTCAGGCAGGTCAGGGCGCTGGCCGCCGCCGGCCAGCCGGCGTAGAACGCCAGGTGGGTAAATAATTCGACAATTTCCTCCTGGCTCAGGCCATTTTGATAGCCGTAGGCGATATGCCAGGGCAGTTGCTCGGTTTTGCCCAGCGCCGTCAGGGCGGAGAGGGTGATTAAGCTGCGTTCCCGGGGCGACAGCTCGCTGCGCGCCCAGATATCGCCAAACAGCACCGTTTCGGTCAGTTCTGCCAGTTTTGGCGCAATGGCAGCCAGCGTGTGGCGATCGACAGGGGTGGTATCCATGGTGACTCCCGTTACAGGTTGAAGTGGTCGTCACTGTCGCACGCTGAGGAATGTGTTGAATATCGCAATGTTCAGGATAATTGATCCTGAAAAACAGGAATGTTTGCTGGCTCGACTTGCTTATGTATTGGTTATGTTTTACTCCACGCTCAAGGCAACCCTCAGGCGGCTATTTTTCGCGCCACGATAAACAGACGTGGGAAGCGTAGAAGCACCATTCCGTTACACTGTAACGGATAGTGGTCGGCCAACGATGCCAAATAGCGGGTCAGAAAGGCGCTTTTGGCCTGCTCATCGAGGTCCGTCAGATAAGGTCGCAATCCGGTGCCCTGCAGCCAGTCGACTATCGCCTGATGAGAAGCGAGCGGATGAAAATAGGTGGTGCGCCAGATATCAACTTCACAGCCCTGTCGGGTGAGCAGATCGTACCAGGCGTCCGGCGGAAGCAAGGGCTGGCGGCCGCGGTCCGGCAATCCCAGCTCGCCGGCGACCTGACGCATCAGAGTATGGGAGGGCTCCTGCCAGTTATCCGGCATCTGCACCGCCAGCGTACCGTTATCCGCCAGCTGATTCACCAGATGCGGAAACAGCGTCTCATGATCCGCCAGCCACTGCAGCGAGGCGTTGGCATAGATCACGTCTGGCGGTTGCGCAGGCCGCCAGCTGGCGATATCGGCCTCGATGAACTCACAGTCGGGTAAGGCCCGCGCCGCCTGGTCCAGCATGGCCGGGGAGTTATCGATACCGACGATCGCCGCCAGCGGCCAGGCGGCACGCAGCAGGCGGGTACTGTTGCCCGGCCCGCAGCCGAGGTCAACGACGCTCTCTACCTGCAGGTGAGCGATACGGGAAAGCAGGTCAGCCGCCGGGCGGGTGCGCTCAGCGTCAAACTGCAGATACAGCGAAGGATTCCAGTCAGCCATCGGGCGTTGTCCTGTGTGAGGGAGACAGGGCAAAGCATAGAACGCCCAGGGCCGCCTGTCAGGGGAAATGATCCCCTGCAGCACCTGGTAGCGTGACACTGTCACAGATAAAATGGCATCAGCAGGCTATCGCGTGCGGTATGGGCACATTGTGAGGGGAAGCGGATTGGTCAGCATCTGCGCCCGCAGCGGGCGCAGTGGCTTATTCGGCGTTCTTCAGCGCTTCGGCGCGGCTGGCGGTGGCGTAAACAAAATCCAGCATCGGCTCGAGATCGGTATCGTAGCCGGCCTGAATAATCTTCCCGCGCAGCCATTCGATTTCACTGGTGATATCGGGATGGAAAATGTTGTTATCCTGCGCCCGGCGCAGCCATTTCAGCAGAAAGTTGTTCTTTCCTCGGATACCGCCCGACTTTTTCGACTTTCCGTGCATCTTCAGCGCGACCAGGACGCAGTAATAGAAATGAACGCGCTGATTAAAACTTTGGTGCATGTCTGTGTTTCCCGCCAGAATCAGGAATTCACCGTGTGGGTCAGTGATTCGGATTGGACTACGGCGGCGGGCTGGATCGTTGCGCGATCTCTGTTGTTTTCCGCCACCGTCCTTGCATCTGTCGCCAGACGCTGAGGGGGATGTTGGCACGGAAGCCGAATCGTCGTCAATTGCCGATTCGTTTTTTGCCGGTGTCGGCAGCCCGCGGCGATCCGCGAGCCGGGCCTGGCTACGTCCTGACCGCTGCCCGCTGTTGCAGATGTACGCGTAAAATCAGCAGGAAAGCGAACACGACGACGATCGCCGCCAGCAGATACAGGGTGGCGAGATCGTAGTAGCCGGCGACCCAGCCGGCCAGCGGCCCGGTCAGCCCCAGCGCGAGGTCAAGGAACGCCGAGTAGGTGCCGAGGGCGGTCCCCTGGTTTTGCTCTTCCACCTGTTTTACCGCCTCAACCCCCAACGCCGGGAAGACCAGCGAAAAACCCGAGCCGGTGAGGAAGGCGCCGATGCCCGCCACCCAGGCTGACGGCGCCAGCCAGATAAGCAGCAGGCCGAGACATTCGATGACGAAGCAGGCCAGGGAGACCGGGACTCCGCCGTAGCGGGTGATGGTATTCCCCAGCACCAGGCGAACACAGATAAAACCGACGCTGAACAGCGAGAGGGTAAACGCGGCGCCCTGCCAGCTGTGCGCGGCGAAGTAGAGGGTGATAAAGGTGGCGATAACGCCGAAACCGACGGTGCCAAAGGCCAGCCCCAGGCCATAAGGCCAGATTTTGCGCACCACCGCGTGGAAGGGCGCTCTGACGCCGGCGGTCACGCTGACGTCTTGCCGCGTGCGGGCGAACAGCAGGCCGATGGCGGCGACCAGCACCACCACCGTGGCAAAGCCGCTGATGCCGAAATAGTGGTTAAGAGTGACCCCCAGCGGCGCGCCCACCGCCATCGCCACATAGGTCGCCACGCCGTTCCACGAGATCACCCGTGACGTATGGATCGCGCCGACGGTTTTGATCCCCCAGAGGGTGGCTCCGGTGGCGGTAAAGCTCTCGCCGACGCCAAGAAATACCCGGCCCGCCAACAGCGCGGCAATCGCCAGCATGGGCATCGTCTGCAACATTACCGCCAGCAGCGTGAAGGCGCCGCTAAGCAGACAGCAGACGATCCCGAGGCTAACCACTCTTTTCGGCCCCCAGATATCGGTATAGCGCCCGGCGTGCGGCCGGCTTATTAGCGTGGAGATGTACTGCAGACTGATCACAATACCGGCGACAAAGGTGCTGTAGCCCAGCTGATAGTGAATATAACCCGGCAGAACGGCCAGTGGCAGACCAATGGAGAGATAGCAGATACAGGTAAAAACAACGATCGAAATGATGCGCAAATTAAGCTGCGTGGTGCTGACGGAAGTGCTCATAGGGATAAAGGGTTAATACATAGGGATGTTTAGCATAGCGCGCCGCGAGAAGGCTGGCGAGTCGGGAAGGCGTTTTATCGGTAACCGACGGGAACGTTGTCTGTCCGAAGGTAAATAATTGCTTTTGCAGCGGTTGACGCCAGCCCCGATCATCGTCAGCTCGCCGCCACATGCGACTCATCGCCCACCACGCCCCAGGCGCGGTTTTGCAGCACGGTGCGATAGCCGTCGCGGTCGACGAAAGTGACGCCGTTGACCTCCCAGTAGGGGTTGAACGCCGTGACGCGCAGAAACCCGGCGGCGTCCATGGCGCTGCATTGTGCCTCCCAGGCCTGACGCTGCGGATAGTACAGCACCAGCAGATCTTCATCTCCTGGCGAGGGGGTAACGGGATGGTGGCGGCAGTGGGTGAATTCCAGATGCCAGCTGGCATCCGCGGAGCCGATCATAATCCCGCTAAATCCTTCATGATCGGTAAAGCTGCCAAGTTCCTGCAGCCCCAGCCCGGCACAATACATGCTGGCGCTGGTCTCCAGTTCGCTGACCGGTCTGGCGATGCGCATGTGGCAGAACGACATATTGACTCCCATAAGGCGTAGGCCGGATCAGGCGCAGCCGCCACCCGGCAAAAAAGCGGTGTCACAGCCGCGACCTGTGGCGAAAAGCGATTCTGTCGCTGTTGTCGCTCGGGTTGATACTGTAGCGGCAAAACGCCTCTGCGTTTGTCGGCAAGAGCTCTGGTTCGCCCTCTGCGCGTGTGTCACTGAATCCTCTTCTAGCTTAGCCGTTCGCAGCGCTTTGCAACAGGATGCGCCACTCGCTGAGGGCGGAGGTGCTGAACCCCTGACGCCAGATAAGCTGGGTGCTCGCCTCGCACAGCGGTTCGCTAAGGCAGTTTTCGGGAAGCGTCATCAGCGACAGCACGCTCTGCGGCAGCAGGCAGACGTAGCGCCCGGAGGCCACGCAGGCCAGCATGCTGTGATAGGAACTAACCTCATGCACCTCGACGGCCGCCTGTTGCTCCGCCAGCCAGCGCTCTCCTAACGCCCGATAGCTGCAGCCGCTGGTAAATGCCGCGAACCGCAGCGGGCCAGCGCCCTGCGGCCGGACCAGCATCAGGGTTTCCTGAAACACCGGGACAGATTCCAGCCCGGGCGGGCATGTCGGTTGGCCATCCGGCCCTGGCGGCAGGCAGACCAGCGCGGCATCGAGGGCGGCGGTGAATACCCCCTCGGCTAACTGGCGGGTCGGCCGGGTGCTGAGGGTGACATCCACCTGCGGGCATTGCTGTTGGAAGCGGGTAAGCAGCGGCGGCAGACGGCTGGCGGCGGTCGCCTCCATCGCGCCCAACCGCAGGCTGCCGCCGGGTGTGGTCGGATGCAGAGCCTGCTTTGCCTCCTCCGCCAGGCTCAGGATCCGCCGGGCATAGCTGAGAAACTGAACGCCTGCCGGCGATAGCACCATTTTTTTGTTGCCGCGGACGAAAAGTTCCACGGCAAGCTCCTCTTCCAGCTGCTGAATACGGGTGGTGATATTAGACTGGGCGCGGCCCAGCCGTTTTGCTGCCAGGGTGACGCTTTGCGTGTCGGCCACCTGGATAAAAATTTGCAGTGTGCTGTGGTTCATATTTTTATTCTCAATATGATAATGATGTTGATCTTATCATCTTTAAAAGAGATGGTAAGCCTCCGGCATCACTCATCTACGAGGAACTCATGCAAAATTCACTGCTTTCGCTTCTTGATATTGACTACCCCCTGATCCAGGCCCCGATGGCGGGCGTCTCCACCCCCGCGCTGGCTGCTGCGGTGAGTAATGCCGGGGCGCTGGGTTCGCTGGGGCTGGGCGCTTCAACCGTTGCCCAAGCGGAAGCGATGATCGTCGCCACCCGCCAGCTGACGGACCGGCCGTTCAATGTCAATTTATTTTGCCATGCGCCGCCGCGGCGCGACGACCCACGTGAAGCGGACTGGGCAGAGACGCTGCGCCCCCATTTTACCCGCTTTGGCAGTACGCCTCCGGCATCGCTTAGGGAGATATACCAGACGTTTATCGGCCACACCGCCATGCTGGAGCTACTTCTCGACCTCTCGCCGGCGGTGGTGAGCTTTCATTTCGGCCTTCCTGAAGGTGAGACGATCCAGCGTCTGCGACAGCAGGGGATTGTCACCCTGGCGACGGCAACCTCGCTCCAGGAGGCGCTGCTGATTGAACAGCAGGGGATCGACGTGGTGGTCGCTCAGGGCTATGAGGCGGGCGGGCACCGGGGGATCTTTGCTCCGCAGGAGCCTGACGCGCAGCTGAGCACCTTCACCCTGGTGCAACTTCTGCGGCGTCGACTAACCATCCCGGTAGTGGCCGCCGGGGGCATCATGGACGGAGCGGGGATCGCTAGCGTGATGCAGTTGGGGGCGCAGGGCGTACAGCTCGGTACGGCGTTTTTACTGTGTCCGGAATCGGCCGCCGACGCCGGCTATCGCGCGGCGATCCACAACAGCCTTGACGGGCGTACGGTGCTGACTTCCGCGATCTCCGGGCGTCCGGCACGCTGTCTGGCTAATGCCTTCTGCGCGCTAGGGGAAGCCTGTCCGACGAGCGCCGTGCCGGATTATCCGCTGGCGTATGATATCGGCAAAGCGCTGGCCGCCGCCGCGAAAGCCCAGGGCGTCCATGAGTATGGCGCCCACTGGGCCGGGCAGGGGGTGGGGTTGATCCGCGAGTGTGACGCCGCCCGTCTGGTCCGCCAGCTGGCGGCAGAGAGCGGCTGGAACTAATGACTGACGGCTAACGGCGGTGGGCCAGGCTGCGCACCAGCCGATCGCCGGCCATCTGCACGCCCTGAACCATCGCCACCAGGATCAGCACTGTGCCAAACATCACCTCATTATTGAATCGCTGATAGCCGTAGCGGATGGCGAGGTCGCCGAGTCCGCCGCCGCCGATCACCCCGGCCATCGACGAAAAGCCAATCAGCATCACGATAGTCAGCGTGATCCCGGCCAGCAGCGTCGGCAGGGCTTCTGGCAGCAGGGATTTAAAAATCACGTGCCAGACGTTGCCGCCCATCGACAGAATGGCTTCGATTCTTCCGTAATCCACCTCGTCGAGCGCGTTTTCCGTCAGGCGGGCAAAGAACGGAAAGGCGCCGATGGTCACCGGCACGATGGCGGCGGTGCTGCCCAGCGTGGTGCCGACGATCAGCCGGGTAAAAGGGATCAGGGCGATCAGCAGCACGATAAACGGTAGCGACCTGCCGATGTTGATCACCGCGCCTAACAGCGCGTTCAGTTTCGGCATCGGCGCCAGCCCGTTGGCGCGGGAAATAAATAACAACACACCGGTGGGCAGCCCGATCAGCACGGTAAACAGGGCCGCCAGGCCCACCATATAGAGCGTATCCAACGTGCCGTCGAGTAATAACGGCCACAAATCTTCCCAGCTCATGCTACTCCGCATAATGGCCTCCCCTGAACGCCGTGACGGGTAAGAAAATCCTGTTCAGCCTGCGGGTCGTGCAGCAACGACTGGCGCAGCCGCGACCATGGGGTCACCAGCAGGTCGGCGAGTTTGCCGCTCTCGACAATCTCGCCCTGTTCCAGCAGCGCTGCGTGGTCACAAATGGTTTTCACCACCTCCAGCTGGTGCGTTATCAGCACAATGGTCAGATTGAGCCGCTGGTTAATATCCGCCAGCAGAGCCAGCACCGAGGCGGTGGTCTCGGGATCCAGAGCGCTGGTCGCCTCGTCGCACAGCAGCACCTCCGGTCGGGCGGCCAGCGCCCGGGCGATGCCGACGCGCTGTTTTTGCCCGCCGGAAAGCTGCGACGGAAAAGCGGCGGCCTTTTCGCTGAGATCCACCAGCTCCAGCAGTTCGCGCACCCGCGCTTCGCGAGCGGCCCGCGGCACCCCGGCAATCTCCAGCGGCACCGCGATGTTGGCGGCGACGGTACGGGCATGCAGCAGATTGAAGTGCTGGAAAATCATCCCGGTGCGCAGGCGATAATCCCGCAGCGCCGCCTTGTTCAGCTGAGTAATATCCTGTCCGTTCACCAGAATGCGGCCCGAGGTGGGCCGCTCCAGCAAATTGAGACAGCGGATGAGCGTACTTTTGCCGGCGCCGCTGCGCCCGAGAATGCCGTATATCGCCCCTTTCGGGATCTGTAACGCGATATCGTTCAGCGCCGGTCGGCCGGTTCCGGCGTAGGTTTTGCTCAGCCCTTCGATGGTGATCATGACTGAGGGGCCACCGGGATCACCGAGCCGTTGTAGTTTTTACGGATAAACTCCGCCACCTGCGGCGACGTCAGGTCTTTCGCCAGCGCCTTAATACGCGGGTCATTCGCCAGGGCCGGGGTGGTCACCAGGATATTGGCGTAGGGGTTATGCTCGGCGCTTTCCAGCCCCAGGGCATCTTTCGCTGGCACCAGACCGGCTTCCAGCGCGTAGTTACCGTTAATCACCGCCAGGTCGACATCGTCGAGGGAGCGCGGGATCTGCGGCGATTCAATCTCCAGGATCTTCAGGTGTTTCGGGTTCTCGACAATATCCTTCGGCGTCGCCAGAGTGGTGGCCGGGTCGGTAAATTTAGGGTCCAGCTTGATAAGCTTCTGTGCCTGCAGCAGGAACAGCGCACGGCTCAGGTTGGTGGTGTTATTCGGCACCGCCACCGTGGCGTTGTCCGGCAGCGACGAGAAATTTTTATGTTTATGCGAGTAGATCCCCAGCGGCTCAATGTGCACGGTGGCCGCGACGGCAAAGGTTTTACCCAGCGCTTTTTCCTGATCCTTCAGGTAGGGAACATGCTGGAAGTAGTTGGCATCCACATCGCCACTGGCCAGCAGTTCATTGGCGTTGACCCCGCTGGTCAGCTCCACCACCTTCAGATCGAGGCTGGGATCGATTTTTTTGATGTAGTTGAGGATCTCCGCGTGGGGAACCGGGTCCGCGGCGACGCGCAGCGCGGCGGCCTGGGCAGACGTCCATGCCAGAGAAAGAGACAGTGCGACCCCTGCCAGTTTAAAAGCGGCATATTTCATGGTGTGTTCCTTTTTAGTTATGGTTAAACGATCAATTGCTCGGCGCGTTCGCGAAAAACGTCCTGATAGTAGCGTTCCGCCACGTCCGGATGGGAACGCAGACGGCCCTTGAGATAATTCCAGCCGACATCGCGCAGCAGCGGATTGTGCGGGTCGCTGTCCGGACCGCGCGCTTCACGCGCCAGCTCGGGCGGCAGGGTATAAACCGGCACCACTGCGTCAAGCTGGGCGCCAAGGAAGAAAGCGATGGAGAGGCGCTGCTGCTGAGCCGGCGGTGACACCACCCGGTGAACGGTAGCGCGCAGATAGCCGTTGGTGGCCAGCTCCAGCAGTTCGCCAATATTGACCACAAAGCTGCCGGCCAGCGGTACGGCGTCGATCCACTGCCCGGGCGCCACCTCAACCTGCAGCCCTTTCTGCTCGTCCTGCAGCAGGAAGCTGAGAAAACCGGAATCTTTATGGGCGCCAACGCCCTGGCTGCTCTGGGTCTCCTGCTGGCCGGGATAACGGATCAGCTTGATATGCTCGTTGGGTTGGTCGCCGTAAAGCCGGTCAAAGGCATTCTCCGGGAGCTGCAGCGCTTCGGCAAAGGCGCGCAGCAGGCGGATCCCCACCTGAGTCATCTGCTGTTGCCAGTGAAGTAATACCGGTTTTAGCGATGGCAGCGCGGCAGGCCACAGATTCGGACCCTGCAGGCGCTGCCAGCGCGGCGCGTCGTCGCTGAGGGTCAGCGCCGGACGTTCGGCGCCGATATCAAACTGCTCTCGCCAGTCAGGCTGGCCGCGCGTCAGCTCAGAAGCCGCGCGGTTATAGCCGCGAAAATGGGGGGAGTGGATCATCGCCACCTGCTGTTTTTGCGCCTCATCAAGCGCAAAAAAGCGCTGGGACTGGCGCTGAACTTCATATTGAAGCGCGTCGTCGACACCGTGGTTGATCAGATAAAAGAAGCCGATGTCGCGGGCGGCGTGACGCAGGTCGGTCAGGAAGGCCGCTTTATCCGCGGGGTCCGCGTAGCGGGCCAGATCGAGAATCGGCAGGGTGGTCGCGTTCATTGTGTTCTCCGAAAACGGGATAATAAGTTATGGGTCGATTCAGGTTCAGGGTTCTGGCACAACAGCAGCGCATGGTGATTTCCTCTGTCCGGGGCTGAGCACAGCTTGCCTCAGGGCCAGATAAGCAACCAATAACGTTATTTTCTAATTTATGTCCGCGCGGGGTTCTGTGCTTTTGCGTTAAATAGATAAAGGCGTAAGGGCGAACTGAAGCCGTTGCGCCCGTCACCGAGAGTCAGTAAGGTGGGCGCACTTTTTTAATGCGGAACGGATGTATCCTCATGCACAGCTCAAAAGATCCCCTGCACGGCGTGACGCTGGAAGCGCTGCTCAATGCCCTGGTGGCGCGCTACGGCTGGGCGGAAATGACCCGCCAGGTCAACATTAACTGCTTTAAAAGCGATCCCAGCATCAAGTCCAGCCTGAAATTTCTCCGCCGGACGCCGTGGGCGCGTAAAGAGGTGGAGGCGATGTATCTGGCTTCGCTCGACGACGATGCGCCGGCGGAGAAAGCGGATCCCTGGGCAAACTGGCAGAAAAAATAACCCTTACCACAGGACAACATCATGCAGAGCTGGAGCAGTAAAGATTTCACCGCCGACCGCGCGTGGGGCGCGCTGGACATTGCCAATTTTTCCGGCACCACCGTGCGCCTGCACTGGACCGACCAACCCTATATCTGGCACATCAACGACGGTCAGGAGGTGTTTGCCGTGATGGATGGTCAGGTGGCGATGCATGTGAAGGTCGACGGCGAGGAACAGGTGATCATGCTGAACGCCGGAGATATCTTTTACGCCGAGGTGGGATGCGAGCATGTCGCCCATCCCCAGGGGGCGGCGCGTATTCTGGTGATTGAGAAAGAAGGGTCGGTCTGATCCCGCCGGCGGGCAATTCGTTAGCCCGCCGTTTCATAGCCTGTCACACTCAACATACCGCGTTGATATAAATCACTTATCCAGCTTTCAATATACATAATTCTTGTTTGCCATTGCCTTCACCCCAGCACTATCTTTTGCCGCAGACGTCTTAACAGGCACAACCCCGGGAGAGATCATGGCCACCTTGCAGTGGGATCACGCAGTACAGTTTGTGAATCAGCCGGAAGCGGCGATTGAAATCTTTGCCGGGCAGCAGCTGCGGGCGGCGGTCGGCGGGCGCCATCCGGGCTGGGGAACCCGCAATGCGCTGAGCTATTTTGGTCTGACCTATATCGAATTCCTCGCCATTTCCGACCCCGACGAACTGCGCGCCGCGACGGACAGATTTCTGCTCTCGCGGGATGCCGCGCGGTTGCTGCCGGAGAACGAAGCGCTGTTTCGCGTCGCGCTGCGCAGCGACGACATCGACGCCACCCATGACCACTTGCGTCGCAAGGGGCTGGCGGTGTCACCGATTGTCGATGGCCAGCGCCACGATCCGCAGGGCAATGTCATCCGCTGGAGGATCTTCACCATCGATGGCGACACCGACGGGCTGGTCTTTCCTTTTGTGCTGCAGTGGGGAGAAGACGACGAGACCCGGCTGGCGCGGCTGCGCGCTCAGGGGCTGGACGTGCCTCATCCGCTGGGCGACATTGTGCTCGAGCAGGCGGTATTCGAGGTGGACAATCCGCAGGCGGTGCGCGACCGCTGGCAGGCACTGCTGGGCTTCCCGTCACAGGGGGACCAGGGGCTGGACGCGGGCGGCCAGTGGTTTATTTTCCGCCAGGGACCCGCCAACCAGCTGGCCGAGCTGGTGTTTCGCGTCGCCAACCCGGCGCTTAAGGGGCAACGCTTTCGCGTCGGCAACGGCGTGTATCGCTTTATATAACGGCTGACGCTAGCGTACCGTAGCGCGCAGGGCCCCCGGCGGCTGGCCGGTGATGCGTTTGAAAGCCCGGCTAAAGGCCGCCAGCGACTGATACCCGAGGCTGAAGGCGACTTTTTCCAGCGCCTGGCCTTCGTGGGTGATGTACTGCACCGCCAGCCGCATACGCAGCTCGGTGAGATAGCGGGCGGGGGTGGTGCCGGTGGCGGCAAGAAAACGCTCGGCGAAGAGAGAGCGCGACAGCCCCGCCTCCCGCGCCAGATCTTCCACTTTCCAGTTAACGCCCGGACGTTGATGCATGGCGTAGATCGCTTTCGCCAGCCGGGGATCGCGCAGGACCTGCACCCAGCCGGTGGCGTTACCGCACCCGCAGGCCACCCAGCCGCGGACTATCAGCGCGGCCACTACGTCCGCCAGTCGGGCGAGGATCCCGGCATAGCCCGCCTGGCGGGTGAGCGATTCCCGCTCCATCGCCGCCAGCAGCGGCTGGATCTCCGGCCAGGTGTTGAGCAGGCAGCTCACCCGCATCACTTCGGGCATGGCCTTCACCAGCGGCTGCATGCCGCCGAGTTCAAAGTCCATACAACCGCTGAAAATCACGGCGCGCTCCGGGCAGTCAGGCTGGCCGCCAGCGTTGATACAACTGACCGTGCTGCACACCGTTTCGCTGTTCAGCTGCGCCACATTCACCACCGCGGCCTGCGGATCGGAGAGCAGGGCGTGCCCGTCGCCGTTGGGAATAAACAGCGCGTCGCCGCTCTCCAGGGTGAACTGTTCCCCGCTGGCCATGCGCAGCAGCACCGGCCCGCGGCTGATGAAATGGAACTGGGCTTTGCCCGCCACGGCGCTAAAACCGACGCCAAACGGGCGGGAGGTCTCGATGCGCCGGTAATTCACGCCGGAGAGGCGCATACCGCGCAGCAGTTCGCTGGTTAGATCGATAGTGGGCTGGCTCATGGTAATTCCGGACGAATAATCAATAACTGAAGAGTATGCATCATATATCGTCCAGGGGTAAGCCCCTAAGATGACCAGGATGTTAATAAACCTGGAGAGATGTATATGACTTCCTGCATAGCTGCTGACGCGAGCCTGTCACCCGTCAGGCCTGCCTGGCGCGCCGTCTATGCCCTGGCCCTCGGGGTGTTCGGCCTGATCGTGGCTGAGTTTCTGCCCGCCAGCCTGTTAACGCCGATGGCCAGCAGCCTCGGCGTCAGCGAAGGGATGGCCGGGCAGGCGGTGACCGCCACGGCGTTAGTGGCGTTAGTCACCGGCCTGCTGATCGCCACCGCCACCCGCAATATCGACCGCCGCTGGGTGCTGATGTTCTTTTCCGTGCTGCAGATTGTCTCCAGCCTGATGGTCGCTTTTGCCGGTTCGCTGGCGTTTCTCCTGCTCGGTCGTCTGCTGTTGGGGATCGCCATCGGCGGTTTCTGGGCGATGTCCACCGCCACGGCGATGCGTCTGGTGCCGGCGGCCCATGTGCCGAAAGCGCTGGCGATCATCTTTTCCGCGGTGTCTGTCGCCACGGTGGTGGCCGCGCCGCTCGGCAGCTACCTCGGAGAGCTGATCGGCTGGCGCAACGTGTTTATTCTCTGCGCGATACCCAGCCTGCTGGCGCTGCTCTGGCAGCTGTGGGTGCTGCCCTCCATGCGGCCGGAAAGCGTTGGCACCTTCTCCACGCTGTTCAGGGTGCTGCGCCGTCCCGGTATGCTGGGGGGCATGCTGGCGTCGATCCTGATTTTCAGCGGCCATTTTGCCTTCTTCACCTACCTGAGACCGTTCCTTGAGACCGTCGCGCAGGCCAGCGTTGAAGGCGTTTCGCTGATTTTGCTCGGCTTCGGTGTCGCTAACTTTATCGGCACCTCGGTGGCGAGCTATCTGCTGAGCCGCAGCCTGCGTCTGACCCTGGCGCTGGTGCCGCTGATGATGAGCGTCCTGGCGCTGCTGATGGTGACGTTTGGCCATCTGTCCGTGCTCGACGGGTTGCTGGTCGCCCTGTGGGGATTTGCCTTCGGTCTGGTGCCGGTGGCCTGGTCCACCTGGCTGGCCACCACCGTGCCGGATGAGGCGGAAAGCGCAGGCGGTCTGCTGGTGGCCTCTATTCAGCTGGCCATCAGCGCCGGCGCCGCCGGCGGCGGGGCGGTGTTCGATCTGCATGGCGCCAGCGGCGTCTTCACCGGCAGCGGTTTGCTGCTGTTGATCGCGATGGTCGTGGTCTTCACCGCTGTGCGGGTGAAACCGGTCGCCAGCGCCGAGCAGCCGGAGACCGGCCGCTTATCCCGCGAGATCGATAACTAAATTGGCCGACAGGCTGCGGGAGCAGCACAGCGCGATATGCTGCTCCGCGGCCTGTTTTTCCGCCTCCGACTGCACGGTATCCCGGTGGTCGACCGTTCCCTCCCGCACCGGCGTCAGGCAGGCGCCGCAGATCCCCATCTCGCAGGAGAGCGGCACCTCAACGCCATGCTCCTGCAGCACCCGGGCGATGGTTTTGTCCCCCGGGACCGGCCAGCGCTCCCCGGTGGAGGCGAGGGTGATGGTGAAGGTGCCGTCCTCCGCCGACGCCGCCGTCGGGACGGTCGGCTGGAACGCTTCGCTGTGCAGTTGCGTTTCCGCCCAGCCGGCCGCCAGCGCGGTGTCGCGCACCTGGGCCATAAACCCCGGCGGTCCGCAGAAATAGACTCGGGTGTCGGCGTCCGGCGCGCCCAGATCCTGCGCCAGCCGCAGGCGCGGACTCTGCCCGTCGGCAGAGCTGTGGATCAGGCAGGTTCCGCCGGTGAGCTGGCTGGCGATCTCGGTGGCGAAGGCGGCCTCCTGCGCGCGGCTGACGTAATAGTGCAGCGTAAAGCTGGCGCCGGACGACGCCCGCGCATGGGCCATCGCCAGCAGCGGTGTAATGCCGATCCCGGCGGCGAGGAGCACCACGTGGCCGCCCCCGTGCAGGGGAAAGTGGTTGCGCGGAGCAGAGATCAGCAAGGGCTGCCCCGGACGCAGGGTGTCATGAATATAACGAGAGCCGCCTCGCGACTGCGCCTCGCGGGCGACGCAGAGCAGATAGTGATCCCGTCCGGCCGGGCTGCCGGTCAGCGAATACTGACGGATCAGCCCGCAGGGGAGATGGAGGTCGATATGGGCGCCGGGCGCCCACGCCGGCAGCGGTTGCCCATCGGCGCTCACCAGACGAACGGCCAGATTTTTCGCGCCCTGGCGCCACAGGCCATCGACCACCACCGGGAGTATGTCGCGCATAAGACCTCCACTCATACCAGAAAGAAATCGCCAAAGCCCATCTTCTTCAGCCCGCGCCGGTAGGCGATAGAGCTGCGGTCTGCCGGAATATGCGCCTCCAGGGTCAGATCCAGCGGCAGCCGCTCCGGGCGCTGGGTCTCAACCATCAGGCGGTCCTCCTCAAACACCCGCAGGTTGAACGCATGAACGTCTTCCACCGGCACATGCAGGTCAAAATTGCGGGCGATAGGGGCAAACATTCGCGTCACGCGCGACGACACCGGCGAGGCGGCGTTCATGATCACCAGCTTCGCATCGGCAGGGAAATGGATGGTCAGCGTGGCGGTGAACGGCAGATGCATTTCAAAGTGACGCAGCCACTGGAACCCTTCCGGCGCGCGGAAATCGGAGCTGGCCGGGTAATTGCCTACCGAGCTCCAGTAGTCGGCAACAAAGCCGAACGGCGTCTCCTGCGGGGTGTAGTCCGGCACCTGTTGGTTGTCAGGATCGGCGAAGGTCTCGGTGTGGATCCACGCGAAGTGGGCGACATCGAGAAAGCCTTCGACCTGGCGGCCGGCAAAGCCCTTCACTTCAAAGGCCGGACAGTTGATTTGCTGAAAGCCGGCGTCGTCCCAGTGCGGCATGGTCGGTAACGGAGGCGGATTGTCCGGATCGCAGGCCAGGCAGGTCCAGATCAGCCCGTAACGCTCCTCCACGGCGAAGCTGGTGAGATGCAGTTTGGCCGGAATGGGTTGCCCCGGACTGGAGGGGATGCGGTTGCAGCGGCCATCCTCGCCAAAGCGCAGGCCATGATAGGGGCAGACGATGCCTTCTTCTTCATGAAACCCCAGGGTCAGCGGGACGCCGCGGTGCGGGCAGACGTCGCGGGCGACCACCACCTGGCCTTTTATACGATAGATAACCAGCTGTTCGTCCAGCAGGGTGGCTTTCACCGGAGCGCCGTCAATATCGCAGGCGCGGGCCACCGGGTGCCAGCAACGGGCCAGCCGCAGCCAGTCTTCCGGATCGAAGGTGCAATGGGCGGGGGGCGTGGGGGGGGTTGTCTTCATGATTTCTCTTCCTGCTCACATCGGTGATTGTTTTATTGTTGTGAGATTATTGTTGTCATATTAGGGTGTTCACATCCATCACCATTAATTCACTCTGCTGTTGCAAAAAAGAGTACAGGGGCACCATGAGTCCATTTTCCCGTTTCGCCCACTATTTCATCGCCGTGGCTCGCTGCGGCAGCCTGCGCCGGGCCGCCGAGCAGCTGCATATCTCGGCCTCGGCGATTAACCGCCAGATCCTGCAGGCCGAGGAGGCCTTCGGGACGCCGCTGTTCGAGCGGCTGCCGGAGGGACTGCGGATGACCACTGCGGGTGAACTGCTGTATGACAATCTGTTGCGCTGGCAGAAGGAGTTTCGTCAGACCCGGCAAAAATTTGATGAGCTGCAGGGGATGAAGCGCGGGAGCGTCAGCGTCGGCATGGTGCAGGCGCTGGCGGAAGGCGGCTTCGCCGCCGCGCTGGCGGAGATCATAGCCAGCTGGCCGTGGCTGGAGCTGGATCTGCAGGTGGCCGACAGCCACACCGTCAGCCAGAAAGTGCGTCAGGCGGATCTGGACGTCGGTCTGATCCTCGATCCGCAGGGGCAGGCCGGACTCAGCGTACTGGCCTTTGCCGAACTGGAGGTGGGGATTGTGATGCGCCCGGACCATCCTCTGGCGGGGGCGAAGGCCCTGTCTCTGGGCGAGCTCAGCCTGGAGCGGCACATCGTGCCCGGCGCGCCGCTGATCGTTCATGAGCGTGTTGCGCTCCTCTATCGCCACCATGACTTTGCGCCGGAGAATACCATCAGCTGCAATGATATTCGACTCATTAAGTCGCTGGTGCTGCGCGGCAGCGGCGTGACGCTCCTCAGCCTGCTCGACGTGCTGGACGAGGTTCAGCGCGGACAGCTGGCCTTTATCCCGCTGCGCAGTACGCTGCTGCGGCCGCTGACTCTGGCGCTGTGCACCGCGCCCTCGCGTCAGCTATCGCGTCCCGCGCAGATGGCCATTCAGACGCTGAGCGCGGTGATTGAGTCCATGGCGACCGTCAGCCCAGCGGCCCGCTGAGGATGGTGTCGCACATGCCGTTGATAATCCGTTCGCCGGTCTCCTCCCGCAGCTCCTGGTACCAGGCTTCGGTGAGCTGCATATCCTTACCGTGGGTGATATCGCAGCGCTTGCGCGCCTTCAACACCAGATCGCGAACCCGATCGCAGCGCTGGGCTTCATACTCGCGCAGGGCGGCGTCAATATCGCGGGTCTGGCGGAAAACGGCGCCCAGCACCACTGCATCTTCCATCGCCGCACATCCCCCCTGGCCAATATCCGGGGTGGTGCTGTGTCCGGCGTCGCCCAGCAGCGCGACGCGACCGCGCACCAGGCGGCTGAACGGTTCGATATCGTGGATTTCAATACGGTTGGTGGTCTGCGGGTCAAGGGCGGCGATCAGCTTCTGCACCGGCGGCGCCCAGCCGGCAAAGTAGCGGCTGAGGTCAGCGCGCAGGGTGTCACGATCCTCGGCCAGACCCGCCGGCAGCGGCACATCAAAGAAAAAGTAGAACCGGCCAGCGGAGACCGGCATCAGCGAGACGCGCTTGCCTTCGCCGACAAAGGTGGTCCACTGATCGCCCGGCGCCAGCGCTTCATCTATTTCCACCAGACCGTTCCAGTTGACGTAGCCGGCGTAGCGGCGCTGCGGAGTAAAGCCGAGCACCCACGGACGCAGCGCGGAATGGCTGCCGTCGGCGGCAATCAGCAGATCGCCGCTGGCGCTGCTGCCGTCGGTAAACCACACCGTCACGCCGTCGGCGTTTTCTTCACAGCGGGTGACGCGTTTGCCGAACTGCACGCGCTCCCGTCCCCAGAAATCCAGCATTTCACGCTGCAGCTCTGCGCGGGATACCGGGCAGGGGCGGCTGCCGGTGCGTTCGATCAGCGGCGCGAGGCTGAACTGGGTCATGTTCTCGCCGCTGCGGAAATCGCGATACGCCATGCGGCGCAGCGGTCCGCCGAAGGTTTCCATGATATCGCCCATGCCGAGGTGGGCCATGCATTTCACGCCGTTGGGCCATACGGAAATCGCCGCGCCGACCGGTTTGATCTCTTTCACCGCCTCATAGACGTCGCAGTCGATCCCCGACTGTTTGAGCGCCACTGCCGCACTTAAGCCGCCGATGCCCGCGCCAATCACGATTGCTTTCATTTTTTTCTCCTTCTCCAGATGTAGGCACTGACTACAGCAATTTGCGTACCAGTTCGCCGGAGGGAGGAAAACCGCCCGCCAGAGGCACAGCGGCAGGTCATGGCGCACCACCTCGGTGCAATGTGATGCATTGGTTGCCTTTTTATGAATCAAAAGTTTCTTTATGTTGCATTAAGAATCTATCGTTTCATAAGCCTGGTTCAGCAGCGGAGGGAAATGATGCATCATTCGAATAATTTAAGTTGATGATTTTGAAGTGTTAATAAATTTATTCGTGCGCTTTTGTCGTCTCTGGCCTGCTTTGTGCAGTAGCCCATGCACTTCTCTTTGCTACGGGATAACACCATGTCTGACGAACATCACAGCGGCCTGCTTTACGGCCTCGAACAGCGGATCCCACCGCTTCCTGCCTTTTTTAGCGCCCTCCAGCATGTGCTGGCGGGTCTGGTGGGGATCATCACGCCGCCGCTGATCATCGGCGCCACCCTCGGACTTGGCGACTGGCTGCCGTATCTCATCAGTATGTCGCTGCTGGCTTCGGGTATCGGTACCTTTCTGCAGTCCAACCGGGTCTGGGGCATTGGCGCCGGGATGATCTGCATGCAGGGCACCAGCTTCGCCTTTCTGGGCGTGGCGGTAGCCGGAGGGATGTGGGTGAAAGCGCAGGGCGGCGGGCCGCAGGATATTATGGCGATGCTGTTTGGCGTTAACTTTGTCGCCGCCCTGGTGCCGGTGATTGTCAGCCGCTTTATCGAACCGCTGAAGAAAATCTTTACCCCTATCATTACCGGCAGCGTGATTGCGCTGATCGGCATCAGCCTGATCAAGGTCAGCGTCATTAACTGGTGCGGTGGGGAAAAGGCGCAGGATTTTGCCAGCATGAGCAATATCGCGCTCGGGGCGGGTACCCTTGGCGTTATCGTCCTGCTGAGCTGCGCCAAAAACCGCTGGCTGCGGCTCTCCTCGGTGGTGGTGGGCATTGCCGTGGGCTGTGTGGCGGCAGGGCTGAGCGGTCAGTTCCATCTTCACAGCCTGGGCGATACCCTGTTTCGCCTGCCAACGCTGTTCCCGTTTGGCTTTCAGTTTAACAGCGCGATATTTCTGCCGGTGGCGCTGGTGTCGCTGGTGTGTATTCTGGAGGCGGTGGGCGATCTGACGGCCAACTCGCTGATTTCACTACAGTCTGTTGACGATCGCGCTTTCCGCAACCGGCTGAAGGGCGGTATCCTGGCGGATGGCGTCAGCTGCATGGTGGCCGCAATGCTCAGCGCCTTTCCAAACACGACTTTCGCGCAGAACAACGGCGTGATCCAGATGACCGGGGTGGCCAGCCGCTATGTCGGACGCTACATTGGCGTAATTCTGATCCTGCTCGGGCTGTTCCCGCCGGTGGGCGAACTGTTGCGGCAGATCCCGGCGCCGGTGCTGGGGGGCGCTACGATGGTGATGTTTGGCTGCGTGGTGGCGGCCGGGATCCGGATCATTACCCAGAACCCGCTCACCCGACGCGATGTGCTGATCGTGGGTCTGGCGTTTGGTGCGGGTCTTGGCGTGGAGTCGGTGCCGGCGTTTCTCAGCCATTTTCCGCCGATGGTCGGCGATCTGTTCGGTTCCGCGGCCACCAGCGGTGGGCTGGTGGCGATAGCGATGAACCTTGTTCTGCCGCAGGAGCAGGCGGCGACGAAAACGATAAGGAGTCAGGATGATCGCGCTGAGTCAGTTTAACAGCCTGAGTGGCGATGAGGCAGGGGAGCTGCTGGCTCCCTGTGTGGCGATCCCGGCCTGGAGCGATAAGCTGGTGAACTTGCGCCCCTTCGCCAACCGTGAAGCGCTGCTGCAGGTCGCCCGGGAAGCGATGGGCGACTGGGGAGAGAACGATCTGAACGCGGCGCTCAGCGCCCATCCGCGGATCGGCGAAAAACCGAGCGGCAGCCAGGCGCACGCGACGATGTCGCGCCAGGAGCAGTCGGCGGTGGACAGCGATAATGAAAGACTGGCGCAGGCCCTGCGGGAGGGGAATGCCCGCTACGAAGCCCGCTTTGGCCGGGTGTTTTTAATCCGCGCCAAAGGGCGCAGCGGCGAAGAGATTCTGCAGGCGCTGACGCGCCGGCTGCAGCATACCGCTGACGAAGAAGTGGCTGAGGCGCTTGCCCAGCTGCGGGAAATTACGATGTTAAGACTGGAAGGAGCGATTGGCGAATGAGCACCCTGAGCACCCATATTCTGGATATTTCCACCGGCACGCCGGCTGAAGGCGTCGCGGTCAGCCTGAGCCGGGAGGGCGAGACCCTGGCGAACCTGGTGACCAACGCCCAGGGGCGTATCGCCACCTTCAGCTCCGCGCCGCTGCCGGCGGGGCGCTACCGTTTAACCGCGGAAACCGGGGCGTGGTTTGCCCGTGCCGGGCGCGAGAGCGTTTTTACCCGGGCGCAGATTGATTTTGTCATTGGCGAGGCGGCAGAGGACCATTTCCATCTGCCGTTTCTGATCGCCCCGGGCGGGTGGTCGACCTACCGCGGCAGCTAAGCCCGGCTGCGCGTTGCCCGAGTGACAGCCATTGCCGGGCGGCGCTGCGATTGCCCGACCTGGATGATGATGAAACTGGTAGCGACAGCCCGTAGGCCCGGTAAGGCGCAGCCGCCACCGGGCAGACCACGTTGCTCCGGCTGCCATCCCTTCTGCTTTATCCCTACGTAAGGATAATCATTGACTTATCCCCACCAGGGGATAAACTTGACATTATCCCTTGCAGGGTATAAAACCAGTTTTATCCCGATAGGGGGATAAATGATGGTGAGGAACAAGGCGATGAATTCCCCGCAGATATACAGTCCGGTTCAGCTGGCCAATTACCTGAAACTGCTGCGCCAGCAAAATCACTGGACTCAGGAGGCGCTGGCCAGCCGGATCGGCATTAAACAGGCGACGCTGTCCAATTTTGAAAATCACCCCGACAAAACCACCTTAACCACCCTGTTTAAGATCCTCCAGTCGCTGGGGGTGGTGATGACCCTGAACGCCAAACCGGCAGAGACGGCGATGATTCCCGATAACACCACGGATCTTGACTGGTAATGGCGACGCTCACCACCTGGATGAACAATGCGCGCGTGGGAACCTTAACCCGCCAGGCCAACGGGGCGCACAGTTTCCGCTATGATGAGGAGTGGCTGCGCAGCCCGCGCGCCAGACCGCTCTCCCTCTCGCTGCCGCTGCAGTATGGCAATATTACCGCCGACGCGGTGTATCACTATTTTGATAACCTGCTGCCCGACAGCCCGCAGGTCCGCGAGCGGATCGTCAGGCGCTATCAGGCGCGTTCGAAACAGCCGTTCGATCTGCTGGCCGAGGTCGGGCGGGACAGCGTAGGGGCGGTGACTCTGCTGCCGCCGGGGGAAGAGGCGCATCTTGCCGCGTTGCGCTGGCAGACGCTGGATGAGGCGCAGCTGACCGCTTTGCTGACCGCCTACCAGTCGGATATTCCTCTCGGAATGGTGACCGGCCAGGACGATTTTCGTATCTCGGTGGCCGGCGCTCAGGAGAAAACCGCGCTGCTGCGAATGGGCGAGCACTGGTGTATTCCGCAGGGCACCACCCCGACCACCCATATCATTAAACTGCCCATCGGCGAGATAAAGCAGCCCAATGCGACGCTGGATCTGCGTGAAAGCGTGGATAACGAATATCTGTGCCTGGCGCTGGCCAGGGCGTTGGGCCTGGCGGTGCCGGAGGCGGAGATTATCAACACGCCGCGGATCCGTGCGCTGGCGGTGACCCGCTTCGACCGGCGCTGGGCGCAGGAGGGGCGCGTGCTGCTGCGTCTGCCGCAGGAGGATCTGTGTCAGGCATTCGGCATACCGTCGTCGATGAAATATGAGTCTGACGGCGGGCCGGGTATCGCCGCGATCATGACCTTTCTGCTGGGCTCCAGTGAGGCCCTGAAAGATCGCTATGACTTTATGAAGTTCATGGTGTTCCAGTGGCTGACCGGGGCTACGGACGGGCATGCGAAGAACTTCTCGCTCTTTTTGCTGCCCGGCGGCAGCTACCGGCTCACGCCGTTCTACGACATTATTTCGGCATTTCCGGTGCTGGGCGGGACGGGACTGCATCTGCGCGACCTGAAGCTGTCGATGGGGCTCAATGCCACAAAAGGGCGGAAAACGGAGATTAACGCTATCTATCCGCGTCATTTTCTGGCGACCGCCAAAGCGGTTAACTTCCCCCGGGAGCAGATGCTGGCGATCCTGGGCGAGTTTGCCGACCGCGTGCCGCAGGCCATCGAAAGCGCCCGCCAAACGCTGCCGTCGGACTTTTCCGCCCACGTCTGGCGGGCCATCACGGAGAACATGCTTAAACTGCACGCCCGCCTGCAGCAAGGGCTGCTGGCGGGATAGCGAAGCCGGTTGGCGGTTAGCTCTGCGGCGGCCCCCAGCGGCTGCGCAGGTAGTTAACCGCCTGGCGGGTCTGCGGCTGATTGAGGTTGTTTTCGCGGAACAGGATGGTGCCCTGGATCTGCGGCAGGGACTCATTGAGGTCGAGCTGTTTTTTCAGCTCCGGCACGCCGCCATCCACCGTCCAGTCAGGCTCATTTTTGGACGGTTCACCCACCTTGTACAGGGCCACGCCGATATACAGCCGGGTATGCGTCGGCTTGACCACCTCGGCCCACCAGTTGGCCAGCACATCGTAGCGCGCCGCATCGCGGGCAAACGGCCAGTAAATCTGCGGGGCGATGTAGTCGAGCAGCCCCTGCTGCACCCAGCTGCGGGTATCGGCATAGGATTCATCATAGGCGGCCGCGCCACGGGTATCAGACCCCGCCGGATCGTGGGAGCGGTTGCGCCACACCCCGGCCGGGCTCACGCCAAACTCGACGTTCGGATTGAGTTTTTTAATGGTCGCGGAGACCTGGGCAATAAGCTGCTGAGTGTTATGCCGCCGCCAGTCGCCCTTCGAGGCATAGCCCTGCCCGTAACGACGGAAGGTCTCGTTGTCGTTAAGCGGGGAAGAAGCGGTTTCGGTGTAGAAATAGTCATCGAACTGCACGCCGTCAATCGGGTAGTTCTGCACCACTTCAGCGACAATGCTGGTGATCCAGTCACGCGCTTCGGGAATACCCGGGTCGAGAACAAAGCGATCGCTGGCGGTGCGGATCCAGTTACGGTGCAGGACGAACACGCTGGCCGGCACCTGAGTGAGGGTGTTGTTCAGCTCGGCAATCGTCGACGGTTTGGTGTTGACCGAGACGCGGTAAGGGTTAAACCATGCGTGGACCTTCATGCCGCGCTTGTGCGCTTCATCCAGCATAAACTGCAGCGGATCGTAGCCGGGGTATTCGCCGATTTTGCCGGTCAGCATATCGGACCACGGCAGAATATCCGACCGCCAGAGCGCCGTACCGTCCGGTTTCACCTGGAAAAAGACGGTGTTGATCCCCAGGCGCTGCAGATTATCGAGTTTGGCGATCAGCGCCAGCTTCTGCTGGGTGATGCGGCTTTCCGGCGTACTGGCGATAATTGACCCGACCGGCGGCCAGTCAAGGCGCGAGACGGTGGTCAGCCAGACGCCGCGTACCGGCTCCCGGTGCGTCTGACCGGCTTTAACGGCCGCGCTCTTCGGCGGCGTGACGAGGGATTTGGGGGCCTTACTGGTGCAGCTGAACAGCATGCCGGCGGCGATGAGCGCCGCGCCTGCCAGCGCCACTTTGCTGGCTAGGGGGAATCGACGAGAATGGCTGATGATGAACTCCCGTGTAATCAGATCGTCGCGTGTAGGCGCTATTCTCTTACGATTCGCCGGCCAGAGCAATTCCTTGATTGGACTGTTGACATCAGGTGGGAGAGGTCAGTCGGGCTCCCACGCCAGAATATCGCCAGGCTGACACTCGAGCGCCTCGCAGATGCGCGACAGGGTATCAAAGCGGATGCCTTTGACTTTACCTGACTTGAGCAGCGACAGGTTCTGTTCGGTAATGCCTACAAAGGCCGCCAGCGCCCTGGACGTCATCTTTTTTTCCACCAGCAGTTTGTCCAGATTCACCACCACAGCCATCGTTAAATAAACTCCTTATTCTCTTCTTCCGCACGGATCCCGTGGAGCATGGCGTGAAATGTCACAAACAGCAAGCTTCCTGTCAGCAGCAGCACCCCGTCGCTGAGCAGAAACACCACCTGGTAATAAGGCTGCGGCCACCAGGCGAGCAGCGGGATGAGAAAGCGGCAGACCGGCAGTAAGATCCCCATCCCCACCATGGCCAGAGCGATGTAACGAACGCTGTGCGCCAGGGAGAGGCTGAGCACGCTGCGCTGGCGGACGCTACGGGTTACCTTCATGCCCTGCCAGATAGCGAACGCGAACAGCCCGGCCGGAAGATACAGCAGGGCCAGCAGCAACAAACGTCTCGCCATCCCCGGCGCCTGGGCCGGGTTGTCGGTTAACGGCACTTCAGCAAAGTGCAGCAGGGTGGAAAGAAAATATCGTTCGCCGGTAAAGAAAATCCACAGCGGCACGATCAGGGCGAGCATAAAAAAGAGGGGCAGTATGCCGCTAATAATAGCCAGACTCAGCCGGGTTCTGGATTGCTTCACAATTTACCTTCCTGATTGATGAGAATAATTAAAGCACCAGCCGCGTCAAGCATGACATAAGGGCCACGGCGAAGACAACGCTCATCGCCCGGACGCCGCGTCGACGGCTGGCAAACCACGGACGGGTCCAGACGCGGTAGAGGCTGAGGGTGATGAACGATGCCTGGATGGTCCAGGTCAGCATCCGAAACAGGTAGCCCATTTTGCCGAGATTCTGCAGGGTCTGGAAAACCTCGGCGAGATAAATAACCCCGGTCACCAGCAAAACATAATTGAGCAGGCGTATTTTTCGCTGCGCCAGCCAGTCGCCGGAAATAAACAGGATCACCGACAACAGCGTTAACAGCGCCCAGAGGATGTCAATTCCGTTCATTACGCGCCTCCTGTTCATCAGGGGTGGCAGCCAGTAAGAGCTTGATGGCAGGCCCGATCACCGGCCAGGCGGTATCGGAGAGGAGCACTACCGCGGTCTGTCGCTGTCGGTCGAAGGCCATCATTGCCGCAAAGCCGCCACTCTGCCCGTCATGCCAGACGATCTCCCGTCCGCGGACGCGGGTAGTGAACCAGGCATAACCCACCCGGGAATCGGGATCATCGGTGGCGAACAGGGGGGGCATGCCTTCACTGCCCGCCAGGTTTCCTGCCAGCAGCGCCTGGGCATATTTCGCCATATCGACAATCGTGGCGCGTACGCCGCCGGCGGGGGCGAAGGCGTCCATCACCCATGGCTGCTGAGGGAAACCAGAGGCTGACCAGCCCACGGTAAACGTCGGCGAGGCTGGAGTATTGTGCCGGGCCACTTCCGCGTCCTGCATTCCGGCGGGGGCAAAGACCCGTTGCGCCATCAGTGTGGCAAAATCGCGATGAGACGCCCGCTCCAGCGCCAGTCCGAGCAGGGCAAACCCGGCGTTGGAATAATCAAACCATTTCGTCGGCTGCAGGGTGGCCTGGTTCATCATCGCGATCAGCGCGGGTCGATCGTAGCGCCAGGGATTCTGCCGCCGGGCAATGTCGCTCAGAATAGCCAGCCGCTGCCCAACCGACGCGGTAAGCGGTGGCAGTCCTGAACGGTGAGAAACCAGTTGCTCCAGGGTAACGTTCCGCACCGGGCTGACAATCTCCGGGACCAGCGCCGACACCGGCGTCTGCGCGGTGACTTCGCCGCGGCGAATAGCCTCCAGCAGCAGGCTGGCGGTCATGGTTTTGCTCAGGCTGGCGATCTCATACTGCGTCGTATACTCGCTCCCCCACAGGCCGTAACGCACCCCCTGAGGGGTAATCAGCGCGGCGGCGACCTGTCCGCGGGCGCCATTGAGCAGGGGCGTTAATATCGAGACCAGCTGTTTATCCCCCGTCGTCCGGGAGCTGGGGGGATGAAAGCCGGGCTGCAGGGCGATCCCCGCCGCCACAATGACGGTAAAAACCAGCACGGCGGCAATGATCTGTCTGTCCCGGCGATAGCGGTTCCAGCGCATGTTTTCTCCTTAACGCGGTACGACATCCAGGTGAGGGAATACCGTTTCTCCCTGGTGTTAAAGTGAGCGCAGGTTAGCCTGGTGTTTATCGTTTTACAATAAATTTTTATCGTTTTATGATTAACTTTATGAGGAGTAAAGCAGACACACCCGGCGCGGTGTGGAGAACGCGGGGGGCAATAGAGGCCAGGGGATAAAGTGCGCTGACGAAGGGCGGTACTCGCCAGCGAGAAATGTCGGCTATGCCGATATACCGGGAGAAGAAAACTTAGCGGATCCGCGACTGCTCGTCGTCGCGTAACGTCAGCACCTCAAATCCGTTGGCGGTGACGGCCACGGTGTGTTCCCACTGCGCGGAGAGTTTTTTATCGCGGGTGACCACCGTCCAGCCATCCTTTTTGGTCTTGATACGACTGTCGCCCTGGTTCACCATCGGTTCAATAGTGAATACCATGCCTTCCCGCAGCACCGCGCCTTCACCGGGCCTGCCGTAGTGCAGCACCTGCGGCTCTTCATGCATTTCCTGACCGACGCCGTGACCGCAGTATTCTCTGACCACGCTGTAGCCATGGTCCTCGACCCAGCGCTGAATGGCATGGCCGATGTCGCCCAGCGTCGCGCCGGGTTTCACCACCTCAATGCCTTTCCACATGGCTTCATAGGTGGTCTTTACCAGCCGGCGAGCCAGCGGGGAAACGTCGCCTATCAGGTATATCTTACTGGAGTCAGCGATCATGCCCGCTTTCTCGAGGGTGATATCGACGTTAACGATCATCCCGGAGCGCAGATGCTCGGTCGCCTTCGGGATCCCATGGCAGACCACATCGTTAATTGAGGTGTTCAACACATAGGGAAAGTCGTATTGCCCCTTGCTGGCCGGGCGGGCGTCCAGCTGGTTGACGATAAAATCTTCCACTCGATCGTTGATTTCCATCGTCGTCACGCCGGGGACGATAAAGGTATCCAGCATGTCAAACACCGATGCCAGCAGCTGGCCGGCATGGCGCTGGCGCGCGAGCTCATCGGCGGTTTTAATGATTATTGATGGCATTGATCACCTCCAGCAGACGGTCAGAGCCGGATTTCAGCATCAGCAGTTTGATCTGCTGGTGGTTAAGCTCGGGGTAGAGTTCGCTCATCATGCCCAGGCGGATCCAGTATTCCGCCTGGGCATTAACGGAGCGGGACATGGCTTTGCTGGCATCACGAATGTCATCGTGCAGCAGATCGGAGATTTTGACGATTCCCATAGAAACAGACCATATATGATTCGTAGATGTATCGTATAGAAACCAGCGCGGGATGTCCTTGGCATTTTGTGGCGTGGGTGACGAGCGTCATGCAAAAAAGCCCGACCAGCGGGCTTATTTACCGTATTTTTACAGGTTAAAAATTCGCGCGGCTCACCATGGCGAAAATTACCCATTAGGTTATTGGTATGCGGAATGAAAATAACATGATGACGACGCATCAATATATTTTATGCAGGTGTTAATTTTGCGTATGAATATTCTCCCGTCAGGCCGGGAATCCGGGAAATTTACAGCGCGTCAGTGAGTTTATCCACCACCACTTTACCCGCATTATCGAACTGCGTAATGCGGAAGCTGTCGCTCCAGGAGCGGCGGGTGGTGAAGCGGTCAAACAGGGATACCCGGCCTTTACGCTGGCCATCTTTACTTAAAATAACCCATTCAGTTACCGAAGAATAATGCTGACTATTGTCATGACGACTCTGTTGTTCAACCAACCGATCTTCTTTTTCCACTTTTAAATAATCACGCAACATATTTAACCTCCATAGAAAGTATTATTAACATTACTCTTTTTATTTATTCTTTCAATCAAACTTTTTAATCAATAAAAGTAACTATTAGTGGGCGACCTAAGTGCGAAAATCGCCGAGGTTATCCCCCCGAAGATGGTCTGGCCCACTACGCTTAACAGGAGTGTCCGCCGCGCGATCGGCGGTTGTCCGGGCCGGAAAGGCGACCATAAAACACCTTAACCTTGTATTCATTATGGGCGTGATTCTGTTATATCTAATGCGTTTTGCCACGACCGAGCCACAGAGAGCGCTGTACCATGAGTAACGATCACCTGACGGACATTGCCTATCGCCACTTTATTGAAAGTGTTAAAGATTATGCCATCTATATGCTGAGCGCCGACGGGACGGTCATTAGCTGGAATGAGGGCGCCCGCCGGGCAAAAGGGTACCTGAGCGATGAGATCATCGGTCGCTACTTCGGTCTCTTCTATAGCGAAGCCGAACAACTCTCCAGGGTGCCGGCGAATAATCTGCAAATTGCCCTGCGTAGCGGGCAGTTCGAAGGCGAAGGCTGGCGGTATCGTAAAGATGGCTCCCGGTTCTGGGCGCATGTCATGATCAATGCCATCCGCGATGAGCAAAATAACCTGCTGGGCTTTGCCAAAATTACCCGCGACATCAGCGAACAGAAGGCGATCAATGACCGCATCGCGTGGATGGCGCGTTACGATGCGCTGACCGGTTTACCCAATCGGGTGGAGTTCTTTGAGCGGGTGGAAAAGCTAATCACCGGGAATGACGCCCGCCGCTTTGCCGTTTTCACCATCGATTTAGATAAGTTTAAAGAGATTAACGATCAGCAGGGCCATCTTATTGGCGATCAACTGCTGCAGCGCGTGGCAGGCGCCGTACTCAAAACGCTGCAGAAGGAGGAGATGGTCGCCCGCTTCGGCGGCGATGAGTTTGTGGCCGTCAAACCTTTTGCCGATGAAAGCGAGGTGGACGCCTTTGCCGCCCGTCTCTGGCACTGCTTCAGCGGTAAGCAGACGTTTGCCGCGACGGAAGTGATCCTTTCCGCCAGCATGGGTATCTCCGTCTACCCGGAGGACGGGACGGATATTAATACGGTTCTGAGCAATTCCGATCTGGCCATGTATCGGGCAAAGAGCAGTCTCGACCACAAAATTTGCTGGTACGAACGCGAGATGGACGACAAGACGCGGCAGCGGAATATGATGGCCGCCGACATCCGCCGCGGTATTCAGGCGGGGGAGTTTTCGCTTCACTATCAGGCGATCCGCAATATTAAAGATCGTCGCATCACCGGTTATGAAGCGCTGTTGCGCTGGCAGCATCCTCAGCTGGGCGCTATTCCGCCGGACGTGTTTATTCCCATTGCCGAAGAGAGCGGCGCCATCGTGCCGTTAGGCTACTGGGTGCTGGAGCAGGTGTGTAACGAAGCGCTGGAAAAGGGTCTCAACAGAAAAATTTCGGTCAATATCTCGCCGGTGCAGCTGCGTCATCGTAGCTTTATCGAAAAAGTCCGCGAGATCCTGATGCGTACCGCCTATCCGGTCAGCCTGCTGGAGTTTGAGGTTACCGAGACGGCGTTTATCGTGAACAAGCAGCTGGCATTCAGCGTCCTGCATCATCTGCAAAAGATGGGGATCAGTATCGCACTGGATGATTTCGGCACCGGCTACTCCTCCCTGAGCATGCTGCGCGATTTTCATTTCGACGTCATCAAGCTCGACCGCAGCTTTATGCTGGATGTGGAGAGCAATCCCCAGGTCCGCTCATTCGTGCGGGCCATTATTTCGCTGGGCAACTCGATCAATACGCCGCTTATCGCCGAGGGCGTGGAAACCGCAGGACAACTGCAGATCCTCGAAGAGGAGGGATGTGACGAAATGCAGGGGTTCCTGTTCGGCGAGCCGGTCGATATTAAACACCTGCCCGATCAGCGCTGAATCGCCCGCCGTCCGCTGGTGGGCGCAAGGTCATCACTGATGCGCAAGCGCTGCCTGCCCGGAAAGGTGCAGCAGCGCGGAGCGCAGGGAGACCTCGAACATCTGACCATGGGTCAGCCCAGGGTAGCGCCAGAAGGCCACCCGCAAGCCGTTGTCCGCCAGTTGCTGTTGGGTCTGACGCAAAACCGCCAGGGAAGCCACGTGCCCGGACGGCTCTCCAGGGGCTTTGCCATCCCCCTCCAGCAGATACAGCGATTTCCCGACGAAAGCCGCGGCATCGATGTTGTTGCTGTCTTTAAGCGGAGACTCGAGTGCCTGGCCGAGCGACGGGCTGGTGGAATAAAAGATATGGAACAGGTCGCTCTTACGCCACGCGTCGAGTACAAACAGTCCGCCATAGGAGTGACCCCAAATAGCGCGCTGGCGGGGATCGATTTTCAGCTTAGCTTCTGCTTGCGGAACCATCGTTTCGCTCAGCAGCTGGCGAAACAGGTCATTACCCCCGGTTTTTCGCGGCGGCAGCGCGGATTTTCCGGCGCGAGGTTGATGCGTCTTAAGCGGCGGAGTGTAATCCCAGGCCCGGGCGGCGGTATCGAAGGGCAGCGCCGTCTGGTAACCAATAGCGACGATGACCGGCGGGGAACCAGCGGAGAGCTGTTTCAGAAACGCGTCGTTGAGTTTATCCATCACCGCGTTGCCGTCCAGCATATACAGCACCGGATAACCGGCGGCCGGCGGCGCTTTATCCGGCACCGCGGTCCACACCCGGTAATGGCGTTCGCCATCGGCAGAGTCGTACTGGCGCTGGGTAAAATGATAGAAAGCTGACCCTTTGTCCGCAATATTCGGCCCCAGCGGCTGCAGATCCGGCCGGGCGAAACTGCCGCTGCTGTAGAAGAGCGCGGCGCCTATCGCCAGCGTCAGCAATCCGTGCGCCTGCCGCGCTGTGATGATCCCTGAATCCTGCTTCACCTCGTCTGTCCCCCATTTTCTGTCATCTGGCGTTTTGCCTGGGCTGACACGTTAGCATAGCTTCATTGATAATGGTTCTCATTTCTTTTCATGCGCGCTGTAGCAGGCTGCATGCCGCTAAGGCTGGTGGCGGAATCAGTCTAACTGGAGGAGAGATGGCCGCCTGTCGGCGGCCGTGAGAGAAAAGTCAGGACCGATCGTGAAGGGTGCTAAGCAGTTTTTTGACCAGCGGGGTAAGCGCCATAAACAGCAGCGCAATAATGACAATCAATAAGATAGTCAGACCTTTATGGTGATTGATAAGCACCAACAGCATTGCCAGCGTCATGGGCATGCTCCTTTAATAACGGTATTCAGCGCCGCTGAGGTGAATGAAATTCAGTAGAATGGTCATCACCACCCAGGCCAGCAGCAGAAAGCGTCGTCTGTCGCGTCGCGCTTCCAGGGCGGCGAAATAATTAGCGCTATACCAGGTCGATATAATAATAGCCAGCGTGATGATGACCTGCCAGACCGCCTGACGATAGCCTGTCACGATGCTTATCCCGCGAAAGCAGAGGACGATCGCGATACCATTAAGCGCGTTACACATCAGCCATCCCCACAGGCTTGCGGGCCGGCTAAATAAATATCCAAATCGTAAAACCAATGTCGTATACACCTTTCCAAAATAATCGCGCTGTAAAATGCAGTTTAACGCTGGAGGCAGTATTGATATAAATCAAAACTAATGGGATAGCGCAGGAATCACTGGCGCGCGGCACTCACGGCCTGAACAGCAAAGCAAAGAATGCAAAGACTTTTAATGTTTAACATGCTGTTTTTATTGGTCATTTTCCTATATTGGATAAGAGCTGTCGCATAATAAATAGAGTTGATAGCCATTCGATATGCGTTAATTTCCCCGGTTATTATTGTGAGTGACGTGATAACGGAGAAAATTAGATTTTTCGTAATGCTTGATTTCTGCGAGACCAATAAAATAAGGCGATGGCCGGGGGCAGAGCCCCGGCCGGTGGCGCACTTAACGCGGTAGCGCGTTATGCTGGAGGATCTTCAGGAAGTCATTTTTGTCGGAGATTAATGACAACGCATTCGCGATCAGCTCATCGCTGAATATCGAGGCTATTTCTTTGAGCACGTCAATATGCTCTTTCTCTTTCGCAATCACGCCAATGGCTATAAACATCACGTTGCCGCGATCCCAGATAACGCCATCAGGAAACTGATAGATCTCAATCCCGGTTTTAAGAATGATATCCGTCGCTGATTTCGGCAGATGCGGCAGGGTGATGCCATTGCCCAAAAAAGTGGAAACCTGATGTTCACGCTCCAGCAGAAAGTGAACGCACTCCTGATTGACATAGCCTTTGGCTTTACACTCTGCGCCAATCATGGCGATGACTTCCGCTTTATTACTGGCCTTGCAGCCGATGTGCAGATTATCCAGCGTGATGTTATCGATCATAGCCAACCTCCCTGGTGAGACGAGTAGATTTTTTATCCTCATGATTCGCTGACAGCTCCGCTTCTAACTGCTCCAGCGATTTATTGGAGGTCTCCGGCAGGGCGAACACCACGAACAGAATCGCCAAATAGTTGATGGCCGCGAAGATAAAGAAGACCGGCCCAAGGCCCAGTTTCGCCTGCAGCAGCGGGAACAGGTAGCTGACCACCGCGTTCATGATCCACATGAAAAATACCGAGATCCCCATCGACAATCCGCGGAATTTCAGCGGGAACAGCTCGGCTAATACCACCCAGGTGATAAAGCCCATCGAACCCTGCATCACGCCGACGAACAGCGCGCCCAGCAGCCAGATAGCGGTGGCTTTGAGGTCGCCCACCAGGGTGTAGTCGACCGCGGCGATAATCAGGTGCAGCGTGGCCATAATGGCGAAGCCGTAGATAATGATCGTCTTACGCTTAAAACGATCGACGAGAAACAGCACGCCAATCAGCATACCGCCGACGGAGAAGACGCCGTTCAGCACGTTACAGATCAGCGAGGTACGCTCTGAGAAGCCGGCGGCACTCAGGATTTCCGTGCCGTAATACATAATCACGTTCACCCCGGTGGTTTGCTGCAGCGCGGCCCAGGTAATGCCCACCAGCAAAATTTTGAGGATCCATGGCGTTTTGAGGATAGTGGTGAAGGTGTTCTGGGTGCTGTACTTATTGCCGGCTTCAATTTTGATCAGGGTGGAGATGTCGTCGAATTCTTTCTGCGCGCGTTCCGCCGGGCGGATCTGTTTGAGAATATGCAGCGCTTCCTCGTGGCGGTTTTTGCTAATCAGCCAGCGCGGACTTTCCGGCGCGCGCCACATGCCAACAAACAGGCAGATAGCGGGGATCGCCTGCACCAGCAGCATATAGCGCCAGACGTCCGGCAGATGGCCCCAGATGATGCCAATGATCGCGTTAATGGCAAACGCCGCCAGCTGGCCGATAACGATGGCGACTTCATTCAGGCCGGTCAGCTTACCGCGCATCTCGGTGGGCGCCACTTCAGAAATAAAGGTGGGGGCGGTGACCGAGGCGCCGCCGACGGCGTAGCCCAGCAGGGCGCGGGCAATCAGCAGGGTAGTGATATCGGGAGCCGCGGCGGAAAGCAGGGCGCCGATAAGAAAAACAAAGGAGAGGAAGAGCAAGTATTTGCGCCGGCCGAAGTAGTCGGCGAACTTACCGCCAAACACGCTGCCCAGCGCGGCGCCGATCAGCAGGACACTCATTACCAGCCCTTCGGTGGTCGGGGTCAGCGCCATGTACTGCTTCAGTGAGGAAAAGGCGCCGTTGATAACGCCGGTGTCGTAACCGAAAAGCAGGCCGCCGAAGGTGGCCACTAAGGTGATCTGATGAAGTCGTTTTCTCTGTTGCTGGTTCAGGTTTGTTATAAATGACATGGTAGTCCCTTTATTTTGTTGAACGACACAAGATAAAAATACATCTCCCCAGTCAGGATTTATCACGCCTGTGTTGTCGTATCTAACTGAATTAAATGATTTTCTTCTTTGTGTAATTGCTCAGCACAAGGCAGGGTACGCTAAGCAATGGCGGTCAAAGAGGTTTACGGCTTGGTGTTGGCATGGATGTCGTCGATATCCGTTCTCCTTTTCGGGTTAGCGGTCTTCAGTGCGTCGGCAGCGCCGACGTTGGCCGCAGGACAGCGCCCTGGTGTGGCACGTTGCTGTCGTTCCGGCGATTTACCGTGCTAAGAATATGGCACAAAGAAATGGAATGAGCATGCTACAAGATCACATTATGAAAATTTAATTTCAAACTGGTGTTGCAGGAAGGTAAATGCATGAAGCCAATCACAATGGCATGCGGCAGTATATCCCTATGAAATGCGGGTTAAATTTGCGAGTTAGTAATAATGATGTTGTTTTCAGTGGGTTAATGTAACTCAAAGAATACAACGCAGATCACATTTTTACGCCATAATATCGAAGAATAGAATTTATATTTCATTACTCTGTTCAGGGAAAATAGTGGCTGGCGATGCTGTGATGTCAGTCTGGCTGGCGTCGCGCAGGCCATTGACGCGTTGGCGCTGAGGGAGGCTATGGAAGGAGGTATCGCGGGATGGATGCCGGCGATAACCCTGCCGAGAGGGGCTCTCACGGCAGGGTTGTGGCAAAAAATCAGTGCAGCGCGGGCCAGTAACCTTCGTTGGCGACGATCAGCTCATCGAGAATCGCTTTCGCCACCGCGGCGCTGGGCACCGTTTTTGACAGGGTGATGGCCTGCCACAGTTTCTGGTAGCTTTTCTCAATCCAGGCGTCAACGACCAGCTTCTCCACCGCTACCTGCTGCTCCATCAGTCCTTTCTGGAACGAAGGGATTTTTCCCATCGCCAGCGGTTCCGGGCCGTTGACGCCCACCAGGCAGGGGACTTCCACCATCGCCGTCTCGTCAAAGTTGGCGATCGCCCCGTTGTTTTCCACGATCAACAGCATCCGCTCCTGGGTGTTAAAGGCGATGGCGCAGGCGAGGTCGACGATGAAGGTGGCATGGGCCCCGGCATGGAAATGCGCGCCTTCCGCGGTGCCGCGACGAGTGATCTCCCGGGCCATATCGAAGACCTCTTTTTCACGTCCGGCCATCACTTCGTTGGCCCGCGTAAAGTCCGGGTCAGAGTGGGCTACCTCGTAGTCAGGATAGAGGTAGTATTTCAGATAAGTGTTAGGCAACGTCAGGGGATCGAGGGCAAACACATCCTTCACTTTTTTAAAGGTTTCGATCCAGCTCGGCGCTTTATGCTGAAAATCTTCTTTTGGGCTACTGTAACCCAGCTCCGCCACGTGACGCTTGAGCGCCGGCATCAGATCGTTACCGGCTTTATCGGTGATGCTGGTCCACCAGCCAAAATGATTCAGGCCATAGTAGCGGACGTTCAGCGCCTTACGCGACGGCAGACCGAGGATATCGGCAAACAGCCCCTCGATGGCCACCGGCATATCGCAGATGTTGATGATGCGCGCGTCGGGCCGCAGGCGACGGGTCGCTTCCGCGACGATGGCCGCCGGGTTGGAGTAGTTAAGCATCCACGCCCCCGGGGCATACTGCTGCATATAATCGACCAGCTCCAGCACGCCGGCAATCGAGCGCATACCGTAGGCGATCCCTCCCGGTCCACAAGTTTCCTGACCCGGCACGCCATATTTCAGCGGGATTTTTTCATCCTTTTCCCGCATCTCATACAGGCCAACGCGAATATGCGCCATCACAAAATCCACGTCGGTGAAGGCCGCCTGCGGATCGGTGGTATAGCTGAATTTTACCTGCGGGAAGCGTTCCGCCACCAGAATGGCGCAGGCGTCGCCGATGGTCTTCTGACGCTCGTGATGGTTATCGTACAGACGGATCTCCCGCAGGGGAAAGCGCGCCATATTTTCCAGCAGCATCATGACAATCCCCGGCGTATAGGTACTACCGCCGCCGGCAATCGTGACCACAAAGTTATCTTTCATTTACCACCTCGTTATTCAGTTACACCCAGACTGGCGTTGACCGCCGTTCGAATTTTGTTAACCCCCAGGCCGTAGATCACCTGAACATGATTACCTTTAATCAGCACGCTGCTCCCGCCGCTCTCTTTTAACAGCGTCTGCTGGATCAGTGCGGGGTCGCGCACATCGACCCGCAGGCGGGTAAAACAGTTTTCCACCGCACAAACATTTTCTTTGCCGCCCAACCCCGCAATCACCATCGCACCTTTGTCTGACTCGCCATTTGCCGGATCCGTCTGTGGGGAACGCACCGCATCGGCAGCGGCTTCGCGCCCCGGGGTAAGCATTCGCAGGCGGTTAATACAGAAGGTGCCGACCAGGTACATGGTGGCGGTCTCCAGCAGCCCGAGGGCGACAAACACCGGCCAGCGCGTCACGCTGGCGCCGGCGGGCAGGTTATAGACGACAAAATCGATAAGACCGTTGGTGGCGCAGACCCGCACGTGAAGCAGCCAGGCCAGCATCTGGAAAAAACCGTCCAGCAGGGAGTAGATAAGCCACAGCAGCGGGGCGGTGAAGATGAAGAGAAACTCAAAAGGTTCGGTGATCCCCACCAGCACGGAGGTGACAATTAAGGGGATCAGCGTGACTTTGAGCCGCTGTTTATTCTCCGGTTTCGCCGTGCGATAGAAAGCGAGCGCCATACCGGCGGTACCGAAAATCTTCACCATCCCATAGGTCAAAAACCGGGCGGAATCACTAAGCGCGTCAACGGGATGACGGGCGATTTCGGCGAGAAAAATAGGCTTGGCGCCAATGACGGTCTGGCCATCAATCAGCAGCTGATCGCCGATAGAGGTAAAGACGAACGGCGACCAGATCAAATGATGCAGCCCGGTGGGGATGAGGAACCGGTTGAGAAAGCCGTACAGGAAGACCCCGATGGCGCCAAAGGATTTCATAAAGCCGGTCAGCGCTGAGATACCCAGCTCCACCACCGGCCAGAGATAGACGGTGGCGATAGCAAACAGGCCCACCAGCGGCAGCATCACGATCAGCACCAGCTTGCTGTTGCCGTAGATCGACAGCGCGCCGCGAAACTCAATGCCAACCACGCGATTGTGAACAAAGGCGACGGCGCAGCCAAGGATAATACCGAGGAACACGCCCATATCGATGACCTGAAAACCGAAGATATAGGTTTGTCCGCTGCCATACAGTTGCGCGTTGGTGGCTCCGGTCGCCAGACGATGGGTCAGGGTCAGCCAGCTGTTGTTCGCCGCCAGATAGACCAGCCAGGTCATGGCCGCCACGAAAGCGGCTTCGGCTTTGCGGGTTTTCGCCAGACCGCTGGCCAGTCCGAGGCAGAACAGAAACCCGAGATTGTTCATCAGCGCCCAGAGCATGCTGGAGACGAATTTCCCCAACAGATAGATCCCGCTACTTTCATCCACCCACAGCCGGTTGGTGGTCATGCTGAACAGGGCGATCAACAGGCCGATAGCCGGCAGATACAGCACCGGCCCGATCATCGCCTTGGAAAAGTCCTGAAGCTTTTTCACGCCAATCATGGTTGTCCTCTCGTCTTCATCGCCCGCTGTCATCACCTGATCAATAGGCTTATCAGACTAGGAGCAGACCACCGGGATCCCGAGCAGGAAAAAGGCCATCTGTGACGAAAGTCATATATATTGTTGCAGGAGAGATATATAAATATAGCCATTTTTATAGATGAGTTAATGTTGGCTATGACGCGTTAAAATTTAATGTTATGAATAAATACAATGTTTTACCTGTAATTGCATTTGACGTCCTCCCGCTCAGCGAGACATCTAAAAGTGATTTATAAAAAGATTGCCACCGAACTGAAGGCCCGCATCAACAGCGACGACTACGCCGTCGGGGATATGCTGCCCAGCGAAAAAGCGCTGGCTGCTGAGCTGCAGGTCTCGGTGATGACGCTGCGCAAAGCGCTGGCGCTACTCGAGGAGGAAAAGCTGATCGCCCGGCGGCACGGCAGCGGAACCTGCATTGTGCGTAAAAGTAACTATCATGGCGGAGAGCTGGAGGGATTTAACTACCAGATGCAGGTGGTGGGGGTCACCAACTACCGCAATAAGGTTATTGAGTTCACCTTGCTTGACGCCCCGCCGGCCATTGCCCAGCAGTTAAAGATCCAGCCGGGAGAAAAAGTCTACTACGTCAGGCGGCTGCGGCTGATTGATGAGGTCCCGATCCTGGTGGAGAACAGCTACATTCCCTACGCCGCTTTTCCGTGGCTCAGCGTGGGTAACCTTGAGCAGTCTAAGTTCAACTATTTCAAAAAAGAGTGCCATATCACCATTATTGAGAGCCACCGCAGCTATACCCCGGTGCTGGCGACCCGCGAGCAGGCGGAGCTGCTGCAGGTGGCGCCTAACAGCCTCCTGCTACGGGTGCAGTCTGTCAGCTACGCCCAGAACCGGGCGATCGTTGATTTCTCAGAGATCTACCAGAACACCAGTAAATACAATGTGAAGCACATTACCCGCCGCTAGGATGATTCCGCCAGCAGCCCCCGGAGGACAAGCTCCAGTCCCAGCGCCAGCAGGAACAACAGAAAGCCCTGACGAAAGCGCTGCGGACTGAGACGCGAGCGGATCCGCTGTCCCAACCACATACCGAGCAGCGCGGGCGCCAGCGCCAGCGCCGACAGCAGCAGCGATTCTGCGCGCCAGCCAGCGTGCAGAGAGAGGCCGGCCGCCATCGCCAGAGTGGAAAGGGTGAACGACAATCCCAGAGCCTGGACCAGTTCGTCGCGACGGAAGCCCAGCGCCTGCAGCCAGGGCACCGCCGGAATAACGAATACCCCGGTCGCCCCGGTGATCAGTCCGGTCAGTCCGCCCATCAGCGGCGACAGGCGCTTTTCCACGCGGGCGGAAACCTGCACCGCCGGACCACGGAGCGCGTATCCGGCATAAGCTATCAGCACGGCGCCCAGCGCCAGCGCCGACCACCGCGGATTAAGGTGGATGAGCAGTGACGAGCCCGCCAGCGTGCCGATAATCATCCCGGTCATCATTAACCAGAGGCGACGCGCAATCTGCGCCAGCGCCGGGCCTGCCAGCAGCTGCCAGAGATTGGTCAACAGCGAGGGGAGCACCAGCAGGGCCGCCGCGGCCGGTGGCGGCATCAGCAGGCCAAGCAGGCCCATCGCCACGGTGGGCAGCCCCATACCGGTCACCCCTTTGACCAGGCCGGCGGCGATAAAGATCAGCAGTAAAAAGAGAGTGTGGAGATCAAACATCATGGCTCACTTATCGGCTCAGAGAAGGGCATTGAAACAGCTGGTCGCGGGAGGGACAATGCGGTATGTTGCCCACAGGCTACGGTAAAACCGAAGGGAAGGAGGGCGTTATGCGACTGGATCTCGCCGATCTGCGGCTGTTTATCGCCATCGTGGATAGCGGCAGCATTACCGGCGGGGCGGCGGCGGCCCATCTGGCGCTGGCCTCCGCCAGCGAAAGGCTGCGCAAAATGGAGGCGGAGGTCGGTGTGCCGCTGCTGCACCGTCATGCCCGGGGAGTGACAACGACCGAGGCCGGGGAGGTGCTGGCGCGCCATGCTCGTCCGTTGTTAGAGCAGCAGCGGCGTCTGCGCCAGGCGATGCACGCCTTCGCCCGCGGTCAGCAGGGAACGCTGCGCCTGTTCGCTAATACCTCGGCGCTGTCGGCTTTTCTGCCGGGCAAACTCGCCGCGTGGATGGCTGCGCATCCTGGGATACAGATCGACACCGAAGAGCGCACCAGCGCGGATATTGTCAGCAGCATTCTGGCGGGCTTAGCGCAGGCCGGGGTGGTGTCCGATGCGGTCGATCCCGGGCCGTTGCGTCTGGAGCCCGTCGCGGAGGATCCCCTGGTGCTGATCGTGCCGCCGGCCCATGCCTTGCGTGAAACCGCCGAAGTGGCTTTCGCGACGATTATCCATGAGCCGCTGGTCGCGCTCTATCAGACCAGCGCACTGCAGCAGCATATCGAAGAGCAGGCCGCCGGGCTCGGCCAGGCGCTGAACGTCCGCATCAGGATGAGCCATTTTGAAGGGCTTTGCGAGATGGTGGCTCACGGTGCCGGCGGGGCGATCCTGCCGCGGGTTATTGCCGAACGCTACCAGCTGCGCTACCGGTTCACCGTTATCACATTGCAGGATCGCTGGGCGCTGCGTCGGCTGTGCCTGTGCTATCAGGATGACGACCGCCTGTCGCCAGCAATGCGCCGCTTGCTGGAGTGGCTCCGCCAGCCCTGAGCCGCTATAAACATGGCCATGACGTAGTGACAGTGTCACTTTTTATGGCGGTTATTGCTACTGACTTCCGTGCCAGAGATGCGATAGTAGACGTCCGCCATTTATTAATACGCGAATCAGGACAGACAAGATGAGTACATTACCAAAGGTCGCGGTGCTGGGACTCGGCGCCATGGGACACGCTTTTGCCAGCAATCTACTGAAGAAGGGCTTTACCGTCGCGGGCTGGAACCGTTCGCCAGCGCGCGGCGAGGATTTACAGGCGCAGGGATTATCTCTGCACGCCACGCCGCAGCAGGCGGTGGCCGATGCTGAGGTGATCATCAGTATGCTCGCCGACGGTCAGGCTACCCTGGAGGTACTGGCGCAAATTGCGCCTGCCTGTCAGCCGCAGGCGATCTATTGCCAGATGGGCACCATTGGCCTGCCGGAGACCCAGCAGGCTATCGCCTTGCTGCGGGAGCTTCAGCCGGCGATGACCTTCGTCGATGCTCCGGTTTCAGGGACCAAAGCCCCGGCGGAGAAGGCGCAGATCCTGGTGCTCGCCAGCGGGGAGCGTGAAAAATGTGGCGCGGCGGAGCAGATATTTGCCGCTATCTCACGTGGGACGCAGTGGTTTGGTGAGGCGGGCAACAGCCAGAAAATGAAGCTGGTCCTCAATGCCTGGCTGATTTCGATGATGCAGGGCATCGCGGAAAGCGCTCAGCTGGCGAAGACGCTGGGCTTTACTCCCGACCAGCTGTGGAGCGCCCTGGAAGGCGGCCCGCTGGCCGCACCGTATGTCAAAGTCAAACTGGACGCCATCGCCAATGAGCAATTCGTGCCGCAGATGCAGCTGGCGCATGCGCTGAAAGATGCCCGGCTGGCGCTTTCCCTGGCCGAGCCGCACACCATGCCGGGGCTGGATAACATCGCCGAACTGTGGCAGCAGGCGGCGGACGCAGGATATGCCGGGCAGGATTTGTCCTCGATATATCAGTGGCTGTCGACGTCGGCGAAAGCGTAGTACCGCATCCTCAGGAAAAAGTGGCCGTGGTGGCCACTTATCCAGAGAAGAGTTATTTCCCGGAGAGAGCCGGGCGAGTGTCGATCCCTTCGTCAATGCGCTTGATCATATAGGGAAAAAACGGATTGGAAGACTGGCGCATCAGCGAGTCCAGGCCCACTACCAGCACAGAACGCTCGCCGCGAGCTGCAAACGTGCCGAGGCTGATCCCGTATTGATTCAGCGGATGGGGATAGCGTCCGTACAGCGAATCGCTCAAGGGGAAGGGAAGCGCGACATGAGAAAGCGAATACACGTCCGGTAAATAATGCAGTCCCTGTAGCTTCTCCACCGTAGTGTCTGTTTTCCCGGCAGGTGTTGTTCGGATCTCCATCTCTGTACTGGCGGAATTGGCGTTAGTGATGATCGTGGTTTGATAAGCTCGCGGCGCTGCGGGCAGCAACCGCGCCAGCGCGGTGTAAGACGTCCGGCGTAATAATGAATTAAACCTGACCGCATGATTTAAATCGAACAGGACAATTTCACTGCCATTATCCGGCAAGCGGTTATACAGCGCCGTCACGATCGCCCGCGTACTGACCGTTGAATCCATGACGGACTGAAAGGTCAATACCGGCGGTAAGCTGTTAAGTTTCTGATTCCTCGCGTCAGCCACTATCTGCTTTTGCAGCGCTTTGGTCAGCAGGAAGGACTGCCGGGCGGCGTTCGTCGGGAAGGAGTTATATTTAAACGGATTAAATTCGGGCATGATGTTTAACCATGCGGCTTTCGAGAAGGCGGGGAGAAACGCGGGCCAGCCCGCGAGGCCGGAAAAACGCGCGAAGCTGGTAATGCCGATCATCGGAGAAATCAGGATCACCCGCTGGGGTTTTGCCAGTTCGGCATTATCCAGCGCGTCCAGCGAATACTTCATTGCCAGCGCGCCGCCGTTGGAAAATCCGACGATATGCAGGGGCGCATCTTTACCCGTCAGTCGTTTCGCTTCTCTCACCGCCAGGCGCGTGGCGGCCAGCCAGTCCTGCCAGTCCACGTCGGTCAGCCCGGCGGGAACCGTCCCATGGCCCGGTAATCTGATACCGATGGCGACATAACCCTGTTGGCGGTAATTTTCGGCGATATGCCGCAGGCTGTAGGGCGTATCCGTCAGGCCATGCAGCAACACCACGGCACCTTGCGGTTTACCATCCGGCATCATGATGTATGACCGATTCCAGTTGGTGGGAAACGAGTCCGGATAGATGGGGCTGTGGCTGTAGTAACGATTCAGTTCGGTTTGCTGCTCAGCGTCCAGCTTATCGGTAACCTGGCGTTTTACCTCACTGAAGAGCGCATTCTCTTTTTTGATGTAATCGTTCCAGTCAGCATTGTCGATTTCATCCGCGTCCATCTCATGCGGAACCCAGGTATGCCAGAGCTGCAGATCGGGCCCGCGCTGAATGTCATAAAGGCGTAGTCCCAGAGCGCCAACGATCAACAGCAGCAGGGACAACACGATACGTTTTAACCAGGTTAGCCATTTCAATGCGTAGCTTCCTTTCTTAATGACATGTTTTCTGAGTATAAATAAACATGGTCAGGGAGATTGACTTTTTATTAGGTTTCCTGTTACCCAAGCGTTGCAGCAGCAGGTGAGCAAGTTCTTTGACTTGCAGCGAATAACCTGGCAACCCCCTGAGACGAGGATACGACGGCACGCCACTCATTTTTCACAAGTCTCGCCTGAGGACGTCATTCTCAGGTGTAACAACAGGCTTAACGATGCAGGTAAAACGGTCAGTGTAACCAGCGTGGCAATCAGTAGCCCCCCAATAATCGCATAGGCCATCGGTCCCCAGAATACCTGATGGGAGATGGGGATCATCCCCAGAATGGCGGCACAGGCAGTCAGGCAGATGGGGCGCGCACGATGCTCTGCGGCCGCAATAATGGCGGCATCGCTTGCCATCCCCTGAGCAAGATTGCTGTCAACCTCGCTAATTAGTATGACGGCGTTACGAATGATCATGCCAGCGAGCGCAATCACGCCAAGCAGAGCGACAAATCCCATCGGTGTTCCGCCAGGTAACATAGCCAGTACGATACCCGGTAAACCAAACGGGGCCATCAGTATAGCCAACGCCATACGGGAATAGTTGCGCAACTGGAGCATCAACAGCAAGAGCATGATGACCATTGTCACCGGCAGAACCGCATAGACCGAACTATTACCTTTTTCCGATTCAGCAACCGCGCCTCCTTCTTCAATGCTGTAGCCTTCAGGCAGTTCCGCGCGCAACCTGTCTACCGCTGGTCGCAACGCTGCGGATACTGCTTCGGCGCGAAGTCCCGGTGCGAGGTCAGTTTGCACGGTGATGAAAGGCAAACGCTGTCGACGCCAGATCACCGGATCATCCACGCCCCAGACTGGTGTGGCAAAGGCGCTGAGGGGGATTTGTTTACCGTCATTCCCCTGAATAGTCAGCGAAGAGAAGGTGGCGAGGTTAAGACGCTCATTGTCCCTGGCCCGGAGCACTACATCGACAAGGCGGTCATTTTCGCGAACCGACGTGACTATACTGCCGGACCAGACGGTATTGAGCATCCGGGCCAGACTTTCTGACGACACACCCGCAGCCCGGGCGGCGGTCTGATTGACCTTGAGGGTCATGACTCTCTCCGGCTCGCCTGCCGTCTGATTAACCTCGCGGGAAGAGGGAGACCGACCAATGACATCACTCAGGCGATTCGCGATCGACCTGACCTTCAGATAGTCAGGCCCACTCACCCGGTATTTGACTGGCCACCCGACCGGGGGCCCAAGTTCCAGGGGCGATACGCGCGTGATGATGTCGCTAAAGCGCGTAGCCAGTATCCTGTTTAACTGTCGATGAAGACGATCCCGCGCTTTAAGATCTTTAGCCACCACCACCATCTGGGCGATATTTTCATTTGCCAGAAGCACATCCATAGGCAGGTAAAAACGGATCGCTCCCGACCCAACGTATGTCGAAAAGCGCTCAACGTTGCGGTTGCCTGCCAGGGCCTTCTCCAGCTTTTCAACCCTATTTTGCGCTTCCGACTGCGAGGCATTTGCCGGTAGCGTCAGGCTTACCAGCAATTCTGGCCTGTCGGAGGCGGGGAAAAACTCCCCCTGCATAAAGGTTGTTCCGTATACGGACAGACCAAGCACAATGAGGGCAATACACACGGTGGCGAAGCGGTGACGCAACGCCTTGCGCAGTAGCCACTGGTATCCGCGGGCCATCCATCCAGGACCTTTCGCCCTCTGTCTGATGTTGTCAGATAACAGCCACGTGCCGGTTAACGGTGAAAACAGGATCGCGACAACCCATGAGCACAGCAGGGCGATGAGCACCACGGCAAACAGGGAAAAGCAATATTCACCAGCGCTGGACGCAGCAAATCCCACGGGAATAAACCCGGCAATCATCACAAGGGTGCCCGTCAGCATCGGAAATGCGGTCGTTTTAAAAGCCCGGGTAGCCGCCTGCCGGCGGGAATCCCCGGCTTCCAGACCAGAGACCATGGTTTCCACGGTGATCATGGCGTCATCGACCAGCAGGCCCAGCGCGATAATCAATGCGCCGAGAGAAATACGCTGCAGACCTATTCCTGCCAGCATCATTCCCGTAAAGGTCATGGCCAGAACCAGGGGGATGGCCGCAGCCACGACCAGTCCAGCTCGTAAACCCAGTGAGACAAACGAAACGGCCAGGACGATCGCCACGGCTTCGATAAGCACCCGGATAAACCCGCTTACGGCGTCGCTGACCACCGCTGATTGATCGGCAACCTTGACCATCTCAATACCGTGCGGCAGCGTGACGCTGATGGCATGCATTTTTGCATTCAGTGCGGCGCCGAAACGCAGCATATTACCCGTCGGCGCCATCGAGATAGCCAGCCCGATGGCGGGTTTGCCGTTGACCCGATAAACCGGTTGGGGAGGCTCGCCGTTTTCCCGGCTAACGGTGGCAATATCCGTCAGAGGAAGGTAACGATTGTTAATATGCAGCGTGACGGCACGTAAGCTCGCTTCAGATGTCAGCTCCCCGCTGACCTTTATCGCCATATTTTCCTGTCCGGTGCGGATTATACCTGCCGGGACAACCGCATTTTGTGCTCTGAGGGCATCCGCTACCTGCTGGATGTTCAGCCCCATACCTGCCAGACGCGCTGGAGAAAAAGAGAGGACTATCTGTTCCTGCTGCTCACCCAGCAGAGTGGTTTTTCCGATATCCGGTAACGACATGAGTTCCCGGCGAATGGTCTCAACTTGGTCCCGGACCTCCCGCAGGGTATAGCCCTCAGGTATAAAGCCATAAATCGTACCGAACGTGTCATCAAACTCGTCGTCGACGGCGGGGCCCTGAACGCCTTCTGGCAACGACGGGGCAATGTCCTGCATTTTCTTGCGTACCTGATACCAGATATCCGGCACCTTTTCCGGCGGGGTATCGTCACGAAGATTGACATAAATAACGGTTCTCCCGGCACGGGATTCACTTTCGAGATAATCAAGCCAGGGGGTTTCCTGCAGCTTTTTTTCCAGCGTATCGGTCAGCAGTCGGGTGGTATCCGTTACGGATGCCCCGGGCCATTGCGCGGAAACGACAGCCGTTTTAATCGTAAACGCCGGATCTTCATTACGTGGCAGCTTCTCATAACAGAACGCGCCCATAGCAATGATCAGTAGCATGAAAAAACTGACCATCTGTTGATTATTTAGCGCCCAGGCGGAGAGGTTAACTTTCTCATTCAATACTGGTTTCATGATTCGCACTCCCCGGCAATCACCGGCTCGCCGGAGCGTAATTTACTCACGCCGGCGGTAATTACCCGGTCGCCTGGTTCAAGGCCGCCGGAGATAATGACCGAGGTGGCGGTATAGTATGCTGGCACCACCACGCGAAGCTGTGCCTGCGACTGCGGATTAATTACATAAACTGCCGGTTTGTCGCCGACGCGGCTCAGCGCTGAAGCGGGAAGGGCGTATCCATGCGGGCCGGTTGCGGGTAACGTGACGGTGACGCTGGCGCCCAACGCCATTGCCAGCGGCGGGTTTTGCAGAGTAGCCCTGACGCGCCATGTGCGGGTCTGAGGATCGGCCTGCGGGCTGATATCTCTTAGCGCGGCGGACGCTTGCACCGACGGGTCGCTGAGGAGGGACACTCGCAAGCCAGCCTGTTCCTGTGGCGGGATCGCATCGGGTTTCGCGATATCAAACACCACATCGCGGGCTTCGCCGGTCGCCAGCGTCAACACCGACTGCCCCCCAGTGACAACCTGACCCGCAGAGGCGCTTACTTCGGTGATCATGCCGCTTTGCGGCGCAATCAGACGCGTCCAGCCAAGATTTTCCCGGGCATTACGTAACGCGGACTCGCTGTTTTTTAAACGCGCGCGGGCGACAAGCCAGTCCGCGCGGGCGTTATCGAGCTGCGTGCGGGCAATCGCGCCAGTTGGCATAAGCTTTTGCATTCGGCTGACGTTAAGTGCAGCAACCTGAGCAGAGGCTTTGGCTCCTTCATAGTCAGCCTGTGCGCCATCGAGCTGATTCTGACTGGTTGTATTTTCAAGCGTGGCCAGCAGTTGCCCTGCATTCACCCGGTCGCCAATATCGACGCTACGCGTCACTATCCGGCCGCCGGTGCGAAAGCTAAGAATCGTTTCATCGTGCGCATGGATCTCTCCGGTTCTTTCCAGGGCGGGAAGGGTTTGCGCTGAGCCAACGACAACGTAGCGTACCGTTCGAACAGGAACAGTCTTATTACCATGGTTGTCCCCGCATCCGGGCAACAGAAAAATCACCACCGAAAGAATGGTCAGGGGAAGAAAGTGCAGCCAGGAAAGGGTGCGCGCCACGTCGTACAAATGGTGCAGACTGTGGCGGAGGGAGAGTAAAAATTCATCTGACATAACGCCGCTCCATAAAGGTTATGGCGTTATTAAATGCGCGCTTAGTCGAGAAAGATTCGACGTTTTGTCAAGGTATTATCAAGAGCGGCTATTTTCCATCTTAGACGACGTTGAGGGTAACAAAATTGTGACTGCGAGTCCGCCGGTTTCAGGTAACGACGCGCTGATACTGCCTCCAAATGACAATTACGGTTCCGATGGCCAGCGCTAATATACGTGCGCAAATCCAGCGCCACAGGGAGGAGTAGCGATTTTTTGTCATGGTTGTCTGAACCGGTAGCCTACGCCGCGAACGTTAACCAGCACGCCGGAAATACCCGCCGCCTCGAGTTTTTTACGCAGGTTATAAATATGGGTATCCACCACGCGCTCCAGGGCTTCACTTTCCGGCAAACAGTGCTCCAGTAAATGCTGGCGGGAAAAAGGTCGTGAAGGAGAGCGCATAAGCGTAGTCAGTAGCGAAAATTCGGTTGGGGTGAGGTCTAACGTCCGCGGTGTGTTGTTCCCGTCGACAATACTCGCCACGATGGCCGTGACATCCACTTCAAGTGATTGCCAGCGAAGGATCTCTTCCTTTGTTTCTTTTTTATTGCTACGGCGCAGTACCGCCTGTACCCGAGCAACAACTTCTCCCGGATGGTAAGGTTTAACAATATAATCATCGGCGCCATAGCGCAAGGCGCCAATACGATCGGGAGTATCGCCCATGGCGGTGACCATGATCACCGGAACATCATTTTTGCGACGCAGGCCAGCCAGGACTTCGGTGCCGTTAAGCCCCGGAAGCATCACATCCAGCAGGATCAGATCGGGTTTCCACCGGTGCGCCATATCCAGCCCGGACAGCCCATCTCCGGTAATGACGACATCGTAATTTTCACGGCGTAAATAGGCTTCGAGCACGCCAGCCGCATCGGCGTCATCTTCAATAATCAGCACTCTTCTGGACAACATCCATTCACCTTGACCGTTTCTTAACACTATCCCGACGATTCATTGATTTTGCCAAAGCATACTGCGCCAACATTTTGTGGCAGCTCCTGCCTCAGGAGAAACCAGCATCCGTGAGGAGAACAGTATGATAGCGATAAAAAAAGCCCTGTATATGACCGTACCGCTTTTGACGGCCATCACATCCTGTGTACAGGCAAATGATGACGGCTCTTTCACTATCGGGCTGGGGGGGCGCTACGCTCCGCGATATTCAGGTTCAGACAAGCAGGTATGGCAGGTGGTTCCTGTATTGCAGGGTCGTAACGGCGCTTTCTTTATTGATTCGCAGAAAGGGGTAGGGTATGACCTGCAGAACGCCAGCGGCTGGTACTTCGAACATACGCTGGGATACGATCTGGGAAGGACGGATAAAAACGCCAGCTGGCGGGCAGGGGCAAATAATTTGAAAGGGATGGGAGATATTGATGTTTCCCTGAATACAGCTCTTGCCGTCGGCTGGCAGGCTTTTTCCTGGCTCAGTGTTGAAGGTAAAGCGACGCTGCCTTTAACGGACAGCCAGGGGGTAAGCTACCAGGCATCCTTCACGTTGATTCCCGTACAAACTGGCCAGGACACGTTCGCCATTCAAACGGCGGCCCTGTTTGGCGACAAGCGTTACCTGAATACCTGGTATGGCGTGAATTTGCAGCAGAGCCAGCGCTCAGCTTATAGCCGCTATTCAGCACCGGGGGGATTTTATGGCATAGACAACAGTCTGGTCTGGAGCCACCAGTTTGATGCCCACTGGGGCACGGTTTTGAGTGCTGACTATACCTGGCTTGGGGAGCATGCTAATGAAAGCCCGATCGTGTTACGACGTAACGAGGCGGCACTGACAGCAGCAGTTACCTGGACATTTTAGGGCGGAGAAAGTGCGGCGTGCGGTTTGCCGGGAACGGTTAAAATTGAGTGAGTCAGCATTATCTGGCAGATACGCAACCAGAAGCGAGACCTGATGTTAACCGCGCCGGAAAGCCGGGTGCGGTCAGCGTGTCGCCGTCGTGCGTTCGCCTAATGAACCCAACGACGATCGAGCGCGCCATATGCGTGCCGGAGGAGTTTATGAAAAACGCCATAGCTGGTCCGCGGGAAGTTGTTGGACACGTGGTGCACGGTCGGCATCAGAGTACCGTGAGTGAAAACAGCGCGAGTCATATACAAACGAGTAAGCAGCCGGTGGAGGACAAGATGGAGCCTATGAATTTCATGGGGTAGAGTTGTAACTATGGTTGGGTTACGCGTCCTGATATTCTATTTAACATAATATACATTATGCGCACTTTGATTGTGGTGGCTAAGTTGTAAGGCCAGCTCTTGGATAAGTGACGCGTAGATTCACCATCGAGGGATTCTGATAACGGCTCATGCAGCGGACGTTTTCACTTTGGATGAAGTTAACCGACTCAAAATCATTCAGGACGTTGTCGACCGGCGTCTGACCACTCAGATGGCCGCGCAGCGCCTAAGTATATCTGATCGCCAGTACCGACGCCTTCTGATGCACTGCCGTGAATCATGCTCGCCAGATATCGCTAACCAACATTGTTGAAATCTCAGCAATAACCAGCTGCCAGATGACCTTGCACAGTACGCGCTCAATATTATCCGCGAGCGCTATACCGACTTTAGTCTACGCTGGCGTGTGAGAAACTCGCAGAACTGCATGATGTTCATCTGTCCAAAGAGACTGTCCGTTCACTCATGGTCAAAGCCGGTCTCTGGATCCCCCGCAAACAACGTGCGCCGAAAATTCAGCAGTCACGTTATCTTCGGGCCTGCTGCGGAGAACTGATCCAGATTGATGGTTGCGACCACCACTGGTTCGAGAACCGTGTACCCGCCTGTACATCACTGGTCTTGTCGACGATGCGACGAGCCGCCTGATGCAGCTTCGTTTCGTTAAATCGGAATCGACCTTCACCTATTCATGCCACTTTAAAATGATGGCGTGGAGATCGCTCCGGGGTCCTTACGCCTGATGTCACCTTATATTGATTGAAGCGTCGCAAGCGCCGAAAGCAGGATACCGATAACGACCGGATAAAAAACGCAGGAAATCAGGAATTCAGCTACATTATGACCTTCACTTTGTATATGAATAGTTCTTCCTATACTTATCAGAGAGGCAAAAAAACCGATCGTCGCCACAACGGCGATGAAAGTCAGAATGCAATACAGCGTTAACCCGCCAGCCTCTCTTTTCTCAAGGCAACCAAACATCGCCAGCGCCTGCAAAAGGCTTAATGCGATCGCCCCGGAGCAGCTTTCACAAACCCTTCCATAGATACCAAACACTTCCCAGGCACGTTCGTTAATGCGCTTCACTCAGAATTCCTTCTATAAAATAAAAAAATAACAGGCGCTTAAGTTTTTACCTCTTCACCTTTGCAAATCTATATAAAAAATCCATTTAAAAAATGGTGGCCTCTTTTTTCAGATATTCATAAGGGTTCACCCTTCCCTGCCCCTTTAGCGTAAAAACATCGTTATTTTCAGGCACAGGAACCATTCAGGATATTATCAACCATCGTCTGGCGCCATGCCTAAACCCCTTTGTAGTGCTCTTTATTCAGACCATACTTCTTCATTCTGAGATAAAGTTTGATACATCGAAAGCGCATTCAACGGCTGATTGATCTCATGCGCCAGGGTGGTCATCGTCTGCCCAACCACCGCCAGTTTAGCGGTCTGGATCAGCTCGTCCTGCGTGGCGCGCAGATCGGCCTCAATCGCTTTTCGCTCGCCAATCTCCTGTTCCAGCTGCTGTTTTTGCGCATTAAGCTGACCCAGAGTATGACGAAGCAAACCGGCAATACGTCCCAGCTCGTCGCGCCCGTAAACCGGAATGGTCGCCCCGATCTGGCCTAAATATTTTGTCCAGATGCTGGATAATCTGGTTGCGCAGCTGCAGTCGTACCGTAGTATTCGGCGCCAGCAGAAATTCATTGAGCTGATCGACCACCAGATTAAGATTACCTTCAATCAGAAAAGCCGAGTGGATGCGCGGAAAATACTCATCCAGCGAATAGCGGATCTGCGAACTTTGTTCATGCCAGGAATAGAGGCTGACGCTGCTGACAATCAGCGTCAGCAGCGCCCCCATCAGAAAAGCCCCGCGTAGGCTGCTACTGATACTGATTTGCCGCAGACGTTGCAGCATGGACCTGCCCATCATTTCAGTTCTTCCAGTTTAGTAATCGCCTGCCGCTGATTATTGAGAAACCAGAGCTGCCACTCCATCATCTGCTGTTCCGCAAAACTCTTGTTGTCGAACTGAGCCAGCCAGGCTTCATCCTCGCTGCTGGCCGGATCCACCGGGACACGGGTGAGCAGTGCGCGTATCTCGGGCAGCGGACGCTTGAGACGGACCTCCGCGCTATGCAGCGCTCGCCAGGCATCTTTTAGCTGGGCAAGACGAAAGCTAATGGCCGTATCAAATATCCGCTGAACCAAACGCTGACGTTTGAGGATCAGTCGATAGTTTGTTGGCGGTTGATTCATCAGCATCGCCTGCTGCGCCGCCCGTGGATTGCCTGGCGCCAGCGGTGTTACCGGGTACTTCCCGGTATTAGCGTCGGCGAGGATCGCCTGGCCCTCCGGACTTAACAGATAGCGAATAAACCGCCGCGCTTCGCTGGCGTGCTGGCTGTTTTTAAGCACTGCGACATAGGTCGGCGAAACCGCCGACTGCGGGAAATAGGTAAAAGCCAGGTGCGGATCGTTCAGCAGCAGATTGGCGTAATTATCAATCACCGGACCAGCCACGCCCAGGCCGCTTTTAATCTTATCTGCCACCCCAAAGCTGCGGGATGAAATGGTCACGAGGTTTCCTGCCGTCGTCAACAGCGTTTCCCATCCCTTAATCCAGCCTTTTTGTTGCAGCAGCGACTCAACCATCAGATGGTTGGTATCCGAACGCGACGGACTGCTCATTAGCAGCGCCCCCTGATAACGGGGATCGGTCAGGTCATCCCAGTCCGTTGGCGCAGGCAGATGCCGGGTCATCAGCGCCGAGCGATTCATCAGCAAACCGAACCCGGAAATCGCCACGGCCACGGAGGTGGAGCGAATGGATTCCGGCACCAGATGTTGGCTGGCTGCCGGCGCACCGCTGAACGGCGCCAGTTTTTGATGCTCCTGAAGATGCTGCAGCAGCATCGGCGATGAGGTCAGGATGAGATCGACATTTTCGGCATTTGGCGTATCAAGCAGCTGTTCCAGCGAGGCGCTGGTGCGGTTGAGCGTCCTTATCATCACCGACCCCGGTTCTTTCTGCCAGCGATCGATAATCCACACGGTGGCGCTGGGAGAAAATGTCGTCGCCATCACCAGCTCATTGCCTTGCGCCGCACAGGGTCCCAGCCATGCGGTCAGCAGCAGCGCGAGTATTTTGCCCACTATCCCTACCCCACGAAGAAATATGTTTGTGATCCCGTTCATAAATATTGAAATACCGTAAAAATCGCGTTGAGACAAAACTTACCCGTTTATGACATCCGGTGAATTAATCGCCGCGAGTGGGTAAATAGTCAAGCCGGCGTCCGGAAATATCGGGAAAGATTACCAGATAATGACTGGGGAATTTGTTAGTGTTCGCACAAGCCGGACATGAAATTAGCGCAAAATTAATGGCGTAGAATCTCACTCATGCTCTATGGGTCAAAAATACCCCTCCCTTTTATTATTTTGAGTCAATTTTGACTCATTTCGACGATTTGAATTTTTTAGGCGCTTATTTCACCCTTCGGGGCAATTACCCGTGATGTTCATATCAATATAAATACAGGTGAAGACATGTTATCATTATTAAAAAAAGGCCCGTCGGCGAATAAAGTTCCAGCTGAGAAAATTCAGGCAACCTATGGTCGATACCGTATGCAGGCGCTGCTAAGCGTATTTCTGGGATACCTGGCGTACTATATCGTGCGCAATAACTTCACCTTATCCACGCCCTATCTGAAAGAACAGTTAGACCTTAGCGCCACGCAGATCGGTTTGCTCAGTAGCTGTATGCTCATCGCGTACGGGATCAGTAAAGGCGTGATGAGCAGCCTCGCGGATAAAGCCAGCCCGAAAGTCTTTATGGCCTTTGGTCTGGTGCTGTGCGCCATCGTCAACGTCGGGTTAGGATTCAGTACCGCATTCTGGGTCTTCGCTGCGCTGGTTGTCCTGAACGGCCTGTTTCAGGGTGTGGGGGTCGGCCCCTCTTTTATTACTATTGCGAACTGGTTCCCGCGCCGTGAGCGTGGCCGCGTAGGGGCGTTCTGGAACATTTCCCATAACGTCGGCGGCGGAATTGTCGCCCCGATCGTCGGCGCCGCATTCGCTATTCTCGGCACCGAGCACTGGCAGAGCGCCAGCTACATTGTACCGGCCTGCGTGGCGGTGGTATTCGCCATTAGCGTACTGGTGCTGGGTAAGGGTTCGCCGCGCGAGGAAGGTCTGCCTTCGCTGGCAGAAATGATGCCGGAAGAGAAAGTGGTGCTGAAGACCAAACACGGCCAGAAAGCGCCGGAGAACATGAGCGCATTTCAGATCTTTTGTACCTACGTACTGCGTAACAAAAACGCCTGGTATGTCTCCTTTGTGGATGTGTTTGTCTATATGGTGCGTTTCGGCATGATCAGCTGGCTGCCAATTTACCTGCTGACGGTGAAACATTTTTCCAAAGAACAAATGAGCGTCGCATTCCTGTTTTTTGAGTGGGCGGCGATTCCGTCTACTCTGCTGGCCGGCTGGCTCTCCGACAAGCTGTTTAAAGGGCGCCGGATGCCGTTAGCCATAATCTGTATGACGCTAATCTTCATCTGTCTGATCGGCTACTGGAAAAGCGAATCTCTGCTGATGGTCACGGTATTCGCGGCGATTGTGGGCTGTCTTATTTACGTCCCGCAGTTTCTGGCCTCGGTCCAGACCATGGAAATCGTCCCCAGCTTTGCCGTCGGTTCAGCCGTGGGTCTGCGCGGATTTATGAGCTATATCTTTGGCGCATCGTTAGGCACCAGCCTGTTCGGCGTAATGGTCGATAAAATGGGCTGGCACGGCGGGTTCTATCTGCTGATGGGCGGGATCGTCTGCTGCATACTCTTCTGCTACCTCTCTCATCGCGGCGCGCTGGAACTTGAGCAACAGCGTAAAATCACCGAGCAGGAAGAGGCCCGACTGGCACTGGCTGACGCACAGTAAGCGCCTGACCCCGGCAAAAGAGCCCGCCTGCTGGCTCTTTTGCCGTTGAGAGAGCAGCTGATGTCTGTGACTGCTCCCGATGGCCGTATAAATGTCGTATTCCTGTCATCGCTGATGTTGCTGTTGAGAGGAATGAACTGTCTACTTACTTCGCCGGGATAATCAGCACCTGAACCGGATAGATTTTGTCGGGAGGGTCAGCATCGGTTTATTGGCTTCAAAAATACGTTGATAATCATTGGCCGAGCCATACATCGCTTTTGAGATAGCGCTCAGGGTGTCACCGGATTTGACCGTGTAAAAACGACTTTCCGCCCCGCTTTGCGTCACCTTAACGCCGTCACTGACCTGGCCTACGCCAGTGACATTACCTACCGCAACCAGAATTTTTTCCTTATCCTCCTGCGAAGCGACATCACCAGTGACCGTTGCGGTGCCATCTTCAGCAACAGCAATATTGACCTTTTCGGCGCCAGGCAGATTAAGTCCATCGATATGTTTTTTCAGCTTATCGGCCCGATCTTCTTTACTGTCGCCGGAGACGGCATCCCATATTTTTTCGCCCGCTTCTTTCATAAAATTTAATAATCCCATCTTTCCATACCTCCACGACTAAGCGTCAAAGTGCAGGAAATTTGCCCTGGTACGGCAGGAAAGTCTGTATTCCGGCAAGGCGACACCTGATGAAAGCGGGCATTGTCCCCCAGGAGGACGAAACCGGAGATTACCGACGGCTCATTGCCAGCTTCGCGGCGAATATCAGAAACAGGCAGCCGGTCGTTCGATCCATCCATTTCACTACGGCTGGTTTTTTCAGGATATCGGCGGCATAGCGAGTGGCGGTAATCAGCGTTAACGACCACAGCGTCCCTATCAATACATGGATTGTGACCAGGAGAAAGGTCCAGCTGATGGGTGAATGCCCGGCGGGGATAAACTGAGGTAAAAACGAAACGTAGAAGACGCCCATTTTGGGATTAAGCACATTCCCCAACATCCCGCGCAGGAACCAGTTACTCGTGGAATTGGATTCGGTCGGGTGGGTGTTAAATTGCTGGCGTGGGCGCAGGAGCAGCTGGATGCCCAGCCAACAAAGGTAGCCCGCGCCGCACCATTTCAATAAGGTGTAAGCCAGTTCAGAAACCGCCAGTAGCGCGCCCAAACCAAAGGCCACCAGCGCGCCCCAGATAAAGCACCCGAGATCGATGCCTAACGCGGCATGCAAGGCTTTGCGTCCCCCTTCCGCGGTCGCCGTGCGCAGGATAAGAGCAGTATCCAGACCTGGCGTCAGGGTAAGCAGCGTGGCAGCGAGAGTGTAAGCAAGAAGTGAATCAGTGACGAGCATTTCCTGTCTCCGAAAGAGACAAGGCTACTGAAGCGTTCCCATTTTTGCAACAAGAATGATGAGCCATTCAACGTGGATGGCGTTCCGCCTGGATAACGGCAAGTCCCCTATGAGGCTCTCTATCCAACGCATACAACAACCGGACCTGTTGCTACCAATGGATCCGGTTGCCATCTGCCAGAGCGGAGAAGGCAACTTAACTGATGCTTGCCCTTTTGGCATTTAAAATTCTGTTCGCGCCATCAACAAACCCTTCACCACCTGGAAATTGACTTATCCAGCGCGGCAATGATGGTATAACTTGCGCTATGTCGTTGATCGTGTTCATTCCCAACGTTTTGCTGTAGTAGCTGAACATGGGGGCGTCATTGAGCGAATCACCACTGTAGAAAACCGATGCCTGTTCATCTGATTCTTCCAGTGCGTAAAAATGCTTTAACACCTTTCTGCTCATGACGAGTTTGTCATACCCCCCTAACCACCCCAGTACCCATAGATTATTAATGGTATAGCTGCATTTATTTTCCGCTAATTCGTCAATGAGCTGTCTGGTCTGCTCATGATTTTTGGGAAGTTTGAAAGCGATACTCGTCAGGCGAAAATCCTGATCGTCAGACACTTCAACCCAGGGGTATTTCTGGCGAATCTTGAGAAGAATATGGCTGATTTTTTCTCGATTGAGAAGATATTTGTCTTCATGCCAGAAGTACCTGTTAATACCATGTTCGATGTTATTTCTGGTAAGAAATAATCCTCCATTTTCAGCGATGACCCCATCAACTGGCCACATTCTCGCCATCTGATCGGCCCAGCCGGCAGAGGCCGCCGTTACCGGAATCACCTTGATGCCCGCATGTTGTAGCATTTCCAGACTCTGATAGGTTCGGGCCTGCAGTCTGCCCTTATAAGTCAGCGTTTCATCCATATCAGTTAAAACAAAACGAATATTCTGTAGCTCTTCATTCTTAACGTTATCAATTAAATTCATAAATCCCCCATACTGGTGATATTAATGGCTTTATTGATAAACGTTAATATCGAATTGGCATTTGATATTCTCTATTAACTCGAGAGATTTGATCCTTCTTACTGCACGAAGAAAGTCCGCAGGGGCATTATCTGGCCGAAGATTAATTTATTGTTCCGTACTACTTCGAAGCCTTGTGCTTCCCCGCGCCATCGGCAACCCCTGCTTATCGCTTCAACTCGTCCTGCCACAGCGGGGATGACGCCAGCTGTTGGCATACCGTGTCGATAAATACCCGGGTATGCCGCCATCAAAGCGGTCTCTCCGCGGATGGCCGCGCGTGGAGAAGGCGCGATCCTGCTGACTGGCGGCATGTTTGCCACTCAGCCCCACACCATCAGTAACCCTCCCCGGCCGTCGCCAGGCGTCCGGGAGCCATCGCCCGGACGTGCGGAAGAAACGTCATCCATCGCTTGCTTTCCCTGTCACCTCGGATCAGGATACGACGATATTCATGGAGGCTATGTGATGAAATATTTTATCGGTATGGCGGTGACGTTATTGTTGAGCACGCCGGTGCTGGCGGCGGGCGAGCTTGAGATTAACCAGTCTCCCCTGACGCTGGTGTTGAGCGATCAGAATCAGGCACGGGTCTCTTCCTGTGCCGATTTCATTGCGCTGCGTAAAGCGGGAGAGACCGTCGATGCGCTGCCCGGGCTTTCCGACCCGGATGGCCGTGCGGCGGAAGCGGCGTTATTCTCCTGCTGGCTACAGGCCTACACCATCGATCATACGTTATTCCCCTCTGCTGCGCCGAAACCAACCCTGGCTGAGGTGGTTCAGCACTTTCCTGCCAGTGCGGCGTTTATCGTCAGCGATGACGAAAAGCAGGACGTCGCCAAAAACTATGTGGGGAAAACCATCGCCGACTATACCCCGGACCTGAAAGCCAGGGACGATCGTCTGGAATCAGCGGCCAGCGCCAGCGGTTATGTGCTGGATGAGTATTATGCGTTTACCGATAAGCAAGGGCATCAGCTCAACATTGTCGCTCTGGTGGGCTACGCCATCGGCGGTACGGCAAGCGTGAAAAGCTACTATCGCATCGATGACACGCACGCCCGCGTCTGGAGCGTCACCCTGCTCGATGAGAACAGCCCGTTATAAGCGAGGGTTCCCTCTGCGGCGCTACCGCAGAGGGTTTCCGGTTTACCTGGCCAGCCACTGACGCCAGCCGCCCCAGGCGGTGATCTCTGTGGCCGCGCCCAGCCCTCCGGCTTCGCAAATAAAGCCAGTCACCCAGCGGCCGTCGGCCAGCTCAATCTGTCCCAGCCCCAGCGGCGCGGGGATGGCGGCCAGCAGCGACCCCACCTCGGCGCTGGGGATCTCCCAGACTTCCACGGCTATCGCGTCCCCCTCTGGCTCGTCACGCACCATCGCCGGGCGCTTGCCATCCGGAAGGACATACAACCGATAGCGCGGCGCGCTGTGGGTCGCCTGCAGCAGCCTGCCGCCCCGCGCCAGCAATTGACCGTTCAGCGGCTGGCCGGACAGATGCGCGCCGCATACCGCGAGAGCCATTCGATCATGTCCCGCGGGATGTGCAGGCGGCGGGCTTTCCAGCCGCGCGCCGCCAGCCAGCGGTAGCCGCTCCGCGCGCTGGAAGGCGTCGGCCAGGCTCAGCAAATACTGATCGGTAAAGGCCCGGCCAAACAGCGTGACGCCGGAGGGCAATCCGTCAGGCATAAACCCGCACGGCACGCTCACCGCCGCATAGTCCAGCAGGTTCATAAAGTTGGTGTAGTAGCCCAGGTCGGCATTGCGGGTGATGGGCTCCACCGCCAGCTCGTCGAGCGTTACCGGGCGCGGAACGGTTGGCGTCAGCACGCAGTCCAGCGTCTCGAGAATGGCATCGCACTGCGCTTTATACCCCTGCAGCTGATACATCGCCTTAAAAGTCGCCGTCGCGTCGATATCAGGCGCTTTCGCCAGCACATCGCGAATGACCGGCAGCACGGCATCCGGCTGCTGCTCAATCAGCGGGCCAGCCACCGCATAGCGTTCAGCAACCCATGGTCCGTCATATAGCAGGCGGGCGGCGGCCAGAAATGGCGCGAAATCGATCGCTACCGGCACGCCGCCGAGCGCCGTCAGCCGCTGCACGGCCTGGGCGAACAGCGCTTCGCTGACGCGGCAGCCGAGGAAGTTAAGCTCCCGCGGGACGCCAAAGCGAAACCCGGCGGACGGCCTGCCGAAGGCCTGACGGCTGTTCCACTGGGGATTGCGGCGGCTGTAGCTATCCTGCTGATCGGATCGGGCAACCAGGGCCAGCAGCTGGCTGGCCTCGTCGGCGGTGGCGCTGAAAAAGGTCACGCAGTCCAGCGTCCGGCAGGCAGGTACCACTCCAGCGGTAGAGATCACCCCTTTCGTCGCTTTCAGCCCCACCAGGTTATTCAGCCCGGCCGGGACGCGACCGCTGCCGGCGGTGTCGGTCCCCAGCGCGAAGCTTGCCACGCCCAGCGCTACCGCCAGCGCGGAGCCGGCGCTGGAGCCGCCGGAGGGATAAGCGGGATGGTACGCGTTGCGGCAGCGGCCATACGGCGAACGGGTCCCGTTCAGGCCGGTGGCAAACTGGTCGAGATTGGTTTTGCCCACCGGCACCGCCCCCAGGGCAATCAGCTGAGCGACAATGGTCGCGCTTTGCGTCGGCCGGTAAGCAAACGCCGGACAGGCAGCGGTGGTGACGATCTCCGCAAGGTCAATATTATCTTTGATCGCGAACGGCACCCCGTACAGCGGGAGCGTTTCTGGCGAATGGCCTTCCAGCGCCGCCAGAAACGGCGCCTGCTCCGCTTCGCTCAGGAGATGAATAAACAGATTAAACTCGGGATTCAGCGCTTCCGCCCGCTGGCGGATCGCCGCCAGCAGGGCGCGCGGGGTGGTGTTGCCATTACGATAGTTCGCCGCCAGGGTCGCCAGGCGTAAATCAAACGTCTGCTGCATCATGCCTTCTCCTCAATAATCACTGCCACCCGCTGCCCGGCACGCACCGCGCTGCCTGGCTGCACATTGACCTGCTGAACCCTGCCATCGCACGGCGCCAACAGCGGGATCTCCATTTTCATCGACTCAAGCACCACCAGCACATCGCCGGCACGTACCTGGCTGCCGGCCGCGGTCTGTACCTGCCACAGATTACCGGATACCGGGCTTTCCACCCCCTGCTCCCCCGGCTGCAGCGGCGCCTCGCCCGCCTCTTCTGACGCGCCCTCCTGACTGTCGAAATGGGCCTGGCCGCTGGCGATCCAGCGCTTGCGCTCGGCGTTAAACGCCCGCTGCTGATGGTCGCGAAATGCGCTAATGCTCTGCGCCTCGCGAGCGAGAAACTGCTGGTACTCCGCCAGCCGCAGCGTGCTGTGCTCGATGCGCAGCGGGTAGCGTCCGAGCGGGAAATCGCGGCGAATCTCCAGCAGTTCCTCCGCCGAGACCGGATAGAAACGCAACTGGTCGAAAAAGCGCAGCAGCCAGGGCTTGCCAGCAAAATCGGCCACCTCGTGATAGCGACTCCACATCTGCAGGGTGCGGCCGACAAACTGATAGCCACCCGGGCCTTCCATGCCGTAAACGCACAGATACGCTCCGCCGATGCCCACCGAGTTTTCCGCCGTCCAGGTTCGCGCCGGGTTGTATTTGGTGGTGACCAGCCGATGGCGCGGATCAAGGGGGGTAGCCACCGGTGCGCCGAGATAGACATCGCCGAGCCCCATCACCAGATAGCTGGCGTCAAACACCGTTTGCCACACCGCCTGCTCATCCGGGAGATCGTTTATCCGGCGAATAAACTCGAGGTTGCTTGGGCACCAGGGGGCGTCCGGGCGGACGGTGGTCATATATTTGTCGATCGCCTTGCGGCAGGCGGGATCGTCCCAGGAGAGCGGGAGATGCACCACCCGTGTAGGCACCTGCAGATCGTCGCTCATGCAGACCGTGGCCCACTCCTCGCGGACCCACGCCAGCAGGGTCTCCAGCGCCAGCGTTTCCGGCTGGTAATGCAGCTGCAGGGAGCGGATCCCCGGCGTGATATCAATGATCCCTTCCCGGGCTTGCTCCTCAAGGGCCTGCATCAGGGCATGGATGCGAAAGCGCAGCACCAGATCCAGCTCCGCCTCACCGGCCTCCAGCAGCAGATGGGTATCGCCGGAGAGGCGCGCCACCAGGCGTTTGTCAGCTTCGCCGCAGGTCATCACCACCGGCGAGGTAAGCGGCACAGGCTGCCAGGCAACGTCCTGCGCCTGCAGGGTCGCCAGCTCCGCGCGACGGCCTGCCGCCAGCCGCCGGGCGGTGGGGACGTCCACCGCCACAAAGCGCACTTTATCCCCCGCCTTAAGCTGGCCCAGTTGCCAGAGATCGGCTTCGATCACCGTCACCGGGCAGACGAAGCCCCCGAGGCTTGGGCCGTCCGGCCCGAGGATCACCGGCATATCGCCGGTAAAATCCACCGCCCCCACGGCATAGGGGTTGTCATGAATATTCGACGGATGCAGCCCGGCTTCGCCGCCGCTGTCGCGGGCCCAGACCGGCTTGGGTCCGATCAGGCGCACGCCGGTGCGGCTGGAGTTAAAATGCACCTCCCAGTCGGTGGCAAAAAAGGTCGCCATATACGCCGGGGCAAAGAACTCCGGCGCGCCGTGGGGACCATAGATCACCCGCAGCGTTCGCACTGCCGCAAGCTCAGTGCGCAACCCTGCAGTAAGCGCCGCGCTTTCCGTGGTCTCAGCCGGAGGTGCAAGATGCAGCACGTCGCCGGCGCGCAGCGCCCGTCCGCCGTGGCCGCCAAACTGACCGAGGGTAAAGGTGCTTTTACTGCCCAAATAATCCGGTACCTGAATACCGCCGCGCAGGCAAAGATAGCTTCTGACCCCAGGCCCGCTTATTGCCCCCAGCCTGAGGGTCGCCCCCGCCGGAATAGTGAATACGCAGTCCATCTCCTGGTCGACGCCGTCGAGCGTTACGGCCAGCGGCGCGCCGCAGACCACCGCCTGTACGGCGGTATTAAATTTCAGGGTGGGTCCGCTAAGGGTGATCTCCAGCGCAGCGTCGCCCTCGGCATTGCCCAGCAGACGGTTGCCCAGGCGCAGCGCCCGGTCATCCATCGGTCCCGAGGGCGGTACGCCCACCGCCCAGTACCCCAGACGTCCCGGGTAGTCCTGGACGCTGGTCTGGGTGCCGGCGCTCAGAACCTCCACGGTATCGGCCCGGTAGCGCAACTGCTCCAGACAGCGAGTCCAGGGTTCTCCGGCAGTAAACGGCGCAAAGCTGAGGATCTGCTGCAGGTACTGGCGGTTGGTTTCGACGCCGTACAGGCGGGTCTCTGCCAGAGCCTGCGCCAGGCCGGCGATCGCCTCATCGCGGCTGGGGCGCCAGACGATAGCTTTCGCCAACAGCGGGTCGAAAAACGGCGGCACCTCACACCCGGCCTCCACCCAGCGATCGATGCGCAGGGTGGCGCCGTCCGCCGGTGGAAACCAGACGTCGGTTAACAGTCCGGGAGAAGGCTGAAACTGGCGGCCAGGATCTTCGGCGTAAATTCGCGCCTGAATAGCATGGCCCCGGGGCTGTAGCCCGGCGGCCAGCTCGCTCAGCGGCGGTAAATCCCCTGCCGCCAGGGCGATCATCCAGTGCACCAGGTCCACGCCCCACACCTGCTCCGTCACGCCGTGCTCCACCTGCAGTCGGGTATTGACCTCGAGGAAATAGAAACGCTGCGCCGCGCTGTCGTAGACAAACTCCACCGTCCCGGCGCTGCGGTAGTTCACTGCTTTTCCAAGGGCAATGGCCGCGCTACACAGCGCCTGCGCCATCCCGTCCGGCAGATTTGGCGCCGGGGTCTCTTCAATCACTTTCTGGTTACGTCGCTGCAGCGAGCAGTCGCGCACGCCGAGGGCGATAACTTCCCCCTTCCCGTCGCCGAAGATTTGCACCTCCAGATGGCGGGCGCGTTCGATATATTTTTCGAGAAACACCCCGGCGTCGCTGAAGTTGTTTTGCCCCAACCGCTGTACCGTGGCAAACGCCTCGCTCAGTTCGCGGGCGTCGCGGCAGACGCGCATGCCAATCCCTCCGCCGCCCGCCGTGCTCTTGAGCATCACCGGGTAGCCCACCGCCTCAGCCGCCCGGCAGGCTTCCTCACTGTCGGCCAGCAGTTCGCTGCCTTCCAGCAGCGGAACGCCCTCCGCCTTCGCCAGGGCGCGGGCGGTATGCTTCAGGCCGAAGGTTCGCAGCTGTTGCGGTGTCGGGCCAACAAACGCCAGTCCCGCCGCCTCACAGGCTTCGGCGAAGGCGGCGTTTTCCGACAGAAAGCCGTAGCCGGGATGGATAGCGTGGGCGCCGCTCTGCAGCGCGGCGGCAATGATCTTCTCTACCACCAGATAGGTTTGCGCTGCCGGCCCCTCGCCAAGGCTGAGCGCCTCATCCGCTTCGCGGACGTGCAGACTGCTCAGGTCGGCTTCGGCGTAAACGGCGACGCCCTTCACCTGCATGGCGCGCAGGGTGCGCAGAATGCGGCAGGCAATCGCCCCGCGGTTAGCAATCAGTAAGGTATCAAACATAAGCGGAACTCACAGCGAAGCGGGTCGTCCCGCAATAATTCGTCTTCCCCTGAGGTCGTCCCCGGGAGAGCCGGCGCTTAAAGGTGGCGCGTCGGCGTGTGGTTCAGGCGGTCGGCGCGAACGGCGAACAGCCGAAAGGCCAGCAAACGCCAGCGCTGCCAGCGGGTCAGTTCCATACCAGCACCTCGGCGGGGGTCGGGTTCCAGCCGTTGCAGGGATTGTTGAGCTGCGGGCAGTTGGAGATCAGCACCATGGCGTTACACTCCGCGCGCAGTTCCACGTATTTTCCCGCCGCCGAGATGCCATCCTCGAAGGTCAGACCACCCTCCGGCGTCACCGGCACGTTCATAAAGAAGTTAATGTTGGCGCCGATATCGCGTTTATGCAGACGGCCATCGTGCAGACAGGCGCAGAGAAAATTGTCCCGGCAGCTGTGCATATAGCGCTTGTCGAGAGCGTAGCGCACGGTGTTGCTCTCCTGGGCGCAGGCGCCGCCGAGGGTATCGTGCCGCCCGCAGGTATCGGCCACGATGGTCATCAGCGGATGACCAAGATTGGAATAGAGCACGCTGCCGGCGGTCAGGTAGGCGTTACCCTGGCGGCGCAGCGTGCGCTGCGCATCGTAGCGCTCGCGCGGGTTGTCGGCGTTGTAAAACAGGGTATCAATCGCCTGGTTGCCTTCGAGATCGAGCAGGCGCAGGGTTTGCCCTTTTTTTACCTCAAACAGCCACGGCTCCCCGGCGGGGATCACATGGCGATAGACGGCCTCTTCCGGGCGTCGGTTACTGGTGATAAGGGTCATAAACGCCTCCTTACAGGGCAAAAAGTTGGGTATTGCGGAACGCGCGCTGGTTCTCATCGCGGGTCAGGAGCACCTGGGTGGCTGCGTCTTCATCGTCGGCCTGATACCAGCTCAGCTGCACCGGACGGGGGGCATACTCGGTGGCCGGATCCTGGGGATGGGGCAGCGCGGTGAGCACCAGCAGGACGTCCATCGGGGCATACAGTTCCACGTAATCCCCGGCGCGGCTGTTGCCGGAGACAAAGTGAAAGCGCCCCTGGTCATCGACGGTGACTTTGCTGAAGAAGTTGACCACCATCAGCAGATCTTCCAGACCGAGATCCCATTTACCCATCTCCACCAGCAGGTTATCGACGCCGTTGCGGTAGAAGCCATTGCGTAATTCCTGGTAGCGTCCGGCGCCATATTTGTCGCGCGTCTCTTCGGCGTTAAGGACCCCGCCGAACGGATCGTGCCAGCCGCAGCTGTCGGCGACGATCCCGGCGAGCACCCGGCCCATATCGGAGTAGAAACAGTGCCCGGCGGTCAGACGCGCGGTATGCTGCCCCTTGAGGGTATCCGGCAGGTTCAGGCGCTCACTTTTCTCATGGGGGTTGAGCATCATCATGCTGACGTTCGCCCCGCCGTCGATATCGGTCAGGCGCAGGATCTGCCCTTTGCGCAAAATCAGCGAGGTGTGCGCCCCGCCGGGAAGCTGCTCTTCGCGCAGGCTGGGGGTGGAGTGAAGCAGTTCAGTCATCAATTTATCTCCTTAATGCGTAAACGTTGGTGTCGCTACCGGCGGCCAGCTGCGCCATCCGCGCTTCATTGAGCGGGATGTCGTAGGTAATACGCGCTCCCCAGGCGTTGGGCGCCTGCGGGTCGATGCGCACTTTGTCGAACACCAGCAGCCTCGTGCCGAGGTTGAAGCCTTCCGCCAGGTCGTGGGTGACCATAAACACCGTCATGCGCGTTTCGCTCCACAGCTGGAGCAGCAGCGCATGCATATCCTTGCGAATGCCGGGATCCAGCGCGCCGAAGGGCTCGTCCAGCAGCAGCACCCGCGGCTGCATCACGAACGCCTGGGCAATGGCCAGCCGCTGCTGCATCCCGCCCGAGAGCTGCGCCGGGTATTTATCCAGGGCGTGTCCCAGGCCAACTTTCTCCAGCATCCGCTGGGCCTGTTGCCGGGCCTCGCGCTTTCTGCCGCCAAACAGGCGCCCCAGCAGCGGGGACGCCGGCAGCTCCAGGCCGATGGCGACGTTATCCAGCACGTTGAGATGCGGAAACACCGAATAGCGCTGGAAGACCACACCACGACTGCGGTCCGGCTCCGCCGCCAGCGGCTGGCCGTCGAGCAGGATGGCACCACGGGTCGGTTTTTCCTGACCGAGCAGCAGGCGCAGAAAGGTCGATTTACCACAGCCGGACGCGCCGACCATCGAGCAAAACTCGCCCTCTTTCACCTGCAGATTGATGCGCTCCAGCACCACGTGGTCGCCGTACTCCTGCCAGATGTTTTTGATGTCGATAAAACTCATCCCCGACCTCCTTCCGCCCACGGGAAACAGGCCTTGTGCAGCTGGCGCAGCGCCAGATCCATCAGCCATGCCAGCAAAGTGATCCAGATGACATAGGGAATAATCACGTCCATCGCCATATAGCGCCGCACCAGGAAAATACGGTACCCCAGCCCGGCGGTGGCGGAGATGGCCTCGGCGGAGATGAGGAACAGCCATGCCGAGCCCAGCAGCAGGCGCAGGGAGGTGATCAGCCGCGACAGCAGCTGGGGAAGCACCACCCGCAGCACCAGGGTCCAGCTATTGGCGCCGAGGGTCTGCGCCTTAATAAACAGCTCCGCCGGGATCTCCTGCGCCCGCTGCTCCAGGTCGCGCGCCAGCATCGGCGTAATACCGATGACGATCAGCATCACTTTCGACAGCTCATCCAGGCCAAAGACGATAAACAGCACCGGCAGGATCGCCAGCGGCGGGATCATTGACACCACCGTCAGCAGCGGCGACAGCGCCGCGCGGTACATCGGGAAGACGCCGGCGGCGATGCCGATGACGAGGCCGATCAGCGACGAGACGGCCAGGCCCGTCAGCAGACGGCTCAGGCTGATCAGCGTATCGGCCCACAGCAAATACTCGCCGCTGCGTTTGTCCGGGGTGAACGCCATCCGGTCAATGGCTGCCACCATCTGCGACAGGCCTGGCAGCAACTTGTCCTGCGGATTGGCTTCCAGCCGCACCGCCGATCCCATAAACCAGGCGGCGATCAGCACGACAAAAGGCAGCAGCATCAGCGTCAGGCGCATCCCCTTTTGGGGATAACGGTTAATGTGGCGCATGGCGTGGTCTCCCGGCGGCAATCATTAGAGCTGGCCCGCGGCGGCCAGCTTCAGGTAGCTGTCGTCAAAGCGCAGTTTGCGGTTGGCGGCATCGCCGAGGGTGACATTTCCCGGGAAGGTCATGCCGATAAAGTCCGCGCTCTGCGCCCCTTCACCCAGCAGGCCTTTATCGAACGAGAACTGCGCCACTCGCTGCATGGTTTTCGCCAGATCTGGCGAGGAGATAAACGCCAGGGTGTCGGCAGGCGTCCAGAACAGATGGGTGGTTTTCAGCTGCGCCTGGTAGCCGGCGAGATCGGTACCGGCGTCGGCGGCCATGGTGCTCAGCGCCTGGCTATCCCCGGCCTTCATTTTGGCCATCATTTCAAACCAGGCACCGGTCAGGGCTTTGCCCAGCGCGGGGTTATCTTTCAGGGTCTGGGTATTCACCACCATCATGTCGATAAGCTCGCCGGGCACCTGCGAGGAGCTAAACACTTCGCTGGTTTGCGGGGTCTTTTTGATAACCGACAGCTGTGGATTCCAGGCCACCGCCGCCCGCACGCCGCTGGTGCCGAAGGCCGAGACGATATCGGCATCGGAGGTATTCACCACCTTGACGTCTTTTTCCTGCAGCCCGGCTTTTTCCAGGCCGCGCACCAGCAGATAGTGGGATACCGACAGCTCCGGGAGATACACCGACATTCCTTTCAGGTCGCTGAGCTTTTTATCCGCCCCTTTGAGGACCACCCCGTCGTTACCGTCGGAGTAGCTGCCGGTGATCAGCGCCGTACTGTCGACACCCCCCGCCGCCGGGATCGTCAACGCGTCCATGTTGGTCATCGTGCAGCCGTCAAACTGCCCGGCGGTGTACTGGTTGATGGATTCGATGTAATCGTTGAGCTGAACGATATTGATTTTGATGCCGTATTTGCTGGCCCATTTATCAATGATCTTTTCATTGCTGATGGCGCCCCAGGGCATCCAGCCGGCGTAGATGGTCCAGCAGACGTTGAACTCTTTTTTGACGGCGGCAAAGGACGGGACGCTGGTCAGCAGCATCAGCGACAGGACGAGTGAGCGGAGGAGCGGCGATGTTTTCATGGTGGACCTCTGGTTAGCACGAGAAACGGAGCAGCGCGACACCCAACGGTGCTGCTGTCTCCCGGGCTTTTATCCCGCCGTGTAACCTCGCCGAGGTCGCCAGCTCTCGGACCAGACGTTCACCGCGGTGAACCGGAACCCTAGCCAGCTATTGTGTGATCTGAATTGTCTGTTGCGCTGCTTTCTGCCGATGTTCTTGCAAGCACCATGCCAGGAGCCAGATAGCCGTTCCATCAGCGATTTACCGCCAACCGGGGCATCGCCTCCCAAAAATGGGGAGTAAAAGTGGGGCATTGCATGGCTTTGGTGCAGGAAAGATAAGCATGCCTTCCCGCATATCGGCGTGTTTCCCCGAGCACCGCAATCACGCATTTGCACCGCCTCAGTGCCGCTTGCTCACCATGCCGCATCCCTTCAGATCCCACCTCATCACATTAATATCTTGAATATAAATGATTATTTTAGGTGGCACGTTTAATGCTGTGCGCTTGTATACCGCGATGTGGACAAGATCGTATGCCGTATGGCCACAACACGTCGTCACTCTGCGGTCGCCACCTTCCCCTTTCCGTGAGGCATCCAGGGTGAATGCGTTTCACGGAAGTCTGTTAACTGAAAACGGAGAACAACATGACGACACTCAGCGAACCGTTGGTTACCCCGAAATATGGCAAATGGCGCCAGCTGGTGCTGGGCTTGATCTGTATGGCCGCCATCTCCAGCCCGCAATATGTCTGGACGCTGCTGACGAAACCCCTGGCCGCCAGGCTGGGCGTCGGTCTGCCCGAGCTGCAGGTCACCTTCTCGCTGCTGATCATCCTTCAGACCTTCTTTTCGCCCTTTCAGGGGCGGTTAGTGGAAAAATTTGGCCCACGGCGGCTGATCGCTATCGGCACTGTGATGGCCGGAATGAGCTGGGTGCTTTCTGCGCAGGTGAAGGGCCTGGCGACGCTGTGGCTGGTTTATGGCTGCATGGGCGGCCTCGGGACCGGGATCGTCTATATCGGCGTTGTCGGCCTGATGGTTAAATGGTTCCCAAAGCAGCGGGGTTTTGCCGCCGGCGCGGTGGCGGCGGGCTACGGGATGGGGGCGATCATAACCACTTTCCCCATCTCCCTGTCGCTGACCACTAACGGCCTTGAACACACGCTGACAACTTTCGGGATCCTGTTCGCCCTCGTCGGCTTCCTCGCCAGTCAGGGGCTGAAGCTGCCGCCGCCTGCTGTCTCCCTGCCCGTCAGCCAGACCGTGGCGCAGAGCAGCAGATCGTTTACCTCCCGGGAAATGCTGCGCCAGCCGCTGTTCTGGCTGATGTTTGCCATGATGGCAATGATGTCGACTTCCGGGCTGATGGTCACCTCGCAGATGGCGGTGTTCGCCGAGGACTTCGGCATTAGCCAGGCGGTGGTGTTTGGCATGGCGGCGCTGCCGCTGGCGTTAACGATAGACCGCTTCACCAACGGCTTAACCCGGCCGCTGTTTGGTTTTATTTCCGACCGCTTCGGCCGCGAGCAAACCATGTTTATCGCCTTTGCGCTGGAGGGAGTGGCGATGACGCTCTGGCTGGCGTGCCGGGAAGATCCGCTGCTGTTTGTCCTGCTCTCCGGGGTGGTGTTCTTTGGCTGGGGGGAAATCTTCTCGCTCTTTCCGTCGACGCTCACCGATACGTTCGGCAGCGAAAATGCCGCCAGCAACTATGGCTGGTTGTATATTTCGCAGGGCATCGGGTCCATCTTCGGCGGTCCGCTGGCGGCGCTGCTCTATCAGTACACCCACGGCTGGCATGTGGTTTTCAGCTGCGCGATTGGTCTGGATTTTATCACCGCCGCCCTCGCGCTGTGGGTGCTAAAACCGTGGCGCGCGCGCTTTATCCGCCAGCATAGCTGATCGCCCGGCCGGACAGAAGTGACGGCCATGCCGTCACTTCACTGATATTCGCTGCGCAGCAGCGCGTACAGATACTCATCGCCCCACTCGCCTTTAAAAAAGATATTCTGCCGGTAATGCGCCTCGCGACGAAAGCCCAGCCCTTCGAGGAGTTTGATCGCCCCGGTATTGCGAGTGTCTACCACCGCTATCAGCCGGTGATGGGCTAACTGCTCAAAGAGTAAGGCTATCACCGCCCGCATGGCTTCCCGGGCATACCCCTGATGCTGATATGCCGGGGAAAAGGTCATCCCCAGCTCGGCCTGTCTGCCCCGATCGAAAAAATGGATCCCCACATCTCCCGCCAGCGCACCGTTGGCCTGGATCGCTACGGCAAGCTGGAACCAGCTTTCATCCTCAGCAAAGGCCAGCGAACGCTGTTGTTCATAGAAGGCTGTCGCCTCTGTCATGCTGTAGTGGGTCCAGCTCTGAAAGCGGGCCACCTCCGGCAGGTTGCGATAATGGCTGAAAGACGGCAGATCTTCCGTTCTGAACCGGCGCAGCAGCAGCCGGGCCGTGGTCAGGGGTAACATCATCTCTTCTCTTCTTCCTGGTGAGCCGGGCAATAGCGCGCCATCTTAACCTGCGCAGCCTGGCGCTGCCAGGCTCATGGCGGTGCCTCATCCCAGCGATAGATTTTGGTGGTGGCCAGCGCCAGCATGGCGAAATCTTCCGGCGTATCGCCGTAGGCGAAGATCTCCTCGTAATCGGCCAGGGAGTAGTTCGCCAGGATACGCGCCTTTTTGGCCAGGCCGCTGCAGTCTCCCCCCTGATACTTTCCGGTCGCTGCCCCGTTTTGAAATTCCACTTCGCTGCACAGCAGCTCAAGATTATGCTGCTGGCACCACGGTCGAAGATAGACATCCAGCGAGGCTGAAACCACCACCACGGTGTCCCCTCTCGCCTGATGCCAGGCTATGCGCTGCATCGCGTTCTCCCGCAGTGTATGGGGAATAAATACCTGGCTATGATCGTTCCCGCGCTGCAGGATCTCAGGTTGCGATTTCCCGGCAAAAGCATAATGAAATACTTTTTGCCGGATGGCAGAGGCGGAAAGCCAGCCCATTTTCCAGGCGAGAATATACGGCAACAGCCGCAATTTGCCCTGACGAATGGCTTTCGCATCGAGGGACTGATAAATAAAAGGGGTAAACGTATCTTCGTGGGTGATCGTGCCATCGAAGTCAAAAAAGGCAATGTTCTTCTTCATCCTTGTAACCTTATACAGACACACCGGCGCCGCTAAGGTGCGGCTGATTTACTTTTTCCCCGCCTGGCGGCAATATCCGGCATAATGCACCGCTGTCGCAGGACGGCCGTGTCTCCGGCCGTCGTGACAGCGAACCAGTCGACAGGAAAACGCATGAAGCCAAAACAAGCGGACATTCTCCGCCACGCCAGCGCGCTGTTTAATCGCGAAGGATATCAGTCCCCCAGCATCGAGCGGATTGCTGAGCATGCCGGCATCTCCAAAATGACCTTCTACCGCTACTATGCCGATAAAGAGGCGCTCATTCTGGCTATCCTCCGGCAAAAAGAGAGCGAGTTTATGCAGGATCTCACGCAGATCACCGCGGATAAAGCCACCGCGCGGGAGAAGCTGTTCGCCGTGTTCGACTACTATCAGTGCTGGTTGACCTGCGAAACGTTCCACGGCTGCATGTTCACCCGCGCGCTATTCGAATATGGCGCGTCATCGCCGGCGATCCGGGAGCAGTGCTCCCGGTTCAAGTCGCGCCTGTGGCAGTTTTTCCGCGATATCCTGACTCTGGTATTAAAACCAGAGCCTGCCGAACGGGTCGCTATGATGATGGTGATGCTCATCGATGGCGCCATCGCCGCCCAGCAGGCCGAGTCCGCCGAATGCCGGGAGATCCCGCCGGGGACGACCGCCTGGAGCGCGGCCAAAGCGCTTATTTACTCAGAAGGCGGTACGCTGTGAGATGATGCGCTGCCGTCCAGCGACTGCAGCGCCGCCAGCAGACCATCATAGTAATCGTTGCAGGTTTGCAGGCGCAGCGCGGCGCCAAAGTAGACCTCCTCCATCGCCGCCGGATGTTTTTTGCCAATCTGCACAATCACATTGTTCAGCCAACCGTCCGCATGGCCGATATCGACCGTGATATGTTCGGCATAGTAATGCACGTCGCGATCGGAAAGCCCAATCCGCCGACAGCCCGCCACCAGTTTTTCATACTGCGGCGGGTCGAGCAGTTCGGTCATCGCCATCACTCCCAGCGATTTGTAGTAATGCTGACGATTTACGCCGCCGACCATAAAGGCGTTATACCCGGCCAGCCCCTGCCACTCGTACAGATGGGCAAAATGGTTGTCCGGTAAGGCGATATTCCGCCGCTTCAGTAAATCCTTATACAGATTGACGTGGGTGATCTCAGTGCTGCCCTGACCTATCTCATCCCACAGATTCTGGGCAATCTCGGCGCGGGTTTCCGGCAACGAGCCCACCAGCCCCATCGCCACCAGATCGAAGAAAAGCAGATTCAGCGCGCTGTCGCTTTTGAAGAAATAGTCGATCTGCGCGGCGGAGGCCTCGCTGGCAAGGAAATCGAACAGCGGATGATGAGACGCCGGGTGCTGCTGGCATAGAGCGCGCAGTTCGTCGACGATATTGCCGGCATTGAGCACCGGTCTCTGGCGATGGAAACGTTTGCTTTCCGCCCGCAGCCACTCAGACTCAATGTAATTTCGGATCCCGGAGAGCAGTGGATGAAACTGATTGGCAGCCGCCGGCGAGAGCGGGTCGGCAAGCCAGGACTGATAGAGGATGAACAGCGCATGGTGCGCGCGCTTTTTGGCCTGCGGGTCGTCAGCGGAGAAGGCGCGGATGCAGATATTCTCAGCCAGATGCCAGGCTCTGTCGGCGACCTGCGGATTGGCCGTCAACTTCAGCGACAGCGCGTTACTGTGCAGAAGCTGGTCAATTAACTCATCCAGCGCCAGCCTGGCCATCACCGCGGTTTGGTCACGACCAATGACCCCATTGTCGGTATTACGCATGAATTTATCCCTGTGAAATGCATGGCGACTATACGGTATAGTACCGCTCACAATGCGGCAACGTAAATTTCATTCATATTACTAACATTCTGTTTGTTAAAGAATTTAAACAAAACAAACAAAAACCACTAAAATATTATTGATATTATAAAAATAATAACGTTACCATCCAGTACAGTGACAAACGACACAAGGAATCACTATGCCCTATCTGTTACTGACGCTGGCCGCCCTGTTCTGGGGGGGGAATTACGTTGTCGGTCACGTGCTGGTTCAGGGCGTGGATCCGATCCTGATGACCGAAGCGCGGTGGGCGCTGACGGCGCTGCTGCTGGGCCTGCTCTACCGCCGGCAGATTGCTGACAGTCGTCACCTGCTGCGGGAAAACGCCCCGGCGGTGCTGGTGCTCACCCTGTGCGGTCAGGTCAGTTTCCCGCTCACGCTCTATATCGGTCTGCAAACTACCTCCGCCCTCAACGCCGCCATCTATATGTCCGCCACGCCGAGCATGGTGCTGCTGATTAACCGGCTGATTTTTCGCGACCCGGTATCGGCCCGCAACTGGCTGGGGGTGGTCTTCAGCACTCTTGGCGTGATGATCCTCTTATTCCAGGGGGATCCGCTGCATGCCGCCTCGCTGCATACTTTTTCCGTCGGCGATTTGTGGGCGATGAGTTCGGCGCTGAGCTGGGCTCTCTATTGTTCGCTGTTACGTCTGAAGGACCGCCGCATCCCGGCGAATGGCTTTGTCGCCGTCAGTTCGCTGCTCGGCGCCCTGCTCCTGCTGCCAATCGTCGCCTTCTGGCTGATGCGCCACCCGGCGCAGGACTGGACCGCCTGGCGCGAGCCGTTTTTCCTTAGCGGTCTGGCTTATCTGGTGATTTTCCCGTCGTGGCTGGCCTATCTTTTCTGGAATAAAGGTATCGCTACGATTGGCGCCACGCGGGGGGAGATTTACACCCATATCATCCCGCTCTCCGGCGGGGTATTGAGCATCCTCTTCCTGCATACCCAGCCGCATGCCTGGCACCTGTTCAGCGCGCTGTTCATTATGCTGGGGATTGGCATCTGCTCGCTGGAGAAACGCCAGGCGGCGACGGTTCGCCTGCGCGGTTAGCTTGTCTGCCGGGCGTCTGACAACGCCCGGCGTCAGCACTTAACGGCTGGTGGAGAGCGGCTGGTGAGGCGCCGTCCCGGCGGGTTGCGTCATCCGGCCCTCGCGGCCAAAGAAGGTCAGAATGGTAATGACGATCGCCACCGTCCCGGCCACCAGGGCCATAGCCAGGCCGTAGTTATGCCCGTGGTGCTGGGCAATGGAGGCCTGCAGGGTGGCATTCACCGAGGCCAGCAGATTCCCCAACTGATAGACGAAGCCGGGCAGCACTGCCCGGGTGTTGGCCGGAACCAGTTCGTTGAGCCAGGTAGGGATCACCCCCCAGGCGCCCTGCACCATAAACTGCATCAGAAACGCCCCGGCCCCCAGCGCCAGCGAGCCGCTGGCGAAAGCCCACAGCGGGATCACCGGCAGCGCCAGCAGGGCGGCGCTCATAATCGCTTTGCGCCGGCCAATCTTCTCCGACAGCGAGCCGAAGAAAACCCCGCCGATGATCGAGGCGATGTTGTAGCACACCGCGATAATGCTGACCGTTTTAGGCTCGAAGCCATGCTGGACTTTCAAAAAGACCGGGTAGAGATCCTGCGTCCCGTGGGAGAAGAAGTTAAAGGCCGCCATCAGCACCACCAGGTACAGGCACAGCTTCCAGTGGCTACGCAACACCGGCAGCAGAGCCGTGCTCGCTTTACTCTGCCGTGCCGCCAGCCAGACCGGGGACTCCTCGACGCAGAAATAGATAAACGGCAACAGCAGCACTGGGGCGGCGCCAATGACAAACATCCCGCGCCAGCCGAGCTGTGTAAACAACAGCCCGTAGGCCACGGCCGCCAGCAGATAGCCGAAAGGATACCCCGCCTGGAACAGACCGGACATCAGGCCGCGCGAGCGGTCAGGGATCGTCTCCATCGCCAGCGACGAAGCCACGCCCCAGATCCCGCCCATCGCCACGCCGTACAGTACCCGCAGCAGAAAAAACAGCATCAACGACGGCGCCGCGGCGGAGAGCAGCTCAAAGGCGGAGAAGAAAACGATGTTGAGCATCAGGATCGGTTTGCGGCCAAACTTTTCCGCCGCCCTGCCGAAGATCAGCGCGCCAACGGGCCGCACGGCCAGGGTCAGCAGAATCGCCAGGGTGACCTCTTCAAGGTCGACGTGAAACGAGTGGGCGATATCGCTCAGTAAAAAAACCAACAGGAAAAAGTCGAAAGCATCGAGCGTCCAGCTTAAAAAACTGGCGATCGCCGCGTTGCGCTGTCGTGAAGTCCAGCCGTGCATCTTGTCATCCCTATCCCGACGGCGTTGCCGGGAGCTTGCGCGGCGTCCGGCAGAGCAGGCTGGTGCCACCGCTTGTGTAAATTGTTTGTATAGAAAGTTGCTCTTTTGTTAATTACACCCCTTTTCCAGCCGTCGGCAAGTTTATTAGCACGCTAATTTGTTTCAAATTGCGTGCGACGGCCCACCGGTTCGCTAATTTTCGACCAGAATTAAGGGCAGGCTGGCTTCAGTGCACTGCCCCAGATGCCGCATCCACCCACAGGAAGGGAGAGAATCATGAAGAGAATCGCCATCGTCGGCGCCGGGCCGACGGGGATTTACACCTTGTATGAACTGGTGAAGCGTGGTGAGCCGCTATCGATCGCGCTGTTTGAAAAAGAGGCGCAGGCCGGGGTGGGTATGCCCTATAGCGACGATAATACCGCGGCGCAGATGCTGGCCAATATTGCCAGCATTGAGATCCCCCCTATTGACCTGACCTATCTGCAATGGCTGCAGCAGCAGAGCGACGACTGGCTGGCGGCGCGCGGTCTTGAACGGCAGGCTCTGCATGAGCGCCAGTTTCTGCCGCGGGTGATCCTCGGCGAGTACTACCGCGACCGCTTTCTATATCTTGTGCAACGGGCCAGAGACGCCGGCTTCGTGGTGAGCGTCTGCGAGTCCTGTGAGGTCACAGATATTGCGGTGCAGCCCGTCGGGATCGCCATCCACACCGACGGCGCGGCACAGCCGGTAATGGTCGATCTGGTGGTGATTGCCACCGGCCATTTGTGGCCTGAAGAAGAACGCGCCAGCCGGCAGTACTTCCCCAGTCCGTGGACCGGCCTGATGGAGGCCCGCATCGCCCCCTGTCGGGTCGGGATCCTCGGGACCTCCTTAAGCGCGATTGATGCCGCCGTGGCGGTAGTGGCCCGCCACGGCGTTTTCCATACTGAGCACGACAAAACCACCCATTTTTCCCTGCATCCCGGCAGCGACGCGCTGGAGATCACGCTGATGTCACGTAACGGCGTGCTGCCGGAGGCCGATTTTTACTGCCCGATCCCGTGGGAGCCGCTGGAGATAGCCACCCCCGCCGCCCTTGAGGCGGCCGTCGCTGAGGGCTGCGACGGCCTGCTGGATCGGGTGTTCCAGCTGATCGTCCATGAGCTGGAATATGCCGCCCCGGCCTGGTGCGAGGCGACGGGGCTGCGCCAGCTGACGCCTGACAGCATCGCCGACGCCTGGTTTGCCGACCGTCTCACCCATGACCCCTTCCAGTGGGCGCAGCACAATCTGCAGGAGGTGGAGCGCAATAAGCGCGAGCGCCACACGGTGCCCTGGCGCTATGCCATTCTCCGCCTGCACGAGGCGATTGAAACCGTGGTGCCGCAGCTCAACGACGAGGACAGCCGTCGCTTCCGCCAGGGGCTCGCCCGCGTGTTTATTGATAACTACGCTGCGATCCCGCCGGAGTCCATTCGCCGGTTGCTGGCCCTGCATCAGGCGGGCATTCTGCGAATTGTGGCGCTCGGCGAGGATTACGAGCTGCAGCGCGAGTCTGACCGGACGCTGATTGTCCATCATCAGCAGCGCTGTGAATTCGATGTCTTTATCGATGCCCGCGGACAGAAAGCATTGAAAACCCGGGATCTGCCCTTTCCTTCACTGCGCCAGCAGCTGCTGGCCTGCGGCGACGCTATTCCTGACGTTGGCGATGACTACACGCTGCAGGCGCCGGAGGCCGTGCGCGGCCGGGTCGCCTTCGGCGCTCTTCCCTGGCTGATGCACGATCGCCCCTTTGTCCAGGGGCTGACGGCCAGCGCCGAGATTGGCAGCGCAATGGCCCGCGCGGTCTCCCAGCAGGCAACTGGCCGGCGGCGTCGTCTCTGGTTTATCGAATAGCAGGACGTTTAAACGCAATATCCGAATAAAGGGGGGCCAGCAGGCGTGCTATAAACAGTGGCTGTTCGCCCCCGTGCAAGACCACGTCTAACATTTACGAGGTACTCATGAGTCATCTTTTTAGCGCGACGCGTATTGGTCAGTTGACGCTGGATAACCGTATCGTTATCGCCCCCATGTGTCAGTATTCTGCCGACGAGGGGAAGGCAACCTCCTGGCACCGGATCCACCTCGGGCAGCTGGCGTTCTCCGGCGCCGGCCTGTTAATTCTGGAAGCCACGGCAGTAGAGCCGGCGGGACGTATCTCGCCTGGGGATCTGGGGCTGTGGGATGATGAAACCGAAAACGCCCTGCGTGCCGTGGTGGAGGATATCCGGGCCTGGTCACCGATCCCTCTGGGGATCCAGCTGGGGCATGCCGGGCGCAAGGCCTCCTGCGCGGCCCCCTGGCAGGGTGGCCATCAGCTGGCGCTCAACCAGGGCGGCTGGCAGACCGTCGCCCCCTCCGCGGTGGCGTTTCACGACGGCGACCGCGCCCCGGCCGAGCTGAGCCATGCCGATCTGGCACGCATCAAAGCGGCCTTTGTCGCCAGCGCGTTGCGCGCCCAACGCCTGGGCTTTGAGCTGATTGAGCTGCACGCCGCTCACGGCTATCTGCTGCACCAGTTTCTTTCACCGCTCAGCAATCAGCGCCGTGACGAGTATGGCGGTTCGCTGGAAAACCGAATGCGCTATCCGCTGGAAGTGTTTAAGGCAATCCGCGAGGCGGTGGGCAACGCCATGGCGGTGGGCGTCAGGTTGTCGGCGACCGACTGGGTTGAAGGCGGCTGGGACGGCGAGCAGTCCATTCAGTTCAGCCAGCAGCTGGAAGCGCTGGGCAGCGACTATATCCATGTCTCCAGCGGCGGTTTGTCGCCGCAGCAGGCCATCACCGTCGGTCCGGGCTACCAGTTGCCTTTCGCCCGCGACATTCGCGAGCAGGTAGCCATCCCGGTGATTGGCGTAGGGCTGATCACCGACCCGCAGCAGGCGGAAGCGGCGCTGGAGAATGGCGATGCCGACCTGATCGCCCTCGCCCGCGCGGTGCTCTACGATCCGCACTGGCCATGGCACGCTGCCGCCAGCCTCGGCGCCCAGGTTCGCGTTCCTTCGCAATATCTGCGCTCCGAGCCACACGGCCTGAAAGGCACCCTGCTGCCAAACCGTTGAACCCGCGGCGGGCATAAAAAAGGGGTATCGTAAGATACCCCTCAGCAGGATGTTATTGCGGTCCATATGCCGGGCGGCGTCGTCTTGCCCGGCCTACAAAAGGGTGATGCCCGGTCATTGCGCAGCCAACCCGCCCCCTGCGTAGGCCCGCGCAAGCGCAGCGCCGCCGGGCAATCTATCAGGCTCCGCTCCCTATATTTCCGGGCGACGGCCCGGCAAACACCGCGAGTTACTGCTGGGCGGGCGGTGGCGTGGTGTTCTGTTTATCCTTCGCGATACTGTCCTGAATGGCTTTGGTTTTGCTCGCCGCTTCCGCCGAAAGCTGATTGGCGTCACCGATGGCGTTGTCTTTAATCTGACCCGCCTCTTTGACTATGCGGTCACTTTCCTGCTTTGCGTTCTGCTTCACCGCATCGGCCTGGGCTTTCGCCTGCTGGGCGATGGCATCCGCTTTCTTGTCCGCCTCCGCCTTGATGGCGCTGGCCTGATCCTTCAGACGATCGGCCTCGGCGTCGGCCTGGCTTTTCAGCGTATCAATTTGCTTATCCGCATCCTGCTTAATCGCCTGGGCTTTGTCCGCCGCGGCATCCTTCATCTGCTCCGCATTATCTTTGGCCTTATCCAGTTTGTTATCCACTTTCGACGCATCGTCGCAGCCAAACAGGGTCAGGCACAGGGCGGAAGCAAGCAGTGTTTTATTCCAGAGTTTCATCAGCATTCCCTTACAGGTTGAGTCATTATCCAGCCTTGTGATTTATTGCCTTAATAGCATTCACATTTTATATATAAACGCTCAGCCACCAGAGTCAAGGCGACACCGGTCGATCCAGCGTCGCCACCAGCCCCTGCAGCCACTCGGCAAACACCCGCACCTTATGCGAGAGATGCCGGTGCGGATAGAGCAGCGACAGTGGCCGACGCGGCGCCGGGAAGTCCGGCAGAATTTCTACCAGCTCCCCACTGTCGATATAGGGTTGTAGAAAGAATCGCATTCCCTGCAGCATGCCCAGCCCTGCCAGCCCGGCGGCGGTAAAAACTTCTGAGTTGTCCAGCACCAGTTTACCGGGGATGGCGATCTGCCTGATGCCCTCCGGGGTCTGGAATCGCCAGGGCATAATCTGTCGGCTGCTGCTGTTTACCCAGTTCACCGCCAGGTGCGACTGCAGTTCCTCCAGCGTGGCGGGCGCTCCATAGCGAGCCAGATACGCAGGACTCGCGCAGGTGGTTAACGCCACCTCCCCCAGCGAGCGCGCCACATAGTCGCCATCCTCCAGATCCCCCACCCGCAGCAGACAATCCAGGCCATCGCGCAGCATATCCCGGCGCACATCGGAGCTACTGAGGACAATTTCCACTTCCGGATGGGCCTGATAAAAATCCGCCAGATGCGGGATCACCAGCAGCCGCGCAAAAGCGATTGGCATATCGACGCGTAGCTGGCCGCGGATCGGCCGGTCCGGCGCGAACGACTCCAGCAGATCGTCGGCCTGGGAGAGCAGCGGTTTACTGCGCCGATAAAACTCTTCTCCTTCCGGCGTGAGATACAGGCGGCGGGTAGTGCGCTGCAGCAACCTGACACCGCTCTCCCGCTCCAGCTGCTGCAGCGCTTTGGTCACCGCCGGCCGGTGGATCTGCAAATTTTCCGCCGCCTGGGCAAAGCTACCGGCGTCGACGATTTCAATAAAGATTTTAATATTTTCAAACAGATTCATCTGCATAACGGCTCGCTCCCCGTCTCTTCGCCTGCCTCAATTATTACCAATTTAATAACAGTGATGAAAGTTTTTGCTCATTTTTTAAAACAATAAAGGCGCCTACACTGCCCTCATTGCCGCATCGCTGGGGCGAAGAAATTGATAACTCATTAACGTACAAGGAAAAATATCATGCAAACTAACCGTGTGGCCCGCATTTTGGGTATTGAAAAACCGGTAGTCCAGGGCCCGCTCTCCTGGCTGACCGATGCTCGTCTGGTGGCGGCCGTCGGCAACGCCGGTGGTCTCGGGGTGCTGGGCCCGAACGCCGGCCTGACGGCGGCAACCGCCGTCTCCACGCCGGAGGCGACGGCAGAGAAAATGCGCGAAGAGATCCGCAAAACCAAACAGCTGACTGAGAAACCCTTTGGCGTCAACCTGATCCCGACGGCGGAAAACGACATCTGGACGCCGGCGATCCTGCCGGTGATCAAAGAGGAAGGCGTTAAGGTGGTGGTCTACACCGGCTACGGAGACGGTTCGTTAAAACCGGCGCTGTTCGATGAGCTGAAAACCGCCGGGATCACCATTATCTACCGCGATATTAACCCGACGCCGGAGAACAGCCGTCGCGCGGAGCAGGCCGGAGCGGACATCATCGTCGCCACCGGCTTTGACGAAGGCGGCACGCTGCCGGCTACCGCAATGGGGACCTTCACTATCGTCCCGCTGATCGTTGACGCTGTTCAGCGGGTTCCGGTGATGGCCGCGGGGGGCATCACCGACGCCCGGGGAGCGCGCGCTGCTCACGCCCTCGGCGCGGAAGGCGTCTTCGCCGGTTCGGTATTCATCAGCACCGTCGAAAGTCGCGTTCCCGACTCGGTGAAAGCGAAAATTCTCGCCGCCAACGGCCTGGATCTGCGGCTGTTTCGCACGCTGCCGGACTACTACCGCGCCCTGCCTGGCAAACTGAGCGACAAGCTGGTGGCCATGGACCGGGCCGGAGCCTCAAAGGCCGAGCTGGCCCAGGCGATGGGCGGTCTGCGCGGAATGCGGCTGGGCATGCTGGAGGGGAATACCGATGAGGGGTATATCTCGCTGGGGGCGGGGATCGGCAACATCCATGCCATCGCCTCCGTCGCCGAGGTAGTCAACCAGCTGGCGGTGTGAAGCCGCCAGCCGGGGCACGGCAACGGGCGCGATCAGGCGTCAGCTACCTTCTCTACCGCCCGGAAGAACGCGTCGATAGCCAGCCCGACGTCGGCGGCGGTGACCGACTCCGCCGGGTGATGGCTGACGCCCCCCAGGCAGCGCACAAACAGCATGGCCGATGGCCAGCGCTCGGCGATGGCGATGGCGTCATGCCCTGCGCCGCTCGGCAGCGTCAGTGAACGCCCCTGCACCGCCGTCACCGCCTCGCTCAGCACCGCCTGCAGTTGACTGTCGCAGGCGGTGGCGGCGATACGGTAATACTCCTCGGCGGTGAAGCTCAGCTGGCGGCGCCCGGCAATGGCCTGCGCCTGCGCCAGCAGCTCTTCCAGCAGCGCCGCCAGCGGTGCATCCTGCGGGCCGCGAATATCCAGCGTCAGCTGCACCTCGCCCGGAATCACGTTCACCGCGCCCGGCGCACAGCGCAGGGTGCCGACCGTCGCCACCAGGTTGCCGCCGCGCTGCCGGGTCAGGCTTTCCACCTGCACCATCCATTCCGCCGCCGCGGCGAGCGCGTCCTTACGATGGAGCATCGGCACCGTGCCGGCATGGCCGGCTTCGCCGGTAAAGCGGCAGGTCAGGCGGCGGGCGCCGTTAATCGCCTCCACCACGCCGAGCGCCAGACCCGCCTGCTCCAGGCACGGCCCCTGCTCGATATGCAGTTCGAGATAGGCGGCGATATCCTGCGGGTTGCGGGCGGCATGGGCGATCCGCGCCGGATCGAGTCCGGCATTCACCAGCGCCTGGGCGACGCTCACCCCGTCGGCATCGCACTGTGACAGCCAGCTTTCGGGCCAGGTGCCGGTAACGCCGCGGCTACCCAGCAGGGTGATGCCGAAGCGGGTGCCCTCTTCATCGCCAAAGCCGACGATCTCGATAGCCTTCGCCAGCCGTCGCCCCTGCTGGTGCAGACGCTGGACCACCTCAATCGCCGCCAGCACGCCGAGCATGCCGTCGTAGCGCCCGGCGTTTCGAACGGTGTCGAGATGAGAGCCCAGCAGCACCGCCGGCGCGCCCTCCTGCACGCCTTCATAGCGACCGCAGATATTACCGACGCTGTCCTGCCATACCATCATGCCGGCGGCCTGCATCCACTGGCCCACCAGCTGGTTGGCCTGCAGATGCTCCGGCGACAGATAGACCCGGGTCAGGGCGTCGGCGGTTTCGCTGAGGGCGGCCAGCTGGTCGGCGCGCGCCATCACCCGGCTGGCGGCCGCCTCTCTCTCCGCCTGCTGGCGGACGGTATCACTCATAGGGTGGCCTCGGTGCGGTAGTGATCCCAGGCCGCCTGCATCGCCGCGCCCTGGGTGGTGGTGAACTTGAGGTAGTTCAGGACCGCCTCCAGCGCGCTGAGGGTCTGCATCACACAGTCTTTACGCGCGTTATAGCCCATGGTGCCAATGCGCCAGACTTTACCGTGCAGCGGGCCGAACGAGGTGCCAATCTCAATGCCGAAATCTTCCAGCATCAGCTTACGCACCTGATCGCCGTTGATCCCGTTGGGGATCACCACCCCCAGCACGTTATTCATTTTGTGCCGCAGGTCGCCAAAGGTCTCGAGCCCCATCGCCTGGATCCCTTTCAGCAGCGCATCGCCGTGCAGCTTGTGACGGGCGATGCCGTTGTCGAGTCCCTCCTGGAGGATCAGGCGCGCGCACTCCCGGGCGGCGAACAGCGCCGAGGTCGCTTCGGTATGGTGGTTCAGGCGCTCCGGCCCCCAGTAATCCATCACCATGCCGAGATCGAAATAGTTGGAGTAGATCATCTCGTCGACGCCATCGTGGTGGGCATCGGTGCGGATCCCCTGCTCAATGCAGCGGCGGCGGCGGATGACCTCTTCCATCTGTGGGCTGAGGGTGATGGGCGAGGTGCCGGAGGGGCCGCCCAGGCACTTCTGCATCCCGGCGGACACCGCGTCCAGCTGCCAGGCGTCGGTTTCCAGCGGGTTGCCGCCGAGCGACGCGGTGGCGTCGGTATAGAACAGCACATCGTGGCGACGACAAATCTCTCCCAGCTCCGCCAGCGGCTGCAGCATGGTGGTCGAGGTATCGCCCTGCACGGTGAGCAGCAGGCGCGGGCGCACGCGCTTGATCGCGTCTTCAACCTGGTCCGGGGTAAAGACTTCCCCCCACGGCACCTCGATGGTGTGTACTTCTGCCCGGCAGCGGCGCGCAATCTCGCACAGCAGATGACCAAACCGGCCGAACACCGGCACCAGCACCTTGTCGCCCGGCCGGATCGCCGACACCAGAATCGCTTCGATACCGGCGCGGGAGGTGCCGTCCACCAGCATCGTCCAGCGGTTTTCGGTGCGAAATACGCCGCGGTAGAGCGCCATGACTTCATTCATGTAGTGGGTCATCGCCGGATCGTACTGACCCACCAGCTGGCTCGCCATGGCGCGCAGCACGCGCGGGTCGGCGTTGATCGGCCCCGGTCCCATCAGCAGGCGCTGCGGCGGGTTAATTTGCGAAAACTGAGTGATATCCATCTGCCATTCCTTACGTTAGTTAAGACCGCGCACCGAGGAGATAAACTGTTTCAGTTCGGTTGTCTGCGGACTGGCGAACAGCGTTTTGCTGTCGCCCTGCTCCCAGACGCGCCCCTGATGCATAAACACCACGCGGTCGCCCACTTCGCGGGCAAAATTCATTTCATGGGTGACGAGGATCAGCGTCATGCCTTCCGCCGCCAGCTGCTCCAGTACTTTCAGCACTTCGCCCACCAGTTCCGGGTCAAGCGCCGAAGTGATTTCGTCACAGAGTAAAACTTTTGGCGACATCGCCAGCGCCCGGGCGATGGCCACGCGCTGCTGCTGGCCGCCGGAGAGGTTGGCCGGATAGTAATCCAGACGATCGCCAAGACCGACCTTCTCCAGCATCCGCTGCGCCAGCTCGCGACATTCGGCCTGAGACTTCTTCAGCACCCGCCGCGGGGCCAGCATGACGTTCTCCAGCGCCGTCATGTGCGGAAAGAGATTGAAGTTCTGAAACACCATGCCGATGGAGCGGCTGATCTCCCGGGCCTGGGAATCGCGGTCGGTGATGGTCATGCCCCCGAGCTTGATGCTCCCCTCCTGGTACCCCTCCAGACCATTGATGCAGCGCAGCAGGGTGCTTTTGCCCGAGCCGCTGCGGCCGATGATCGAGATGACTTCCCCCATGTCGATATCCAGATCGACGCCCTTCAGCACATGGTTGTCGCCGTAGTACTTCTGCATCTGATTAATGGTGATGAGAGGCATTGAATTTGTTCTCCAGATAACGGCTGTAGCGGGACAGCGGATAGCACAGAATGAAATAGCCCAGCGCCACCAGGGCAAACACTTTAAACGGCTGGTAAGTGACGTTGGTCAGCATGGTTCCTGCCTTGGTCAGCTCCACAAAGCCGATAATCGATGCCAGCGCCGTGCCTTTGATCACCTGCACGGCGAACCCCACCGTCGGCGCGATGGCGATGCGCAGCGCCTGCGGCGCTACCACCCGGTACAGGGTCTGGCCGAAGCTCAGCCCGAGACAGCGCGAGGCTTCCCACTGGCCTTTCGGCAGCGCGCGAATGCTGCCGAACCAGATATCCAGCAGAAAGGCGCTGGTATAAAGCGTCAGAGCCACCGACGCCGCGGTCCATGCCGAGACGTCGATGCCGAACAGCGCTACGCCGAAAAATGCCAGAAACAGCTGCATCAGCAGCGGCGTCCCCTGAAATAGTTCGACGTAGCCGCGGATCAGCCGTTTCACCTGCCGTCCGCCGGTCAGGCGCAGCAGCAGCAGCGGTAAGGTCACCAGCGCCCCGCCGGTGAACGCGACCAGCGACAGCAGCACCGTCCAGCGACCGGCCAGCAGCAGGTTGCGGATAATGTCCCAGTCGGTAAAGGTGGTCATCATGCCTGCACCCCCAGCCATTTACGCCCCGCCGCCATCAGCAGCTGGCGCATCGCTATCGATAACGCTAAGTAGATCCCGGTGGTCACCAGATAGACCTCAAAGCTCAAAAACGTCCGCGACTGGATCAGGTTGGCGGCGAAGGTCAGCTCCTCATAGGAGACCTGCGACACCACCGACGAGCCGAGCATCACGATGATGCACTGGCTGACCAGCGCCGGATAAATCCGCTGCAGCGCCGGGGGCAGCACCACGCGAACGAAAGTTTGCGTCCGGCTGAGCCCGAGCACGCGTCCGGCCTCCCACTGGCCTTTCGGCGTCACCTGGATGCCGGCGCGCACGATCTCGGTGCTGTAAGCCCCAAGGTTAACCACCATCGCCAGCAGCGCCGCTTCGCCGGCGGTCATCTTCAGTCCCAGGTTCGGTAAACCAAAAACGATAAAAAAGAGCTGCACCACGAACGGCGTGTTACGGATGATTTCCACATATCCGCCCCAGATCCGGCTGAGGACGCCCGGGCGGCCGCTGCGGATCGCCGCCCCGAGGATCCCAATCGCCAGTCCGCCGATCGTCGCCAGCACCGTCAGCTGCACCGTCACCCACAGACCGGCCAGCAGCTCCGGCCAGTGCGGCCAGAGTTCAGAAAAATGAAGTTGCTCCGTCATCCACAGACCTTACGCGCCGAGGCTGGCAGGCAGCGGCGCTTTCAGCCACTTCTCAGACAAACCGTTGAGGGTGCCGTCCTTAATGCCCTGCTCGATCAGGGTATCCACTTTCGCCTTCAGCGCCGGTTCGTTCTTTTTCAGCCCGATAAAGCACGGCGAGTCCTTCAGCATAAAGCTCGGCACCGGCGCTTTGTCAGCGTTCTGCCGGGAGATGGCCGCCACCACCAGGTTACCGGTGGCGACATACTGCACCTGGCCCGACAGATAGGCCGACAGCGTGGTGTTATTGTCCTCGTAGCGCTTAATCTGCGCCGCCTGCGGCGCCACGCTGGTCAGCACCATATCTTCCACCGCCCCACGGGTCACGCCGACGCTTTTACCGCTCAGCGCGGCCGCGTCCTTCAGCTCCGCCCCTTTCGGGCCAAACACCCCGAGGAAGAACGGGGCGTAGGCGCGGCTGAAATCGATCACTTTCTCTCGCTCGGCGTTTTTGCCGAGGCTGGAGATCACCAGGTCCACCTTATCGGTCTGCAGATACGGCACGCGGTTGGCGCTGGTCACCGGGACCAGCTGCAGCTTGAGCTTCATCGACTTCGCCAGATAGCGCGCCATATCGATGTCATACCCCTGCGGCTGCAGGTCAGTCCCCACCGAGCCGAACGGCGGAAAATCCTGGGGCACGGCAATGCGGATGACGCCGCGTTTTTCAATATCCTGGAGCTGGTCAGCCTGCGCGGCAGAAACAGACGAAAGGAGACAAGCGGCCCCGGCCAGTGCGATCAACAGTTTCTTCATGATGTTTACCCGTTACGTTAGCATGAAACAAAAGATTCTTTGAATCTGTTTTTGCAACTAATGTGCCAGATACGGTCGATGCGCGGGTTGGCGAGGAATTTAAGCTAAAAGTGAGAAAGGACAGGCAGTAAGGAACCGAAGAACAAAAAACGACGGCGCCAGAACGCGGAACAATATGCACCATATTGATGCACAGCACCACGCTGGCGCCCCATCACCGTTGTTCCAGCTCGTCCAGTTGCTGGTAAAGCGTAGCGATATCGTGGATGCGCGGACGACCGCTATCGAGCGTTTCGTGCAGAAAGGCATTGGCCAGCAGATTGATCAGGCTGTTGACCGAGGCATAGCTGTCGTAAGCCGAGACGCTGTCCAGCGGCGCGCAGAGCTGCCAGCGGGAGAGCGGGAACAGACTGTGGGCCTGCGGCTCGCACATTAACAGGACCGGCACACCATCGCGCTGCAGCTGCTGCAGGAGCGGGCGGACGATCCGCGGCCGCCGGCGAAATGCCATCACCACCACCAGGTCATCGGCGGTCAGATCGACCAGCTCTTCGCTGAGGCTCTGCCCAGGCTGGGGCAGCACCAGCACCTGACCGCGAGCCTGCAGCAGCTGCTGGCGCAGGTGCAGCGCCGCCGGATAGGCATTGCGCATGCCAATCACCACAATACGGCGCGCGGCCACCATCGCCGTCAGCGCCTCGGCGAACTGGCGCGCGTCAAGGGCATTGACCCATTGGGTGAGGTTCGCCATCTCCTGCTTATAATGACGCGCCAGCAGCGTGTTACCCTGCACCGCGTCGCGCTGATCAGTCAGCGGCATCCCGCTCTGGCGCAGGGTGCGCAGTTCATCACGCATGTCCTTATATTTGTCATAGCCCAGGCGCTTGAACAGCCGGCTGACGGTGGCTTTCGATACACCGCTCAGCTGCGCCAGCTCGGCGCTGTTGTAGCTTATCAGGTCATTAAAGTGGTCAAAGATGAAATCCGCCACCCGCTGTTCCTGCGGCGACAGCGAGGCGTATTGCCCTTTCAGTCGTTCATCGAGTTGTTGCATAGCGCCCCTGTAACTTTCGTTTCATCATCCATCCCTCATCATACTGTATCTGCTATGCCTTACACATAGCGTGCCAGCGGGAAAATTCCGGTCATTGTTTTTATCAATGAAACGAAACGTTCAGAGCTGGAACAGCTTTTGCAGTGTTCTGCGGGTGATTCGTTCAGAAAGGATAATTTATGCACAGTAGCAACGTTTCGACCCACGGCATGGCGGTCGCTCCCCACCACCTCGCCAGCCAGAGCGCGCTGGCCATCCTGCGCGAGGGCGGCAGCGCCATTGAAGCGATGGTGGCTGCCGCGGCGGCCATCGCCGTCGTCTACCCCCACATGAACGGCCTGGGTGGGGATGGTTTCTGGCTGATCGTGCCGCCTGAGGGAGACCCCATCGCCATTGACGCCAGCGGTGCGGCCGGGTCGCTGGCCACCCTCGCGGCCTATGCCGGGCAGCGGCATATCCCCCACCGGGGGCCGCAGGCCGCGCTGACCGTCGCCGGCACCGTCAGCGGCTGGGACGAGGCGCTGCGGATTTCACGGGACTTAACCGGCCGCGCGCTGCCGGTGGCGCGCCTGCTGGCCGATGCGATCGGTTATGCCGAAGACGGCATTCCGGTCACCGCCTCGCAGGCCCACGCCACCGCCAGCAAACTGGAAGAGCTGCGCCATCAGCCGGGCTTCAGCGAAACCTGGCTGGTCGCGGGCGAGGCCCCGCGGCCCGGCAGCCGCTTCCGCCAGCCCGCCCTCGCCGGTACCCTGCGCATGCTGGCCAGCGACGGTCTCGACAGTTTCTATCGCGGTCCGCTGGCTGAACGTCTCGCCCAGGGGATGGCCGCGCTGGGGATGCCTGTCACACTCGGCGACCTGCAGGCCCACCGCGCCCGGCGTCCGGCGCCGCTGACGCTCCAGCACCAGCAGGGAACGCTGTGGAACCTCGCCCCACCCACGCAGGGGCTGGTGTCGCTGGCGATCCTTGGCATTACCGACCGTCTGAAGATGGCGGATGCCGACGAGGCGCAAACGGTGCACCGTATCGTCGAAGCCACCAAGCGGGCGTTTGCCCTGCGCGATGCGCATATCACCGATCCGCGCCATCTGGATGTGGATGTACAGCAGTTGCTCACCCCGGAAGCCCTGCAGCCGCTGGCCGACAGCATCGACGACGCCAGCGCTTCCCCCTGGGGCGGCGGTAAAGGCCCGGGCGATACCGTCTGGATGGGCGTCGTGGATAACAGCGGACTGGCAGTGTCGTTTATTCAGAGTATCTATCACGAGTTCGGCAGCGGCGTGGTGATCCCGGACACCGGGATCGTCTGGCAAAACCGCGGGGCGGCCTTCAGCCTCGATCCGCAGCATCTCCTGGCGCTGGCCCCTGGCAAACAGCCATTCCACACCCTCAACCCTGCCGCCGCGCGCCTGAACGATGGCCGGGTGATGGTCTATGGCTCGATGGGCGGCGACGGTCAGCCACAGACCCAGGCGGCGCTGTTTACCCGCTATATCCTGCAGGGGGCGCCGCTGCAGGAGAGCATCTCACGGCCACGCTGGCTGCTGGGCCGCACCTGGGGGCAGTCCTCGGAGTCACTGAAGCTGGAGGGACGCTTTGCCCCCGCCTGCATCGCGCGTCTGCGCGAGCTGGGGCACGAGGTGGAAGTGCTGGCCGATTTCAGCGAGGCGATGGGCCACGCCGGGGCCATTGTCCGCCATCCCAATGGCCTGCTTGAAGGGGCTACCGATCCACGCAGCAACGGCGCCGCCGCCGCATACTAAGGAGCAGACCATGACCACACAGCCAGACTGGAGCGAGTATCTGACGCAGATGACCCACCTGTTACGCCTGGAGCTGGAGGCGCCGCGCCGTGAGGAGCTGGAGCGCCAGTTTTCCCGCATCGCCGCCATGGCGCAGCCGCTGATGGACTATCCCCTCGGGCCGCGCGACGACATTGCGGGGGTGTATAAAGCATGACACTTCACCATTTCACCATCGCCGAGATCCAGCGTGCGCTGCACGATGGCGAACTGAGCGCCCGGGAGATCGCCTGCCAGACGCTGGACGATATCGCCCGCGTTAATCCGCAGATCAACGCCTGGACCGAGGTCACCGCCCAGCGCATGCTGGCGGAGGCCGACAGCATCGATGCCCTGCGCCGGGAAAAACGCCCCTTGCCGCCGCTGGCGGGCATTCCCTACGCGGTGAAAAATCTGTTTGATGTCGCCGGGCACACCACCCTCGCCGGGGCGGAGCTGCTGAGCGGCCGGCCGCCGGCCGCCAGCGACAGCTGGGCGGTGCGCCAGCTGCACAGCGCCGGCGCCCTGCTCAGCGGGATGCTCAATATGGATGCCTACGCCTATGGCTTCACCACCGAAAACAGCCACTATGGCGCGACGCGCAACCCGCACGATCTGTCGCGGATCGCCGGCGGATCCTCCGGCGGTTCGGCCGCAGCGGTGGCCGCCGGGCTGGTCCATTTCAGCCTCGGCAGCGACACCAACGGCTCGATCCGCGTCCCCGCGTCGCTGTGCGGGATCTTTGGCCTGAAACCCACCTTCGGCCGCCTCTCCCGTTCCGGCAGCCATCCGTTTGTCGCCAGTCTGGATCATATTGGTCCCTTTGCCCGCCGGGTGGCCGACCTCGCCGCGGTGTATGACGCCCTGCAGGGGCGCGACCCGGCCGATGACTTTCAGGCCGATAAAGCCAGCGAGCGCACCGGCAACCTGCTGGATCGGGAGCTGGAGGGTCTGCGCTGCGCGCGGCTGGGGGGCTATTTCACCACCTGGTGCGATGATGACGCCCGGGCGGCCGTGGATCGAGTCGCCCACGCGCTGGGCGCCGACAGCGAGCTGCAGTTTGCGGATGCCGCCCTGGCTCGCTCGGCGGCCTTTATCATCAGCGCCAGCGAAGGCGGCAATCAGTATCTGCCGGATCTTCGCCATTCGCCCGAGCGCTTTGAACCCCACTCCCGCGAGCGGCTGCTGGCCGGGGCGATGATCCCCTCGGCGTGGTATCTGCAGGCCCAGCGCTTCCGCCGTCATGCCCGTCAGGCGATGAAATCCCTGTTCAGTCAGGCCGACGTGCTGATCGCCCCGGCCACCCCATGCAGCGCTACGCCGATTGGCGCCGAGGAGATGGTGATTAACGGCCAGCCGCTGCCGGTGCGCGCCAGCATGGGTATGCTGACCCAGCCGATCTCCTTCCTCGGGCTGCCGGTGGTGACCGTGCCCCTGCGTACCGCCAGCGGCAAGCCGATTGGCCTGCAGCTGATAGCCGCGCCGTTTAACGAACAAGCCTGTCTTCGCGCCGCGCGAGCGCTGGAAGCGATGGGCGTTACCGATGCCCGAGTGGCGGAGAGTGCAGCATGATCAATCTGGATAATGTAGACCGCCCGGCGATCCTCGCCGAGGTGACGGCGGCGTTTTACCAGTATGAAGAGGCGCTGGTCAGCAATAACATCGAGGCGCTGGACGCGTTGTTCTGGCACGATCCGCGCACCGTGCGGCTGGGGGCCGGCGAAAATCTGTATGGCATTGAGGCGATCCGCGCCTTTCGCGCCGCCCGCCCCGCCGCCGGTCTGGCCCGCGACCTGCGCCATACCACCATCACCACCTTTGGCGCGGACATGGCGGTATGCAGCACCGAGTTTACCCGCGAAGGCAGCGCGCGCCTTGGGCGTCAGCAGCAAACGTGGGTGCGCTTTCCCTACGGCTGGCGGATTGTCGCCGCCCAGGTCAGTCTGATGGACTGAGAGGCATACACTGACGCGGGCCGGGGGAATGTGGCTATCCACCGGCCCGCACTCGCCCGGTATCAATACGTGAGGAGACGATGGTCATGGTGTTAATCAGGGCTGCTGAATCAAAAGATATCCCCGCGCTGAAAACGCTATTTCTGCAGCTGGGCTATCAGACGGAGACGGCGATCTTAGAACAACGCGTCACTGAACCCCAAAGTATGATGCATACGCTGGTGGCTGAAGCAGAAAACACCGTGTGTGGCGTGGTCGTTATCAATTTTATCTTACCGGTACATGAAAACCGATTGTGGGCATTAATTTCCGCGCTGGTGATAGAGGAATCGTCACGGGGTTCAGGGATAGGCCAGCAGCTTCTCCATGCCGCAGAGCGCCTCGCCCGCGATAAACAATGCGCTCATATTGAGCTTTCAAGCAGTGAAAAAAGAATCAGAGCGCATCAATTTTATGAAAATAACGGCTATAAGGAAGTCCGCAAACGCTTCGTTAAACGTTTGTCTTAGCCGCCAGCGAACGAGTGCTTTCCCCGAATAATCTTAACTATATTTTGCCCAGCAGGATATTTAACATGCGGCGCAGGGGTTCCGCCGCGCCCCACAATAGCTGATCGCCAACCGTTAACACCGAGTAGACGGGTTCATTATTTAGCGACATTTTCTTGTAGCGGCCAATTCCTACCTGCAACGAACCGCTAATCGCAGCCGGGGTCAAATTACTGACACTCTCTTGCTTATTATTGGGGATATAGTTTACCCACGGATGGGAATGGGTGACTAACTCAGCAAATTCCGCTTCGCTGACCTCACGTTTCAGTTTAAGGGTAATGGCAGCGCTGTGGCAGCGGATTACACCGACCCGAATGCATAAGCCATTGACCGGGATGGTGCCGGGTGCAAGGCCAAGAATTTTATTGGTTTCCGCCTCGCCCTTCCATTCTTCGCGGCTATTTCCATCGCCAAGATCGCTGTCGATCCACGGAATGATGCTGCCCATCAGCGGGACGCCAAAATTCTCCACCGGCATGCCGGCGCTATTAATCAACTCACTCACTTTATTGACTAAAGGCAGCACGGAACCTGATGCCGTCAGTTCATCCGCAGATAAATGCTGACTGATATACGCGCTTTGCGCGATGAATTCCCGCACCTGTTTGGCGCCCGCCCCGGAGGCAGACTGATAGGTCATCACGCTCATCCATTCAATCAGGTCAGCCTTGATCAGCCCGGCCAGCCCCATCAGGCTCAGCGTGATGGAGCAGTTGCCGCCGACAAACAGTTTCATTCCCGCTTTCACCGCGCGATCGATATTATCGCGGTTGACCGGGTCGAGAATAATGCAGGCGTTGTCATCCATCCGCAGCGCCGAAGCGGCGTCAATCCAGTAGCCTTGCCAGCCAGAGTTAGTTAACGCAGGATAGATGGCTTTGGTATAATCCCCGCCCTGACAGGTTATAATAATATCCATTTCGGCGAGAGCGCTAAGGGAATTCGCATCTTTCAGTTTGTCGCTTTTACCTTTAATAACCGGACCAGCGGCACCCGCACTGGAGGTACTAAAAAAATGCGCTGAAATATCGTCGAAATCATTTTCTTCGATCATGCGCTGCAACAATACTGAGCCAACCATGCCCCGCCAGCCAACAATACCCACCTGCTTCATTTATTTAACCTTAAAAAGTTATGAGAATGTTAATTTGAGTGTCGCCATACCTTATATCGTATCCCCCAATAAAGGTCATTACCCAGCACATCGATTTTTATCATTATTAAAATGTTTCATCTGCCATCAGCGATAGTTATCTCTTATTACGGTCAGGCAGATATAAGGCGGCGGAGACTGTTCAAAGGGAGAAACGACGTAGCGGAACGGCAGTGGCTTCTCCCCTGGCTGCCATAAATAGTCACTTGCATTTTGATAGTGACTATGTCAATTTGCTGGCAAAAGCCACCTTGTTACTGGACAGCCCATGAAAAATGAACCGCTTTGCCACGCTCCCTGCCCCATCGCCCGTAGCCTGGGACGCATCGGTGACAGCTGGAGCATCATGATCCTGCGCGACGCGTTCGCGGGCTTTACCCGTTTTGACGAGTTCCAGAAGAGCAGCAACGTCGCGCCCAATATTCTGTCGCGCCGCCTGAAGGCGCTGGTCGACGACGGGCTGCTGGAGAAGGTTTGCTACAGCAGCACCCCGCCGCGCTACGAATACCACCTCACCCCGCGGGGCCGCGATTTTCGCATGGTATTGCTGGCGCTGGCGGAATGGGGTAACCGCCACTTCGCTCCCGAAGGCCGTCAGATGCAGCTGGTGGAAACCGCCACCCAGCGCCGCGTGGAGCCAGTCATGGTGGATAAAGCGACCGGGGAAGAGATTATCCCTGGTAAATACGCCATGGTGCCGGGCCCCGCAGCCTCGCCGCTGATGCAATATCGTCATGAATATCTGCTGCGCAAACGCGAAGGCGATAGCGGGCAAAAATTCCAGCCTGAACCCTACAGAGATGCCAACCATGAAGCTGGCCAGTAAGAAAAGCGTCCTCGTCCTGGCGGCCCTCTCCGCCGTTCTGGCGGCAGCGAGCTACGGCGCGTACTGGTGGCAAACCGGACGTTTTCTGCAGACCACCGATGACGCCTATGTTGGCGGCGACATTAGCGCCATCTCCAGCAAAGTCTCCGGCTATATCCAGCAGCTGGCGGTGCAGGACAATATGGCGGTGAAAAAAGGTGACCTGTTGATCCGCATTGACGACCGCGATTACCGCGCCGCCCTCGCGAAAGCCGCCGGAGAAGTGGCGGCGCAGCAGGCCGCGCTGGCCGATATTCAGGCTACCCGCCAGCTACAGCAGGCGACCATTGCCGGCTCTACGGCCTCGTTACTGGCCGCCACGGCGGCAACCGAAAAACTGGCTAACGACAAACGACGCTATAACGCCCTGGCCGCGTCGAGCGCGATTTCCGCACAGATCCGCGATAACGCCTCCGCCGATTATCGCCGGGCGCATGCCGAGCAGGAGAAAGCCAAAGCGGATAAAACCGTGGCCGAACGTCAGCTGACGGTGCTGGATGCTCGCCAGCAGCAAACCCTGGCTGCCCTGGCGCAGGCCCAGGCTAACCTCGAGATGGCCAGGCTGAACCTCAGCTATACCGACATTCGCGCGCCGTTCGATGGGGTGATTGGCAACCGCCGCGCGTGGTCCGGCTCCTTCGTCAGCAGCGGCACGCAGCTGCTCTCCCTGGTGCCCGCGCACGGCCTGTGGATTGACGCCAACTTCAAGGAAAACCAGCTGGCGCATATGCGCGCCGGCCAGGCGGTGACCATCGTCGCCGATGTGCTGCCGAACCATACCTTTAAGGGCCATGTCGCCAGCCTGGCGCCGGCGACCGGCTCACGCTTCAGCATTCTGCCGGCGGAGAACGCGACCGGGAATTTCACTAAAATCGTGCAGCGGGTGCCGGTTCGCATTGCGCTGGAAGGTGACGGGGCAAAGCTTGACGTCCTGCGCCCGGGACTGTCGGTGATCGTTACCGTGAATGAAAAGAGCCCTCGATGAGCACCGCTCAGGCGCTGTCCGCCCCGCAAAGTCTGTCGATGCCGACGGCGAAGAAAATCTTTGCCTTCGCCAGCATGTGCGTGGGGATGTTTATCGCCCTTATCGACATCCAGATCGTCTCCGCCTCGCTGCGGGATATCGGCGGTGGCCTGTCGGCAGGCGACGATGAGACCGTCTGGGTACAAACCAGCTACCTGATCGCCGAGATCATTATTATCCCGCTTTCCGGCTGGCTGGCCCGGGTCATGTCGACCCGCTGGCTGTTTGCCGCCTCTGCGGCGGGCTTCACACTGATGAGCCTGCTGTGCGGCTGGGCGTGGAACATCCAGAGTATGATCGCCTTCCGCGCCCTGCAGGGGCTGGCGGGCGGGTCGATGATCCCCCTGGTGTTCACCACCGCTTTCGCCTTTTTTCAGGGCAAACAGCGGGTCATTGCCGCGGCGACAATCGGCGGCCTGGCCTCCCTCGCCCCGACGCTGGGCCCGACGGTGGGCGGCTGGATCACCGAAAACTACAACTGGCACTGGCTGTTCTTTATCAACGTTGTTCCGGGGATTTACATCGCGGTGGCAGTGCCGCTGCTGGTGAAAGTAGACAGCGCCGACCCCACTCTGCTGCGCGGCGCCGACTATCTCAGTATTCTGCTGCTGGCCGTGTCCCTCGGCTGCCTGGAATATACCCTCGAAGAAGGTCCTCGCTGGGGCTGGTTTGATGACGCGACCCTGACGACCACCGCCTGGGTCGCCCTGCTCTGCGGCGTGGCTTTTGTTATCCGCACCCTCCGCCATCCGCAGCCGGTGATGGATCTGCGGGCCCTGCAGGACCGAACTTTCAGCCTCGGCTGCTATTTCTCGTTTATGGCCGGCGTCGGCATCTTCGCCACCATCTATTTAACTCCGCTGTATCTCGGTAGCGTGCGCGGTTTCAGCGCGCTGGAGATCGGCCTGGCGGTATTTTCCACCGGCTTGTTCCAGGTCATGTCTATTCCGTTTTATTCGTGGCTCGCCAACCGCGTTGACCTGCGCTGGCTGCTGATGGCCGGGCTGATCGGTTTTGCGGTGTCGATGTACAGCTTCGTCCCGATAACCCATGACTGGGGGGCGGACCAGTTGCTGCTCCCGCAGGCGTTTCGCGGACTGGCGCAGCAGTTTGCCGTCGCGCCAACGGTGACCCTGACGCTGGGCAGCCTGCCGCCCGCGCGCCTGAAGTTGGCCTCCGGGCTGTTTAATCTGATGCGCAACCTCGGGGGCGCCATCGGCATCGCCCTGTGCGGCACAGTGCTTAACGACAGAACCAATTTGCACTACAACCGCCTGGCGGACCATCTGAATAACGCCAACCTGGCAATGAGCGATTTTGTTCAGCGCAGCGCAGCAAACTTCGCCACGCAGGGGATCTCGCCGGATGCCGCGCAGACGGCGGCGCTGAAAAATCTTTCCGCGCTGGCGCTGCGGGAGGCGCGAACCCAGGCCTTTTCCGATGCTTTCTACCTCATCATGATGGGTTTTTTGCTTGCCGCGCTGCTGGTTCCCTTGATGAAAAAGCCGCCGGCACACTGATACTACAGGAGAGTAAACTATGGGCGTTTCCGTTAAACGCATTGTCGTCACCGGGATGGGGATTGTCAGCCCGCTGGGCTGCGGCGTACAGCACGTCTGGCAGTCGCTGCTGGCAGGAAAGTCAGGGATCACCAGAATCAGCGAGCAGCTGGTCGCGGATATTCCCTGCAAAGTGGCCGGCCAGGTGCCGTCCATTGAAAGCGATCCGCTGCACGGCTTCGACCCGCTGGCGACCATCCCGGCGAAAGAGCGCAAAAAGATGGATCGCTTTATCGAGTTTGCGCTGGTCGCCGCCCGTGAAGCGCTGACCCAGGCCGGCTGGTCGCCAGCATCTGCGGCCGAACAGGAACGTACCGCCACGGTGATCGCCACCGGGATCGGCGGCTTCAGCGAGATCGCCAATGCGGTACATACCACCGATGAACGCGGGCCGCGTCGCCTCTCGCCGTTCACTATCCCCTCTTTTCTGGCCAACCTGGCCGCCGGGCATGTGTCTATCGCTCACGGCTTCCGGGGCCCCATCGGCGCGCCGGTCACCGCCTGCGCAGCGGGTGCACAGGCCATTGGCGATGCGGCGCGGATGATCCGCAGCGGCGAGGCGGATATTGCCCTCTGCGGCGGCGCGGAAGCGGCAATTCATCGCGTTAGCCTGGCCGGGTTTGCCGCGGCAAGGGCGCTCTCCAGCGCCTCCAACGACCAGCCGGAAGCCGCTTCCCGCCCCTTTGACCGCGACCGCGATGGATTTGTGATGGGAGAAGGCGCGGGGCTTATCGTGATCGAGTCACTGGAGCACGCGCTGGCGCGCGGCGCCACGCCGCTGGCCGAGCTGGTCGGCTACGGCACCAGCGCAGATGCTTATCACCTGACCGCTGGCCCGGAAGACGGGAACGGCGCACGTCGGGCCATGGAGACCGCTATTCGCCAGGCCGGGGTGACCGTCGACGAGATTGACCATATCAACGCCCACGCCACCTCAACGCAGGTAGGTGATAAAGGTGAGCTGGCGGCGATTAAAACGCTGTTTGGCGCGCATCCGGTCGCCATTACCTCGACGAAATCCGCCACCGGCCATCTGTTAGGCGCGGCCGGCGGGATCGAGGCCATCTTCACCATTCAGGCCCTGCGCGATCAGGTGGTGCCGCCGACGCTGAACCTGCATCACCCCGATGAAGAGGCGGCAGGTCTCAATCTGGTGGCGCTGCAGGCCCGCCCGCAGAAAATGCGTTATGCGCTGTCGAACGGTTTTGGCTTTGGCGGCGTTAACGCCAGCCTGCTGCTGAAACGCTGGGAATAATCGTCAGCTCCCCCCCGGCGATGGCTGGCGGGGGATTTTCGCCGTGGCAGCTTTTGCCCTGCTGCTGGAGTAAATGAAGAACAGCGCGATACCCAGGCAGACAATGGCGCCGATTCGGCTCAGCGAGAATGGAATCGACGCATTGCCCAGCCAGCCGAAGTTATCGATCAGCATGCTCATGGTTAACTGACCAAAAATGACAGCGACCGTAGCAACTGCCGCGCCAATACGCTGGACGGCCAGTACCATAATAACGATATAAGGCACACCAAACATTGCGCCCAGCAGTTGCCATTTAGGCACGTCCATCAGCGTCAGGGTGTGTTTGGGTTCGAAGAAAAAGATCAGCAGCCCCGTCACCAGGGCGCCGACAGAAAATGTCAGGAATGCGCTTTTGAATACGCCAACCTTGCTGCCCAGCTGGCCATTGATAGCCGCCTGGATACTCAGCATGGCGCCACCGGCAACGGCGAGCAGAATCATGATAATAGTCATAATGTTACTTTACCCCTGTGCAACCATAACCAGCGCTGCAATGATGAAAATCAGCGCAATGATACGTTTACTGTCAATTTTCCTGCGTGACGTACCGAGCAGACCGAAGTGATCAATAATCAGGCTCTTGAACACCTGGCCTGCCAGGATGCCGATCATAGTCATGGCGATGCCGATTGCCGGCGTTACTACGGTCAGGATGATGACGTAAATCGGCCCAAGCACGCCGCCAAGCAGCTGCCACGCTGGTTGCGCAAAGAACGACGGACTGTTGCGCGGGCTGAAAAAAAGCATCAGCAGAAAGGTCAGCGCCGCGCCCACGCCGAATATGCTGAAGGTCGCCCAGAGGTCACCGACCTCCCCACCCAATGGTCCGAGCAATCCTGCCTCTATGGACAGTCCCATGCCTCCGGCAATGACGATAAAAATCAATATTAGCTGCATAGCAATCATCTCCAGTAGTCCAGGCGGAGGAGATTACGGCTTAATATGGATGAGAAAAATGCCATAATGAGATAAACACCTGTGCAGGATATGCATTAATGAATGAGCTTGGGAACATCAGTATTCGCGCCCTGCTGATTTTTATAGACGTCTATGAGACGCAGAATTTCTCTGTGGTGGCCCGGCGGGAAGGGATATCGGCCTCTCAGGTATCGCGGCTCATCCATCAGATGGAGGATGTGCTCGGCCAGCAGCTTTTTTACCGCAATACCCGGGCGATAATCCCGACGGAAAGCGGCCATCTTTTTATCCGCTATGCGCGAGCGATGACTGGCAGCATGGAGGAGGCGCGGCGGGAACTCAACGAGAGAACGCTTGAGCCTTCCGGAATGGTCCGCATAAACGCACCCGTATTCTTTGGACAGCGCCATGTCGCACCCGCGTTACCGGGCCTGACGGAGCGATATCCGAAGCTCAGCATTGAGCTTACGCTGACTGATGATTACATCGATCCGCACCGTGAGCCGGCTGACGTGATTTTCCGGATTGGCGTACTGACGGATTCCGCATTTCATGCGCGCGTGTTTGGCCAGCAGTGCTATCATCTTGCCGCGTCACCGGATTATATCCGCCGGCACGGCATGCTGGGATCGCCCGAAGAGCTCGCCCGGCATAAATGCCTGGTCTACCGCGGTTCGTCAGGACCAAACCAATGGCTGCTGCGCCGGCACGGTGAGGAATGGGTGCACTACCCTGTCTCACCCCTGATGTCATCGAATAATGCTGAAACCCTGCTGATTGCCGCACTCGGAGGGATGGGGATTGTGCTGTTTCCTGACTGGCTGATTGGAGACCGGCTAAAGAGCGGCGAACTTATCGAACTGCTGCCGGAGCTGGATAGGTCCATAAAAACGGAGCCACAGCATATCGCGGCAATCTATCCGAATGCCCGCCACCCTCCGCTGAACGTGCGGGCGATTATCGATTACTACATCGACGCGTTCGGTTCACCGCTTTACTGGCAGTCTGAATAAGACAGGCGACTTTATGGTTCGTCTTGAAGTTAACTGCCGTTTCTGGCGCAGAGCAAACGCGTTCAATGCCCTTAAGGTCCGTTTTGAGCGAAAAACGGACCACACTATCTAAAGAAAGATATCGCTGATAATGTTGGGACCGCTCATGTTAAAAAGGTATGCCATTTCTTTTCATTGACGATAACGAAGGGATTTTCATGGTTGAGGTTGAGGAAATAAAAAAGAAGTATCCCGGCGCAGATGCCTGGCAAATGGGTGACAGTCCTGAACTGGCTAACGAGCTTGCTGACCTGATCAAAAAAGGGATCAAAACGGCCTCTTGCGGATCTTTTGCCTCTTACCAGCAGGAAAAAACTGCCCCGAGGATAGGGAGTTATCACATTATTCTTGATGGCAAGAATGTTCCAGTTTGCGTGATCAGACTGATTTCGATGCAGCTGGTTCGTTTTTGTGATGTGACTGAAGCATTCGCCCGCAAAGAAGGTGAAGGCGATTTAAGCCTTGAATACTGGAAGAAAGAGCATCAGAGATTTTTCAGCTCCGAAGGTCATTTTTCTGAGGATATGGAGTTGATCGCAGAAGAATTTGAAGTGGTTGAGGTGCTGTGAGACAAGGTCTACGGGCTGACGTTTTATCAATCGCCACTGATAACACTGTTCGCTTCTGGCGCGGAGCGGACAAGCTATCGAGCTAAAGGTCCGCATTGAGCAAGGAGCGGACGTGCCAGCTATAATTGGTAATAAAATGAGAGTAGAGCTATTCTAATTTGTTTATAAAGAACATTTTTACATCCAAGGGCGAAATATTTTTTATGCTATCTTACATGCTATCTCAATATGCCAGGCTACCTGTGCCTCAATTTACCCTACGTTCATGGCTAAAACAATGGTTGTCAGAGCAGGAATCGAGGTGTACAGACAGAGGTTTCTCGGCGCGATTTCCCTGGAGAGAAACTGGATTATGTCAGGAATATTTTTTACAACGAAAACTCAAAATTGATGGAAAGCAATTTCTTACTGGCCCCCGTTATCAGGGCGGAAATATTAACAAACCTTTTATTGATATTGTAGGTATGGATTCTGACCTAAATCATACTGCATTAGAACTCATTAGTAAGGAATGGTCACAACTCAGAGCTCAGTATGTCCGCATTCTTGTACCCGGCCAGTCCTTCCCGCAGGGTATTCCCGACCAGTATATATACGCCACCTCTTTTTCTGAACCCCCTGAATTCAATGATAAATCTCTTACTTTGCAAGTGGCGACATACGAAGATTTTGACTGGTGTTGTCAGGCTCTGGGCGATGCCTATAAGCATACATGGCAGACAGTTCGCGAACTGTCTGCAAACAATTTGGTAGCAGTTGATGACGAAGAGTTGTGTGACCATATTTCTGAGAGAGAAGTATATATTATCTATGAAAACGACGTTCGCGCCGGGTTGCTAATATGCCAGAAAGGAAACATCGCTTTTCTGCGAGGATATCGTATTACTGACAAAGTAATACTTCCTGTTTTTCGTGGTCGATCATTGTCAGCCCGAGCGCAACGCCTGCTGTACCGATTATTAACTCATTCCGATTCTGAACTATCTTTGTATATGGGCACAATTATTCCGGAGAATATCCCCTCGATGAAAACTGCAGAAAGAGCGGGACGAACTTGCATCCTAAGTTATCAATTTCTACCCATCTGCAGAACCCACGACTAACAGCAATGCTAATTTATCTTCAGCCTACTTCCGCTTTTGGCACACAGGGGACGTCAAGGGCCCGGGTGTACTCCCCTGGACGCACTAATGGGCGGTATGTGATTGTTGTGCAGGCTATCATATGGCCTGAGGTACAGCAGAATCAGGCTTCGTAGCAATGAGTCGGTTCACAGCGTCCGGAATCCACCCGGTGCCGTAAATCACCGCAAGGTCTGTCATAAGGTAATTTCATAACGTATCGCGACACCTTTTTTCTTGACGCAGGCCTTCTCTTTCACGGTTTGTCAGAACTGTGGACCGCAGTAATCTCCACTCCGTGCTTTAATCAATGAGAGTGTGTCGGGTGCAAATTAAACTACCTTTCTCAACAGCAAAGGCGGGATACGCCTACCCTCGCAGGGTTTCTGCGTCTGGTAATATGCCCATGACAGTCTCAAAGACCGCTTTGAGGGTTTCCCGGTTTAAGGCACATAATCGCGCGGCGTTGCCCCCAAAATGCAGCGAAAAGCAGCGGTAAAGGCCGCCGGGCATGAGAAACCAAGCTGGTAAGCGACCTGTTTGATTGGAACGCCGTACGCAAGAAGATCCAACGAAGCGCAAATTCTGGCTCTCTGCTTCCATGTTCTAAAACTAAAGCCTGTATCCTTCATAAACAAGCGGGAAAAGGTCCGTTCCGACATGGCCGACATAAAAGCCAGCTCGCTCAGCGATGCTTCCCAGCGCTGAGTGACCAGTAGCGATCTGGCCGCGCTAAATAATCGCTCATCATTCGGCATGGGAAGCGCCATCGTTAAAGGTGGAGCCTCGCTGAGAATTTCCAGAAGCAACAAAGCTATCTTCCGTTGAATCGGTCTGGCGTAGTCCTCACTGAACAGCCCTGCGATAAGTTCTTTGACTAACGGCGTAGCCGTTATCACATGCACCTGCTGACTCTTTGTAAAGCTCGTACATTCTGCGATAAGGCTACTGCTGAAATAGATCGCTCTGAGATCGGTTTGTGAAAGCAGATGGTAACTATGGATATGAAGAGGCGGTAACCATAATGCCCGCTGAGGAGGGATCACCCAACGGTCGCTCTCTGTTTGCACCAGCATAACCCCTCTGGTGGCGAAGAGTAGCTGCCCCTCAACATGATGATGGGGAGGATCTGCCTCGCCGCGTTGATAGCTTATCGCAGTACTGGACCAGCCTGTGGCCTCATCATGTCTTGGCGCTTTATCTATACTACCTGGCATTTCAGATTTAGCCCCTGCCATTATCATATCGAAACTGGAACCACCCGGAGAAGAGCCTTAGGCAATGGGTGCGTGACTTATCATTCTGATCATCAAAGATATTACAGGAGCTTAACCTCATGCGCGTACACTTTATCGTACATGAAAGTTTTGAAGCCCCGGGCGCATATGCAACCTGGGCAATAAACCAGGGTCATGATGTAACTTACTCACACGTCTATGCAGGCGATCGGCTACCTGCTGACGCCGAAGGCATCGATTTTCTTATCGTTATGGGCGGTCCACAAGATCCGGACACAACGCTTGAAGCGTGCCCGCACTTTAATGCTAAAGCGGAACAGACGCTGATTGCTTCCGCGGTTAAAACCGGTAAGGCGGTGATCGGTATTTGCCTGGGTTCACAGCTAATCGGTGAAGCGCTGGGCGCACCCTTCTCTCATAGCCCGGAAAAAGAGATTGGTAAATTCCCGATCACATTGACCGAAGACGGCAGGAAGGATGAGATGTTCTCTCACTTTGGGAAAACACTGGCAGTGGGTCATTGGCATAACGATATGCCGGGTTTGACGCCAGAGGCCAAAATTATTGCTTACAGCGAAGGCTGTCCGCGGCAGATCGTTGCCTATTCTGACCGCGTCTTTGGTTTCCAGTGCCACATGGAGCTCACATTGGACGTTGTAGAGCGGCTGATCGCTCATTCTGAGAAAGACCTGAGCCGTGCAGCAGAATATCGTTTCGTTGACACGCCTGAAGCGCTCCGGGCGCACGATTATAGCGAAATGAACCAAGTACTTTTTGGCTTTTTGGCTTTTTGGATAAGCTGGAGGCACGTTACAAAGCAGCGCAAGCATAATGTCATGCTCGGTAAGTTTGTCATCGGTTTTGATTTTAGTCTCCGCTCCTGGCACAGAGCAGACAAGCTACCTGAGTTGAAGGTCCGCTATGAGCGAAAAGCGGCCATCGGATAGTGCTAGCTCTGCATGCAATGCCACGTCTTATGGGCTTCATGTTCTCTCACTTTTTTCTTATGATGGTGCAGTAAGAAATGCGTGAATATTTTCCGATTGTCAGATCTGGTCCTCTACGAAAATTTCCCACAACTCTTCTACAGCGCGGGACATCTTTGCTGCTGGGCGGAAAAGCCTGATGTCTATGGGTACCCAGAGCGCGCTCTCTTTCTTCGCCGCAACGGCAATGGAACCGGCATCAACATCCGGCGCTGCCAGCGTTTCCGGCAACCATGCGATGCCGTCACCGGCCCTGACCATGGCCAGTAATGTTGCAGCCAGATCGGCAGTGAATGCGATTTCCATTCCGCGTCTGGCACGGTTGACCTGCGAGGTGTTGGAAAGGATCCGGCCAAGGCCGGATTCAGCCGAATAGGACAGAAAAGGAAACTTTTTGCCGCCCGATGCATACCACATTGGCTCGCGGGTTGCCGGATCGCATCTGGAATAAGGCAATAATGTTTCCCGCCCGAGCCGAACACTGAAGTATTTCGACTGTTCAAGATTGATGCGCATATGAGGGTGGTAGTAACAAAGCAAAAACTGCGCGTCACCTTTGTCGATCATGCGTTCACAGGCACTCAGTGTGTCAGATAACAGGCGAAAAGAACCGAAGCGGGCGATTTTTTCGTTATTACGCATCAGTGCCGGGAAAAAAGAAAATGACAGAGAGTGCGTGGCGGAAAAAATAACATCCGGTCTGGTTTCTCCTGCGGCCTCTATAGATTCACTTCTCAAGGTATAAAGTGCGCGAATAAGTTCAGGGATCTGCGTAACGAATACTTCCCCGGCGCGCGTCAGGCTGACGCCCCGACGATTTCTTTCAAAAAGCGGCGTTCCAAGCCACTCTTCCAGCGAGACAATCCTCCGGCTGAATGCTGGCTGCGTCACATATCGTGAAGCTGCCGCACGGGAGAAATTCAGGGACTGTGCCAGCGCAACACAGTCCTCAAGCCAAGTTAACTCCAAGTGATGCCGATTTTGCATTACAGCCTGCCTCTTTGGCATTAGAACGAAATTTGTTAACTGCTTAGGATGGTATCAGACAGGACAACAAGGTCCCTGAACACTACGTTAGTGCATTATGCCGATAAATATACGGCATGACATAAAATATAGCGTAGGTAATTTAGTTAGATCGTATTTGACTGGAAACTGCCGGAGAGAACATGCGTATCCTTGACGTTGTAGAAATTACCAAGCCTATTGCTTCCCCTATCCGTAATGCTTACATCGATTTCAGCAAGATGACGGCCAGCCTGGTTGCCGTTGTGACAGACGTTGAGGTAGACGGACGTCGCGTAGTGGGATACGGCTTCAACTCTAACGGCCGTTACGGTCAGGGCGGCCTGATCCGTGAACGCTTCCGCAACCGTATCCTCGAAGCCGAACCAGAAAGCCTGCTGAATGCCAAAGGCGACAATCTGGATCCGCATAAGATCTGGGACGTCATGATGAGCAACGAAAAACCGGGCGGTCACGGCGAACGTTCAGTTGCGGTAGGTACGCTGGACATGGCCATCTGGGATGCAACCGCAAAAATTGCTAACAAGCCGCTGTTCCGCCTGCTGGCAGAAATGAAGGGCGTTGAGGCTAACCCGCGTGTTTTTGTCTACGCGGCGGGCGGTTACTATTACCCGGGTAAAGATCTGAGCGCGCTGCGTCAGGAGATGCGCGGTTATCTTAATCGCGGCTATAACGTTGTGAAGATGAAAATCGGTGGAGCGTCTCTGGAAGAGGACCGTCGCCGTATTGAGGCCGTCCTGGAGGAAATTGGCAGCGAAGCGCGTCTCGCCGTTGACGCCAATGGCCGCTTCGATCTGGAAACCGGTATTGCCTATGCGAAAATGCTGCGTGACTACCCGCTGTTCTGGTACGAAGAGGTCGGTGACCCACTGGATTACTCCCTGCAGGCCGCGCTGTCAGAGTTCTATCCCGGCTCAATGGCCACGGGTGAAAACCTTTTCTCCCATCAGGATGCGCGAAATCTGCTGCGCTATGGCGGCATGCGCCCGGATCGAGACTATCTGCAGTTTGACTGCGCACTCTCTTATGGTCTGGTTGAATATCTGCGCACGCTTGATGTGCTTGAGCAATTTGGCTGGTCACCGTCACGCTGCGTCCCTCATGGGGGTCACCAGATGTCCCTGAACATTGCCGCAGGCCTTGGCCTTGGTGGCAATGAAAGCTATCCCGATCTGTTCCAGCCTTACGGCGGTTTCCCTGACTCGGTGAAGGTGGAAGATGGCCATATCATCATGCCGGAACTGCCGGGTATCGGTTTTGAGGGTAAATCAGACCTTATCAAAGAAATGCGCGCGCTGGCTGTATAAGTCTCTGCTGACATCTCGTCTTGCTTAATTTAATAACGCCCTTCTGCGATGCGGAAGGGCGTAGCGGGAAAAATGTATGAAGCTTTTAAGTTATCTGACGCCTGATGGATATAAAAGTTACGGTATTTTACAGGGTGAGGGAGTTATTGACCTGAGAAGCCGGACAGATATTGATACTCCCGATTTGAAAAGTTTTATCAGAGAAAAAGGGATCGCAGCAGCTGACGGATATATCAGCTATGAGCCGGATTATCAGCTTTCTGATATTACCTTCCTTCCTGTTATTGATAATCCGGGCAAAATACTTTGCGTCGGCATGAATTATCAGGCCAAACGCACTGAGTTTAGTATTACTTCGGATGCGCCTACCATATTCATCCGGTTCTCAGATTCTCAGACCGCTCATCTGGGCAACATCGTGAAGCCTGCGCTGAGCGATCAGCTCGATTATGAGGGTGAGCTTGTAATCATAATCGGAAAATCCGGCATAAACATCGCTGAGCAGGACGCTGCAGAATACATAGCGGGCTATTCCTGCTATATGGATGGCTCCGTGCGTGACTGGCAGCATACCTGGTTCACTGCCGGCAAAAATTGGAGCAAAACAGGTGGGTTCGGTCCCTGGCTGGTTACGTGTGATGAGGTCCCCGATCCGCAAAAGCTTCAGCTAAAAACCTGGCTTAATGGTGAAATTGTTCAGCAGGACAGTACAGCTAATATGGTTCATCCAATAAGCAAAATTATCAGTTATATGAGTACCTTTACACAGCTATCCCCGGGTGATGTTATTTTGACGGGCTCACCAGGCGGTGTTGGTCGTTCACGTAATCCGCAGGTATTTCTTAATGACGGCGATGTTATTGAAGTCGAAATTGAGTCAGTTGGTCGCCTGACTAATTACGTCGTTGCTGCTTCAAAATAATAAAAATATTTTATCTGACTGATATTTAAAAGGACCTGAAATCAGCATTTCCTCCCCTACATCTGCTCTAAATGAGGAAGTTATCATGAGTGATAATGCTCTTAAAGGTAATGCGCTTATCGGGAAAAAACGCTGGACAATAATACTCCCTGCAGTGTTTATCATGTATACCATTTCTTTCTTCGACCGAGTGAATATAGGCATGGCGCTGCCCCATATTACGGCCGAGATGGGGCTCAGCCCGGTAGAAGCTGGCTGGCTTGGCGGTGCATTTGCATGGGGCTACGTGGCGACGCAGTTTACCGCTGGCTGGCTGGCGCTTCGCTTTGGATCGCGAAGAATAATTGGCGTCAGCCTGTTTCTTTTTGGTGCCTGCGCCATGCTCACGGGTCTGACGCGTAACTTTGGTGAACTGGTTGCCATCCGTTTCTTCTTGGGACTTGCTGAAGGGCCGATTCAGGCAGCAACGGCGATGTTTCTGGCACAATGGTTTATGAAGCCAGAAAGGGGACGCGCATTTGGTATCTGGAACCTCAGCCTGGGGGCCGGTGCGTTTCTGGCCGGTCCAATATCGGGCTGGATCCTGGCACATCATGACTGGCGCATGATGATGGTCATTGAGGGGGCACCCGCGTGGCTGTTCTGCATCATCTGGTTTTATCTGGTACCTAAAAGTATTCAGGCTGCGAGCTGGCTCAGCGCCGAGGACCGGGATCATATCCAGAAAGACCTTGCGGCTGAGCAGTCAAACTATGTGAAGGAGAAATCTGACCCCTGGTGGACCATTATCAAAATACCGGCACTCTGGCTGATGTTAATCGGCTATTCCCTGCACAGCATGCTGGCATACGGCTTTACGCTCTGGCTGCCGACGGCACTTAAGGGGTATGGAACGCTCAGTGAATTCATAGTCGGTCTAATCAGCGGAATGCCTTTCCTGATGACCATGGTGGGCATCTGGTATATCACCCGGCGGTCAGATAAATACAACCAGGAACGGCGGCTGCATGCCGCTATTCCCACCGTGTTGTGCGGTATCGCGTTGTCAGCCGCGGCTTTTGTTCCGCTGTCTTACTACTGGGTGCAGATAGCCCTGTTCATGTTTGTCGGCCTGACAATGAAGATGCTTGTGCCGTTGGTTTACGTCCGGTTGACGGAAATCCTCCCGACAAAGAAAGCGGTCCCTGCGGTGGCATTTGTAGGTGCATGCAGCAACTTTATTGGTCAGTTTGGCGGACCGCTTGTTGCCGGCTACCTGAAGCACCTGGGGGGCGGTACTGACATGACGCTCGCATGGAGCGTACTGGGTCTGTTCTCAATCGTGGGGGGAGTACTGTTTGCCCTGGCCGTGGGACGTGAGGAAAGCGTCTGGGACATCAGGCAGGCATTCCGGGTTACTTCCCGCAGGACGATTTCCGCGCGGGAATAGAATGCAGAACCTGCCCCTGCCTATGGGGCAGGCAGACATTTTTATAATCACTGACGTTTATTAATCAGGAGTGCGATGTGAGGTTATATATCAGAGAATCTCTGGCGGCATATACAGGCGCCGGGCTCGTACTCAGTCGGGAAGAGCAGATCAGAATCAATTACGCATAATGAATGAACTTTACGCAAGATTGAATCCATTCCGGTAATAGAGTGTGCCTGATACCCTGGGTATAACTGATGTTATGCAACGTCCGCTTCTGGCACAGAGCGGACGAACCAACTGAGGTTAAGTTCCAGTCTGAACGAGAAGCGGACAGCGGGTTTACAGGTTGTGTATACCTTAACGGGCTGATGTCGATACTATGCCGGCCCGCTAAACATCATGCGGATGACAACGCCTGTACACCGTTCCTGCCATTTGATATCGCCCGGGTGTTAAGAGCCGTTTCCAAACGTCCTTGATGCCATCGCGACTGAACCCAGGGAAACCATTCCAGCCCGCTTTTGAATACTCCCCAGAACAAGCAATTGCAACCAGACAGGACCCGCGACGGGAACGACAAGCTGAGGAAGAACAGCAAACATGAACAGCAGGAATCTGGGGTAAGTCAGACTGTTTAATCCAGGTGACGTAAATGCGTCGCGATCCCCCATTTTAGGGCGGTACATCTTCCATTAATCAGTTCGAACACGGAGTAACTCGCGTTGGGTTGTGCATACCGGTGAAAATCATCCACAGCACCACTTTTTAGCATCGCAAGCACACCCTGAATGACCTGTCCGTGAGACACAATACATATTGTTCGATGATGACGTTTTTTTTCCAGATTGGTTAAAAAATGCATAATTCGCTGCGAAGCATGTGAGAGAGACTCACCCTCTGGCGGACAATACTCTGCATCAAGGTTGAATAACGCTTCTGCGGCGTCTGGATTATTCTGCAGGAGCTCTATGGTTGTCATACCTTCAAACTGACCAAAAGCCTGTTCTTTCAGCGCTGGTTCAGCTATCAGTGAACAATGAAAACTCTCCGCCAGGCGCTGTCCCATTTGCCAGGCCCGGCCAAGCGGAGAAGCGTAAACACATTCTACCCGGTAATCACTCGCTACAAACGCTGCCAGCAAGGCTGCTGTTTGACGCTCCCCACGAAGCGTCAAGGCGCTATCACTGTGTCCCTGAATAATACCTTTTACATTCCACTCTGTTTCCGCGTGTCGAACCAGTATTACTTGCATCATTGAAGGGTCACATATGCTGTTGTTTAAAATGTTACAAACTAAAAACACCCCGTTTATATGCTGGCAAGTTCTCAGCTCTCAACGAAAAACAGGAACACGTGTCGCTTACACGGATTATGTTCAGTAGCCCCTGCCGGCGGCCTCTATCTCAGTAAAACCTGAATCAGCTGTACGAAGATATACACTCCCGCTACCACTTGTATGATCCGAAAACCCCATCTGAAATAACGCCATTGATAACGTTCTCTGGCATCAGCCGCTTCAATGGCAGGATCAAAACGTTTTCTTTTCCTGGTTCTGAATGTATCGAATACCCACAGGACGAGAATGAAGATGATGATGACTTTTTCAAAGATTAGATGGTTCACAAAGAGAGATTCCGGTCTTCTCATGGTTACAGGCAGAATAGATAAACCGCATCGAGGTAGCCACCACTAAATGTTGGGGTACCTGAAGACGCAAGCCAGGTGTCTGTCTTATGGCTGCGTTAATGCATAGCAACGCCATGAAAGTGACATTCATTGCCGACACATGCTGCCGGGAGCCCCCTTCCCCTGAGCATCAGGCTGGATGATAAAACGACGGCGGTTGCCCGGTCACGCGGCGGAACATGGTGGCGAAAGAGGACGCATTGTCGTATCCAAGGGATAAGGCCACTTCGTTCACCGGTTTCCCTGCTATCAACCATGCCAGGGCGCTCACCACGCAGGCTCGCTGTCGCCAGGCGGAAAATGACAGGCCCAGCTGCTTCAGGAAATGGCGACGAAAGGTACTAGGACTCATAAACAGCGCCCCGGCCCAGCGCGCCGCAGGATCATGGATAGTGGGGTTAAGCAAAAAAGCCTGACAAAGCGCCAGTAGCGCCGGATGCTGCGGCAACGGAATATCAAATTCGCGGACCGGCATGGCGGCCAGTTCCAGCAACATCAACTGTATCAGCATGCGATCGCGTGGGCTGTCGTACAACGGTGGTAAATCTACAGCCTCCAGCAGTAGCTGGCGCAACAGCGGCGAGACGCTGATCACTTCGCAACGCCGGTGTTTAATGCAAGCGGCCACACAATCTGGCTCAATATACAAGCTGCGCGTGGTCACCCCCGCAAATCTGACGGCGTGCACGGTTTCAGGGGGGATCCAGACAGCGTGTTGCGGAGGAACCACCCATTCTCCGTCCTGCGTAGTGACATACATCAGTCCGGTCGCGCCATACAGCAGCTGTGCGCGGCGATGCTGGTGCGGGGGCAGGATAAACCCTTGCGCATAGTCATTACCTAACGCCACCACTTCGCGATCGAGCCGATCGACCTCGTCAATTTTTACGTTGCGCACATCTGTCTCCCTTTGACCGATTTACAAAGGTAATTGAGCGCTGTGCAAATGGGAAGTTGTACGCGACCGGTATAAGCTGCTCGCTCATTTTCAGGGCGGGGATATTCTGTTGAATGATATCGTTATTATTGCAATGGCAGGCTTTACTACCGGTATTACCACGGTGCTGTTCGGCTTCGGGGGCGGCTTTGTGGTGGTGCCCTTTGTCTATCAACTGATGCTCCGCCAGCCGGAACTCACGGAAAACGCTATGCACGTCGCGGTGGCTACCTCAACGGCGGTGATGATATTTAACGCCGGCTGGATCAGCTATCGTAACTGGCGGGCGGGCAAGCTTGCCGCACAGACGCTGTTTCCGTTGATATGGTTTATTGCCATTGGGGCAGTAGCAGGCTCCTGTCTGGCGGGGATATTTAGCGAGAATATCGTTCGCGCGCTGTTTATTCTCTATATGCTGGCAACCATCAGCGATTGTTTGTTGCGCAAGGGATTTTTCACGGGCAGCGCTCGGCGTCGGCTGTCACTGCCAATGGTCACCGGCGGCGGTGTGGTTATCGGTACGATTGCCGCATTGCTGGGCGTGGGCGGCAGCGTCATGACGGTGCCCCTGCTACGGCGACACGGGTATGCGATGCAGGAGTGCGTTAGCGCATCCAACCCGCTTTCTTTGCCCGTGGCGCTATGCGGCGCTGTGACCTATGCCATCATTGGCTGGCACACCATTCCGTTGAGCGGATTTCTGGGTTTTATCAGCCTGAAAATTCTAGGCCTGCTCGTCCTGACCGGCTGGGCCGGGATAGCGTTTAGCCGCCGGGCTATCCCTGCGGTACCGGATGTATGGTATGCACGCATCTATGTCCTGCTACTGTTCCTGGTACTCCTCGCCATGCTGATTCAATAATCACGATTCATCACGGCGTCTTTCAGGGTTTATCGGTGCAAGAGTCGCGATCGGGTGATGCCCTCTCCCCGGGGAGAGGGCCAGGAAAAGGGGCAGCAGGCTACCCGCGATACGGATGAACCTCGCGCCAGTGGTCGGCGATCTGCTGCCGGGTGCAGACCCACACCTTGTCGTGCTGCTGGATATAGTCGAGGAATCGCTGCAGCGCGCGGAAACGCCCCGGACGCCCAAGCAGCCGGCAGTGCATCCCCACGGACATCATCTTCGGCGCGGTTTCTCCCTCGGCGTACAGTACGTCAAAGCTGTCTTTCAGATAGGTATAAAACTGCTCCGCGGTGTTGAACCCCTGGGCGGTGGCAAAGCGCATGTCGTTGGCGTCGAGGGTATAAGGCACGATCAGGTGCGGTCGGCGGCTGCCGTCGCTGCAGGCCACTTCGCTCCAGAAGGGTAAATCATCACCGTAATAATCACTGTCATAGTCAAAGCCGCCGTGCTCCACCACCAGCTGGCGGGTGTTGGGACTGTCGCGGCCGGTATACCAGCCGGTGGGCGGCTTGCCGAACAGGTCGGTCAGCACCTGCACCGCTTTGTGCAGATGCTCGCGCTCCTCGGCGATATCCATGTGCTGATAGTGGATCCAGCGCCAGCCGTGGCTGACCACATCGTAATCCGCCGCCTTGATCGCCGCCACAATCTCCGGATGACGCGCTAGCGCCATCGCCACGCCGAAAACCGTCAGCGGCAGCCCTCGCTGGCTGAATTCGCGATGGATGCGCCAGAACCCGGCCCGACTGCCGTACTCATAGAGCGAGTCCATCGACATATGACGCGCCGGATAGCTGGCGGCGCCGATGATATCTGACAGGAACTGTTCCGAACCCGCATCGCCATGCAGGACGTGATTCTCCGCGCCTTCCTCATAGTTGAGGACGAACTGCACCGCGATCCGCGCCCCGCCCGGCCAGCGCGCGTGCGGCGGCTGCCCTGCATAACCTCGCAGATCGCGAGGATAGTGTTCCTGGTTCTCAACCATCTTCTGCCCCTTTTAAAATGGATTTAACGACTGAAATTGCCCGCTTAACGCCTTTTTCTCCGGGAACGCTAAGTCCCCGTGCTTGCTGGTCGCCAGGCCCAGCGCGACCAGCGACTCCACCATCTTCACCGCCGCGCTGACGCCATCGATCACCGGCACCCGCAGCTCGCGGGTCAGCTCCTGCGCCAGGGTCGCCATCCCGCCGCAGCCAAGGACTATCGCCCCGCTGCCATCCTCTTTCAGCGCGCGAATGCAGCGCTCGCGCACTTTCTCCTGCGCCAGGCCACTGCCGTCTTCCAGCGCCAGTACCGGCAAATCAATGGCGTGCAGCGCCGCGCAGTGTTGATGAAATCCGTACTGGTGCAGTAAATGACGGGCGATGATCAGCGTGCGCGGCAGCGTGGTCACAATGGAGAAACGGGTGGCGACCATCGTCGCCATATGCATCGCCGCTTCCGCAATGCCGATCACCGGCCCCTGGGCCAGTTCGCGCGCTGCCAGCAGCCCCGGGTCGCCGAAGCAGGCGATCACATGTCCATCCACCCCCTGCTCGCGTCCGGCCTTGATCTGCTCCAGCACACCGACCGCTGCGATGGCTTCGTCAAAATGGCCCTCAATTGACGGCACGCCGGCGCGGGGAGAGACCGCAAGGATCTCGGTGCCCGGCGCGGCGACCGCGCGCGCGGCGGCGCCTATCGTTTCGGTCATCGCCAGGCTGGTGTTGGGGTTGATCACTTGTATACAAACAGAAGACATCACGACTCCTTGTGACCGGCGAACAGCCGGGAAAAATCGGGCAGGCTGACGCCATCGCGCTCGAAGCACAGGCTGGCGACAATATGATCAAAATGGTGCATCAGCGCCTCGCTGAGCGGCTGCAGGGCTTTATCCCGCAGCAAACCGACCAGCTGCTGGTGATCGTCGCAGCGACAGCCCTGGCGCCAGGGTGCGCCCCAGGCGGCAATCACTAACGAGGAGCGCTGGCTGAGGCGGGTCACCATCTCAGTGAGCACCGGGTTGCCGGAGATAGCCTGCAGCTGAATGTGAAAGTCAGCGGAGTGGCGGATGGCCGCCGGGCCGTCGTGCGCCTCATGAGCCTGCTGCTCACGCTGAATAATGTTCTCCAGCGCCGCCAGATGCGGCGGCTGACAGCGCGCGATCACATCGGGCAGATTCGCGACCTCAAGCAGCGCCCGGGTGCGAAAGATCGCCTGGGACTCTTCCACGCTCGGGCTGGTGACGTGTGCACCACGTTTGGGCGTTAATGTGACCAGTTGCACAGCGGCGAGTCGTTGCAGCACTTTTCTGATGCCGGTGCGGCTCACGGCGAACACTTCCGCCAGCGCCTCTTCCGGCAGTTTGCTGCCCGGCGGCAGCTGATGTTCGACGATAGCCGTCATCAGCGCCTGGTAAATGCTTTCGTCCTTATCCTGCAGCGCTGGCGCGGCCTGGAGACGATGTTCATTATTCATTAACCCACTCCGGTTTCACTTATCGATAGCAGATCGTATACATAAAATTTATTTTTTGTATACAAGATTCATCATTCTGGCCTGGATCCTGCAATAGCCTCAGCAATCCATATCAAAGGGTTTTCATTCAGAGGAGCAGGTTTCATGCCACATTCATCCCACACGCAGCAGACGAAGACTCACGAGGCGGCCGCCGGCTACAGTCCGCGGCTTTGTAATGACGATCTGGCGCCCACCCGCGACCAGAACTGGAGCTGGTACAATATCTTTTCGTTCTGGATGTCGGACGTGCACAGCATGGGCGGCTACGTGGTGGCGGCAAGCTTTTTTACGCTTGGGCTGGCCAGCTGGCAGGTTTTGCTCTGCCTGCTGGTGGGCATCTGTATTGTGCAGCTGTGCGCTAACCTGGTGGCGAAGCCCAGCCAGATGGCCGGGGTGCCTTACGCGGTGATCTGTCGTCAGGCGTTCGGTGTCTTCGGCGCCAATATCCCCGCGGTGATCCGCGGGCTAATCGCCTTCGCCTGGTACGGTATTCAAACCTATCTGGCGGCGAACGCCCTGATGCTGGTCCTGCTCAAGTTCTGGCCCTCCCTTTCCTCGCTGACCAGCAGCAGTTTCCTCGGGCTGTCGACCCTTGGCTGGCTGTGCTTCGCCACCATGTGGCTGCTGCAGGCGATGGTGTTCTGGCACGGCATGAACGCCATCAAGCGTTTTATCGATATCGCCGGTCCGGCGGTGTATGTGGTGATGTTGGCCCTGGCCGGCTGGATTGTATACAAGACCGGTCTGGATGGGATCTCCTTTACCCTCGCCAGCAAATCCCTCAGCGCTGGCGAGCAGACCTGGCAGATGATCACCGCCACGGCGCTGGTCGTCTCTTACTTCTCCGGGCCGCTGCTCAACTTCGGCGACTTTTCCCGCTACGGCAAAAGCATGGGCGAGATCCGCCGCGGCAACCGCTGGGGGCTGCCGTTCAACTTCCTGCTGTTCTCGGTGGTCACCGTGGTGATAGTCTCCGGCACCCAGTCGCTGTTCGGCAAAATGATCACCGACCCGATTGAAACCGTCAGCCGCGTTGGGAACGATCTGGCGGTGGCCATCGGCCTGCTGACCATGATCACCGCCACTATCGGCATCAATATCGTGGCTAACTTTGTCTCGCCGGCCTTCGATTTTTCCAACTGCGCGCCGCAGAAAATCAGCTTCCGCGCCGGCGGGATGATCGCTGCGGTGGGCTCGATACTCCTGACGCCGTGGAACCTGTTTAACTCACCGGAGCTGATCCACTATACCCTCGACGTGCTGGGCGCCTTTATTGGCCCGCTGTTTGGCATCCTGATCGCCGACTTCTATCTGATCAAACGCGGCCGGGTGTCGGTGGACGACCTGTTTGACGATACGCCGAAGGGTAAATACTGGTACCGCAACGGCTTTAACCCGAAAGCCATTGCCGCCCTGCTGCCGTCGGTGGGCCTGGGACTGATTATCAGCTTTATTCCGGCCCTGCATGAAGTGGCGAACTTCAGCTGGTTTATCGGCGTCTTCCTCGGCGCGACCACCTACCGCTGGCTGGCTCGCGACGAGCGCGAAGTGCAGGCGAAAGCCGCCTTCCGCTCCGGCGCGGTGGCGCAAAAAGAGTAACCTTCCCCTTCTGCCGCGGCGTCTGGCCGCGGCAGGCTGCAAACTGGCACCAATCTTGCTGTTTATCACTATTCCCAGAGTGTTAAGAGAAGGAAGGTTCGATGATGGATTACCAGACCGCGGTGCGCGGTGCATTTTTTGATATCGCCGGCGTGGCGGAGACCCCGGATGAGGTGGCCGCCCAGGCCCGCTATCTCGATGATGGCCTGTTGTTCTTGCAGGACGGAAAAATTGTCGCGCTGCTGCCATGGCAGGAGGGTGAAGCCTTTCTGCATCCGCTGAAGGGCTATGTCGACCTGCGGGGTAAACTGCTGTTGCCGGGGTTCGTCGATGCCCACGTCCACTATCCGCAGACCGAGATGATCGGCGCCTTTGGCGAACAGCTGCTGGAGTGGCTTACCACTTACACCTTCCCGGTGGAGAGCCAGTTTGCCGATGCGGAGTATGCCCAGGAGATAGCGCAGTTTTTTGTAAATCAATTGATAAGCCATGGAACCACCACCGCGCTGGTGTTTTGTACCCTGCATCCGGCCTCGGTGGAGGCGTTATTCAGCGAAGCGCTGCGCCTCAATATGCGCCTGATCGCCGGGAAAGTGATGATGGATCGCCATGTGCCCGACTACCTGTGCGAAACCGCCGGGGAGAGCTACGAGCAGACCCGGGGGCTGATCCGCCGCTGGCATCAGCGCGGCAGGCTGGGGTATGCCATTACCCCGCGCTTTGCTCCCACCTCGACGCCGGCGTTGCTGGAGGCGGTGCAGCGTCTGCGGGCCGAGTTTCCCGATACCTGGCTGCAGACGCATCTCAGTGAAAACCGCGAGGAGATCGCCTGGGTTAAACAGCTGTGGCCGGAGCATGCGCACTATCTGGATGTCTATCATCACTATCAGCTCACTGGCGAGCGCAGTGTATTTGCTCACGGGATCCATCTTGATGATGCCGAGTGGCAGTGCCTGCATGACACCGGTTCCGCAGTCGCCTTCTGTCCGACCTCGAATCTGTTTCTCGGCAGCGGGTTGTTTCGCCTGCCCGCCTGCTGGCAGCACCAGGTGCGGATGGGTATCGGCAGCGATGTCGGGGCCGGGACCACCTTCAGCATGCTGCGGACGCTGGGCGAGGCCTACAAGGTAGGACAACTGCTGAGCTATCGCCTGCGCGCCAGCGAGGCCTTCTATCACGCCACCCTCGGCGGCGCGCGCGCCCTGCGGCTGGAAGAGAAGATTGGCAATTTTCAGCCGGGCAAAGAGGCCGACTTTGTGGTGATTGACCCGGCGGTCACTCCGCTGCAGCGTCTGCGGATGGGCCGCTGCCATGATATTTATGAGCAGCTGTTCGTACTGATGACCCTGGGTGATGAGCGCAATATCAGCGAGACGTGGGTGAACGGCGAGCGGGTGTGGTGTCAGGATTAACCCTCACCCTGGCCTCTCCCGGAGGAAGAAGGCGCTGGCCGGCGGCAGCTGGGTTAATGGCCTTCAAAAACTCATCGCCAGTCCAACGCCATAGCCCGTGGTGTTATTGCCGAACATATAGCGCGCCACCAGCCGGGTGCGGGTGATAAAGACCGGGTATTTACTGCTGTCCAGCTCGAGGCCAATCCCCAGCGACGTTAAACCGGAGAAGCCCAGCGCCCCTCGCTGTTCGCCCAGATATGCAGTATGCGCCCCCTCCAGCACGTAGCGCAGCGGGTTGCCCAGCAGCGTCCAGTCAGCGATCGGCGCGCGGCGGCGCAGATACAGACCGAGATTCTCCGCGCTGGCCTCCCCCTGCACCACCTCAGCGCTGCTGCCGAAACTTTGCAGATGCATATAGGAGTAACGCAGCTCGGCATCAATATCCTGGGTGGCGGAGAAGCGTTCATAATCCAGCATCAGCGCCCCGCCGAGCCCCCATGCATTGAACCGACCGCCGTCGAGGAACTGCAGATCGGCGTTGGTTTTTCGCTCAATTACCCAGCTGCCGAGGCGCGCATCGCTGGCCAGGGTGCCAAGCATCACATTGACGATCGGCCGCAGCACCAGGTTGCCGCCAAAGCGATCCCGGTGCAGCGAAAAATCCCAGCCGACGCCGCCGGTGGTGGTCAGGCTGTTCCACTTGGTGGGCACATTCCGCGTCTGTTCGCCATTGCTGACCACAAAACGCGGGTCGTAACGGCTGTAGCCCATCGTTCCTTCGAGATAGAGAGGAAACGACTCGCTCAGGGTCGCCCCGCCGCCAAACTGAGTAATGGCCAGGTTGTGTTTGTCGTTGCTCCCGGAGCCGATATTGAGATCGCTGGCGGTCACGTCGGGGACCACGGTATAGCTCATCAGGGTCAGAACAGCATCGGCACGCTGCTTAATGGCGTGACCGTTCGCCGCCAGCGTCGCCGGCGCAGAAAGAGAAACTACCGACAGGACAACGAGAAAACGCACCATGAGTCGCATGCCACCTCAGCCGCAGGCTAACAAGATTACCGCCCGAATCAGCAGGCAGGACTCCCCTGAGTATAGCCGGCGAGTCTGCCTGCGCATCAGACGGCGATAAATAGCGCCACCTCTATTCTGACCGCCCGGAATGGGCCGCTACGTTTTCCGACGGCAAGCGCGTTACCCGGTTGCGTCCGTCATTTTTCGCCGCATACAGCGCTTTATCGACGCGGTAAAACAGCTGATCAATCGCTTCGCCATCATGATGCTCGGCAACGCCAATGCTGACGGTGACCGACAGCGTCTGATATTCGCTGATCGCCTGACGGATCGCCTCCGCCACCATCAGCGCGCGGGCGATCGGCGAATGAGGCAAAAAGAGCAGAAACTCCTCGCCTCCCCAGCGATATATCTTATCTTCGCGGTCCACCGAGGTTTCCAGAATGCGGGAGATCACCAACAGGACTTCATCGCCTTTTTGATGACCGTGAATATCATTAATACTTTTGAAATGATCGATATCGATTAGCAGCAGACAAAAACCATGGCCGATAAACGACGGCGCATCGACGAGCCGGTAAAATTCGCGGCGATTGAGCAGTCCGGTTAAGGGATCGTGGGCGGCGGAAAATTCCAGCTCTTTTTTCAGAAGCACTTCTTCGGTGATATCGTGAATGATGCATAACATCAGCCGAATATTATATAACACCACCGGCCCGGCATAGGTTTGAACATGGCGCAGCGAGCCGTCAGCCAGAATATGAGTAAAATTAAGCGGCTTATGCCCGCCGGGCATATTGGCAATGTTATTCATAATAGGGATCACATCCCGGCCCAGGGTATTAATTTGCCAGGTATGTTTATTGCGCATTTCCTCATCGGAATAATGATAAAAGCGCAGTGCGGCAATATTGGCATCGACAATCAGGCCCTCTTTCTGAGGATCGATCAACAGCATTGGCGCGGTATTGGTCATAAAAAAACGGGCAAAAAAACCATTGTTACGCCGCTGGTAGCGGCGGGAGCCGGTATGAATCGACTGATTTTGCGCGAGCAGCTTCACCGCTTCAAATAACAGTAAGGGGCCGCAGTCCTCGGTCTCGACCAGGGTGGTTTTACAATATACCGACTGCAACCCTTTGGCGGTCTGCAGCGTCCAGACTTCAAATATCTCAGTCATCGCGTCGAGATAGCGCAGATAATGCTGCAGCTGCGTTTCCGGGCAGGTGGAATAGATACCGTTGCGCATCTCATTCAGCGACATATCGCCGCTCAGCGTCCGGGAAGCCTGATTGGCATAGACCACACACTCTGTAAAAGGATGGACTACCCAGATCGGCGTGCTTAATACATCAAAAACAGCCAGCTCTTTTAATAACATACAGGCCCCAAACCGACCCACTCCCGGCGCGGAACGGCACATTATTCAGTGCAGCCCTGACGCTGGCATAAAGTGATAGCAAAAAGTCATCGAGTAAACGTCATTACGCGCGTGCGCGGCAAGTATAGTCGGTTACAGGCCCAGCGACGCCCATCCGGAGCGACTTTGCGCACGGTTTAACCGACAAAGACGACACTGCCTTTATTATTAATTTTATTTCAATAGCATAGCAGCAATGCCAGAACAGGTAGTCGCTTTTGATCACAGACTGTGTATACCCGTCACACTTTACGCGGCAGGAGCGCAGGCTTGTCCTGTGGCACGCAGATTGTCGCTGTTCTGCGCAGGGTTACCGTGATAGTTTCTATCATAACGCTCATTTTTAATGGTCATCACAGTGAAAAAATCCACCAGCAAAATCACGCTTTCCGACATTGCGCGTGAAGCTAACGTCGGCGTGGCCACCGTCGACCGGGTACTCAACAAGCGCGCGGCGGTGAAGGAATCGACCGCGTACCGCGTGCTGGAGGCCGCCCGGCGGCTGGGGTTTACGCTCGAACAGCCGCACTATCGCCTGGCCGCCGGCAAAGCGCCGGTTACCGTCAGAATGGGCTTTATTCTGCTGCAGGAGACCCACTCCTTCTACCTGCCGCTGGCAAGGGCGCTGGCAAGAGAGGCCGCGCCGTGGCTACCGGCAGGCGAGACACCGGCGATCCTGCATTTTGCCATTGATGCGGTGGAAGCAATGGCCCAGGCCATTCACCGGCTCAGCGATGAGGTGGAGGTGCTCGGCCTGGTGGCGCTGGATCACCCGCTGATTCGCCATGCGGTGGGCCGGGCCGCCGCCCGCGGCGTTCGCGTATTCACCCTACTTTCAGATCTGTCGGTTCCCCAGCGCAGCGGCTATATCGGCCTCGATAACCAAAAAGCCGGGCGCACCGCCGCCTGGTTTATCGACCGCCTATGCCGTGGCGAAGGCGAAATAGCCATTATCATTGGCGATAATCGTTTTACCTGTCAGGAAAGCTGTGAGATCAGCTTCCGCTCCTGCCTGCGCGAGCAGGGTAAAGGGCAGCAGATCCTCGAGCCGGTTCGCAGCCACGAACGGGCGGATGTCGCCAGAAGCGTAACGGAAAAGCTGCTCAGCCAGTACCCGGCCCTGCAGGCGATCTATGCTCCCTGCGGCGGCGTCGAAGGAATTGTCGGGGCGCTGCGCGACAGCGGCCGCCAGCAGGCCGTCACCCTGGTCTGCCATGGCCCGCTAAGCGGCAGTGAACTGGCGCTGATCGACGGCACCATCGATGTCATTCTCAACCACCGGCTGGATGACCTGGCCGCCGCCACCCTGCGCGCCATGACGGAAGCCGTTTCGCGGCCGCCCAGCGACGTGATTTCGCACCCTCAGCCTTTCGATATCATCACCAAAGAAAATATGTAAACGCTCGCCCCGTCGCCAACGGGGCTGCCTCACGCCTGAACCACGCCTCGCCTCATTTTGATAAATAACTATCAAAAACAACCTCAATATAAATCATGATGGCCATCATAAAATCATCATTCCAATATTGTTGGCTATGAAATTTTCATTCAATACTCTGCGGCATCCCCTGTGAAAAAAGGAAGCCGACATGACACATCCTATCGCCAACGCCCCCTGCAGCTGGGGTGTGGATGACCCGAAAAACCCTGACCTTCCCGCCTGGGCTACCGTGCTGAAGGAGGCGGCGCAGGCCGGGTATCGCAGCATCGAGCTCGGCCCGTGGGGCTACCTGCCCACCGACCCGTCCAGCCTGCGCGCGGCGCTGGACCAGCATCAGCTGTCGCTGGTCGCCGGGACGATCTTTGACGATCTGGTGATCGAGGCCCATTACCCCACTCTGGAGGCGCTGACCCATCAAATATGCCGCAATCTGTCTCAGGTTCCGGCCGCCGAACCTATCCCGGGGCACCCTTTCCAGCCGCCCTATCTGGTGATTATCGACTTCGGCAACCCCGAGCGGGCGCGATTTGCCGGACGCAGCGCGCTGGCTCCGCGCCTCAATGACCAGGACTGGCAGCGGATGATGGCGCACATTACCGCCCTCAGCACCCTCGCCTGGCGGGAGTACGGTGTGCGGGCGGTTATTCATCCCCACGCCGGGGGCTGCATCGAATTTGCCGATGAAATCGAGCGGCTGGCCAACGATATCCCGCACGACGTGGCGGGGTTGTGTCTGGACACCGGGCATCTCTACTACGCCGGAATGGATTCGCTCACCTGGCTGGATCGCTATTACGCGCGACTCGACTATCTGCACTTCAAGGATGTGGACCCGCAGGTTTACCAGCGCGCCATCGCCGAAGGCATCGACTTTTTCACCGCCTGCGCCGAAGGGGTGATGTGCCCGCTCGGCAGCGGCGCCATTGACTACCCGGCCATTAACGATTTCCTTGCCCGTCGCGGCTATCAGGGCTGGATAACCATTGAACAAGAGCGTGATCCGCGCCATGCCGCAGGCAGCCTGCAGGCGGTCACGGAGAGCCTGCGCTATCTGCGCGACGTTGGATTCTGACAGGAGACACCCCATGATTAACGGTTTAAGACCTCTCGATCGCACCCTGCGCTGGGGCATGGTCGGCGGCGGCGGCGGCAGCCAGATCGGCTATATTCACCGCTCTGCCGCCCTGCGCGATAACACCTTTGCGCTGCTGGCAGGCGCCTTTGATATTGATGCCGAACGCGGGCGCCAGTTCGGCCAACAGCTGGGGGTGGATCCCGATCGCTGTTACGCCGACTACCAGAGTCTGTTTCGCGGCGAGGCTGCCCGCCCGGACGGTATTCAGGCCGTGTCGATTGCCACGCCGAATAACACCCATTATGCCATCTGCCGGGCGGCGCTGGAGGCCGGGCTGCACGTGGTGTGCGAAAAGCCGCTGTGCTTCAGCAGCGAAGAGGCGGACGACCTGGTGGCCCTCAGCCAGCGGCAGCACAAAATCATCGGCGTGACCTACGGCTATGCCGGTCATCAGCTTATCCTCCAGGCCCGGCAGATGATCGCCGACGGACTGCTGGGCAACATCCGTATCGTCAATATGCAGTTTGCTCATGGCTTCCACGCCCAGCCGGTGGAGCAGGAAAACGCCAGTACTCGCTGGCGGGTCGATCCCCGCTTCGTCGGCCCCAGCTATGTGCTGGGGGATTTAGCCACCCACCCGCTGTTTCTGGTCGAAACCATGGCCCCGCAGCTGAAGATCGCCCGGCTGATGTGCGCCAGACAAAGCTTCGTTAAAAGCCGCGCTCCGCTGGAGGATAACGCGCAGGTGCTGATGGAGTATGACAACGGCGCCATCGGCTCGCTGTGGAGCTCCGCCGTTAACTGCGGCTCCATGCACGGGCAAAAGGTGCGCATCGTGGGAGAAAAGGCCAGTCTCGAATGGTGGGATGAACAGCCCAACCAGCTGCGTTACGAGGTGCAGGGCGAGCCAGCGCGCATTCTGGAGCGCGGCATGGACTATCTTGATCCGCTGGCGCGTCAGGATGATCGCATCGGCGGTGGTCACCCGGAGGGGCTGTTCGAGGCCTGGTCGAATCTCTATCGCCGCTTCGCCATCGCTATGGACGCTGCGGACCGGCGCGACGAAGCGCTGCTGGCCGACTTCTGGTATCCGGACGCCCGCGCCGGGGCGTTCGGCGTCCGCTGGGTGGAAAACTGCGTGCGCTCGGCCGACAACGGCGCCTGCTGGGTCGACTTCCGCTAACTCGCCGGCTCAGGGCCTCGCCCTGAGCCTTCCACGCTACTTTTCAATGCGCGCCAGCTGGGTTTTATCGGCCTCGCGGGCGCGCTCGGCCAGCCCCTGAAACGCTGCGGCGCCATAGTATTGCTCGGGCGCCGGTAGAGCCTGCATATCGTGCCCCGGGTAGATCTGCAGCTCGCCGAGGTCGCGCAAGCGGAATCCCGCCACCTGCGACGGCATGGTCAGGCGATATGGCGGCATGGTTTCGAAAGGGACCGGCGTCGGCAGCCGGTTTTCCTGCAGGTCGTAATTACGCTTCAGCACCAGAAACTTATCCGGCACCCGTCGGCGACTGTTCCACCAGTCGCCATCTATCCGCTGGAACATCGCTTCCGTCTCCCCTCGCGTGGCCACCATCAGCCGGGTCAGCGCCTTTTTCAGCGCCGCCTCCATGGCCTGATTATACGCTTCCACTGACCCGCCATGGCCGCTAAGGATGACGTTAATCGCCAGCCTGGCGCCCAGTAAATTGGAATAGAGATCTTCCGGCGAAAACGCGGAGATCTCCTCAGAAAACCCCGGCACCGACTGGAAGCCATACCACTGGGCGATCTCATGCCACTGGGCGATTTCGAAGGCCAGATGCCCGGCGAGCCAGGCCGCCAGCTGATAGCGCTGCCTGACGCCCGGCGGCGGCGTAAAGGCATTCAGCTGAACGCGGCGCACCCCCAGCTCTTCGCTGTAGAATATGCGCCCCGCCTGGCCCAGCGTCGGCGAAATGCGATTGAACAGATAAAAGGTGTAATCCGCCGTGTCGCGCACATGGGCAATATCGATAAACCCGCCGCGACGGGTATAAATAAGCCCGTTTTGCTCCTCGCTCAGTCCCAGCAGATTTTTCACCGCCCCGAGCGCGCTGTCGTTGTAATGGTGCTTGCCCAGAGAATCCAGAGTCAGCACGTTACCAATCTGGTACACCGGGATGGGGATGCCCACCGCCCGCACGTGCAGGTCGTAACCAAAGGCGCAGCATGGCCGCAGCGATTCCGGCGGCGACAGCTCGCCCAGGGTGGGCACCGGATGGATCGCCGTCACCGCGGGCAATACCGGGTCCTGCGCCAGCGCCGGCAGCGCCAGCGCGAATAACAGCCATAAGGCTTTACGCATCAACAGCCTCTCCACAGCAACAAAAGAACGCGCATCTTACCGGCAGACGGCGCCTGCAGGTTTAGTTAAAAGCGGTATTCACCGGAGACAAAGAAGCTATTGCGGTCGTTAAAACCGAATTCAGTCAGCACGTTAAAGTTTTTGGTGACTTCATACTGGGCGCCAATCAGCATATTCCACGGCGAGGTCAGCTTTTGCTTAACGTCGAATTTGCCCTCGCCGTCTTTATTGACCGCGGCAATTAGGGGCTGCAGCTCTGGCGGCATGTGCAGGTCGGCGAGATCGCCCTTAAACTCCTGCTGCACGTCCTGATACATGCTGCCGACCCACAGGCTGAGATGGGACGGCCCGTCGATCCCCTGAAAACTGAAGCGGTAGCCGACGCGCGGCGAGACGGTGACCGCCGAAATGCTGCCGTCGAGGATATCGAAGTCGGTGCGGGTGTAGTTAGTATCCACCAACCCAAACCAGTTGCCGTAGCCGCCGGCGAGCGTAAAGCCGGTCCCCCAGGTGGTGCCTTTAAAATCAAGTGTAAAATCAATATTCTGCAGCTTTCCGCTTTGATAAAGCTGATGAACCGCGCCGGCGATGACCCGGTCCAGACCGCGAAACTGCGACGGTTCTGAATCCACTGAGACCTGCGAGACGGACGACCCGCGGGTATGCCCCACCAGTCCGTATACGTTGAGGAACGGAAAGACCCACATATCAAGGCGCAGGTTTTCGGTTTTGCTCTTCTCGCGGGTGTGCCCGGCATCGATGGCAAACATATCGCTGGGAATGGGATGGTTGCCGAGCTTAAGCCCGGAAAAGGTAATACTGTCGACCATGATATCCTGTCGGATATTCATATAGCTCAGGTTGACGCCGTAAGGTAACGGAATGGAATATCCCCTGGCGCGAGCCTCCTCGCCCCAGATCGGAAAATAGCTGTCGCTCTCGTCCGGCTCCGCAGCCGACGTGCCCCAGGCCGCTAACAGCAGCGTTAACACCGCGCCGGATGATCTCATTTTTGTTCTCATGTGTAGTTATAAACCCGAACCGACATTGAAATAGACCGCCTGTTCATGCTCGCTGAACGCCACGTCAATCCCGGTACGTAAACCGTACTGTCGCGCGATCAGGTATCGAAAACCGGCCCCCCATGCCACCTCTGACTCTTCCCATAGCGTATCCGCCGCGTCAGCGGCGCTCCCGGCGCCAACGAATCCCTGCAGGATCCAGCGCGGAGTAACCGCCCAGGCCAGCTGGGTTTGCGCCGTGGCCACGTAGTCGCCCTGATAGCGGTAGCGCGAAATCCCGCGCAACGCGATATAAGGACGCGCCATCGGCATCAGATGCTTATCATGGTGGGTTAAGGACTGATAATTGCCCGCGACCGCCAGGGTCAGCGTCTGGCTGAGCGGAATAAACACCTTTCCGTCCAGCGAAAAAGTGTTGTAGTGATAATCGCCCCCGAGCAGCGAACGGAAAAACCGATATTCCCCCTTCAGCGCTAACCCACTCTGAGGATAGAAAATATTATCGGTAGTGTCATATTCCGCCACCACCCCCAGCGCCGAAGAGGTGCTGTTTTGCCCGAGCACCTGCTGCCACACCCGGTTGAGCCGTGGATTATCGGTAGAGACATCCGCCCGGGCATACACCTGGGAGGCTCCGAGGAACACCGGCGTGTCGCCCAGGCGAAACAGCAGCTTTTGCAGCGCGGCGACGCCTTTGGTCTGCGTCTGCACCGGTTTAGCATGGCTGAAGTCGCCAGTATCGCCGGAATAGATATCCAGATTGACGTTAGCGTAGCCGGCGCCCGCCAGGTAACGAATGCGATCATGCTGCCAGGTGTGACGATGACCGCCGCCAATAAACCAGGTGCCATTCTGCGTGGCGGCCCCGCCAAAAGCGGTGAGCGGCGGAGGAATAAACTGCCCGCCCTCCCGGCTACCTTTGCCGTGTAAAAACAGGCCAAACAGTCCGCCACCATAGCCGATGGCCGGCTCGGTTATCGCCAGCGGCACCGGCAGAAAACCGTAACGGTTTTCTGCCAGATACTGACTCATGTCGAGCATGCCATCTTCCGCATCGAACAGATCGGCGGCATCGCCAGGCGGGCACAACAGGAACAGAAGCGCCAGCGTGGACAGCGGGAATTTCATGCTCACTCCAGGGCGTTGGGGCGCGCACGACACGCGTGGCGAACAGGATTATTACAACGGAATAAGGAAAATATAACGTAACCGGAGAACCCTCACCAACGCGCAGTGGCCTGTTTTTTGGGTATTTTTGGACAAAAAAGAGCTGGCCGTCACAGAAAGCCGCCTTCGCTCCGCCGGACGGCGCGATGATTGTATTCATAAGGTGAATGTCGTATAACATAGCGCTACCGAGGGGTGTCCCGTGAGGGCTGAGATGGCGCAAGCCGAACCCTTTGAACCTGATCTGGGTCATGCCAGCGAAGGGACGGGTCGGCAATTTTGCCAGCATTACCGCCATTGCCTGTTCACACCCCTGCACGCCCGGATCTCCCCTGCACAACTGGAGGTCCTGTGATTGTTCCCGCGTTTAGCCAAGGTCTTTATGGCCGTTTACGCCAGCTGGCCGCCGCTGACTGGCAGCACTATGTGGCGCACCCTTTCGTCCGGCAGCTCGCCGAAGGCACCCTTGCTGAAAGCGCATTTCGTCGCTATCTGACCCAGGATTATCTGTTTCTGATCCATTTCGCCCGCAGCTACGCGCTGCTGGTGAGTAAACTGCGCACGCTGCCGGAGATGCGCGCCGCGGCCGCCTCCATGAACGCCATTCTTAACGAAGTGCCGCTGCACGTCGGCTACTGTGCCCAGTGGGGCATTAGCGAACCGGAGATGGCCGCCCAGCCCGAAGCGCCGGAAACCATCAATTATACCCGCTACGTGCTGGATATCGGCCATTCAGGCGACGCGCTGGATCTGCTGGTCGCTCTGATGCCCTGCGTAGCGGGTTACGCCGAAATCGGTCTGGGCCTGCTGCATCACCCCACCACCCGACTGGACGACAATCCTTACGCCTCGTGGATCCGCAACTACGGCGATGAAGGCTATCTGCAGGGCGTCAGCGCCGCGCTGGCGCTGCTGGAGACCGTGTGGCAACAGCGTGGAAGCGAGTCCCGAATCACTGAACTGAGCGACATCTTCACCACCGCCACCCGCCTTGAGGCGCAGTTCTGGCAGATGGGGCTCAACGCCGCGGCGGAGTCCCGAGCGTGACGGCGCCAGGTATCGAGGTCCGCAATCTGAGCCTCCATTTCGGCGACCGCCGCCTGTTCGACAATCTGTCGCTGACGGTCCCCGGCGGCCAGTGGGTGTCGCTGCTCGGCGCCAGCGGGGCCGGAAAAACCAGCCTGCTGCGGGTCATGGCCGGCCTGGCCCCCGCCACCTGCGGGGAAGTGGTCGCCAGCGACGGCAAGCCGATACCCGGCCGCCTGGCGTGGATGGGGCAGAAAGATCTGCTTTACCCCTGGCTGAGCGTTCGGGAGAACGTCGCCCTCGGCGCGCGGCTGCGCGGTGAGAAAGTGGATCACGCCCGGGTCGCCACCCTGCTGGAACAGGTGGAGCTCGCCTCGTGCGCCGACGCCCGGCCGGCGACGCTCTCCGGCGGGATGCGTCAGCGCGCCGCGCTGGCCCGCACCCTGTATGAGGACCGGCCCATCGTGCTAATGGATGAGCCTTTCTCGGCGCTGGACACCCTCACCCGCACGCGCATTCAGACCCTCGCGGCCACTCTGCTGGCGGGGCGGACGGTGGTGCTGATCACCCACGATCCGCTGGAAGCCTGCCGGCTGAGCCACCGTCTGCTGGTCCTCTCGGCCGCCGACGGGGAGATCGACGACAGCCATCACCTCACCGGCGCGCCGCCGCGCGCGCCGGACGCGCCCGAGCTGTTGAACGCCCAGGCGGCGCTGCTGCAGCAGTTGATGAGGGCCCACTCATGAGCGGACGTCTCTGGCGCGGCGCCATGGTGTTCTGCGGACTGATGCTTCTCTGGGGGCTGGCCAGCCGCAGCGGCATTCCGCGCTTTCTTTTACCCTCCCCGGCGGCGGTCGCCGAGGCGCTGTGGGTCAATCGCGCCTATCTCGGCTGGCACACGCTGATTACCCTCAGCGAGATCCTCAGCGGCCTGGCGCTGGGGGTGGCGCTCGGCGTCACGCTGGCGCTGGGCATGATCCTCTCCCCGCGCCTGCAGCGCTGGCTGATGCCGCTGGTGCTCACCAGCCAGGCGATCCCGGTCTTTGCCCTCGCCCCGCTGCTGGTGCTGTGGCTGGGGTTTGGCATGAGCGCCAAAGTGGCGATGGCGGTGCTGGTGATTTTCTTTCCCGTCACTTCCGCCTTCTTTGACGGCTTGCGACGGGTCAACCACGACTATCTCGATCTGGCGCGCAGCATGAACGCCTCCTTTGGCGCTCAGCTACGGCATGTCCGCCTGATGGCCGCCCTGCCGGCGCTGGGCTCGGGCCTGCGCATGGCGGCGGCGGTGGCCCCCATCGGCGCCATTATCGGCGAATGGGTCGGCTCCGCCGAGGGACTGGGCTACGTCATGCTCAATGCCAACGCGCGGCTGCAAACCGATATCTGCTTCGCCGCGCTGTTTATTTTAGTGCTGCTGACCCTCTTCCTGTGGCTGGCGGTAGACACCCTGCTGCACCGGCTGATCGACTGGTCGCCGGAATAATCATGAAGTAATAAAGGAAAACAGATGAAAACGTCGCTTTTCGCCGGGGCAACCCTGACGACGCTGCTCAGCGGTCACGCGCTGGCCAATGAACCGCTCACCCTGGTGCTGGACTGGTATATTAACCCCGACCATGCGCCGATTATGGTGGCCGAGCAGATCGGCGCCTTTAAGGCCCAGGGTCTGGACGTCAAGATTGTCCCTCCGTCGGATCCGGCGCTGCCGCCCCGTATGGTGGCCGCCCGTCAGGCAGACCTGGCCATCACCTACCAGCCGCAGGTGCACTTCTTCGCTGACGAAGGGTTACCGCTGGTGCGCGTGGGCACCCTGATCAACTCGCCGCTGAATACGGTGATCGCCCTCGATAAGCAGATCAAAACCCCGGCGGATCTGCAAGGCAGGAAGGTGGGTTACTCGGTCAGCGGCATTGAGCAGGCCACCCTGGCGACCATGGCGCAGCATTCGGGGATCGATCCGGCCAGTATCAAGCTGGTCAACGTCAATTTTCAGCTGACCAGCGCTCTGCTGGCGGGCCAGGTGGACGCGGTCATCGGCGGCTATCGTAATATAGAAGCGCAGGAGCTGAAGCTGCAGGGCAAAACGCCGGTAGTGATGAACGTCGAAGATTACGGCGTGCCGGCCTATGACGAGCTGGTGATTGTCGCCCACCGCGACGCGATTCATGAGGCGAAAATCCGTAAATTCCTCACCGCCCTGCAGGCCGGGGTCAGCTACCTGCGCGCCCATCCGCAGGAGAGCTGGGAGGCGTTCGCCGCCGCCCACCCGGAGCTGAAGACCGAGCTTAACCATCAGGCGTGGCTGCAAACCGTGCCGCTGTTCGCCACCGATCCGGCGGCGCTGGATAAAGCGCGCTATGACACTTACGAACAGTTTTTATATAACAATAAGTTGGTGAAAAAAGTTACACCTTTAACAAATTATGCGGTTGAGCTGCATTGACTCTTGCTATCGCTGACGGAAGGCTTTCCGTCAGCGCTTTAACGCAGCGGCAATAAAAATATAGAGACTTTCTCACTAATAATTACACTTTAAAGGGTTATCGTTACCTTGGGTTGTTTTATTATAATTCAGCAGGTTATGTTAATTTTTACCCCGGTAAGAATAGCGTCAAAATAACGCAATCAATAAAACGTTGAATGCGGATTTAAAAAGCCATATATTGTGCGCGCTTTATGAATGCCAATTCAATTCCTTACACCAATTATTCAACCAGCGTTCAACCGCAATGCTGGTTGTGGGAGTGATATGATGACGGATAAAGTCCGTATTGATACTTTACGTGCTGATTTATTAGACGCAAACAACGAAACCTTTTTGGCCCGTCAGGCCGAATTTGAATCGAATGTCAGGAGTTACCCGCGTAAGTTACCGCTGGCTATCACTAAAGCTGAAGGCGTGTGGCTGACGGATGCGGATAACAAACAGTACCTGGACTGCCTCGCCGGCGCCGGTACTCTCGCTCTGGGCCACAACCACCCTGATGTATTGCAGAGCATCCAAAGTGTCATTACCAGCGGCTTGCCGTTACATACTCTCGATCTGACTACCCCGTTAAAAGATCGTTTCTCCGAATACCTGCTCTCTTGCCTGCCGGGCGAAGGGAAAGAGTATTGCCTGCAGTTCACCGGTCCTTCCGGCGCTGACGCCGTGGAAGCGGCGCTGAAGCTGGCGAAAAAATACACCGGCCGTTCCGCGGTGATCAGCTTCTCCGGCGGCTATCACGGGATGACCCACGGCGCGCTGTCGGTCACCGGCAACCTGTCGCCGAAAGCGGCGGTCAACGGCATGATGCCGGAAGTCCAGTTTATGCCTTACCCGCACCTGTATCGTTGCCCGCTGGGCATCGGCGGCGAAGCCGGCGTGAAAGCCCTGACCTACTACTTCGAAAACCTGATCAACGACGTGGAGAGCGGCGTCCGTAAACCGGCGGCGGTTATCCTCGAAGCCGTTCAGGGCGAAGGCGGCGTGAACCCGGCGCCGGTCGAGTGGCTGCAGCGCATCCGCAAAGTGACCGAAGAGCACGGCATTCTGCTGATCGTCGATGAAGTGCAGGCTGGCTTTGCCCGTACCGGTAAATTCTTCGCCTTCGAACACGCCGGTATTCAGCCGGACATCATCGTGATGTCGAAAGCGGTTGGCGGCGGTCTGCCGCTGGCGGTGCTGGGCATTAAAAAGCAGTTCGACGCCTGGGAACCAGGTCACCACACCGGCACCTTCCGCGGCAACCAGCTGGCGATGGCTACCGGCCTGACCACCCTGCGTCATCTGCGCGACAACAAGATTGCCGACAAAGTCGCCGCCCAGGGCGAGTGGCTGAAAGGCAAACTGGCCGAGCTGCAGAAACGCTACCCGGTAATCGGCCACGTTCGCGGTCTCGGTCTGATGATCGGTATCGAAATCGTCAAGCCGAACGAAGCGCAGGATCACATGGGTTGCTACCCGGCTGACGGCGAACTCTCCGCCCTGCTGCAGAAGAAATGCTTTGAAGCGGGCCTGATTCTGGAGCGCGGTGGCCGTCACGGCTGCGTGCTGCGCCTGCTGCCGTCCCTGCTGATCAGCAACGCGGAACTGGATGTGTTCCTCGACAAATTTGAACAGGCCCTGCTGGCCGCCGGCGTAAAACCGGTCTGAGTGGAGTAAGTGACCACCATGTCCACATTGAATCCGATTCTTGCTGGTTCGGCGCAGAGCGTTGAGGCCTATCAGCAGGTTATCGAGCAGACCAGTCAGGCCGTTGTGCAGTGGCTGAAGCAACCTGAGATGTATCAGGGGAAAAGCGTTGACGAACTGCGTGAGCGTATCTCCCTTGAGTTTAACGAACAGGGTTTGGGTAACCAGGCGGCGATTGACCGTGCAATCGAGTACTTCCTGAAAGACAGTCTGTCGGTGCATCACCCGCAGTGCGTGGCGCACCTGCACTGCCCGAGCCTGGTGATTAGCCAGGCGGCGGAAGTGTTGATCAACGCCACCAACCAGAGCATGGACTCCTGGGACCAGAGCCCGTCGGCGACCATCATTGAGATGAAGCTGATCGAGTGGCTGCGCGCCCGGGTCGGCTATCCGGCAGGCGACGCCGGCGTCTTCACCAGCGGCGGCACCCAGAGCAATCTGATGGGGCTGATGTTGGCGCGCGACGCCTTCTTCGCCCGTCAGGGACACTCCATCCAGCAGGATGGGCTGCCGGGGGATATCCGCAAGTACAAAGTACTGTGCTCCGAAAACGCCCACTTCTCGGTGCAGAAGAACATGGCGCTGATGGGGCTCGGCTACCGCTCGGTCACGCTGGTGAAAACCGACGAATTCGCGCGGATGGACGTGGCCGATCTGCAGGCGAAGATTGCGCAAGCGCAGGCTAACGGCGAGCAGATCATGGCGATCGTCGCCACCGCCGGGACCACCGACGCGGGGGCTATCGACCCGCTGCGCGACATCGCCGGTATCGCCGCGGAGCATCAGATCTGGCTGCACGTTGACGCAGCCTGGGGCGGCGCGCTGCTGCTGTCTGAGCAGTATCGCGACTATCTTGACGGTCTGGAGCTGGTGGATTCCGTTACCCTGGACTTCCACAAGCAGTTCTTCCAGACCATCAGCTGCGGCGCGTTCCTGCTGAAGGATGCCCGCCATTACGAGCTGATGCGTTATCAGGCGGCCTATCTCAACTCCGAGTTCGATGAAGAACACGGCGTGCCGAACCTGGTGTCCAAATCGCTGCAGACCACCCGCCGCTTCGATGCGCTGAAGCTGTGGATGGGCCTCGAAGCGCTGGGCCAGAAGCAGTATGCGGCGATCATCGATCACGGCGTCACCATGGCGAAAAACGTCGCGGAGTACGTGAAGTCTCAGCCGACGCTGGAGCTGGTGATGCAGCCGCAGCTGGCGAGCGTGCTGTTCCGTTCCCGTCCGGCGCAGATGGCGCAGAGCGACGCGGCGGCAATTGCCCTGCTCAACCAGCGCGTCGGCGACGCCCTGCTGGCTTCCGGCCGCGCTAACGTCGGCGTGACCGAGCACAACGGCGTTACCTGCCTGAAGCTGACCCTGCTGAACCCGGTGGTGACGCTGGATGATGTGAAGGTCCTGCTGAGCCTGGTGGAGCGCACCGCTCAGGAGCTGCTGGCGCAATAATCTGCCTGAGCGAGGCGGCGCCTGTCGCCCCGCTCAGCGGCCAGCCCAGCCTGCACTAAGCCGATAAGTTCTCTTATCGGCTTTTTTATGCCCGCCTGCGCTACCGACGCGCTTCTACGCTTCTCGCCGTAGGTCCGTTGACGCCTGCCCGCCGCGATGCCACAGTATGGTCCCGATAATGGCAATCGCCAGAATCTAACGTCCCGGTAATAAGGATGATAATGGAAAAACGCTTACCCGGCCTCGATCTCGACGCCCTGCGCAGCTTTGTGACCGGCATGGAGTGCGGCAGCTTCGCCCTGGCGGCGCAGCGTCTGGCGCGCTCCACCTCCGCCGTCAGCGCCCAGCTTAAAAAGCTGGAGGGCCAGTGCGGCGCCGCGCTGGTGGTTAAGCAGGGGCGGCACCTGGCGCTGACCGCGGAAGGCGAAAAGTTAATGAGCTACGCCAGACGGCTGCTGGCGCTCAATGATGAAACCCTGCGCGCGCTGCAGGGCGAGCGGCTCACCGGCGAAATTCACCTTGGCATGCAGGAAGATTTTGGCGAATCGCTGATGCCGGGGATCCTTGGGCAGTTTACCCGCCACCATCCGCAGGTACGGATAGTCGCGAGGGTGGATCGCAATAGTCCGCTGCGCCAGGCGCTGGCGGAGGAGACGCTGGATCTGGCGCTGCTGTGGCAAACCGAAGATCAGGGTCCGCGGCTGGGCCGCTGTCCGCTGGCGTGGATTGCGCATCCTGACTTTGACGTTCGCGCGCTGCTGGCGTCCGGCGAGCCGCTGCCGCTGGTGATGTTCGACAGCCCGTGCCTGATGCGTTCCCGCGCCATTGCCTGTCTCGATGCCGCTGGGATCCCCTGGCAGGTGGTGTTCGTCAGCCACAGCCTGAGCGGCATCTGGGCGGCGGTGCAGGCTGGCCTGGGGCTGACGGTTCGCACCCGCATCGGCATGCCCGGCAATCTGCGCCCCGCCGGCGGACTGCTGCCATCCCCTGGCAGTCTGGCCGTCAGTCTGCAACAAACCCCGCGTCAGGAACCCCATTCCGCCGCGGTCGCGCTGCTCGGCGAACTGATGACCGAGGCCCTACAGGAGTGGGTTGAAAGGTGACAGTGTCACGATAACTCCCCTAACCCTCTCCCGAAGGGAGAGGGAACCGTTCGGCAGTCACCGGCAAGGGGTATTCTGCGCCGTTCCCGCTTCAGTGCCCGGTGGCGGCTGCGCCTTACCGGGCCTACATTCTTCCTACGCGCTCCCGTAGGCCGGGCAAGCGCAGCGCCGCCCGGCATCAGGTATAAGGCCTGGAGGGATCCATCCGCCAGAGGCCTGCGCCGCGGGTCAGGCTCTGCTCTCCTGCAACAGCTGCTGGATCACCTGCTCCTGGCGGGCATAATCCCCTTCGCCGAAGGCGGTATAGCGAAGCTGCCCGCGAGCGTCGAAAATGTAATGCGCCGGCCAGTATTGATTGCCGAAGGCGTTCCAGATGCTGTACTCATTATCCGCTACCACCGGGTAGGTTATTCGCCACTCCTTCACCGCCTGGCGCAGCATCGGCAGCGAACGCTCCCAGGGATATTCAGGAGTATGCACGCCAATCACCACCAGCCCGGCCGCGCGGTATTTGTTCGCCCAGTCGCGCACGTAAGGCAGGGTATGCTGGCAGTTGATGCACTCCCGGGTCCAGAAATCCACCAGCACCACTTTGCCCTTCAGACGCTCCGGGGTTAACGCCGGGCTATTGAGCCATGCGCTGCCCCCCACCAGCGAAGGCATGGCGCTGCTGGGCTCGGGCATAGCGATCGGTTGCAGAACCGTTTTCTGCGTCGGCTGCGGCAGACGGGCGGCCAGCCGCTGCTCCAGCGCCTGACTCCACCCTCCCGCGCTTTGCAAATAGCGGTCGCCGCCGCTGGCGATCAGCGCCACCGAGGCCAGCATCGCCACCCCCGCCAGCCGGCGCAGCCGTTCGCCGAACGCCAGCCCGCGACGCAGACGGGCAATCAACGCCGCGCCGCACCACCCGAGCAGGAATAACATCACCGCCCCGCCGCTGCCGTAGGCCAGCAGCAACCCGCCGGTGGTCGCCTGGCCCGGATGCACAAAGCCCAGGCTCAGTATCGCCCCCAGTACCGGCCCGGCGCACGGCGCCCACAGCAGCCCCACCGCCAGCCCGGCCAGCAACGAACCGATCCAGCCGCGCTGGCGTGAGCTGGCGTCGTTAAGCTGATTCCCCAGCGCCACCAGCGGTGAAGTCAGCCGCTGTGCGATGCGCTGCGAAAGCAGACTCAGCCCGACAAGGGCGAAGAACGCCAGCGCCAGGCTGCGCCCAACCAGAGTCAGATTGACCACCCAGCCGCTGGCGACCGTCACCAGCCACGAGACAGCGCCGAACATCAGCGCCATTCCCGCCAGCATGATCGCCAGCTGCCCCCGGCGGCCCCGGACGCTGGCGAACAGCAGCGGGATCACCGGCAGCGTACAGGGGCTCAGTAGGGTTAACATCCCGCCGAAAAATGCAATTAATATCGACATCGCCTTCTCCTCATTGTGTCGTCGCTGCCGGGAGTGGCAGCCACGACATTACAGCAAGGAGATGTAGGGCGGATGTGTCAGGAAAGCGGGAGAATTGTCGGCTTAGTTTTCCAACTGCGCCGGAGATACAGCAGGATACAATCCCTGCGCGGCGAGACGCACGCTGGCGTCCAGGCCGCCCTGCGGGCGGTTGGACAGGCGCAGCGTGCCGTTCATCTGCCTGACCAGCTGCGCGGCGATCGCCAGTCCCAGACCGGTGCCGCCGGTATCGCGATTGCGCGAGTCCTCCAGGCGAAAAAAGGGCTGCAGCACCGCCTGCAGCGACGCCTCAGGGATCCCCGGCCCCTCATCCAGCACATGGATAGTGATATCCCCGGCGGCGTCGCGGGTCAGGGTTACCGTTACCGTGGCGCCGAATTTCAGCCCGTTATCGATAAGGTTAGTCATCACCCGGCGCAGGGCCTGCGGTGGGATCCACACCACCCCGGCGCTCTCCTCGGGGCAAAACCGCACCGGCCGGCCAACGTCGGCATAATCGCAGGCGATACTGTCGAGAAAGGCGTCAAGGTTCAGCCGCTGGCGCGCCTCCGCCAGCGGCTGCGAGGTGCGGGCGAAGGCGATACCTTCGCGCACCAGGCGGGTCATATTGTCGAGATCCTGCAGCAGTTTGTCGCGCAGTTCCGGCTGGTCGGCCATCTCCACCCGCAGCTTCATCCGGGTGATCGGCGTTTGCAGATCGTGGGAGATGGCGGCGAGGATCCGCGCCCGCTCCTGCAGATGATCGTGGATGCGGGTCTGCATCGCATTAAACGCGCGGGCGGCACGGCGCACCTCCTCCGGCCCCTGCTCGGCCATGGTTCCCGCCGTGTCGCTGGCCGGCTCAAGCGCATTCACCGCATGGGTAAAACGGGTGATGGGCAGCAGTACCTGGCGAACCGCGTACCAGGCGCAGGCCAGCAGGAGGACAAACTGAGCGATCAGCACCACCGGTAGCCAGCGGGCGATGGGCGGTAGCTTTGGCCACAGGTCGAGGGTCAAGGGGGCGCCATCGTGGAGGGTAATATGGGCCTGGATATGCTGACGCGGACCGGGGATCGCCACAATACTCACCGGATATTGCGCGCTCAGCGCCTCCTGCAGGGAGCGCGCCGCGTCCCGGGCGCGCCAGCTGTCCGGGTAGTCGCCGCGTTCGCCGGCGTCCAGCTGATAGCGGTAGTTGCCGCGCGCCAGCTTCGGCAGCCATTGCGGGCGTTCAGCGGGCGGCAGACGGTCGAGGATCGCCACGCTGGTGGCGACATCAGACGCCAGATTGCCCAGCATCACACTGCGGGCGCTGCTCATTCGCTCATAAAACAGCAGCGACAGGGTTAAGGTGTTCGCCAGCAGCAGCGCCAGAAACAGCAGCGCCATCAGCCTCGACTGCAGCGAGACGGGCCAGAACCTCATTCATGCCTCTCGCGGATGGAGACCGGGACCGACAGCACATAGCCTTCGCTGCGCACCGTCTTAATATAGGCCGGCTCCCGGGCATCCTCCCGCAGGCGCTGACGCAGTCGGCTCACCAGCAGGTCGATTGACCGTTCGAACAGTTCGGCGTCGCGTCCCTGGGTCAGATTGAGCAGCTGATCGCGGTTCAGCACCCGCTGGGGATGGTCGAGAAACACCCGCAGCAGTCGATATTCCGCCCCGCTGAGGGCGACAATCGCCCCGCTGTCGTCCAGCAGATGGCGGGCGGCGGTATCGAGCAGCCAGTCGCCAAACGCGATCAGCCTGCCCGCCTCGGTGATCTGCAGGTTGGGCGGCAGCGCCCGGGTGCGGCGTAAAATGGCCTTGATGCGCGCCAGCAGTTCGCGGGCCACAAAGGGCTTCACCAGATAGTCGTCCGCCCCCATCTCGAGGCCGAGGATCCGGTCGCTGTCGTCGGTGCGGGCGGTGAGCATCAGCACCGGAATGTCCTGCTGCGGGTTAGCGCGCAGCTGGCGACAGAGCGTTAAGCCATCCTCGCCCGGCATCATGATATCCAGCACAATCAGGTCGATTTGATGGTTTTTGAGCACCGACCACATGGTTTTGCCGTTCGCCGCGCCGCTGGCGCGGTATCCCGATTTTTCCAGATAGTCGACAATCAGTTCCCGGATGTCGCGGTCGTCATCGACGACCAGGATGTGGTCAATACGCTCCAAAGGCTGCTCCTGCGGCAAAATAAACTCTTCACAAGCATAAGCCGTGTTGCCGGAAGCGCAACGTCGCGCCGCCGGCAAGTCGCGGGTTACAACCGATCGGCGTCCACCACCGCATGCACAAACGCCGTCGGATCCTCCTGCGGCGGGTTATGGCCTACCGCCCCCGGCAGATCCCGGTGCTCATATTTACCGGTAAATTTGGCCCGGTAGCTGGCCGGAGCCGGATGCGGCGCGCCGTTATTCGCCCCTTCCAGAGTGATGGTGGGCACGGTTATCGGCGGCAGCGCCGCCAGCCGTTGTTCATAGCCGGCATACTTCGCTTCCCCCTTCTCCAGCCCCAGGCGCCAGCGGTAGTTGCTGATGGTGATCGCCACGTGGTCCGGGTTATCCAGCGCCCGGGCGGTTTTGGCAAAGGTCGCGTCGCTGAATTGCCACTGCGGAGACGCCTGATGCCAGATAAATTTCGCAAAGTCGTGGGTGTTCTGCCGGTAACCGGCTTCGCCGCGCGGGGTGGCAAAATAGAACTGATACCACCACGACAGCTCCGCCTGCGGCGGCAGCGGTTTTTCGCCAATCTGCTGACTGCTGATCAGATACCCGCTCACCGAGACCAGGGATTTCACCCGCTGCGGCCACAGCGCGGCGACGATATCCGCCGTGCGCGCCCCCCAGTCAAAGCCGGCCAGATCTGCCTGCCTGATGTTCAGGGCGTCCATCAAATGGACAATATCGGCCGCCATCGCCGACGGCTGACCATTACGCGGCGTTTTCGCCGACAGGAAACGGGTGGCGCCGTAGCCGCGCAGATACGGCACAATCACCCGGTAACCCTTCTGCGCTAAAGCCGGCGCCACCTGGGCATAGCTCTGAATATCGTAGGGCCAGCCGTGCAGCAGAATCACCGGCTGGCCGTCCCGCGGACCGATATCCACGTAGCCAATATTCAGATCGCCAGCGTGGATCTGGTGGATTTTGTCGAACGCCCCCGCGTCTTCAGCGGCGCAAATGGCGGCGGACCACAGGGTGGATAACCCCAGCGCCGCGGCGCTGGTATACCGGATCAGGGATAATCTGTTCATCGCTTTCTCACCTTTTATCTTCATCAAGAGAGTACGTGACCAGTTAAGCGGAAATTTGTATCCGCCATGTGCCCGACCGGGGCCATTTTTATCTCTTAATGTCAGGAACCCGCCGCGGGATACAGTGTGATACACCGTTCACGTTGGCAATTGTTGCGGGCTTGTGAATTTCTGCTTGCCCCCGGGCATAAATCCGCTACCGTGTCAGCCATTTTTACCACCTGATAACCCAGGAGCCCGCTATGGCGATTTTTGATGGTCACAATGACCTGCTGCTGAATCTCTGGCTTCACCATCGCGAGGATCCGGTGACCGCCTTCTTTGCCGGGATAGAGAACGGCCACCTCGATTATCCGCGTATTCTCCAGGGCGGTCTGGCCGGCGGCCTGTTCGCCCTCTTTGTGCCGCCGCAGGAGTACATCGCCCGTATGGCGCCGCAGTACGCCAGCCAGGCGTGGGATCCCTTAACGATCCTCTGGCAGCAGCTGGCTATTCTCAAGGCGATTTGCGCCCATGACGCCAGCCGCGCGCGGCTGTGCCTGAGCGCGGCGGATATCGAACGCTGTCGTCAGGATAAGGCGCTGGCGATGGTGGCGCACATCGAAGGCGCCGGCGGGTTCGACGCCCAAGGCGACGATCTGCAGGCCTTTTATCGCGCCGGGGTGCGCAGCATCGGTCTGTTCTGGAATATCGCTAATCGCTTCGGCTGCGGGGTCACCGGCGCCTTTCCCGGCAGCCCGGACAGCGGGCCGGGTCTTACCGGCGAGGGCATCGCGCTCATCGCCCAGGCCAACGCCCTGAAGATGCAGATCGATGTTTCGCACATGAATGAACAGGCTTTTTGGGATACCGCCCACCATTCCCCCGCCCCGCTGGTGGCCACCCACTCCAATGCCCACGCCCTGTGCCCGCAGCAGCGCAACCTGACCGATCGGCAACTGCGGGCGATCCGCGACAGCGGCGGCGTAGTGGGCGTCAATTTCGGCAACGCCTTCCTGCGCGCCGACGGACGGCGCGATAGCGACACGCCCATCGCCACCATCGTCCGGCATATCGACTATCTTATTAACATAATGGGTGAGGATCATGTGGCCCTCGGTTCGGATTTTGACGGCGTCACCCTGCCGGACGCGCTGGGGGATGTGGCCGGCTTACCGCTGCTAATCAATGCTTTGCGTGACAGCGGCTATGATCAATTGGTGCTGGATAAGCTGCTGTGGCGTAACTGGCTGCGGGTATTAAAACATGTTTGGCAACAATAGGTTATATTGTAAACATAAAGTTAAATCCTTACAGATTCCGGGTTGATCTCTCACCCGGTGAAGCGCAATATGCGGCGGCCGTCACAGATCCTGCATTATCCGTGAGGCCTGTCGTTATTTTTAAGAGGAACAAAACATGTGGAAGAAACCTGCTTTTATCGATTTACGTCTCGGTCTGGAAGTGACGCTGTACATTTCTAACCGCTAATCGCCCCGCCCGCCGTTCGCGCGGGCATCTTTTTACATTACCCGGTCCGTCTTCATGTTCATTAAAGTCCTCGGTTCCGCCGCCGGCGGCGGTTTCCCGCAATGGAACTGCAACTGCGCCAACTGCCAGGGTCTGCGCGACGGCACGATCCAGGCCAGCGCCCGCACCCAGTCGTCGATCATCGTCAGCGATAACGGTCAGGAGTGGGTGCTGTGCAACGCCTCGCCGGATATCAGTCAGCAGATCGCCCACACGCCCGAGTTAAATAAAGCCGGCGTGCTGCGCGGAACGCATATCGGCGGCATTATTCTCACCGACAGCCAGATCGACCACACCACCGGGTTACTGAGCCTGCGCGAAGGCTGCCCGCACCAGGTGTGGTGCACCCCGGAGGTCCATGAGGATCTCTCCACCGGTTTCCCGGTGTTTACCATGCTTCGACACTGGAACGGCGGCCTGGTGCATCACCCCATCGCGCCGCAGCAGCCTTTTACCGTTGACGCCTGTCCTGATTTGCAGTTTACCGCGGTGCCTATCGCCAGCAACGCGCCGCCCTATTCGCCGTATCGCGACCGGCCGCTGCCGGGCCATAACGTGGCGCTGTTTATCGAAAACCGCCGCAACGGGCAGACGCTGTTCTACGCACCGGGGCTCGGTGAACCGGATAAGACCATTCTGCCATGGCTGCAAAAAGCGGATTGTCTGCTGATCGATGGCACCGTCTGGCAGGATGACGAACTGCAGGCCGCCGGCGTTGGGCGCAATACCGGCCACGATATGGGCCACCTGGCGCTCGGTGATGAGCACGGGATGATGGCCCTGCTGGCCTCCCTGCCGGCAAAACGTAAAATTCTTATTCATATCAATAACACCAACCCGATCCTTAACGAGCGGTCTCCCCAGCGCCAGGCGCTGACGCAACAGGGGATTGAAGTGAGCTGGGACGGGATGGCTATCACCCTTCAGGATACCGCATGCTGATCACCGACACGCTGTCGCCGCAGGCCTTTGAAGAGGCCCTGCGGGCCAAAGGCGCCTTCTACCATATTCACCACCCTTACCACATTGCCATGCATAACGGCGACGCGACCCGCGAGCAAATTCAGGGCTGGGTGGCGAACCGGTTCTACTACCAGACCACCATTCCGCTGAAAGACGCGGCGATCATGGCCAACTGCCCGGACGCGCAGACCCGGCGCAAATGGGTACAGCGGATCCTCGACCACGATGGCAGCCATGGCGAGGACGGCGGGATTGAAGCCTGGCTGCGGCTGGGAGAAGCGGTCGGTCTGAGCCGCGACGATCTGCTCAGCGAGCGCCACGTCTTGCCCGGCGTGCGCTTCGCGGTGGATGCCTATCTTAACTTCGCCCGTCGCGCCTGCTGGCAGGAGGCGGCCTGCAGCTCTCTGACCGAGCTGTTCGCCCCGCAGATCCATCAGTCGCGCCTCGACAGCTGGCCGCAGCACTACCCGTGGATCAAAGAGGAAGGCTATTTTTACTTCCGCAGCCGTCTGAGCCAGGCCAACCGCGACGTGGAGCATGGCCTGGCGCTGGCGAAGGCCTACTGCGACAGCGCTGAAAAACAGAACCGGATGCTGGAGATCCTGCAGTTTAAGCTCGACATTTTATGGTCGATGCTTGACGCCATGACCATGGCCTATGCCCTGCAGCGCCCGCCCTATCATACGGTCACCGACAAGGCGGCCTGGCACACGACCCGACTGGTGTAACCATGCAAAAAACCTCCATCGTCGCCTTTCGTCGCGGCTACCGTCTGCAGTGGGAAGCTGCCCAGGAGAGCCATGTGATCCTCTATCCGGAGGGAATGGCCAAACTCAATGAGACCGCCGCGGCGATCCTCGAGCTGGTCGATGGCCGGCGCGACGTCGCGGCAATTATCGCCGTGCTCAACGAACGCTTCCCGGAAGCCGGTGGCGTCGATGACGACGTCATCGAGTTCCTGCAGATAGCCTGTCAACAGAAGTGGATCACCTGCCGTGAGCCAGAGTAAACCCGCCGTCAATCCGCCGCTGTGGCTGCTGGCGGAGCTAACCTATCGCTGCCCGCTGCAGTGCCCCTACTGTTCGAATCCGCTGGACTTCGCCCAACAGGACAAGGAGCTGACCACCGAACAATGGATCGAGGTCTTTCGCCAGGCGCGGGCGATGGGCAGCGTACAGCTGGGCTTTTCCGGCGGCGAGCCGCTGACCCGTAAAGATCTGCCAGAGCTGATCCGCGCCGCGCGCGACCTCGGATTCTATACCAACCTGATCACCTCCGGCATAGGGCTGACGGAGAGCAAACTTGACGCCTTCAGCGAGGCCGGGCTGGACCATATCCAGATTAGCTTCCAGGCCAGCGATGAGGTGCTCAACGCTGCGCTGGCCGGTAACAAAAAAGCCTTCCAGCAGAAGCTGGCGATGGCCAGGGCGGTAAAAGCGCGCGACTACCCGATGGTGCTCAACTTCGTTCTTCACCGGCACAACATCGATCAGCTGGATAAAATTATCGCGCTGTGCATTGAGCTGGAAGCGGATGACGTTGAGCTGGCCACCTGCCAGTTCTACGGTTGGGCGTTCCTCAATCGCGAGGGGCTGCTGCCGACCCGGGAACAGATCGCCCGCGCCGAGCAGGTGGTCGCCGACTACCGGCAGAAAATGGCCGCCAGCGGCAATCTCACCAACCTGCTGTTTGTCACCCCGGACTATTACGAAGAGCGGCCGAAAGGCTGCATGGGCGGCTGGGGATCGATTTTCCTCAGCGTTACCCCGGAAGGCACCGCCCTGCCGTGCCACAGCGCGCGTCAGCTGCCGGTGGCGTTTCCGTCGGTGCTGGAGCAGAGCCTGGAGTCGATCTGGTATGACTCGTTCGGCTTCAATCGCTACCGCGGGTATGACTGGATGCCGGAGCCGTGCCGCTCATGTGATGAAAAAGAGAAAGACTTCGGCGGCTGCCGCTGCCAGGCCTTTATGCTGACCGGCAGCGCCGATAACGCCGACCCGGTGTGCAGCAAATCGCCGCATCATCACAAAATCCTCGACGCCCGGCGCGAAGCGGCCTGCAGCGACATAAAAGTCAGCCAGCTGCAGTTCCGCAACCGTACCCGCTCGCAGCTGATCTACAAAACCCGGGACCTGTAATGACGCTGGCGACACGCACCGTCACGCTGCCGGGCGGCCTGCAGGCCACCCTGGTCCATCAGCCGCATGCCGATCGCGCCGCGGCCCTGGCGCGGGTCGCCGCCGGCAGCCACCACGAACCATCGCGCTTTCCCGGTCTGGCGCACCTGCTGGAGCATCTGCTGTTTTACGGCGGTGAGCGCTACCGGGATGATGACCGGCTGATGGGCTGGGTGCAGCGCCAGGGCGGAAGCGTGAATGCCACCACCCTGGCCCGCCACAGCGCGTTCTTTTTCGAGGTCGCCGCCGATGGTCTGGCTGACGGTGTCGCGCGTCTACAGGAGATGCTGCAGGCGCCGCGGCTGCTCAGGGAAGATATTCAGCGTGAAGTGGCGGTGATTGACGCCGAGTACCGCCTGATCCAGCAGCATGAGCCGTCGCGCCGGGAAGCCGCCGTGCGCCACGCCGCCAGCGCGCCCGCGGCCTTTCGCCGCTTTCAGGTAGGCAATGCCGACGCGCTGGCGGGCGATCTCCCTGCACTGCAGGCGGCGTTACGTGATTTTCACCGAGCCCATTACGTCGCCCGGCGGATGCAGCTCTGGCTGCAAGGGCCGCAGTCGCTGGAGGCGCTCGGCGAGCTGGCGGCCCGTTTCGCCACCGGGCTTGACGCAGGCGAGGCTCCGCCGCCGGCGCCGCCGCTGCGCCTGGGCGAATCCACTGCACTGCAGCTGGCGGTCTCCAGCCAGCCCGCGCTGTGGCGCTGCCCGCTGATCGCCTTAAGTGACAACGTCACGTTAGTGCGCGAGTTTTTGCTTGATGAAGCCCCTGGCAGCCTGATGTCCGGGCTGCGCCAGCGTGGCCAGGCGCAAGAGGTGGCGCTGAGCTGGCTGTATCAGGATCGGCACGTCGGCTGGCTGGCGCTGGTCTTCGCCAGCGACCGGCCGGAACAGGTCGACCAGCAGATAACCCACTGGCTGCAGGCGCTACGGCAGACGACGCCAGACCAGCAGCAACACTACTATCAGCTGTCCTGGCGCCGTTTTCAAACGCTGTCGCCCCTCGATCAGCTGCGCCAGCGGGCATTCGGCTTTGCCCCCGGCGGGCCGCCCGTCGGGTTCACCGATTTTTGCGCCGCCCTGCAGGCCGCCCCCACGGTCAGCCTGGCCTGCCAGACCATTTCCCCAGGGGAGCCTGTTGCCACCCAGGGCTTTAGCCTGCCGCTTAGCCGGTGGTGGCGCCGCCCGGTCTCTGACCCGGCGCTGGAATTCGCTTTTTATCCGCAAGCCGCTGGCGGCCTCGCCGCGGAAAACCCGGAGAAAGCTGCGCCGCTGCTCCATCTCCCGTCACCGGGCGAGCCGCCGAGGCTCCTGCTCCGACCGCCCTTCTACTGCTCGTCCGATCTGGCCGAAGGGCTGGCGCGCGGGGAACAGCTGCGCCCGCTGCTCGCCGCGCTGCGCCACGCCGGGGGCCGCGGCGAGTGGCATCGCGTCGACGGCAGCTGGCAGTTGCTCCTGCAGTGGCCAGCGTCCGGCCAACGGCCGGCGGCGATTCTGCAGGCCATTGTGCGGCAGCTCGCGCTCCCGGTCGCCCCGCTGGCCCCGCCGCCGGAGAGTATTGCTATCCGTCATCTCATGGCTTTGCTCCCCGATCGGTTGGGCGCATCAGAGCATCAGGAAGGTTGGCTGGCGGCCCTGACCGGCGGCAGCGCAGAGGATGCGCAGTGGATCGCGCGCCAGCTGAGCCTGCTTAGCGCCCGGGTTAACCCGCCGGGCAACCTCTCTGGCCCCTGCCGCCGCGGCGTCGAACGGCTGACTTTCCCCGGAGGCGATACAGCGCTGCTGGTCTTTATTCCGCTGCCGGAAGGCGCCTCGCTGGCGGCCCTGCGGGTGCTGGCGCAGCGCTGTGAGCCACTCTTTTTCCAGCGCCTGCGGGTGGAGCAGCAGATCGGCTATGTGGTGAGCTGCCGCTATCAGCGCGTCGCCGATCGCGACGGGCTGCTGATGGCGCTCCAGTCCCCGGATCGCCGCGCCGTGGCGCTGCTGCGCTGTTGCAACACCTTTTTGCGCCAGCTGCCGCCGCTGGATGAAGCGACCTTCAGGCCGCTACAGCAGCGCCTGGCCGCACAGGTTCGCACCCGGACGCCGCCCGAGGCGCAAGCGCTGGCCGTCCTGCGTCAGAAGTATGGTTTAGCGGAGCTGACGCCGCAGGCGGCTGACGCGCTGCGCGTTGAAGAGGTCGACGACCTGGCCTACGAGATGTCCCGCCGTCGTCGCCGCTGGCGGGTACTGTTCACTGCCGGGGATTAATGGCCGGGGGCATCAGGGGTCAGATAGGCACTGACGAAGCGCGAGAGGATCGCCGCGGCCTGCGGGCTCTCCTGCACTTCATCGTGTAATCGCTTCGCGTCGATGCCCTCCGTCTGCAGCACCGCCTCCCGGTAGCGGATCAGCGAGCGGGCAATCGGCGCGGTGAATTCCGGGTGAAACTGCGTGGAGACCGCGTGCGGCCCGTAGCGCACGATCTGGTGGGGATCGTGGGAGGATGCGGCCAGCACCGTGGCCCCCTCCGGCAGACGGGTCACGGTTTGCAAATGGCTCAGATGCGCGGGAAATGCGGCCGGCAGGCCCCGCAGCAGCGGGTCGTCGACACCCCACGGCGATAGCGAAACGGTCTGGCTGCCGCTTTCCCGTCCGGCGGAATGATACGCCACCTCGCCGCCCAGGGCATGAGCCATCAGCTGATGGCCATAGCAAACGCCGAACAGCGGCATGCCGATAGCCACCGCCTGACGGACCCAGTCGGCGGTCCGTTCGCTCCATACCAGACGGTCGGTCACCATCGCCCAGGAGCCGGTCAGCACCGCCACCGTCTGGCGATCCGGCGCCGGCAGCGGCTCGTCCTCAAACACCCGTACCGCGGTGAGCTGCGCCTGCCACGGCGCCAGCAGCGTGCGGAACCAGCGCGGCAGATCGCCATGCTCCTCACGGATGGCTGCCGGCGGCGTCCCGGTCTGAACCAGCAATAATCGGTTACGTGTCACCCTTCCTCCTCGCTCGTCATGTTCCCTGGAAAATACTATGCCGCCTGGAAGATGACGGGACAAATAACCAATTTCTATGAACGATGCGCCTGCGGAATAAGTCCAGCCGCTTACTGGGCGTCCGCGCTCTCCCGCTGCGGCACGTCGGCTGCGGCCGCCGGCGCCTGCTGCGGGACAAATATATGGTCCAGAATGGCGCGCGCCGTCGGTCCGGCCACCACCCCATCCCCGCCGCCGTTCTCCAGGATTAGCGCCATCGCCACCTTCGGATGCTGATAAGGGGCAAACAGCGTATAGAAGATGTGATCCCGCAGACGCACCGGGATCATTTTGGCGTTATAGGTCTGGTTTTGCTTCAGACTGAACACCTGCGAAGTCCCGGACTTCGCCGCAATCTGGTACGGCGCGGTATGGAACAGCTTGTAGCCGGTGCCGTTGGGCAGATTCGCCATCCCATACATACCGTTGCGCACAATGCCCCAGTACGGGGATTTTGGATCGCCCACCTGCGGCAGGTTCGCCGGCTGCTGATAGCGTTCCACATGATTGCCCTGCTTCATCGAATAGAGCAGATGCGGGTCCTGCACCTTACCGTTGTTCAGGAGCGTGGTGAGCGCTTTCACCATCTGGATGGGGGTGGCGATCCAGTATCCCTGGCCGATACCGACGGAGATGGTATCCCCCTGGTACCAGGGCTTTTTATGCACTCGCTGTTTCCACTCCCGGCTGGGCAGCACCCCGCTATACTCCTCATTGAGATCGATGCCGGTGGACTGGCCGTAGCCGAATTTGCTCAGCCACTCATGGATCCGGTCGATGCCCATCTCGAAGGCAACCTGGTAGAAAAAGGTGTCCGCCGACTCTTCAATGGCTTTGGTCACGTTGAGCATGCCGTGGCCGGTTTTCAGCCAGTCGCGGTAGCGACGCTGCGTGCCCGGCAGGGTCCACGTCGGCGCCCCGAAGAAGGTGGTGTTCGGCGTGATCACGCCGGCGGAGAGCGCCGACAGCGCCATATAGGGCTTCACCGTCGAGGCCGGGGGATACAGCCCCTGGGTGACGCGGTTGATCAGCGGCCGGTCCGGGTTATCCAGCAGCGATTTATAGGCCTGATAGCCGATACCTTTGACGAACGGGTTAGGATCATAGCTGGGGCTGGAGACCATCGCCAGCACCCCGCCATCCCGGGGATCGACCACCACCACCGCCGCGCGCTGCCCCTTCAGCACCGACTCAATATACTGCTGCAGGTGCAGGTCAAGGGTCAGGTAGAGGTTTTTCCCGGCCACCGGCGGTACTTCTTTCAACAGACGCACCACCCGGCCGTGGTTGTCCACTTCCACCTCCTGGTAGCCGGTGGTGCCGTGGAGCGCTTTTTCGTAATAACCCTCGATCCCCTGCTTGCCGATATTGTGGTCGGCAGCATAGTTCTCCTCTTCGCCATCTTTCGCCAGCCGCTGCAGGTCGCTGTCGTTGATTTTCGACACATAGCCCACCACGTGCGCCAGCTCTGCGCCGTAGGGGTATTCACGCTGCTGATAGCTCTCCACCGTCACCCCGGGGAAACGGAATTCGTTGACCGCGAAGCGGGCCACCTCCACGTCGCTGAGGTCGGATTTGAGGGTAACCGCTTTATAGCGGCTGCTGTGGTGCATATCGTCGCGGAAGCTGGCGATGTCGTCCGGCGTCAGGTCGACAATCGGCGTCAGGGTTTGCAGCAGCGCGGCCATATCGGGAATTTTGCTCGGGATCACCTGCAGGCGATACAGGGTAATATTCTGCACCAGCGGTATGCCGTTGCGATCGAATATCAGCCCGCGGCTGGGGGCGATGGGCAGCATTTTAATATCGTTTTGGTTGGAACGGGTCTGGTAGAAATCGTGCTGCTCCACCTGCAGATGGTAGAGGTTGAAAATCAGCACGCCAAAGCAGACCACCACCAGCAGAAAGGCGATTGCGGCCCGGCGGATAAACAGCATCTCTTCCGCGGAGTGGTCGCGAATTTCATCTCTCAAAAGGGGCATTAGCGGTACATCACCTGGATCACGGGAAAAGCCAACGGCGTAACGGCCGGGAAGCATAGCCTTATCGCGGCGTTAGCCCTACTGAAAGGTTGCTAATGATCTGGCAGAAATGTTTCAGCATGTTAGAGCCTGGAGAGCCTTTCTCTGTGGCAGAAAGGCATCAGGGTGCGAGGTTAGCCAGCGACGGATATCGCTGGCCTCCCTTTTCCCGACAAACCCGGTTATTTTCTGGCCTCAAAAGCGATCTTAACCGCCATTCCGGCCAGTACCGTCGCCATCAGCCAGCGTTGAAATTGTTGCCAGCCCGGCCGCCGGCTAAGAAATAACGCCACCTGCCCGGCCAGCAAGATAATCAGGCCGTTCACCGCCACACTGATTAATACCTGAGTACAGCCTAACATTAACGACTGGCTGAGCACGCTACCGAGTCCGGGGGTGATAAACTGCGGCAGCAGGGACAAATAGAGGATAGCAACCTTGGGGTTCGCCAGGCTGGTGATAAATCCCATCAGAAACAGCTTACGCCCACTGTCCGCAGGTAATTCACGCACCGCGAATATCGGCCTCCCTCCTGGTTTTATCGCCTGCCACGCCAGATAGAGCAAATAAGCGACCCCGCATAAACGCAAGGCATCGTAGGCATAAGGGACCGCGAAAACCAACGCGGTAATGCCGAAAGCGGCACACAGCATATAGAAGAAAAAGCCCACGGCAACCCCGGCAAGGGAGATAAAGCCAGCGCGTTTTCCCTGGCAAATCGAACGCGAAGTGAGATACATCATATTGGGGCCGGGGGTTAACACTAATCCCAGCGCCACCGCGGCAAAGGCCATTAATGAAGCGAATTCAGGCATAACTTATCTCCAGATAGCGGTAATGCCCAGGCGCGCGGCGACGTCGACCATGCTCCCCAACAGTATTCTGTCTTTAGCGCCAGTCACATGGTGTCTAAGTATTAGCTTATTCTGTGTCCGCCAACAACCCCTGCGCCGGGCATTCGTTACGCTCGCTCAGCGGAAAACCCTCATCCTTTTCTCATAGTAAAATTGTCATATCTCAAACAATTAGCATTCCTTCGGCCCGATTGACGCAGATCGTTTCCTTTGCCGTCTCGTTACGTCTATGGTTAATGGTGAGGTGTATTTTTTACCCCTGGATCCGCCAGGTCATATAAGAGGGTGTTTCGCCCTTCGTTGAACGGAATTAGCTATTAAATCCGTAGACTCATTCAAATATCGCTTATTGGTAGCAGTGTATATCGTAACGGCATTCACAAAAGCAAACGGAGCCTGATATGAGCACGTCTAACGACCCATCCAACAACGCATCCGCCGGAAAGTGCCCTTTCCACGCCGAGACGCCCAAGCAGAGCGCCGGCAGCGGCACCGGCAACCGCGACTGGTGGCCTAACCAGCTGCGTGTCGATCTGCTGAACCAGCACTCCAGTCGTTCCAACCCGTTGGGTGAGGATTTTAACTACAGGGAAGAGTTTAAAAAGCTCGATTACTCCGCGCTGAAGGCTGACCTCAGAGCGCTGCTGACCGATTCGCAAGAGTGGTGGCCAGCAGACTGGGGCAGCTATATCGGTCTGTTTATTCGTATGGCCTGGCACGGCGCCGGCACCTACCGCACCGTTGACGGTCGCGGCGGCGCGGGTCGTGGGCAGCAGCGCTTTGCGCCGCTTAACTCCTGGCCTGACAACGTCAGCCTAGATAAGGCCCGCCGTCTGCTGTGGCCGGTGAAACAGAAATATGGCCAGAAAATCTCCTGGGCCGACCTTTACATGCTGGCGGGTAACGTGGCGCTGGAAAACGCCGGCTTCCGCACCTTCGGTTTTGGCGCCGGTCGTGAAGATGTCTGGGAACCGGATCTGGACGTTGACTGGGGTGATGAGAAAGAGTGGCTGGCCCACCGTCACCCGGAAAGCCTGGCGAAACAGGCCATCGGCGCCACCGAAATGGGGCTGATTTACGTTAACCCGGAAGGACCGAACGCCAGCGGCGAGCCGCTGTCCGCCGCCGCGGCCATTCGCGCCACCTTCGGCAATATGGCGATGGACGATGAAGAAATAGTCGCGCTGATCGCCGGCGGCCACACGCTGGGTAAAACCCATGGCGCCGCAGAAACCAGCCACGTCGGCGCCGAGCCGGAAGCCGCGCCGCTGGAAGCACAGGGCCTGGGCTGGCACTCCAGCTACGGCAGCGGCGCAGGCGCGGATGCCATTACCTCCGGTCTGGAAGTGGTCTGGACGCAGACGCCCACCCAGTGGAGCAACTACTTTTTCGAGAACCTGTTCAAATACGAATGGGTGCAGACCCGCAGCCCGGCGGGCGCTATCCAGTTCGAAGCCAAAGACGCGCCGGAAATTATCCCGGATCCGTTTAACCCGGGGAAAAAGCGCAAACCGACCATGCTGGTCACCGACCTGACCCTGCGCTTCGACCCGGAGTTTGAGAAGATCTCCCGTCGCTTCCTCAACGACCCGCAGGCTTTTAACGAGGCCTTCGCCCGGGCGTGGTTCAAGCTGACCCACCGCGATATGGGGCCGAAATCCCGTTACCTCGGGCCGGAAGTGCCAAAAGAAGATCTGATTTGGCAGGATCCGCTGCCGGCGGCCATCCATCAGCCGAGCGCGGAAGACATCGCCAGCCTGAAAACCGCCATCGCCGGCGCCGGCCTGTCGGTGAGTGAGCTGGTATCGGTAGCCTGGGCCTCCGCCTCCACTTTCCGCGGCGGCGATAAGCGCGGCGGCGCCAACGGCGCGCGTCTGGCGCTGGCCCCGCAGAAGGACTGGCCGGTCAATGCTATCGCCAGCCGGGTGCTGCCGACCCTGCAGGCGATCCAGCGCGCCTCCGGCAAAGCGTCGCTGGCCGATATCATCGTGCTGGCTGGCGTGGTCGGCGTTGAGCAGGCAGCGGCGGCGGCTGGCGTCAGCGTCAACGTGCCGTTTACCCCTGGCCGCGTCGACGCCCTGCCTGAGCAGACCGACGTCGAGTCGTTTGACCTGCTGCAGCCGCTGGCGGATGGCTTCCGCAACTACCGTCGCATCGAGGGCGGTGTGTCGACGGAAACGCTGCTGATCGATAAAGCGCAGCAGCTGACCTTAACCGCTCCGGAAATGACGGTTCTGGTGGGTGGACTGCGCGTGCTGGGCGCCAACTACGACGGCAGCAAACACGGGGTGTTTACCGACCGCGTCGGCGTGCTCAGCAATGACTTCTTCGTCAACCTGCTGGATATGGCCACCGTCTGGAAACCGGCCGATGATCGGGCGGAGCTGTTTACCGGCAGCGACCGTAAAACCGGCGAAGCGAAGTACAGCGCCACCCGCGTGGATCTGGTGTTTGGCTCCAACTCGGTCCTTCGCGCCCTGGCGGAAGTGTACGCCTGCGCCGACGGGCAGCAGAAGCTGGTGCATGACTTTGTCGCCGCCTGGACCAAGGTGATGAACCTCGACCGTTTCGACCTGTGATCCCCTCGCCCCGGCACCCGCCGGGGCTTTTTTTTATACCGCCCGCGGCAGCTGTTGCAGGCGGCTCCGCGTTCGCTGAATATCCTCCAGTTCCACCCCGGCCACCAGCGTCTCCAGGTCGCAGCGGGTCACCAGCAGCAGGCGGATCTGCTTTTCATACAACACATCAATCACGTTGATAAAGCGCTGCTGGGCCGCCGGCCCAACCGTGGCTAGCGGCGGCACCTCGTCCAGCAACCAGACGGCATAACGTTCGCTGAGCGCCAGATAGTCCATCACAGCCGTGGCGGCCTGGCAGAGCTGGGCAAAAGAGAAATGGAGCAAGGCGGGTGACGCCGCGGCCGCCTGCAGCGTGCGGTAGCCTACCTCCAGCGGGACCGGTTCGGCAGGCAGCGAGGGCAGCTCGTACAGCTGACGCTGTGATTCGCCCGGGTTAACCCATAGCCGCCCGCTGCAGAAGGCGTTATCCTGGCTCAGATGCCGTTCGCGATAATCCTCCTCGCCGTTAAGCGCGACGACCGCCAGGTGGGCGCGGATCAGCGCGATCGACGGTAAAAAGCGATCGTGATACAGCGGATTAGGCAGCAGCATCTCCGGCGGGTAGTTAGAGGTTGCCAGCAGCACGATGCCCCGTTGAAAAAGGTGTTCCAGCAGCGCCTTCATCAGCATGGCGTCGCCGGGGTCGTGAAGATGAAATTCGTCGAAACACAGCAGGCGGCAGCCGGAGGTCATCTGCATCATCACCGTCTGCAGGCCAGGCGCGCCGGGGGTATTCAGCCGCTGGTGCAGTTCGCGGAAGAAGTGATGAAAATGGACCCGACGCCGGGCGGCAAGCGGCAGGCTGGCAAAAAAGTGATCGAGAATATAGCTTTTCCCTCGCCCGGTGCGTCCCCAGACGTACAGTCCCTGCGGCGTGCCGGGCGCGGACAACAGCTGCTGGCCCAGGGCGTCCAGGCGAGCGATGAGCGACAGCTGATCGTTGTCCAGCGTCAGACGGGCACGCGCCGCCTGCTCGGCCATCACGCGGGTAAAGCGAAAATCAGCCGTCGTCATAGTCTGGCCAGATTCCGACGGCACACATCCATTATTTAACATTCTTATAACCTCCGGCAGGAGGCCATTCTAGCCGCTTTCCCACGGGTTGGCGAATCGCGCGGCCAGCGGCCGTTTCCGCTGCCCCACCGCCTGTCTCTACGCTTCTCCGACGCGCCAGTGTACCGAGGTGACGTTCTGCTGAACGCCCACTTGCGCCATAATCTGCGCCAGCGTTTTCTGATGCTGCTTATGGCTAATCAGCTCCGCGCAAATCTCCAGCTGATCAGCCGTGTCTGCTGCCGCCGACTGTAATCCCTGCAGGGTGAACCTCTGCTGCTGAGCAATATTCAGCAGCAGCTGACGCACGGCCTTTTCATGCTCGCGCAAACAGGTGACGCGTAAGATATAGCGTTTTTCTTCGTCACCGGCGCCCGGCAAGGCATGAATACGCTGCGCCGCTTCGCGGAGCAGGATGTTGGCGCACAGAATAATCAGCGTCGCCGCCGTCGCGTTCCAGAACTGCCCCAGGCCGCAAAGGACACCGATACCGGCCGAGCACCACAGGGTGGCGGCGGTATTGAGGCCGCGAACGTTCATGCCATCGCGCATAATCACTCCCGCCCCAAGGAAGCCGATACCGGAGACGATCTGCGCCGCAATGCGCCCCGGGCTGTCCGGCGAGGCCGACATCGCGCTAAGAATAAACACCGCCGCGCCGGTGGCCACCAGCGCATTGGTCCGCAAACCGGCCATACGTTGCCGCCATTGTCTTTCCGCGCCGATCAGCGCTCCCAGCAGCATTGCCGCGAGTAAATGTGTCATATAAGGAAATACCATCGCGCCTTCCTCCAGATAACAGAAAGCAATAAAAATGTATTGATGTCGCGCTCAGCCGCGCCGGGCAATTAGCGGGCGGGTGATGGTGGAGGAAATAAGGTGGTGGGAAACAGAAACATAACGATGCCTCTCGCGTTCGGTCGCGAATCACTACATTCAGGGAGGCAATCCGGTAATCAAAGATTGCTGCCCGCCGGTTCGGCAAGCAGCGAAAATAGTCGCGTTAACTTGCCGGAGAATAACAATAAGGATGACTGTCCAACGCATGACTCCTGTATGAAAGTGGGCACATTATAGCCCGGCGCAATAGCGGGTAAAGCGGGAAAACGCCGCCAGTGAGGATTCGTTTACTCTGTCTGGCCCTGGGCCTGGCCCTGCACAGCGCGACATCGCCTGGCGGAGAACATTGCCCCCCACGGTGATTTACTTCAATTCTTCCCTCAGCGTGCGGCGAAAAGCAGCAGAAATATCATCTTTTACCCTGCATGGCGCGATCTTGCGCTAAAGATTGCCGTTAACGCTAAAGATTAAAAATTTAAAACTATTAACAATCACTTAACATTAGCAGGCAAACCATTCTTCCTGAGGAACACAACACCATGTCTACCACCCAGGTTCTCGGCGAATCGCCCTATGCATCGCCAGGACAACCGCACGCCAGCTTAACCGGACGCATTGACGCGCTGCCCGCCTCCTTCGGGTTATGGTCGTTTATCACCCTACTCTCCCTCGGCGGCTTCTTTGAGCTCTACGATTTGTTCCAGACCGGGTACATCAGCGCGGGCCTGCTGGCGGAGGGTATTTTCCACACCGGCGCGGCGGGGATCTTTGGCATCGCCGATCAGGCGGCCTTTGCCTCCGCCACCTTTATGGGGTTGTTTATCGGCGCGAGTCTGCTGGCGCCGCTGGCGGACAAGCTAGGGCGCCGCCTGACCTTTATGGTGGCGCTCGCCTGGTACGGCTTTTTCTCGCTGCTGATGGCGACCCAGAGCAGTGCGGAAGGGGTGATCTTCTTCCGCTTTCTGGTGGGAATCGGCCTCGGCATTGAGCTGGTGACCATTGACACCTACCTCAGCGAATGGGTACCTACCCACCTGCGCAATAAAGCCTTCGCCTTTGCCTTCTTTATTCAGTTCTTGTCGGTTCCGGCGGTAGCGCTGATGTCCTGGATATTGGTGCCAACCACCCTCTTCGGCCTCAGCGGCTGGCGCTGGGTGATCATCTTCGGTGCGCTGTTCTCGCTGGCGATCTGGTTTATCCGCAAAAAGCTGCCGGAGTCAGCCCGCTGGCTGGAAACCAAAGGGCGGCATGATGAAGCGCATGCGGTGATGTGCGCCATGGAAGCCCGCTGCGGCCTGACGCCGTCGCCGAAGCATGCGCAGGCGGCACAGAGCGTCGTCAAACGCGGCACCTTCGGCGAAATCTGGGCGCCGCAGTATCGGCAGCGCACCCTGATGCTGATGGTGATGAATTTCTTCCAGGCGATCGGTTTCTTCGGCTTTGGCAACTGGCTGCCGGCGCTGCTCTCCGGTCAGGGGGCCAGTATCACCCACAGTCTGCTGTACGCCTTCTTTATCACCCTCGCCTATCCGCTGGGCTGCCTGTTCTGCACCCGCTTCGTGCATCGCTTTGAGAACAAGTGGCAGATCGTACTCTCCGCGCTGATGACCGTCATCTTCGGCACCCTGTTTGCGCTGCAAAACAATCCTATCCTGCTGGTGATCTGCGGGTTTATGATCACCTGGTCCAACGCCTGGCTGACCATCAGCTACCACGCCTACCAGGCCGAGGTATTCCCGACCCATATTCGCGCCCGCGCCGTCGGCTTCTGCTACTCGTTCAGTCGTCTCTCGACGGCGGTGACCAGCATCCTGATCGGCATTATTCTGCAATATGCCGGCACGCCGGGGGTGATTAGCTTTATCGTCGTCAGTATGCTGATGGTGATGCTGTCGGTGGGGATCTTCGGCCCGAGAACCCGAGGCATTCGACTGGAGAATATCTGAGGCTGGCCTCAGCCAAAAATCCCCTGCGCCTCGGCGAAGCATTTTTCCGCCAGGGACGAGACCGGCTCCTGCTGGCGCATAATCAGCGCCAGCTGCGAATCGACCTGGGTTTCGGCGATCGGCAGAATTTCAAGATTATCGCTCAGCGCTTCGAGGCCGTTGTTAAGCGGCATAATGGCGCAGCAGATCCCCGCCTGCACCGCCTGGATAATCTGAAACGTTGAATCGCTTTCAAAGACAGACGTCGGGGTTAGCCCTTTGGCCTTAAAGCTGATTTCAATGGATTCCCGGTAGTACATTCCCTTGGTCAGAAAGCCAAGGGGCAGCGCCGCCAGCGTATCCCAGCCCGGCGTCCCGGCGCTGAAGTCGAAATGGCGTTTATCGTGCAGCAGTCCCATCCGGGTTTGCGGCAGCCGGGCGATCTTAAACAGGCGTTCATCCAGATGCTGCAGGTAACAGATCCCCAGGTCCAGCTGGTTGCGGCTGACGCCATCGATAATCTGCTCCGAGGTCATTGACAGCAGGCTGAACTGCAGCGCCGGGTATTTCTCCGCGAGGGGTTTAATCAGCTGCATCGGGTTGAGGCTCGCCAGTGGCACCATACCAACCCGCAGCTGGCCGACCATCTGCCCGCGACAGATGGCCGCCTCCGCCGCCAGGCCGTCATGGGCGGCAAGCACCGCCCGCGCCCACGCGAGGATCCGCTCCCCCTCAGGGGTAAAACCCTCAAAGCGCTGCCCGCGCTGGATAAGGGTCAGGTTCAGCTCCTCTTCCAGATTACGAATGCGCATGGAGAGGGTTGGCTGGGTAATATGGCAGGCTGCCGCCGCCTGGCCAAAATGGCGCGTCTGATCGAGCGCGATCAAATACTTGAGTTGCTTAATATCCATTCTCTTTCCCGTTTGAACCCCGCCGTTCACCCCCGGGGCCGCGCACAGGTTACCAGAATGTTAGTTTCATCACCGATAAATTCAAGCGAGGACAGGAGGGGCGACGGGGCGCAGGACGGCGCGACGCCGCCCAACGCCCTGCTTCTTTAACGCGCGCTGGCCAGCGGGCGAATCTCTTTCGAGCGCAGCGTCAGGCGGACAGGGACTGACTTATAGGAGGGCGTACCGCTCTCTTCATCCAGATAGTTCAAGGGCACCAGCACGTTGGCTTCCGGATAATAGGCGCCGACGGTGCCGGGCGCGATGCCGTAGGCCACCACGGTGATATCTCTGAGCGTCAACGCGCTGCCCGGCAGCGCGGTGTGGATATCCACCCGATCGCCATGCTCCAGGCCCTGGTCGGCCATATCCTGCTCGTTCATAAACAGCACGTCGCGACGGCCAAAAACGCCGCGGTAACGGTCATCCATAGCGTAGATGGTGGTGTTGTACTGGTCGTGGCTGCGCAGGGTCACTAAGCGCATCACATCCTCGCCCTCCACCACCACGTTCTCATGCACGCCTTTGAAAACCGAGAACATGGCTTTGCCGGTGGCGGTAGGCCAGATGCGCTCGGTCGGCGGCAGCGGCATGCGAAAGCCCCCTGGGTGACGAATGCGCTGGTTGTAATCCTCGAACCCCGGAATGGTCTGTTCGATCAGATCGCGAATGCGGTCGTAATCTTCCACCAGATACAGCCAGTCGACTTTGCTGGCCGGCAGTGTGGCCTTCGCCAGACCGGCGACAATCGCCGGCTCCGAGCGCAGCGTCGGCGAGGCGGGCTTAAGCTTGCCTGAGGAGGCATGTACCATCGACATCGAATCCTCGACGGTGATCGACTGTCGGCCGCTGGCCTGCAGGTCAAGCTCGGTGCGGCCCAGACACGGCAGAATAAAGGTCTCTTTCGCCGTCAGCAGGTGCGAGCGGTTGAGCTTGGTGCCGACATGAACGCTGAGCTCAAGGTTGCGCATCGCCGGGAAAGCGCGTTCGTGATCCGGCATCGCCACGGCGAAGTTGCCCCCGAGGCAGATCAGGGCTTTGGCGTCGCCAGCGATCATGGCCTCCAGCGCCTTCACCGCATCGTGACCATGATGCCGCGGCGGCACGATCCCCATCACCCGCTGCAGGCTGTCAAGGAAGGCGGCGGTGGGTTTTTCGCTGATCCCGACGGTGCGGTTTCCCTGCACGTTTGAATGGCCGCGTAATGGGCAGATCCCGGCTCCTGGCTTGCCGATATTACCGCGCATCAGCAGCAGGTCGGCAATCAACCGGACGTTGGAGGTCCCTTTATTATGCTGGGTGATGCCCATGCCGTAGGTGACGATGGTGGCCGTGGATTTGGCGTAGGCCACGGCGACCTGGGTTAGCGACTCGCGCGTCAGGCCGGACTCCTGCTCAATATCCTGCCAGCGGGTGGCGTGCAGATCCTCGGCGAAGGCGGCGAACCCCTGGGTATGTTGCGCAATAAACGCGTGGTCGAGCACCTGGCCCTGCTCTTCCTCCAGCTGCAGCAGCGCTTTGGCGATCCCTTTCAGCGCCGCCGCGTCGCCGCCGGCCCGTACCTGGTAGTAAGTCGACGCGATCGGCGTCGAGCGATATGTCGCCATCTCCATCACGTTCTGCGGGTCGGCAAAACGCTCCAGCGCCCGCTCACGCAATGGGTTAAAAACGATAATCGGCACACCCCGGCGGGAAAGCTCATGCAGAGTGCCCATCATCCGCGGATGGTTGGTGCCCGGATTATGGCCGATGGAGATCACCAGTTCGGTCTGGTCAAAATCATCGAGGGAGACGGTGCCTTTGCCAATGCCGATCGACTGCGGCAGGCCCACGCTGGTAGATTCATGGCACATGTTAGAGCAGTCGGGAAAGTTATTGGTGCCGTACTCGCGGGCAAACAGCTGAAACAGCCACGCCGCTTCATTGGAGGCCCGTCCGGAGGTGTAGAATTCAACTTCATCTGGCTGCAGGCCGCGAAGGATCTCGCCGATACGGGCGAAGGCCGCCTCCCACGCCACCGGTCGCAGGGTATCGCTGGCGCGGTCGTAGACCAAAGGATGGGTTAAGCGGCCATAGCCCTCCAGTTCAAAATCGCTTTTCGCCAGCAGGGAGGTCACGGTGTTAGCCGCGAGGAACGCTGGCGTCACCCGTTTGGTGGTCGCCTCCCAGGTAACGGCTTTGGCGCCATTTTCGCAAAACTGAAAAGTGGATTTATGCTCTTTATCCGGCCAGGCGCAGCCCGGGCAGTCAAACCCATCCGGCTGGTTAGTTCGCAGCAGCGTGGCGGGCGCCTCGAAGGCATCCATCTGGGTACGCACGGCAATGGCCGTGGCCTTCAGCGCGCCCCACCCGCCTGCCGGACCGTCATAGGGGTGAACACCGGGAACCGCGCGTCTTTTATTGGTCATCTTTTTACTCCTGCTGCTCTGTTCTGGCCGCCGCCGGCCGAAAAAAAGCGTGCGACGACCCCGGCGACGAGGCGTGGTGTGCGCGGCGTCACCTGATAAGAATGCTGTTTCTCAAGGATAGTACGATGGGAAAGCGTAGGTACTGCGTTTGTTAACCGAATAATAACATACGCCACAAATCTGTATAATTGATGTTATCTATCGGGTGTTAAATTTAACTTATTTGCAAATTTTGCCTTTATCGCCGCCCTCTGCGCGGCGGGTCACGCGGGGACGGGAAAGTGATGACCGGGCAGCGGAAACTGCCCGGCGCGCAGGGGTTCAGGTCAGGTTGAAGTAACGGTCCGGACGCAGCGTCTCCGGCAGCGGATGTTGACCGGTCATGTCGAGCAGATTGCGCTCAATGGTGTTGCACATCGCGTTCAGCGGCAGGTCGTTGGCGGCGGTGCCGAAAGGATCCTCCAGCTCTTCCGCCAGCGAATCCCAGGATAAAAAGGTGTAGGAGATAAAGACCGAGACAAACGGCGTCATGTAGTGCAGATCCCCGACCAGGGCAAACGGCAGCAGCGTGCAGAACAGGTACACGGTGCGCTGCAGGATCAGGGTATAGGCGAACGGCACCGGGGTGGTGGCCAGCCTTTCGCAGCCGCCCAGCACGTGCGCCAGCTCATCGAGCTTATTGTCCATCAGCCCGTAGGTGATGTCGCTCAGCTTGCCCGCCTCGCGCAGCTGGCCAATTTCGTTACCGGCCAGCAGCAGGATCCGGTTGGTGGGCATCGAACTGGCGAGGATCTCCGTCACCCTCTCCTCGGGCAGCAGCCGCTGCAGGTCAGCCGTCGGATCGGTTTTGCGCAGCTGGTGCTTCAGGCTCCAGCTGAAGGCCACGAGATAGCTGACGATGCGCTGATGGGCATCGTGTTCCGCCGGCAGGATATTGCGCAGCTGGCGCACCAGGGTACGTTCGGCGATAAGCACCGTCCCCCACAGATTGCGCGCCTCGACGAAGCGGCTATAGCTGGCGCTGTTGCGAAAGCCGAGGAAAATCGCTATCGCGATGCCCAGCAGACTGAACGGCGCCACCGTTAAGTGGATCCCCAGCTGCGCGTACCATTGATAGCTGATAATGGCGATGATGGACATCAGCACATTAAGCAGCAGACGAAAGATGATTTTTGACAGCACGGAGCCGTGCCAGTCAAATAGGCGAAGAAACCAGTGTTGTTCTGGCCGAATGATCATTGTCTGACTTCCTGAATTACCGCTCTGGTCATTATCTCGAAATAAAGAATAGAGATTATCTATGAACCGATTGGTTTATTTTATCGTTAACTGCAACGGGCAGATCTGCGCCATTATTTAGCGATGGTAATGGCCGGCTCAGTATGAGCCTTATTTATCGTTCAGGCAATCAATGCGCGGGCGGAAGGGGCGAGGAATAATGGCTCAGGGATAAAATAACCGCTGAGCCAGTCTATTTCCGCTTATGACGTCAGGCAGTTTGCCTCCTCCGGCGAACTGGCAACCGCCGCGCAGGGATCGAGATGCACCATCACATTAAGCACCGGATGCTGCGCCATGACCCGCTCCCGCGCCTGCCGGGCAATCTGATGCCCTTCAGCGACCGACAGCTCTCCGGCTACCTCGAGATGGACATCCACCAGCACCAGATCCCCCGCCTTACGGGTTTTCAAATCGTGCAGACCCGCCACGCCCGGCGTGGCCCGCAGCGTGCCGGCGATTGCCCGCTGCGTCTCTTCATCGACAGCGCGGTCCATTAAATCGTGCAGCGCGGTGGCGGCGAAACGATAGCCCATCCGCGTAATCACCAGCCCTACCGCCAGCGCGGCGAGCGGGTCGAACCAGGCGAACCCGGCCAGATTACCGATAATCCCCAGCGCCACCACCAGGGATGACGCGGCGTCGGAGCGGGCATGCCAGGCGTTGGCGATGAGCAGCGAGGAGTTCAGCCGCCTGGCGGCCGCCAGCATATAGCGAAACAGCCCCTCTTTGACCACCAGCGCCGTCAGCGCCATCCACAGCGCCACGCTGTGCACCGGCGGAATCGTCTGCGGTTGCGCGAGATGACCCGCGGCAGACCACAGCATACCGACCCCGACCAGCACCAGGATCGCGCCGAGGACCAGAGAGGCGCCGTTCTCATAACGCCAGTGGCCATAATGGTGATCGTGGTCAGACGGTCGGCGACTCTTTTTATTCGCCACCAGCACGACGCCATCGGCGAGCAGATCGGAAAAAGAGTGCATGCCATCGGCAATTAACCCCTGGGAACCAGAATATATTCCCACCGCAATCTGCAACGCGGAGAGAAAAATATTGACCACCACGCTAACCAGGGTACTCCTTCGCGCCTGCTCAGAACGCTGATGATATTTATTATCATTTTCAAAATTATGTTGTGCCATTATTTCTCTCCCTCAGTGAGCGGGAAGAATAAACTGACAAGCTGAGTTTATGCTTAACAATATAAAAGCCATTGCCTTGCTGTTTAACGAAATCGCTGCGGTCGTTAATTACTGTATTCTGAAAGTGTGGCCCCGGAGGTACAACCGCGCGCGGATGGACTATCTTTTCACTGGCGACCAACAGGTCGGGCCACCTTCTCTTAGCCACCACAGGAGTCAGCGATGTCAGCAATCACACCATCCCGGCTGCGTTTTGCCATTAATCTGGGCAATGCGGTACTGGCCCATCCTGGAGAAAACGGCGAGCCGACAGGCATTACCCCCGAGCTCAGCCATCGACTGGCGCAGCGCTGGGGCGTCGTCGCCGAGTTCGTCACCTATCCTGCCGCCGGTAAAGTGGTGGCCGACGCCGGCGGCGAACGCTGGGATATCGCCTTTCTGGCCATCGACCCGGCGAGGGAGGCGACCCTGCGCTTTACTTCTCCCTATATCACCATTCAGGGGACCGCACTGGTGAGAGCCGGTTCTCCCTGCCAGAGCGTGGCCGATATGGATCGCCCGGCAACCACGATTAACGTCGGGCAAAACGCCGCCTACGATCTGTGGCTCACCCGCCATCTGCAGCACGCCAGCCTGAATCGTCTCCCCTCCTCGCAGGAGGCCATCGACGCCTTCCTCGCCGGTGAAGGGGATATGGTCGCTGGCATCCGTCAGCCGCTGGAGGCGACAGCGCGCCACCATCCGGGGGTGCGGGTCTTAGCGGATAATTTTACCGAGATCCAGCAGGCCATCTGCGTCGCCCGGGATGATGTGGTCCGCTTTAACGCGGTAAATGACGCGTTGGACGAATGGCGGGCGGACGGTAGCCTGGAGGCGCTGATTGCCCGGCACCTGGGCAAGGCGGGCTGAATCACGCCTCCGCCATCCGGCGCATGGCGCAATGCCAGGCGCCGTTACGTACCGAGGCGCGCAGCACGCGGGCGATGGCCAGTACCATCAGACGCGTCGTGCGCCGCTGCAGCGGCGTCAGCGACAGTCCCAGCATCTCCTGCGCCCATGGCGGCAGAAGATCGATCCCGGCCCGCATCATCACCTGGCCAACCGGCTGACTCAGGCGACCCGGCAGACGGGTGGTGAGCAGCACCTCGGCTACCTCCCGGGTACGTTCGTCACAGCGCAGCTGCGGCCGCATCGCCTCAAGATAGTCCGCGACCTCATTCGGCGTCTGGGGAATATCTTTGGCTCCCAGCCGACGAGCGATCTCCGCCGACTCGCGAAAATAGTCCTCCTGGCGCTGGACGCTGACCACCGTCCGCTTGTAGCGCAGGTGGGAGGCCATAAAGCGGCTGCACTCAGCGACATGCACCCAGGTCAACAGCGCCGGGTCGCTTGCCTGATACGGCGTGCCGTCCTTGTCCACCCCGGCGATCCGCTGATGGATCCCCTGCACTTTGGCGATCAACCGCTCGGCGTCGGGGGTGGCGGCGAAGGTGGTAGCGGAGATAAACTGACTGGTGCGACGCAGGCGGCCAAAGATATCCTCGCGGAAACGGGAGTGGTCCCAGACGCCGGCCAGCGCCAGGGGGTGCAGCATCTGCAGCAACAGCGCGCTAATGCCGCCGCACAGCATTGAGGTAAAATCGCCATGCACCTGCCAGATGGCTGATTGCGGACCAAAAAGCCCCGGCTCCCCTTTGGGCTGTTCAAAATCAATCTCTTTTAGCGCCATGCCGGTCAGGCCGAGCACCTGCGCCTCGATCATTCCGCGAATGCCGATCATGCTGGAGTCCCTTACGTTTACCAAAGGACCAAAGATACCACTATTGCGCAACGGAGGCAGTGACAGGGAGAGAGATCGCGGGAACGGTGCCCGCAGAGTGCGGGCACAACAGCTTATGGATTCAGCTGGTAGTCAAGGGTGATATTGGCTTTCAGCACCTGTGATACCGGGCAGCCGGCCTTCGCTTTCTGGATGATCTCATCGAACGCCGCCGGCGCAACGCCGGGCAGGACAATCTGGCTTTGCAACGCGATGTCGGTTATTGCAAACCCACCGTCGGTTTTATTAAGGGTGACCACTGCGGTGGTGTCGATGGACGTCGCGGTATAGCCCTCTTCGCTGAGCATCAACGATAGGGCCATCGAGAAGCAGGCGGCATGTGCGGCGCCGATCAGCTCTTCGGGGTTGGTGCCTTTCACCCCTTCAAAACGGGTATTAAAGCCGTAGGGCTGCTGGCTCAGCGCCCCGCTCTCCGTCGACACGGTGCCTTTGCCATGCTTGAGATCGCCTTCCCAGTGCGCCAGCCCTTTCTTATGAATCGCCATATGACTCCTCCTGTGATGATGTCGAACAAAAAGTATAGTGCCTGATGCTGAACCTGCTTCTATTCTGCGGCCCGCCGCATCAGCGTTCCCAAAAAGTTCCCGTTGCGAATGACGCTAACGGCCATCGTGAGGATGGTAAGGATCGGTTTTGTCATCCTCGCTGTCGTCCCGTTTACGCGGCACTTCGCCATGTTCGTCAGGCGCCTCGCGCGCAGGGTGCTTCCCGCGCTCCTCGTCATGCGGGTGGGATGTTGTGCTCATACCGGTAAGCTCCCCTTACTTAGGCGACTGTTTGAGCAGGCGATCGATACGTACTACCGGAGGCGTCATTTTGCGATCAAGGCTGCCGTTAATACTGACCAGATCGTCAGGCTCTACGTGCTGTTCATTAAACGCGGCAACCGGAATAATGGCGGTGATGGTGCCGCTTTTATCGCGAAACTGATAACGGTCATCCCCCTGTCGGGTGAGCAGATTGCCGCGCAGGGAAACCGTGGCGCCGTCGTGCATGGTTTTCGCCTGCTCAACGGTCATGATCCGCCCCTCCTCGACGCCGCGATAGCCGTCATCGAGTTTGTGCGGCGGCGGCGGCGCGGCATCCTGGCTAAAACCGCCTTTATCGTCCGCCTGCGCGACCGCGGCGGCAAACAAACAGGCCATGGCCAAGGCTAATTTTTTCATCATGCCTCCTTGTTTTTGCTGATGAACAGATTAAAGCCTGGCTGAGGCTGGCCATTTTTACAAAGTCAATTGTTCTGATATCGTCTAATATAAGAATGTCCTTATCGTTACGCTGATGGCGAAACGAAACGCGGGGAAATAATAATGACTGAGAATCAACAACCTTGTCACATCGTCGACGAGAATGAACAGGCCCTCCGCTTTGAATATCGCTTCAGGCGCTATGGGATAATTGTTCTCAGCCTCATCATCCTTACCGCATTGAGCGGCCTGTGGTCCTCCGGATATTTCAGTGAGGCGCACCGGGAAAGCCCTAATGGTGAATTACGCGTCGATTACCAGCGTTATGCCAGACTGATGAGTGAAACCGAACTGAATATTCAGATCAAACCCACGCAGGAAAATGACACGACGATCAGTTTCGCCGCCACGTTATTAACCCGTTACCCGGTTGGCGATATCCGCCCGCAGCCGGATAAGATGTACAGTGCCGACGGGAAATTACATCTGGTGTATCAGCGGACAACCAGCCGCTCGCCGCAATCGGTATGGTTATCTATTACCCCCAAAACGATAGGCAATATTTCCCTGCAGGCGGCAGTCAACGATCGCCCTGCCGTCAGCTGGCAACAGTTTGTCTATCCGTAGGAGTCGCGATGGAAATGGTCCTCAGAGCCGCAGCAATCTATCTGATCCTGCTGATTATTTTCAAGATTGCCGGTAGACGAACCCTGATGCAGTTAACCAATTTTGACCTGATACTGCTGCTGATTATCAGTGAAGCGACCCAGCAGGCGATGCTCAGCACAGACTATTCCGTTACCGGTTCGATGCTGACTATCGTCACCCTGGTCAGTATTGATATTTTATTCGGCTATATTAAGAAAAAATTTGCCCAGGCGGAAAATTTTCTGGATGGCACGCCGGTTATCGTAGTGGAAAATGGTGCTGTCATCGATGAGAAAATGAAGCTCGTCAATATTTCTGTCGATGATATCCTGCTGGCGGCCAGGCAGCACCATGGGATTTATGAACTGAAAGCGATAAAATTCGCTATTCTCGAACGTAACGGCCAGATATCCATTATTCCGGAACAGGAATAACACCGGCTTAGCTATTTATCGCGCTCCGGTTGTTTATCCCCCGATTCCGGGGCGCGGGTGGCGTCGTCCTCTTCTTTTTCAACGCTACGCGTGTTTACTGTCAACATTTTTCCTCCTCGCGGGTTGTCAAGTATCTTACAGATTATAGAACCTTAACGCCTGCTTATGCAGAAACAGGCCAGAGTCATCAGGATATGTCGCCTGATTCACACTGCGCTTATTCCAGGATATTTCCCACCTCACCGTCGTTATTTATGCTTAATAATGATTCGATCCGTGCAGCTTAAATTTACGATAGCGAAACAATTAATGAGGTCACTATGTCCGTGATGGTTATTACCGGCGGAACCGCCGGGGCAGGAAAAGCCACCGCGCTGCGTTTCGCCCGCGCAGGGTATCACGTGGCGCTGATCGCCCGCGATGAAACGGGTCTGCAGGAGACGCAGCAGGCTTGTGAACGTTTCGGCGTCAAAACGCTGGCGATTAGCGCCGATGTCGCCGATGCCGGGGCCGTGCAGCGCGCCGCCGCCGAGGTGGAAGCCACCCTCGGCGCCATCGACGTCTGGATCAATAACGCCATGACCACCGTGCTGGCGCCCTTTCGGCAGATGAGCGACGACGAATTTCGCCGGGTGACGGAGGTGACCTATCTCGGCTATGTCAACGGTACCCGCGCGGCGCTCGAGGTCATGACGCCCCGGGATCGGGGGGTGATTATTCAGGCTGGATCGGCGCTGGCCTGGCGCTCGATCCCCCTGCAGTCGGCCTATTGCGGCGCGAAAGCGGCGATCCGCGGCTTCACCGATGCCGTGCGCACCGAGCTAATGCATGAGAAAAGCCACATCCAGTTGACCATGGTCCAGCTGCCGGGGATGAACACTGCTCAGTTTGGCTGGGCGCGCAACAAAATGGAGCAGGCCATGCAGCCGGTACCGCCGGTCTATCAGCCGGAGGTCGCCGCTGAGGCCATCTACAGCGTGATCCAGCGGCCGGTGAACGAGCTGTGGGTGGGGAAAAGCACCATCCAGTCGATCCTCGGCCAGGTCTTCTTCCCTCGTCTGCTCGATCGGCTGATGGTGAAAAAAGCGTGGGAGGGACAGTTTACCGGCCAGCCGAAGCCGGCAGAACATCAGGACGACCTGTTCACGCCAGTGCGCGGCAATCATCCCGGACACGGCCCCTTTAACGATGGCGCGCGGCGTAAAGCGGTGACCATCAGCGCCGATCTTCCGGGTAAAGTGGCTGCCGGCGTCGGTGTGGCGGTGGCGACGATGGCCCTGCGGGCGTTGTTCCGCCGACCAGGAAGACGGCGCTAAAGCAGGCTGCGGCTGAACCAGCGGTAACCATAGCCGGAGAGCGCCAGCCGCGCCTTTTCCCCGCCGTATAGCCCGTCCTGGTAGAACTTATCTTCCAGGATCGGGCTCCAGTAACCCTCGGCCAGCGGCGGGAGCTGGACCTCCACCGCCTGCTGGCTGCAGTTCGCCAGCATCAGCACCTCCCGCGATTCGCTGCGATAGCACAAGCCCAGCACCGCGGCTGGCTTCACCGTAATAAGGGTAAAAGGGATGGATCCCGGTTCAGTATATTCCGTGCACGCCAGCACCATATTGCGTACCCGATGCAGTAGCGACCGGGGGTGGCGCAACGCCGCTTCGACATTGATCCGCTGGTAGCGAAACCGTCCACTGGCCACCGGTTTCACCGGCAAATCATCCGGCGCCGCCCGGGAAAAGCCGCCGTTGGGCGCGCCCGACCACTGCATCGGCGTTCGGACCGCGTAGCGCTCCGGTAAGCGCAGATCGTCGCCCATACCAATCTCGTCGCCATAGCGCATCACCGGCACGCCAGGCAGCGCGAGCAGGATGGCATGAGCCAGCGCGATGCGTCGGGTATCGCCATCCAGCATCGGCGCCAGCCGCCGGCGCACGCCGCGCTGGTAAACCGACATCGATTTATCAGGGGCAAAGGTGCGGATAACCTGGCGTTTGTTGCGTTCGCCAATCCCCTCAAGGTCCAGTTCATCATGGTTACGCAGCCAGTTGACGAAGCAGCATCCGTCCGGCGGGGCCACCATTGCCTGCAACGCCTTCACTACCGGGGTGGCGCGCTGCTGCGCCAGGCTGACATAGAGATATTTATTAAGCCAAAAATTGAGCACCATCTGCAGCCGATCGCCGCGGCCGAAATAATGGCGATAATCTTCCACTTCCACGTCCACTTCACCCAACAGTATCGCGTCGGGATTGAGGCGCTGCACGACCTGCCGGAGATGCGTCAACAGCGGGTAGCCCCGCGCCTCGTCGCCCTTCCCGGCCTGCTTCACCAGATGTGACGCCGCATCGAGGCGAAATCCTGACACCCCGGCCTGCAGCCAGAAGGTGATGATGTTTTCAATTTCAGCGATCACCGGCGGATGAGCGAGATTCAGGTCGGGCTCATGGCGATAAAACAAGTGGCGATAGTATTGTCCGGCCTGGTCGTCCCAGCTCCAGACGCTCTCCTCGACGCCGGGAAACATGGGAGGATCGTCGTTCTCCGGGGGCCGATCGGCCCAAAGATAGTATGGCCGCCACGGCGACCGGGGATCGCGTCGCGCCGCCTGAAACCACGGGTGCTGGGCAGAAGTATGCTGGATAACCAGCTCAACAATCACCCGCAGCCCCAGCTCCCGGGCGCGGGCAATCAGCTCAATCACGTCGGCGATGGTCCCGAAACGGGGATCGGGCTGCAAATGGTCGCTGATATCATAGCCATCATCCTGCAGTGGGGTAAGATAGAAAGGGGTCAGCCAGAGCACCGTCGCCCCCAGGCTACGAATGTAGTGCAGCTTTTGGCGTATACCGGCAAGATCGCCAAACCCATCGCCGTTGGCGTCGTAAAACAGAGCACTGTCAACCTGATAGATGACCGCTCTGTGAAACCACTCTTCCTGTTGCATCACTATCACCTTGCGTTCTGCCCGCCACTGTCAGCGTCCTCAGCGCGCCCTGCTGGTTTTCGTGCGCGTTTTGTCGACTGGCGATACGGGGTCGTGCTCTGCAGGTGGCACCCTGTTCGCCACCGCGTCCACCAGCGCCTGCTGCCTGGCGGTTAATTTCAGCGGAACCGCTTTGTCTGTGGCGAGGATCGCGATGGTGTGGCGCTTAACCATGATTGACTCCGGCGGCTTATTGTCCGGACTCAACGCCGGGCAGAGAGTTATGCATCAGATATTGTCCGGTCAGCGCCGGCAGATGATGCAGCAGCCAGTCAGCCATCCCTCTCTCTTCGGCAAGGATCCCTTCCAGAGTCGGCATCGCGCTATGGTCCCCCACGCGCTTCGCCGCCGTTAATAAAGCGGTATAGCAGGCGACCTCAAAATGGGCAAAAACGTAGGCGGTGATAATGAGTTTAATGAGCTCATCGCCGGGTAGCATGATGCCGATAGTCTGGCCCAGGGCTGCGACCCGGCTCATCGCATCCTTCAGCGCCGAGCGGGAAATATGGTTGCGGGCGATAAGGTCCTGCAGAGCGGACAGTTGCCGACGAGTTTCATAAAGATGTTGTTCAAGGCGGGTTCGCAGTTGCGGTTCATTATCGAGGCGTCTGATGGTGGCCATAAGCAGTGACTCGGCCTGTTTTTCCATGGCATGGGCATCGCGAAGCCAGTTGTGGTAATTTTCACTATCCGTCATGTACACCTCTGATCGTTAATTATTTATTTTGACGGGGAATCTTCATTCTCTTCCGCCGCCTGGTCAGCTCGCGCTGCGCTATATCCGGATAAATGTCCAACAATATTGGCATAAATACTGATGAGAATGACCCACAGGACGCTGTCTTTCCACCAGATTAACGAGGGTATCGCCAGGCCCACCCACATAACGGCGGCCACAAGATGACAGCGCTTAATAAATACCGGCGTCAGTTTCATTTTATTACCTTAGATCTGAACAATATTTAGCAAGCGGATGTGTTGCTACCCGCCCCTGGCGTCCGACGATTGACACCAGGCTTAAAATAGCTTACTTATGCACAGCGATAAAAAGCAGTACTGTTACGTATTGCTCCGAACCGTTATTTACTCACTCTTAGCGCTTCGCCGGCACAATGCCGTTGCGGTAATCAGTATTTAATTGTTAAGATGGCTGTAATTAAATTATTCTGCACCTCTTTTCCCGTCGCGGAGAATAGACAATAGCTGAGGGAAGCGTTTGCAAATAAACAGAAACCTGCGGACCCACAGGCCCACAGGTTTCTTTCCCGACACCGTCATAACGGCGTCACGGGTCATCAGTCATCAGCTGTCGCCGGATTTACGGCCGCCGCCATGGCTGTTCTTACCACCCTTTTTACCGGCTTCGGATGCACGCTCAGGATCATTTTTGAAGTTCCCGCCGCTGTGCTGCCCACCTTTACGCCCGGCTTCGGATGCTTTTTCACGATCTTCTGCAAAATTACCTGAACCGCCTCTATGCTCTGCCATAATTTTCACCTTTGGTTTGATCAATATCGGTTGGTAAATGGAAAATGACCCTGTTACAAATCATCGCCCTCGATATCTAACACTAGAGGAATACCCGCAGGAGTCAAATTAATTTTGGCCATCACCCAGCGCATCGACAAAATAAATTAACCACAGCGAAGCGGCAATAAAAATTAATTTTTACGCAACTCCCTTATTCGCTTTGGGTTATATGTACCTTGTGAACTGTACTGTGGACATTGGTTCACGTTTGTAAACTAATGAAAATAATCTGATGAATAAATGTTTCTACTAATCCCGGGCTGCCACCCTTCCAAAAATTAACACCAAAGAGGTATACCATTATTATCCATGCGTAGCGGATTACCCTATTATTCCCCTTTTCACTTTGTCTCCCTCTCTGCCTTTAAAAAATCTCCGCCGCGCAGCAAATAAAATAGCCAGCCCGCATTAAGTCATGATGGAATAATCCTAATTTAACCCCGGCAATGATAACGCAGCGCTATTTGCTTAAATACGCCGGGGATCAGTCGGTTAAGGAATAACAATGCGTCTTTTCGCGGCCATTCACTGGCCCTGGGTGAGTCATCCGGGGTCTGGCGATGGGGGAACCTGACCTATCCTTACAGCTGGCCCGTTCTGTCTGAAGGAGATGACTATGCAAGATGAAAAACCGCCCATGAAGAAACTACCCACCTCCATGTTGCCAGAAGAGACGGCTCCACGTCCGGAGTTCCCGGAGCAAGAACAGAACCCGCCGGGTCTGGATGCGGAGATGGAGCCGTCACCGGACCATGGGGAAACCAGCTACACCGGCACCGGGCGGCTGGCCGGTAAGAAAGCGCTAATTACCGGGGGCGACTCCGGCATTGGCCGCGCGGTGGCGATCGCCTTTGCCCGCGAAGGGGCCGATGTCGCCATAAGCTATCTGCCGGAGGAGCAAGAGGACGCCGATGAAGTCATCGCTCTGATCAAAGCCGAAGGCCGCACCGCGGTGGCCCTGCCGGGGGATATTCGCTCCGAGTCCTTCTGTCAGTCGCTGGTGGCCGACGCGGTGCAACAGCTGGGTGGCCTGAGCATCCTGGTCAATAACGCCGGACGTCAGCAATATTGTGAGACCCTTGAGGAGCTGACCACTGAAGACTTTGACGCCACCTTTAAGACCAATGTCTACGCGCCGTTCTGGATCACCCGCGCCGCGCTGCCCCATCTCCAGGCCGGGAGCGCGATCATCAACACCACCTCGGTGCAGGCCTATAAACCCAGTCCGATCCTCCTCGATTACGCCCAGACCAAAGCCTGCCTGGCGATCTTCACCAAATCGCTGGCCAAACAGGTGGCAAAACGCGGCATTCGCGTTAACGCCGTAGCCCCCGGCCCTTACTGGACGGTGCTGCAGTCCAGCGGCGGTCAGCCGGACGAGAAAGTGAAACAGTTCGGCAAAGACACGCCGATGGGGCGCCCGGGGCAGCCGGTCGAGATCGCCCCGCTGTACGTCACCCTGGCATCCGATGCCTGCTCATATACCTCCGGCCAGGTGTGGTGCTCTGATGGTGGAGATGGGGTAGTCTAAGCCTCCTGGCAGACCGGCGTGCGACATCGCGCGCCGGTTTTACCCTCCGTCCCCCGGGGAGCGATATCTGCCCTCTCGCCTCGCCGCCGCGGCGATTTTTCCTCTGCTGCAGCCGACCGGCTGCGTGCTATGATACCCGCCCGCCGCTGTGCGCTAACCCCGGCCCTGACGCCAATCCTGAGGACGACAGATGAGTAACGACATTCCCCTGAAATTTTATGACATCGTGGACGAATACGAGACCGAAGCGGCTGCCCCGGTTAAGGATGAGGAACGCGATGCGCTGGCGCGCTATTTTCAGCTGCTGATTGCGCGATTAACCAACAACGAAGAGATCGATGAAGAAGCGCAGCAGGAGATGGCCCGCGAGGCGGCCATTGACGAACGCCGTATTGACGATATCGCCAACTTCCTTAATCAGTGGGGTAATGAGTAAGGTTGATCCTCGGCTTTCCGGCAGGGCAACCGCCCGCCGGCGCTGCCGCTGAAGGCGACGCCGTTGCTCAGGCATCGGCGAGCGTTTTCCCCAGACGTCGCTGCAGCACATCCAGAAACAGCGGCAGCCCATCGGGCTGATAGTCGCGGGAAAGATAGATGCCGTAAACGCTCAGCGCCTTCGGCGTCCAGTCAGGAAGCACCACCTCCAGCGCGCCGCTGGCAATCGCGCTCCGCGCCTCCAGTTCGGGGAGCATCGCGATGCCGCACCCCGCGACCGCCGCCTCCAGCAGTAAGGAAGAGATCCCGGCGCTCAGATTACCGTTCACTGCCACCGACGCCTCCTGACCCTGTGCATCGCTGAATTGCCAGCGCTGGCCGGCAAAATGACTGTATAACAGGCAGTTATGCTGTTGCAGATCGTCAAGGGTCGTCAGCGGACCATGCTGGCGGATCCAGCGCGGCGCAGCGCAGAGTAGCGACCGGCACACGCCGAGGCGGCGAGCGATAGCCCCCGCCTCCGGATTATCGGTAATGCGAATAGCCACGTCGATGCGCTCGCCGATCAGGCTGACCGGATGGTTATTGATATCCAGCTCCAGACGCAACAGCGGATAACGGGCAAGAAAATCCGGCAGTAGCGGGGAGATCAGCTGCATCGCGGTAAAATGCGCGCACGCCACCCGCAGCGTGCCGCTGGGGTCGGCACGCTGGCGTTCGCCGGCGATTTCATCGGCGATCCGCGTCAGGCCGCGGGTCTTGAGCAATACCTTCTCCCCGGCCGGGGTCAGCGTCAGCCGCCGGGTTGAGCGATGGATCAGCCGGGCGCCGGCCCAGCTCTCCATCTGTTCCAGATAGCGGCTGACCATCGGGCGCGACATCCCCAGCGCGCGCGCCGCGGCGCTGAGGCTTCCCAGCTCGCAAATTCGCAGATACACCTGCGCCGCAATTACCCTGTCCATCACGCCCCCTTTATCTGCACGATTTATGAAACTCAGCATCTCTTATTTCAGGAATTCTATCAAATGGCGAAATCCGTACAATGCTACGCATTCCCCTGTCATTGAGAATGAATCATGAAATTATCTGCTCTTGCTATTGCCACCGCCCTGTTCAGCGGCGCGGTCTTCGCGGCGCCGCTGACGCTGCAGACTTACAACCCTCAGGAGAAAGGTCTTTTTGCCGTCAACTCCACCCTCGTTTCCGGCCCGCATGAAGCGGTGCTGTTTGACGCCCAGTTCAGCGTCAAAGACGGCGAAAAGCTGGTAGACATGATCAAGAAAAACGGCAAACCGCTGTCGCGGATTGTGATCACCTCCGGCGATCCTGACTTCTATTTTGGCCTTGAGCCGCTGGTGAAAGCCTTCCCGCAGGCGGAAGTGGTCGCCACGCCGGAAGTGGTTAAACATATTGAAGCCACCAAAGCGGCAAAGCTGGCGTACTGGGGACCACAGATGAAAGACGGCGCGCCGACGCAGGTATACGTCCCGCAGGCGCTGAAAGCCAACAGCTTTACCATCGATGGCGAAAAAGTGACGATTATGCAGCCTCATGACTACGCGGCGTTCGTTTGGATCCGGGCGAACAAAACGATCCTCGGCGGCACCGGCGTGGCGTGGGGCATGCATCTCTGGACCGCCGACACCCAGACGCCGGCCAGTCGACAGCAGTGGCGCACTACGCTGGACCAGATGATTGCTCTGCACCCGCAGCAGGTGATCCCGGGACATTACCTCGGCACGCCGCCGGTGGGTGACAGCGCGGTGCGCTTTACCAAAACCTACCTCCAGCAGTTTGAGCAAGCGCTGAAGACACATAAGGATTCCGCCGGGGTGATCAAGGCGATGGAGACACAGTGGCCAGGGCTGGCGGAAACCAGCTCGCTGGAGCTCAGCGCCAAAGTTAATACCGGCGAGATGAAGTGGTAACGCCGGCGCTGCGCGAGGGAGACTGTTCTTAATCTGGCACACTGAGGTTGCTATTGCCCTGAAAATGGACCACCCTACCTGTGGCCGCATAAAAAACGTGCGGCCAACTTTGGGTTACATTTCATCCGGTCACCACCGGGTTTGCCCTTGAAACCAGAACAGGATAAAGGAGTCAGAATGAAATCGAACCATCAGGCACGTCATCTTCTCGGTCTGAACTACAAGCTTTCCCAGCAGAAAAAAGTGGTGCTGGAAGGCGATGAAGCAACCACCCTCAACCATATCCATGCTACCGGCCGCAAACGCCGCGGTGGTTAATTTTCAGCCTGAGTGATGATAAACAACACCGTCCTGTTGCCAGGATGGTGTTTTTTTATGGCAATTGACGGCTTGTTTACCCGCTTGAAGACCTTCTGCTCTATACTCTGCCCGCTGCTTTTCCACCCGCCCTTCGCTTATCGCCGCGCCGGGACTGTGGACACGATCAAGGAGTTAGTGCGATGCAATTTACCCATAAGAAAAACCGTTCCCTGTACATCCCCTACGCGGGTCCCGTTCTGCTTGAATTCCCCCTGCTCAACAAGGGCAGCGCCTTCAGTATGGAAGAGCGCAGCAGTTTCAACCTTCTTGGCCTGCTGCCGGAAGTGGTTGAAACCATCGAAGAGCAAGCGGAACGCGCGTGGATCCAGTATCAGGGATTCAAAACAGAAATCGACAAACACATTTACCTGCGTAACATCCAGGACACCAACGAGACCCTTTTCTATCGCCTGATTGGCAACCATCTCGAAGAGATGATGCCGGTTATCTATACCCCGACGGTAGGCGCCGCCTGCGAACGTTTCTCCGAGATTTACCGTCGCGCCCGCGGCGTCTTTATCTCCTACCAGAATCGCCATAATCTTGACGACATTCTGCAGAACGTCCCGAACCATAACGTCAAAGTGATTGTGGTGACCGATGGCGAGCGTATCCTCGGCCTCGGCGACCAGGGCATCGGCGGGATGGGGATCCCGATCGGCAAACTGTCGCTGTACACCACTTGCGGCGGCATCAGTCCGGCTTACACCCTGCCCATCGTGCTGGACGTCGGAACAAACAACCAGCAGTTGCTGGACGATCCGCTGTATATGGGCTGGCGCCACCCGCGTATTACCGATGACGAGTACTACCAGTTCGTTGACGACGTGATCCAGGCGATTAAGGCCCGCTGGCCGGACGTGCTGCTGCAGTTTGAAGATTTTGCGCAGAAGAACGCCATGCCGCTGCTCAACCGCTACCGCAATGAGATCTGCTCCTTTAACGACGATATCCAGGGTACCGCGGCGGTGACCGTCGGGACGCTGATCGCCGCCAGCCGCGGCGCCGGCAGCCAGCTGAGCGAACAGAAAATTGTCTTCCTCGGGGCGGGCTCCGCCGGCTGCGGCATCGCCGAGCAAATTATCGCCCAGATCGTCCGCGAAGGACTCAGTGAAGAAGAGGCCCGCCAGCGCGTGTTCATGGTTGACCGCTTTGGCCTGTTAACCGACGGCATGCCTAATCTGCTGCCGTTCCAGAACAAGCTGGTGCAGAAACGCGAACATCTGCAGGGCTGGGATACCACTAACGATGTGCTCTCCCTGCTCGACGTGGTGCGCAACGTGAAACCGAACATCCTGATCGGCGTTTCCGGTCAGCCGGGGCTGTTCACGGAAGAGATTATCCGCGAAATGCACAAGCATTGCCCGCGGCCAATCGTGATGCCGCTCTCCAACCCAACGTCACGGGTGGAAGCCACGCCGCAGAATATCCTGAGCTGGACCGACGGCGAGGCGCTGGTCGCCACCGGCAGTCCGTTTGCCCCGGTTACCGTCAAAGGCAAACAGTACCCCATCGCCCAGTGCAACAACTCCTATATCTTCCCGGGCATTGGTCTGGGGGTGATCGCCTCCGGCGCGTCGCGGGTCACCGACGAGATGCTGATGGCCGCCAGCGAAACCCTGGCGAAACACTCGCCGCTGGTGAACAACGGTGAAGGTCCGGTGCTGCCGGAGCTGAAGGATATCCAGACCGTCTCGCGGGCGATCGCCTTCGCGGTCGGTAAGGTGGCTCAGGAGCAGGGCGTGGCGGTGAAAACCTCCGCAGAAGCGCTGCTGCAGTCCATCAGCGATAATTTCTGGCTGCCGGAATATCGTAATTACCGCCGCACCTCAATTTAATCGCGCTCACCGGGCCGAGCGATCGGCCCGGTTATTAATAGCGTCCGGATAATATTTCCCGCCACAGAAACGCCTTTTCCGCCCATATTCATTTATCGTAAAAATAGAAAACGGATAGCATTTGCCGCGCGCCCTCCGCTGTGCAAAATAGTTGTTTCTCACCCCCTCACAACGGAATGTGAAATGCAAAAATTAACCCCTGACGCGAATAAAGCGAAGGCTATTCTGATCCGGATTGTCTTACTCCTCACGGGTGGTATCGCCATCATCGCCGGCCTGTGCCTCTCTGGCGGCGATATGTGGATGCTCACCCCGCGCGCTGAGCAGTATCAGCCCGCTACCGGCGATCTGGTGGATATCGTCATCTATACGCCGAGTAAATTCTTCTTCGCCCTGCTCTACGTGTTGTTTCTGAGTCTGGTCTGGCTGTTGGCGGTGCGTAATATTCCCTGGCGGCCGATACAGCATCCGCTATTCCCGCTGATGGTACTGATTACCGCCGGGATCTTTATTTTCCTCCATCCGGAGGTCACCCCCGGACGGGATGCCAGTATTCAGTACGGGAAACACAACGTTTATTACACTGCTATTTTCTGGATGAAGACAAATTCTAACCAACGTATCACTCAGCCCTCTAAATATGAGATTTTTGTTGAAGCGAAAGATCCCCGCTGGCCTGTCGACAGGGATAATCTTCATCGCGCCTGGCGCTGTGAAGTGCAGCGGCACAGCCAGTTTTACACCCTGTCATTCAATGAGGGCTGGTTTCCGGACCGCGATCCGCAGGTCATGGCTCGCCAGTGCGCTCCGGTAAGCGATCTTAACGCACTCAGCGACACGGCAATCATGATTGCCCGCCCGATCGCCCCTCTCCCTGGTGAGGTAGCCTAAATGAGCCAGCAAAAAATCGTTCTGCAACCGCTATTACGGGTCTGGTTGGGGTTGTTTAGCGGGCTGCTGCTGGTGAGCGCCATCAGCGCCTTTCACGGCGAGTACTGGTATTTCGGCGATAAGCAGGCGCTTTACGCGGCAAAAGCCGGCGAGGTGTCGGTGCATGAACTCTACACGCCGGCGAAAATCCTCTTCGCTGTTATCGTCAGCCTGATCCCGCCGCTGCTGTGGCTGCTGCTGGTTAACCGTCTGGCGCCGCGGCTGCTGACCCACACTCTCCCACCGGTGTTACTGCTGCTGGCGGGGCTGATGTTCTTCTTCCTGAAGCCCAACCTTATTCCCGGCGGGGAGTCCACCATCTATCGCTACGGCGAGCGGGAGCGCTACTACCAGACGGTCCGCTGGCAGAAACCGGAGCCGGGCGCGTGGCGGGGTACCCGTTCTGAGTACAAAGTGTATATCGAATATCGCGATCCCAAGGGATATCGCAAAGCCGACAATATTAAAAACGCCTATACCTGTGAAACCCACCGGGAGTCTCGCTTTTTTACCTTAACCACCGAGGAAGATTGGTATCCGGATGCGTATCCGAATATTCTCGACGCCCCCTGCCAGGCGATAAAGGATCCCCAGGCGATGACGGAATATACCCGCGACCACGCCCGCTGGTTTCCCATCATGTTCTAGCAAACACATAAGTCCTCTGCGCCAACCCGGCTTCGTAGGCAAAAGTGGCGCAGGACAAAGCTGGCGGGGACGCCCCCTGCCAGTTTTGTCACTGGCGCATTTTTCCTTTCCCCACTACACTGCCGTCACCCATTCACTTACTGAATATAAAAGGAGGCCCCCATGCTGTATTGTGAAATGTTTATTGTTTCACATGCCTTAGGCAATGGCGCCAGCTCAAGCGTTATCGGTATCGTGCTGCGATAACTTTGGCTTGAGCGAAGACCCTTCACAGAATCCCTTCTCTCCGGCTTACCGGGTTATCGTCAGCGAGTTTTGACGAGGCATTCGCATGCCTGTAACTCTTGAGTAAGTTGACTATGAGTACATTACTAACTGCCCATGCGCTCCACGTGGAGACGGCTTTTGGGCCGCTGTTTAACACCCTCTCCTTCACTCTGAAGAAAGGCGACCGTATCGGTCTCATTGGCCATAACGGTTGCGGCAAAAGCACCCTGCTGCAGGTGCTGGACGGCACCCTCGCGCCCACCTCGGGCAGCGTCTCGCTCGCCGGTCAGTGTCTGATGGCCCGCGTTGAACAGCATCTGCCGGAGGCGCTGCGTTCGCAGTCACTGCTGCAGGCGGTGCTGGCCCCGTTACCCGCCGACGCCCGGGAAGCACAGCGCTGGCTGGCCGAACGCCTGCTGGCGCAGATGGGCTTCACGCCGGCGGTGATGGCGCAGCAAACCAGCACCTTAAGCGGCGGGCAGCACACACGCCTGCTGCTGGCCCGGGCGCTGATCCGCCAGCCTGACCTGCTGCTGCTGGATGAGCCCGGCAACCATCTCGATCTGCCCACTCTGCTGTGGCTGGAAAGCTTTCTGCAAACCTGGCAGGGGAGCTTCGTGCTGGTGTCACATGACAACACCTTACTGGATGCTGTAACTAATGCCAGTTGGATCCTTCGCGACCAGACGCTGCACAGCTTCGCCTTGCCCTGCAGCGCTGCCCGTCAGGCACTGCAGGAGCAGGATGAAAGCGCCGCATTACGTCATAAGGCCGAGCAAAAAGAGATCGACCGGGTCAGCGCCAGCGCCCGGCGGCTGGCCACCTGGGGTCGGGTGTATGACAACGAAGATCTCGCCCGCAAAGCCAAACAGATGGAGAAGCAGGTCGCCCGCCTGAAAGACGAGCAGACTGAGCTCAGCGTCGGCCCGCCGTGGCGCCTGGTGTTGCAAGGGGACGCTCTGCCGGCGGACCGCCTGCTGGAGATGGACAGGTTGCCGGTGGCCCCCGCGCCGGGACTGCCGGCCCTGTTTACCACCGGCGTGGCGCGACTGCGCAGCGGAGATCGCGTGGCCATCATGGGGCGCAACGGCGGCGGTAAATCGTCCTTGCTGCGCCTGCTGTGGCAGCAGATGAACGACGCATCGCCTCTTCCGGGGCTGCGTCTGCACCCCCGGCTTCACCCCGGGTATTACGACCAGACGCTGGCGCAGTTGCCGGACGATGCCAGCCTGCTCGACGCCCTGACGCCGTTCGCCCCGTCGGCGGACACCCGGAAACGGGCGCTGATCGCCGCTGGATTTGGCTGGGCGAGGCATGGTCAGAAGGTCAACACCCTCAGCGGCGGTGAGCGGTCGCGGTTGCTGTTCGTCGGCCTGTCGCTGGCGCGCTACAGCCTGCTGTTGCTGGATGAACCCACCAACCATCTTGATATGGAGGGCAAAGCGGCGCTGGCGCAGACGCTCCGCGACTACCCCGGCGGCGTGCTGCTGGTTAGTCATGACCGCCAGCTTATTAGCGAAAGCTGTAACCGCTTCTGGCTGATCGACAGCGCCGGGCTAACGGAGTGGCACAGTCTGGAAGAGGTTTATGCCCGTATGCAGGCGCAGCCCTCCACCCCGACGGTGGCCTACTCACCTCAGGAGCCGTCACTCGCGGCTGATGATGAAGAGGCGCTGCTGGCGCGCCTGATCGCTCTGGAGCAATGGCTGGCGGACGACATGGCCCGTAAGCCGAAACATCAAAAGCCTGCGCTGCAGGCGCAGTGGCGAGAGGAGATCGCCCGGCTGCTTAATCAACTGGGGTAATCTTCGCCCCCCCCGCCGGCTAAGGCACCCCGCCCTTAGCCGGCGTTGCCTGACCGGGTAAACTGCTGCTCGGTCATCACCTTTCCCCACTGATCCCCCTGCCATTCGCGGGTTAACGTGAAGCCAAAGGACTCATACAGTTTGCGGGCCGCGTCCAGACCTTTAAACGTCCACAGCTGAACGGCGCTGAACTGACGACTATCGCAGAAAGCCATCGCCTCACTGAGGAGCCGCCTGCCAATGCCGGTTCCCCGACAGCTGTCATCGAGAATGAACCAGCGTAGATGCGCCTGCTGCTGGCCGAGATCCTCGCCATCGATCGCCACCGAACCGACAATCTTCCCCTCGCGCATCGCCAGCCAGATCTGGTTGGCCGGCGAGGAAAGCCGGGTGGCAAATTCCGCCACGCCGCTGGCAACCTTGCCTTCAAAAAAAGCGCCGAAGTCATGGTGCCGGGCGTAATACTCCCCGTGCATCTGGGCTATCCGACCGATCATCCCCGGCTGATAGCCGGTCACCAGCGAAATCTGCGGGGTCGTATCCGCCAGCGCAGTATCCCGACACTGCGCCAGCGCCTGCGCATAGGCCGCCAGTCCGCTGGCGACGGTCCGCTGCTGCGGCTCATCCAGATGGCCTAACGCCTCCACCACCCGGCGGGTAGCCCAGGCGTTGATCATCGCCACCGTATCGTGCCCCTTGGCGGTCAGCGCCAGCGATTTAGACCGCGCATCCTCCGCGCAGGGACGCTCCTCCAGCTCCCCGGCCGCCAGCAGGCGGGCGACCATCCGGCTGACGCTCGATTTTTCCAGGCCGAGCAAGGTCACCAGCTGGGCGGCAGTCATCGCCCCTCTAACCGACACTTCGAGCAGGGTATGCACCGCCGACGGCGAATAGTGGGTGGCGGCCAGCGTGGTGTTCATAAAACCCAGCTCGCGCACCATTAACCGTGAGGCGGTACGGATCTGTTGGATTAAGGAGGTGTCAGCCATAGCGATGCGTCCAGATCAAGATATAGTTGTATCATACAACCATCTATTGCAGGACGCGTCAAGAGGATAAACCCTCCAGTACGGCTGGGTAGCGTATCGGATGATGGAATGCTGCGGGCGCCGGACTGCGCCCGCGATGAATATTATTGCGGGTTCTTCCCCTTCCAGGCTTCCCAGGCCGATTTGATCTCCTGCTTCGCGGCGGCGGCATCATTAAACCCGGCCAGCTCGACCTTTTTCCGCCCCTCCGGCAGTTCTTTATAGACCCGGAAGAAGGCCTCCAGCCGCTGCTGCTCGATTTTCGGCAAATCGGCGATGGTCTTTATATCGTCATAGGTGGGATCAATTTTACTGGCCGGCACGGCGATGATTTTGTCGTCTTTCTCACCGCCGTCTACCATCTTAAGGACGCCGATCGGCCGCAGCTTAATCAGCGTGCCCGGGGCCATTGGCGCGCGGGTGTAAAACACCACGTCCAGCGGGTCGCCATCCCCGGCCAGCGACTGGGTTAATGAACCGTAGTTTGCCGGGTAAGCCACCGGCATCGACTGAAAGCGGTCGGCGATGATAAATCCTGTTTTGGCGTCGGTTTCATACTTAATGGTCCCGCCAGCCGGGATCTCGGTAACCGCGTAAAACTCTTCGGGATTGTTTTCCGGCTGCGGGAATTCCAGCACATTGTGAGCCTGTGCGGCGGCGGAAAAAAGCAGACCGGCAGTGAGGAGCGTTTTGACCAGATGCATTGTTGTATCACTCTGTTGTTATAAGAAATTGATGCGCAAAACAATAGTGTTGAGTGATGAAGAAAACATGACCATTCAGTGACGCTATTATTACCTACCAAAATTAGAGGTATTGTCTGAATTTTGTGCTATCGTTGTAGCAAAAAACCACATCCTGTACTAAAGCGCCTTGTTTTTTTCCCCATAGCGTCTAATCCTTATTAGGTAGTATTGCATTAATAAAATTAATCATTCCCCTCACAAGGAGACAGGCATGAAGGCAGCTGTTGTTACCCACGACCATCAGGTTAACGTTACGGAAAAAACGCTGCGCCCGCTGGAATACGGCGAAGCGCTGTTGAAAATGGAATGCTGCGGCGTGTGTCATACTGACCTGCACGTGAAAAACGGCGATTTTGGCGATAAAACCGGCGTTATTCTTGGTCATGAAGGGATCGGGGTAGTACAAAAAGTCGGCCCTGGCGTCACCTCCCTGAAGCCGGGCGATCGCGCCAGCGTGGCGTGGTTCTTCGAAGGCTGCGGCCACTGCGAATACTGTAACAGCGGCAACGAGACGCTGTGCCGCTCGGTGAAAAACGCCGGTTATACCGTCGACGGCGGCATGGCGGAAGAGTGCATCGTCACCGCCAACTACGCGGTTAAAGTCCCGGACGGCCTCGACTCCGCCGCCGCCAGCAGCATCACCTGCGCCGGGGTCACCACCTACAAAGCCGTTAAGGTCTCCCACATCAAACCGGGCCAGTGGATCGCTATCTACGGCCTCGGCGGCCTGGGCAACCTGGCGCTGCAGTATGCCAAGAATGTCTTTAACGCCAAAGTGATCGCCATCGACGTCAACGACGGCCAGCTGGAGCTGGCGGCCTCGATGGGCGCCGATCTGACCATCAACTCGCGCAATGAAGATGCGGCGAAAGTGATTCAGGAAAAAACCGGCGGCGCGCATGCTGCCGTGGTGACCGCGGTTGCTAAAGCGGCCTTTAACTCGGCGGTGGATGCCGTTCGCGCCGGCGGCCGCGTGGTGGCGGTAGGCCTGCCGCCGGAAGCAATGAGCCTCGATATTCCACGTCTGGTGCTCGACGGCATCGAAGTGGTCGGCTCGCTGGTCGGTACCCGTCAGGATCTGGTGGAAGCCTTCCAGTTCGCCGCCGAAGGCAAAGTGGTGCCGAAAGTCACCCTGCGCCCGCTGGAAGATATCAACGCCATTTTTAAAGAGATGGAGCAGGGTCAGATCCGCGGCCGTATGGTTATCGATCTGCGTAGCTAATCGCCAGCGCCTCTCCCGCCCGGGAGAGGCGCTTCCCCTCGCTTCCCGCCGCGAAAAGTAAATGCAATTTCCGCAAATGCTTAGCGCAATTCCTTGGTTCCTTTGTTTTTAGTCGCGCCCGATGATGGCAACACAATAGATAACAAAGGAATTCACCATGCATCGTCATTTTCGCCTGCCCGCGCTGGCCGCGCTGTTTCTTTCCGGCGCCTTCTCCGTCTGGGCCGCCGACACGCCGGTTAAAGGCGGTACCTTAATTTATCTGGAGCAGCAACCGCACACCAATCTCTATCCACCCGCCGGCGGCTTTTATCCAAACGGCGGCATTCTCAATCAGATCACCGACAAGCTGACCTGGCAGAACCCGAAAACGCTGGAGATTGAGCCGTGGATCGCCGAGAGCTGGACCAGTAATGCCGATAAAACCGAGTACACTTTCCACCTGCGCAAAGGGGTCACCTTCTCGGACGGTACGCCGCTGGATGCCGCCGCCGTCGCCAAAAACTTCGACACCTATGGGCTGGGCGATAAAGCCCACCGCCTGCCTGTCTCGGAGGTGATCAATAACTACCAGCGCAGCGAAGTGATCGACCCGCTGACGGTGAAATTTTACTTCAACAAACCGTCGCCGGGCTTCCTGCAAGGGACCGCCACCATCGGCTCCGGTCTGGTGTCCCTCAGCACCCTGCAGCGCAATTTTGAGGAGCTGGGCGATGCCCGGCATATCATCGGCTCCGGTCCCTTTGTGGTGCAGGATGAAAAACCGGGCCGCGAGCTGACGCTGGTGGCGCGCAAGGATTATCAGTGGGGGCCGAAAAACATCGCCCAGCAGGGGCCCGCCAACCTCGACGGCATCACCTATATTGTGACCCCGGAAGACAGCGTGCGCATCGGCGCGCTGCTGGCCGGCCAGGCGGGCTTTATTCGCCAGGTGCAGGCCTACGATGAAAAGCAGGCGACCGATCAGGGATTTAAGGTCTACGCCGCCCCTACCCGCGGGGTCAACGACAGCCTGAGCTTCCGCCCGGATAACCCTCTGGTCGCCGACCTGCGGGTGCGCCAGGCCCTGCTCCATGCCACCAACGCCAAACAGGTGGTGGAGACGCTGTTCTCCGCTAACTACCCGCAAGCCACCTCCGTGCTGGCCAGCTCTGCCGCCGGCTATGTCAATCTGAGCGATAAACTGACCTTCGACCAGGCCAAAGCCCGGCAGTTGCTGGATGAGGCCGGCTGGAAAGCGGCCGCCGACGGGATTCGCAGCAAAGACGGGCAGCGGCTGGCGCTGACGGTCTATGAGTCGCTCCCGCAGCCGCAGAATAAAGAGGTGCTGCAGCTGATCGCCCAGCAATGGCGCCAGGTGGGAGTCGCGTTAACGGTCAAAGCCGGGGATGCCGGCAGCCGTACGCTTGACAACCTCGACCCGCAGAAAACGCCGCTCACCGTTTCGGAAGTGGGCCGCGCCGATCCGGATGTGGTAAAAAGCATGTTTTTCCCCAACAACCGCGACGCGCTGCTGCAGAAAGGCGGCTCCAGCGATAAAGTACAGCACTTCCGCGATGATAAGCTGAACGATCTGCTGACCGGCATCTCCGCGGCGGTGGAGCCACAGCAGCGCCTGCAGTTAACCGGCGATGCCCAGCGCTATCTGATCGATAACGCCTATGTGATCCCGATTTTCGAAGAGCCGCAGGTGTTCGCCGGCGCGCCGTGGGTGAAAGGCGTCAGCTTCGAGGCCGTCGGTCGTCCGTCGTTCTACAGCGCCTGGCTGGATAAACATTAAGAGGCCGGATATGAGCGCTTATCTTCTGCGACGGTTCGGTCAGGGGCTGCTGGTCCTGTGGGCGGCCTTTACCCTCACCTTTTTCCTGCTGCAGGTGCTGCCAGGGGATGCGGTGCTGATCAAGTTTCAGAACCCGGACCTCGGTCTGAGCCCGGCGCAAATCGCCGACATGCGGCTGGCCTACGGCGCCGACAGCCCGCTGTGGCGCCAGTACCTGCACACGCTGCTGGCAATGCTGCACGGCGACTTTGGCTATTCCCTGCAGGCGGGTCTGGCGGTCAGTAGCCTGATTGCCAGCAACCTGCCGGATACCTTAAGCCTCGCCCTGCCGGCCTTCCTGCTGGCCGTGATCCTGGCGTTCACCCTCGCCTTCGCCTCGCGTCTGCCGGGGCTGCGCTGGCTGAGCAACCTCCTGCAGTCGTTGCCGGTGCTGTTTATCTCGCTGCCCACCTTCTGGCTGGGTATCGCCCTGATCCAGCTCTTTTCGTTTCAGTTGCGCTGGATCCCGGTGATCAACCCCGGTCCGCTGGAAGGGCTGATTTTACCGGTTATCGCCGTCGCGCTGCCCATCTCCGCCCCGCTGGCGCAGATCCTGATGCGCAGCATGGATCAGGTGGCGGTTCAGCCCTTCGTCGCGGTCGCCCGCGCCAAGGGAATGAGCGAAACCGGCGTCCTCTGGCGCCATGTGATGGGTAACGCCCTGCTGCCTGCGCTGAACATAGCCGGGCTGCTGCTGGGCGAGCTGATTGCCGGGGCGCTGATCACCGAGACCGTCTTCGGCCGTAGCGGCCTCGGGCAGCTGACCCAGCAGGCGGTCAATAACCAGGATATTGCTGTGCTGCAGGCGGTGGTGATGATCTCCGCCCTCGGTTTCGTCCTGATCAACCTGCTGGTCGACCTGGTCATGCCGCGGCTGGATCCCCGACTCCAATTACAGACCGGAGGTGTGAAATGAGCCTGGTCGACTATGCCATCGCGGTTCGCCGCCGCCCGGAGTGGCGCAGAGTGCGTCTGCAGCCAGGCCTGTGGCTGGCGTGGGCGGTGATGATCACCGCCCTGTTAATGGCCCTTGCCCCACAGTGGTTTACCTCCGCTAACCCGCTGGAAGGGATCCCCGGCGCTCAGCGCCTGGCGCCGCAGGCGCACTACTGGCTGGGCACCGACCAGTTGGGCCGCGACCTGTGGACGCGGGTGGTTTACGGCGCGGTACATTCTCTGTCGGCGGCGCTAATCGCCGTCGCCATCGGCCTGGTGGTCGGCACCGCCCTTGGCACCCTCGCCGGGGCACTGGCCGGACGTGTGGAATCCACCCTCATGCGCCTGGTGGATGTCCTGCTGGCCATCCCCTCGCTGCTGCTGCAGCTGACGGTGATCATTCTGCTGGGTTTTGGCACGGTGAATGCGGCGGTGGCGGTCGGCGTCGCGGCTATCGCCAGCTTCGCGCGCCTGGCGCGGGCGGAAGTGGTGCGCGTGCGCCACAGCGATTACGTCGAAGCGGCCCGGGGCAGCGGCGGCACCTTTCTCGCCATCTTCTGGCGTCATATCCTGCCCAACTCGCTCACCGCGGTGCTCGCCTTCGCAACGCTGCAGTTTGGTCAGGCGATGCTGGCTCTGGCCACCCTCAGCTTCCTCGGCTACGGCACCCCGCCGCCGGTCCCGGAGTGGGGATTACTGATCGCCGAAGGTCGTAATTACCTGTCGACCGCCTGGTGGCTGACCACCTTCCCCGGCCTCGCCGTGGTCGCGGTGGTTCTTGCCGCCAATCGTCTTAGCCGCCAGTGGAGTGGAGTACGCCCATGAACGTTCTGTCTGTTGAAGATCTGCGCATCAGCTACCGCTCGCGGGGCGAATGGCGCGAAGTGGTGCATAACGTCAGCTTTTCCATTCAGCGCGGCGAAATGCTGGCCTTCGTCGGGGAATCCGGCTCGGGGAAAACCACTACCGCGCAGGCGATTATCGGCCTGCTGGCGGATAATGCCCGCCGCGACGCCGGGCGAATTATTCTCAATGGCGAAGTGATTAGCGACTGGTCGGCAAAACGCCTGAACCGCCTGCGCGGAGTGAGCATCAGCCTGGTGCCGCAGGACCCAGGCAATTCGCTTAACCCGGTAAAAACTATTGGTCAGCAGGTGGAAGAGATTCTGCAACTGCATCAGTCCCTCTCCGCCGCCGAACGCCGGCAGCAGGTCCTCAACCTGCTCGCTAAAGTCGGGCTCAGCCACCCGGAACAGCGTCTTGACCAGTACCCGCATCAGCTGTCGGGCGGGATGAAGCAGCGGGTGCTGATCGCCATCGCCATTGCCCTGCAGCCGGATTTGATTATTGCCGACGAGCCTACCAGCGCCCTTGACGTCACGGTGCAGAAGCGCATTCTCGACCTGCTCGATATCCTGCGTCGCGAGTCGGGAACCGCCGTGCTGTTTGTCACCCACGATCTGGCGCTGGCCGCCGAACGCGCCGACCGGATCATGGTGTTTCGCCAGGGCGAGATTCAGGAACAAGGCGCCACCGAGACGATTGTCCGGCGTCCGCAGCACCCTTACACCCGCCAGCTGCTCCGCGATCTGCAGGACGCGCCGCTGAGGCTGACGGCGGATCGTCCTCGTCCGCTGGCCACGCCGGCCATTCGCGTCGACGGGATCAGCAAACGCTTCTCGCTGGGCAAACAGGCGCTGCAGGCGCTCGACAGCGTCAGCTTTGAGGTCAGGCGCGGCAGCACCCATGCGCTGGTGGGCGAGTCCGGCTCCGGGAAAACCACCCTGGCGAGGATCCTGCTGGGCTTCGAGCGCGCCGACGCCGGACAGGTGACCATCGACGGTATTGACGCCGGGCATCTTAGCCGCGAGGCGCAGCGTCAGCTGCGGCGCAAAATCCAGTTCGTCTATCAGAACCCCTTCGCTTCGCTCGACCCGCGCCAGACGCTGTTCGCGATTATCGAAGAGCCATTAAAAAACTTTGAGCGCCTCAGCGCGGCGACGCGTCGCCAGCGTGTGGAGAGCGTCGCCGCGCGGGTGGCACTGGCCCCGGAGCTGCTGTCGCGGACGCCGCGGGAGCTTTCCGGCGGCCAGCGGCAGCGGGTGGCGATTGCCCGGGCGCTGATCCTCGAGCCGGCGATCCTGGTCCTTGACGAAGCGACCTCGGCGCTCGACGTCACCGTTCAGGCGCAGATCCTCGCCCTGCTAGAGCAGCTACAGCAGCAGCTTGGTCTGAGCTATCTGTTCATTACCCACGATCTGGCGACGGTGAGGCGGATTGCCGACAGCGTCACGGTGCTGCGCGCCGGCCAGGTGGTGGAGCATGGCGACGTTGGCCGCCTGTTCGCCGCCCCGCAGCAGGCCTACACCCGCGAGCTGATCGCCGCTATCCCCCAGGTTTCCCCCCGCTTAGCGCAGCCCTATACGGAGAACGCATAATGCCTAAACGCCTCGGCTTTTTTACCCGTCTGCTCGATCAGGGCTCTGCGCAAACGCGGTACCGGCTGGCGGCCGAACAGATCCGCCACGCGGAGCGCGTCGGCTTCGACAGCGCATGGATTGCCCAACACCATTTTCATGAACAGGAAGGCGGCCTGCCTTCCCCGCTGGTGTTTCTCGCCCACGTGGCGGCGCAGACTGACCGCATTCGCCTCGGTACAGCCATTATCACGTTGCCGATGGAAAATCCGCTACGCGTCGCCGAAGACGCGGCGGTGCTGGATTTACTCACCGACGGGCGTCTGGAGGTGGGGTTTGGCTCCGGCGGCACGCCAACCTCATTTCTGCCCTTCGGCCTGACCAGCGAGCAGCGCGGAGCGGTGTTTGCCGACCATCTGCACCTGATCCACAGCGCCTGGCGCGGCGACACCCTCAGCCACCCTGACAACCATCTCTATCCGCCGGCGCCGCAGCTGGCGGCGCGAATCTGGATCGCCACCTTCTCGGTGGAGGGCGCCATCCGTGCCGGTCAGGCGGGACACGGGCTGATGCTGTCCCGCACGCAGCCCCGGCCGCCCGGTGAGCCGCGCCTGCCGCTGGACGCCATTCAGAACCCGATCATCGACGCCTATCTGTCGGCGCTGCCGGACGGCGTTGCGCCGCGGATCCTCGCCTCGCGCACCGCCTTTGTCGCTGACAGCCACGCCCACGCCCTGCAGGTCGCCGAACCCGGCCTGCGCAAACAGGCGGCACAGCACCGGGAAGCGGGTCATCGGATAGAAGGTGACAGTGTCACTGACTATCTGCAGCAGCTGGATGCCCACGTCGGCGATCCTGAGCATGTTATCGCCTCCCTGGCGCAAGACAGCGTACTGGCCCGCGCTACCGATATTTCGTTTCAGGTGCACTCGGTGGAGCCTTCGCACCGGGATACGCTGCGTTCCATTGAGCTGATCGCTCAGCATATTGCCCCCCACATCAGATAAGGAGTCACCATGACGCTGAGTCAGGATATTCTGGCCGAACTGGCGGAGATCGCCATCGGCTCCCCGCTCGATCAGGCGCGCGCAGTCCGCGACGCCGCCACCCGTCACGCCCAGGGAAGTTATGAAGTGCTGTTCAGCCAGCAGGATACTGACTTTCCTCTTGATGAACGCTTCGCCGTGGCCGCGAAGGTGGCGAAACTGCACCAGGCGGACGCGCTGGCGGCGCACTATGCCGGCTTCGGCCTTGCCGACCCGACCACGGACCGTCTGGTTCCGGCGCTGGCCTTTGCCCGCCTGCTGACCTTCACTCCTGTCGAAGCGACCCCCGCCGCGCTGCTGGCTCTGACAAAAGCAGGCTGGAGCCTGCGGGGCATCGTCACCCTGGCGCAGCTGGTGGCCTTTATCGGCTTCCAGAGCCGCCTGCTGCTGGGCCTGCGGGCGCTCAACCATCAGCCCATCGTCAGCGCCGACACGCCGGTGGTGGCCGGGTACTGGCACACCACCCCACAAACTCAAAGCGGCAAAGCGGCCCCGGTGCGTTTCACCCGTGATGAACTGCATTGGGAACCCTGGCTGGCGGATAAACCGCTGGCGGAATTTAGCCCTGAAGAACAGGCGATCCTGGCAAAATATGGCCATAGCGATTCGCCTTACTTCCGCCTGCTGGCGCGCAACCAGCCGGTGCTGGAGCAGCGGACGCTGACTGATAAAGGCATTTTCTATACCCCAGGGGGGTTGCCGCGCGCCGAACGTGAACTGGCCGCCACGGTGGCCAGTAAAATCAACGGCTGTATTTACTGCGCCTCGGTACATGCCCGCAAAGCGGCGCAGCTGGCGAAGGACGAGACCGCCGTCGACACGCTGCTGGCGGTGACGCCGGGAGACGATCTGCGCGGCGGGCAGTCGCCGCGCTGGCAGGCGGAGATCGATGCCGCCGCCGCGCTGTCGGTGACGCCGCCCGCGCTGAAAGCCAGCCATCTGGCTGCGCTTGATGAGCAGGGCTTAGATACCCTGGCCCAGCTGGATCTGCTGCAGTCAGCGGCCTTTTTCGCCTGGGCCAACCGGCTGATGCTGACGCTCGGCGAACCCTGGCGTGAGTAAGCGTCGTTAGCAAGCCTGTCGGCGCTGATGGCGACCGTAGATGAGCAAGGCGCTCATCGCCAGAAACGACAGCGTGGCGGCGGGAAGCGCCACGCTGTTCCAGCCGAACCCCCGGGCAATCATCATTCCGCCGCAGAAGGCGCCGATGGCGCTCCCGAGGTTAAAGGCGATCTGCCCCCCTGCCGCCCCCAGCATCTCGCCGCCTTTGGCGTTCTGCAGCAGCAGGATCTGCAGCGGCGCCGACAGGGCAAACAGCCCGGCACAGCAGAAAAACGCCAGCGTCAGCGAAGCGACTTTATGCTCCCCGAAGGCAAAGATCAGCAGCAGCGTCACGGCGATCGCCCCGTCAGTCATGGCCGCGATGCGCAGCGGACTGTAGCGCCCGGAAATTTTACCGCTGAACAGATTGCCAACCACCATACCCAGCCCCGCCAGCATCATAATCAGCATCATCCGGCTTTCGGCAAAGCCGGAGACGTTGAGCATAAAGGGCTTGATATAGCTGAACCACGCGAACACCCCGGCGTTACCGAACATGGTGGCGGCAAAAATCAGCCACGGCGCCGGGGAAGCCAGAAAACGGAACTGCTCGCGCAGCCGCGTGCTGGCCCGGTCATACAGCGTGGGCACCCAGCAGCAGATGGCCAGAAACACCGCGACGTTAAACACCGCGATAAGTGCGAAGGTATAGCGCCAGCTAAAGTGATGCCCAAGCCAGGTGCCGCCTGGGACGCCCACCAGGTTAGCGATCGTCATGCCGCCAATCATCCCGGCCACCGCGGCGGTCACCTTCCCTGGCGGCGCGATTTTCGACAGGATAATCGCGCCGACGCCAAAGAACGCCCCGTGGGGAAACCCGGAAACCAGCCGGCCTAGCGCCAGCATGGCGTAGCTACTGGAGAAGGTAAACAGGGTATTGCCGAGAATGCACAGGGCGGCGAGAAACAGCATCACCGATTTCAACGAAAACCGACTGGAGAGCAACGCCATGATCGGCGCGCCGATCACCACGCCGAAGGCATACCAGGCAATCATATTGCCGGCGGCGGGAATGGAAATCCCGACATCGCGCGCCATGTCCGGCAGCACGCCCATAATGCCAAATTCCGCCATGCCGAGTCCGAAAGTGCCCAGCGCCAGTGAAAAAATCGTTTTTTTCATACATCTTATAGGGGTATTGAGAGACGGCCGGCATTATTGACCATCCCGCCTCGCCACACCAGCTAAAAACGCCCGACGGCAGTATCCTCCATATAACGGCCTGATTCGTTCATGCGCTCGCCAGCGCCACTGTTGGCTTTCCTGCCGACGGCAGAGGCGCCTGGCGGTGGATAATCCCCTGTAAAAATTGGTGGGCACGCAGGGATACATCGCGGATTGATCTCAAGTTAACTTGAGGTTGTAAAGTCGAGACATCGTTCACCTCGGGAGAATCATCCATGCAAAATGTTGATGTCGGCTTTACCCATGTCGCCTTTACCGTCCGCTGTCTGGCCAGCAGCATCGATTTTTATACCCGCTATACGGCGATGACCGTTATTCACCAGCGCGAACCCGACCTCCCCTCGGCGCGTAAAGTGGCGTGGCTCAGCGATCGCACCCGACCTTTCGCCCTGGTGCTGGTGCAAAGTGATGACCCTGCCGACACGCCGCTGGGTCCGTTCGGCCATCTCGGCGTCGCCTGCGCCACCCAGGCGGAGATCGATGAGAAAGTCGCTCAGGCGCGGCGGGAAGGCGTTTTGCGTCGGGAACCGGAGCAGTTGGGCGATCCGGTAGGCTATTTCGCTTTCTTTGCCGACCCGGACGGTAACACCCTTGAGCTGTCGTGGGGGCAGCGGGTGGGACTGGAAGTCATCGCCGCGGGGAGCGCCCGCTAACCCGTCCCGGGCGGAATATTTTCCACCGCCTCGCCGGTGAAGGATTACACTTCAAAGGGATACCTCGGCAACACGGAGCATGGCGATGGGTAATAAGAAAAGCGGTAATCCGGTCGACGCGGCGGTGAAGATCGCCCCGCTTGACAATAAAGCGTATGAGAAGGCGTTGCGCAAGCTCCACGTGGAGCTGGTGAAACTGCAGCGCTGGGTGGTGCATAAAGGGTTGAAGGTGTGCATCGTCTTTGAAGGCCGGGACGGCGCCGGCAAAGGCGGCACCATTAAGGCGATCACCGAGCGCGTCAGCCCGCGTATCTTCCGGGTCGTCGCCTTACCCTCGCCCACCGAACGCGAGAAAAGTCAGCTCTATTTTCAGCGCTATATCAAGCATCTCCCGGCGGCTGGGGAAATCGTGATTTTCGATCGCAGCTGGTACAACCGCGCCGGCGTCGAACGCGTGATGGGCTTTTGTACCCCGGAGGAGGTGCAGAAATTTCTCGACGGCGCGCCGATGGTGGAGCGCGGCATGGTCGAGTCGGGCATTATCCTGCTCAAGTACTGGCTGGAGGTCTCCCCGCAGGAGCAGGAGCGGCGCCTGCGGGATCGCATCGACGACGGGCGCAAGATCTGGAAGCTCTCGCCGATGGACATCAAGTCTTTCAATCGCTGGGATGAATATACCGCCGCCCGCGACGCCATGTTCGCCGCTACCGACACCGCCTGGGCGCCGTGGTTCGTCGCCCGCTCCGAGGATAAAAAGCGGGTGCGTCTGAATATCATCACCCACCTGCTGTCGCAGATCCCCTACGAAGCCTTGCCAGTGGAGCATGTCACGCTGCCGAAGCGCAAAATTGGTAAAATGAAACAGACCAATTTTCCCTTCCGCTTTATTCCGGAGAAGTTCTGATTATTTCCCGCCGCGCTGGTAATACCAGCGCCGGGTTTATTACTATAACCATTAATATTTCAGGCGGTTACTTTCCTCTGGAAGCTGCCTCGCAAAATAAACATTAAAATTACTGCTGGCATTTATCTTTTAGTGAGTAAAGTGAATAATCACAGAACCAACCGCAAGGAGCCTATGATGAAAAGTAATACGCTACGTAAAAGACCCACTGACGTACCCGTCCAGAAGGTGTCAGTACAGCCAGGTAAGGATTTACGAGAAGCAGATAAACAGAGACAGCACAAGGAATTCATTGCCGCAATGAATGAATTTATTGCAAAAGGAGGCACTCTTACTGATGATGAATTTTTCAGGGTACTATGATGCTTGAACAATTCAATGTTTATCGAAATTGTTCTGCTCAGACAAATAAAACCCTGCCATATTATATGATTGTGCAGAATGATTATTATGCAGAACTGGCCACGAGAGTCATTATTCCTTTAATGCGACCACAACAGTTACCACGCTGGCATCAGCATGTCGTACCAAGGATAAATATTGAATTTGACAGCTTTTTACTTTGTACGCCAATAATCAGTAAATTAAATAATAAACGGATCCAGCCACAGGATTTCGTCTGCAATCTGAGTCATGCGCGCCAGGGCGTTATCGATTCAATCGATACACTTATCACGAACTGCTGACTGCCGGGAACCCGCTCCGACATCTCCGGAGCGGGTTTCGCGCCGTGAAGGCTTACTTCATCCCTTCGCGACTCTCTTTCATCGCTTCAAGGCGTTCGACATCGCGATACCAGCGCGGGTGGTGTTTCTTCGCCCAGCGGCGGCTGACTTTGCCTTCAATCATCCCCTTAATCGACCCCTTCACCCAGAACGCCATATACATATGGATAAGGATGGCGTGGATCAGAATAATGGCCGAAGTGGCGTGTATCAGCAGGCTATAGCGAATCACCGGAATCGGGAAATATTGGGCAAACCAGGGCCGCCAGATAATCACCCCGGTCACCAGCAGCACGAAAATCATGCTCATGATGGTCCAGAACATCATCTTCTGCCCGGCGTTATATTTACCGACCCGCGCCACCTTATGCTCGTTGCCTTTCAGCACCTCGACGATACCTTTCAGCCACGGAATATCCTGTTTATCCGGGATGTTGTGGTGGACAAAACGCACGAACATAAACATCAGGGCGACAAAAATCAGCACCCCAAAGAACGGGTGCAGGATACGCCCCATCTGCGGCGTGCCGAAGGTTTCCGTCAGCCACTGCAGCGTCGGGAAGAAAAACGATATTCCCGACAGCGCCACGAGGAAGAAAGCGATTACCACCGTCCAGTGACAGGCGCGATCGATAAAGGTCGTGCGCACTATCATCTTCGATTTACTCATCATGCTCCTCCTCGTCGTCGTCAACTTCCTTGTTCGGCCCGATACCGATGTAGTGATAGATAAGCCCGGCAAAGGTGGCGATAAAGCCCGCCGCCGACAGCGGCTTCAGCGCCCCCTTCCACAGATTGATACTGGTATCGATCTGCGGTTCCTTCGGCAGCTTGTGATACAGCTCGGGCTGGTCGGCATGATGCAGGACGTACATCACGTGGGTGCCTCCGACGCCCTGCGGGTTGTAAATCCCGGCCCTGGCATAACCGCGTTTTTTCAGCTTAGCCACCCGCTCCTCGGCCACCTCCAGCATCTCTTTCTTCGTACCGAAGTGGATCGCGCCGGTAGGACAGGTTTTCACGCACGCCGGTTCCTGACCGACGCTGACCCGGTCCACGCACAGGGTGCATTTATAGACCCGGTTATCCTCTTTATTGAGACGCGGTACGTTAAAGGGACAGCCAGCAATGCAGTAGCCGCAGCCGATGCAGTTTTCCTGCTGGAAATCGACGATGCCATTGGCGTACTGAATAATCGCCCCGGCGGATGGGCAGGCCTTCAGACACCCCGGCTCTGCGCAGTGCATACAACCATCCTTGCGGATAAGCCACTCCAGCTTGCCGTTCTGTTCGGTCTCGCTAAAGCGCATTACCGTCCAGGATTTGGCGCTAAGATCCGCCGGGTTATCGTACACCCCGACGCAGTGCCCCACGTCATCGCGGATGTCATTCCACTCGGAGCAGGCCACCTGGCAGGCTTTACAGCCCACGCAGGAGGAGACATCGATAAGCTTGGCGACTTCCGCCTTATGGTCCCGCGCGCGCGGCGCGGGGGTGATCGGGTTGGTCGCGGAGCGTTTAATAATGTCTTGTGTTTCCATCGCCATTGAATCGCTCCTTACGCTTTCTCGATGTTGACCAGAAACGCCTTATATTCCGGCGTTTGCGAGTTGGAATCGCCAACGTTCGGCGTCAGGGTGTTAGCGATATAGCCTTTGCGAGCCACGCCTTCAAAACCCCAGTGCAGCGGGATCCCGACGGTCTCCACCTGCTGGCCGTTGACGTTGAGCGTTTGCAGGCGACGCGTCACCACCGCTACCGCGCGAATAAAGCCGCGCTGGCTGCTGACTTTAACCCGGTCGCCGTTGGCAATCCCTTTCGCTTTTGCCAGCCCTTCGCTAATTTCGACAAACTGTTCCGGCTGCGCGATGGAATTGAGCAGCGCATGCTTGGTCCAGGTATGGAAATGCTCGGTCAGACGATAGGTGGTCCCGACATACGGGAACTTATCCTTCTTACCTAAGCGGATGGCGTCCTCTTCATACAAACGCACCACCGGGCTGGAGACCACCTTCGGGTGCAGCGGGTTAGTGCCAAGCGGGGTTTCCATCGGCTCGTAGTGTTCCGGGAACGGTCCTTCCGCCAGCTTATCCAGCGCGAACAGGCGACCCAGCCCCTCCTGCTGCATGATAAATGGCCCGGTGTTACTCCCCGGCGGCGCGGTATTGAAGTCCGGAATATCATTCCCGACCCACTTGCTGCCGTTCCACTGGATCAGCATCCGCTTCGCATCCCACGGCTTGCCGTTGATATCGGCCGAAGCGCGGTTATAGAGCACCCGGCGATTAAGCGGCCACGCCCAGGCCCAGCCCAGCGTATTGCCCAGACCCGAAGGGTCGGCATTATCGCGATTCGCCATCTGGTTGCCCTGCTCCGTCCAGCTGCCGGCATAGATCCAACAGGAAGACGCCGTCGTCCCGTCGTCACGCAGCAGCGCGAAGCTGTTCAGCAGCTGGCCTTTTTTCGCCACCAGGGTGCCGTTGGCGTCATAAAGATCCGCCAGCGCGTAGCCGTTGTTCTCTTTCGCGACTTCTTCCGATTCCGGATGGTCCGGCTGCTTATAGCGCCAGCTCATCTTCAGCAGGGGTTCCGCACCCTTCCCGCCTTCGGTGCGGTACAGTTCGCGCAGGCGATGGTAAATCCCGGCCAGGATCTCGCCGTCGTTACGTGCTTCACCTGGGGCATCCTGACCTTTCCAGTGCCACTGCAGCCAGCGGCCGGAGTTGGCGATCGAACCGTCCTCTTCGGCAAAGCAGGTCGATGGCAGGCGGAAGACTTCCGTCTGAATCGTCGACGGGTCGACGTCATTAGACTCGCCGTGGTTCTGCCAGAAAGTGGAAGTTTCGGTGACCAGCGGATCGATAACCACCATATACTTCAGCTTGCTCAGGCTGCGAACCACTTTGTTTTTGTCCGGGAAGGACGCGACCGGGTTAAAGCCCTGGCAGATATAGCCAGTGACTTTGCCGTTATCCATCATGTTGAAGTATTTGATAACGTCGTAAGCCTGGTCCCACTTTGGTAACCACTCAAAGCCCCAGTCGTTCTCTTTTTGCGCCGCCTCGCCGTAGAAGGATTTCATCAGGCTGACAAAGAATTTCGGGTAGTTGCTCCAGTAGTTCACCTGGTCCGGTAGGGTCGCTTTTGGCGTGTTGGCCGCCAGGTACGTCTGCAGATCCGGCTGCTTTTCAGAAGGCAGGGTCAGGTAGCCTGGCAGGCTGGTAGACAGCAGGCCAAGGTCGGTCAGCCCCTGAATATTAGAGTGACCGCGCAGGGCATTCACGCCACCGCCGGCCATGCCCATATTGCCGAGCAGCAATTGGATCATCGCCATGGTGCGAATGTTCTGCGCGCCGACGGTGTGCTGCGTCCAGCCCAGGGCATACAGGAAGGTGGTGGTGCGATCGGCGGCGCTGGTTGAGGCCAGCACATCGCACACCTTGAGGAAGTCCGCTTTCGGCGTACCGCAGATGTTTTCGACCACCTCTGGCGTGTAACGGGAAACGTGCTGCTTCAGCAGATTCCACACGCAGCGCGGATGGCTTAGCGTCTCATCGCGTTTAGCGTAGCCGTTTTCATCGAACTGGTAGTTCCAGGACGATTTATCATACTGGCGTTTGTCCGCATCATAGCCGCTGAACAGCCCCTCTTCGAAGGCAAAATCATCCCGCACCAGCAGGCTGGCGTTGGTGTAGTGCTTCACGTACTCGGCATTGATTTTGTTATGTTCGATCAGGTACAGCAGCACCCCCGACAGGAAGGTAATATCGGTACCGGAGCGAATCGGCGCATAGATATCGGCCACCGACGCAGTGCGCGTAAAGCGCGGGTCGACGACGATAAGCGTGGCGTCGTTGTTGTTCTTCGCCTCCATCGCCCAGCGGAATCCCACCGGGTGGGCTTCCGCGGCGTTACCGCCCATCACCACCACGACGTTCGCGTTTTTGATATCCACCCAGTGGTTAGTCATCGCACCGCGACCAAATGTTGGAGCAAGACTTGCTACCGTTGGTCCGTGTCAGACGCGCGCCTGGTTGTCTACCGCCAGCATGCCGAGCGATCGCACAAATTTTTGCGTCAGCATGCCGGTCTCATTACTCGCCGCCGAGGCGCACAGCATACCGGTGGAAAGCCAGCGGTTAACCGTCGCGCCCTGCTCGTTCTTTTCCATAAAATTGGCGTCGCGGTCGGCTTTCATCAGCCGGGCAATGCGGCTGAAGGCTTCATCCCAGGAGAGTCGCTGCCATTTATCGGATCCCGGGGCGCGGTACTCCGGGTAGCGCAGGCGGTTATCACTGTGGACATAGTCCAGCAGGCCGGCGCCTTTCGGACATAGCGCGCCGCGGCTCACCGGATGGTCCGGATCTCCTTCGATATGGTAAATCGCTTCTTTAGCGTTTTTCGCGCCGTCGCCGAGGCTATACATTAATAGCCCGCAGCCAACGGAGCAGTAAGTGCAGGTGTTGCGGATCTCTTTCGCACGCAGCAATTTGTAGTTGCGTGCCTGAGCCAGCGCCATTTTGGGGGCAAAGCCCAGGGCGGCAGCTGTGGTTCCGGCCATACCGCCTGCGCAGATCTTAAAGAACTTTCTGCGGCTGACGTCCATTGCATTCCTCCATGCAGGATGTTGATTCATCGCGCGGAGGAAACTAACAGTAAAATCCCGGGAAAATTTGCGTCAAATCAAGGAGCAAAACCCACTCCCCCTTAATCGCCAGCCGCGGCCGTTTTCACTAATCCCCAGGGGTTACCCATGGCGGAAAATTTCACCCCGCGGCGGTCAAAAGATGATATATATGCCGGCTGCATTCGCGTAACCCTCAGGATAAGCATGGAGAAAAAGAGAGCCACGACTATCGGCTTCGCCGCCATTATTTTATGGAGCACGATGGTCGGATTGATTCGCGGCGTCAGCGAAGGACTGGGACCGGTCGGCGGCGCGGCGATGATTTACAGCCTCAGCGGCCTGCTGCTGATTTTTACCGTCGGTTTCCCTAACCTGCGCCAGATCCCGCGCCGCTATCTGCTGGCCGGCAGCGTGCTGTTTGTCAGCTATGAAATCTGCCTCGCGCTGTCCCTGGGCTATGCCGCCAGCCGTCAACAGGCCATTGAGGTGGGGATGGTCAATTATCTGTGGCCCAGCCTGACCATCCTGTTCGCCATCCTGTTTAATGGTCAGAAAAGCAGCTGGCTGGTGATCCCCGGTTTGCTTCTCGCCCTGCTTGGCGTCGGCTGGGTGTTGGGGGGTGAGCACGGCCTGCAGCTGGAGGAGATTATCAGCAACGTCATCTCCAGTCCGCTCAGCTATCTGCTGGCCTTTGTCGGCGCCTTTATCTGGGCGGCCTACTGCACGGTGACGGCCAAATATGCCGGCGGCAAAAATGCCATTACCCTGTTCGTCCTGTTAACCGCGCTGACGCTATGGCTGAAGTTTCTCGCCACGCCGCAGCCGCCGATGGTCTTCAGCTGGCCGGTCAGCATCAAGCTGCTGACGGTAGCGGTGGCGCTCGGTCTGGCCTACGCCGCGTGGAACGTGGGGATCCTCCACGGCAACGTCAGCCTGCTGGCGGCGGCCTCCTACTTCACCCCGGTGCTCTCCTCCGCGCTGGCGGCGATCCTGCTTAGCGCCGCGCTATCATGGTCGTTCTGGCAGGGGGCCGGGATGGTGTGTCTCGGCTCCCTGCTCTGCTGGTATGCAACCCGCCGTTAGCCGAGATCGCCGCCCGCCACCGGGAGGGTGACGCCGGTGATATAGCTGGCCTCATCGCTGGCGAGAAACAGGATCGCGTTTGCCTGTTCCGCCAGCGTGCCGTAGCGGTGCATCAGACTGCTGGCCACCGTCTGATCGACCACCTGCTGATACCACGCCTTCTCCTGCTCACTGGGCTGCTCGTCGTTACGCGGCGTCAGGCGCGGCGGCGCCTCCGTCCCGCCCGGCGCGACGGCATTGATGCGGATGCCGCTGCCACTGTACTCCATGGCAATCGACCGGGTCAGCGCATTGACGCCGCCTTTCGCCGCCGAGTAAGGCACCCGGTTGACCCCTGCTGTCGCCACCGACGAGATATTGACGATGCAGCCTTTGCCCTGCTTCAGCATCCACGGTAGCGCCGCGCGGCAGCCCCACAGGGTAGGAAACAGCGAGCGGCGGATCTCTTTCTCAATCTGCTCCGGTTGGTATTCGGCAAACGGCCGCGCCCAGATGGTCCCCCCGACGTTATTGATTAACACATCGATGCGGCCAAAATGCGCCACCCCGTCGGCAAACGCCTGCTCGGCGCTCGGCCACTGTTCCAGGTCCGCCTCCAGCGCCAGCACCTGACTGCCGGACTGATCCAGCGTCGCCGCCAGCTCATGCACCCTGGGCGAACGATCGATGAGCAGCAGAGCCGCGCCTTCCGCAGCCGCCTGCTCCGCGGTTTGTCGGCCAATGCCCTGGGCCGCGCCGGTGATGGCGACCACTTTATCGCTAAAACGCATACTGCCTCCTTATGCCGCCGCGCTCTGGCTGGCGATAAATTTCTCGTACCAGAAGCCCGCCGGGGTGATCCCTCGCTCACGCAGCGCCGTGGCGACCGCGTTGACCATCGGCGGCGGTCCGCAAAGGTAGATATCGACCTCGCCATTATTCAGCATGGCGTCGTCAAGATGATCGGTGACGAAGCCGCGCTGCGGGCAAGGACTGTTTTCCTCCGCCACTACCGGTAGCCAGCGAAAGTGGTTTAACTGCTGACGGAATGCCTCCAGCGCCTCGGTCTTCACCAGATCCGCGTCGCGCGTGACGCCATACATCAGGGTCACCGGGCGCGCGGCGTTCTGCGCCTGCAAGGTCTCGAGCATGGAGAGCAGCGGCGCCAGCCCGGTACCGCCGGCCAGCATCAGCAGCGGACGTTCGCCGTGGCGCAGATAGAAGCTGCCCATCGGGCCGCTGAGGGTAAGACGATCGCCGGGCCGCGCCTGCAGGGTTAACCACTGGCTCATCATGCCGCCGGGCACGTTACGGATCAGGAAACGCCCTTCTGCCGAGCCTGGCCGTGAGCTGAAGGAATAGGCGCGAACGTGCGGCGTGCCTGGCACCTGAATGTTGACGTACTGCCCCGCCAGGAAGTCCAGCGGCTCATCGAGGGCGACCACCAGCTCGATGGCGGTATCGGACAGACAATTCACCTGTCGCACCTGCGCCCCGGTGTTCGTCAGGGCGGTTTTACACTGCGCGGCGGCCACCGGCACATCGACAACGCAGTCGCTGGTCGGCACCATCTGGCAGGTCAGCACCTGGCGGGCCTGCGCTTCCTCATCGCTTAACGCCTCGTCGAGATACTCCTCGCCGAGATCGTATTCCCCGCTGGCGCAGTGGCATTTGCAGGTGCCGCACACGCCGTCCGAGCAGTCCATCGGCAGATTCACCTTCTGCCGATAGGCAGCATCCAGGACTTTCTCTCCGGCATGGCATTGAATAAAGCGGGTGATACCGTCCTCAAAATTAAGAGCAATAGTGAAGGTCATAGGCGCCTCTTAAATGTGGTAAACGTCAATCACCTGACGGATATAGTCGTTATTCAGGCGCACGGTTTTGCGCACGATCTGCGGCCGGCCGTCCTGCTCGGTCAGCGTGCAGCAGGTGGCGCCGAAAAAGGCATCGGTGTGCTGATAGCGGTGGCTCCAGGTCACCCAGCTGTAACGCACCTCCAGCCCCTCGTCGCTCTCCCCCAGCAGTTCGACGTTGCTGATGATATGGGTGGTCCGCGGCTCCGGCGTGCTGGCCCCGGAGCGCTCGGTTTTAATGCGGTAGACGCGATCCTCCAGCCCTTCCCGGTTGGGATAGTAGATAAGCGAAATCTCTTTTTGCGGGTCGCGCGTCAGCTGATCGTCGTCGCCCCACGCCGGCATCCAGTAGATCACCTGCGGGCTGTAGCAGCTGAGCCATTCATCCCACTGACGGTCATCCAGCAGACGGGCTTCGTGATAGAGAAACTGGCGTACCTGTTCGAGGTTCAGCATCAGGCCACCTCCACACGCTGGGTGATCGACTGGTCATAGCGCTGCTGCTCTTGTTCAATCGCCGCGAGCATCAGCGTCTGCCAGTGATGGTGATGGGCGATGTACAGCGCCTCGTCCTCCGATTTCACGCCGCTTAAGCGCGGATTAAATCCGGCGTGCTGCGCATGCTCATCCGGACCATCGACCCAGCGCAGCGCGCCGCGGCTGAGATCGCTCCACGCCAGATTTTCACCGAGATAGCCGCGCTGACAGGCGCTGAACTCTTCGAGATCGTCCGGGGTGCCCATCCCGCTAACGTTAAAGAAATCTTCATACTGGCGGATACGCAGGGCCCGCGCCTGGTCGGATTCCCCCTTCGGGGCAAAGCACCAGATAGTGACTTCGGTTTTGTCGACCGCAATCGGGCGGATTACGCGGATCTGGGTAGAAAACTGATCCATCAGGTAGACGTTGGGATACAGGCACAGGTTGCGGGTTTCGTTGACCATCTGGTCGGCGCGCCGTTCGCCGAATTCCGCCTGCAGACGCTCGCGATGGGCATACACCGGGCGCACCTCCGGATTCAGCGCCCGGGTCCACAGCAGCATATGGCCGTTATCAAATCCGTAGCCGCCGCCGAGGCTTTTTGACCAGCCGTTGGCGTCCACCGCATGGGTGCCTTGCGCTTCATAGTTGCGTCGCGACATGGTGGAGGCGTAGTTCCAGTGCACCACGCTGACATGGTAGCCATCAGCGCCGTTCTCCGCGCCCAGCTTCCAGTTGCCTTCGTAAACGTAGCTCGACGAACCCTTGAGCACTTCCAGCCCCTCCGGCGCCTGGTCGACGATCAGATCGATGATTTTACAAGTTTCCCCGAGATAGGCTTCCAGCGGCTGCACGTCGGCATTGAGGCTGCCGAATAAAAAACCGCGATAGGACTGAAAACGCGGCAGCTTTTGCAGGTCGTGAGATCCTTCCTGTTTGAAGGTGTCAGGATAAGCGCCGGTGCTTTCATCTTTGGCTTTTAATAATTTGCCGTTATTGCTGAAGGTCCAGCCGTGAAACGGACAGGTAAAAGAGTTTTTATTCCCGGTTTTCCTTCGACATAACATGGCGCCGCGATGAGCGCAGCTGTTAATTAACGCATGCAGCTCATGCTTTTTATCGCGGGTAATAATCACCGGCTGACGCCCCAGCGTCAGGGTATAATAATCACCCGGTTCGGCAATTTGGCTTTCATGGGCGAGAAATACCCAGTTACCTTCGAAGATATGCTTCATTTCAAATTCAAACAGCTGCGGGTCGGTAAATATCGACCGATGGCAGCGGTAAATATGATTTTCACGATCGACAATTAAGGCGTTGTTAATTTTGTCTTTAAGCGCTGATAGCGTTTTTTGCATGAGTCAGTCCCTCCTGCAGTATTCAGGATGAAATAAACCGGGTGAATTGTTAGCTTTCAGGTGCAATGTCTGGCCCGGGCAACCGCGTGCCCGGGGCCGTTACAGCAGATTACGCTTTGGCGCGCAGGCGGGCGCCGCGCTGCTCTTCGTCGGCGCTGAGCGCTTTACACAGGGTGAAATCAAAACAGACCTCAGTGTGCTCTCCCTCAAGGTCGCGCTGCGCGATAGTCTCGCGGTCCGTCACTTTAATCGGGTCGGCAATCAGACCGTCGCGGGTGGCGAAGGCAAAATCATCCCACAGGTATTTATCGCCGCTGAGGTTGATCTGGCTGGTGAGATGTTTATGCCCCGGCGCGGAGACGAAGAAGTGAATATGCGCCGGACGGTTGCCGTGGCGGCCTAACTGATCCAGCAATTTCTGCGTTGGTCCATCCGGCGGACAGCCGTAGCCGGAAGGCAGGATGCTGCGCACGCTATAGCGGCCATCGGCGCCGGTACGGATCCGACGGCGCAGGTTGTATTCGCTCTGGCTCGGGTCGAAGAAGGAGTAATTGCCGAGGGTATTGGCGTGCCAGATATCGACGATGGCGTTGGCCACCGGCCGGCCCTCCGTATCTTTGACCTGGCCATGCAGCCACATCACTTCCCCTGGGTCGGCGCCATCATCCATCCGGGCGTGACCTTCGGCCAGCGGCGCATTGGCCAAATACAGCGGCCCTTCGATGGTGCGCGGGGTGCCGGTTTCCCGGCGCGCCGCTGCGTCAATGGCATCCTGACGCAGGTCGAGGAAATGCTCCAGACCCAGCCCTGCCGCCAGCAGCGCCGCCTCCTGACGACCACCCAGCGCATGCAGATAGTTCACCGCATGCCAGAACTCTTCTTCGGTGATGTTATAGTCGTCGATCAGCGTACAGATATTCTCCAGCAGACGGTGAATAATGGCTTTAAAACGTTCGTTTCCGCCAGGGACATGTAAACCCGCCCCTTCACGTAATAATTTCTGCACGGCTTCTTGTTGTACGAAAGCATTACTCATTATTATTCTCTCTTATCGTTGTAGGGTATTTACCGGGTCACCCCGGCATGAGGTCAGGTGTTATTATTAGCTATCATCGTCACGAACAGACGAGGGATGGCGGCACAGCGCCTCGACGCGAATATCCATAAAAGGATACAGCGGCAATCCCATTAATATTTGATGTAACTCTTCGGTATCTTTGACATCGAAAATACTGACATTGGCGTAAAGACCGGCGACGCGCCAGATATGTCGCCATTTGCCTTCCCGCTGTAATTGTTGCGAATAGGCTTTTTCGCGTTGTTTTATTTCCTCCGCTTCGGCGACGGGAAAGCCGAGCGGTATATTCACGGTCATATCCACTTTAAATAGCATCTGTTTCTCCTGTTTCCCGCTACGCCTCGCGGGTGTAAAAACGCAGTTTGTCTTCATCCAGCTCGACGCCAAGACCCGGGATTTGCGGGAGCACCACCTCGCCGTCGGCAAAGGAGAGCGGTACGCTGACGATATCGTCTTTCAGCAACAGCGGGCCGAACATTTCGGTGCCCCACTGCAGCGGCAGCGTCGACCAGGCGTGTAGCGAGGCGACAGTCCCGACGGTCCCCTCCAGCATGGTGCCGCCATACAGGCCAATACCCGCCGCCTGGGCGACGCGGGCCAGCGCCAGTACGCTGTTCGGTCCGCCGGCCTTGGCGATTTTCAGCGCGTAAGCGCCAGTAAAGCCCTGCTGCGCCAGTTGATAGCCATCGTAAGCGGTGGCCACCGCTTCGTCGGCGAGGATCGCGGTTTCAATATGCTGGCTTAACCGCACCAGCGCCGCGTTGTCGTGGGCGCTGACCGGCTGTTCGATGAGGTCGACGCCCATCGCCGCCAGCTCGCGGCAGCCTTTCGCGCCGGTTGCGGCGTCCCAGGCCTGATTGACGTCGACGCGGATGCTGGCGCGATCCCCTAGCGCCTCCACAATGGCGCGAGTATGGCGCAGGTCGGTCGCTAATTCGCGTGCGCCAATTTTCAGCTTGAAAGCCTGATGGCGCCGCTCGGCTAACAGTTTTTCCCCTTCGGCAATATCTTTCGCGGTATCGCCGCTGGCTAACGTCCACAGCACCGGCAACGCCGTTTGCAGCGCGCCGCCGAGCAGCGCCGACACCGGCAGCCCCAGCGCTTTGCCCTGGGCATCCAGCAGCGCGGTTTCAATGGCGGACCTGGCAAAAGTGTTGCCTTTAATGGCGCTGTTCATGCGGGCGGTCAGCGCATTCAGGTTATCAGCCGGTTGCCCCAGCAGCAGCGGCGTCAGGTAATGCGTTATCGCCGACGAGATAGTCTCCGGGCTCTCGACGCCATAGCTCAAGCCGCCGATGGTGGTGGCCTCGCCAATGCCGCAGATGCCGTCGGAGCGGGTAAGGCGCACGATCACCAGCGTCTGACATCCCATGGTGGTCATCGACAATTTATGTGGCCGGATGGTTGGGACATCCACAATCCAGCTCTCAATACGTTCTACGGTGGCAGTCATTTTCGCTTCCTGATGAGATGTATAACTTTTTGTACCCACATCCATAACGGGGAGGGCTATGCCATTGACAATAGGGTTCGGCCTGGCGGATGGTCAACGGCGATAATCGAAATGTTGTGCGATTATCGACGCGTTTGTTAAAAGACGGTTATTAATGTGATCGTGGTGGTAAAACCGGCACAATTCAGCGCGCCCCATTTTGCGCAAGGTATAGTGATCTGCCGTGAGCTTTACGCTGCAACGGAGAAGGATGCGATGAGCGACAATATCCCCAATACGCTGAGCGCCAGGCAGGCCGAGCACGATCCCAACTTTATGCTGTCTCTGGCCCGCGGTCTGGAGGTGCTTAACGCCTTCACCCCACAGCGTCAGCGGCTGACCATTTCCCAGTTAAGCCAGAAAACGCAAATTTCCCGCGCGGCGGTACGCCGCTGTCTGTATACCCTCGCCGCGCTGGGCATGGTCCATAGCCCGGATGGCCGCCATTATGAGCTGCTCCCCCGGGTGCTGGCGGTGGGCCATGCCTATCTCGCCGGCACCCCGCTGGCGAAAGTGGCGCAGACGGCGCTGGACAGCCTCGGCAAAGCCCTCGGCGAATCCTGTTCGGCGGCGACACTCGACGGGGATAACGTGCTCTATATTGCCCGCGCGGCGGTGAATAATTTATTGAGCGTCGATATCGGACGCGGCAGTCGCCTGCCGGCGTGGGCGACGTCGATGGGTCGGGTATTGCTCAGCGCGCTGCCGGAAGAGCAGCTGGAGGTGACACTGTCACGTGCCGTGCTCATTCGCTACACCCCACACACCCTGTGCGATATGGCCGGGCTACGCGCGGAGATTGATCGGGTGCGCATGCAGGGCTATGCCCTCGCCGACCGGCAGATAGAGGTGGGCCTGTGCTCGCTGGCGGTGCCGGTGCTGTCGCGTCATGGCCAGGTGGTGGCCGCGCTGAATGTCGGGGTGCCGGCCGCGACGGTCAGCGCCGCGGCGTTAAAAGAGAAAGCCCTCGCCCCGCTACGCCGCGCGGCGATGGACCTGTCGCTACAGCTATAGCGCCGTCTGCGGCTTCGTCACCGTGGCGAGGCTGCGCCAGATCCCGGCGGCCAGCAGCAGAAGCATGACCCCCGCTGTCGCCAGCACCAGACTGTGCGCCTGGGTAAAGGCCGCCTTCGCCGCCGCCATCAGCGCCTCCGCCACCCCGGCGGGTAGCGCCTGGGTCAGGCTGACCGCCTCGCCGATCGATGACGACGCCCGCTGCGCCATGGTCTCATTCAGCCCGGACGGTAGCACAATAGTGGCGCTGTAGCTGCGGGTCAGGATCAGGCCGAACAGGGCAATGCCGAGGCCAGCGCCCAGCTCATAGGCCATGGTTTCGATCGCCCCGGCCGCCGCCGCTTTCTCCTTCGGCGCCGCCGCCATAATGGCGGAGCTGGAGGCCAGCAGCGCGCTGGCGACGCTAAAGCCGAGCAGCGTCATCAGCCCCCAGGCCAACCATTGCTGAGTGCTGAAATCGGTCAGCGCCAGGCCCAGAAAGCTGAAGGCGCTGAGCAACATCCCGCCGGTCGCCACCTCGCGCAGCCCGAGCTTCGACACCAGCATCCCGGCAATCGGCCCGCTAAAGCCGCTGGCCACCATCACCGGCAGCATAAACATCCCCGCCTCGAACGGCGTTTTCTGATGCACAAACTGCAGCTCCTGAGCCATCAACAGCTCAAAACCCACCAGGGTAATCAGGGCGGTCATCGCCATCATCACCCCGCTTAAAATAATGCGATGAGTGAACAGTCGCATATCCACCATCGGCCGGACCGCCGACAGCTGTTTGCGGATAAACCAGGTGAGCATCGCCGCCCCGCCGATCGCCACCAGCGCGGTGAGCCACAGCGCCAGCTGGCCCTTCAGGGCCGATTTGGCGCTAAACACCAGCATCAGGATCGCCGCAATCAAAATGAGCGCCTGCAGCAGGTTCAGCGGCTGGTCGCGACGCGCGGGCTGACGCGGCACCACTTTGGCGTTAATGGCGATAACCACCAGCACAATCGGCACGTTGATCAGGAACACCGATCCCCAGTAGAAATGCTCCAACAGCATGCCGCCCACCAGCGGGCCAAAGGCCGCGCCGCCGGAGCCCACCGCCGCCCACAGCCCCAGCGCCATATTGCGCTGGCTGGCCTCGGCAAAGGTGCTGCGGATCCCGGCCAGCGTCGCCGGGACGATCATCGCCGCCCCCACCGCCAGCAGGGCACGGGAGGCAATCAGCGTCAGAGCCGTCGGCGACAGTGCGGCGCACAGCGAGGCGACGCCAAAAATAGCGCTGCCGAGCAGCAGCAGACGTTTAAAGCCGATTTTATCGCCAAGGGCGCCCATCGGCAGCACCATCCCGGCCATCACCAATGAATAGATATCAATGATCCACAGCAGCTCATTGCCGCTGCTGCCCAGCGCGACGCTGAGGGTCGGCGCGGCCACATGCAACACCGTGGCGTCAATCGCCACCGGAATATAAACCAGCAAAATCGCCATCAGCGTCATCCATTGCCGTGACATAGCTTGTACCTCAATGTTAGAACTTGGACACACGTCCAGGATGGCGATCCTGCCGGATTGTTGAACGCATGTCCAACTTTTTGTTACACTCGGCCAAAGCCAGATATCAGCGGGGTTCTATGCACTATTTACAGCGGGATGAGCGACGGGAAGGGATTATGCAGGCCGCCATGCGCCTGGCGCTGCGCGGCGGCTTCAGCGCCATGACCGTGCGGCAGATCGCCCGCGAAGCGCAGGTGGCCGCCGGGCAACTGCACCACCACTTCGCCTCCATCGGCGAGCTGAAGTCCCAGGTGTTCATCCGTCTTATCCGCGAGATGCTCGACATGCCGCTGGTGGCCGAGGACGCCAGCTGGCGCGAGCGGTTATTCTCGATGATCGGCAGCGAGGATGGCCGGCTGGAACCCTATATCCGCCTGTGGCGGGAAGGCCAGGTTCTGGCCGACAGCGACCCGTACATCAAAGCGGCCTACCTGCTGACCATGACCATGTGGCATGCCGAGACCGTGGCGATCGTGGAACAGGGTCTCGCCTGCGGAGAGTTTCACTCGAGCGAGCCGCCGGGGGATATCGCCTGGCGTTTTATCGCCCTGGTGTGCGGCCTCGACGGAATTTACGCCCTCGGCACCCAAACCCTGGACGAGACGGCGTTTAGCCGTTACGTCAATAAGATGATTACGCTGGAGTTATTTTAGTTAAATTTTACATTTAGTAACAATTAATCCCGCTACGCTCTCCACGTGCTCTCCGACAGCACGTTTTTTTTATCTACGCTTTTTAGATAACGCCAATTAAGGGTTATTCACCGTCACCTTGTATTCAGCTGTTGACCTTATTTATTTACTCCATTCCGGGCAATTAGAGGGCAATATGTCGGTACAAAATGAGAAAGATAATCATTACCTTTTGAAAAGCTGGCGGCCAGAAAATAAGGCCTTCTGGGAATACAAGGGTCAGGCCATTGCGAGAAGAAACCTCTGGATATCAGTCATCTGCTTACTACTTGCTTTCTGCGTATGGATGTTATTCAGCGCCGTGGCGGTCAACCTTAATAAGGTCGGTTTTCATTTCACTACCGACCAGCTTTTTTTATTAACCGCACTTCCTTCACTTTCCGGCGCGATATTACGGGTCCCCTACTCCTTTATGGTACCCCTCTTCGGCGGGCGCTACTGGACCGTATTAAGTACAGTGATCCTAATTGTGCCTTGTATTTGGTTAGGCGTGGCGATCCAGAATAGCGCTACTCCATTCTGGGTATTTATTGTTATTGCGCTGCTGTGCGGTTTTGCCGGGGCTAATTTTGCTTCCAGTATGGGAAATATCAGTTTCTTTTTTCCCAAAGCCAAACAGGGCAGCGCGCTGGGGGTCAACGGCGGCTTGGGCAATCTCGGGGTCAGCGTGATGCAGATGGTCGCCCCGGCGGTGATCTTTCTGCCGATCTTCACCTTCCTCGGCGTCCATGGCGTCACCCAGCCCGATGGCTCGACCATGGCCCTGAGTAATGCGGCGCTCGTCTGGGTACCCCTCCTGCTGCTTGCCACCGCTGCCGCCTGGTTCGGTATGAATGATATCGCCAGTTCGAAGGCCTCGATTCGCGATCAGCTTCCCGTACTCAAGCGCCCGCATATGTGGCTGTTGAGCCTGCTCTATCTGGCGACTTTCGGCTCATTTATCGGCTTCTCCGCCGGCTTCGCCATGCTGGCGAAAACCCAGTTTCCTGCGGTCGACATTCTCAAGCTGGCTTTCTTTGGACCGTTTATTGGCGCGCTGGCGCGCTCATTCGGCGGGATCATCTCCGACCGTCTGGGCGGTGTGCGGGTGACGCTGGTCAATTTCGTGCTGATGGCGCTCTTTACCGGTCTGCTGTTCCTCACCCTGCCGGGCAGCGGATCCGGCAGCTTCCTCGCCTTCTACGTGGTGTTTATGGGGCTGTTTTTAACCGCCGGACTCGGCAGCGGCTCCACCTTCCAGATGATCGCCGTCATCTTCCGTCAGCTCACCATCGACAGCGTGAGGCAGCGCGGCGGCAGCGAAGAAGAAGCGCAGCACGAAGCCGTAACCGATACCGCTGCCGCGCTGGGCTTTATCTCGGCAATTGGCGCCATCGGCGGCTTCTTTATCCCGAAAGCCTTCGGCACCTCGCTGGCGATGACCGGTTCGCCGGTCGGGGCGATGAAGGTCTTCTTCGTTTTTTACGTGGTTTGCGTATTGGTGACCTGGCTGGTCTACGGCCGACGTAAACCCGCTTAACCATAACGATTTATCTGCCGGATGGCGGCTTACGCCTTATCCGGCCTACGCGTTCGTTCGCTCATCCGGCCGGGTGGCACGATGCCGGACATCATCGGAGCAGGAGAAATGTCATGAGTAAACTACTGGATCGCTTTCGCTACTTTAAGCAGAAAGGCGAGACCTTTGCCAACGGCCACGGTCAGGTCTACAACAACAACCGTGACTGGGAAGACAGCTACCGTCAACGCTGGCAGTTCGACAAAATTGTCCGCTCCACCCACGGCGTGAATTGCACCGGCTCCTGCAGCTGGAAAATTTATGTCAAAAACGGTCTGGTGACCTGGGAAACCCAGCAGACCGATTATCCGCGTACCCGCCCGGATCTGCCGAACCATGAACCACGCGGCTGCCCGCGAGGCGCCAGCTACTCCTGGTATCTCTATAGCGCCAACCGTCTGAAGTACCCGCTGGCGCGTAAACGGCTGATTGCGTTGTGGCGCGAAGCACTGGCGCAGTTTCCCGACCCGGTGCAGGCCTGGGATAGCATCATGCAGGATCCGGCCAAAACCTCCAGCTATAAAGCGGCGCGCGGCAAAGGCGGCTTTGTCCGCTCCAGCTGGAAAGAGCTGAATCAGCTTATCGCCTCCGCCAACGTCTGGACCATCAAACACTACGGTCCGGACCGCGTCGCCGGGTTCTCGCCGATCCCGGCGATGTCGATGGTCTCCTACGCCGCGGGTACCCGCTATTTATCCCTTATCGGCGGCACCTGCCTTAGCTTCTATGACTGGTACTGCGACCTGCCCCCCGCCTCGCCGATGACCTGGGGCGAGCAGACCGACGTGCCGGAATCCGCCGACTGGTACAACGCCAGCTACATTATCGCCTGGGGCTCCAACGTGCCGCAGACCCGGACCCCGGATGCCCACTTCTTCACCGAAGTGCGCTACAAAGGCACCAAAACCATCGCCATCACTCCGGACTATTCGGAAGTGGCCAAACTGTGCGACCACTGGCTGGCGCCGAAGCAAGGTACCGACAGCGCGCTGGCGATGGCCATGGGCCACGTGATCCTCAAAACCTTCCACCTTGATAACCCGAGCGATTACTTTCTTAACTACTGCCGCACCTATACCGACATGCCGATGCTGGTGATGCTTGAGCCGCGCGACGATGGCAGCTATGTGCCAGGCCGCATGCTGCGCGCCTCCGACCTGCTGGATGGACTGGGCGAAACGAATAACCCGGAATGGAAAACCGTCGCCTGCACCGCCGACGGCGAACTGGTGGCGCCAAACGGTTCCATCGGCTTTCGCTGGGGCGAAAAAGGGAAATGGAACCTCGAACCGCTGGCTGACGGCAAAACGGTGGAGCTCACGCTGTCTCTGCTGGATATTCGCGACAGCGTGGCGTCAGTCGCCTTCCCCTACTTCGGCGGCAATGAAAACCCGCATTTCCGCAGCGTGCCGCAGGCACCGGTAACCCTTCATCCGCTCCCGGTGAAACAGCTGACGCTGGCCAGTGGCGAAAGCGGCCTGGTGGTCAGCGTATATGACCTGATTCTGGCTAACTACGGCCTGGACCGAGGGCTTGATGATGTCAATGCGGCGAAAGATTTCGCCGAGGTTAAAGCCTATACCCCGGCGTGGGCGGAGCAGATCACCGGCGTGCCGCGCCAGCATATCGAACAAATCGCCCGCGAGTTCGCCGATACGGCGCATAAAACCCATGGCCGTTCGATGATTATCCTCGGCGCCGGGGTAAACCACTGGTACCACATGGATATGAACTACCGGGGGATGATTAACCTGCTGGTGTTCTGCGGCTGCGTCGGCCAGAGCGGCGGCGGCTGGTCGCACTATGTCGGCCAGGAGAAGCTGCGCCCACAGACCGGCTGGCTGCCGCTGGCGTTCGCGCTGGACTGGAACCGCCCGCCGCGGCAAATGAACAGCACCTCCTATTTCTACAATCACGCCAGCCAGTGGCGCTATGAAAAACTGACCGCGCAGGAGCTGTTGTCGCCGCTGGCCGACGCCAGCAAATTTAGCGGCAGCCTTATCGACTTCAACGTCCGCGCGGAACGGATGGGCTGGTTGCCTTCTGCGCCACAGCTCAACGTCAACCCGCTGGCCATCAAGCAGCAGGCCGAGGCCGCCGGGCTATCGCCCTCGGCGTTCACGGTGCGGTCGCTAAAATCCGGCGAGATCCGCTTTGCCGCCGAGCAGCCGGACAGCGGCAAAAACCATCCGCGGAACCTGTTTATCTGGCGCTCTAACCTGCTGGGATCGTCCGGTAAGGGGCATGAGTACATGTTGAAATACCTGCTCGGGACCGACAGCGGTATTCAGGAGGATGAACTGGGCGCCAGCGATGAGGTGAAACCTGAGGAAGTCGAGTGGCAGACGGCGGCTATCGAGGGCAAACTCGACCTACTGGTGACGCTGGATTTCCGCATGTCCAGTACCTGTCTCTTTTCCGATATTGTTCTACCGACCGCCACCTGGTACGAAAAAGACGATATGAACACCTCGGATATGCATCCGTTTATCCACCCGCTTTCCGCCGCCGTCGACCCGGCGTGGGAGGCAAAGAGCGACTGGGAGATTTACAAAGATATCGCCAAATCCTTCTCGCAGGTCTGCGTCGGCCATCTCGGGAAAGAGACCGACGTGGTGCTGGTCCCGCTGCAGCATGACTCTCCGGCTGAGCTGGCGCAGCCGTTCGAGGTGCTTGACTGGCGCAAGGGCGAATGCGATCTGATCCCCGGGAAAACCGCTCCGTCGATTGCCCTGGTGGAGCGCGACTATCCCGCCACCTGGGAACGCTTCACCTCTCTCGGGCCGCTGCTCGATAAGCTTGGCAACGGCGGAAAAGGCATCTCGTGGAATACGCAAAGCGAAGTCGATTTCCTCGGCAAGCTTAACTACCTCAAGCAGGACGGTCCGGCCAAAGGCCGGCCGCGGATCGACAGCGCCATTGACGCCTCAGAAGTTATTCTCAGCCTCGCGCCGGAAACCAACGGCCAGGTGGCGGTGAAAGCCTGGCAGGCGCTGGGAGAATTTACCGGTCGCGACCACACTCATCTGGCGCTGAATAAAGAGGATGAGAAGATCCGCTTCCGCGATATTCAGGCGCAGCCGCGCAAGATCATCTCCAGCCCAACGTGGTCCGGACTGGAAAGCGAGCACGTCTCCTACAACGCCGGTTATACCAATGTGCACGAACTGATCCCGTGGCGCACCCTCTCCGGGCGGCAACAGCTGTATCAGGACCATCCGTGGATGCGGGCTTTCGGCGAAAGCCTGGTGGCTTATCGCCCGCCCATTGATACCCGCAGCGTCAGCCAGATGAAGGCCGTGCCGCCGAACGGTTTTCCGGAGAAAGCGCTGAACTTCCTGACCCCGCACCAGAAATGGGGGATCCACTCCACATACAGCGAAAACCTGCTGATGCTGACGCTGTCGCGCGGCGGGCCGATCGTCTGGCTCAGTGAAACTGACGCCAGAGAGCTGGGCATTGAAGATAACGACTGGATTGAAGCGTTCAACGCCAACGGCGCCCTCACCGCCCGGGCGGTGGTGAGCCAGCGCGTGCCGCCGGGGATGACCATGATGTATCACGCTCAGGAGCGGATTATGAATATCCCGGGTTCGGAAGTGACCGGCCGCCGCGGCGGCATTCACAACTCCGTTACCCGCGTCTGCCCGAAGCCGACGCACATGATCGGCGGCTACGCCCAGCTGGCCTATGGCTTTAACTACTACGGCACCGTCGGCTCCAACCGCGACGAGTTCATCATGATCCGCAAAATGAAAAATATTGCCTGGCTGGATGACGAAGGTCGCGATCAGGTACAGGAGGCGAAAAAATGAAAATCCGTTCTCAGGTTGGAATGGTGCTGAATCTGGACAAATGCATCGGCTGTCACACCTGCTCGGTCACCTGTAAAAACGTCTGGAGCAGCCGGGAGGGCATGGAGTACGCGTGGTTCAATAATGTGGAAACCAAACCGGGCATTGGCTACCCAAAAAACTGGGAAGACCAGGAGAAGTGGCAAGGCGGCTGGATCCGCGGCATCAGCGGTAAACTGACGCCCCGCCTCGGCAATCGGGTTAGCGTGCTGTCGAAGATATTCGCCAACCCGGTGCTGCCGGCGATTGACGATTACTACGAACCCTTCACCTACGATTACCAGCACCTGCACAACGCGCCGGAGGGAAAATATCTGCCTACCGCCCGCCCACGCTCGCTGATCAGCGGCGAGCGGATGGATAAAATTGACTGGGGCCCGAACTGGGAGGAACTGCTCGGCGGTGAGTTCGAGAAACGCGCCCGCGACCGTAACTTCGAAGCCATGCAGAAAGAGATGTACGGCCAGTTCGAAAACACCTTTATGATGTACCTCCCGCGCCTGTGCGAGCACTGCCTCAACCCGAGCTGCGTGGCCACCTGCCCGAGCGGCGCCATCTACAAGCGTGAGGAAGATGGCATCGTGCTGATAGACCAGGACAAATGCCGCGGCTGGCGGATGTGCATCAGCGGCTGTCCATATAAAAAAATCTACTTTAACTGGAAGAGCGGTAAGTCGGAAAAATGCATCTTCTGCTATCCGCGCATTGAGTCCGGGCAGCCAACGGTGTGCTCCGAAACCTGCGTCGGGCGCATCCGCTATCTCGGCGTCTTGCTGTATGACGCCGACCGTATCGAAGAGGCTGCCAGCGCCGAGCATGAAACCGACCTCTATGAGCGCCAGTGCGAGGTATTCCTTAATCCAAACGATCCGGCGGTCATCGAGGAAGCGTTAAAACAAGGCATCCCCCACAATGTCATTGAGGCGGCGCAGAAATCGCCGGTCTATAAGCTGGCGATGGACTGGAAGCTGGCCCTGCCGCTGCATCCGGAGTATCGCACCCTGCCGATGGTCTGGTATGTGCCGCCCCTGTCGCCGATCCAGTCGGTTGCCGACGCCGGCGGCCTGCCCAACAACGGCGCCATCCTGCCGGCGGTGGAGAGCCTGCGCATTCCGGTCCAGTACCTGGCGAACCTGTTGAGCGCCGGGGATACCGGACCGGTATTGCGCGCGCTGAAACGGATGATGGCGATGCGCCACTACAAGCGCTCGCAAACCGTTGAGGGCGTGACCGATACCCGGGCAATTGAAGAGGTGGGACTCAGCGTTGAGCAGGTCGAAGAGATGTATCGCTATCTGGCGATCGCCAACTACGAAGACCGCTTCGTGATCCCCACCAGCCATCGCGAACTGGCGGAGGATGCCTTCCCGGAACGCAACGGCTGCGGCTTTACCTTCGGCGACGGCTGCCACGGGTCAGATACGAAATTCAACCTGTTTAACAGCCGGCGGATTGACGCCATCGACGTCAGCGGCGTGCGTAAGCATGGGGAGGGAGAGTGATGCGGATCCTGAAAGTGCTCGGTCTGCTGCTGGAGTATCCCGACGAGGTGCTGTGGGAGAACCGCGACGAAGCCCTGGCGCTGGTCAGCGCCGATATCCCTTCCCTGACGCCCTTTGTCGGGGAGCTGCTGGCGGCGCCGCTGTTGGATCGCCAGGCCGACTGGTGCGAGGTGTTCGAGCGAGGGCGCGCCACCTCGCTGCTGCTGTTTGAACATGTGCATGCTGAGTCCCGCGACCGTGGCCAGGCGATGGTGGACCTGATGAATCAGTATCAGCAGGCAGGTCTGCTGATCGATTGCCGTGAACTGCCCGACTATCTGCCGCTGTATCTGGAGTATCTCAGTATTTTACCCCTCGCCGACGCCCGCGAAGGGCTGCAGAATATCGCGCCGATTCTGGCGCTGATCGGCGGCCGCCTGAAGCAACGAGAATGCTCGTATTATCAACTGTTTGACGCCCTGCTGGCGCTGGCAAAAAGCCCGCTCACCAGTGACAGTGTCACCAAACAGGTGGCGGGAGAAAAGCGCGACGATACCTCTCAGGCGCTGGACGAAGTGTGGGAAGAAGAGCAGGTGAAGTTTATTGAAGATAATGCGACCGCTTGCGACAGCTCGCCTATGCAAGCTTATCAACGACGCTTTAGCCAGGATGTGGCGCCGCTGTACGTCGACATCCGCGCCGGAGGCCCGAAATGATCCAGTATCTGAACGTCTTCTTTTACGATATCTACCCTTACCTTTGCGGCGCCGTGTTTCTGCTCGGCAGCTGGCTACGCTACGACTATGGGCAGTATACCTGGCGCGCGTCATCCAGCCAGATGCTGGATAAACGCGGGATGGTGCTATGGTCGAACTTGTTTCATATCGGCATTCTCGGCATTTTTTTCGGCCATCTCTTTGGCATGCTGACCCCGCACTGGGTCTACTCGTGGTTCCTGCCGATGTCGCAGAAGCAGCTGATGGCGATGATCCTCGGCGGCGTGTGCGGGGCGCTCACCCTGGTGGGCGGCATCGGCCTGCTGGCGCGCCGCCTGACCAACCCGCGCATTCGCGCCACCTCCACCACGGCTGATATTCTGATCCTGTGCATTTTGCTGATTCAGTGCGCGCTGGGGCTGACGACGATCCCCTTCTCCGCCCAGCATCCGGACGGCAGCGAAATGCTCAAGCTGGTGGACTGGGCGCAGGCGGTGGTCACCTTCCACGGCGGCGCCTCGGCGCATCTGGACGGCGTGGCGTGGATTTACCGCGTACACCTGGTGCTGGGGATGACCATCTTCCTGATCTTCCCGTTCACCCGTCTGGTTCACGTCTGGAGCGCGCCGGTGGAGTATTTCACCCGCCGTTACCAGGTGGTGCGCTCCCGACGCTGACGGCGTTTATCATTCATCCTTACCAGTAGCCCGGACGAGGCGCTCGTGCCGACTCCGGGTCATATTTATCGGCCCCGGTTCCAGCCTTTATGCCGGATGGCGGCTACGCCTTATCCGGCCTACAGGATCCACTCACAGGCTCACACCCCGTAGGCCCGCGCAAGCGCAGCGCCGCCGGGCAAGATATCAGGCACGGTATCCTTGATTTCGCCGGGTGACGGCTGCGCCTTACCCGGCCTACGTTCCCGGCCTACGGTTCGTGCGACCTGCCGTTAATTTATTCACCATTGTTGCTGAAACTGCCGGTGCTGGCGGCCTCAAAATCGCTGAGACGTTCCCGGCAGGCCGGGGCAGCCCGCATGGATGCGGGCTGAGGGCCGTGTTTTGCAAGGACGCTGCCTCGGCCCGACCCGAAGCCTGCCGGGATAAGTCGAAGGCACCACGCAGTGGCGATTTTGCTGGCCGGAGCCCGGGGGTACAGGGGGCGGCGGCGACTGGCCGCCCCCTGTGCGCTCCCTGCGCCTTAAGAGACATAACGCAGACAATTAACCGGGAGCGCAAACTACGCTGAAGCCACAGATAACATAAACAACCACACTGCAGTGCTTCCCCTCACCCTGGCCCTCTCCCGGAGGGAGAGGGAACCGTCCGGCTGGCGTTCAGGCCCGTGCAAGCGCAGCGCCACCGGGCGATGACTGTGGGCACGGAGCCACTTTTATGCCGGGTGGCGGCTACGCCTTACCCGGCCTACAGGATCCACTCACAGGCTCACACCCCGTAGGCCCGCGCAAGCGCAGCGCCGCCGGGCTAGATATCAGGCACGGTATCCTTGATTTCGCCGGGTGGCGGCTGCGCCTTACCTGGCCTACAGGATCCACTCACAGGCTCACACCCCGTAGGCCCGCGCAAGCGCAGCGCCGCCGGGCAAGATATCAGGCACGGTATCCTTGATTTCGCCGGGTGGCGGCTGCGCCTTACCCGGCCTACAGGATCCACTCACAGGCTCACACCCCGTAGGCCCGGCCGCCGGGCATGAGGAAATTTACTTCCCGGCTTCCGGATGCGTATCGAACGCCGCCATTACCGCCGCCAGCGCCGCTTCACTAAAGCCATGTTTAGGATCGTCCACGCCCAGGCCGAAGCGGGTTTGCAGCCCTTCGTACAGCGCGGAGACATCGGCAAAATCGACCTTCTCCACCACGTGGTTATTCTCCCAGTGGGTAAAGTGGAAATTGGTGAGGGTCATTTTGCCGCCGTCAGGCAGATGACGGCACATCAGCAGGTGGTGACGGAAGTGGGACTGCGGCCAGTGCGCCGACCAGAAGTTACCCATCACATAATCAGACGCATACTGGCGGCCTAAATCGAAATGGTACATCGACTGCCAGTGTTCGTGATGGTTGAACTGCAGCGTCCACTCATCCCCTTCATGCACCAGACGATAGCTGCCGTGCGGCGTCTGCTGCGGGATATCGGCCAGCAGCTTAATCGGCGCGGTCAGCGTCTGGCCGCCGAAGCCAACGTCGGCGATCCAGCGCTCACCCGCCACTTCCACCAGCAATAAACGATGGGTGCGCGGCGGCATCTGCGGCGGATTGGCCAGCACCACCCGGCCCAGCAGGCTGCGGACATTAAAACCTATTTCGCGCAGCGCGCGCTCCAGCAGGCCATTTTGTTCAAAACAATACCCCCCGCGTCGGCCGGCGATCAGCTTCGCTTCCAGCGCCAGGTCGTCAAGATGGATCTCGCGCGGCAGCAGGACGTCGAGGTTTTCGAAAGGGATAGCGCTGTTATGCTGCAGATGCAGTTGGCGCAAGGTATCAATAGAAACATCAGGCTCTCCCGTCCAGCCCAGACGGGAAAAATAGGCGCGTAAAAAGGGACTCATCAGGGTCTCCAGCTGTTGGTGTCCGACATTTATAGCCTATATTCCCGCGCCGACCCTCTTTTTTGTGCGCTTGTCGTTAACCGCGCGTGCTGCGCTGCATCAGCGCCAGCGCCGTCAGCATCAGGAGCAGACCGGTCAACAGCGTCAGGCTGGCCATCGCCATGCCCTGACCAACGGATCCCTGTTCGAACTGGCGCCAGATAAACACCGCCACGGTCTGCGTGCCGGCGGGCGCCAGCAGCAGCGAGGTCACCAGCTCCCGGGACGCCACCGCAAACACCATCAGCATCGCCGCCAGCAGCGCCGGAAAGACCAGCGGCAGAACAATTAGCCGCAGCGCCTGCAGCGGCGATGCGCCGTGGACCCGGGCGGCGGGCTCAAGATTGGGGCCGAGTTGGCGCAGCGCGCTGCCGACATAGCGCACCGGCCAGGGCAGCAGCAGGCAACAATAGGAGAGCAGCAGCATCCACAGCGTGTTGTAGGGCGAGCGCGGCCAGAAGGGCTGATTCCACAGCAGGATCAATCCCACCCCCACCACCACGCCCGGCAGCGCCGCCGGCATCAGCGACAGCGCATCCACCACCCCGCGCCCTTTGATCTTCTGCACCATCACCAGCCAGGCGGCCAGCAGCCCCAGCGCGCCGACGATCAGCGCCGAACCTAGCGCCAGAGACAGGCTGACGCCGAGGGCCGACAGGGCATCGCCCTGCTGGTCGAATAGCGCCGCGAAATGACGCAGCGTGACATTCTCCAGGCTGACTCCGCCCGAGAGGGTGCCCATCAGGCTGGTGAGCATCATCGAGGCGGCGGGGACCCCGACCGCCAGGCCGCCGACGGCCGCCATCGCCAGCAGCGCGGGCAGCGTCATCCAGCCCAGCGACGTCCCACGGTTTTCTCCCGGTTTGCCGGTGACGCTGGTGACCTCCTTCTCCCCCACCAGCCGCGTTTGCAGCCACCAGGCGAACAACGCCACCGCCATCAGCAGCAGCGACAGCAGCGCAGCACCGGTGAGATCCACCGGCCAGTCGGCCAGCTTTTTCTCAATGCCCACCGTCAGCATCACCACTCCCGCCCGGCTGCCCAGCGCCGCCGGTACGCCAAACTCCTCGATGGCGAGAGTAAACGCCAGCAGCATCCCCGCCGCCAGCGCCGGGGAGAGCATCGGCAGCGTCACGTGCCAGAAGGCGCGCCAGGCGCTGGCGCCATGGACCCGGGCGACCATCGCCAGCCGTTGCCCGCTCGCCAGCAGGCTGCGGGAAACGGCAAAGTAAACCACGGGAAAAATATTAAAGGTCATCACCAGCACGATCCCGCTGCGGCTGAATAGCAGATCGTTTAGCTGCCAGCCGGTCAGCTGCTGCAGATAGCCCTGGCGTTGCAGGGCCAACATCCACGAGAGCGCCGAGATATAGGGCGGCGTCAGAAAGGGGATCAAAAACAGCAGGTCCCATAGCCGGGGCAGCGGCAACGAAAACATACCGCGCAGAATGCCGAGCGGCAGGCCGATGAGGACGCTGGCCAGCGCCACGCCGCCGGCGATCCACAGCGTACCGCCGAGCATCGACATCAGCTGAGGGTCCGCCAGCAGCGGCGAGACGCCGCCAAAGGCGTCATGGAGCGAACCGGCGCTAAAATGGGGAAAAATCGCCTGCAGCAGAATAAACAACAGCGGTAACGCGACCAGCAGCGTCAGGGCAGCAAGGGTCACGCCGGAAAGGAATTTTTGTTTCACAGCGGTTCCTGAAACGAAGCGTTCTCCGGCGGCCAGCGCCGGAGAACCGTGTCAATTAGTGGGCATACAGCTGACTGAAGCGGGTCAGGACGGCGCTACGCTCGCTACTCCCCTCGCCGCTGGTGGGCAAGACCTTCAGCGCGTCCAGCAGCGGGCGTTTAGCGGCCACATCGCGGCGAGCGGGCATCAGCCAGGCGTCGGCGACCCGCGCCTGACCTTCCGGCGACAGCACGTAATCGATAAAGGCTTTGGCGTCGTCGGCATGCTGGCTGGTTTTGAGGATCATCATCGGGCGTGGGGCAATCACCGTCCCGCTGGGCGGGAAGATCACCTTCAGCGACTCGCCCTGCTGAATATTGCCGTAGGAGACATAATCCACCGCGCCGAACACCGCCGCTTTCGCCCCCTGCATCACCGGCGTCACCGCCTGGGCGTTGGGGCCGCTGACCACCATGCCGTTCTTTTTCAGATCGTCAAACAGCTGCCAGGCCTGGTCGCCCATGCTGTTTTGCAGGCCAATCAGCAGATCCAGCGACGCGCCGGAGAGCGCCGGGTCAGGCGTCGTCACCTTATCTTTAAACGCCGGCTGGGTGAGATCCCGCCACTCTTTCGGCTCCGGAGTGCCGCTTTTGCTGTTCCAGACGATGCCAAGCGCCGAGACCCCCTGGGCGATATAGTCCGCCGATTTCAGATTAGCCGGTACCTTGTCGGCATTGGCGCTGTGAAAAGGCAGCAACCAACCCCGCTGGTGCAGATCCTCCGCGGTATCCCATGAAGCGGAGATCAGCACATCCGCCTGTGGGTTGGCCTGCTCGGCCTCCAGACGGGCCATCACTTTGCCGGTGGTGGCCTGGAAAACGGTCACCTTCACCCCGGTCTGTTGTTCAAAACCGCTGGCCAGGCTTTTCGCCAGCGAGCCAGGGCCGGCGGTGTAAACGGTCAGCGCATGGGCGCTTGAGAGCATCATGGCGGAGAGAGCCATCGCGAGTACCACTCCTTTCTTAACGGTCATAACGGTGTTCATACAACGTCCCCTGAGGTTGGCGTAACGGCGCGGACAGCGGCCACGCGGCCCGCGGATAAATGGACTATCCGGTCGGCTAACAGCTCGGCTTCACGGCGGTCATGGGTAACATACACGGCGGTGATGCCGAGCTGGCGCAGCAGGCGGCTCATTTCGCCACACAGCGATTCGCGCAGTTCGCTGTCCAGGTTGGAGAGCGGCTCATCAAACAGCAGCACCCGCGGCGCGGCGACGATCGCCCGCGCCAGCGCCACCCGCTGCTGCTGGCCGCCGGAAAGGCCTGAAGGTTTACGTTCGGCAAAGCCGTCGAGGCCCACCCGCGCCAGCGCCTCGCTCACCCGGCGCTCGCGTTCGGCGCGGGCAATGCCGCGCATGCGCAGCGGAAAGGCGACGTTCTGCGCCACGCTCATATGCGGCCAGAGGGCGTAATCCTGGAAAACCATGCCGATATCGCGTTGTTCCGGGGGCAATCCCCAGCCTGCGCGGGCCACCAGCCGATCGCCAAAGCGGATTTCACCGCTGGCCGGCACGCTCAGCCCCGCCAGCAGGCGCAGCAAGGTGCTTTTGCCGCAGCCGGACGGGCCCAGCAGCGCCACAATGCTGCCGGGTTCGATATGCAGCGAGAAGCGATCGAGAATGGGGGTCTCTGCGAAGGCGAATGAGACCGCCTGCAGAGTGATAGGGGTCAGCGCGCGCATTGTCGCCCTCCCTTGCGGGAAAGCAACCCCTGCCCGGCGGTCGACATCCGACGGGACGCGCTCACCTGGGATAACATCAGGGGAGCCAACATATTGTGATCCTCTTTGGGACTTTGTGCTGGCGACTATAGTCAGACGAGATGACGTATTGATTACATTTTCATTGCGGCTTAACGTATTACCCGCCAACCGACCCATTACTCAAGGAACGCCTATGAGCCGCTTTCGCCACGTGGAACTGCAGTATGCCAGCCGCCTGCTCAACCACGGTCCGACCATTTTGATCACCAGCTACGACGCTGCGTCCGACCGGCGCAACGTCATGGCCGCCGCCTGGTCGATGCCGGTGGAATTCGCCCCACCGCGGGTGGCTATCGTGGTGGATAAAAGCACCTGGACGCGGGAAATCATCGAGCGCAACGGCACCTTCGGCATCGTGGTTCCCGGCGTGGCCGCCGCCAGCTGGACCTACGCCGTCGGCAGCGTCAGTGGCCGCGATGAAGACAAATTCAATGCTTACGGAATTCCGGTGGTGACCGGTCCGGAGCTGGGCCTGCCGCTGATCGAGGAGAAGTGTCTGGCATGGATGGAGTGCCGTCTGCTGCCGGCGACGGCGGCCCAGACCCAGTACGACACCCTGTTCGGGGAGGTGGTGTCTGCCGCCGCCGATGAACGCGCATTCGTCACCGGACGCTGGCAGTTCGACGACGATAAGCTCAATACCCTGCATCATCTTGGCACCGGCAATTTTGTCGCCAGCGGTCGTCATGTGCGGGCAAACTCCCTCGACGAATAAGCGTGACCTGCCGCGGGTGGCAGATTTTTCCCCTGCCCGGCCTGCGGCCCCCCTTTTAACCCGGTGGGCGGCGGCGATCGGCGCTTGGGGTCAGGCCAAACACTTTTTTATACAGGGTGGTAAAGTGGTTGCTGTTGGCGAAGCCGCACAGATAAGCCACTTCGGTAATGGTCATCTCCGTTTCGCGTAATTTGACCCGCGCGGAGACCAGTCGCAGACGTTTCAGATAATTATCCGGCGTTAATCCGGTGGCCTCTTTAATATGGCGAAACGCCGTGCGGGTGGTGAGATGAAATTGCTCCGCCAGCTGCTGCCAGTTATGTTCTTCGAAACAGTGCTCCTGCAGCCAGGTGAGTAATTTATGCAGTTTATAGCGGGTGCTGCTATATTCGGCTTCCGACTCGGCTGTGAGAATGGTGGTCACCAGCTGGAAAAAGAGAGACTCCCGTTGCGGGGTATTATCCGCCGCCCTCAGCGCCGGGGAAAATATCTTTTCCACCAGTTCCCGACAATAGCTGCGGGTCTCCGGTGCCAGCCAGCCATAGCAGGCGGCGCGCTGCGCCGATAATTGCTGCAGCAATCCCTCCATCTGCTGTAAATAGCGAAAGGCCACCGCCGGATTAATTAAGACATTAATCAACTTCAGCGTCCCCAGCTCATCATAATAGTGGACATCGCCAGGCTGGACATAAAATACATCGCCCTGCTGGATATACAGCGGGCGGCCATTAATAACGTGTAATCCATGCCCCTCCTCGACGATCACCAGCTCGGCAAACTCGTGGCCATGTTCCTGGCTATTATCTTCCGGGTCGCTGGCGTACATGCCGAGCTTATCCTGGGGGTGGGTGAAATAATACTCAACGGTCAGTGTCATCATTACAGCAAATCCTGAACAGCCTGGTGCGCAGGGGCACGATAATCTATTCCGGCCCTCGGCACGCGCCCGATGTGCGGATTTGTGATCGCCAGCGCCCCCACCTCATTATTCCTGCCATTTTCACTGACGGTTTGGCATTGCCAGAGTGGTGGTGCCGCCGGACGACGGCCTATGCTGCGCCTAACCTAATGGAGAGGACGCAGTATGTCACAGGCAATTCAATACAATTCCAGTGTGGCGATGACCCGCCATCCGCATTTATTAGAGCGTGCGGCCGCCCTAACGCCCGCGCTACATCGTCAGCGCCAGGCGCCGCAGGCCATCGTCGAGGCCGTCGCCGATCCGGCGGCGCTGAACGGCTGGCGGGGACACACCGTCTGCACGCCTGAGCAGTTTTATCAGCAGCCGCTTCGCGTCGGCGACAGCATCATCATTGACTTTGGCAGCCATTTTGTTGGCTACCTGCAGTTCAGCTGCCGCAGCGTCGGCAGCCCGCCGGATGCCCCGGCCCATCTGCACTTCACCTTCGGCGAAACGCTGAGCGAAGTCTGCGAGCCGTTCAGCGAGTACCAGGGGTGGCTGAGCAGTAGCTGGTTGCAGCAACAGGATCTGTGGCTCGACGTCCTGCCCGCCCGGGTTGACCTGCCGCGTCGCTACTGCCTGCGCTACCTGAAGGTGGAAATCAAAGCGCTGTCGCGCAAATTTCGTCTGCAGTTCGATGAGATAGCCCTGGAAACCGTTACCTCAGCCGGCAGCCCGCAGCCGGCGGTCATCGCCGATTCGGAGCTGAAAGCCATTGATGACGTCGCGGTTCGCACCCTGCAAAACTGCATGCAGGAGGTGTTTGAGGATGGGCCGAAACGCGACCGTCGGCTGTGGCTCGGCGACCTGCGCCTGCAGGCGCTGGTCAATGACGTGACCTTCGGCCACCACGATCTGGTCCGCCGCTGCCTGTACCTGTTTGCCGGCCATACCCGGGAAGATGGCATGGTCTCCGCCAATGTCTTTGTTCAGCCTGACGTGCGCGCCGATGACACATTTCTCTTTGATTATTCATTATTTTTTGTCGACGTACTCTATCACTACCTGCAAAGCACTGGCGACATGGAAACCGCCCGTGAACTGTGGCCCACGGCGCGACGGCAAATCGAGCTGGCGCTGACCCGCTGCGATACCCGCGGCCTGGTACGTGACAGCGATGACTGGTGGGTATTTATCGACTGGCAGGCGGAACTGAATAAACAGTCGTCAGCGCAGGGGGTGCTTATCTACTGCCTGCAGCGTGCCCTCTGGCTGGCGCAGCGTGTTGAACCGCAGCGGGTAGCCGACTACACCGCTACGCTCGCGCAGCTGAAAGAGGCCGCCCTCCGCCACCTGTGGGACAGCGAGCGGCAGGTGTTTATCAGCGGCGCCGCGCGCCAGGTCTCATGGGCATCGCAGATCTGGCTGGTACTGGCGGAGGTTGGCACCGCCGGGCAGCGGCAAGCGCTGATGCGCCGCCTGCAGCAACATCCGCCCGCCATTGCCATGAATACCCCCTACTTGCGCCATCATCACATTGTCGCCCTGCTGCAATGCGGCCTGCGCGAGGAGGCGGTAGCGGAGATCAAGGCCTACTGGGGAGCGATGGTCGACTACGGCGCCGACACCTTCTGGGAAATTTTCGATCCGCAGCATCCTGACTTTTCCCCCTATGGCAGTAAGCTCATCAATAGTTACTGCCATGCGTGGAGCTGTACGCCGGCCTGGTTTATTCGCCAGTACGGACTTTAACAACAACGATAAGCGAGTGATTTATGGCAGAAACAACGTTTACCCTGTGGCGGCAGCGCCTTGGCTATGGCATTGCCGATCTCTCCTGCAACCTTGTGTGGCAGATGATCTCTCTGTATCTGATGTTTTTTTACACCGACGTGATGGGCCTCCCGGCCTATTATGTCGGGCTGATGTTTCTGGTCACCCGACTGGTGGACGGCGTGGCCGACGTGCTGATGGGGCTGGTAATCGACAATACCGCCACCCGCTGGGGGCGCTGCCGTCCGTATCTGCTGATTGGCGCGATCCCCTTTGGACTGCTGTGTATTCTGGCCTTCTACGTGCCCGATTTCGGCACCACCGGTAAGCTGATCTACGCTTTTGTCACCTATTTGTGCCTGTCGTTTCTCTATACCCTCGTTAATATTCCATTCTGCGCCATGCTGCCGTTTCTGACGAACGACTCGCGAGAGCGCACGACGCTGTCGGCAGTGCGTATTCTGCTCGGCTCGCTCGGGGCGACCATTGTCGCGGTCGCCACTCTGCCGCTGGTTGGCGCGCTGGGCAAAGGCAATCAGGAGCACGGCTTCTTCTATACGGCGGTAGTTTTCGGCGTTATTGCCACCTTTTTTCTGCTGGTGAGCTTCCGGAACGTTAAGGAAAATATCAGCATTACTCAGGAGCGCATGACCTTAAAACGCGCCTGGGTCAGCCTGCGCGCCAATCGACCGTGGTTCGTCTTCGCCATCAACATTTTCCTGATGTGGGGCGCGTTTTTCTTCCAAACCGGGGCGCTGGTCTACTTCTTCCATTATTACGTCGGCAATAACGAACTCACGGCGGTCGTCGCCGGGATCTCGACCTTCGTTCCCCTGCTGGGCACCCTCACCGTGCCGCTGCTCGCCAGCCGGATGAAAAAGCGCCACGTGTATCTGGTCGCCAGCGGGATCAACCTGGTCGGCATGGGTATGATGATGGCGGCAGGCGTTAACAGCTGGGGTCTGGTTGCCGGAGCGGTCGTGTTATCGCTTGGCGCCGGACAGCGCACGGCAATTTACTTTTCCATGCAGGCCGATCCGGTGGATTACGGGGTATGGAAAACCGGCATCAATACCGCCGGCATTTTAACCTCCATCAACGGCTTTCTTGGTAAGGTGGCTATGGCGGGCGCAGGAGCCATTACCGGGGTACTGCTCTCATCCGCCGGTTATATCGCTAACCAGACGCAAAGCGACGGCGCGATGCTGGCGATAAAAGCCTGCTACCTCTATATCCCCGCGCTGCTGATTGTGGCCTCAATGTTGTGGATGGGTCGCTTCTACCGCCTCGACGACCAGTACGAGCAGATCCGCGCTGACCTTGACGCTGGACGCCGTGCGCCGTCGAACGCATCGTCTGTTGGTGGAGAAAACCACGCCCTGTAAGGCGCAGCACACCCTTCATACCTCTGAAAAAATAAGGATTGATATGCGTATCTCTTTGATAAGCGCAGCGGTTTGCTGCGCCCTTTTTTCGGCTTACGGCGCGAGTGCGGCCCCACTCACTGTCGAGCAACGGCTGGCTCTGTTGGAGGCCCGGCTAAATCATGCGGAGCAGGAGGCGGGAGAAGCTAAACGCCGGGCGCAGCAGGCGGAGCTGCGCACCAGCGCCGCGGAACAGCGCGCGGCGGCAGCGGAAAAGCAGGTGCAGGCGCTCAGCCAACAGACCACGGCTCGCGAACAAAAACAGCAGGCCACCAATCAGCAGCTGAGCGAGCAGCTGGCGAAACGCGCCCCGGACGATGGCTTTACCTTTAACGCCTACGCCCGTTCCGGAATGTTAGTCAACAGCCACGGCAAAGGCGCCCGCGGCGGGCCAGGTATCTCCCCGGCCAGTTCGCTCAACGGCGATGCCCACGTCGGCCGTCTCGGCAACGAAAAAGATAATTACGCTGAGCTGAGCTTTGGCAAAAAGCTTACCTTCAACGATGGCTCATGGGCGCGCTTTAAGACCATGCTCGCCGACGGGGCCACCAACCCGGATCCGTGGGTTCAGGATAACGACAGCCACCATCTGAACATTCGTCAGCTGTACGTCGAGATGGGCGATTTCGCCGAGTTCACCGGGCCGTTAAAACGCGCCTCGATCTGGGCCGGCAAGCGCTTCGATCGGGATAACTTCGATATCCACTTTACCGATAGCGACATCATGTTCCTCGGTGGCACCGGCGGCGGAATCAATGATGTCGACTGGGGAAGCGGCCTGCGCGGCGATTATTCGGTGTATGCGCGTAACTTCGGCGACCTTGGCAGCGATAATTACGCGGATAATGACATCCAGAATCTGCTGTTCACCGCAAACCATTTTTACGGCAACTGGCAGCTGATGACCACGGTGATGACCGCCCAGGGCAACGATGACCTGAAAGATAATACCTCGACCACCGGGAGCTATGCCCTGCGCAGCGATAACACCGCCAAAAACGGCTACTACGCGATGCTGGCCCTCCACGACAAACAGCAGTTCTACGGCCTGGCGCCGGGGGTGTCGGAAAGCGCCCTGCAGTACGGCGTCGGGCTGGGCGCCGAAGCGCGTCAGCCGGGGAGCGATGGCGACCTGACCGAGAACGCGGCCTCCCTGCGCTTTGCGTCGTACGGGATCCTGCCGCTGGGGAAAAACTGGCAGCTGGCGCCGTCGGTGATCGCCCAGCACAGCGAAGACCGCTATCGCGACGGCGACCGCTACGACTGGGCGACGTTTAACCTGCGGGTATCGCAAGGGATCTCCGCTCACTTCGCCCTGCTGTATGAGGCCTCGTGGCAGTATATGGATCTCAATCCGAACGGGCGCAGCTATCGCTATAATGACAACGTTTATCAGTATCAGGCGGTGCGCGGTGATTTCTACAAGCTGACCTTCGCCCCCACCTTTAAAGTGGGCGATGTGTTTGATATCAAAGCGCGGCCGGAGATACGTTTCTTTGTCACGTGGATGAACTGGGATAAAGACCTGGATCGTTATGCGATCAACGATGATTTCGGCAGCAAAGGCTTTACCGCTGGCGGGACATGGAACTTCGGCGTGCAGACGGAGATTTGGTTCTGACCGAGCGTCACTGGCGGGCATCATGCCCGCCAGTGGCAATTACATGCTATAACCCGGCTTCTTAATCAACTGCGCCATCTGCGGGGCGATCTCACTATCCCACACCGCCTGCCACGCGTCCGGCTCAACCTGGGTGAGCGCGACGCTGACCGCGCTCTCTTTGCTGTTCAGATGACGGATCAGCACCTCGGTAATGTCGGCGGCCAGCGCGGTTTTTTGTTCGTCAGTCAGTTCACGGGGAAAACATTTAATATCTACATGCGGCATAGCAAAGACTCCTTGTGGTCAGAGCCATAACGCTACCACAGAATGGCCGTTCTGGTTGCCATCGCGTGCGTTAAATCAGCTTGTTACGGCGTAGCGCCACGGCCAGCTCCGGTCGCTGACAGACCGCCCGGGCGATGGCGGCGAATTTTGGCGCGTGGTCGTCAAACCACGCCTGTCGCGGCCCCCAGCTGTACATCGCCGCGATATAGCAATCCAGCAACGTTACCGACGCGCCCAGCGCCCACGGCCCGGCGGCAAGCTGCTGTTCGAACCAGAGATAGAGATTTTTCCGGTACTGGCGACAATTCTCCACCAGCTGCTCCGCGGCGGCGGGCGCCCAGCGTTCCGGGTAATCGGCATAGGTAAAGGTAGGATAGACATTGGCCACCAGCCAGACCAGCAGACGCTGGAACTGTTGACGCTGCGGCGTCCCCGGCGCGGGGGCCAGGTCGGGACGCTGGTCGAGGATCATCAGCGCGATGGCGGCGGTTTCGGTCATGATGTTGCCGTCGGCCAGCCTGAGGGTGGGCACCTGACACAGCGGGTTAATCTGCCGCAGGCGCTCGCGCGCCGGGCCGGGCTGGTCAAAGCCCTCAACGTCAACCACCTCGTAGGGAATATCGGCCAGGGAGAGCATCAGCTCGCTAATCGTCGAGCCCCATCCCGGCACGCCATAAACGGTAATCATGGTCTGCCTCCAGGATAAAGCCTAAGTGTAGGCAGAAAATTACCGCTCACCCAACCGGCATACCATGGCCCGGGTGGTTAGTAGGTGATCCCCGGCGGGTTGACCACCGACTGCGCCACCGCCTCGCCCTGCTCTCCCCAGCGCGCCAGCACCTGCTGATATTCACCGCGGGCGATCGCCCCGTCGAGGGCTGCCTGCAGGGCAAAGACCAGGCCGTTGCCTTTTTTGGTGGTCGTCGCCACCCACGCTTTTTTCGGCCCCAGGCCTACCACCCGGGTCTGGCCATTAAGGGCCGCTTTATAGGCGGCCACCGACTGCGGGCCGAAAAAGATATCCGCCCGCCCGGACTGGATATAGAGGTTGCCGGAGGCATCATCGGTCAGGTAGACCGGCTGGGCCGGCGGCCGCCCGGCGGCCCGGTTGTCCTCATTCCAGCCCAGCAGGATCCGCTCCTGGTTGGTGCCGGACCCGACGATCACTTTGCGCCCGGCGAGGTCTGCGGGTCCGTTTACCGCGGCGATGTCGCTGGTGGATTTCACCGAGAAGGCCAGGGAGTCCACCCGGTAGGTGGCGAAATCGAACTTCTCTTTGCGCTTCTCGGTTACCGCGATATTAATCAGCGCCACATCGTAGCGGCCGGCGGCGATGCCCAGCGGCCAGTCCTCCCACGCGGTGGGCACCAGCCTGAGTTTCAGGCCAAGGCTTCCGGCCAGCAGGCGGGCCATATCCGGGTCGCTGCCGATCCGCGTGCGGTTGTCGCTGGCCAGCAGCGCCAGCGGCGGCGAATTGAGCGCCGAGATCGCCACCGTCAGCGTCCCCGGTTCCACGAAGCGATAGCCCGGTGGAATTTTCGCTATCGCCTGCGGGTCGCGGGTGACCGGCAATGGCTGCTCATTGGCGCGCAGATCCAGCGCCGCGTGAGCGTCCAGCGCCAGGGCGCTGAATACCAGGGTCGCTATCGCTCTGTTCATGACGGCAGCACCCTGGATAAAAACTGCCGGGTACGCGGATGCTGAGGATGGTTGAGCACCTCGTCGCTGCTGCCCTGCTCGACGATCCTGCCGTCGACCATAAACACCACCTGATCGGCCACCTCGCGGGCAAAGCCAACCTCGTGGGTGACCACCACCAGAGTGGTGCCGGAGCGCGCCAGCTTCTTGATGACATCCAGCACCTCGCCCACCAGCTCCGGATCCAGCGCCGAGGTGGGCTCATCAAACAGGATCACCCGCGGGTCCAGCGCCAGCGCCCGGGCAATAGCGATACGCTGCTGCTGGCCGCCGGAGAGATGCCGCGACCAGGCATCTGCTTTATTGCGCAGTCCGACCACGTCCAGCAGCTCCCAGGCACGGGCAATGGCCTCTTTGCGCGTGACCTGCTTGTGGGCGATCGGCGCCTCTATCAGGTTCTCCAGCACCGTCAGGTGCGGAAACAGGTTAAAGTTCTGAAACACGTAGCCGACGTTGATCCGCTGGCGGAGGATCTCCTTCTCTTTCATCTCATACAGCTTGTCGCCTTTGCGGCGATAGCCGATATAGTCGCCATCAATCTGAATAAACCCCTCATCAACGCGCTCGAGGTGATTAATGGTGCGCAGCAGCGTGGACTTGCCCGAACCGGAAGGGCCGAGGATCACCGTCACCGTGCCCGGAAGTATCTCCAAGGACACATCGTCCAGCGCTTTGTGGCGGCCATAGTATTTGCTGACGCCGGTGATAGAGATATGGCCATTACGAGAGCTGGGCATGGACGGCCTCCTGGGGCTGTGGTTGACGTGCGGGTTGATTCAGACGGCTGCTGCGGGCGCTGTTCACCGCCGAGCGGCGCTCGCTGCGCGCCAGTCCACGTTCTACCAGGTACTGTATGGCGGAGAGAACGCTGGTGATCGCCAGATACCAGGCGGCGCCGACCATCAACAGCGGGATCACCTCCTGGGTACGGTTGTAGATCATCTGGATGGTGTAGAACAGCTCCGGCATCGCCAGGACATACACCATCGCCGTTCCTTTCGCCAGACTGATGATCTCGTTGAAGCCGGATGGCAGAATGGTGCGCAGCGCCTGCGGCAAAATAATGCGCAGCGTGCGTCGCCAGGCGGGCAGCCCCAGCGCGGCAGCGGCCTCATACTGCCCATGGTCAACGCCGAGGAAGCCGCCGCGAATAATCTCCGCGGTATAGGCGCTCTGCACCAGGGTCAGGCCCACCACCGCCGTGGAGAATTGCCCCAGCACGTTTATCGTCTGGTAGCTGGCCCAGGTGACGCCGGTAAACGGGATCCCCAGCGACAGGGTGTCGTAAAGATAGGAGAAGTTGTAGAGAATGATCAGCACTACAATCAGCGGCAGCGAGCGAAACAGCCAGATATAGCTCCAGGCGAGGCTGCTGAGCAGCCAGGATGAGGACAAGCGGGCCAGCGCCAGCAGGCCGCCGAAGATCACGCTCAGCACCGTGCCGAGCAGGGTCAGAAGCAGGGTTTGTCCCAGCCCTTCGAGGATCACCGGGTCAAAGAACCAGCGGGCGAAGACGCCCCACTCCCAGCGCGGGTTGAAGGCCACCGACTGGATCACTACCGCCAGCACCAGCAGGGCCACCAGGGCTCCCACCACCCGCAGCGGATAGCGCGCCGGCACCACTTTTATCGTTTCAGATGTATGCATAATGCCTCCTCAGGCGCTGTGGCTAAAGGCGCTCACCGCCAGCGCTTTAGTGAACCGCAGCCGGCCATCGTAAGGCGGCTGACTGTACTCTTCCGGGTCTCGCGCGAGGTCAAACTGCGCCTCATACCCCTGGCTGAGATAGAGCTTTACCGCCTCCGGCTGGCGGAAGCCGGTGGTCAAGTAGATATGGCTGTACCCGGCCAGCACCGCCCGCCGCTCCAGCTCCTGAACCACTTTCGCCGCCAGCCCCTGCTGGCGCAGACGGCGGTGCGTCCAGATACGTTTGATCTCTGCGGTGTGGCGATCCTTAGGTTTATAAGCGCCGGTGGCGATAATTTCGCCCTCACGCTCAAGGACGATAAACAGCCCCTGCGGCGGCAAATACCACTCGCTCAACTCCACTTCCGCATCGCGGGAAAAATAGTCGCCGTAGCGGGCGGCGTATTCAGCAAACAGCCCGCTAATAATCGGCTTCAGCTCCGGTGCGTCCGGAGAAATATCGCGGAATGCTTCGCTCATCGCGCCTCCTGTCAGTCGCCCAGCCCGGGCGGGTTGATTTCCGATTGCGGTATGCTTTCCACCCCTTCGCCCCAGCGGTTAAGCACTTTGGCGTAGTCCCCGCTGGCGATAGCGCCGTTCAGCGCCGCCTGGACGGCATTCACCAGCCCGCTGTCTTTTTTCAGCGTTACCGCGATATGCGCCGCTTTCGGCCAGCCGCCATCGACGCTGCCCACCAGTTTGGTTTTGCCGGTCAGCGCCGCCTTCCATGCGCCAATTACGTTAGGGCCGAAAAAGGCGTCGGCTCGCCCGGTCTGCAGCGCCAGCGTCTGGGCGGCATCATCCTTGGTGTAAACCGGGGTAAACGGCTTCAGCCCCTTCTTGACGTTCTCCGCGTTCCACGCCAGCAGGATCGCCTCCTGGTTAGTACCGGAGCCGACGATAATCTTCAGCCCGGCGATGTCCTCCGCCTTGTCAATTTTGTTCAGCGGACTGGTGCTTTTGACGTAGAAGCCCAGCGAATCTTTGCGGTAGGTGGCGAAATCGAACTTTTCTTTTCGCTCTTTGGTGACGGTAATATTGCTGATCGCGGCATCATATTTGCCGGAGGTGACTCCCAGCGGCCAGTCTTCCCAGGAGGTGGGAACTACGTTCACCTCCAGCCCGAGACTCTCCGCCACCAGCCGGGCGATATCCGCCTCGCTGCCGAGCAGGGTTTTGTTGTCATCGGCGAAGACCGTCAGCGGCGGTGAGTTCAGGGCCGCCACCGCGACGGTGAATTTCCCCGGCACCGCCAGATGCAGATCTTTCGGCAACAGGGCAATGGCCTTCGGGTTTTTCGCTGTGTGAATCGGCGTTTTGTTGGCCTCCAGGCTTACCCCGGTGCCATTGATCTTGACGTCCTGTGCCCACGACGAGGCGCTAAATGCCAACGCGACGGCCAGCAAGAGTGTTGTTTTCTGCATAGCGTGATTCTCTTTTCTTATTTTTGGAATTGATTAGCGGGTAGCGCCAGGCCCAGACTTTCCCGCAGGGTGGTGCCCGGATAGTCGCGACGGAACAGACCGCGCGCCTGTAACAGAGGCACCACCTCGTCAACAAAGCGCGGGAAGGTTTCCGGCGTGCCGCCCTGAATGATGAAACCGTCCGCCGCGCGCTGTTCGAACCACAGCTGCAGGCCATCGGCGACATCGCTGGCGGTGCCGGTAAAGCGCGGACGTGGGCTCGCGGCCTCCAGGGCCACCTGGCGCAGGGTTAATCCCCGCTCGCGGGCGTGACGTTTAATCTCGTCGGTGGTGCTGCGGAAGCTGTTTTGTCCCAGGTCGCCAATATCCGGGAACGGTTCATCAAGCGGGTACTGCGAAAAATCATGGTGTTCGAAATAGCGCCCAAGATAGTTCAGCGCATCCTCGATGGAAACCAGCGCCGCGGTAGTCTGGTACTGACGTTCCGCATCCTCGGCGTCATCCCCGACGATGACGCTGACGCCCTGGAAGATATGCAGTTGGTCCGGGGTGCGCTGCCATGCCGCCAGCTGGCTTTTGACATCCTGATAAAATGCCTGCGCCTCGGCCAGCGATTCCTGATGGGTAAAAATGGCATCGGCGTGGCGTGCGGCTAATTTCTTGCCGTCGTCCGACGCGCCAGCCTGGAAAATAATCGGCCGTCCCTGTGGCGTGCGGGCAATATTTAGCGGCCCGGCCACTTTAAAGAAATCGCCATGGTGATCGAGCGTATGCAGTTTATTTTTATCAAAGAACTGGCCAGTCTCCTTATTGCGCACAAAGGCGTCCTCTTCCCATGAATCCCATAAGCCTTTCACCACCTGCAGATATTCATCGGCAATGCGATAGCGCAGCGCATGATCCGGATGCTGGGCCCGGGAGAAGTTTTTCGCCGACCCTTCCAGCGGCGAAGTGACCACGTTCCAGCCTGCCCGCCCCTGGCTTAAATGGTCAAGGCTGGCGAACTGTCGGGCGGTGGTAAACGGCTCGCTGTACGAAGTGGATAAAGTCCCCACCAGCCCCAGCCGCCGGGTAACCGCGGCCAGCGCGGAAAGCACCGTTAAGGGCTCGAAGCGATTTAAAAAATGGGGAATCGATTTTTCATTAATATATAAACCGTCGGCGACAAAAATAAAATCCAGCTTACCCGCTTCCGCTTTTAACGCCGTCTCTGTAACAAAATCAAAATTAATACTGGCGTCGGCCTGGGCCGCCGGATGACGCCATGCGGACATATTTCCCGATGCACCATGTAATATGGTTCCCAGACGCAATTGTCGATTTTCAGACATAGCTACCCCTTCCCCTGCCATCCGTTAAATGTGTTGTAACGCTTCTTCCGCGAGCCGGGCGAAATAATGTGCCGCGGGTGCAATCAGCCGTTCGTCCGGATTAAATGCCGGATGGTGCAGACCATATTCGCTTGCGCTGCCGATGCTGACGAACGCCCCGGGAATATGCTGAAGATAGACCGCAAAATCTTCGCCACCGAGATGCAGATCGGCGTGATGGGTGCGGTACCCGGCCTGGGCCGCCACGTCGCTGGCGAAGTCGGCCCAGCGGGCGTCATTGACCAGCGCCGTCGGGCCGGCATACCAGAAGACGTCAATCTGTGCGCCAAAGGCGCTGGCGAAACCGGCCGCGATCTCGCTGACCCGGGCCTTGACCCGCTGCTGCACTTCACTGCTGTGGGTGCGCAGCGTCCCCTCAAGTTCGACGCTCTCCGGCAGCACGTTCCAGGTATTGCCTCCCTGGATCCGCGTCACGCTGAGCACCACTGAGTCGAGGGTGTTCACTTCCCGGCTGGCCACGCTCTGCAGCACCGTCACCAGCTGGCTGGCCAGCAGGATCGCATCCTTTCCTTCATGTGGGCGGGCGGCATGCGCCCCCTTCCCGGTCACTTTGAAAACGAAGCGATCGACGTTGGCGTAGAACGCGCCGCCGCGGGTGGCAAATTCGCCCACCGGCAGGCCGGGCTCATTGTGCATACCAAAGATCGCCGACACGTCCTCCAGCGCCCCGGCGCGGATCAGGGTTTTCGCGCCGCCAAAATTTTCCTCCGCCGGCTGAAACAGGATCCGTACCCGCCCCGGGAGTTCCGCTTCCCGCTCCTTCAGCAGCAGCGCCGCCCCCAGCATCACGCTGGTGTGAATATCATGGCCGCAGGCATGCATCACCCCTTCATTTTGCGAGCGGTAAGGCAGACCGGTCGCCTCCTCGATGGGCAACGCGTCGATGTCCGCCCGCAGGGCAATCACCTTGTCGCCGCTGCCGACTTCGGCGACCAGCCCGGTTTTCAGATCGAAGGGCAGCAGAGTCAGCCCGCCGCTCTGCAGCCAGTCGCGGATCCGCGCGGTGGTGGCTACTTCCTGTAGGGAGAGCTCCGGGTTCTGGTGCAGCTCGCGCCGCCAGCTAATCAGTTGTTGTTCAAAGGACATTCAGCACCTCCTTGCCGTAGTGAGCCTGCGCCAGCAGGCGCAGAGAGTGCAGGCGCTCTGGCCCGTCGCTAATGGGGGTATCAATGATGAGTTCATCCAGCCGATCTTCCGCCTGCAGCGCGTCAAGCCGGGCTTTAACCTGTTCGGGAGTACCGGAGATCAGTGAAGATTCGCGGCGGTGGATGCGTGTCGGCCGGCTGCCAGCCTGGCGGGCAAAGGCGACGGCCTGAGCCTCACTGCCGACGGTCACCCGCTGGCCGTTCTCCAGCTCGACGCCCCACACCTCGACCTGCTGCGCCAGCGCAGCGGCGGTGGCCGGATCGTCAGCCACCACCACCTGCACGGCGACGATCGCCTCACGCGGGCTGAGCTCGCGCCAGCGGTTGATCACCGTGCGGCGCAGCGCGCTGTCGCCATTGAGATGGGCGGCAAAGACAAAGTTCCAGTCAAGACGGGCGGCCAGTTCCGCACTCTCCAGGCTGGCGCCGAGCAGAAATCCGTCGGCCCGGCGCGGCGGGATCGGCGTGGCGCGCAGGCTCTCCTCTCCCCCTGGCTCAGTCAGTGACAGCCAGTTATCCAGCTGCGCCAGCTGATCGGCAAAGGTCCCTTTCTCCTCCTGATGCAGGCCCTGCTGCAGGGCGCGGGTGGAGAGCGGCAGGCCGCCAGGCGCCTTGCCCACCCCGAGATCGATGCGACCCGGCGCGAGGGCGGCCAGCAGGTTAAAGTTTTCCGCGACTTTATAGGGGCTGTAGTGCTGGAGCATGACGCCGCCGGACCCAAGACGAATGCGCCGGGTGTGGCCCAGCAGCCAGGCGATAACCAGCTCCGGAGAGGGGCTCGCCAGCTGATCGGTATTGTGGTGTTCGGCGACCCAGAAGCGGTGATAGCCCCAGGCTTCGGCGTGTTGCGCCAGCGTTAATGTGCGCGCCAGCGCCTGCGCGGCGGTTTCCCCGGCGGCAAGCGGACTTTTATCCAGGATACTGATTCGATAAGACATTTCGCAGGCTCATATGAAAGTACGTGCCTGCATTATTAAAATCTCTGCTAACTATTGAGAAACAATTAATTCACATGTGTACTGCTGAAAATTAGATATGCCCGCCTGACCGCTGCGCTTCCAGCTCGCGGAGCAGCGCCTCAGCCTGCCGCGGACTGCGCAGCCGGACGAAGCGAATATGCCGATATTGCGGAGCCTGCATATCGGCCAGATAGCGTCGACGATTCTGCCGCCAGGTCTTCAGCGTCCAGAGGATGATGGATTCCCGGCTGCAGAACGAACGGCGGAAACTCTCGCGGTTGCCGGTGCCCGGCCATAGCTCCTGTTGTCGCCACGCCCGGCTCGCGGCCCGCCACACCGCCTGGCGCAGCGTGCGCCAGAGGCCATAATCCAGCCAGATCACCAGATCCACCTCGCGCCATTTGACCCCGCGGCTGCGATTGTAGTTGCCGTCCAGCACCCAGCCCGGGGTGGCCGTCGCGGCGGCAATGGCGGCGAAAAACGCCTCATCAGGCGTGCCCTGCCAGTTTGGCCGCCAGTACAGGCGATCGAGCTCGATCCAGGGTAGTCCCAGCCGGTGCGCCAGGCGCCGGGCCAGAGTGGATTTGCCTGAGCCGCTGGTGCCGACCACGTTGATGTTCATCTCTGTTTCTCCCTGGTAGCCAAACGAATACTTATTTCAATGTTAAATGGCGTATATAGTAGTGATGTTTATCAATGATAAAAGGTGTTTTCAGGATGAACCCCTATGAAGCCCGCTACAGACAACTGTTAGCCAACGGAGCCAGCGCCTGGGCGGGTGATGGTTTTGCCAGGGCAAAGATACAACAAGAAAAAACATTTCATTGGCTGGATGCCCATGGCTATTTACCCGCTCCCGGCGCGCCGGTACTTGAACTGGGATGTGGCAATGGTGCCATGGCAGCCCAGTATCTGGCGGAAAGAGGCTATGCCGTATCGGGTGTTGATGTGTCCGAAACGGCGATCCGCTGGGCAGAAGACCGTTTTCAGCAAGCGGGTCTGGACGCCACATTTTTCGTCGGCAACGTCTGTCATCTTTCTCAATGTGAGGATGCCCAGTTTGCCTTAATCATTGATGGCAGCTGTTTACATTGTCTGCTGGAAGATGAGCGTCGCCGTTTTTTCGCCGAGGCGAGAAGATTGCTGAAACCCGCAGGCCGGCTGGTGATCGGCTCGATGTGCGGGCTTCCTCGTTATGCTGAAGACCTCGCCACTTACGATCCTGTCAAGCATCATCTCCTGAAAGAGGGGCAGCCCTGGCGTACGCTTAAACCCCTCCCGGCTTTACTGAATGAGATACAGCAGGCGCAGTTTAGCGTCCTTACCACCAACGTTAAGCACAATGCCTGGTGGGATCATGCCACCATCGTTTGTTCGGCAAACGGGCCGTCGGCGGATCCTGAAGGGGCTTAATGTCAGGCTTACCGCCCCCTCTGTCATGCCTCGTCATTGAAGATGACGCCGCCGCCAACAAAGCAGTCTTTATCCAGCGTCAGGCTGGCGATTTTATGCACCGGGCCACGCATACGGACCTGAAAATCTGCGTCGAAGGTGATGTGCAGCTGACCACCAGGCATGTTGACATCCACCCGATCGTCCACCTTCCCTAACCGGCGCATGGCGCTGGCCGCCGCGCAGCTGCTGCTCCCGGAGGCCATCGTAAACCCGGCGCCCCGCTCCCAGATACCAATCTTCAGGGTATGGCGATCGACAATTTCCACGAACTGCACATTGCAGCGTTTGGGGAATAAGGCATGATGTTCAATTTGCGGTCCTAAACGATGAACCTGTTCCAGGTCGAGCTTATCCACGAGGACAACGCAGTGGGGATTGCCCATGGAGACCAGCACGACGGACAGGGTTTCATCCGCCAGCGTCAACGGATAATTCACCGCCTCGGGCAAATTCACTAAGGCGGGTAACGCCGCCGGATTGAAATTCGCCCGCCCCATATCCACGCTAATCTGATGAAAATCACTCTCCACGGTGCAATAGACATCTCCGCCCGCCGTGTGCACTAAAAAAGGCTCATGGCCGACGCGACCGATATCAAACAGATAGCGCGCATAGATCCGTAGCCCATTACCGCTTTTCTCCGCCTCGGAGCCGTCCGGATTGATTATACGCAGCGTGGGATGGGTTTGATCGCCGCTGTCGATCAGCAGACCATCGGAACCAACGCCATAGTGGCGATGGCACAGAATTCGAATATGCTCGTTGCTCAGCTGGTCGGCAACGGCGCGATGGCATACCAGGTAATCATTACCCAGTCCGTGATATTTATGAAAGTGTAAGGGGGTCATTGTGTGGGGTCGCCTGGCGCTATGGGTCTGATCTTGCATCTTACAATACCTGCGCCGCCAGAATGAATTAAACACTAAGGCTTAACCGCTCTGTTCATTCTGCTCTTCGGCAGGCAGGCGTCATGCTTCTCCCGTCTGCGCATCCCCGCCGTGACTGACGCTGAAGCCATTTATGCTGGAATATCCGGATATTAACATCAAAAGCACTGATGATAATGGCCAAACGGTGGTCGTCGATGACCGGTTAAACGCTGGGCTGCGACTCGGCGAACAGCTGGCTATCGCCTGTGGCCAACGAATGCGCCAGCAGGCGAACTGGCCCCACGCCGTCCCCGGACAGCCTCGCTATTACCCCAGTCGACGCCAACATACCAGCGCTTTCATTCTGTTGCGGGAAACTCTGCGACGCTGATCTCATTGATAAATCTGTCAAATGCTATCGGTAAATGTTTTAGGTGCGTAACTATTAGGTTACGTGTAGGATTCAGCGCCATGTCTGAGCTTATCTCCTACGTCAGAATGATGAGAAAGCCAGCATAATGTGCCAGCCGTCCTCCACACCGGCTGCAAACATGGGCATTGACAGGAAACTGATACATCAATGAATACGAAACACGACACTGCAGCGGAGCACCATGCTGCAAAACGCCACTGGCTCAACTCACACGAAGCGGGTTATCACAAAGCGATGGGCAACCGTCAGGTACAGATGATTGCCATCGGCGGCGCCATCGGTACCGGTTTGTTCCTCGGCGCCGGGGCACGTTTACAAATGGCAGGGCCAGCGCTCGCACTGGTCTATCTGGTCTGCGGCATCTTCTCTTTCTTTATTCTTCGCGCGCTCGGCGAACTGGTTCTCCACCGCCCCTCGAGCGGCAGCTTCGTCTCTTATGCCAGGGAATTCCTCGGCGAAAAAGCCGCCTACGTGGCCGGCTGGATGTACTTCGTTAACTGGGCGATGACCGGGATCGTCGATATCACCGCCGTGGCGCTGTATATGCACTATTGGGGCGCCTTTGGCGATGTGCCGCAGTGGGTCTTCGCCCTTGGCGCGCTAGCCATCGTTGGCACCATGAACATGATCGGCGTGAAGTGGTTCGCCGAGATGGAGTTCTGGTTCGCACTGGTCAAAGTACTGGCGATCGTCGCGTTTCTCGTGGTCGGTACCATTTTCCTCGGCTCCGGTAAGCCGCTGGACGGTAATGCCACAGGCTTCCACCTGATCACCGATAACGGCGGCTTCTTCCCGCACGGCCTCCTGCCGGCGCTGGTGCTGGTGCAGGGCGTGGTCTTCGCCTTCGCCTCCATTGAGCTGGTGGGCACCGCGGCCGGTGAGTGTAAAGATCCGGAGAGGATGGTGCCGAAGGCCATCAACAGCGTGATCTGGCGTATCGGCCTGTTCTACGTTGGGTCGGTGGTGCTGCTGGTGCTGCTGCTGCCGTGGAACGCCTACCAGGCGGGACAGAGCCCGTTTGTTACCTTCTTCTCAAAACTGGGCGTGCCGTACATCGGCAGCGTGATGAACATCGTGGTATTAACCGCCGCCCTCTCCAGCCTTAACTCCGGCCTCTACAGCACCGGACGTATTCTGCGCTCCATGTCGATGGGGGGCTCCGCGCCGAAGTTCATGTCGAAGATGAGCCGTCACCACGTCCCTTACGCCGGGATCCTGGCGACGCTGGCGGTGTACGTGGTCGGGGTGTTCCTCAACTATCTGGTGCCGTCGCAGGTGTTTGAGATCGTCCTCAACGTCGCTTCGCTGGGGATCATTGCTTCCTGGGGCTTTATCGTGGTGTGTCAGATGCGTCTGCGCAAAGCGATTAAGGAAGGGAAAGCGGCTCAGGTGAGCTTCAGAATGCCGGGGGCGCCGTTCACCTCGTGGCTGACGCTGCTGTTCCTGTTTAGCGTGCTGGTGCTGATGGCCTTCGATTATCCGAACGGCACCTATACCATCGGCTCCATCCCGTTGCTGGCGGTGCTGTTGGTGGCGGGCTGGTTTGGCGTGCGTAAGCGCGTGCATGCGATTCACAGCACAGCGCCGACGCTCAAGCAGTAAATGGCAGGACTCCCGGTTTGTCCATCGCGGGCAAACCGGGAGGTCAGGACTTAGTTATCCTCAACCAACTGCGACACGTCGCTGCTGTTAATCTCCCGCTTATTACCAGACTCATCGATATAGCTGGTCATCCCCGTTTCTTTATCCAGCTGCGGCTTGCCGTGAGTCACGATCGTCTGACCGCTTTTGGTGGTCATAACGTAGTTGGACGAACAGCCTGCCAGCAAGGCCAGCATCGCGCCGGCGCAAATCACCATGAATGGCTTTTTCATTTTATCTCCACTGATTACCACTGCCCGCGCGAGGCGGGAAAGGGGTAAGTGTATAACCATCTGGTTTATCAGGCCAATACGCGTTTGTAACAGAGGGTGAGATGCCGGGCGCGACCACCGGTGGCAGTGGTCGTCGCGCCCGGGGACCTTACAGCGCGATGCGGATCACATCGTCCGGGGCGGTGGCCTCTTTCTCACGGCTGGAAGCTTGTTTCACGCTGACGTACAGCGTTTTGCCGTCATCAGAGAGCGCCAGGCTGTTGGGATGGGTCGGCGTTTTAAAGGTCTTCACCACCTTATAACTCTTGCCGTCGATAACGCTCACCTCCCCCGCTTTACGATGCGTCACATAGGCTTCGTTGCGGGTGGGGTTGAACAGCACCGCCAGCGATTCCGGCGCGGCGATTTTCTCCAGCACCTTACCGTCGCGGGTATCGACCACCAGCACTTCCGGCTGCTTGCTGTCGGTAATAAAGGCGCGGTGGCCGGCGGTATCGAGGCTCAGGTTAAGGTAGAAATGCGCCTTGCCGTCATCCAGCAATTTTTTGCGCGACACAATGGTGTTGTTCTCGCTGTCGATGGTCAGCAGTTCGCCGTCGGCGTTGGTGGTATAGAGACGCTTATCCTGCGGGTCGATCGCCAGGCCGGTGGCCATCGCCCCGGTGCCGGTAATGGTCGTTTTCAGCTTCAGGGTAGCGCCGTCCACCACCCAAATCACGCTCTCTTTGCCCAGACCGGTAATGTAGACGGTGTTGGTTTGCTCATTGACCGCCAGCTCGCGCGGCTGCAGCGGGCGCACGGTTTCACTGCGCTGACGCTCGTCCAGCACCAGTCGCCCCTTCACGGCGCCGGTTTTGGCGTCAATGGCGGTGATGGTGCTGTCAACGGTATTGCCAAACCACAGCGTACCGGTGGCATGGTTGATAGCGGCGCCGAACGGCTTCAGATCGTTGTGAATAATCTGCGTCACGTCGAGGGTGGTGGGGTCAAGACGATACACAATCCCGCCCTTGTCCAGCGAACGACTCTGCGAAGTGGCAACCCATAGCGCGTTCTCCTGCTGGCTGTAGGCCATTTCGTAGGCCCCTTTTCCGACGGCCTTGCGCAGCATCTCTTCCGCGGCGTGGGCGCTAAAGCTGCCTGCCAGCAGCAGAGAAGTGAATAACAGTGAATGGCGCAGACGCGGCGCGGCAAACTGACGTAATGACATGACGACTCCCTTTGATAAACCTGTATGTGCTGACCCGACATCGCTTCCGGCGGCAAAGTCATGGCTCTACCTTGTTTTGAATGAGAATAGTAATCATTATTCTTATTAAAGTGGAGCGCTAATTGTTGTTGTTCGGTAAATTCGTCAGCCTTGAGCACTATCCGTTAACCAACGGCAGTTAATAATTTTCAAATATTTTACAAACGAGGTAACATATATACATATGTTCCATTTGGTTCGTCTCCCGAGTACTATCGATGAAAATCCTATCCGTGCGACATGCGGCCTTGCCGGCCCTGCTGCTGCCGCTCATCGCCGCCGCCCAGGCCGCCGATGAACAAACCATGGTGGTGACCGCTGCGCCAACCACCGTTTCTGAACTGGATACCCCCGCCGCCGTCAGCGTGGTCAATGGGGATGAGATGCGCCAGGCCGCGCCGCGCGTCAACCTCTCTGAATCGCTAGGCGCCGTGCCGGGCCTGCAGGTACAGAACCGGCAAAACTATGCCCAGGATCTGCAGCTGTCGATTCGCGGCTTTGGTTCCCGCTCCACCTACGGCGTGCGCGGGCTGCGCATCTATGTGGACGGCATTCCGGCGACCATGCCCGACGGCCAGGGGCAGACGTCCAATATCGATATCGGCAGCGTCGACACCATTGAGGTGCTGCGCGGCCCCTTCTCTGCCCTCTACGGTAACTCGTCCGGCGGGGTGATCAACGTCACCAGCCAGACCGGCACCCAGCCGCCCACCGTGGAAGCCAGCAGCTACTATGGCAGCTTTGGCACCTGGCACTATGGAATGAAAGCCACCGGCGCCGTTGGCGACGGCAGCCACGCGGGCGATGTGGATTACACGGTGTCGACTAACCGCTTCACCACCCACGGCTATCGCGATCACAGCGGCGCGCGCAAAAATCTGGCCAACGCCCGGCTGGGGGTGCGTATCAACGACGTCAGTAAGCTGACTCTGCTGCTGAATAGCGTCGATATCAAAGCCAATGACGCCGGCGGATTAACCGCCGATGAATGGCGCGATAACCCGCGCCAGTCGCCGCGCGGCGACCAGTATAATACCCGCAAAAATACCCGGCAGACCCAGGCCGGTCTGCGCTATGAGCGCCAGCTGAGCGCCCAGGACGATCTCAGCGTCATGATGTACGCCGGGGAACGCGAAACCACCCAGTTCCAGTCGATCCCGCGCGCGCCGCAGCTGAAGCCGAGCCACGCCGGCGGGGTGATTGACCTCACCCGCCACTACCAGGGGATCGATACCCGGCTGACCCATCGCGGGGAGCTGCTGGTGCCGGTCACCCTGACCGCCGGTCTTGACTACGAGAACATGAGCGAGCGCCGCAAAGGCTATGAAAACTTTGTGATGGTCAACGGCGCGCCGCAGTATGGCGAACAGGGCGCGCTGCGTCGTAACGAACGCAACCTGATGTGGAACGTCGACCCTTACCTGCAGACCCAGTGGCAGCTCACCGACAAACTTTCGCTCGATGCCGGGGTGCGCTACAGCTCGGTATGGTTCGATTCGAATGACTACTACATCACGCCGGGCAATGGCGATGACAGCGGCGATGCCAGCTATCACAAATGGCTGCCCGCAGGCTCGCTGAAGTATGCCCTGACCGACGCGTGGAACGTCTACCTCTCCGCCGGCCGCGGCTTCGAGACGCCGACCATCAACGAACTGTCATACCGCTCCGATAACCAGAGCGGCCTTAATTTCGGCCTGAAGCCCTCCACCAACGACACGGTGGAGATCGGCAGCAAGACGCGGATCGGCAATGGGCTGCTCACCGCCGCCCTGTTCCAGACTGATACCGATAATGAGATCGTGGTCGACAGCAGCAGCGGCGGGCGCACCAGCTATAAAAACGCCGGCAAGACCCGTCGTCAGGGCATGGAGCTGGGACTGGATCAGCAGTTTGGCGAGAGCTGGCGCCTGAAGGCGGCCTGGACCTGGCTGGACGCGACCTATCGCACCAACGTCTGCGGCGACGCCAGCTGCAACGGTAACCGTATTCCGGGGATCGCGCGCAATATGGGCTACGCCTCCTTCGGCTATCAGCCTGAGCAGGGCTGGTACGCCGGAAGCGATATTCGCTACATGAGCGACATCATGGCGAATGACGAAAACACCGCCAAAGCTCCGTCCTGGACGGTGGTCGGCCTGACGACCGGCTATAAGTGGAGCTATGGCAGGATGGATATGGATCTGTTCGGCCGGGTCGACAACCTGTTCGACCGCGAGTACGTCGGGTCCGTCATCGTTAACGAGTCCAACGGACGCTACTACGAGCCCGCGCCCGGACGCAACTACGGTATCGGACTGAACCTCGCCTGGCGCTTCGAGTAACGCTCGACTTCGCCCGCGGATTCGCGGGCGAAGTCGTTATTCTCAGGCGCTGGCGCCCAGGACGCTGATTAAAGCAGGTTTCTCAGGGACAATTCGAAAATGATCTTTTCCGCCTGGCAGGAGAAGGCGATGGACAGATCGAGCTTCACCTCGTCGCCGGCGGCGGCGAGGGTGTAGTCAACCTGCGGCGGTTCACTGGCGGGCGCCGCCGCGGCGGCACGCTCGCGAACGGCGGCTACGGTTGACTCCGCTTCCTCGCGGCTCGGGAATAATTTCTCAGCCCGGTAGACGCAGTCCTCGTTATCAATGATCGTCCCGACATCAATGGCGCAGCCTTTGGTGCTGCATTTATCTACTACATCTTTCATCGTCATAACCTCTTGAGTTTTCTTAAGGATAAGAATCCGCTCGCCGAAAAGCAAACCATTAATATTCGTAAGGATTAGCGATTTTTATTCTATCGCGCCGCGGCGGACGCAAGCTTGCGCCACCGCAAGGCGAGGCCTGATGACGCAGGACCGCCGCGACTAACCGTGCGATTGCCGGTGCAACCGTGCTTGCCATCACACTATTCTGCACACTATCTCGTCTGCTTCGCGCCGCAGCGTTAGTCTGGTCACAGAACAACGCCAACAAGGAGCTGCTATGGCACTGCCGATTATGATTGATTGCGATCCGGGACATGATGACGCGATCGCCCTGGTCCTCGCTCTCGCCTCGCCGGAGCTGGAGGTGAAAGCCGTCACCGCCTCCGCAGGCAACCAGACGCCGGAGAAGACCCTGCGCAACGTGCTGCGTATGCTGACCCTGCTGAACCGAGCGGATATTCCGGTCGCCGGCGGCGCGTGGAAGCCATTGATGCGCGACCTGATCATCGCCGATAACGTGCACGGGGAAAGCGGACTGGATGGCCCGAACCTGCCGGAGCCGGCCTTTGCCCCGCAGAACTGCACCGCCGTCGAGCTGATGGCCAGGGTGCTGCGGGAAAGCCGGGAGCCAGTGGCACTGGTGGCCACCGGGCCGCAGACTAATGTGGCGTTGCTGCTCGCCAGCCATCCGGAGCTGCACATGAAGATCGCCCGCATCGTGATCATGGGAGGCGCCATGGGGCTGGGCAACTGGCAGCCGGCGGCGGAGTTTAATATCTACGTTGATCCACAGGCTGCGGAGATGGTCTTTCAGTCGGGGATCCCGGTGGTAATGGCGGGCCTGGATGTCACCCACCGGGCGCAGATCCTTCCTGCGGATATTGAGCGATTCCGCAAGATTGGCAATCCGGTATCCACTATCGTCGCCGAACTGCTCGACTTCTTTATGGCCTACCATAAGGATGAAAAGTGGGGCTTCGACGGCGCGCCGCTGCACGACCCCTGCACCATCGCCTGGCTCCTCAAGCCGGAGCTCTTTACCACCATCGAGCGCTGGGTCGGCGTGGAAACGGAAGGAAAATATACCCAGGGGATGACGGTGGTCGATTACTACCATCTGACCGGCAATCCGCCCAATACCACCCTGCTGCTGGATGTGGACCGCGAAGCCTTTGTCGATATGCTCGCCCAGCGGTTAGCCTTTTACGCCTGATATTCATGCAGCGCCTCTCTTCCCGGCCGGGAGAGAGGCGCATTCAGGCTAAACCCGGCGTATTAGTCGTCCGCCGACACGCGGATCACCACCTTACCAAAGTTTTCGCCTTTCAACAGGCCGATCAGCGCCTGCGGCGCCTGCTCCAGACCGTCAATCAGCTGTTCGCGATATTTAATTTTCCCCTCCTGCACCCAGCGCCCCATCTGCTGCTGGAATTCCGCGATCCGATGCCCGTAATCCTGGCCGATAATAAAGCCCTGCATCCGGATGCGTTTCTTGAGGATGGTCGCCATCAGCAACGGCAGACGATCCGGCCCATCCGGCAGACCGGTGGCGTTATAGCCGCTCACCAGCCCGCAGACCGGAACCCGGGCCGCGGTATTCAGCAGCGGCAGCACCGCGTCAAACACCTTGCCGCCGACGTTTTCGTAGTAGACGTCAATGCCCTGCGGGCAGGCCTGGGCCAGCTGTTCGGCAAAGTCCGCTGCGCGATGGTCAAGGCAGACATCAAAGCCTAAGGTGTCAACCGCATAGCGACACTTCTCCGCGCCGCCGGCGATGCCGACGGTACGGCAGCCCTTAATTTTGCCGATCTGTCCGACCGTGGCACCCACCGGCCCGGTGGCCGCAGCGACCACCAGCGTGTCACCCGCCTTCGGCTGGCCAATGTCCAGCAACCCCATGTAGGCGGTGAAGCCCGGCATCCCCAGAACCCCCAGCGACCAGGACGGGTGCTGCGGGTTGTCCCCCAGCTTCACCAGTCCGCTGCCGTCGGAAAGCTCATAATCCTGCCAGCCGCTGTAGCCCAGCACCCAGTCGCCTGGTTGAAAATCATCATGCTGCGAGGTCACGACGCGACTCACGGTCCCGCCCACCATCACCGCGCCAATGGCCACCGGCGGTGAATAGGACGGCGCGTCGCTCATCCGCCCGCGCATATAGGGATCCAGCGATAAATAAACGGTACGCAGCAGAACCTGGCCCGGCCCTGGCGTCGGTACCTCGCTCTCTTCCAGGCGGAAATGCTCTGCCGTCGGTTCACCATGGGGACGGGAAGCCAGTACCCAGCGGCGATGGCGTTGCGGTTGTTCTGTCATAGCAAACTCCTCTTGTTAGCAGACTGTACTGAGGCTAGCTGCTTTATGCGCAATGCGCTTTAACATTAAGAGCCGGATGGCGATTGATTAAGGCGCACCACCAGATAGACGCAGGTCTCTGCGGACTCATTGATAAAGCGGCAGTCGTTCGGCGGGCCGAGCTCCAGACAGTCCCCTGTCTGCATCTCGTGGCGGGTATTCCCTTCCATGAACACCAGCTCGCCCCGCTGCAGCCAGATCAGCTGGCGGGCCAGCGCATAGGACGAGGCCGGCATCGGCACATCGCTGCCGGGCGGCAGCTCGATCTGCACCAGGTCAATGGGCAGATCGCTGCGCGGCGAAACGTGGCGGCGGAGATAGTGGCTTTGCGGGTCGTGCCATACCGGCTGGCTGGCAAAACGCAGCAGCTTGCCTTCCTGCATTTCCGCCCTGGCGATCAGGGTCGACATACTGATGCCGAAGGCGCCGGAAAGGCGGCCCAGCATCGACGCCGTCGGGCTGCTTTCGCCGCGCTCGATTTTATGGATCATCGCCCGCGAGGCGCCCGCCCGTTCGGCCAGGTCGTTCAGCGACCAGCCACGGGATTCGCGCTCGATGCGGATGCGCGCGCTGATACGCTGATTGAGGTTGTCTTCTATAGTATTCATAACGTAACACTATAGTGTGCGCGCAGGCATTACACAACCGCCCGTCGTGCCGCGTAACCCCTGGCCCATCAGGAAAAAATTTGCTGAAAACGGATGACAGCGTGGCGTTCATTATTGTAATAATATCGTACTACTATAGTGTACGAAAAACTGAGGTTTGCTATGTCCATCCGCCCTGCCATTAAAGACGATTGCGCGGCGATCGCCGAGATCTATAACCACGCCGTCGTGCATACCGCCGCTATCTGGAATGACAAAACCGTGGATACCGACAACCGCATCGCGTGGTTTGAAGCCCGCCAGCTGGCCGGCTTTCCGGTGCTGGTGAGCGAGGAAAACGGCGTCATCACCGGCTATTCCTCCTTTGGCGACTGGCGCGCGTTTGACGGCTTTCGCCACACCGTGGAGCATTCGGTGTACGTTCACCCCGAGCACCAGGGGAAAGGCCTGGGCCGCAAACTTCTGGTCGCCTTGATCGCCGAAGCGCGTCGGCTGAATAAACATGTGATGGTCGCCGGGATCGAGTCGCAGAACCACGCCTCGCTGCACCTGCATGAAACGCTGGGCTTTATCACCACCGGGCAGATGCCGCAGGTGGGAACCAAATTTGGTCGCTGGCTGGATCTGACCTTTATGCAGCTGCAGCTTGATGCGCGCCAGGACCCGGACGGCCAGGCATGAATGGGTCGCTTACCCTCGCCTTTCTGGTGGCCGCCGGCGTAGGCCTGGTGGTGCAGAACACCCTGATGGTGCGCATCACCCAGTCGGTGTCGACGATCCTCATCGCCATGCTGCTCAATTCGCTGGTAGGTATCGTTATTTTCGTGACCTTGTTGCTCCTGCGCCAGGGTGTCGCCGGCTTTCATGAGCTGGCCCTGAACGTGAAGTGGTGGACGCTGATCCCCGGCATGCTGGGATCCTTTTTCGTCTTCGCCAGCATCAGCGGCTATCAGACCGTGGGCGCAGCCACCACCATCGCGGTACTGGTGGCCAGCCAGCTGGTCGGCGGGTTGATCATGGATTTAATTCGCGCCCACGGCGTACCGCTGCGGGCGCTGATCGGGCCATTATGCGGCGCGGTAATGCTGGTAGTGGGCGCCTGGCTGGTGGCCAGACGCCAGTTCTGAGCGCCTCTTCAGAGGATCGCGCCGCCTTTGGTCAACTGCTCGCGGCGCGCGTCCTGCTCTTCCTGATGCTGTCGGCCATGGTGGGCGATAGCGGTGCGCAGGCGCTGCTGCTGGGTATAGCGCTCCTCACGACTGAGTTGCGCGTCATCGCTCAGGGCGATCAGCAGCTCATTCATATGAGCGATAACCCCCTCGGCAATAGTGTCATCGACTTTGACGATAACCTCATCCAGATGTGCCATCCTGTTCTCCTTTCGCTTAATTCAGCTTCGCTTTGGAAAAATCGCTGCCCATCATGCTCACGCGGTAGCCGCTGACGTTACTGCGGGTGGCATAGAAGGTCTTGCCGGTCGCCAGGGTGATCCACGGCGCCTGCTGGTAGAAGATCTCTTGCGCCTGTTCATAGAGTGTGGCGCGCGCCTGCGGATCGCTCACCAGCAGCGCTTTCTTCACCAGCGCGTCATACGACTTATCGCACCAGCGGGCGGCGTTAGAGCCGGTCTGGATATTATCACAGCTGAGCAGCGTGCCGGCAAAGTTGTCCGGGTCGCCATTGTCCGACATCCAGCCGTACAGCGCGCTATCGTGTTCACCTTTACGCATGCCGGCGAGGTATTCGCCCCACTCATAGCTGACGATCTTCGCTTTCACCCCGACTTTCGCCCAGTCATTTTGGATCATTTCAGCAATGCGTTTTGAGTTCGGGTTGTACGGACGTTGAACCGGCATCGACCACAGGGTCACTTCCGCCCCTTGGTCCAGACCCGCCTGCTTGAGCAGCGCTTTCGCTTTCTGCGGATCGTAGTCGTAGTCCGGGAGGTCTTTTTTATACCCGAGCATGGTGGACGGGATCGGTGACTTCGCCACCGTACCGGAATCGAGGAACACCGCCTTAACGATTGCCTGCTTGTCGGTGGCATAGTTTAACGCCTGGCGCACCAGCACATTATCAAACGGTTTTTTCTCCGTGTTAAACGCCAGGTAGCCGACGTTCAGCGCCTCGACGGCGTGCAGCGCCAGATCTTTATTGCCCTTAATTACCGGGAACTGAACCGGCGAAGGCGCAGGAATAATCTGGCACTCGTTAGTCTGCAGTTTCGCCAGGCGTGTCTCGACGTTTGGCGTGATGGAAAAGATTAAGTGCTTAGTCGGCACCTCGCCTTCCCAGTAGTGGGGATTGGCGATATAGCGGATTTGCGAATCCACTTTATACTGCTGCAGGGCATAGGGTCCGGTACCGACAGGCCAGTTATCAACGTTTACCGGCGTCCCTTTCTTCAGCATCGCCTCGCCATACTCCGCCGACAGAATAGAGGCGAAGTCCATTCCCCAGTCGGCAAGAAACGCCGCGTTCGGCTCGTTAAGTACGAACTGGACGTGATAGTCATCGACCTTTTTCACCGACTTAATCAGCTTATCGAGGCCCACGTCGTGGAAGTACTCATAGTTCCCCTGCGACACCTTGTGATAAGGATGCTGAGGATCCATCTGGCGCAGCACGGAAAACAGGACGTCGTCGGCGTTAAAATCGCGGGTCGGTTTGAAGAATTTATTGCTGTTGAACTTCACCCCCTGACGCAGCGTGAAGGTCCAGGTCTTGCCATCCTCAGAGACGTGCCACTCGGTGGCCAGCGACGGGATCGGCGTGTTCTTCACCGGGTCAAAAGTGACCAGGCGGTTATACAGCACCTGCGAGCTGGCGACGAACGACGGGCCGGAGCTGGCGATCTGCGGGTTGAAAGACTCCGGGGAGGCCTCTGAGCAATAGACCAGCGTATCATTGCCCGCGGCCCATGCGGCGCTGACCGGCAACAGCGCGCTCAGCAGCAGCGCCAGCGTGGTTTTCCCTGTAGACATGGTTATAAGTCCTGATTATTGATTATAAGAACAGTAATAACAGCACAGCCCCTCGCCACCGGCAAATAATCAATGGCTATCACCTTATGCCAATCGCGCTGAATTTGCTGGTTTAATCGGCGTCGCGCTGCTTTTTGCGTCAGGCACGATTGGGATGTTGTGAGCTACGCACAATTCCGGCAAAAAAATGTGCGATAACCGCCCCGCTCACGCTCGCCATCAGCCGCGACCGGTACACTGGAGGGACCGCAGAACAAGAGGTTACACCCATGACAATCACCTGCAATCTGTACATTGATGGCCAGTGGCATGATGCCGAAGACCGTCGGACCTTCACCCGGCGCCACCCGGCCCAAGACGATGTCGCTTCGGTTGCCGCTGCCGCCAGTCTCGCCGACGGCAAACGCTGCGTCGAGGCCGCGGCCAGCGCCTTCCCACAGTGGCGCGATACGCTCCCGGCGGAACGGCGTCGCTTACTGCTCGACGCGGCGGAACATATGCTGTTGCGGGAGGCTAAATTTATCGCCGCCATGGCGGCGGAAACCGGCGCGACCGCGCACTGGGCCGGATTTAACGTCCATCTGGCGGCTGATATCCTGCGCGAAGCGGCGGCGCTGACCACCCAGATTGAAGGACAGATCATTCCATCCAACGTGCCGGGCAATCTGGCGATGGGCGTCCGCCAGGGGGCTGGCGTGGTGCTGGGCATGGCGCCGTGGAACGCGCCGCTGATCCTTGCCACCCGGGCGCTGGCGACGCCGCTGGCCTGCGGCAACACGGTGATCCTCAAGGGCGCTGAGCTCTCCCCGGCGACACAAGGATTGATTATCGACGCCCTCGACGCGGCGGGCTTCCCGCCGGGTGTGGTGAACTATCTTACCTGCGCGCCGCAAGACGTACCGGCGCTGGTGGAGTCGCTGATCGCCCATCCGGCGGTGCGGCGCGTCAACTTTACCGGCTCCACGCCGGTGGGGCGGATTATCGCCCGCACCTGCGGGCAGTATCTGAAACCAGCGGTGCTGGAGCTCGGTGGCAAAGCGCCGCTGCTGGTCCTCGACGATGCCGATATCGAACAGGCGGCGGCGGGCGCCATTTTTGGCGCCTTCGCCAACGCCGGACAGATCTGCATGTCCACCGAGCGCATTATTGTCGACAACGCCGTGGCGGATCGCTTTATCCCTCTGCTGGCGAGGCGCGCCGCCTCTCTCCCCGCCAGCCTGACCGGCCCGGTGGTCGACATGAATACCGTCACCCGCTGCAACGCGTTAATCGACGATGCCATAGCCAAGGGCGCCCGCCTGCTGACCGGCGGTAAAGCCAGCGATACCCACATGGCGCCGACCTTACTGGACGGCGTCACCCGCGAGATGCGGCTGTGGAACGAAGAGTCCTTCGGCCCGGTAAAAGCGATTATTCGGGTTAATAATGACGAAGAGGCGCTGGCGGTAGCCAACGACAGCGAATATGGCCTTTCCGCGGCGGTCTACAGCCGCGACAGCGCCAGAGCGTGGAACCTGGCGCAACGTCTGCAAACCGGCATTTGCCATATCAATGGTCCAACCGTTCATGATGAAGCGCAGATGCCGTTTGGCGGCTGCAAAGCCTCCGGCTATGGCCGGTTCGGCGGCCGGGCCGGAATTGCAGAATTCACTGAGCTGCGCTGGATAACGCTCCAGACCCAGCCCCGCGAACTGCCTTTCTGACGCCGTCTCCCCTTAGCCGTGGCTGGCGATGAGTTGCGCCAGCCCTTCCGGGTTTTCCCACGCCATCGAGTGCCCCGCGTGGGGCACAATCCCGACCGGGATCCCGTGCGCCTCTGCCCGTTCGATATCCGCATAAGGGAGCGACTGCTCGCCGACGATCAGCATCTTCTGACAGCGCAGCTGGCAGAGCTGGGTAAACCAGGGCGTGTCGCTGCCGTTTATCAGGCTGCTGGCGGCTCGCCAGACGGCCCAGGGGGCGCTGTTTTGCAAACAGCCGGCCCACGGCGAGCGCTCTTCCGCCAGCATCCTGGCGTAACCTTCAGCGATAAAGGCCCCCTCTGCCTGCGCCGCAATGCGTCTGCTGTACTCACCGCCTCCGGCGAACAGGTTGGGTTCAGACACCAGCAGCGTCGTCACTCGCTCCGCCAGCAGCCCTGCCGCTTCGATGGCGATGCTTCCACCCATGCTATGCCCATACAGCGCGAAGCGCTGCAGGCGCAGGTGGTTGAGGACCTGCTCCACAGCTTGCGCTTGCTTATGTATGTTGTAACTAAATCCGTGCGGTTTATCGCTGTAGCCGAAGCCCGGGAGGTCGATAAGTATTTTGCGCCGCCCGTTGAGCGCGGGGTCGCTGGCGACGCGGGGGTAGTCGTAAGAGGACGCGCAGCCGAGGCCGTGGATAAACACCAGCGGAAGCCCCTCTCCCGGGAGATCGAGCCAGCGCAATGTGGCGCCTGCGACGGACGAAAAGAAACCGTTCACCTGTTTGCCTCCATGATAAGGTTACTGTGTTTTTATACAGTAACCTTACCTTTGCCGCCACCCTTTTCTGTCGTCCGCAGCCGGAAGGTTAAAACAGCGAGACGAGCAGCGCCATGGGGAAGCTGAACGGCCAGGTGGCACCGATCAACAGAGCCGCCAGCAGGCGGATCACCCAACTCTCTTTGGTTAAAAACCAGCTAATTACGGCACAGATCACGCCCATAATGGCGTAAAACACCAACATTTTTTGATATAACGTCATTCTTAGTTTTCCTTCCCTGAGGAGCGTTCCATGGTGGGATAATTATCTGCCATGACGTCGTGATTCAGAGATACCTGTATAACAAATTCAGAATCGGGCTCAATATTCAGAACAAAGCCTGATTCGTCTTAATCCGATAGCGCAACCGCGCCCGCCGTACTATACCTTTAGGGGCTTACTCATTAAGGTGGCGTTATGGATGTCTCCAGCAAGACCGTCGTTATGATTAATGTCTGCGCCGCGTTCGCGCTTATCAGCCTGCTGTCGGTGAGATTTGGCTGGTTTTAATCATTTTACTCAGCAACGAAACCTAAAAAAGCAGCCCAGTGGGCTGCTTTTTTACGTGCGGAGGCTGGCGCCATTATCAGGGTCATAAACGCTACGGGCTGAATGGCCTGCGATAATAACCTTGTTCAGCTCAGGGTTATAATGAGGCAGAACATTCACTTTCTCATTATCCCATTCGGCAGCGGCGCAGACGGCCTGCCCCACTCCCGCGTTCTCACAGTCCTGAATACGTTTTGCCGGCGCGTTACCATAGCTCAGCGCCACGGTGCCGATTGCCAGCAGAATAAAAGCCAAAATTTTCACAGCGACATCAACGTTAAAACCGAATATGCATGAAATGATCGCATGAGCGGCGGCGGAAAGTCAAACCCGGGAGCGTGCGCCACCGCGCTGGCGCGTATGGTGGATTGATTCGTCGGTGATTAAATATTGCGAATAAATATCACCCGCTGACTGCAAATATAAAAGCCTTATTTATAGTCGTGAAATAGTTTCTGTTCAGCGCAATCTGATTCATCTGATAAAGATAATATTTCGCCAATCGCAAATGAAAAGATTAGCGCGCGTTGACCGAAAATGCGATATACCACGCTGGCGCTGGATCTGAATAAGATAACAGGCGGCTACAAGCTATTGTAACCAAACCTTTTCCTGTCTGGCCTCGCTGGCCAGGGCCCAAAATAGCGCTAAATGACAACAAATATCATTTGCCTTCTCTGCAGAGAATACTTACATTCATAACTATTGGTAATGTTTTTAGCGCAGTGCGCTTTTATATTTCGAGGTGGATATGTCCGGAATCATCACGCTGGTCATCGCGCTGATCCTGCTGGTCGCGGCGGTGTATAATCTTATTTCCTATATACGTGACCGTCGCAGCGCCAGCTTGCCGAGCAAAAAAACCAAACGCTGAACACGGTTAAAACAAATTCCTCCCTGCTCCAGCGTCGCTGGCATCCTCCTCTTCCTGGCTTACTGTGGACATAAAAAAGCCCCTGCCATCAGGCAGGGGCCGGTATCCGGTCGCAAACCGCGACGTTGCCGCCTCACCCGCCGGGCGCGATGCGCCCAGGGTGGCTGGCGAACCCCATCCGGCGCTTATCTCCGGCACTCACGATGGCTTAGCTCTTGAAGGGGTATCAGAATAATCTCACATCCCCCGCCGCGAGTTTTAGCCATTTTTGCCATCGTGACTATTAGCGCACTAACACACCCATTGCGTAATAATCTTTTGCCGCTTAAGGGTCAATCCGTTAGCCATGTTTAACCATCACATGGCGAACCACGGTGTAATCCTCAAGGCCATACATTGACATGTCTTTCCCGTAGCCCGACAGCTTCTGGCCGCCATGCGGCATTTCACTCACCAGCATAAAGTGGGTGTTTACCCAGGTGCAGCCGTACTGCAGCCTGGCGCTGAGCCGGTGGGCGCGGCCAACATCTTTCGTCCACACCGAAGAGGCCAGCCCATACTGGGAGTCATTTGCCCAGCTCAGGGCCTGCGCTTCATCGCTGAAAGGCGTCACGCTGACCACCGGGCCAAACACTTCGCGCTGCACGATAGCGTCCTCCTGCCGGGCGCCGGCGAGCAGCGTCGGCTGGAAATAATAGCCGGCGCCGTCAGCCCGATTGCCACCGGTAACCACTTTAATATGCGGTAGCGCCTTTGCGGCTTCCACCGCGGCGCTGACCCGCTCAAGATGGGCCAGCGAGCTCAGCGGCCCCAGCTCGGTGGCGGCATCCTCCGGCGCCCCCATTTTCAGGCTGGCCACCGCCGCCCCGAGCTTCTCCACCAGCTGCTCATAAATACCCTGCTGGGCGTAGATCCGGCAGGCGGCCGTACAGTCCTGGCCGGCGTTGTAAAACCCGAAGGTCCGAACGCCATCCACTACCGCGTCGATATCCGCGTCGTCAAAGACGATGACCGGCGCCTTACCGCCCAGCTCCATATGGGTACGTTTAATCGACGAGGCGGTATGGCCGATGATATGGGCGCCGGTGGCAATCGACCCGGTCAGGGAAACCATCCGCACTTTCGCGTGAGCGGTCAGCGGATCGCCCACCGTTTTGCCGCGGCCAAACAGTACGTTGATCACCCCTTCCGGGAAGATATCTTTTGCCAGCTCTGCCAGCTTCAGCGCCGTCAGCGGCGTGATCTCGGAGGGTTTTATCACCACACAGTTGCCTGCCGCCAGCGCCGGGGCCAGCTTCCAGGCCGCCATCATCAGGGGATAATTCCACGGCGCGATGGAGGCTACCACGCCCACCGGGTCGCGACGGATCATCGAGGTATGCCCTTCCAGATACTCTCCGGCCGCCATCCCCGGCAGGCAACGGGCGGCCCCGGCGAAGAAGCGGAAAACGTCCGCAATGGCCGGCATCTCATCGTTAAGCACGCAGTGCAGCGGCTTGCCGCAGTTCAGCGACTCCAGCTGCGCCAGGGGCTCCGCCTGCGCCGCGATAGCATCCGCCAGCTTCAGCAGACATTCCGCGCGCGTTTTCGGCGTCGTCTGGCTCCAGGCATCAAACGCCCGATCCGCCGCCTCAACGGCGGCATCCACCTGGGCCGCTGTCGCTTCGGCAATCTCCAGGATCACTTCGCCGGTCGCAGGGTTGTATACCGGCACCTTTTCGCCTTCACCTGCCACTAACTTACCGTTTATTAAGAGGTTGTGTTGCATAGCATTATCCTGTTTCATGGTTTTATTTCCCGTTTCCGGCGACGTTATCGCCGTCGCGGGTGAGCCACCAGGCCCCTAAGATTGGTATCGTTGTTACCAGCATCACCAACAGCGCGACAACGTTGGTGACGGGCACATCTCGCGGCCGCCCCAGCTGATTCAGTAACCACAGCGGCAAGGTTCGCTCATGCCCCGCGGTAAAAGTCGTGACGATGATTTCATCAAATGACAGGGCGAATGCCAGCATCCCGCCCGCCAGCAGCGCCGATCCCAGATTGGGTAGCACCACGTAGCGAAAGGTCTGCCAGCCAGTCGCCCCCAAATCCATCGAGGCCTCCACCAGGCTCCAGGAGGTCCTGCGGAAGCGAGCGATGACGTTGTTAAACACCACCACTACGCAGAAGGTCGCGTGCCCCACCACGATGGTCAGCAGACCAGGCTCCAGGCCGACCGCTTTAAAGGCTGTCAGGAGCGCCAGGCCGGTTATAATCCCCGGCAGGGCAATGGGCAGCAGCAGCAGTAGCGACACCGCGTTCTTACCAAAAAAGGTGCTCCGCCACAGGGCGCCTGCAGCAAGCGTGCCAAGCACTAAGGCAATGGCCGTCGACAGGGCGGCGATCTTAAGTGACAACGTCACAGCCTCCAAAATATCGCTGCGCCCTGCCGCCTCACTGAACCAGCGCAGCGTCAGCCCCTGCGGCGGAAAGCTGAAGGCAGCATCTTCGGTATTAAAAGCATAGATGGCGATGATCAGCAGCGGAAAGTGGAGGAACACCACCCCGCCCCATGTCGCCAGTTTCAGGTACCAGGGTGCGCGTTCAGAGTGCATCGAAGGCTCCCAGACGTTTCACGAACGCCAGATAAAGGGCAATAAGCACGATCGGCACGAGGGTAAACGCCGCCGCCATCGGCATATTGCCGATCGCCCCCTGCTGCGAGTAGACCATATTGCCGATAAAGTACCCCGGTGGGCCGACCAGTTGCGGCACGATAAAATCGCCCAGCGTCAGCGAAAAGGTGAAGATCGACCCGGCGGCAATTCCGGGAATAGCCAGCGGCAGGACCACGTAGCGAAAGGTCTGCCGTGGGGCAGCGCCAAGATCGGCCGAGGCCTGGAGCAGAGAGCCCGGAATACGCTCCAGCGCCGCCTGCACCGGCAGGATCATAAAAGGCAGCCAGATATAGACGAAGACCAGAAAGCGTCCGAGGCCGGAAGTGGATAAGGTGTTGCCGCCCACCGCCGGGACGGTCAACAGAGCGTTCAGCGCCCCTTCCAGCCCGAGATGGCCGAGGAACCACTGCGCTACGCCATCTTTGGCCAGCAGCAGCACCCACGCGTAGGCCTTGACGATATAGCTGGCCCACATCGGCAGCATGACCGCGATATAAAAGAAGGCCTTCATTTTGCCGCTGGTGTAGCGCGCCATATACCAGGCCATCGGCAGCGCCAGCAGGGCGCTGGCCAAGGTCACGCACAGCGCCATCACCAGGGTGCGGACGATAATGTCGTAGTTGGCGGGGTTGAACAATGCCTGCAGGTTGGCCAGCGTAAAGTCGCTGGTCACCGACATGGTGAAGTCGTCAAAAGTGTAGATACTCTGCCACAGCAGGGTCAGCAGCGAGCCCAGATAGACGATGCCAAACCACATCAACGGCCCAAGCAGCAGCAAAAACAGGCCCAGCGCCGGCCGGCGCCAGAAGATCCCCGATACGCGTCCGGCCTGCGCAGGAACAATCGCCATGGTCATCTCAGCCTCCGCTTTCCAGCGGGGTCATCGCCGCACGCGACCATGACGCCTGCACCGTTTGCCCGGTTCGAGGAACGCTCGCCGCCGCCGCGCCGTCGATATTGGCCTGGCTAACCAGCAGCTTGTCGCCATCCGCCAGCCGGAGCTCGATCCGCGTCGCCGCCCCCTGATACTGTACCGCCTGAACCACGCCCTGCACCTGCACCTCCCCGCCGCCCTGCAGGCGAACATGCTCCGGGCGCAGCGACCAGCAGCCCGCCAGGCCGCATAACCGCCGGGCCGCCTCGGCCTCAAAGACGTTGGCGGTACCGACAAAACCGGCGACAAAGGCGGTCTTCGGATGCAGATAAAGATCCTGCGGGGCGTCCACCTGCTCAATGCGCCCGTTGTTAAACACCGCCACGCGATCGGACATCGACAGCGCTTCGCTCTGGTCGTGGGTAACGAAGATGAAGGTGATCCCCAACGACTGCTGTAGCTTTTTCAGCTCCACCTGCATCTGCTCGCGCAGCTTCAAATCCAGAGCGCCCAGCGGCTCGTCGAGCAGCAGCACCCGCGGCTGGTTCACCAGCGCCCGGGCGATGGCGACCCGCTGCCGCTGACCGCCGGAGAGCTGGGAGGGCTTGCGATGCTGCGCAAAACCGAGGGCCACTTTCTCCAGCGCTTCCTCGGCGCGGGCATGGCGCGCTTTCTTCGCCACGCCTTTGACCATCAGGCCGTAAGCAACATTGTCGAGGATCGACATATGGGGAAACAGCGCATAGTCCTGGAACACGGTATTGACGTCCCGCTGCCAGGGCGGCAGCTCGCTGGCCGGTTGACCGAAGATCCGGATGGTGCCGCCGGAGAGCTGCTCAAAACCGGCAATCAGCCGCAGGCAGGTGGTTTTCCCCGAGCCCGAAGGACCCAGCATCGAGAAAAACTCGCCGTCACGGATGCCAATGCTGACCCCGTCCACCGCCCGCACATCGCCATACAGGCGCGATACATTCTGAAACTCGACCGCATACGTCATTGTTTGCCTCCGATCCTTAGCGGCCGCCCATTATCGCAATGTAGTCCTGCGTCCAGCGGCTGTAGGGAACGTATTTCCCCCCCTCGGCAATCGGCGTTTTCCAGAAGTGGATGCGGGTAAACTGGTCATAGCCGTTGGTCTCACAGCCTTTCTCTCCGAGCAGCGCGCTGGCTTTACAGCCCTCAGGCACCACCGGCAACGAGCCGAACCAGGCCGCCACATCGCCCTGCACCTTCGGCGTGAGCGACCAGTTCATCCATTTATAGGCGCAGACCGGGTGCTTCGCCTCGCTGTGCAGCATGGTGGTATCCGCCCAGCCGGTCACCCCCTCCTTCGGAAATACGGTGGCGACAGGCTGGCCTTCCGCCTTCAGGCCGTTGGCCTGATAGGGCCACGAGCTGGAGGCGGCCACCCCTTCGTTTTTGAAGTCGTTCATCTGCACGGTGGCGTCATGCCAGTAGCGGTGAATCAGCGGTTGCTGGTCACGCAGCACTTTCAGCACCGCGTTGTACTGGGTTTCGGTCAGCTGATAGGGGTCGTCGATCCCGAGCTGTGGTTGGGTGGCTTTGACAAACAGCGCGGCGTCGGCGATATAGATCGGGCCATCATAGGCCTGCACTCGCCCCTGATTGGTTTTGCCATCCGGAAGATCCTGCTTCACGAAGACCACGCTCCAGCTGTCCGGCGGCGTCGGGAATACGCGGGTGTTGTACATCAGCAGGTTCGGTCCCCACTGATACGGCGTGCCGTAGACTTTGCCCCCGACGTTAAACCATGCCCCTTGCGCAATGCGCGGGTCAAGAGTGCGCCACCCGGCAATCAGCGCTGTGTTAATCGGCTGAACGCGTTTGCCCATGATCAGACGCAGCGAAGCATCGCCCGAGGCGGTCACCAGATCGTAGCCCCCCTTAGCCATCAGGCTGACCATTTCGTCGGAGGTGGCGGCGGTTTTCACATTGACCTGACAGCCGGTCTCCTTTTCAAACTGGCTGACCCAGTCGTACTGCTTGTCGGTCTGACCGCGTTCGATATACCCCGGCCAGGCGATAATATCCAGGCGCCCTTCCGGTTTATCCAGCGAGGTGAGTGGCTCAGCCGCCTGTACGGTCAGGCAGGCCATCCCCAGCACATAAAGGCTGCAACGGGCCAATTTTTTGCTCATCAGGTGTTACTCCTGTCACAAGGGAATTAGCGGCGGCCGTGCCGTAAAAATATCTCCTGAAATAAGGGTAGTCAGCGGATTAACGCCCTCGGGGGAATTTATTCAGGTTGTGACCCGGGACGCATTACGCAAAAATCGCCAACACAAGAATGACTTTATGGATTATAGACAACGAGTTAGAGAAAAAGGAGGGGTATGCATATTTCCTATGGTGAGCGCCGGTAAAATAATGACCGGCCTCGATAAAAAAAACTCTTCGTTTATTTATAGCGATTGGTTATCGCGGCGAAAAATAGCCAAAGCGATCAGGAAAGCTGCTCACGAATTAGTTCACCCAGCCGCTTCACCCCCTGCTCTTCGCGTTCTCCCCAGCCCCAGGCGGTATTGAAACGGAAAAACGAGGTCCAGCTGGCAGAGGTGGAAAACATTTTTCCCGGAGCGATGCTGATGTGCGACGCCAGCGCCCGGGCGCTCAGCACGCTGGCATCCGCCCCTTCCGGTAGTTCGATCCACAGAAAATAGCCGCTGTCGCTGTGATGAATAGTGACCTCCGGCGGCAGATGGCGCAGCAGCGCCTGCCAGGCCTGCTGTTTACGTTCCGCCAGCTGGCGACGGAGACGGCGCAGATGGGCGTCGTAGCGTTTGGTCGACAGGTAATCCACCAGGGCTAATTGCATCGGCGAGCTGGTGGAGAGCGTACTCATCAGCTGCAACTGCTGGATCCGCCGCGCCTGTTTCCCTGCCGCCACCCAGCCGATACGAAAGCCGGGCACCAGACATTTTGAAAACGAACTGCAGTGCAGCGTCATATCCTGTTGATCCCAGAACTTCGCCGGCAACGGCTTCTCGCGGCCAAAATAGAGCTCACTGTAAACATCATCTTCAATCAGCATCACGTTATAGCGCGCCAACAATGCCACCAGCGCCGCTTTTTTTTCGGCGCGGAGGGTGAAGCCGAGCGGGTTCTGACCGTTGGTCATCAGCCAGCAGGCCTTGACCGAATAGTTTTGCAGGGCCGCCTCCAGCGCCGTCAGGTCAATGCCCTCCTTGACGTCGGTGGCCACCGACAGCGCCTTCAGGCGCAGCCGCTCCAGCGCCTGCAGGGCCCCGTAAAAACAGGGATTTTCCACCACCACCCAGTCCCCCGGCTCGGTCACCGCCTGCAGGCTAAGGTTTAACGCCTCCAGCGCTCCGGCGGTAATGACGATCTCGTCGGGCGAGACGTTCATCCCCTGCAGAGCATAGCGCCGGGCAATGGCGTGCCGTAGCTCCGCGTTGCCCGGCGGCAGGTTCTCAATCACGCTCATGGCGGTGGCAGTTTTACTCACCTGCGCCAGCGAACGGTTAAGCTGCTGGAGCGGAAAGAGGCGCGGATCCGGGAAGGCCGAGGCAAAGGGCAGCATTGACGCCTGGCGGCTGGCCTGAAGCACCTCAAAGATGTAGGTATTGATATCAACCGCTTCATCGCGGGTCACCTGGGCAGGCGGCGCCGGCTGACGAAGCTTCACCGGCTGGGGGGCAACGTAATACCCTGACTGTGGTCGGGCGACGATGCGCCCCTGGCTTTCCAGTAGCTGATAGGCATGGCTGACGGTCATAAAGCTCATGCCGCTGCTGATCACCTGCTCGCGCAGCGAGGGGAGCCGATCGCCCGGTAACCAGACGCCCAGCGCGATCTGGTCGGTCAGCTGCTGCGCCAGCTGTTGATACTTTTTCATTGTCACCCTTTCCTTGCTGCAAACTCCTTTTATCATATATCAGTTGTTATAAATTAACAGTTTTAAGAAACTGTTATGTAAAACAGCGCAACCCGGTCACACAGAACGCCCGCAGGAAAGGTTCACGAGAAAATTGTCCAAAAAAACGATATGATGCATAACCAAAAAATGAACATGATACCGATGGTAATACATAAGCTATGTAATCCTTTTTCTGACATGACCATTCCCTTTTATTGATATCCTGAGAATAAAATACAAAGCACGGCTAAATACGACAATTTAAAATTATTTAATTCATAATTAACTGACTCATCCTTTTTACTGATTCTCATACTAGCAAACGTGTGCAGACGTTAAATTCATTAATAAAGAACAGATAATAAAATGCTATATCTGTCGTAATCAGAGGATATTGCTCACAAAAATTAAACGACCGCGCTTTCCCGGGCAGCTATAGGTCTAAGCTGATCCGTAAGACTACGATAATACAGTGAAATAGATTATTAATATTTTCCTGGCCAACAATCTGGCTTTGCTTTCAGCGTTAAAAATGACGCTGTTCACCCGGGGGATCTCCATGTTGGCGGTCCCCGGAGACCGGCAAAAAGATCATAACAGCCGCTAACTGTTATGCTAAAAAATGGCCCGACTGCCTCTGCCCCCTTGCCACCGCCCTGCCTAAAATTGCGCTGAATCAATTTTGTTGTGGAGTCCTGCATGTTCGGTCTTGATGCATTCCATCTGGCGCGAATTCAATTCGCCTTTACGGTCTCGTTTCATATTATCTTTCCCGCCATCACCATTGGCCTGGCGAGCTACCTGGCGGTTCTCGAAGGCCTGTGGCTGAAAAGCAAAAATCCCACCTGGCGCTCGCTGTACCATTTCTGGTCGAAGATCTTCGCCGTCAACTTCGGTATGGGAGTGGTATCCGGGCTGGTGATGGCCTATCAGTTCGGCACTAACTGGAGCGGTTTTTCGCAGTTCGCGGGCAGCATCACCGGCCCCCTGCTGACCTATGAAGTCCTGACGGCGTTCTTTCTGGAAGCCGGTTTTCTCGGGGTCATGCTCTTCGGCTGGAACCGCGTGGGGCCGGGGCTGCACTTTTTCGCCACCTGCATGGTAGCCCTGGGGACCATCATCTCAACCTTCTGGATCCTCGCCTCCAACAGCTGGATGCAGACTCCCCAGGGATTTGAAATCGTCGATGGCCAGGTAGTGCCCGTCGACTGGCTGGCGGTGATTTTTAACCCGTCGTTCCCCTACCGCTTACTGCACATGACGGTGGCGGCATTTCTCAGCAGCGCGCTGTTCGTCGGCGCCTCGGCGGCCTGGCATCTGCTGCGCGGCAATCAGTCGCCAGCGATCCGCAAGATGTTCTCCATGGCGCTATGGATGACGCTGCTGGTCGCGCCGGTCCAGGCGCTGATCGGCGATATGCATGGCCTGAACACCCTGAAACACCAGCCGGCAAAAATCGCCGCCATTGAGGGCCACTGGGAAAACCCGCCCGGCGAGCCGACGCCATTATTGCTGTTTGGCTGGCCAGATATGGAGCAGGAGCGCACCCGCTACGGGCTTGAGATCCCGGCGCTGGGCAGTCTGATCCTCACCCATAGCCTGGATAAACAGGTGCCGGCGCTGAAGGAGTTCGCCCCAGAGGATCGCCCAAACTCCACCGTGGTGTTCTGGTCATTTCGCCTGATGGCCGGTCTGGGTATGCTGATGCTGCTGCTCGGGGCGCTGGCCCTGTGGCTGCGCCGTGGCGACCGGCTGTACCACTCGCGGCCGTTTCTGCGCTTCGCCCTGTGGATGGGCCCCTCAGGACTGATTGCCATTCTCGCCGGCTGGGTGACCACCGAAGTGGGCCGCCAGCCATGGGTAGTGTATGGCGTTCAGCGCACCGCCGAGGCCGTTTCCGCCCACGGCGATCTGCATATGTCGGTCAGTTTGTTGACCTTTATTGTGGTTTATAGCGCCGTCTTCGGCGTTGGCTACAGCTATATGCTGCGCCTGATCCGCAAGGGGCCGCAGGCGGTGCAACCCGCGACAACCGGTACGCCAGCCCGCCCGCTGTCCGCCGCTACTGAAGGTCATCTGCAGAAGGAGTCCCGCTAATGGGTATCGAATTATCGGTGATCTGGTTCGTGATTATCGTCTTTGCCACGCTGATGTACATCGTCATGGACGGCTTTGATCTGGGCATTGGCATACTGTTCGGCACGGTCCAGGGCAGCACAGAGCGCGACGTGATGGTGAACAGCGTCGCCCCGGTTTGGGATGGCAATGAGACCTGGCTGGTGCTGGGCGGCGCCGGTCTGTTTGGCGCCTTTCCCCTCGCCTACGCGGTGATAATCGACGCCCTGTCGATCCCCCTGACCCTGATGCTGATCGGCCTGATCTTTCGCGGCGTGGCCTTTGAATTTCGTTTCCAGGCCACGCCGTCGCACCGGCCATTCTGGGACCGCGCCTTCTTTGGCGGTTCCCTGCTGGCGACCTTCAGCCAGGGCGTGGTGGTCGGAGCGGTGATCGACGGTTTTACCGTCAGCGGTCGCGCCTTCAGCGGTGGCATGTTTGACTGGCTGACCCCGTTCAGCCTGTTTTGCGGACTCGGGCTGTGCGTGGCCTATGCGCTGCTCGGCGCCACCTGGCTGGTGATGAAGAGCGAAGGCGCGCTGCAGCAGCGGATGCGCAGCACGTCGCGGCAGATGCTGGTCGCGCTGCTGGGGGTATTTGCCGTCATCAGCCTGTGGACGCCGCTGGCGCACCCGGCGATCGCCGCCCGCTGGTTCAGCCTGCCGAATCTCTATTTCCTGCTGCCGGTGCCGCTGCTGGTGCTCCTGATTAGCGCCTGGCTATGGCGCACGCTACCTCTGCATGACCGCCATGTCTCGCCTTTCACCCTGACGCTGGGCCTGGTGTTTCTCGGCTTTAGCGGCCTGGGGATCAGCATCTGGCCGCATATTATTCCGCCGTCGATCACCCTGTGGCAGGCCGCCGCCCCGCCGCAAAGCCAGGGCTTTATGCTGGTGGGCGCGCTGCTGATTATTCCGGTTATTCTTGGCTATACCTGCTGGAGCTATTACGTGTTCCGCGGCAAAGTCCAGCCCGGGGAGGGGTATCATTGATGAAAACCGTCTGGTCCAAACGTCTGCTGTGGCTGATCGCGCTGTGGGGAGGCAGCGTGCTGATGCTGACCGCCATCAGCCTGCTATTTCGCCTGCTGATGACCGCCGCAGGTCTTAAAGTTTGAACCGGGATGCAGAGTATTCCGGATCTGGACTTCTCCATCTTGTCTTCACTTTTACCTGCTGAAATACGCGGACACATCAGATTAAAGGATATTGCTATGAAGAAGTTAGCTTTACTCTCCGCCGCGTTGACGCTGGGACTATCGTCATGGGCTTTCGCTGCCGACAACCCGCCGCCGCCGCCAGAAAAAGGCGCGCACCATCAGGGTAAATTGCCGGCGAAAAAGGGCCAACACGACGGTAAGCAAGTGCAACACAACGGCAAGCAGCCGCAGCATGATGGCAAGCAGCCGCAACGAGACGGCAAACAACCGCAGCATGGTGGTAAGCAGCCGCCAAAAGGCGGCGAGCACAGCGGGAAACCACTGCCGCCAAAAGCGTAATCCCTCAGGCCTGGCCTTCTACGCCAGGCTTTTTTCACCCTCTTTCAGCAGACATTGACAAACCCTTGCCCTTCTTTGATAAACCGGGAAAAAAACCTGCACAGCCCCTGGCATAGTAAGCCCACGCCATTGATTCGCAGAGAAAAGGTATGTTGAGAAGAAGCACGAGTGCCCTGCTGTTGTTGTGCGCGCTATTTTCCGGGCATCTGCTGGCCCACCGTCAGGGGCACGATTACTTTCCGGTACAGGGTCTCGAACAGCAGCTGCTGCATGAGGCGGATAGCGATGAGCTTCGCAGCCGGTGCGAAGAGAACGCCGCCGACCTGCGCGAGCATCACCGCTGGCAGGACGCCCGCAAACCGCGGGCATCACACAGCCAGTAGCGTCGCCGCCGATCAGGCCCCTTTGCGCTTCGGCAGGGTCTTCATCAGCTCGTCAGGGCTAACGGAGGCCACGATGCTCCCCGGATGCGGCATTTTGAGGATATGGTTTTTGATCTTGCCGACCACGTGCATTTCGCACGGACGGCAGTCAAACTTCAGGGTCAACACTTCATCGCCATGGATCAGCTGCATCGGCGTGGCTTTCCAGCTCTTGATGGAGCCTTTCGCCTGTTTCGGACAGAGATTGAAGGCAAAGCGCAGGCAGTGTTTGGTGATCATCACCGGCACATCGCCCTTCTCTTCGTGCGCTTCATAGGCGGCATCAATCAGCTGCACGCCATAGCGCTGGTAGAACGCCCGCGCCTTATGGTTATAGACGTTGGCGAGGAAGGAGAGATGGGTCTCCGGGTAAACCGGGGGCGGCACGGAGACCGGCTTGCGGGTACCGCGCTGCCAGGCGTTGAGACGCGCGTCATCCAGCATTTCGGCGGTTTCACGACGCAGCTGGTTGAGCAGGCTGTTGGGAACAAACAGCGGCGGCAGATTGACCTGCACATCGCGCGCATAATAAATGGTTTGCCCCAGTTTTGTGACACCGTCACGCAGGTTGGTTAGCGCTTTCTCTGCCTGGTTAGCTTCGGCAAACACCCCGTCAAGGGTATGGGTCACGCTGACGCCATCTTCACAGGTCATGGTGAGAACCAGCTGCTCCTGCCAGCCGCTTAGGGTGACGTCTACGGCGATGCGGCGTTCGCTGGAGGTCTTCAGCAGCGCCTGCTGCCAGTTGTGGTCGAGGTTGCGGTTAAGCGCCTGATGCGGACGCACTTTATGCAGATCCGCAGGCATCTCGTTCGGCCACACTCGATAGCGATTTTCGCCAGTTTTTTCCACGGTATTGGCGCGGAAACCCACCACTTCGCGCTTAATCATCACGTTAAGGCCGTCGCCGTTGGTTAACGGTTCGCTAACCTCGACGTCGAGATGGTCTTTACCCACCTTCAGCACTTCGCCCACCGGCAGTCCGATAAATTTTGGCGAATCAAAGGCGCCGATATCGCCTTTACGGGCATTAACGAAGTAGTCGGTGCTGCCGCGGTGGAAGGTTTTATCGGTGGACGGGATAAAGAAATGCTCAGTGCGGCCGGCTGAAGCGCGCGCGAGGTCGCCGCGGTCTTCGATTATGGCGTCCAGCATCTGGCGGTAGTGAGCGGTGATGTTTTTCACGTAGCTCATGTCTTTGTAACGGCCTTCAATTTTGAAGGAGCGTACCCCGGCGTCGATCAGCGCCGCCAGGTTGGCGGTCTGGTCGTTGTCTTTCATCGACAGGAGATGCTTTTCATAGGCCACCACGCGCCCCTGATCGTCCTTCAGGGTATACGGCAGGCGACAGGCCTGCGAGCAGTCGCCGCGGTTGGCGCTGCGTCCGGTCTGGGCGTGGGAAATGTAGCACTGGCCGGAATAGGCCACGCACAGTGCGCCATGGATAAAGAATTCAATGGTGGCGTCAGTATTATCGTAGATGGCTTTGATTTGACTGAGGTTCAGCTCGCGCGCCAGCACGATCTGGCTGAAGCCGGCGTCTGAGAGAAACTTTGCTTTCTCCACGCTACGGATATCGCACTGGGTGCTGGCGTGCAGCTCGATTGGCGGCAGATCCAGCTCCATGATCCCCATATCCTGAACAATCAGCGCATCGACGCCCGCGTCATAGAGATCCGTGATCAGCCGCTGCGCCGGCTCCAGCTCATCGTCATGCAGAATGGTGTTCAGCGTCACAAAGACCTTGGCGCCAAAGCGATGGGCGAAAGGCACCAGCCCGGCGATGTCACTCAGGCTGTTGCTGGCGTTGTGGCGGGCGCCAAAGCCAGGTCCACCGATATAAACGGCGTCAGCGCCGTGAAGGATCGCTTCGCGAGCGATACCGGCGTCGCGGGCAGGACTAAGAAGTTCAAGACGATGATTGTGCAGGCGCATACGCGTGTTGTTATCCAGTATAAGGGGGTCGAAATGGCGGCTATTGTAGTCAGAACCGGGCGCAGACGAAAACCTTTTCCGCCGTCATGGGACGACGAATTTTCAGTTTTCAGCAAAGTATTGAAGGAAAAGATATTTCCTTCAAATCACCGTACAGAGTACTGTCATTACGTATTCCGGATTTTCCTCGTCACGTTGTGAGTGGTTATCATCAGTCATCTTGTCTGGCCGCGGGTTCGCCCGCGGTTTTTTCTTTTGGATAATGGATAAGCGAATGGAAATGAGCCGCCAGGACGCCGCTGTTCCGATAGGCATGCGCCGCATCGCCGGCAAAGCGCCGACCCTCACCCGCCTGCAGCGAGTGCCATTCCCCCTGTAAGCAGAGCTCCAGAGTACCGCTAATCACCACCACATGCTCAATCACCCCTTGTTCATGCGGCGTCGATTCACTCAACGCCCCGGGAGCGAGGGTTATCGAGAAATGATCAAAGCGCAGCTCCGGGTCCCACGGAAAGACCGGGGTTACCACCATCGCCTGCTGCTGCGGGTCAAACGCGGAGGGCGCCACGCTGTCATCCGGAACGATAAATGCCGAAAACGGCACGTTCAGCCCGGTGGCAATCTTCCACAGCGTCGCTACCGTCGGACTCGATTCATTCCGCTCTATCTGCCCGAGCATGGCTTTCGACACCCCGGTCTCTTCCGCCAGACGCGACAGGCTCCAGCCGCGCTGCTGACGCAGATGTTTGAGGGTGGCCGCCAGATGTTGCGCAATATTCATCCTACCTCCTGATTTTTCAGCCCAGAGTATACCCCCATTTGCCTCATTCTACAGGGCGATTAGCGGCATCGCGGGCCGTTTGCGACGAGCGCCTCGGTGGCGCTACCCTCACGCCGCGGATAGCTTGTGCGCTATAACGTACAATGATAGAGTAAACGGACGTTATAACGCACAAGAGAAAACTATGCGCTCGTTTACCGTTCCGCTTCCCACCCTGTTCGCCGGCTTCGTCGCCGTGCTGGTGGGCTACGCCAGTTCTGCCGCCATCATCTGGCAGGCCGCCGCGGCCGCCGGCGCCACGCCCGGGCAGATCGCCGGCTGGATGACGGCCCTGGGCCTCGCCATGGGCGTCAGCACCCTCGCGTTGAGCGGCTGGCGAAAAGTGCCGGTGCTCACCGCCTGGTCAACGCCGGGCGCCGCCCTGCTGGTCAGCGGCCTGCAGGGGGTGACCCTACCCGAGGCGGTGGGGGTATTTATCTTCGCCAATGCGCTGATCGTCCTCTGCGGCGTCACAGGCCTGTTTGCCTGGCTGATGAAAATCATTCCCCATTCGCTGGCCGCCGCAATGCTGGCCGGCATTCTGCTGCGTTTCGGTTTGCAAGCCTTCGCCGGCTTACAGGATCATCTGCTGCTGTGCGGCGGCATGCTCGCCGCCTGGCTTCTGTGTAAGGCGCTGTGGCCCCGCTTCGCCGTGGTGGCCGCGCTGGCTGCGGGGGCGCTGATAGCCGCGGTCTCCGGGGAAGTAGCCAGCGCCGCTGTGCCGCTGGCGTTTGTCGCACCGGAATGGATCGCCCCGCAGTTTACCCCGGCGCTGCTTCTCAGCGTCGGCCTGCCGTTCTTCCTCGTCACCATGGCTTCACAGAACGCGCCCGGGTTCGCTACCCTGCAGGCAGCAGGCTATGTCGTACCGGTCTCCGCGCTGATCGTTGTCTGCGGGGGGCTGGCGCTGCTGCTGGCGCCGTTTGGGGTCTACTCCATCTGTATTGCGGCGATCACTGCCGCCATCTGCCAGAGCCCGGAAGCGCACCCGGATCCTCAGCAGCGCTGGCTGGCGGCCATGGCTGCCGGCGGTTTTTATCTGCTGGCCGGTCTGTTCGGGGGATCGATCACTGCGCTGATGTCGGCCCTGCCGACAGCGTGGATCCAGATGCTGGCCGGCCTGGCGCTGCTCGGCACCATCGGCGGTAGCCTGTTTCAGGCGGTACACCAGGCCAGTGAGCGCGACGCGGCGGTGCTGACCTTTCTGATCACCGCCAGCGGGGTGACGCTGGCGGGAATTGGTTCGGCGTTCTGGGGCGTGATGCTCGGCGGAGTGAGCTACGGCGTGTTATCCGCGCTGCGCCGCCCGTAGCTGGGAGGGCGTCAGGCCGGTGGCGGCTTTGACCCGATGGCTGAAATGGCTGGCGGAGCTGAAACCGCATGCCAGAGCGATCTCGGTGAGCGGCAGCGCGCTGTGGCAGATCAGGTTTTGCGCCTTCGCCATTCGCTGCTGCATCACATATTGATGCGGAGCCATATTCAGCGACTGGCGGAACATACGGGCAAAATGAAATTCACTCAGTCCCGCCTGCTGCGCCAGGTCGGCCAGGGTCAACGGCTGATCGAGATGAGCGTCAATCCAGGCCAGCACGTGACGCTTCACCCCTGGCGCCAGTCCTCCTGTGACCGAGGGCAAGCGCCACTGCACTGTGGAATAGTGCTGGATCAGATGGGTGAGCAACAAACTGCTGGCGGCGCTAAGTGTCAGCTGGTTCGCCGGCTGTCGCCAGTCATTAGCCAGCAAAAACTGACGATACACGCTGGTGATTTTGTCATCGCTGGCGAAGGTTTTTTCCTGCAGGGTGAAGTTAGCCGGGCTGCGATCCCACACTTCCTCCCCAACGCGGCGCAGATGCGCATCGGTACAATAGAGATGGACAAACGACAGATCGCCGCGGATATCCCAGACGCTTTCATCGCCTTTCGGCATCAGGCAAAAGCGATCCGGGCCGCCGCCATTCTTCCAGCCGTGCGGCGTCTTTTGATAGCTTTCATAACCATCGGCGATGTACAGGCTTAAGGTATGATGATCGCTGCGCACCGTCACGGTATCGCAGTTGTTATACCACGCGGCCAGTTGAATACCGGAATTCAGCTCCACGGTGCCCTTCAGCACCGCATTCTGTCGCCGTAATGTTTCAAACGTCCCGTAACCCATCGCCTTCACACATCTGTTCTGTCAAGAAAACTCTAGTCTAGGGAGACTGCGATGCGGTTTCCAGTCCTCACCGCCGGCAAAAGACAAATAAGCGCAAGAATTTGCAAGCCGACAACAAGCGGATGAAAGCCGCAGGTTGCGGCAGGCGGCATACTCCTCCGTTCAACAAGCAGAGGAGAACCAGGGTGAACGCATTACTTTATGCACTCGTTGTCGTTATCTGGGGGACGACGTGGATTGCTATTTTTTTACAGCAGGGGCCGGTGGCGGCGCCGGTATCGATATTCTGGCGTTTCGCCGTGGCCAGCGTCACAATGCTGACGATTCTGCTCGTCACACGACGTCTGCGGCCGCTGGGCGCGAAGGACCATTTCTGCTGCCTGCTGCAGGGCTGCTGCGTCTTCTGCTTCAATTTCTGGTGCTTTTATACCGCCGCCGCCTGGATCAACACCGGTCTGGAGTCGGTGATCTTTTCCATGGCGGTACTGTTTAACGCCATCAACAGCTTTCTTTTCTTCCGCCAGCAGCCGCCGGGACGCTTCTGGGCTGCCGCCGCGCTCGGTATGGCCGGTATCGTCACCCTGTTCTGGGATGACCTGCTGGCCAACGGGCTAAACGCTACGCTACTGTGGGGGATCGGTCTGAGCGCGCTGGGCACCTATGGCTTTTCGCTGGGCAATATGTTCAGTATTCGTCACCAGCGGCGGGGGCTGGAGACGCTGACCACCAACAGCTGGGCGATGCTGTACGGCACGCTGGTGATGGGGGCTATCGCTGTGCTCCGCGGGGATAATTTCATGCCGGAGTGGACCGTCAGCTATCTTGGCGCCCTGCTTTACCTGGCGCTGTTCGGCTCAGTTGTCGCCTTCGGCGCCTATTTCACCCTTGTAGGGCGCATCGGCGCCAGCAAAGCCGCCTACAGTACGCTGCTGTTTCCGCTGGTCGCCCTGTCCATCTCCACCGTCTATGAAGGGTATGTATGGCACAGCAACGCCGTTATCGGACTGGCGCTGATCCTGTTGGGTAATCTGGTGATGTTTGCCAAACCGGAACAGCTGCTGCTGCGCCGAAAGCTGGCCTGAAACGGCGGAAGATAAATCAGCGCCGTCGGCAGACGGCGCTGACGAGATTACCGCTGAGAAGGGTCGAATTTGACGGCGTCTACCGCCATATCATCGATCACCTGCTTCATGGTTTCGATAGTCAGCGGCGTGTTTTCATTGGCCAGGGTTTTGCCCTCACCTTTACGAACCACTTTGATCACCGGCTTGTTGGTGCTGGCGTCAATCAGTTCGGCTTCAAAATAGAGGTCGGTGTCCATCGTACGATGGCCGGTGGCGGCTTGAGTACCGGCAACAATCATCGCTACCGGAACCACTTCATAGAACTGCAGCATTTCTTTGCTGGAGTCCACTCCGGTAATCGCCCCGCGGAAAATAAGGCTACGCTTGCCGGCGGTGGTTGCCAGCGGTTTACGCTCGGAAATGGCCTGTTTGAGCTGTTTGTTGGTGTAATTCAAAATATCCTGCAGCGCCTTTTCACCCACCTGGGTCGTCGGCTTCGGTACTGGATAGTACGTTACCGGATGGTAGACGACATTATCGTAGTTGGCCGGATTGTAGTTTGGATCGATCCAACGCAGCTCCCACTTACCGGAGGCAGTGGTGGCTTCTTTCAGGTTGGAATAGTCTTTTAAAAAGCCCGAATACTGATTCGGTTGCGCCAGTTTGGACGCACAACCCGTCAACGCTAACATCCCCGCCAGAGCGGCGACTTTAAATAACACGCGAGTACGCATAAAGAGATCCCTGTAAATGCAGTTTTTTCGGCAGACGTTATAGCAGATAAGACCCACTAGTTTTGTGACAAAATGAGGGCTTCGTCAAGGAAGATATACAAATATTGATGGGATCAACATTACGTTATTAAATAATTACTTAAAACGTTAACAGGTCGGCTTTAACCTTTCTTTTCAGCGAGGATTTTCGCGCTTCTTGATCCGAGGTGTATTCGTGAGAGGCGGCGCGGTCAATCTCAGTAATTACACGCGCCGCTGAGGATTATGCGGGCTTGCGCGCCAGCAGCGTGGCGAAGCGCAATTTGATCCGGTTGCCGCTGGCGTCGGTCCGATGCAGCTCACCGACGTCCTCATTATATTTCAGTAATTCCCAATCCCGGTAGTACTCCCGAAGTTCATCGGGTTTAAAAGCAAACGGGAAGCCGACGGTGCAGGGATAGTCCTCGGTGTCCATCGCCGCGACAATCAGGTTATAGCCCCCGGCGGCGGTGCAGCGCTGCATATTGCCGATGAGTCCAGGGATGGTGTCAGGCTCGAGGAACATCATCACTACGGTGGAGAGGATCAGATCATACTCGCCGTCAAAGGCCAGGCTGTTGAGGTCTTTCACCGCGGTCTGCAGATTATCCAGCCCTTCGGCGGCGCGAATAGTCTCCAGATTGTTGATGCTCATGGCATTTTTATCCCACGCCGTCACCGTGAAGCCATTCGCCGCCAGATAAAGACTGTTACGTCCGTTGCCGCAGCCGAGATCCAGCGCCCTTCCCGGCGGCACAATCGTCGCGGCATGCAGCACCTCAGAGTGGGTGCGGGTCAGGCCATATTTTTCACTAAAATAATCCGCGTCTCGCGTTGTCATGATCCTTCCTTCTTATTCAGGAGTGTTTCCCGGTCGACCTGTAGCAACAGTTTCCCGCTGACCAACAGCAGCCCTGTGCGCAGCAGCAGCAGGCCGATGACCAGATTGCTAAAAATAAAGAGCGGCAGCGCCAGATGATGAAAAAAGCCGTCCGCCTTCGCCTGGCCCAGATGCAGGCCGGTGGTGGCCAGGGCGGAGATACCGAACGAGAAGCTCCAGAAAGAAGCATTGAACGGCTGGCGAAGATACCAGGGCATCAGACGCAGCATAAACAGCAGCTGTAACAGACCGTAGCCGAACAGCAGCTTAGCGAAGGTATCGGCCTCACCGCCGTTAACGCTGAGCCAGGCGCTGCAGGCCACCAGCGCAGGCGCCAGCTGGATCCCCAGCGACGTGCGCAGCGCGGTCGGCAGTTCGCCTGCGCTGCGCAGACGATGGAGGATAGCCGGCTCGAGGCTCAGCCAGGAGAAGACCCCGGCGCCAAGGAACACCAGTCCGGCGTCGGTAAACCCCAGCGCGCCGCAGGCCATCGCGCTGATAAAATTATTCGCCACCGTGGGCAGATACAGCCCCGGCGTAGTGGCCTCGCGAGGATGGTTTCCCCGCCACAGGCCGCCGCTTTGCCAGGCGGCATAGGCCAGCTGCAGCGCCACGCCCGGCACAAACAGCCCGATGGCCAGCGGTCGGCACCAGGGCGCCAGACCAATCGATACCAGCAACGTGGTGGCGGGAAACAGGCTGACGAAGCTGCTGCTGACCGGATGTCGCATCTCCTGCAGCACACTCGCCGGAAAGCGGATCGCCCGGCTGATAAACGCCATACTGAGCAGGACCCATATCGCTATCGCCAGCGTCACCAGCCCATCACCAATACTGCGGCTGACCGGCCAGAGGGTGCTGGCGTAACGCCAGGCAAAGCCCATCCCGATGGTGCCAAGCACCATGCCAAAATATCCCGCCGGCAGGTTAAGCACCTGCTGCGACCTATACGTTTTGCTCATTTTATTGATGTTATCAATTAAATTTGAAGTTGCATTCTAAAGGAACCTTATACCACGCGCTACGGCGATCTTTGCTATGTTTATGTTAACCATAAGTAATGAGGATCGGGAATGCGTAAATACCGTCTCAGCGAACAGACCCGGCAGTATTGTTACCAGGAAGAGGATGGCAAACAGTGCGTCACCCTGCGCCAGATTGTGGCGCTTATCGATTTCGCTGACGTCAAAGCGGGCAGCGAAGGCGGTTGGGTGGATGAAGAAAGCGCCCTCAGCCAGCAGGGAGAGTGCTGGATCTACGATGCCAATAGCGTGGTCTTCGCCGGGGCGCGCATCCTCGACGATGCCCGACTCAATGGCCCCTGCGTGGTCAGCCATGGGGCTATCATCAGCGGACGGGCATCCATTCACGCCTCGCAGGTCAGCCATCACGCGCAGATTGGTGACAACGTCACGATTAGCCAGAGTCTGGTGCGCGGCTTCTGTCGCCTCGCCGATGAGGCGCGTCTTCTGCCCCACTGTCAAGTCATTGCCGCCCGTGGGCTGACCGCCGATCGCGACAAAGTGCTGCAGATTTATCAGCGAGCCACCGTCAGCGCGTCGCGCATTCTCCACCAGGCGCAGATCTATGGCGAGGCCTTCGTCGAACACGCTTTTGTCGAACATCGGGCGGAAGTCTTTGACCATGCCAGGCTCGAGGGAAACGAGGAGAACGACGTCTGGGTGTGCGATAACGCGCGGATTTACGGGCATGCCCGTCTGATCGCAGGACGCGGTGAGGACGCCATTCCCACCGTGCGCTACAGCTCGCAGGTCGCGGAGAATGCGGTGATTGAAGGCAACTGTCTGCTAAAGCATCGGGCGATGGTGGGCGGCGAGGCGCAGCTGCGCGGTGGACCGATTCTGCTTGATGATGACGTGCTGATCCAGGGGCGGGCTGTCATCGTCGGCGATGTGATCGTTGAGCACCAGGTCACTCTTGGGGACGAGGTGCAAATCGCCGCACGGGAAGGAGAAGCCATTCACCTGCGCGGCCCGAAGACCCTCGGCGGCCAACAGCAGATCACCCGAACGCCGCTGTTAGGCGCCCTGTAGCGCCTCGTCGCGGTCAATAATGCGGGCGTAGATATTCTGATCGTCATAGCTGCCGTTCAGATACTCGGCCTGTCGGAGACAGCCTTCCAGAACAAACCCGTTACGCAACGCCACCTGGTTGCTGCGGGTATTCGCCACCCGACATTTGATCACAAACCGGCGCACCAGCCCGCTGCGGGCATAGTGGTGGATAAAGGCCTGCAGGGAACGGGACAGATACCCCTGCCCCTGGTGATCCTCATCGATCCAGTAGCCAATATAGGCCGTCTTATTCTGCGGCTCGATCTGGTTGAACGACAGAACGCCAATCGGCCGCTTTTCGAGAAACAGCAAAAACATTTTGGCGTAATCCCGCTGATGCAGCATCACGTTACCCTGCACATGGCGGCGGGTCTCCTCTTCGCTGCGCACCTCGCCAGCCCAGCTGAGCGACTGCTGTAGCCAGCGCTGGTTTTTCACCACCAGCTGGTGCAGGTCGCTGACGTAGTGTTCATCAATGGCGATAAGCGTCAGCGCCTCGGTCACCGGGATCGACTCCGGTACTGCTGGAATGTCTGTGGTCATGGGGCTCTCTACGGGCCCGCAGGGGGTGCCTGGGGCCACAGCTGTCACGGGGTTATTTCATGATCCGGTCGTCAATGTAGTTACGTTTATCCGGCGCCGGCGGGAAGTACTGATAGAGCCAGGTTTCGCTGATGGCTTCTCCCTGACAGCGCAGGAACAGACGCATCTCCACCGGGTCGGTCGAGTCGGAGGTCGGATACCAGTCGAAGAGGATCCGGTAGCCATCGAACGGCTCGACGTAGAGGATTTCAATCTGCTTCGCTTCGCCGCTGGAGAGGGTGATCACCGGTTCAATACCGCGCGGCGCGGCCGCTTTCAGATCGCCGCCAACAAAGTCGATGGCAAAACGACGCGCCCACTTGTCCGGGTAGTGTTCGCCCGGCGCCCATCCCTCCGGGAAGCCCCCCATCCCGGTGCGGGTGGCGAGCACACGCGCCAGCGGTGTGCTGACCGGCGGCTGTGCGCTCCAGTAGAGACGGTAGCGGAAGTCGAGTTCGTCGCCCGCCTTCACTGCCTTTTCCGGCTGCCAGAAGCAGACGATATTATCCAGCGTTTCACCGGTGGTCGGGATCTCCATCAGGCTGACCGCCCCTTTGCCCCACTGGTTACGCGGCTCAACCCACAGGCTGGGACGCTTGTTATACCAGCCCATCACGTCCTGGTAGTGGGAAAAATCACGGTCCAGCTGCAGCAGACCAAAGCCGCGCGGGTTCTTGTCCTGGAAGGCGTTGAACTGCAGCTTCTGCGGGTTGTTCAGCGGCCGGCAGACCCATTCGCCGTTGCCCAGCCACATCGACAGCCGATCGGAGTCGTGGATCTGCGGGTGGATGGTATCGCACATCCGACGCTCGTTGTTGCCGCAGCTGAACATGCTGGTCATCGGCGCGATCCCCAGCTGTTTGATATCCTTGCGGGCGTAGAGATGGTTCTCCACGTCCATAATGACCTGGGTATCCTGGCAGTGGATGGTGAACTTGTAGGCGCCAGTGATGCTCGGGCTGTCGAGCAGGGCGTAAACGGTAAAGACCGTGGCGTCCCCTTTGACCGTTTCGAACCAGAAAGAGGTGAAATCGGGGAACTCTTCCGGGGTATCGGTAAAGGTATCCACCGCCAGCCCACGGGCCGACAGGCCATACTGGTAGGTGCTGTCTACCGCGCGAAAATAGCTGGCGCCGAGAAACGCCACGATATCCCGGCGCGCCAGCTCAGGTGCTTTAAATACCCGGAACCCGGCGAAGCCGAGGTCGGACTGCCCTTCCAGCTGGCGGGTATCTACCCCGGCGTCATTGTACTTGAACAGCTCCGGACGGAAGTGGATCTCGCGCGCCTGCTGGGTGCCGGCGTCTAAAGAGAACATGCGCACGCGGCGACGGAACCCCATCCCGACGTGGAAAAACTGGATATCCAGTTTGCGTTCTTCAAAGTTGTTCCATAGCGAGTGGTTAGCGTCATACTGAATGCTGTTATAAGCCTGCGGGGTGAGATTGGCCAGCGTCGGCGGCAGATCGCGCGGGGCCCCGCCCCACGGCTGGCGCGCCAGATCGTGGGCCATCGCCTGCAGCACGGCATAATCGAACCGACGCGTCTGCCCGTCGGCAATGCCCGCGTCTTCAGCAAACGCGGCCTGACTGAATAAGGAAGCGACTCCTGACGTTCCGCATACGGCGGCAACAGCCATGGAAGATTTAAGAAAACGTCTGCGGTTCATGCCTGAGAAAGCGTCCTTCTGCACGGGTGAAATGATTCGCAACGCGTCATCACGCTGCGTGATAATTTCCGCCCACTCTAGACAAAAACGATTAATAATCCAATTGTTGCCAGCAGAAAAACGGTAAAAAAGCCCTGTCTACCAGAACAGGCTGTTTTTTCATCGCCGGCGGAGGGAGAGCGCAATATCTAACGCAAACCCGCCTTAAACAAAGCGGACAGCACTCTCCCGGCGCCCTGTCTCATCGCCGGGCCGTTTCTTAGCCACCCGCGGCCTGCAGCAGGGGCGTGCCCCGCTGAGCCGCCCCCATCCCCTTTATTCGAGGGTCACGTGGTGCTTCATCACCCGGCGAAACAGCGCCAGCCGGGCGCGCATAAAGCGATTCTCCACTTTAAACCCGGCACGCTTATGCAGGCCAATGCGCAGCAAACGATCCCGTCCGCGCAGGCACGCCGGCCAGCGCACCGCGCCGGCAAGCACCTGCTCGCCGCTGGCGACGCGGGCAAACTGGACCCAGTAGTCAGCGACCTGAGCGGCGAAGGCCAGATCCGCTTCACTGGCATACTGCCGCACCGGATCGGTGAGCCGCAGGTTATCAAACACGTAGGGCACCTCGTTGCCGTGCCAGGCGCCGTGCGGATAGGCGTCATGTTCCGCTTCCGCGACATAATCGAACCAGTACCGCCAGCATGGCTGGCCCACGCGCTGCTGGGCCTGCATCACCACATAGCCGAGGGTGGTAAACGCCATATCCCGACAGACTTCCCGCCCCAGCGCTTCATCGCCTTTTACGCCGGGATAGAGGAGTTTGATCAGTCCCAGACCCAGACGGCGCTCACGGCGCAGTTTCTGGATCTGCCCGGCGATGTCGACGCCAAACACCGCCATCACGCTGGCTTCATCGCTGTTGGAGCCGATGATCACCGGCATCGGATGCTGGCGCCCGGCAAAAAAGGTCTCCAGCATCGGCTGCGGGAGCACGATATCGCCTGCGATGGGCGCTGGCCCGATATTCAGCGGGGCGGAAAGCGACCAGAAGGCCTCCGCCGGGATTGCCCGCAGTTGCTCAGCGCTGGCCTGTGGTAAGGCGAAATGTTCCGCCAGCAGACGGCCTTTCTCCAGCGCCTTTTCCCGCGGCAGATCGGGTAAGGTATACCCGCTCTGAATAATCGCTTTATGGAACAACCCTTTCGCTTTCGGCGAGGCCATCAGCGACAGCACGCTGCGCGCGCCGGCGGATTCGCCAAACAGCGTGACGTTGGCGGCGTCGCCGCCGAAGGCGTGAATGTTTTCCTGGACCCACTGCAGGGCGGCGATCTGGTCGAGCAGCGCGAAGTTATACAGCCGCTCGCCCGCCTCTTCTTCCAGCGCCGGGTGGGCGAAAAAGCCGAGGTGGCCCAGACGGTAGTTGACCGTCACCACCACCACGTCGCGGCTGGCAAGCGCCAGGCCATCGTAAGGCGGCAGGCTACCGGCGCCGATGGTAAACCCGCCACCGTGCAGCCAGACCATCACCGGCAGCGGCTGCGCTGCGCTGGCGGGGGCCCAGACGTTGAGATAGAGACAGTCTTCGCTGAAGCGACCGGGATCCCCGCCGCCAAGTTCGCGGCAGTAGTCAATGTCCTGCCAGCTGGCGGCGGAAAAGGCGTCGGCCTGACGCACGCCCGGCCAGCGGGCGGGAGGCTGCGGCGCGCGCCAGCGCAGCGGCCCCACGGGCGGCGCGGCGTACGGAATACCGCGCCAGATATGGATCCCCTGCTCTGCGCTCCCGGCCAGCGTGCCCTGCCGGGTTTTCGCCAACGGTTTCGACGGATGTTGCATAACCTGCTCCCTGTAAGGCTGATGCCAGCAGGTTACTGATTTTACAGCAGACCGCAACGTCGTTTGCTGCGCTCCTCCGCCTGCTGGTACAGTTCAAATTCATCCTGCACCGGACAGCCCAGCGCCGCTTCAAAGGCTTCGCGGCTGGCATTCCCGTGGCTGCGGGCCTGGGTTTCGTTACCCAGATTGGACTGAAAAATGCCCGCCGCGCTGACCGGTAAAAAATCCTCATAGACGATAGGCTGGGCCACTATCCACCCGCGCTCGATCAACGGCTGGGGATCGTCGCCCGGGCGAAACGCGTGGCGATGTGCCTCGCCAGCCGGCGTCAGGCGGTAGCGAAACCAGGCCAGCCCCTGCTGACGCAGCAGAAATTCGCTGTCGGGAAATTCGCGGAATACCTCCTGCAGATGCAGCTGGTGGCTGAGATTGTCTTTGCCGGTCCCTGCTGCCTGCAGCAATCGGTCGTATAGCGCGCGTCCTTTTGGCGTCAGCGCCACGCCGCGCTGCTCAATTTCGCCGAAGCGGGCGCTGTGAGTGCCGCGGTGTTCGCCGGCGAACATTACTGGCTCCTCAAGCGCCTTGAAGCTGGTCTGTCGCAGGAGGATCGGTACCTCCCGGCGCGGCGGACCTTCGATCAGGGCCTTTGGCTCAATGCCGCACTCCGGCATCAGGGCCTGCGCGCGGTCAATATCCAGCGTCCGCGGCGTGAGGTGGTTGATATGACATCCCGGGAAGCAGACCACATCGGCAATCAAGCGATGCTCGCGATGCAGCGCGTGGTAGGTCTCCTCATCGACGGTGGCATGCCGGTGCCAGCGGAAGGTCTCCAGCGCCTGCTGCACGAACTCGCGGGCTTCCGCAGGGGTGAACGCCCCTTCGGCCTCATGCCGGGCGATCAGCGCCAGACAGCGGGGAGTGAATATGTTGCGCCGGGCGAGGATCGCCTCGGCTCGCTCACGCAGAGCGCGGTTTTCGATCAGTTCCAGACGCAGCAGCGAGGTAAAAACCCGAAACGGATTGCGCGCCAGCGCGGCATCGTCGACAGGACGAAACGCCGTGGAATGAACCGGCACGCCGGCCTGTGAAAGATCATAATAGCTGACGGGATACATCCCCATGATGGCAAACATGCGACGCAGCGTCGCCAGTTCCTCCGCTGTGCCCACGCGGATCGCCCCGTGGCGCTCAACGTTCAGGCGAGCCAGCTCGTCGGCGTTGGCCAGTTGTTCATGCAGCTTCGGATTATTTTCCAGTACCGCCAGGTTGACGTCAGCCACCAGCTCCAGCAGCGTCCCGTACTGCGGAACTTCCTGCTGGTACATGGCCGACATGGCCTGCGAAAACTGCTCCCGAATCTCATCAGCCGTGATGGTGTTCGCCATGATGTGTTACCTCCAGTGAATACTTCCTGGAGTGTAGGAAAGCTGCCTCCCGGCGGGGGGAAGAATTTACAAACTGTGATGGCGATAACCTGCTTCCGGTCATGGGCATGGCGCAGGGCATAACCGACGGTTATGAAAAACACCCGGTAATTTCACTTTAAATTAACAATATATTTACACACACTGTTTCTGGCGACATTACAACAACATGCCTCTCTACCCTCTATACGGAGTACCCGATGAACGATAAATGGTCCCCGCGCGAGGTTATCCATCGCGATTACAGTAGTCACCCGCCCGCTTACGCCCCGGGCTATAAAACCAGCGTCCTGCGCTCCCCGAAAAACGCCCTAATCTCCCTGCAGAACTCGCTGTCAGAGATCACCGGCCCGGTGTTTAGCCGCGACGACCTGGGCCCGCTGGATAATGACCTTATCCTTAACTATGCCAAAGAAGGCCTGCCGATTGGCGAGCGGATCATTGTGCACGGCTATGTGCGGGATGGTTTCGGCCGACCAATGAAAAACACCCTGGTGGAAGTGTGGCAGGCCAATGCCGGCGGCCGCTATCGACATAAAAAAGATCAGTATCTGGCGCCGATTGACCCGAACTTCGGCGGCTGCGGTCGGGTGCTGACCGACGAGAACGGTTATTACTGTTTTCGCACCATCAAGCCCGGCCCCTACCCCTGGCGCAACCAGGCCAGCGACTGGCGTCCGGCGCATATTCATTTCTCGCTTTCAGGCGACGCCTGGGCCCAGCGCCTGATCACCCAGATGTATTTCGAAGGCGACCCGTTGATCAAGCAGTGCCCGATCGTCAGGACCATTAATAATGACGACGCCGTGCGCACCCTGATCGCCGAGCTGGACATGCACGCCGCCGTGCCGCTGGATTGTCTGGCCTACCGCTTCGACCTTGTTCTGCGCGGCCATCGCGCCACGCTGTTTGAAAATCGCACTCAGGGGGCCGCCCGATGAAAGAGTATCTGCCTGAAACCGCCTCGCAGACTGCGGGACCCTATGTTCATATCGGTCTGGCACCGGATGCCGCGGGGTTTCATATTTTTGAAAAAAATTTTGGTCCGGTTCTCACCACCGCCGATACGGTCGGGGAACGGATCACCATTGAAGGCCGGGTTATCGACGGCTCCGGGACCCCAGTCCGCGACGTGCTGCTGGAGATCTGGCAGGCTAACGCCGCGGGACGCTATAACCATCCTGAGGACCGTCAGCAGCAGAAAGCGGTCGACCCAGGCTTTCGCGGCTGGGGGCGCACCTGCTCTGACTTTACCTCCGGCGTCTGGCGCTTTGAAACCATCAAGCCCGGCGCGGTGGTTGGCCGCGACGGCCGTCTGATGGCGCCGCACGTCAATCTGTGGGTGGTGGCGCGGGGGATCAACATTGGCCTGAATACGCGGATGTATTTCGCCGATGAGCACGAGGCCAATGCCAGCGACCCGGTGCTGAATCTCATCGAATGGGAGGTGAGACGCAAAACCTTAATCGCCGAGCGCGAGGTTCGCGGTGCGGAAGTGGTCTATCGTTTCGACATTTATCTGCAGGGCGAGAACGAAACCGTCTTTTTCGATATCTAGCGGCCATGCTGACCACCGCCGTCGCCCCGCACAGCCGGGGCGACGGCGTGTTAAACCATAGGGAAAGATCTTGTAATGTAATCAGCTCAAATGTTAATAATATTTTGCTATCTGGTTATCAAATTTAAACAAGGCCGCTTGTCTCTTTCACCGCTGTGTTTTTAACATCATCTTACTATGGAAAAAAATGGTCTCTTCAGTCAGCGCATTCGCTTGCGCCATCTACACACCTTCGTGGCCGTCGCTCAACAGGGAACGCTGGGGCGCGCGGCTGAAACTTTAAATCTGAGCCAGCCAGCACTTTCAAAAACGCTTAACGAGCTTGAACAGCTGACCGGTACCCGTCTGTTTGAGCGGGGACGTCTGGGGGCGCAATTGACCCTGGTCGGGGAACAGTTTCTGACTCATGCCGTGAAAGTGCTTGATGCCCTTAACTCGGCGGGCCAGGCGCTGAACCGTAAAGAGGGCCTGAATAACGATATCGTGCGCATCGGCGCGCTGCCTACCGCCGCGCTGGGGATCCTGCCGACGGTGATCGGCCAGTTCCATAAGCAGCAAAAAGATATCACGCTGCAGGTCGCCACCATGAACAACACCATGCTGCTCGCCGGGTTAAAATCCGGGGAGATCGACATCGGCATCGGACGGATGTCCGATCCGGAGCTGATGAGCGGGCTGCATTACGAACTGCTGTTCCTGGAATCCCTTAAGCTGGTGGTACGCCCGGGACATCCTCTGCTGCAGGAGACCGTGACCCTCAGTCGGGTGATGGAGTGGCCGGTGGTGGTCTCGCCAAAGGGCACCGTGCCGCGGCAAAACGCCGAAGCGCTGCTCCAGAGCCAGGGCTGTAAAATGCCCGCCGGCTGCATCGAGACCCTCTCCGCTTCACTGTCGCGCCAGCTGACGGTCGATTTTGACTATGTCTGGTTCGTCCCTTCCGGGGCGGTGAAAGACGATCTTCGCCGTGGCGTACTGACCGCCCTGCCGATTGCCACCCAGGGCGCCGGGGAGCCCATCGGCATTCTAACCCGCGTCGATGCGACGCTGACCCCCGGGACACAAACCCTGCTCAGCGCTATTCGTAAATCAATGCCTGCCTGATCCGCTGATCCCCCGGCCCGTAGCGGCCGGGGAGCCAACGCTGACTGCGTCACATTCAGCAGAATAATCATTTAGTGCGAAATTATTTATTAACATTTGCGCAAATTTCTTTAACAGATCTATCATATCGCGATTTCACCAAATGGTTCATACGAAATCAAAACAGGCAATAAACTTGGCTTTATGAAGATACAAACCACTTCATTCAAAAATAAAACAAAATAACTTTGTTTCATTTGGTTCGCACTGAGGTGGCTGGTGTGGTTAAGGAGATTTCATGACAACTGGCAACGCGCCGCGCGGATTCCCCCGGATCCTGCAGTGGCTTCTCGCCGGACTGATGCTCATCATCGGTCTGGCTATCGGTATTCTGGGGGTAAAACTGGCTCTCGTCGGCGGCACGCTGTACTTCGCGCTGATGGGCGTGGTGATGGTTATCGCGGCGGTGCTGATTTTCCGTCGCCGCCGCGGGGGTATTCTGCTGTACGCCGTGGCGTTTATCGCTTCGGTGATCTGGGCGATCGGCGACGCTGGCTGGAACTTCTGGCCGCTCTTCTCGCGTCTGTTCGCCCTTGGCGTGCTGGCCTTCCTCGCCGCCCTGGTCTGGCCTTTCCTTGCCAGCTCGCCGGCGAAAAAAGGCCCGGCTTTTGCCATCGCCGCCGTGCTCGCCGTGGCGCTGGCGGGAAGCTTTGGCTGGATGTTTAAATCCGAACCGCAGGTCAGCGCCACGGAAGCGGTGCCGGTGAAACCCGTCGCGCCGGGCGAAGAGCAGAAAAACTGGGCGCACTGGGGCAACACCACCCACGGCGACCGCTTCGCCGCCCTGGATCAAATCAACAAGCAAAACGTCAACCAGCTGCAGGTAGCCTGGGTGGCGCATACTGGCGATATCCCACAGAGCAATGGCTCCGGCGCGGAAGATCAGAATACCCCGCTGCAGATTGGCGATACCCTCTACGTCTGTACCCCTTACAGCAAAGTGCTGGCGCTGGATGTCGACAGCGGCAAAGAGAAATGGCGCTATGACTCCAAATCCTCTTCGCCTAACTGGCAGCGCTGCCGCGGCTTAGGCTATTACGAAGATAGCCAGGCGCAGACGACGCCAGCGTCAGGCGCTCAGCCTGCCGCTTGCTCCCGTCGTCTGTTCCTGCCAACGATCGATGCCCGCCTGATCGCCATTGATGCCGACACCGGCAAACTGTGCGAGAGCTTCGGCGATCGCGGTATTGTCGACCTTAGCGTCGGGATGGGCGAAGTCAAAGCAGGTTACTATCAGCAGACCTCCACCCCGCTGGTCGCGGGTAATGTGGTGGTGGTCGGCGGCCGCGTCGCGGATAACTACTCTACCGGCGAACCGCCGGGGGTGGTCCGTGCGTTTGACGTCCACACCGGTAAACTGGCCTGGGCGTGGGATCCGGGTAATCCGGCGCTGACCGGCGTACCGCCGGAGGGCCAGACCTATACGCGCGGCACGCCGAACGTCTGGTCGGCGATGTCTTACGACGCGAAGCTGAACCTGATCTATCTGCCGACCGGTAACGCTACGCCTGACTTCTTTGGCGGCGAACGAACCGCGCTGGACGATAAATACAGCTCCTCCATCGTCGCCGTGGATGCCGCTACCGGCCAGGTACGCTGGCACTTCCAGACCACCCACCACGACCTGTGGGACTTTGACCTGCCGTCCCAGCCGCTGCTGTACGATCTGCCTGACGGCAAGGGCGGCACCACCCCGGTGCTGGTGCAGACCAGCAAGCAGGGCATGATCTTTATGCTCAACCGCGAAACCGGCGAGCCGGTGGCGAAAGTGGAAGAGCGGCCGGTGCCGGTGGGCAATGTCAAAGGCGAGCGCTACTCGCCGACGCAGCCTTACTCGGTGGGAATGCCGATGATCGGTAACCAGACGCTGACCGAGTCCGATATGTGGGGAGCGATGCCGATCGACCTGCTGCTGTGCCGTATCCAGTTCAAAGAAATGCGCCATCAGGGCGTCTTTACCCCGCCGGGGGAAGACCGCTCCCTGCAGTTCCCGGGCTCGCTTGGCGGCATGAACTGGGGCAGCGTCTCGGTGGATCCCAACAACAGCCTGATGTTCGTTAACGATATGCGTCTGGGTCTCGCCAACTATATGGTGCCGCGCGAGAAGGTGGCGAAAGACGCCAGCGGCATCGAGATGGGCATCGTGCCGATGGAAGGCACGCCGTTTGGCGCCATGCGCGAACGTTTCCTGTCGCCGCTGGGCATTCCGTGCCAGAAGCCGCCGTTCGGCACCATGTCCGCGGTGGATCTGAAAACCGGGAAACTGGTGTGGCAGGTGCCGGTAGGTACCGTAGAGGATACCGGGCCACTGGGGATCCGCATGCACATGCCGATTCCGATCGGTATGCCGACCCTTGGCGCGTCGCTGGCGACGCAGTCCGGGCTGCTGTTCTTCGCCGGCACTCAGGATTTCTACCTGCGCGCCTTTGATACCGCTAACGGCAAGGAGATCTGGAAATCCCGTCTGCCGGTTGGCAGCCAGTCAGGCCCGATGACCTACGTGTCGCCGAAAACCGGTAAGCAGTACATCATTATCAATGCGGGCGGCGCCCGTCAGTCTCCGGATCGCGGCGATTACATTATCGCTTACGCGCTCCCTGACCATCACTGATTGACTTAAGCAAAAGGGCCCATCCGGGCCCTTTTTTGCTGTTGCCGAAACGCCTTGCGCGTTAGCGATTACTGGTCGCCAAAGTGGATCACGGTGCGAATCGATTTGCCTTCATGCATCAGGTCAAAGGCCTCGTTAATCTGCTCCAGCGGCAGGCGATGAGTAATAAACGGGTCGAGGCGAATTTTACCCGCCATCGCGTCTTCCACCATTCCCGGCAGCTGGCTACGGCCTTTCACGCCGCCAAAGGCGGAGCCGCGCCACACGCGGCCTGTCACCAGCTGGAACGGACGGGTCTTGATCTCCTGCCCGGCGCCGGCCACGCCGATAATGACGCTCTCGCCCCAACCCTTATGGCAGCACTCCAGCGCCGCGCGCATCACATTGACATTACCGATGCACTCGAAGCTGAAATCCACCCCGCCGTCGGTCAGCTCAACGATCACATCCTGAATCGGCTTATCGTAGTCGTTGGGGTTGATAAAGTCGGTAGCCCCCATCTCTTTAGCGAGAGTGAACTTATCCGGGTTGGTATCGACTGCCAGAATGCGCCCGGCTTGCGCCTGCACAGCGCCCTGGATCACCGCCAGGCCGATGCCGCCCAGACCAAAGACCGCGACGGTATCCCCGGCCTTAACCTTCGCCGTGTTGTGCACCGCGCCGATACCGGTGGTCACGCCGCAGCCCAGCAGACACACTTTATCCAGCGGCGCCTGCGGATTGACTTTCGCCAGCGAGATCTCAGCGCAGACCGTGTATTCGCTGAAGGTGCTGGTGCCCATGTAGTGATAAATCGGTTCGCCGTTATACGAGAAACGGGTGGTGCCGTCCGGCATCAGCCCTTTGCCCTGGGTAGCGCGCACCGCCTGACAGAGATTGGTTTTACCCGACTTACAAAATTTGCACTCGCCGCATTCGGCGGTATACAGCGGGATGACATGATCGCCCGGCTTAAGGCTGGTGACGCCCTCGCCCACTTCCACGACCACGCCGCCGCCTTCATGGCCCAGCACCGCCGGGAAGACCCCTTCCGGATCGTCGCCGGAAAGGGTGAAAGCATCGGTATGGCACACGCCGGTATGGGTGATTTTCACCAGAACTTCGCCTTTTTTCGGCGGCGCGACGTCAATCTCTACGATTTTTAACGGCTGACCGGGGCCAAAGGCCACTGCTGCGCGTGATTTCATAACTGTCTCTTCCTCGTCGTGATGTTATTTTAAATAGGATCGTAGCAGATGACCGACCTCTGCCATTCTCGCGGCCCGCTGGTCCGGGGTGGTGTCGCCGCTGACCAGCTCGTCCTGCAGGTGGATCTCCACCATTTCGCCCATCAGACCGTTTGCCGCCCCGCGAATCGAGGCGATCTGCTGCAGGATAGTCATACAGGGCTCGCCGGACTCCAGCGCGCGTTCAAGGGCTTCAACCTGGCCGCGGATGCGTCGTACGCGGCTGAGCGCCCGTTTTTTATCTTCAGGTGAATGTGGCACGATAACGCCTCCGTATCATATAGGGGGGTATACTATATTTTATTCACCACAAAGGCAAAAAAACCCCGTCGCGGGACGGGGTCTGAATGTTGAAGCAAACCATTCAGCGCTTACGGGGCATCATTCGCAGCAGGGTATTATCTTTCCACCAGTAATGATGGAGCAGCGCAGCAAAGGCATGCAGGCCAATCACGAAGTAACCGGCGTTCGCTAACCATTCATGGATCGCTTTCAGGGTGTCCACCCGCTCAAAATCGCTCTGCGGAGCATACGGCATCGTCAGGCCAAAGGCGTACCAGGGATTCCCGCGCCAGTACATCATTACCATGCCAATCAGCGGCAGGACGATAAACAGCAGATAGATAATCAGATGGCCGAGATGGGCGAAACCAGTCATCATCGGTGACGGCTTTGGCACGATCGGCGGCGTCGGCATTTTCAGCCGCACCAGCAGACGCGCCACCATCAGCACGCAAATGGTGATTCCGCAGGAAACATGAACCATATTGATCAGCGGCCGATCGCTGCGGGGGAAAAATCCGCGCAGCTCCATCGCCGCATAGGCCACCACCACCAGCAGAAAGACCAGCCAGTGGATGCCGATCTGCAGGCCGGAATATTTATCGCGCATGGAATATCCTTAATGGAAAGTGTGATTGTGCCAACATAGCGGCCTTCTCTTAAATTTTCATTAACCTTTACGTTGAATTAACAATTGATTACCGCATTGTGCCGAGCCGCTGCACCCGGACCACGCGAACGGGCGCCGGATACCATCCGCTATTACAAAATTAAACATTTTTGTTACCTGCCGCCGCGCTCACCCCTCTATAGTTGAGAACATCTGTCGGCCACGCTGCGTATGGAGATGAAAATGAAGAAAATGAGCTTACCGCTATTGCTGCTGACCGCGCTGGCCAGCCCGACTTTCGCCGCGGACTGTCAGCCTAACGGCATCGGCGGCTCATTTTGCATTAACGATGACGGGACCACTACCGACACGGTGCCGAATGAAGTCAACGGTATGGATACGTATTCGAATAATGGCGGGTATAGCAGTTCTCTGCCAGACCAGTCGGGGGCAGAGGAAGCGCTTGAAGGGTCAACGCTGTCGACGCAGCAGGACAGCGTCGCCAGTAGTGGTCAGGGAGACAGCGCCCTGGCGGGTCGCGACTGGCATTCGCCGTCCAATCTGAATGATGGCGCCGCCACATCCAGTATGAGCCTGCTGGATAAACCCTGAGGCCTGGCGTCAGGCAAAGCTCCAGCCTGCGGCGCCGATGGCGACGGCGAACAGCAGGCAGGCCAGCGCCGTTTTGCGTAACAGCATGGTATAGAAGGAGATCGCGACGCCAACGAATACCACCAGCAGAATGGGCCACATGCTTAATAACAACAGCAGAAAACCCTCAATATTATTATGGATTACGCTTTCCACATCCGCATCCCTGCCTCATCGTCGATAAAGTAAGCAGAATTTAATATGTAACATGAATACATTCAAATAAAATATAAATGTAAATGATTATGCGGCTGGCGGCGGGTCACTGTTACGCGTCCGGGGAGTTAGCATCAGAAGCAGTGCGCAAAAAATAGGTCAGGATTGTTCCACAACCCTTTAGCGGTACGATCGTATTCTCACTAGAATCCCGCAAACCCTTCACGACATTATTCGGCGCTGGTATCTGATACAACGCGCCGGCGATGACAGTCGCCTGGTTGCAATTTATCTCCCTGAGCGGAACGCACATCCAGATATTGAAGCGGCTGGCAGTGTTCGTTATCCAGCAGGACAGAGTAGGTTTCTCCCTGCTCAAACATATAACGCTCTCCCCATTGACGCATCGCCACAACAATGGGAAACACGGAGCGCCCCTTTTCAGTCAGGACGTATTCCTTATATGCGCTGCCATCCGATGCCGGTAAAATCTCGAAAATACCGATATCGACCAGGTGCTTCAGGCGCGCGGCAAGGATATTTTTGGCCAGCCCTAAATTTTTTTGAAACTCGCTGAATCTCCGTACATCGTCAAATGCTTCGCGGATAATCATCAGGCACCAGCGTTCACCAATTGATTCCAACGTTCTCGCCACCGGACATTCACTGGTTCTGAGTGATTCCTGTTTTGCCATCTGCGCGCTCCTCATCAATCTGTCTACTAATGCTAGCTTAATCTTCCGTTTTACCAGTTGCAAAAAAAAACCACTATGGCTATTTCTATAGGTAAACGAGTTTTAAAAAGCAACCAGATAGAAGGTCTCTTATGAAAGATAAGACAAGCAGGTGTACCGGCCACGGCATTCAAACCGCGTCAGCCCCTGACGCGATGCTCACCGCAGGGATAACGACGTTGTTTTCACTGACCTGCGCGCTGGCGGTAGCCAACGTTTATTCAGCTCAACCTTTACTCGACTCGATGGCGGTCAGCCTCAAGGTGGCGCCAGGCATGATTGGCGGCGTCATCACCGCTACGCAGTTGGGCTATGCCATTGGCTTACTGTTCCTGGTTCCGCTCGGGGACTGGCTGAACCGTAAATACGTGGTGATGACTCAGCTGTTGCTTTCAGCGGCGGCGTTAGTTGTAGCAGGGTTATCCCCCAACATAGCCACTCTGCTTGGCGCCATGCTGATCGTTGGCCTGATGGCCGTTGTGGTGCAGTTGATGGTGGCGTGGGTGGCAATACTGGCGACACCGCAGAAACGAGGCCAGGCGGTGGGTACCCTGACCAGCGGAATTGTTTCAGGCATCCTGTTGTCTCGGTTTATCTCAGGCGCGATAGCCGATATTGCCGGCTGGCGAGCCGTTTATCTCACGGCTGCCTGTATGATGCTGTTGATGGCCGGTGTCGTCTGGAAGGTCATGCCTCCGCCCTCAAAGCAATCGCAGCCACAAAAGTCCACCTACCTTTCCTTATTGAAGTCAGTGTTTCAGCTATATATCACTGAACCGCAACTGAGAAAGCGCGGCATACTGGCGCTTCTTATCTTCGCCGCCTTCAGCATGCTATGGCCAACTATGGTCATGCCGCTTACCGCCCTTTCCCTCTCGCACACCCAGGCGGGGATGTTTGGCTTAGCCGGCCTCGCTGGCGTGCTGGCCGCCTCAAGAGCGGGAAAGTGGGCTGACCAGGGATGGGCTCAGCGTACTACCGGCTTGGCGCTGGCGCTGCTGGCTCTCTCATGGCTGCCTATCGCCTATGTTGAAACCTCTTTGCTCTGGCTGTTAGTTGGCGTCATTGCGCTGGACTTTGCGGTACAGGCCGTACATGTCTCTAACCAGAGCCTGATCATTGCCGCCAGGCCTGCAGCGGCAAGCCGCCTGGTTGGGGCTTACATGTGTTTTTATTCGCTGGGTAGCGCGGCAGGGGCTATCGTTGCCACACAGCTTTATTCCCACTGGGGATGGCAGGCGGTCTGCCTTGCGGGTGCCGCGGTTAGCACGTGTGCTTTTCTTGTCTGGTCAGGATCGCGTCGATCATGACATTCGGCCCCTGTTTTGAAGGGGCCAGTCAAAAAGCGCGTAAAAATGACCTGATTGCCCCCAGCTGTTTGTATCGCATAGATTTTTTCAATGCTTTTAAACAGTTATGCTCATGTTGTATAATGACGTGCACTTTAACTAAAAAAAGAGTGCGACCATGATTGATTCCTCATTGCCATTAACCGACATTCACCGCCACCTTGACGGTAACATCCGGGCCCAAACCATCCTCGATCTTGGCCGCGAGTTTAATATCACCCTTCCCGCTACCACCCTTGACACGCTGCGTCCCCACGTCCAGGTCACCAGCCTGGAGCCCGATCTGGTCAGTTTTCTCGCCAAGCTCGACTGGGGGGTGAAAGTCCTGGCCTCGCTGGAAGCCTGCCGTCGCGTGGCGTATGAGAACGTCGAAGACGCGGCGCGCAATGGCCTGCACTACGTGGAGCTGCGCTTCTCCCCACGCTATATGGCGATGACCCACCAATTGCCGGTTGACGGCGTGGTAGAGGCAGTGATCGCCGGGGTACGTGAGGGGTGCCGCGATTTTCAGGTCGACGCCCGCCTGATCGGCATTTTGAGCCGCACCTTTGGCGAAGCGGCCTGTCAGGAAGAGCTGGCGGCGCTGCTCGCCCACCGCGATGGCATCACCGCCCTCGACCTCGCTGGCGATGAGCTGGGCTTCCCGGGGGCGCTGTTCCTCAGTCATTTTAACCAGGCCCGCGATGCCGGGTGGCATATCACCGTTCACGCTGGCGAAGCGGCCGGCCCGGAAAGTATCTGGCAGGCCATTCGTGAGCTGGGCGCCGAGCGTATCGGCCACGGGGTAAAAGCGGTACAGGATCCCGCCCTGATGGACTATCTGGCCGAGCACCGCATCGGGATTGAATCCTGTCTCACCTCGAACGTGCAAACCAGCACCGTACCCTCTCTGGCCCAGCATCCGCTGAAGCAGTTCCTTGAGCACGGCGTGCTGGCGAGCCTCAACACTGACGATCCGGCGGTCCAGGGGGTCGATATTATCCACGAATACACCGTGGCGGCGCCAGCGGCGGGCCTGAGCCGGGAGCAGATCCGCCAGGCCCAGATCAATGGTCTGACCCAGGCGTTTCTGAGCGAACAGGAAAAAGCCGCGCTCATTCAGCGGGTGGCTAAAGGCTGATAGCCGGCCCGGCAGCCGCGCTGCCGGGCTATCTCTTACACAAGGCTGAGCGTGGCGCGATGCCGGGCCGACTCGATACCGAGCTCAAGCAGGGTCATGATTTGAATCGCCTCGCTGGCCGGAACCGGGTTTTCTCCCACCCCATTGAGCGCATCGCGGATAGCGGCATAGTAAGCGGGATAATTGCCCGGTAGCGTCAGCCATGTCTCCTCGCTACGTTCGTCGCCTTCGGCGCGGGTCAGGGTACCGTCACGCATATCATACCCCCAGTCCTCCTGCGGCAAACGCTCGCCATTTTTCAGCCGCTCCTCCTGCGGGTCGAGACCGTACTTGATAAAGCTGGCCCGCGAGCCGTGGACGATAAAGCGCGCGCTCTCCGCGGCGGCGAGCAATGTGCCGTGCAGCACCACCCGCCGCTGTGGATAGGCCAGCACCGCGTGAAAATAGTCGGTGGATTGCGCGCCGGGCCGAAGTTGAGCGAGATCCACCGTGATGCTCACCGGCAGACCAAACAGCACCACCGCCTGGTCGAGCAGATGCGGTCCGAGATCATACCAAATTCCACTCCCGGGGCCCGCCTGTTCCCGCCAGCGCTGGCGTACCTGCGGGCGGAAGCGGTCGAAATGGGATTCGAAGTAACACACCTCTCCCAGCAGGCCTTCGTCGATTAACGTTCTGACCGTTAAGAAATCACTGTCCCAGCGCCGATTGTGAAATACCGACAGCACCCGGCCACAGTGCTTCGCCAGGCTCTCCAGCTCACGAGCCTGTGACAGTGTCACGGTAAAGGGTTTATCCACCACCACGTGCTTACCGGCCTCCAGCGCCGCTTTCGCCAGTGGGAAGTGGGTGTCGTTCGGCGTGGCGATGACCACCAGATCGATCTCCGGGTCGTTCAGCAATTCACCCGCCGCACTAACCACCTTCGCGCCAGGCCAGTCGGCATGAACTTTGGCCGCGTCGCTGCTGGAGACCGTCGTCAGCGCCAGGCCCGGCGTGCCGCTGATTAATGGCGCGTGAAACGTTTTGCTGGCATAGCCATAGCCCACCAGCCCCACCCGGATCGCATCACTCATTTAACCGCCTCTCTTATTCAGCTGATGTCAATATCTGACTAATGAGAATATTCTTACAAAACGTGAATAAAACTTATCATTTTTTCACTTAAGGTTTTAACGCATGCGTGCAAAATCAGACAGATACCCCTTGTGATCTGCTGACCATAGAGTAACATTTCCCACTGTGTTCAAAGGATATTGAAGTGTTATGACGACTGTTTTTACTCGTATTGTAGAACTTATTGGCTGGATTGTTTTTGGGATTTCCGCACTGCTTTTGGTTATCGCGCACCATATTGATAACTACCAGTCGCCACCGCCAGCGGATGTGGTGCAGACAAAGTAGCGCCGCCGTGAAACAGTGACCCGCTTCGCAACTGTGCAACCGGTTTCAGAAACCGGTTGCACAGTTATCCTTGCTTTGATTACACTCCCTCTATCATCAGACTGGGAGTTTTTTCATGGCCGCTTTTCCGCAACATTTTCTATGGGGTGCCGCTACCGCAGCGTATCAGGTTGAAGGTGGGCACGACGCTGACGGTAAAGGACCGTCAATCTGGGATATCTACTCTCACCTGCCGGGAACCACCTTTGAAGGGACCACCGGCGATATCGCCGTCGATCACTATCACCGTTTTCGCGAAGACGTGGCGTTGATGGCCGAGATGGGCCTGCAGAGCTATCGCTTTTCCATCTCCTGGCCGCGCCTGCTGCCCACCGGGCGCGGCGAGATTAATGAAGCAGGCGTGCAGTTTTATAGCGATCTGATCGATGAACTGCTGGCGCATAATATTGAGCCGATGATTACCCTCTATCACTGGGACCTGCCGCAGGCCCTGCAGGATGAGGGCGGCTGGGAAGCACGCAGCACCGCCGAAGCCTTCGCCGAGTACGCCCGCCTGTGCTACGCCCGCTTTGGTTCGCGGGTGAAGCTGTGGGCTACCTTTAACGAGACCATCGTCTTTATCGGCCACGGCTACATTAACGGCCTGCATCCGCCGGCCGTTCGCGATCCGGCGCGCGCCATCCAGGCCTGTCATCACGTGTTTATCGCCCATGCGCTGGCGGTGAAGGCGTTTCGCGAGATGGCCGTGGCAGGCGAGATTGGTTTCGTCAATGTGCTGCAGCCGCATACCCCGCTCACCGACAGCGAGGCGGACAGGCAGGCTACCGACCTGGCTGACGCCATCCATACCCACTGGCTGTACGATCCGGTGCTAAAAGGCACCTATCCTGCTGCCCTGCTGGCGCAGACTCAAGCCCTGTGGGGAGTACCGCGCTTTGCTCCAGGCGACGACGCGCTGCTGCGAGACTACCGCTGTGACTTTATCGGTCTGAATTACTATCGTCGGGAAACGGTATCCGCCCAGCCGCCCGAAATCCCCACCGGCGGCGAGCCTGGCGTGGAGGGGTTATTCTATTTCGTGCGTAATCCGCAGAGCACTTATACCGAATGGGGCTGGGAGATCTGGCCGCAGGGGCTAACCGACGGCATTATGATGATCAAGGCGCGCTATGGCGATATCCCGATCTATATCACCGAGAATGGCCTGGGAGCGAAAGACCCGATTATTGCCGGTGAGGTGGTCGACGATCCGCGAATCGACTACCTGAGCAGCCATATTGGCGCTCTGGAAAAGGCGCTGGCGCAGGGAGCTGACGTTCGCGGCTATTATCCCTGGTCGTTTATCGATCTGCTTAGCTGGCTCAACGGATATCAAAAGCAATATGGCTTTGTCTATGTGGACCACCAGCAAAATCTGGCACGGAAACGAAAGAAGAGTTTTTATTGGTACAAATCTGTTATTGCCAGTCGCGGCGAACAGCGTTAATCTTCTCCTGCGGGCGCCATTCGGCGCCCGGTCTGATTTAGAATATTCTTAAACATCTCCCTGCTCTTCAAGGCTGGCTTTGCCCCTTGTCATGGGTTTATATAACCTGAAACATTCCACGCGGCCCCGGCAGAAGGCGCCGTTGGTTGAGAGTAGGTTTAGTGAATGCTGATAATATTCAACGTAATTATTCCGATTATAAAAAGGATACGAAATGACCGTTCTGGACTATTTATTAAAATTCCGCAAAATCAGTTCGCTGGAAAGTCTTGAAAAACTATTTGATCACCTTAACTACTCCCTGACAGACACCGAAGAGATCGTTAATATGTATCGCGCCGCCGATCACCGCCGGGCAGAGCTGGTTTCCGGCGGTAAATTGTTCGATGTGGGCCAGGTGCCTAAATCCGTTTGGCGATTCGTGCAGTAAGACTGTCATCCTTCACGCCAGTTGCTTATACTTCCCGGCCTGCTTTTATATACTGGCGTTAAATAGGGGAGAACCATGACGTCTCAATCTGCGGAACGCATCGGCGGATGGCTGCTGGCACCGCTGGCCTGGTTGCTGGTGGCGCTGCTGAGCGCCTCGTTATCGCTGCTGTTTTTTGCCAATGCCCTCATGTCGCCGCAAACCTGGGCCCTGCTGCGCGCCATGAGCACCGGACACATGGCGCTGTGGGTCGCCTCGTTGCTGTTTGCCCTCGCCATGTGGTTTTATACACTCTGGCTGACCATCGCCTTTTTCAAGCGGCGCTCGCTGGTGCCGAAACACTATATTATCTGGCTGCTCATTACGCTGCTGCTGGCGATAAAGGCGTTTGCCTTCTCCCCCGTTTCGGATGTCCTTGCACTGCGTCAGCTACTGTTTCCGCTGCTGGCCGCCGCGCTGCTGGCGCCCTATTTTCGCCGTTCACAGCGGGTAAAACGGACCTTTGTTAATCCGTAATAACCCCACACTTAACCTGTTGTCGCCGGTATCGTTTTATTCGATAATAAGCGGCTTTTTTTCGTTTCAGGTCGCATGATGGCTGATTATTTACTGCTCTTTATCGGTACTGTCCTTGTCAATAACTTCGTTTTGGTGAAGTTCCTTGGCCTGTGTCCGTTTATGGGGGTTTCCAAAAAGCTGGAAACCGCAATGGGGATGGGGCTCGCCACCACCTTCGTGATGACCCTGGCCTCTATTTGCGCCTGGCTGATTGATACCTGGATCCTTATCCCGCTAAATCTGGTTTATTTACGTACCCTGTCCTTTATTCTGGTTATCGCCGTGGTGGTTCAGTTCACTGAGATGGTGGTGCGTAAAACCAGCCCGGCGCTCTATCGCCTGCTGGGCATCTTTTTGCCCCTTATCACCACCAACTGCGCGGTGCTCGGGGTGGCGCTGCTGAACATCAACCTGGGCCACAATTTCCTGCAGTCGGCGCTGTACGGCTTTGCCGCCGCCGTCGGCTTCTCGCTGGTGATGGTGCTGTTCGCGGCGATCCGCGAACGTCTGGTGGTGGCCGATGTCCCCGCGCCGTTCCGCGGTAATGCCATCGCGCTGATTACCGCCGGTTTAATGTCTCTGGCCTTTATGGGCTTTAGTGGTTTGGTGAAGTTGTAATGAGCGCAGTCTGGATAGCCGTGATCGCCATCAGCCTGTTAGGGCTGATTTTCGGCTTAATACTGGGGTATGCGTCGCGCCGTTTCGCGGTGCAGGACGACCCGGTGGTGGAAAAAATTGATGAACTGTTACCGCAGAGCCAATGTGGGCAGTGCGGCTACCCTGGCTGCCGCCCCTATGCGGAAGCGGTGGGCGTGCAGGGTGAGAAAATTAATCGCTGCGCGCCGGGTGGCGAAGCGGTGATGTTAAAAATCGCCGCCTTGCTCAACGTCGACCCGCAGCCTGTCGACGGCGACGAGCAGGCAGCCGAGCCGGCCCGCATGCTCGCCGTGATTGACGAGCCGAACTGCATCGGCTGTACCAAATGTATTCAGGCGTGTCCCGTGGATGCCATTGTCGGGGCGACCCGCGCCATGCATACCGTGATGAGCGACCTGTGCACCGGCTGCAACCTGTGCGTTGCCCCCTGCCCGACCCAGTGCATTTCACTCGTTCCGGTGGCGACCACCCCGGAGACCTGGAAATGGGATCTGCACACGATCCCGGTGCGAAATATTCCTGTGGAACAACATGTTTAAGCTATTTTCCGCTTTCCGAAAAGACAAAGTCTGGGATTTTAACGGCGGTATTCACCCGCCGGAGATGAAAACCCAGTCAAACGGCACCCCGCTGCGCCAGGTTTCCCTGACGCAGCGCTTTGTGATCCCGCTGAAGCAGCACATCGGCGCCGAAGGCGAACTGTGCGTCAAAGTAGGCGACCGGGTGCTGCGCGGCCAGCCGCTAACCCGCGGTTGGGGAAGAATGCTGCCGGTTCACGCCCCCACCTCCGGCACCGTTGCCGCTATCGCCCCGCACACCACCGCCCATCCATCCGCGCTGGCGGAGATGAGCGTGATCATTGACGCCGACGGCGAAGACCGCTGGATCGAACGCGACGGCTGGAGCGACTACCAGACCCGCACACGTGAAGCGCTGATTGAGCGCATCCACCAGTTTGGCGTTGCCGGCCTCGGCGGCGCCGGCTTCCCCACCGGCAGTAAACTGCGCGGCGGCGGCGATAAAATTAAAACGCTGATCATTAACGCCGCCGAGTGCGAACCCTATATCACGGCGGACGACCGCCTGATGCAGGACTGCGCGGCGCAGATTGTCGAAGGGATCCGCATCCTCGCCCACATTCTGCAGCCTGACGAGGTGCTGATCGGCATTGAAGACAATAAGCCGCAGGCCATCTCCATGCTGCGGGCGGTACTCTGCGACGCCCATGGCATTTCGCTGCGCGTGATCCCCACCAAATACCCCTCCGGTGGCGCCAAGCAGCTCACCCAGATTCTCACCGGGAAACAGGTGCCGCACGGCGGTCGTTCTTCGGACATTGGCGTGCTAATGCAGAACGTCGGTACAGCCTACGCGGTGAAACGCGCGGTAATTGACGGCGAACCGTTAACCGAGCGCGTGGTCACCCTCACCGGCGAGGCGGTAACCCGGCCGGGCAATGTCTGGGCGCGCCTTGGCACGCCGGTGCGCCATCTGTTGAACGACGCCGGATTCTGCGCCAGCGCTGAGCCGATGGTGATCATGGGCGGCCCGCTGATGGGCTTTACTCTGCCGGGGCTCGACGTCCCGGTAGTGAAGATCACCAACTGTCTGTTAGCGCCCTCCGCCAGCGAAATGGGCGAGCCGCAGGAAGAAAAAGGCTGCATTCGCTGTAGCGCCTGCGCCGACGCCTGTCCGGCCGATCTGCTGCCGCAGCAGCTGTACTGGTTCAGTAAAGGCCAGCAGCACGATAAAGCCACCGCTCACAATCTGGCGGACTGCATCGAATGCGGCGCGTGCGCGTGGGTATGCCCAAGCAATATTCCGCTGGTGCAGTACTTCCGCCAGGAGAAAGCCGAGATCGCGGCGATTCGTCTGGAAGAGCAGCGCGCTGCGGAAGCCAAGGCGCGATTCGAGGCCCGACAGGCGCGCCTGGAGCGTGAGAAAGCGGCCCGCGCCGAGCGGCATAAAAAAGCCGCCGTCCAGCCTGCCGCCAAAGATCAGGATGCGATTAACGCCGCCCTGGCCCGGGTACGTGATAAACAGCGCGACGCCGCGCAGCCTATCGTGATTCAGGCCGGCGCCAGACCGGACAACAGCGAGGCGATTGCCGCCCGCGAAGCGCGGAAGGCCGAAGCCCGGGCGCGTAAAGCGCAGCAGCAGTCCGCGCCGGTGGAAACTCCGTCGACCGACGCAGCCGATCCCCGCAAGGCGGCGGTGGAAGCCGCCATCGCCCGCGCCAAAGCGCGCAAAGCCGAACAGCAGGCCGCGCCGGCGGAAACCCCGGCGGCCGAGCCGGTCGACCCGCGCAAGGCGGCGGTGGAAGCCGCTATCGCCCGCGCCAAAGCGCGCAAAGCCGAACAGCAGGCCGCGCCGGCGGAAACCCCGCCAGCCGAGTCGGTCGACCCGCGCAAGGCGGCGGTGGAAGCCGCTATCGCCCGCGCCAAAGCGCGCAAAGCCGAACAGCAGGATGCCCAGGCGGAAGCCCCGGCAGCCGAGCCGGTCGACCCGCGCAAGGCCGCGGTGGAAGCCGCTATCGCCCGCGCCAAAGCGCGCAAAGCTGAACAGCAGGCCGCGCCGGCGGAAGCCCCGCCAGCCGAGCCGGTCGACCCGCGCAAGGCCGCGGTGGAGGCCGCTATCGCCCGCGCCAAAGCGCGCAAAGCCGAACAGCAGGCTGCCCAGGCGGATATTGCGTCAACCGCAGCCAATGACGACCCACGCAAAGCGGCCGTCGCCGCGGCGATCGCTCGCGTTCAGGCGCGCAAAGCAACACAGCAGGCAGTTAACGAGGAATAAATGGTTTTCAGAATCGCAAGCTCCCCCTATACCCATAACCAGCGGCAGACCTCGCGCATTATGCTGCTGGTGCTGCTCGCCGCCGTGCCTGGTATTGTGATCCAGACGTGGTTTTTCGGCTGGGGCACCGTCCTGCAGATTGTCCTCGCCGCCCTGACGGCCTGGGCAACGGAAGCCGCTATTCTCAAACTGCGCAAACAGCCTGTTGCGGCCACCCTGAGGGATAACTCCGCCCTGCTCACCGGCCTGCTGCTGGCGGTGAGTATTCCGCCGCTGGCCCCCTGGTGGATGGTGGTGCTCGGCACCGCCTTTGCCGTAGTGATCGCCAAGCAGTTGTACGGTGGACTCGGCCATAACCCTTTCAACCCGGCGATGATCGGCTATGTCGTGCTGCTGATTTCGTTCCCGGTGCAGATGACCTCCTGGCTGCCTTCTTACGAGATTGCCGCCCATATCCCGACGTTCAGCGATACGCTGCAGATGATCTTCACCGGTCATACCGCCGTCGGAGACGACATGACCGCCCTGCGGCTGGGTATCGACGGCATCAGTCAGGCCACCCCGCTGGATACTTTCAAAACCTCCCTGCATTCCGGGCATAGCGTCCAGCAGGTACTGCAGTTGCCGGTTTACGGCGGCGTTCTGGCGGGGCTGGGCTGGCAGTGGGTGAATATCGCCTGGCTGGCGGGCGGTCTGTTCCTGCTGTGGCAGAAGGCGATCCGCTGGCATATACCGGTCAGCTTCCTCGTCAGCCTTGGCCTGTGCGCAACCCTCGGCTGGATCTTCTCGCCGCAGAGTCTGGCCTCGCCGCAGATGCATTTATTCTCCGGGGCCACCATGCTTGGCGCCTTCTTTATTCTGACCGACCCGGTGACGGCCTCGACAACCAACCGCGGACGTCTGATCTTCGGCGCCCTCGCCGGCCTGCTGGTGTGGCTTATTCGCAGCTTCGGCGGTTACCCGGACGGTGTGGCGTTTGCCGTTCTGCTGGCGAATATTACCGTGCCGCTGATCGATTACTACACGCGCCCGCGCGTGTATGGCCACCGTTGAGAGAACGATGATGTTAAAAACGATGCGAAAACACGGCGTCACGCTGGCGCTTTTTGCCGCCGGCTCCACCGGGCTAACGGCGGCGATCAATGAGCTGACCAAAAGCACCATCGACCAGCAGGCGGCCCTGCAGCAGAAAGCGTTATTCGACCAGGTTTTACCTGCCGACCGCTATAATAACGATCTGCTCAAGAGCTGCTATCTGGTCAGCGCCCCGGCGCTGGGCAAAGGCCAGCATAAAGTGTGGATTGCCAAAAATAACGGTCAGCCGATTGGCGCGGTCATGGAAGCCACCGCGCCGGACGGCTATTCCGGAGCGATCCAGCTGCTGGTGGCCGCCGATTTTAGCGGCACGGTCCTCGGCACCCGCGTGACCGAGCATCATGAGACCCCGGGTCTGGGGGATAAAATCGAGCTTCGCCTGTCGGACTGGATCACCCATTTTGCCGGGAAAGTCATCCACGGTCAGGGCGACAGACATTGGGCGGTCAAAAAAGACGGCGGCGATTTTGACCAGTTCACCGGCGCCACCATCACCCCCCGGGCGGTGGTCAATGCCGTTAAGCGCGCAGGCCTGTATGCACAAACGCTGCCTGCGCAACTTCCTGAATTCAGCGCCTGTGGAGAGTAACCATGAGCGAAGTTAAAGACGTCATCGTCCAGGGTCTGTGGAAAAACAACTCCGCTCTGGTTCAGCTGTTAGGGATGTGTCCCCTGCTGGCAGTCACCTCGACCGCCACCAACGCCCTTGGGCTGGGTCTGGCGACCACCCTGGTGCTGACCCTGACCAACCTGACCATCTCCAGCCTGCGCCGCTGGACCCCGGCGGAGATCCGCATCCCGATCTACGTGATGATCATCGCCTCGGTAGTGAGCGTGGTGCAGATGCTGATCAACGCCTATGCGTTCGGTCTGTATCAGTCGCTGGGGATATTTATCCCGCTTATCGTCACCAACTGCATCGTGGTGGGCCGCGCCGAAGCCTTTGCCGCCAAAAAAGGGCCGGCGCTGTCGGCGCTGGACGGTTTCTCTATCGGTATGGGGGCCACCTGCGCGATGTTCGTGCTGGGCTCCCTGCGCGAAATCCTCGGCAATGGCACGCTGTTTGACGGCGCCGACAGCCTGCTTGGCAGCTGGGCAAAGGTGCTGCGCATCGAGGTTTTCCATACGGACACCCCTTTCCTGCTGGCTATGCTGCCGCCAGGCGCCTTTATTGGCCTCGGCATGATGCTGGCGGTAAAATACCTTATCGATGAACGTAGCAAGCAGCGGAAGGCGCAGGCGGCCCGGGCCGACGCTGTCGCCCCGTCTGACGCGACAGGGAAAGCGTAACATGAACAAAGCCAAACGCCTGGCGATCCTGACCAGGCTGCGGGACAATGATCCCCACCCCACCACCGAGCTGCACTTCAGCTCGCCGTTTGAGCTGCTGATTGCCGTCCTGCTCTCGGCGCAGGCAACCGACGTGAGCGTCAATAAAGCGACAGCCAAACTCTACCCGGTGGCCAACACGCCCGCGGCGATGCTGGCGCTGGGGGTGGAGGGCGTGAAATCCTATATCAAGACCATCGGCCTGTTTAACAGCAAAGCGGAAAACGTCATCAAAACCTGCCGTATCCTGCTGGAGCAGCACAACGGCGAGGTACCAGAGGACAGAGCGGCGCTGGAGGCATTGCCCGGCGTGGGCCGCAAAACCGCCAACGTGGTGCTGAATACCGCCTTTGGCTGGCCGACGATCGCCGTGGATACCCATATCTTCCGTGTTTGCAACAGGACGCAATTCGCCCCCGGGAAAAACGTCGAACAGGTTGAAGAGAAGCTTCTGAAGGTCGTTCCCGCCGAGTTTAAGGTCGACTGCCATCACTGGCTTATTCTGCACGGCCGTTACACCTGTATCGCTCGCAAGCCGCGCTGCGGCTCTTGCCTGATTGAAGACCTTTGCGAATTCAAAGACAAAGTCTACGCCTGAGCGCCTTTCTCACGACCATAGCCTCACTCTGGGTTATGGTCCGCATTTAGCTATTTAACCCGCCATTAACACCGCATAAAGCGCATTTTGCTGGGCAATTATCCGGTTATATAACAAACAACTAGCTCATTCATTTTTTATCAACGCAAAATTTCTATACATTTGTGATCAAGATCATGCTCGCAACTCAATGTTGAACGAATGTTATGAAAATGGAAATTAAAGTCAGGTAATACAACGGCTGAGCAAAGATTGCCAGGATAATAGCCCATGAATTTTTAGGATAATGGACCATATCACTACCTCACTGCGCGATCAGCAGAATATATCGCCATTTTGGAGAAAAGCGGGCAATCAAAAAGATAAAAATATCAACGATAACGTAACGGTGAAATTTAACTCTGGATAACATTCATATGTCCGGAGCATTATGCCACCCTGATTATGTGTAACAGATTATTACAAAAGCCTTGCCTGATGCGCCAGGATAGTGAACATTACCTGCCGTTTTCCCTCCAAGAATAACTATAAAGGCGGCGGTCCAACGAGATTGCGCCCCGAACACCCCCCAGTAAATATGGGATGTAAAAAAAGAGGTATATGTGTCTACTGCAAACAATAAACCAGCAGAAAGCGTGAGTCTGAACGCTTTCAAACAACCACGCGCGTTCTATCTCATTTTCTCGATCGAGTTGTGGGAGCGTTTTGGTTACTACGGCCTGCAAGGGATCATGGCCGTTTACCTGGTAAAACAGCTGGGTATGTCGGAAGCGGATTCCATTACTCTGTTCTCCTCCTTTAGCGCGCTGGTTTATGGCCTGGTCGCCATTGGCGGCTGGCTGGGCGATAAAGTGCTGGGTACCAAACGCGTCATTATGCTGGGCGCTATCGTGTTGGCCATCGGCTATGCGCTGGTCGCCTGGTCTGGCCATGACGCCGCTATCGTCTATATGGGTATGGCGACTATCGCCGTCGGTAACGGCCTGTTTAAAGCCAACCCGTCTTCCCTGCTCTCTACCTGCTATGACAAAAACGACCCGCGTCTGGACGGTGCATTTACCATGTACTACATGTCCATCAACATCGGTTCGTTCTTCTCGATGCTGGCAACTCCGTGGCTGGCCGCGCGTTTCGGCTGGAGCGTCGCCTTCGCCCTGAGCGTGGTGGGGATGGTGATCACCATCATCAACTTCGCCTTCTGCCAGAAATGGGTGAAACAGTACGGTTCGAAACCGGACTTTGCCCCGGTGCATATGGGTAAACTGCTGGCGACCATCGCTGGCGTGGTGGTGCTGGTCGCTATCGCGACCTGGCTGCTGCACAACCAGGGTATCGCACGCATGGCGCTGGGCGTCATCGCGCTGGGTATCGTGGTGATTTTCGCCAAAGAAGCGATGGGCCTGAAAGGTGCCGCGCGTCGGAAAATGATCGTCGCCTTCCTGCTGATGGTAGAAGCGATCGTCTTCTTCGTACTGTACAGCCAGATGCCGACCTCTCTGAACTTCTTCGCTATCCGCAACGTGGAGCACTCGATCCTCGGCATCGCCTTCGAGCCGGAACAGTATCAGGCGCTGAACCCGTTCTGGATCATGATTGGTAGCCCTATTCTGGCCGCCATCTATAACAAGATGGGCGACCGCCTGCCGATGCCGCACAAGTTCGCTATCGGTATGGTGCTGTGCTCCGGCGCGTTCCTCGTCCTGCCTTTAGGGGCGAAGTTCGCCAGCGACGCTGGTATCGTCTCGGTTAACTGGCTGATCCTGAGCTATGCGCTGCAGTCTATCGGTGAGCTGATGATTTCCGGCCTCGGCCTGGCGATGGTCGCTCAGCTGGTTCCTCAGCGTCTGATGGGCTTCATTATGGGCAGCTGGTTCCTCACCACCGCCGGTGCGGCAATCATCGCCGGGAAAATCGCCAACCTGATGGCGGTACCGGAAAACGTCACCGATCCGCTGGTGTCGCTGGAAGTGTACGGTCATGTGTTCCTGCAGATCGGTATCGTCACCGCGGTCATCGCCGCCCTGATGCTGCTGACCGCGCCGAAGCTGAACCGAATGACTCAGGACGACAGCGCGGACGTAAAAGCACGCGAAACCGCGGCAGCCTGACGCCGCAGGGAAAACCAATTATTTTTAAGCCGCTAACGTTAGGTTAGCGGCTTTTTTTTTACCCCTGGCGGGACTAACATACAGAAAACTGCAGCCACGAGGAGTAACGCATGAAACTGTTCTACAAACCCGGCGCCTGTTCCCTCGCCTCACACATCGCCCTGCGCGAAAGCGGCCTGGATTTCACTTTGCAGAGCGTGGATCTGGCAAGGAAACAGCTGGAAAACGGGGAAGATTATCTGCTGATCAACCCGAAAGGTCAGGTGCCGGCGCTGCTGCTGGATGATGACATCCTGCTCACCGAGGGCGTGGCTATTATGCAGTACATCGCCGATCAGGTGCCGGACCGCCATCTGCTGGCGCCCGTGGGCTCCGTTGCCCGTTACCAGACCCTGGAATGGCTGAACTACGTGGCTACCGAACTGCATAAAGGCTTTACGCCGCTGTTCCGCCCGGACACCCCGGAAGACTATAAGCCCGTTGCCCGCGCGTTGCTCGAGAAGAAACTGCAGTACGTCGATGCCTCGCTGGCGGATAAACAGTGGCTGACCGGCCATCGCTTCACCATCGCCGATGGTTATCTGTTCACGGTGCTGCGCTGGGGCTATGCGATTAAACTGGATATGGCCGCCTGCGGTCATATCGGCAGCTGGATGGCGCAGGTGGCGGCGCGTCCGGCAGTGGCTGACGCACTGGCGGCGGAAGGCTTAAAGTAAGACCAGACTCTGCCCGGCGGTCTGCCGGGCAGAGTCAGAAAGTTACAGCCGGGTAGCGCTGAAGCAGTGCTCCGGCACGGCAATACGATCCTGCGCCGCCACCACCTGCAGTTCATACTCCTGCATGTTTTTGGTGGTCAACATGATCTCGTACACCGCGGCGGTGACGTGCTCAAGCGCGTCGCGCAGGCTGGCGCCCTGCAGCAGTTTCACCAACAGCAGACCGCTGGTCACATCGCCAACGCCCACCGGCTGACGCAGGCCAAAATCCACCAGCGGCCGGCTGATATGCCAGGCTTCCTCTGCGGTCACCAGCAGCATCTCAAAGCGGTCCATGCTCATGCCGGCGCGGGAAAGATGCTTAACCAGCACCACCTCCGGCCCCTGGGCAATCAGCTCCCGCGCGGCGGCCACCGCCTCGCTCACGCTGGCGACCGGATGACCGCAGAGGATCTCCAGCTCCACCAGATTAGGCGCAATGATATCGCTGGCCGGCAGCGCATAGCGCACGTGGAATTCCGCCACGCCCGGGGCGACGATGCAGCCCTTCTCCGGATGGCCCATCACCGGGTCACAAAAATACTTCGCCGCCGGATTGGCCGCTTTTACCTGACGCACGATGCCCAGGATATGCTCGCCCTGTTCAGCAGATCCGAGATAGCCGCTCAGTACCGCATCGCAGGTCTGTAGCTTGTCGATGTCGGCGATGCCCTGGACGATCTCCGTCAGGTGCGAAGGCGGCATCACACAGCCGGTCCATTTGCCGTACTGCGTATGGTTAGAGAACTGTACGGTATTGAGGGGCCAGACATTGGCGCCCAGGCGGCGCATCGGGAACTCGGCGGCACTGTTGCCGGCGTGGCCAAACACCACGTGAGACTGAATGGCGAGGATGTTCTTCATTTTCTTACCACAACCCTAAAAAGAAAAAGGGCGTGGTTTCCCACGCCCTGGTAGTATTTTTTTATTTCCAGCAGACCAGGCAGTAATTCTTCTTACCGCGGCGCAGCAAGGTGTAGCGGCCAAACAGGCGATCGCTGTCAGCAAAAACATATTCCGGATCGGCCTGTTTTTCACCGTTGATGGTCACCGCGTTAGAGGCGACGGTTTTACGCGCCTGGCCGCGGGACGGCTGCAGCTCGGAATCCACCAGCGCCTGCAGCAGATCGGCGCCTTTTTCCATCTCGATCATCGGCACGCCGTCCTGAGCCAGCTGTTCGAAGTCAGCTTCGCTGAGGTCGCTCAGGTTGCCGTTGAACAGGCTCTCGGTAATGCGTTTCGCCGCTTCCAGACCCTCTTCGCCATGCACCAGACGCGTCACCTGCTCTGCCAGCACGTACTGGGCGCGCGGCGCTTTACCGCTGTTTTTATCTTCTTCTTCCAGGGCATTGATCTCTGCAATGTCCATGAAGGTGAAGAACTTGAGGAAGCGATAGACGTCAGCATCCGCGGTGTTGATCCAGAACTGATAGAATTTATACGGACTGGTCTTTTTCGGATCCAGCCACACGGCGCCGCCCTCGGTTTTACCGAACTTGGTGCCGTCCGCTTTGGTAATCAGCGGCACGGTGAGGCCAAACACCTGGTTCTGGTGCAGACGACGGGTCAGATCGATACCGGAGGTAATGTTGCCCCACTGGTCGGAGCCGCCAATCTGCAGCGCCACGCCGTGCAGTTTGTTCAGACAGGCGAAGTCGTAACCCTGCAGCAGATTGTAGGAGAACTCGGTAAAGGAGATGCCCTGATCGTCACGATTCAGGCGCTGCTTCACCGCTTCTTTATTGATCATCTGGTTAACAGAGAAGTGTTTACCGATATCGCGCAGGAAGGTCAGCACGTTCATGCTGCCAAACCAGTCATAGTTGTTCGCCGCGATCGCCGAGTTGTCGCCGCAGTCAAAATCAAGGAATGGGGCTACCTGTTTGCGGATTTTATCCACCCACTCCTGCACGGTATCCTCGGTATTCAGCTTACGCTCAGCGGCTTTAAAGCTTGGGTCGCCAATCAGACCGGTAGCGCCGCCCACCAGCGCCACAGGTTTATGACCTGCCTGCTGGAAGCGTTTCAGGCATAACAATGGAACAAGATGCCCCAAATGCAAGCTGTCAGCGGTAGGATCGAAGCCGCAATAGAGCGCGATCGGGCCTTGCGCCAGTCGCTCTGCTAACGCTTCCTCGTCCGTCACCTGGGCTACCAGCCCCCGCTCTTGCAATTGTTTAATCAAGTTACTGCTTGCCATCAAATTCTCCATGTATAAACGACTGCACCTCTGCCGGTACACGACTTTTCGCCAGATGCGAAAAGTACATAGAATAAAGCGCCGGCCCTTTCAGCGCCAGCGCTTCGATAACTAATTTCGGCAATTACGGTGCCAGGCGGTCTATTTTCCAGGCGCCGTTATCGCGCTGGTATAAAAAGCGATCGTGCAGGCGATGTTCGCCCCCCTGCCAGAACTCCATCTGCTCAATGCTGACGCGGAATCCGCCCCAGAAACTCGGCAGCGGTACTTCACCCTGCTGGAATTTCTGCTTCAGCTCGAGGAATTTGCTCTCCAGGATACCCCGAGCAGAGATCCGACTCGACTGCTTCGAGACCCAGGCGCCGATCTGGCTGTCGCGCGGGCGACTGTGGAAATATTTGACCACCTCCAGCGTGGACAGGCGTTCCGCTTTGCCGATCACCATCACCTGGCGCTCCAGCATATGCCACGGAAACAGCAGACTGACCTGCGGGTTATTTTCAATCTGATGGGCTTTGCGGCTGCCAAGGTTGGTATAAAACACCAGCCCTTTTTCGTCGTAATGCTTTAGCAGCACAATACGCTGATAAGGTTGGCCGCTTTCATCAACGGTGGCAACCACCATGGCCGTCGGGTCGGCGAGTTTCGCGTCGCAGGCCTGACGCAGCCAGCGCTCAAACAGCGGCAGAGGTTCAGCTGGAAGATCGTGGCGACGCAAACCGCCACGGGTGTATTCACGGCGCAAGTGCGCGATTTGCTGGAGTTCGTCGTTATCAGACATGGCCATTGAGGATATAGTCATAAGGTGGCGTTATTGTGCGCCCCCCGGACAGAAATCTCAACGTTTGGCGGTCTGCAGCTGGCAGTTATCGAGAACGATGCGGTCGCGCTTATAGACGGTGGCGGTATCGCCTTTCGACCAGAAGACATAGACGCCGTCGGTGTAGCGCGCTCCGGAAGCCGACAGCCCCTCTGACAGATTCAGCTGCTGATTGTCATAAATAAAACTCACCTGCTGGCGTGAGTTATTGCGATGGACCGTCAACGGTTTCTGGTCGCATTGATACTCCAGCGTGTCCGTCTGCATCCGCTCGACAAACTGGTTGTAGTAGCTACAGCCCGCCAGCATAAAAGGTACAACTGCGATAAGAATTTTTTTCATTCGTTTGCCTTCGACTTTCCCGGTCACGGAGGGCACTCCGCCCTCCGCTTAACTTGTCCAGTTTACCGGTCGCGTCGTATTTAAGATTTCAGTTAACTCCGATTCTGCGGCGGGTTGGCAGGGAAAATGGCGCCCAGCACCGTGGCTTCGCTGGCGCCAGTCACAGAGGGCAGATTCCCCGGCAGGCCAGCGATGGTGCGCCAGGCCAGCCAGGCAAAGGCCAGCGCTTCCATATCATCGCCGCTGATCCCCGCTTCATCGGTGGTGGAGACTTCGGTTCCCGGCAGCAGGGCCGCCAGGCGCGCCATTAACAATGGGTTACGCGCGCCGCCGCCGCACACTAACAAACGCTCGCAGCCACCGCTTAACAATACCTGCTCACTGATGGTCACGGCGGTTAATTCCGCGAGGGTTGCCTGCACATCCTGTCCGCGCAGCCCCGGGTAACGAGCCAGATGCTGCTCCAGCCAGCCGTAATTGAAATATTCCCGACCGGTGCTTTTCGGCGCCGGCAAGGCAAACCACGGATCGCTCAGCATATCCTGCAGTAGCGGCAGGAGCACTTTACCTTCACTGGCCCATTGGGCGTCTTTATCGTAAGGTTTACCTTGCTTACGCCAGATCCAGGCGTCCAGCAACATATTGCCCGGCCCGGTATCATAGCCGCGCACCGGCTGGCCCGGCACCAGAAGCGACACATTAGCGATCCCGCCAATATTCAGCACCATCCGCCGCTCAACGGGGTGCGCCAGCAGCGCATGATGAAAAGCCGGCACCAGCGGCGCCCCCTGCCCGCCAAGCGCCATATCACGCCGACGGAAATCCCCCACCACAGTGACGCCGGTATGGGCGGCGATCTGGTTGTTATCGCCAATTTGCAGCGTGTGCGGGGCATCGCCCTGCGGCTCGTGCCATACAGTCTGCCCATGACAGCCGATGGCGATGACGTCCGCGGGTTTGAGACTTTCCTGACGCATCAGCGCCAGCACGGCCTCGGCAAACAGCCTTCCGAGGCGGGTATCCAAACGCCCCAGCTGCGAGAGGGTCAGCGACTGGCCCTGACAAATCGCCAGGATCTCTTCTTTTATCGCGTGTGGGATGGGCCAGGTGAGACTAGCCTGCTGCGCCACCATGTTTTCGTTGATAGCGGCTAAAACGACATCGATACCATCAAGGCTGGTACCCGACATAACGCCAATAAAGCGACCCGATCTCATACGTTTTTCCTTCATTCCATGACCCTCGTATGCGTCTCACTCCATCATAAAGTGTCCGCTAATGCTATGTTGTAATAATACTTTTTAACAATAGAGAGACATTTCGGAGAACATCGTAAAGAACCGGCGTTTAGTTTAGGTTGAAGCACCATTAATTATTATTTTTTGTATATCCCGGGGGGAAGCTATGCCCGCCGACGACTAAATGCCATATAATTAACCGCATGGACGTTCAATTGAACACCTTCGGTGAACAGGAGATTCATAAATGATTTTACGTGTTTTGGCTGTATCGATGATTGGTTTTACGCTCGCGGGCTGTGTGAGCAGCAGCGGCCTGTCCGGCGACGTTTATTCCGCATCTGAAGCCAAACAGGTGCAGAGCGTGACATACGGTACCATCGTGCATACCCGCGCCGTACAGATCCAGAGCGGCGACGACAGCAATGCCATCGGGGCGATTGGCGGCGCGGTTCTAGGCGGCTTCCTCGGGAATACCATCGGCGGCGGCACCGGACGTTCTCTGGCCACTGCGGCTGGCGCGGTCGCGGGCGGCGTAGCCGGTCAGGGCGTACAGGGCGCCATGAATAAAACCCAGGGCGTGGAACTGGAAATTCGTAAAGATGATGGCAACACCATCATGGTGGTACAGAAACAGGGCAGCACCCCGTTCTCTGTTGGACAGCGCGTAGCCATTGCCGGCAGCGGCAGCCAGGTCACCGTCTCTCCTCGCTAACACCTGTCACGATGCGGCCAGTTGCGCCGCATCGTACTTATCACCCACATTTATCTCGCCGTAAAAGTTTTGTATTAGCGATAACACATATTAATTTTAATATTTCATCAATCATTGCGCCTGCGCAATATCTTTGCCCACAGCCCCCACTACTCTTATAACCGTTAATATTATTAAGCCAACCCAACCTCGTTGCTGTTGTTATTATTCTGGAATATTGCCTATGAACAAACATGTGAATCATGTTGTTAGACGTCTTATCATTTATTTTTTTATTTGTTTGCTGGCCGGAGTCGGCATTACCGGGTTAACCAGCTCTTTTGAGACCAGATTCAACAGCACCTCATCAATACTATTTCCCCTGCTGACCAGTTTTCTGATGGTTTTTCATATCACTATTGCCTGTTTTATGGGCATGAAATACTGGAGCAGCAAGCGTCGCCTGTATCTGACGCCTGTCGCTTTCGGTTTTGCCTGTTCGGCGTTACTGATGCTGGGCACCCTCAGTAGCTATCCGGACTGGCTCAGCTGTAATCCCGCGCCGGTGGTGAAACAAAATGACGCTGTGATATATTATTTCTTTCGCAATATAATGATGGCCGTCTTATTCACGTCGTCAATTATTTTGTATTATTTTCGCCGACGGATCATGCACTCCTTTAAAGCCCATGTAATGACTTTCGCGGCATGTATTGTTTTTACGTTAATGATAATTTTTTTGTCATGGATCTACTCCAGCCACTCGCCATGGTTGAGCATTAGGTTTATTGACGATCTGAGCCATACTTTTACGCCGCTGTGGCGGAGTATTATTGGCTGGCTGCTGATGGCAGTCTGGTTTATCGCGCTGATTTTAATAATTTGGTTTAGCAAACTGCGCAATATTTTCTGGTACAGCGGCGCTTTTTTTTGCAGCGCATATTTGTTCACCATTTTCCAGCTGCTCTCTGCCGTTGGGGAGCTCGATCAGGCCTGGTATCAGGCGCGTTTTTTTGAAACGCTGTGCACCCTGTTCCTGATCCTGGTGCTGCTGGTAGACGTCTTTATCCTCTATCGCGAGTCTAACCACAAGTATGTCAACTCATACCAGAATTCGATACGCGACCCGCTGACCCGGCTTTACAACCGCAGCTTCTTCTACGATACCCTCAACCAGCAGCTGGCAAAGGTGAAGGCCCAGCATCCGCTGTCGGTGATCATCTGCGACCTCGACCATTTCAAACGCATCAACGATAACTATGGCCACATCGCCGGCGACAAGGTGATCCAGTTTGCCGCCTCGGTGCTGGACAGCCATTCGCGTAAGGATGACGCGGCCGCCCGCATTGGCGGTGAGGAGTTTGCCCTGCTGCTGGTCAACACCGCAGAGGACGAGGCGCAGGCGATCGCTGAGCGCGTCCGCCTGGCGGTCAGCGCCGAGCAAACCCCTCTGCCGGAGCGGATGACCATCAGTATGGGCGTGTATACGACCCATGACGGCAGTGTGACCGCCGAAGAGTGCGTCCAGCGCGCGGACGAAGCCATGTATGAAGCAAAAAACAGCGGACGTAACCGGGTGGTAATCTGGCGACGCCAGGGCAGGTAAAAAAAGGCCCGGGATAAACCGGGCCGCAAAACGATTAATCTTTTGCCTGGAGATCGAGGATATTTTGTTCAAGTTTACGAATTAAGTGAAGCAACGTTTCCACTTCCTGCTTCGAGACCCCTGCGAGGATTTCATCGCGGGTTTTGCCTATCACCTCTTCCATCTCGTTGATCAGCGGTTCGGCTTTTTCCGTCAGCTTGATGCGTTTGGCTCGCCGATCGCTTGCGCAGGTCTGGCGAGAAATAAGCCCTTTCTCCTCCAGCTGATCGAGCGTGCGCACCAGGGACGGTTGTTCAATACCGATGGCTTTCGCCAGCTGGATCTGCGACTGCTCAGGCGGCAGCTGGTGGATGTTATGCAGCGTAACCCAGTGGGTCTGCGTTAACTCCAGAGGTTTCAGGCGATGGTCGATTAGCGCGCGCCAGACGCGAACTAAACGTGCCAGATCAGAACCAAGTGGCGATTCCAATTTCATCTCCTTATAATTAGCTTGCTAAGTTATTATACTGATTTTAGAATAGTGTGCAGCATTTGAATAATCAAAACAAATGAATTACTTGATTCAACAAAAACCAAAACAATGATTTACACTGTTAAAGAGTAGCACGTCCTGAGGTTATCCCTGTTATGGCAAAGGATTTTTGCTTGTGAAACTGAGTCTTAATTCATCCGGATTGCCGCTGCAGGACCTGGTGTTCGGCGCATCCGTCTATTTCCCTCCGTTGTTCAAAGCCGTCCTGCTGGGCTTCTTTATCTGGCTGTTTTTACATCGCCAGCTGCGTGACTGGATGTATGCGGGCGACATCTGGCATCCACTGCTGATGGATCTCTCCCTGTTCGCGCTCTCGGTCTGTCTGGCCCTGGTGTTACTGATTGCCTGGTGATCTTCCTGCTATGAAAAAATTAAAATATCTTTCAACACTCTTGGTGGCGGCCATCGCTCTGGTTGCCGCGTGGTTGTTATGGAATTTCTACACTCAGTCCCCCTGGACCCGCGACGGTAAAGTGCGCGCCGAGCAGGTCGGGATCACCCCTCAGGTTTCCGGCAGTATATTGCAGCTGAACGTGGCCGATAACCAGCAGGTCAAGGCCGGTGAGGTATTGTTTACCATCGACGACACCCCCTACCGCATCGCGGTGCTGAACGCCCAGGCGCAGCTGGCGAAAGCGCAAGCTGAGGTGGCGAAAGCGCAGGCGGAGCAAAGCAAAGCCGCCAGCGAAGCCCGCCGTCGCAGAAACCTGTCGCAAAATGCCATCTCAGCTGAAGACCTTGAAAACGCCAATACCGCCCTGAATACCGCCACCACTACCCTGGCGGCCGCCAGAGCGGGAGTCGGTGTCAGCGAGGCGGCGCTGAAACATGCGCAGTGGCAGCTCAGCCAGACGGTCGTCAAAGCGCCGGTAGACGGCTGGGTGACTAACCTCTCCACCCGGGTCGGCGATTACGCCACCACCGGCCATCCGGTCTTTGCCCTGGTGGACAGCCATTCGTTCTACGTGCTGGGCTACTTTGAAGAGACCAAACTGCGCCATATTCGCATCGGCGATCCGGCGCAAATCATTCTCTACAGCAATCAGCAGACGCTGCAGGGGCATGTCGCCAGCATCGGTCGCGCGATTGTCGACCAGAGCGTGGAACAGGGAACCGGGCTGGTGGCCAATATCAAACCGAATATCCCCTGGGTCCGCCTCGCCCAGCGCGTGCCGGTGCGGATTGCCTTTGATACGTTGCCGGCCGATGTCACTCTGGTCTCCGGTACCACCTGCACCGTCTCGATCGGCGGACAGTGATGAATCTGCAGACCCTGTCATGGCGCACGCTGCCCTGGGTTAAAGCCACCCGACCGCAGTGGCGATACGCGCTACGCAACGGCATCGCCATGTGTCTCGCGTTAAGCATCGCCTACGCACTGGATCTGGATGAGCCCTACTGGGCGATGACCTCCGCGGCGGTGGTCAGCTTTCCCACCGTCGGCGGGGTGATCAGTAAAAGTTTTGGCCGCATTGCCGGCAGCCTTCTCGGCGCCTGCGCCGCCCTGCTGCTGGCGGGCCATACGCTCAACGATCCCTGGCTGTTTCTGTTCAGTATCTCCGGCTGGCTGGCGCTGTGCACCTGGGCCTGCGCCTTGTTCACCAATAACGTGGCCTACGCCTTTCAGCTGGCGGGCTATACCTGCGCCATCATCGCCTTTCCGGTGATTAATATCAGCGACAGCTACGAGCTATGGGTGATTGCCCAGTCGCGCGTGTGCGAAGTCATCGTTGGGATCTTGTGCGGCGGGTTGATGATGATGATCCTGCCCAGCACCTCCGATGGCAGCAATCTGCTGACGGCCCTGAAAACCATGCACGCCCGCCTGCTGGAGCACGCCAGTCTGCTGTGGGTCCCGGAAACGACGGATGCCATCCGCACCGCCCATGAAAGCGTAATTGGCCAAATCCTGACCATGAACCTGCTGCGCATCCAGGCCTTCTGGAGCCACTACCGCTTCCGTCGGCAAAATCCCCTGCTGAACTACCTGCTGCACCAGCAGCTCCGTATGACCAGCGTCATTTCCAGTCTGCGGCGTATGCTGCTGAACTGGCCTGACGCCCCGGCCAATACCCGCCAGGTGCTGGAATTGTTGCTCGCGGAGCTCGCCACCTCCAGTGCTGACAGCTATCACGTCGCCCGCATTCTGGCGCCGCTGGCGCCGCCGCCGGACGCGGATTACCGCCACCTCGCCTTTTGGGCGCGGTTACGCTATTTCTGCCGCATTTATCTGGAAAGCAGCCGCTGGATCCGCCGGGTTGAAAATGCCTCGGCGATCGCCGAGTTCAATGTCCCTTCCGCGCCCGCGCTGGCCCGCCACACCGACCAGGCAGAGGCATTGCTCAACGGCATCCGTACCTTTTGCGCGCTGGTGGCGATTGGCGCGTGGGGGATCAGTACCCAGTGGACCAGCTGCGCGGCGGCCCTGACCCTGGCCTCCATTTGCTGCGTGCTCTATTCGGTTTCCGCCTCGCCGTTTCGTTCGTTGACGCTGCTGATGCAGACCCTGGTGCTGCTGTCGCTGTTCAGTTTTGTGGTGAAATTTGGCCTGATGGTGCAGATAACCGACCTGTGGCAGTTCTTGCTGTTTCTGTTCCCGTTGCTGACCACCATGCAGTTACTCAAGCTGCAGTGGCCAAAATTTGCCGGCCTGTGGGGGCAGCTTATCGTCTTTATGGGCTCGTTTATCTCCGTCACCAACCCACCGGTTTACGACTATGCGGCCTTTTTTAATGACAATTTAAGTAAGATTGTCGGCGTGGGCTTTGCATGGCTGGCCTTTGCGGTGCTCAGTCCCGGCTCGGACGCCCGTAAAGGTCGACGCCACATCAGAGCGTTACGGCGTCACTTTGTCGATCAGCTCAGCCGCCACCCCCAGCACAGCGAGCACGAATTTGAATCGCTGGTATATCACCATGTCAGCCAGCTCAGTCAGAGCCAGGATGCGCTGGCTCGCCGCTGGCTGCTGCGCTGGGGGGTGGTATTGCTGAACTGCTCCCACGTGGTCTGGCAGCTTCGCGAGTGGGAAACGCGCTCCGATCCTCTCGCCCAGGTGCGCGACCTGTGTATCAACCTGCTGCGCGATGTGATGAGCGAGCGTGGCGTGCAGCAGCGGCCGCTGGCCTCCACGCTGCAGGAGCTGCTGCGGATCTGCGAAGTTCTGAACCACCATCATCAGCCGGCGGCCCGGGAGCTGGCCGCCGCGATATGGCGACTGTATTGCGCGCTGTCGCAGCTGGAACAGGCTCCGGTCGCCGGAACGATTGGCGAAAAGATTACTTAATCACCCCGCAGGCAAACCGTTCGCCGCCGCCGCCCAGCGGCTGCGGACTGTCGGCCATGTTATCGCCGCCGACATGAACCATCAGCGCTTTGCCTTTCACTTCCGCCAGCGTTTTCAGACGCGGAGCGATAATCGGCTGGTCAGCCACACCCGCGTCGTTGACCACCAGCAGCGGTAGATCGCCAAGATGCCCGGTGCCCAACGGCCCTTCATGTTTACCGGTATGTTGCGGATCGTAATGTCCGCCCGCCGCTCCGGCGGCTACGGCTTTGCCCTCTTTCATCGCCGGCTGGCAGCTGCCTTCAGCATGAATATGAAAGCCGTGCTTGCCCGGGGGTAACGCCCGCAGATTAGGAGCAAATTCGAGTCCGCGGTCGGTTTCGGTGATTTTTACACTGCCGATGGATTGACCAACGCCCTGGCTGGTCACGAGATTAAGTGGCACATCTTCACTGACGGCCTGCGCGCCAGCGCAAAATGCGAGGGAAAGGATAGCGAGAATACATCGTTGCATAACACCTCCGGATGGCTGTCTCTCTGTTAAGTGTAAACCAGGAACTGCTTTCCGGAGGCGAAATGCCCGTTACGGCACGTCGTAACCGAGCGCGGCTTTGCGGATACGGAACCACTGCTGGCGGGTCATACTCAGTTTTTCGGCCACAATCGCCGAGCGCACGCGCTCAATTTTACCCGAGCCGATAATCGGCAGCGGCTGCGACGGCAGGCGCATCACCCAGGCGTAAACCACCTGCTCGATGCTGTCGGCGTTGAGCTCGTGGGCCACCTGGGCCAGCTCGTCGCGCAGCGGCTGAAAGCCCTCTTCATTAAACAGGCGGCCGCCGCCGAGGCAGGACCAGGCCATCGGACGAATACGCAGTTGCTGCAGCTGGTCGAGGGTACCGTCAAGCAGCAACGGCTGATGCACCGGCGAGATCTCCACCTGGTTGGTGGCAAGTGTAAACGGCAGGCGCGACTGCAGAAGGGTGAACTGGGCAGGGGTAAAGTTCGAGACGCCGAAATGACGTACCTTGCCGCTGTGGTGCAACGCGAGGAAGGCTTCAGCCACCTCGTCGGCGTCCATCAGCGGATCCGGCCGGTGGATCAGCAGCAGATCGAGATGGTCCGTTGCCAGGTTGCGCAGCGATTGCTCAGCGCTGAGCACGATGTGGTCCCGGTCGGTAATGTAGTGACCGATGGTGTTTTCAGCGCGCGCCCGGGTGGCAATGCCGCATTTGCTGACAATCTCCATCCGGCTACGCAGATGCGGCGCCAGCTTCAGGGCTTCACCAAAGGCGGATTCACACTGGTAATCGCCATAGATATCGGCGTGATCGACGGTGGTAATGCCTAAATCGAGATGCTGTTCGATAAAGCCGACCAGCTCGTCTGGCGACATTTTCCAGTCCATCAGACGCCAGTAGCCCATCACAAAACGCGAAAATTCCGGCCCCTGGGGAGCCATAGCAATACGCTGAACCATAACCGCTTCCTCAATAAAAAAGTGCTCTGAGTATACGTAATTTTTGGCTTAAAACAGTGAGGGTTGCTGCGGTTCTTCCGCCGCCTCTGGTCTGTTCGCGCGTATTTTGCGCAGCAGGCGTTGACGGCACAGACGCAATACCTCCTGTTTCTGCGCATCGCTCATCGTTTGCCAGTTAAAACGCTCCTCACGGCTACGGAAACAGCCGCGACAGTAGCCGCGCTCATCGGTCTGACAAATTCCCCGGCACGGGCTCTGCACCGGGAAAAACTCTAACTGCTCTGCCACCACACGCCTCCTGTCCCCTCATCTCCTTTCATTGAAGACGTTTCCCAGCGCCGACGCAAATTTTGTTCACTCCGTGCTGCGCCAGCTAACATTTTTGCGCTAAGTCTTGCATTAGACCAATCGGTCTACTACAGTGTGCGCCATGAACAAACACAGCGATTGCGATACCCGAGAACATATCCTGGCCACCGGCGAGCAGCTATGCATGCATCGCGGCTTTACCGGCATGGGCTTGAGCGAACTCCTGAAGACGGCGGAAGTGCCCAAGGGCTCTTTCTATCATTACTTTCGCTCTAAAGAAGCCTTCGGCGTCGCCTTGCTTGAAAACCATTACGCCGGATATCTGCAGCGCCTGGTCGATCACTTCGCCCATGGCGAGGGCAACTATCGCGATCGGCTGCTGGCCTACTATCAGCACACGCTGAATCAGTTTTACCAGCAGGGGATTATTAGCGGGTGTCTCACCGTCAAGCTGTCGGCAGAGGTTTGCGATCTCTCGGAAGACATGCGCACCGCCATGGACCACGGCGCCAGCCAGATCATCGCCCTGCTGGGCGACGCGCTGGAGAAAGGGCGTCAGGAAGGCAATCTGACCTTTGACGGCGAGGCCAGGACGCTGTCGCAGGTACTCTATTCCCTGTGGCTCGGCGCCAACCTGCAGGCCAAAATAACGCGTAGCGCAACGCCGCTGGAGAGCGCCCTTGCCCACGCGAAACAGATTATTGCGGCGCCTGCTGTATAACAGGCGTTTTTATTTCATCAGTTCCTAGACGACCGGTCTACTCAGGAGTCATTATGTCGGAATCAAAATTATTCACCCCGTTGAAAGTCGGTGCCGTCACCGTCCCTAATCGCGTATTTATGGCTCCACTGACGCGTCTGCGCAGCATCGAGCCGGGCGATATCCCTACCCCGCTGATGGGCGAATACTACCGTCAGCGCGCCAGCGCCGGGCTGATCATCACCGAAGCGACGCAGATTTCCGCCCAGGCCAAAGGCTATGCCGGCGCGCCAGGGCTGCACAGCCCGGAGCAGATTGCCGCCTGGCAGAAAATCACCGCCGGCGTTCACGCGGAAAACGGCCATATCGCCGTGCAGCTGTGGCACACCGGACGAATTTCCCATAGCAGCCTGCAGCCCGGCGGCGCCGCACCGGTAGCGCCGTCTGCGCTGAGCGCCGGCACCCGCACCTCGCTGCGCGACGAAAACGGCCACGCCATCCGCGTCGACACCTCGATGCCTCGCGCTCTGGAAACCGAAGAGATCCCGGGGATCGTCGATGATTTCCGTCAGGCGGTGGGCAATGCCCGTGACGCCGGTTTCGATCTGGTTGAACTGCACTCGGCCCACGGCTATCTGCTGCACCAGTTCCTCTCGCCGTCGGCGAACCAGCGTACCGACCAGTATGGCGGCAGCGTGGAAAACCGCGCCCGTCTGGTGCTGGAAGTGGTCGACGCCGTGAGCAAAGAGTGGAGCGCTGACCGGATTGGCATCCGCGTGTCGCCGATTGGCAGCTTCCAGAATGTGGATAATGGCCCGAATGAAGAAGAAGACGCGCTGTATCTGATTAGCGAGCTGGCGAAACGCGGTATCGCCTATCTGCACATGTCCGAGCCGGACTGGGCGGGCGGCAAGCCGTATAGTGAAGCTTTCCGTCAGAAAGTTCGCGACCGCTTCCCTGGCGTGATCATTGGCGCTGGCGCCTACACCGTTGAAAAAGCCAACGACCTGATCAACAAAGGGCTGATTGATGCCGTGGCCTTTGGCCGCGATTACATCGCCAACCCGGATCTGGTGGCCCGCCTGCAGAAAAAAGCGGCGCTTAACCCACAGCGCCCGGAATCCTTCTACGGCGGCGGCGCGGAAGGCTACACCGATTATCCTACGCTGTAATCCCTCCATTGATAGCGGCGACGTATCGCCGCTATACTCAACGCTCTGATCTAGCAAATAAACTGCATAGGGGACATTATGCGCTTACTCCATACCATGCTGCGCGTTGGCGACCTGCAACGTTCTATCGACTTCTATACCAACGTGTTGGGCATGAAGCTGCTGCGCACCAGCGAAAACCCGGAGTACAAATACTCCCTCGCCTTCGTCGGCTACGGCGAAGAGAGCGATACCGCGGTGATCGAACTGACCTACAACTGGGGCGTGGACAGCTATGAGCTGGGCACCGCCTACGGTCACATCGCGCTGAGCGTCGACAACGCCGCCGAAGCCTGCGAGCGGATCCGCCAGAACGGGGGCAACGTCACCCGTGAAGCCGGGCCGGTAAAAGGCGGCACCACCGTTATCGCCTTCGTGGAAGATCCTGACGGTTACAAAATTGAGCTGATTGAAGAGAAAGACGCCGGCAAAGGGCTGGGCAACTAACCCCTCCCGACCATAGCGTCTTTATTTTCATCGCTCGCCCGGGCGCTGCGGCGCCCGTTGTTTTCACCCCTGCCTGCTGCAAGCCGTGGCAAAATTTGCCATAATGCGCGCTACTTTTTACCAGCTAAGAGAATCTGATGTCCGAGAACGCTCAACTGAATGGTCTGTGCGACCGTTTCCGCGGTTTTTATCCAGTGGTGATTGATGTTGAAACCGCAGGATTTAATGCCAAAACCGACGCCCTGCTGGAGATCGCCGCCATTACGTTGAAGATGGATGAGCATGGCTGGCTGATGCCCGATGAAACGCTGCATTTCCATGTTGAACCTTTCGAGGGCGCCAATCTCCAGCCCGAAGCGCTGGCCTTTAACGGGATTAACCCGCACGATCCAGAGCGCGGCGCCGTTAGCGAATACGATGCCCTGCATGCCATCTTCAAAATGGTACGCAAAGGGATGAAAGAGAGCGACTGCAGTCGGGCTATCATGGTGGCGCACAACGCCACATTTGACCACAGCTTCACCATGACCGCCGCCGAACGGGCGGGGCTAAAACGCAACCCGTTCCATCCGTTTGTCACCTTCGACACCGCCGCGCTGAGCGGGCTGGCGCTGGGCCAGACGGTGCTGTCGAAAGCCTGTATTGCCGCGGGGATGCCGTTCGACGGCGCGCAGGCCCATTCCGCCCTCTACGATACCGAGCAGACGGCGCAGCTGTTTTGCGAGATAGTGAACCGCTGGAAGCGTCTGGGCGGCTGGCCGCTGCCGGTAGCGACGCCGGAGTGATAAAAAAAGCGACTTCCAGGAAGTCGCTTTTTTACTGACAGCTGGAATTATTCCGCTTTCGGCTCGTCAGTGTGATATTTCGCCGCGGTCTCTTTGATCAGCTGCTGCAGTTCACCGCGCTGGTACATTTCGATGACGATATCGCAGCCGCCCACCAGTTCACCGTCCACCCACAGCTGCGGGAAGGTCGGCCAGTTGGCATATTTTGGCAGCTCAGCGCGGATATCCGGGTTCTGCAGAATATCAACGTAAGCGAAACGTTCGCCACAGGCGGACAGCGCCTGAACGGCCTGAGCGGAGAAACCGCAGCTTGGCAGCTTCGGCGAACCTTTCATGTACAGCAGGATCGGGTTTTCAGCGATTTGGCGTTGGATCTTTTCTAAAGTCGAGCTCATTGTCGTGCTTCCTTAAACTTCTTTCTACGGCAGTAACTTGTCATTGTAGCGTCCCGAGGGCAGGACCGATAATAACATTTTTTTCACTATTCATATTTTATCTTCTGTTGCGCGAAGTTGCCTTAAAAATATCATTTTGACGCCGCGGGCAGGCGCGCGTTGCGCATTTTCTGTGCGAGGCGGTCAATGTCTGACGCGTTTTCTTGCAATCGTTAACCAATCGACATTTTTGATACAAAAGAATATTAACTTTCCGGGTTTTTATGCTTTAGAATCGTTCCGGTTTGTCATTCATCGTCAGGCATTTGTACATGTCTGTAATTAATCAGGGGATTGCTCAGTGGCGCGGCTAAACAAAATCGCGATATCGCTCTGTGCATTACTGTTCACATCTATCTCATTCACACCACTGGCTCAGGCTTCAGGGCATACGCACGCCTCCGCCTCGCCAAAGGCGTTGCCCGCGAAAAGCGGCTCAGAGCGCAAGAAAAAAGCAACCAGTCAAAAAAGTAAAACCACCGCTAAAACCACCAGTAAAAAGTCCTCGAGCACCCGGCTCCCTACCCGCACTACCGCAGCAAGCCAAACCGCGCTTCATCGTCAGGCCGTCGGCGCCACGAAAAAATGCGTGCTGCGTAAAGGGTATAAAAAGCAGTGCGCGAAAACGGTGGCCGCCAGCGCCGAGCCTACCCTGGCGTTGAACAGCGTCAAAAGCAAATGCGTGGTGCGTAAGGGCTATAAAAAGCGCTGTAAACCCGAGGCCAGCGAAGCGAATCTGACGATCGCCGATGCGCATAAAGTCCGGGTGCAAAAAGCGCAGAGTACCGCCATGAACAAACTGATGGGCCAGCTGGGTAAACCATATCGCTGGGGCGGCACCTCCCCGCGCACCGGGTTCGACTGCAGCGGGCTGGTCTATTACGCCTACAAAGACCTGGTCAAGATTCATATCCCGCGTACCGCCAACGAAATGTATCACCTGCGCGATGCGCGTCCGGTCGATCGTGACGAACTGCAGAGCGGCGACCTCGTCTTCTTCCGCACCCGCGGACGCGGCACTGCCGACCACGTAGGCGTTTACGTCGGCAACGGGAAATTCATTCAGTCACCGCGCACAGGTCGCGATATACAAATCACCTCCCTGAGCGAAGATTACTGGGTTCGCCATTACGTCGGCGCCCGGCGCGTCATGACCCCGAAAACCATTCGCTGATCCCGGTCTGCCGCTACGGCGGCAGCCCTCTTCACCTGCCCGTTCTCCGCCCCTACCGTCAGGGGAAACTGCATATTCGCCTCTGTGACCGGCCCTTCCCGACGATAGCGGGTGGGCGACATGCCAAAGTGACGGTGAAAGGTGCGGCAGAATGCCGCCTGCCCGTCGTACCCCAAACGTTGAGAAATACTCTGCATCGAGGCCTCGGTCTGCGTTAAATAGATTGTCGCGATGGTCATCTTCCGTCGGCTGACGTAGCTCGCCAGCGTACAGCCGGTCACCATGGCGAATTGCCGTTGGAAATACCAGTGCGAGTAGCCGGACTTTTTCGCTATCGCGCTCACCGGCAGGGTGTCAAAAATATGTGCTTCGATCCAGTCAACGATCCCCTGCACTACCGGGATCATTTTCGGGCTTACCACTTCATCTGTTTTTGCCATCGTAGCCATCCTGTGGAAATTGCTGCCGGCGGCTATATTTGTCATACAAATATAAAAATAGACAATGAATTATTGGCATAGCGGCGATTACCTGAAAGCATAGCATCATTAATTAATTGATTTAGAATGCTTATTTCCACTCAGGCGCTTGCGCTGCAGGGATCTTCGAATGACGTGCTGAGAAATGAACCATCGCGGCGAGAGAATGTAGACCCTGCCCCCTTTAACTTATACATTTTTGCAACATCTACGGGCGTCTTACGCTCTGCTCCGCAGAAAACGGTTAAGCCTTCGGCAGTTGCGCCTGTGATAATAGCCTTTATCGTTGTAAGGCTTTTCACTGCCTGCGGCAAATGTTAACATTCTCAATACAATAACAGGCCGGGACGCGACAGCGTCGGCCGGTAAGCACTCGATTCAGGTGAAAACCTCATCTTGTCAATGTGAGATAAAACAAAAAAGTTATAAGGAGAGTAGCAATGTCGTTTGAATTACCTGCATTACCATATGCAAAAGACGCCCTCGCGCCGCACATTTCCGCAGAAACCCTGGAATACCACTACGGTAAACACCACCAGGCGTATGTCACTAACCTTAACAACCTGATCAAAGGCACCGCATTCGAAGGGAAATCGCTCGAAGAGATCGTGCGCACCTCTGAAGGCGGTGTTTTCAATAACGCGGCGCAGGTGTGGAACCACACCTTCTACTGGAACTGCCTGGCACCGAACGCCGGCGGCGAACCGGAAGGCGAGCTGGCTGCCGCTATTGCCAAATCCTTCGGCAGCTTCGCTGAGTTTAAGGCCAAATTTACCGACGCCGCGGCGAAAAACTTTGGCGCTGGCTGGACCTGGCTGGTTAAAAATGCCGACGGCAGCCTGGCTATCGTCTCCACCAGCAACGCCGGTACCCCGCTGACCACCGACGCCAAGCCGCTGCTGACCGTTGACGTCTGGGAACACGCTTACTACATCGACTACCGCAACGCCCGTCCAAGCTATCTGGATCACTTCTGGGCGCTGGTTAACTGGAAGTTCGTTGCCGCTAACCTGGCCGCATAAACGACAAACCGCAGCTGGGTCCCCCCCGGCTGCGGTTTTTTTAGCGCTTTCCCACCCGTTTATGACTGACTGGCAAAGGCCTCTTCCGGCTGCGCTCGTCCGCTAAACCAGACCAGCAGCAGCGCCAGACCGGCAATGATCGCGCCCATCACCGGCACAAAAGCGTATCCCAGTCCGCCGGAGATCACCGCCCCGCCGGCGGCGGCGCCCAGCGCGTTGCCAAGGTTGAACGCCCCGATATTCACCGAAGATGAGAGCCCCGGCGCCTCATGCGCCACGCGCATCACTCGCATCTGTAGCGGCGGCACCACCGCAAAGGTGGCTGCGCCCCAGACGATCATACTGATGGCCGCCCCCGCCTGGGATTGCGCCAGCAGCGGGATCGCCAGCATGATCGCCATCAGCAGCAGCAGAAAGCCTTTCAGCGTGCCGGAGACCGACCGGTCGGCGAATTTGCCACCCAGATAGTTGCCCAGCGAAAAACCAACCCCAATCAGCACCAGCATCGCGGTAATAAACAGCGATGAAGCATGGGTCAGCGTATTTAGGACCGGCGAAATGTAGGTATACAGCGTAAACATCGCCCCGGCGCCCAGCACGGTGGTCAGCAAGGCTGAGAGCACCTGCGGCCGTAACAGGACCGAAAGCTCTTGTTTGACATCCGGCCGCTCGCCCGCGCTGCCCTTCGGCAGGGAGAACCACAGGCTCACCATTGCCAGCAGGCCTAACCCCGCGGTGGCGAGGAAGGACATCCGCCAGCCGATGGTTTCCCCAAGCCAGGTCGCGGCAGGCACGCCGCCGATATTAGCGATGGTGAGGCCCATAAACATGGTGGCCACCGCGCTGGCCTGCTTGTGCCTGGGCACCACGCTGGCCGCCACCACCGACCCCAGGCCAAAAAAGGCGCCGTGGTTGAGGCTGGTAATAATGCGCGACAGCAGCAGCGTAGTGTAATCCGGCGCAATGGATGACAGCAGGTTGCCGACGGTGAAGATCCCCATCAGAAAAATCAGCGCATTGCGTCGGGCGCGATGCGACAGCAGCAGAGTCATCAGCGGCGCGCCGACCATGACGCCGATGGCATATGCACTGATCAGCATTCCCGCCACCGGTATTGAAACGTCCACGCCTTTGGCAATCACCGGCAGCAATCCCATTGGGGAGAACTCGGTGGTACCGATGCCAAAGGCGCCGATCGCCAGCGCGAGTAAAGGAAAGTTGATTTTCATTCAATGACTCCATCAGACCGTCAGGAAGGACGGCATAACATCAGAAGCCAAAAGCATGACATCAATCACAAAAAAACAAAAGTGAACGAAATGACAAAAGATTTTTGCAGAATTGATAATAATGGCGGGATACGGGGAGGAAGCCGCGCTCCTCCCTCATTGGAGCATTAGTGCAGAATGGCGGTCAGGCTGAATGCGACGATCACGCCGAGAGCAATAATCGTGGTGATCAGCGAAAACTTTAAATTGGTATCCATCATTTTTCCCTCTTGTTATCCCCACACCAAAAGTGAGCTTGCTCATTTTTGCACAAAAAATCGCAAAAATCTTCCGGGATTTAGGGCGATGCACATTTTTGCTCTTCCACTTTGCCCCAAGATCGGACAAAATCCCACGCTAATTTAAAAGCGTATCGGCCATTGACCCCTTCCTGTCGTTCTGTGTCGTTTTCCCGACGTGATGCAATGTTGAAAATTGTATTCAGGGTGTGTGTAGGCAAACGTTTACGTATCGATGATCAGGCGATCAGGTCAAGGCATGGAGTGAGATGTAATGGCAACTATTAAAGATGTAGCGAAGCGCGCAAACGTTTCCACTACAACTGTATCACATGTAATTAACAAAACCCGTTTCGTTGCCGAAGAGACGCGTAATGCGGTATGGGCGGCGATTAAAGAGCTGCACTACTCGCCGAGCGCCGTGGCCCGCAGCCTGAAAGTCAATCATACAAAATCGATTGGCCTGCTGGCGACCAGTAGCGAAGCCGCCTATTTCGCTGAAATCATTGAGTCCGTGGAAAAGAGCTGTTTCCAGAAGGGCTATACTCTGATCCTCGGCAACGCCTGGAACGACCCGGAAAAACAGCGTGCCTATCTGTCGATGATGGCGCAAAAACGCGTCGACGGTCTGCTGGTAATGTGTTCGGAATATCCGGATTCCGTCCTGAGCATGCTGGAAGAGTACCGCCATATTCCGATGGTGGTGATGGACTGGGGCGAAGCCAAAGCCGACTTTACCGATGCGGTGATCGATAACGCCTTCCAGGGCGGGTATATCGCCGGACGTTACCTGATTGAACGCGGTCACCGCGAAATCGGCGTGATCCCGGGCCCGCTGGAGCGCAACACCGGCGCGGGGCGACTGGCCGGCTTCATGCAGGCGATGAAAGAGGCGCATATCAGCGTGCCGGAAAACTGGATTGTACAGGGCGACTTCGAGCCGGAGTCCGGCTACCGCGCCATGCAGCAGATCCTCAGCCAGCAGCACCGTCCAACGGCGGTCTTCTGCGGCGGCGACATTATGGCGATGGGCGCCATCTGCGCCGCGGATGAAATGGGGCTGCGCGTGCCGCAGGACATTTCGCTGATCGGTTATGATAATGTGCGCAACGCCCGCTATTTCAGCCCGGCGTTAACCACCATTCATCAGCCGAAAGATTCGCTGGGCGAAGCCGCGTTCAATATGTTGTTGGATCGTATCGTCAACAAGCGCGAAGAGTCGCAGTCTATCGAAGTGCACCCTCGGCTGGTCGAACGCCGCTCGGTGGCGGATGGCCCGTTTGTCGACTATCGTCGCTAAAGCATTGGCGGGCGCGGATCACTCCGGCGCCCGCAGCCACTCCCGATTCAACGTGTCGCTGTCCCCCAGGTAGTCCAGCATCCAGTTTAACGCCGGTGAAGCATCATTCTGCTGCCAGGTCAGACAGCAGGCCGCATCCGGAAACGGATTTTCCAGCGCCAGCGCGGTCCACTCGCCGCGATCCACCCATGGCCGGGCGAAATGGCTTGGCACCATGCCGACGCAGAGCCCTGCCGACAGACAGGTGGCCGACGATTCCCAGTCGGGGACCACCACCCTCTTCTGGTTATCCAGCAGCCACGTTGTCCTTTTGGGCAATGAACGCGAGGTATCCTCCCGCACCAGCGACGGCCAATTGCGCAGAACATCATCGCTCAGCGGACCCGCCATCTTCGCCAGCGGATGATCGCTCGCCACCACGCAGTCCCAGCTCAGCATCCCCATATCGCGGAACGCGTAGCGCCCCCCGACAGGAATAGAGCGCGTTGCGCCAATCGCCAGCTCCACGCGGCCGTCGGCCAGCGCATCCCATACGCCGTTAAACACTTCCTGGAAAACGATCAGTTCGACGTCGGGAAAATGGCGATAGAAATCCACGATCATCTGGCGCATCCGCGCGGGTTTCACGATATCGTCCACCGCGATTGACAACTGCCCGCGCCAGCCGTTAGCGATTTGCTGGCACTGCTGGCGGGTGATCTGCATTTTTTTGATAACAGAGCGCCCTTCCTGTAAAAACCAGACCCCGGCGGGGGTCAGCTCCACGTCACGATGACGGCGCTCAAACAAGGGGACGGCCAGCCACTCTTCGAGCTGACGCACGGTATAGCTGACGGCGGAAGGCACCCGGTGCAGCTCCTGCGCCGCCGCGCTGAAGCTGCCGTTACGGGCGACGGCATCAACCACTTCCAGAGAGTATTCAGACCACATTTTCTGCCTGCAAAATTTTTGAATGCATGTGACAAATATTAGCGTTTCACAAGCCACCATGCACTCCCTACACTCTGCGGCATCGTACCTGTACTCCAAAAAAGAGAACGTTATGTCACAACCTGGGAAAGGATTTTTAGTCTGGCTGGCCGGCCTGAGCGTGCTGGGCTTTCTGGCCACCGATATGTACCTGCCGGCATTTGCCGCCATGCAGCAGGATCTCGACACCTCCGCCGCATCCATTAGCGCCAGCCTGAGCCTGTTCCTTGCCGGCTTCGCGCTGGGCCAGCTGTTCTGGGGGCCGCTGTCGGACCGCTACGGGCGCAAACCGGTGCTGCTGAGCGGCCTGGCGATTTTCGCGGTCGGCTGCCTGGGGATGCTGTGGGTGCAGAACGCCACTCTGATGCTGGCGCTGCGCTTTCTGCAGGCGATTGGCGTCTGCGCCGCGGCGGTCACCTGGCAGGCGATGGTGACCGATTACTATCCCGCCCAGCGCACCAACCGCATCTTCGCCACCATTATGCCGCTGGTAGGGCTGTCCCCTGCGCTGGCCCCGCTGCTGGGCAGCTGGCTGCTGGTGCATTTCGAGTGGCAGGCCATCTTCGCCACCTTGTTTGCCATCACCCTGCTGCTGATGCTGCCTGCCCTGCGCCTGAAAGCCGCCGCTAAGTCGGCCACTGTGACTGAAAAGAAAATCACTTTTCTCGCGCTGCTGCGCTCCCGGGAATACAGCGGCAACGTCCTGATCTACGCCGCCTGTTCCGCCAGCTTCTTCGCCTGGCTTACCGGTTCGCCGTTTATCCTTCATGAGATGGGCTACGGCCCAACCGCTATCGGGTTGAGCTATATCCCGCAGACCATCGCTTTTCTGGTGGGCGGTTATGGCTGTCGCGCGCTGCTGCAAAAATGGTCCGGACAGCAGATGCTACCTTGGCTGCTGGTGATCTTCGCCGTCAGCGTCGCCGCCACCTGGCTGGTGGGTCTGCAAACGCATGCCTCGCTGGTGGCGTTAATGATCCCGTTCTGTCTGATGGCGGTAGTCAACGGCGGGATCTACCCTATCGTGGTCGCTCAGGCGCTGAAGCCTTTCCCGCAGGCAACCGGCCGCGCGGCGGCGCTGCAGAACACGCTCCAGCTTGGCCTGTGCTTCCTGACCAGCCTGTTAGTCTCCGCGCTGATCGCCACGCCGCTGCTGACCACCACCAGCGTGATGCTGGTCTCTATTTTGTTAGCCGGAGTGGGTTATCGACTGCAGCAGACGCCAGAGCTGGCGGCCCACTCTTCCCACGCCTGACGCCCGTCGCCAGAGCCCGGACCAGTGATTAGCACGCTAAGATATTTTTATTGAAAGCCAGTACTTAGCGTCCTATACTGGATCCGGGTTCACATAAATAAAAAATATTTAACAGATTAACGGATGCAGGATGCCTCCGTTTCACCATGGAAGGCCTTTCGGCAAGGGTTATCTCCCTTCCTCTGTTCTACGTCGGATAGCGACTTCACGGATTATCCGTGAGATTTCTCACAAAGCCAAAAAAGCGTCTACGCTGTTTTAAGGTTCTGATCACTTGGGCGTGATGGAGAAGCTATGAGTTCATCGTGTATAGAAGAAGTAAGTGTACCAAATGATGACTGGTACCGGATTGCAGCTGAATTGTTGGGCCGTGCGGGAATTGAAATCAACGGCTCCGCGCCGTCAGACCTGCGGATTAAAAACCCTCTTTTTTTTAAACGCGTATTGCAGGAGGGGTCGCTGGGTTTAGGCGAAAGCTATATGGACGGCTGGTGGGACTGCGAGCGTCTGGATATATTCTTCCATAAAGTGCTCCGCGCCGGGCTGGAAAAACAACTCCCTCATCATTTCAAAGACACACTCCGCATCGCAGGCGCTCGCCTGTTTAACCTGCAAAGTAAAAAACGCGCCTGGATTGTCGGCAAAGAGCACTATGACCTCGGCAACGATCTTTTCAGCCGGATGTTGGATCCCTACATGCAATATTCCTGCGGTTACTGGAAAGAGGCGCAGACCCTCGAAGCCGCGCAGCAGGATAAGCTGGATCTCATCTGCCGTAAGCTGGAGCTCGAGCCAGGCATGCGAGTGTTGGATATCGGCTGCGGCTGGGGCGGTCTTGCCGAATATATGGCGCGAAATTACCAGGTGAGCGTTGTCGGAGTGACCATCTCCGCCGAACAGCAAAAGATGGCCCAGGCGCGCTGCGATGGCCTTGACGTAGAGATTCGTCTTCAGGATTATCGCGATCTGCACGACAGCTTCGACCGCATTGTCTCCGTCGGCATGTTCGAGCATGTGGGTCCCAAAAATTACGCCACCTACTTTGAGGTCGCCGATCGTAATTTAAAACCCAACGGCCGCTTCTTACTGCACACCATCGGTTCCAAAGTCACCGACCATAACGTTGACCCGTGGATCAATAAATATATCTTCCCCAACGGCTGCCTGCCGTCGGTACGGCAGATCGCCGATGCCAGCGAGAAGCACTTTGTGATGGAAGACTGGCACAACTTCGGCGCCGATTACGACACCACCCTGATGGCCTGGTATGAGCGTTTCCTCGCCAGCTGGCCGGAAATTGCCGATAACTATTCAGAGCGTTTCAAACGCATGTTCAGTTATTACCTGAACGCCTGCGCCGGCGCCTTCCGCGCCCGCGACATTCAGCTCTGGCAGGTGGTGTTCTCGCGCGGGGTTGAACACGGACTGCGCGTCGCCCGTTAAAACACAGTCCCCCGCTCACCGGCGGGGGATTTTTTTTCAGGCTTCACTGACCTTTGCCGCCATCTCTTTCGCCGCCAGCACGCGTTCGACCGTATCGACAACCGCCTGGGTTTGCGGGTCGATCTCGATATTGACGCGGTCGCCCAGCTTTTTCGCCCCCAGCGTGGTCCGCTGCAGCGTCTCCGGAATAAGATGCACGCAGAATCGGGTTGCCGTCACCTCACCTACCGTCAGGCTGATGCCATCGATACCGATGAATCCTTTATAAAGGATATATTTCATCAGCGTCGGGTCCTGTACTTTAAACCAGATCTGACGGTTATTTTCGGAGGTGAGCATCTTCACGATTTCCGCGGTGGTCATAATATGGCCGGACATCAAATGCCCGCCGATTTCGTCACTGAATTTCGCCGCCCGCTCGACGTTAACTTCATCCCCGACCTGAATATCGCCGAGATTGGTAATCCGCAGCGTCTCTTTCATGAGATCAAAGCTGATGCGCGCGCCGTTGATGTCGGTCACCGTCAGACAGCAACCGTTGTTGGCTACCGATGCCCCGGTTTCGAGCCCCTCCAGCATATGCGCCGGCAGCTCCACCACGTGGGTGCGAAAATTGGGTTTATCATCAATGGAGACCACTTTCGCGGTTCCCTGAACAATACCAGTAAACATGTTTGGCTCCTGTTGAAAATCATGACGGTATCATTACCGTTTTCGCTATCGGGAACAATAACAGGAGGGCTGAGCGGTTGCCAGCGCGCTTCGTGCCTCGACTCTTTTTTCACTGGCTTAATGGCTAATCCTCGCTACAATAGACTGGAATTTCCTCATTTTTATCCCCTTGCTGCCAGTTACGGCGGCTTTTTTAGTCTCAAAATAACAACAATACAAAGGTGTTCACGTGCAGAAGTATTTCATTGAAGCGCGTCAGTTATTAGCTCTGGCTATACCCGTCATTCTTGCGCAGGTAGCGCAGACGGCGATGGGTTTTGTCGATACCGTGATGGCGGGCGGCTACAGCGCCACCGATATGGCCGCGGTGGCCATCGGAACCTCCATCTGGCTGCCGGCCATTCTCTTCGGCCATGGGCTGCTGCTGGCGCTGACCCCGGTGGTGGCGCAGCTTAATGGCTCCGGGCGTCGGGAGCGTATCGCGCCGCAGGTACGTCAGGGCTTCTGGCTGGCGGGGCTGGTCTCGGTGCTGATCATGGTCGTGCTGTGGAATGCCGGGTATATCATCAGCTCCATGCATAACATCGATCCGCTGCTGGCGGAGAAAGCGGTTGGCTATCTGCGCGCGCTGCTGTGGGGGGCGCCGGGCTATCTGTTCTTCCAGGTCGCCCGTAACCAGTGCGAAGGGCTGGCAAAAACCAAGCCCGGAATGGTCATGGGCTTTATCGGTTTACTGGTCAACATTCCGGTGAACTATATCTTTATCTATGGCCATTTCGGCATGCCAGAGCTGGGCGGCGTCGGCTGCGGCGTGGCGACCGCCTCCGTTTACTGGGTGATGTTTGCCAGCATGCTGTGGTGGGTGCGCCGGTCGCGTTCGATGCGCGATATCCGCTGCGCCGAGGGCTTCAGCGGCCCCGATTTCGCCGTCCTGCTGCGGCTGGTGCAGCTGGGGCTACCCATCGCCCTGGCGCTATTCTTCGAAGTGACCCTGTTTGCCGTCGTCGCGCTGCTGGTCTCCCCGCTCGGGATCATTGACGTCGCCGGCCACCAGATTGCGCTGAACTTCAGCTCGCTGATGTTCGTTCTGCCGCTGTCGCTGGCGGCCGCGGTCACCATTCGCGTCGGCTTCCGCCTCGGCCAGGGCTCAACGATCGATGCCCAGGTTTCCGCCCGTACGGGTGTGGGCGTGGGCGTCTGCCTGGCGGTGTTTACCGCTATCTTTACCGTGCTGATGCGTAAGCAAATTGCCCTGCTGTACAACGATAACCCGGAGGTGGTGATGCTGGCCTCGCATCTGATGCTGCTGGCGGCGGTCTACCAGATCTCGGACTCTATTCAGGTGATCGGCAGCGGTATCCTGCGCGGCTATAAAGATACGCGGTCTATCTTTTTTATCACCTTTACCGCGTACTGGGTGCTGGGTTTACCCAGCGGCTACCTGCTGGCGCTGACCGACGTGATTGTCCCCCGCATGGGGCCCGCCGGCTTCTGGTGCGGATTTATCATCGGCCTGACCTCCGCCGCTATTATGATGATGCTGCGGATGCGTTTTCTGCAGCGCCAGCCCTCCAGCATCATCTTACAGCGCGCCGCGCGCTAATCCTGCCAAAGCCCGCCACCCTGGCGGGCTTTTTCTTTCTTCAGTTATGTTCCGACGTTGTACATTCCGTTACTCCCCGACACCAAAGACTCACTGATGAGCGCCCCGGAGATGCATATAGTGTGGCCAACAGCCCCGCAGTGGGGTTACTCAGGAAACCAATTCGAGGATTTCAGCATGAAAAAAGTATTAGCTCTGGTTGTTGCCGCTGCTATGGGTCTGTCATCTGTTGCTTTCGCAGCCGACGCCGCGACCACCACCCCGGCTACCGCAGCCAGCCACACCACCGTTCACCACAAGAAACATCACAAAGCGGCGGCGAAACCGGCAGCCGAACAGAAAGCCCAGGCAGCGAAGAAACACCATAAAGCGGCGACAAAACCGGCCGTAGCGCAGAAAGCCCAGGCAGCTAAAAAGCACCATAAAGCCGCGGCGAAACCGGCCGTAGCGCAGAAAGCCCAGGCAGCAAAGAAACACCATAAAGCGGCGACAAAACCGGCCGTAGCGCAGAAAGCCCAGGCGGCGAAGAAGCACCATAAAGCGGCGCACCACGCAGCCAAACCGGCGGTACAACCGGCGGCATAACGGTCAGGGCGTTAAGGTGATAAACCGGCGCTGAATAGCGCCGGTTTTTTTTCAGGAGGACATCATGCTGCAACGCTATCGCTTCGAATTGCTGTTGGTTCTGCTCATCGTCTGCGCGCTGTTTACCCTTCGCTTGATGTTTAAATAGCGGGCTGCTGAACCCATTTACGGGCCGGAGGCGTATAGTCGCGGAAACCGGCGATAATCTCCTCTGGCGAAGCAGCAAACGGCAGCATCTCCGCGTAGCGCGGGTGCATAAATCCTTCCCGTACCATGTTATTGACCATCGCCTGCAGCGGATCGTAATACCCCTTGATATTCAGGAATGCGCACGGTTTTTCATGGATGCCCAACTGCGCCCAGGTCCACTGTTCGAAAATCTCTTCAAGCGTCCCCGCTCCGCCCGGCAGAGCAATAAAGCCGTCGGCCAGCGCCGCCATTTTAGTTTTCCGTTCGTGCATATCCTCCACCACATGCAGCTCCGTCAACCCGCGGTGGGCAATTTCCCGCTCCACCAGGCCGCGCGGCATTACGCCGATGACCGTGCCCCCGGCCTCCAGCGCCGCATCGGCAACCGCCCCCATCAAGCCAACTTTGCCGCCGCCATAGACAACAGCCAGTCCCTGCTGCGCCAGCATGTGGCCAACCCGTCGGGCGGTTTCGAGATACAGCGGATGTTCGCCAGCTGAAGAACCGCAGAAAATACCAATCGATTTCATCTTCCTTATTACTCCTCTCTTCTGGTGGGCGATAATTTAACACAACGGCAACCCTTACGCGCAGGGTGAGACCGGCAAAGAAAAGAGAGGCGAGGCGCCTGCTGGCGAAGAAATATCCTTGTGGTTCAGTAAAATATCGCCGGAGTGGGTAAAAGATCCGCAATCGCATACAATGTACAAGAAAAGTGACGTTTACCTCTTGCCACATCCCCTGCCTGCCGCTAATATGCGTCCCCGTTGTCACCACAACATTGCGTTCGTAGCTCAGTTGGTTAGAGCACCACCTTGACATGGTGGGGGTCGTTGGTTCGAGTCCAATCGAACGCACCATTATGCGTTTATAGCTCAGTTGGTTAGAGCACCACCTTGACATGGTGGGGGTCGTTGGTTCGAGTCCAATTAAACGCACCATAATGCGTCTGTAGCTCAGTTGGTTAGAGCACCACCTTGACATGGTGGGGGTCGATGGTTCGAGTCCATTCAGACGCACCAATCTCGTTTCGTATCATTCCCTCTCAACATTAGCCTGCTGCATCGTGACCGGAAAACGCACGCCTTCTGCGCTTCCAGCCTGAACGTCATCGAACCCTGCCAGCGACAAAGCGAAACCCGATTATTCGCGACTATGAATAGCCTGCGCCATCGCCAGGGCATCCTCCCCTGCCGGCAACCGCGAAGGGGCTTGAGGATCGTTCACCATCCGCCAGACGGCCTGAGCCACATCGGCAGCCTGCGTCACGCTGGCGTTATCCTGGATGCTGTCGAGGATCTGCTGGCCGAGCGGCGCATAGCTCTCCGGGAGCTGGCCCATCGTTCGACGAGCGTTTTCCCCGAAGTGGGTCTGGGGAGCGCGTCCCGGCAGGATCACACCGACGCGAATATTAAAGGGCCGCAGCTCCAGCGCCAGCGACTCCGTGAAGGCATTCACCGCCGCTTTACTCGCGGTATAGACCGCCAGCAGGGGCATCGGCTGCAGGGTGACCGCCGAGGTGATATTAATGATCGTCCCGCTACGGCGCGCTCTGAACCGGGGAAGTACCGCCTGGGTCATGGCGATAGTCCCAAGCGTGTTGGTGGCAAACAGGTTCGCTATCGCCTCGTGTGACGCCCCCTCCAGGGCATTGAGCATCCCCACTCCGGCGTTATTGACCAGAACGTCAATCTCTCCGGCCTCGGCAATCGCCTCGGCGATACTCTGCGCTGAGGTGACGTCAAGACGCACCAGCCGCAGACGGTCGCTGGCCGGCAACAGATCCTCGCGCGGAACCCGCATTGTGGCGATAACCTTCCAGCCCTGTTCAAGAAAATAACGCGCCGTCTCCAGACCAAAACCCGATGAACAGCCGGTGATCATAATCGTTTGCATATCTCTGTCTCCGATTGGTTTCTTCCTTTTCATCATAGACAGCCCGCTCCGGACGATATAGGGTCAATAATCCATTATTCTTTAGCAGGAGTCCGGAAATGAGCGACCCGCTGGCGGAAATCATAGCGATGCTCAATCTCAGAGCGGTGCTGACCAAAACCATTGAGGGGGCGGGAGAATGGCGCGTTAAACGTTCAGACCAGGGAATGTCGTTCTACGGCGTGGTACTGGAAGGCGGCTGTCGGCTGGAAATAGACCAGCATGAACCGCAGATCCTGCGCGCCGGGGATTTTATGTTGATCCCGGCGGCGTACCGCTTCGCGTTAACCAGCCTGACCCCGCCGCCTTCACCGGCGCTGGAGACCACCCCGGTGAAGCTTGCGGCGGAACACTTTCGCCTGGGAGCTCTCGACCAGCCAGCGGAGATGCAGGCGCTGATTGGCCACTGCGCTGCCGATTCGGATAACGCCAGCCTGCTAACCTCCCTGCTGCCCGCCTTAGTGGTGGTTCGCAACCAGCCGCGGCTGGCCACCTTTGTCGGGCTGCTGAAAGAGGAAGCCCTGGCGGATCGCGCAGGCAAATCTTTCGTTCTGGCGCGGATGGTTGAGCTGCTGTTTATCGAGGCCATCCGATCCTGCGGAACGCTCGCCACCCCCGGACTGATGCGCGGCCTGAGCGACCCGCGGGTCGCCCAGGCAATCCGCCTGCTGCATCAGGCCCCCGCCAGACGCTGGACCGTCAACGCCCTGGCCGCCGACTGCGCGCTGTCTCGCTCGACGTTATTTGAACGCTTTACCGGCCTGACCGGAATGACCCCGATGGGCTATTTGTTGAGCTGGCGCATGACCCTGGCCATGCAGTGGCTGGGCGAGACGGGCATCAGCATAACGGATATCGCCGAGCGCCTCGGCTATGGCTCGACCAGCGCGTTCAGCGTGGCCTTTACCCGATATGCCGGGATATCGCCGGGCAAATATGCCCGCCAGCGGGCGGCGCAGCGCCCCCCAGGCCCGCCATAAGTTAACCTGCCGCAATCGTCGTCTGCAGCCAGCGCTCAAACACCTGCAGCGCCGGCTCCCCCTCGCCGCCGCCGGGTTTGATCAGGCAAAAGCGCTTGGCCAGCGTCGGCGAGCCCGGCCATGGGGCGACCAGCGTCCCGCTGCGCAGTTCGCTCTCCACATACATCTTCGGCACCAGGGCCACGCCCTGCTGGCTGAGTACCGCAGCGATTGCCATCTCATGCAGATCATAGCGTGGGCCCTGCGCCGGGTTATCCAGCGCCAGACCGCACTCGCGGGCATAGTGCAGCCAGGCGTCCGGGTTTTGCCGCCGATGAATGCGCGGCAGCCGGTTCAGCAGCCCCGGGAGATCGTCATCCGTCAGCAGCGCGGCATGACAGACCGGCAGCAGATATTCCGCAAACAAAAACGTCACATCCATTCCGGTCCACGCCGGGTGATCAAAATGGATGGCCGCATCAAATCCGCTGCCCGGCAGAATAAAGGGGTCGCTGCGGGCGGCGATATTGACCACGATATGCGGATGCTGCGCCGTGAACTGCCCGAGCCGGGGGATGAGCCAGCGGCTGGCGAAGGTGGGGAGCACGGCGATCTCGAGACTGCGGCCATCGGCGGGCATCCCGCTGACGTCGTGGGTTTCCCGCTCCAGCCTGCTGAGGATCTCGCGGACCTGTCTGGCATAGCGGGCGCCAGCCGGATTGAGCCGTACCCGGCTCCCGATCCTGTCAAAGAGTTTGCTGTCGAGGAGCGCTTCCAGACGGGCGATCTGCCGGCTGATGGCCCCTTCTGTTAACGCGAGCTCCGCCGCCGCGCGGGCAAAGTTGCCGTGGCGGGCGGCGGCCTCAAAGGCCAGTAGCGCAGCGCTGCTGGGGATTTTACGACGCATAGCCAATGCTCCTTGTGCGGGCCCATTGAAAGTCAGTGACATAATATCACTGAGTGATGAATAAACATCGTTTTTCAGCGCCATTATTGCCGGATAGGATGAAGAAAACTCACTAAAACGCGTTATGCGCTGAATCATCTGTCTCTCGAGGTCACTATGCTCTATGTCGTCGAATGCGCCTACACCGACCCGCAAAGCGAAGCGGCGTGGAATACCTTTTACAATCGGGAAAAATTGCCGGCGCTGGTCTCGGTGCCCGGTTTTCATGCCTCCCAGCGCTTCTGCGCGTTCAGCGAGGGCTGCCCTCGCTACCTGGCCCTACACGATATCCGCGATGCCGCCGTCCTCGACAGCGACGCCTATCGCCGCAATGGTGGGGGTCATTTTGCCCGCTGGCAATCGGCGATCGCCGACTGGCATCGCCACCTCTATCTCACGACTCACGCGCTGCGGGAGGTGGCTCCTGACGAGGTGCTGCTGCTGAGCGATACCGCGGAAGCCCTGCCCGTCGCTGCGCCGATCGTCCTGCAGCCCGGGGGGCTGGCCACCCGGCATACCCGCTATGCCGCCATCGTCCCGCGTGACGACCTGCATCACCGGGTCACCTCTGCCGCGGTCTTTATCTATCAGCCCATTACCGCCAGGTTGCGTCACCCGGCGGAGCAAGCGTGAGGTCAACATGACACCAGCTCCCTTTTATACCCTGACAGCAGGCGACCTGACGATAAGCGCCATCAGTGATGGTCAGATGACGGCGCCGCTGACGCTACTCGCAGGGATCGCCCCTGAAGAGGCGGCGCGTCTGCAGCGCCAGGCCGGGTTAACCTCGCCGGAGGCCATCGAGATCGGCGCTTACCTGATCCGCGGACGCGGGCACACGCTGCTAGTGGATACCGGCACCGGCGGGGCCAACGGCGTCGGCGGCGCGCTTATTGCCAATCTGGCGCTGCTCGGCGTGCGCCCTGAGGAAATTGACACCATCCTTCTCACCCACGCGCACCCGGACCATATCGGCGGCCTGCTGACCGCCGCCGGTACACCGGCTTATCCCAACGCCATGGTGTTCCTACCCTCGCGGGAAAGCGCTTACTGGCTGGCGCCATCGACACTGGACAACGCCAGCGATCGTGGACAACGTAACGTGCTGCTCGTCCGCCGCATAATGGCGATCTGTGCGACGCAAATTCGTGATATTGATGAAGACGAGCCGGTAGCCGGGATCCGGCCATGTCCCCTGCCCGGCCATACGCCAGGGCATACCGGATATCGCCTTGAGGCGGGCGGAACGTCGCTGCTAATCTGGGGGGATATCGTCCACTTTCCCTCGATCCAGAGCGCCCGGCCAGAGGTGTCGGTGGCATTTGACGTCGATCCTGACCAGGCCCGGCATACACGGGAAAGTCTGCTGCGCCAGGCCGCCCGCGAACGGTGGCTCATCGCCGGTATGCATCTTGGCCTGCCAGGTTTCGCCCGCGTGGAGAATACCGCCTCAGGCTACTGCCTGCGCCCGGTGTGACCTTCGCGGCGAACACCGATCACAGCGAAACCCCGGTCGTGACATTAACGCGACCGGGACGTGGTGTCTGGGGAAGTGGACTAGCCGTTAACCGCGGCTCTTCCAGCCTTTTTTACTTTTGCAGCTGGCTTTGGTGGCGACCCATGGGTGACGCAGTTGGGTCAACTGAAGATCCTGAGAGGCCGGGCTGGCGGACCAGCGTTTGTTGCACAGAGGCTTACGAGTTGCAATGACCATAAAAACGCTCCTGAAAGTAATGAACAGTTCCCTGGGTAATTCCATAAGTTCAGAATCAGCTTATCACCGCTTAAACGTAGTTATTTCAATCTTTGTTTTGCTATGTAAATGGTGATTGCCACCTGAAAGGTATTAAATTGATCTAGATCAATGTAAGTGCGATTTTTTGATTTCGCCACCTATATTTTCAACCGTTTAACTTCGGCCACCGCTTGATTAAGACTTTTCCTATACCACATAATCCAACAGAAGAGGGCAAGATTATCAGATTTTTATTCTAGTTATGTATGCTAATGTGGTTAATTGTTTTGATTATTCTAGCTAATAAAATTCACTTGGTCAGACCGCCGCAGGCGGTTACTCTGCACCGGCAATACGGGGATTTGTCAGGGAGTGGTGGATGACTACAGGCTATAAACTACTTGGCTATAAGTTAGCGGATAATATTTTCTACTGCCTGCATCATCGGGAAATTATCGCGTTACGTGGGACGCGAACGCAGGTTCAGCTGCGCAGCACCATGGCTTGTTTACTGGAGTATTTGCTGGCGCATGGCAGAGAACGTCTGGTCAGCGATGAAGAGTTAATGATTAACGTCTGGGAAAAAAATAATCTCCGTCCGTCCGCGCAGCGATTATGGCAGGTTATCCAGACCCTAAAATCTCGCTTAAACCAGGCGGGGGTCGAAAGCACGTTAATTGTCCGCGTTAAATGCGCAGGGTATTATATTAACCCTGCTTGCGTAGCCGAAATTTATTCCTTCAAACCGCCGGGCATGATGAATTATATAAATAACTCGCCTGCTGATATGAATAAGCTCCTGGTTCGCAACTAATCTCCTCTCCACGCCGTTTAGATCGCTTGCAACAGGATTTATTCTTTGAATATTTTAATTCACAGCAATAATATTTATTTTAATATCGGCCTCGCCCAGTGTTTCAGAGATATTCAGAAAACCCTGCCCGGTCTGAATATTATTCATTCACTGCCGCTCAGCCATCTGCCCGATCTGGCCGGGATGGATGTAATTATTTTAGCGCTGGAAAACTATCACGATTATCAGGCCGCTGCTGAATTAGCCCAGCGCTATCCCGGTCTGGTGGTCGGATTTACCTCCGCCAACAATGTGAGACGCGGACGCGCCTTTTACGCGGATACCCTCCTGTGGGTCAGCCAGCGGGAAAGCGTTCACGAGATCGGCCGCCTTCTGCGCCGGCTGGCAGACCGTAGCCGCCCTTTCGCGCCGCGCCATCAGCGTCAGAGTCACTCCTCCCGGCTGCGAGCCCCACTTAATGACCTGGAGATGCAGATGATTCGTGGCGTGGTCGACGGACAGTCAATTAATCAGATGGCGGACGCGCTGGGGGTTAATCGCAAGCGGGTTTATAACGGACTGGAGCGGATCAAAATGAATTTTCGCCTCGTCAGCCATACTCATTTTCATCATTTTATGACCGCGGAGGCCACGTTTAGCCACCTCTGCGCCGATCTCAGCTGCTATAGACCAGGAGTACGGCCAGCCCGGCAACGACGTGCCGCATCGCGACCGGCCGAAAATCATTCATATAATTTGAATGAGTTTCGCAAATTGTTTTGATTTTAACCTCCAGGTATTGCGCGTATTCTTTATCACATCAGGGCGACAAGCCCTATATCAGACACCAGATTAAGGAATACGACCATGAAATCCATCAAAACTTTCGTTGCTGTTGCTGCATTGTCACTGTTCTCTTCCGTTAGCTTCGCCCAGAGCGTCAGCGCCACCGCCTCCACCCTGGACCGTGCTGAAGCCAAAATCGCCGCCCAGGCCGCTGAGCAGGGTGCGTCCTATAAAATCACCAGCGCCCAGTTTAATAATCGCGTCCATATGACGGCTGAGCTGAGCAAATAATCTCTTCGTTCTTTCGCAATGAAAAAAGCGCCGTCAAAAACGGCGCTTTTTTTCGCCTCTTTCTCCGGGCAGTGATTTCCTGAGCGGCGCGCTGTGGCGTTCAGCCAATTCCGGGCCAATACTTACCGTATCCCCCGGAAAAGAGAACCCGATGATGAAAGCCTGGATCGTCAACAAACCCGGTTCACTGGACAATCTGCAGCTTGTCGATCTTGCCGACCCCGGCGCGCCGGCGGCAGGCGAGATCCGCGTAGCGCTCCACGCCACCTCCCTGAATTATCACGATTTGCTGGTAGCGACGGGGGTGATTCCCACCGCCGATCGGCGGATCCTGATGGCGGACGGCGCGGGGGTGGTCGAAGCGGTTGGCGCCGGAGTCAGCGAGTTTCAGCCAGGCGACCGGGTGGTGGCTGGCTTTTTCCCGCAGTGGCTGGATGGCCGTCCTGGCTCGCAGGTGAAGGACTTCAGCCAGACCCCGGGCGACGGCGCCGAGGGGTTTGCCTGCCAGTATGTGGTCAGACCGGCCAGCCATTTTACCCATGCGCCTGACGGATGGAGCTTCAGGGAAGCGGCGACTATCACCACCTCCGGCCTCACCGCCTGGCGCGCGCTGGTGGTGGAGGGGCGGCTAAAAGCGGGCGATACGGTGCTGACGCTCGGCACCGGCGGCGTGTCGATAACCGCCCTGCAGCTGGCGAAAAGCATGGGCGCGCAGGTCATCGTCACCTCCTCATCAGATGAAAAGCTCGCCCGCGCGCGCGCCCTGGGGGCTGACCATCTCATCAATTACCGCACCACCCCGGCGTGGGGTGCTACGGTGCAGGACATCACCGGTCATCGCGGGGCCGATATTATCCTCGAGCTCGGCGGACCGGGCACCCTGAGCCAGTCGTTCGAAGCCGTCCGTGTTGGCGGACACATCGCCCTCATCGGCGTCCTGACTGGCTTCGAAGGTCATGTGCCCACCCATCTGCTGATGAGTAAACAGGCCCGGTTGCAGGGGCTAGTGGTGGGTCATCGCCGGCAACAACAGGACTACGTCAACGCGCTGAACCTGCAGGCGTCGCGGCCGGTCATCGATAAAGTGTTTGATTTTGCGGCCTTACCAGACGCCTTCCGCTATCTGCAAAGCGGCGCCCATTTCGGCAAAATTTGCGTGGAGTGGTAGGGGTGAGGAGATAAGATGAACAGGGCCTCCGTGCCCTGGGAACGGCTTTATTCGAAAAAGACGTCCGGATTGTCCGACAGCGAAACAAAGGATTTCGTGTTTTTATCCAGCGCCTGAATCTCGCCGCTTTCAATGTCGTAGAACCAGCCGTGCAGGCGCAGGGTATGGTCGCGCAGGCCGACCGCCACCGACGGGTGGGTTTTGATGTTGTTCAGCTGAGCGATGACGTTTTCCTGCACCATGCCGTTGACCTTATCGGTTTCGCTGGCCCAGGTTTTCTTTTCCACCACCGCTTTTGCAGCATCAGCGTAGCGCAGCCAGTGAGACACCGCCGGCATCGGCTCCAGGCACTGGCAGGTGGCGATCGCTTTCATCGCCCCGCAGTTTGAGTGGCCGCAGATCACGATATCAGTCACGCCCAGCGCAACCACGGCATACTCAATGGTCGCGGATACACCGCCCGGCTCCGGCCCGAAAGACGGCACGATATTCCCGGCATTACGAATAACAAAGAGCTGTCCCGGCTCCTGCTGGGTAACCAGTTCCGGCACCAGACGGCTGTCAGAGCAGGAGATGAAAAGCGCTTTGGGATTCTGGCTGGAAGCCAGGCTGCGGAAGAGCTCTTTACGCTGGGGGAAGATCTCTTTCTGGAAGTTGAGGAAGCCCTCAATGATATGTTGCATAGCAGTGTCTCTTCTCTGTAGTTATTACGGTATGACAAAGATCACAGTTATTCAGTTTACCATTGCTGACAAGAATGGGAATCGTTATTCAAACAGTTGCGCAGAAAACGCGCGCCGCGGATGCCCATTCAGCCTCGCCTATTCCACAGGGTTTTCACGTGCTTTCCTGAGCCAGTTTGCTACTCTGTCTGCTCGTACCGCCCCCACGTTGCCGACCGCCTGACGGCGGCGAACACACCAGGAGTTGCTATGTTCTTATCCAGCCTGATGGCCATTGCCGCGGTGCTGATCATGGGCGTGATCAGTCCCGGCCCGAGCTTTATTTTTGTCGCGCGCAATGCGGTCGCCTGCACGGTCTGGTGACCGCCCTCGGCACCGGCGCCGGCGCCGCCATTTTTTCTATTATGGCGATGCTGGGCCTGCAGAAGGTGCTCACCGCGGTGCCGGAGCTGTTTATTGGCTTGAAAGTAGCGGGCGGGCTCTACCTGTTGTGGCTGGGCTATAAGATTTTCCGCGGTTCGGCGCAGCCGATGGACTTTTCCGCCAGCGGCATGGCCGGCAACCGTTCGTTGCTGAAGACCTTCCGCGACGGGCTGTATACCCAGCTGAGCAATCCCAAAACCGCGCTGGTGTTTGCCTCGATTTTTACCGCCCTGCTGCCGACGCAGATCCCCACCGCGTTCTATTACATCGTGCCGCTGATGAGTTTTCTGATTGACGTCAGCTGGTATTCGCTGGTGGCGCTGGTGCTCTCCGCCGATCGCCCGCGTCGGGTCTACCTGCGGTTGAAGCGGCGAATCGATATCGCCACCGCGACGGTGCTGGGGGCGCTGGGCCTGCGGCTTATCGCTACCTCTCTCACCCGCTAGCGGCTACACGGTATGGATACGGATATCGTGTTGCTGAAAGGCAACGCGATATTCGCGACTAATATTCTCCTCCACCACCAGCACATCGATATCGCTGCTCGCGGCCACCACGAACCGCGCCACCGCCGGAATTTTATCCGAGGTCAGGCCGATGATAATTTCGCTGCACTGCTTAATCACCGCTTTCTTAAACTCACAGTCGGCATAGTCAAAACCGGTCAGGCCTGACTCTGGCGCCATGGCGCAGCCGCCGATAAACCCCTGGTCGAATAACATCCCCTGCACCTGAGCCACCGCCGCGGCCCCAACGCAGCCCCCGCTTGCCCGCTGTACCTGGCCGCCGAGCATCACCACGTCGTAGAGCGGCTTTTTCACCAGCACCGCGGCGATCTCCGGAGAGTTCGTCACCACGGTCAGCGCCAGCTCGGCGGGCAGCGCCTCGGCCATCGCCAGATTGGTGGTGCCGGTATCAATGAAAATAGTGCCGCCGGGTTTCACCAGCCGGGCGCACTGCTGCGCGATCCTGAGTTTTGTTGCTCGGTTTTTATCTTTCCGTTCACTGTAGTCTCCCGCTTCCGGCAGGCTCAACACCGCCCCGCCGTAGACTTTTTTACAGACGCCTTCGCGGCTAAGCTCATGCAGATCGCGGCGGATAGTATGTTCAGACACCTGAAGACGCGCCGCCAGATCCGCACACACCACTCTGCCGTTTTCCTGCAGGATCTGGCAAATCAGCGCTTGTCGCTGTTGGGGAAAAGCAGCATAATCGAGCAAGGCAACTCCTTAAATAATCATAAACGAGCAACAGTAAGCATGATCGTCTGCCCTGCTGTGATTGTCAATGTTCCAGCCCGGAGGTTTACCATGAAAATTGCCCATTTCGCTCTGTGGACCCAACAGCTTGAGGCTCAGGCCCGCTTCTGGGTCGAGTTCTTTGCCGCCAGTATCAATGAAAAATACCTCAGCCAGACCAACCCCGGATTTGCCTCCTATTTTGTCACCATCGACGACGAAGTAGTGATCGAGCTGATGACCAAGCCTGGCCTGCAGCAGGCCAGCGCGGATAATAACCATACCGGCTGGGCGCATCTGGCCCTCTCGGTGGGCGGTGCAGAACAGGTCGATGCCCTTGCCCAACGCGCCGGAGCGGCGGGAATACTGGTTTCACCCCCGCGCACCACCGGCGACGGCTATTATGAGGCGGTGATCGCCGATCCCGATGGCAACCTGATTGAAATCGTCGCATAGTCAGTAGACCGCCAGCTATAAGGAGGCATCCATGGCACGTTACCGGATCATCGACACCGCGGCCTGGCCCCGCCGGGACCATTTCACCTTTTACCGACAATTTGCCAACCCCAGCTTTAATCTCTGCGTTCCGATAGAGGCGCAGCGCCTGTACGAATGTGCGAAGGACCGGCGGGTCTCATTTTTTCAGCTCGCGCTCTATGCCCTGCTGCGCGCGGCCAACGGGGTGCCGCAGCTCCGGCAGCGCGTGCGCGATGGCGAGGTGATTGAATATGACAGCCTGGCGGTCATGACGCCGGTGATGACCGTCGAGGAGGGCTTCCGCCAGGTATGGTGCGACAACGCTGCCGAGTTCACCGCCTTCAGCGCCGCGGCAACGCCGAAGATCGTCGCGGCAAGAGAGACATCGCCGGCGCCGCTCATCGTCGATGGCGAACATTTTATCTGCGCCAGCTGTCTGCCGTGGCTCCACTTTACTTCGATGACCCATGCGGAATACGCGGTGGGCGCCGCGGTTCCTGCGCTCACCTGGGGGAAACTGCAGAACGGCGTGATCCCGGTAGCCGGGCGATTTAACCATGCCTTCGTCGATGGTCTCCATGCCAGCCGCTTTTATGCCCTCGTCGAAGCGGGGTTTCGTGACCCCGAGCGGCTCTGGCAGCCGCTAACCGCGACCGCCCCCTCACTGCTCCCCCCTACGGCGAAGGATCGCTGAGAACTCGCCACACTCACCGCCGGGCAGTCTTCCCTCTGTCCGGAGGTCGCTTTTCCCTAACTGTCGCCTTTGCAACAGGCAGCGCAAAAGCGCGCTGCATTTGCAGCAGTCCGCTCCGTCAGCAGACATAGCCACCCCGCTAAATATCGCCAACCTGCCTTCCTCTCTCGCTGGCACGTGTTTTGCTTACCCATACATATAACCCATGGGCATTATGAATAATATATTTATCCAATTTACGCATAAGCTATTCACTGAATAAGAGAGAAGATGATGTCAGCCAGTTCACCCGCTCTGCCTTACACCCAGTCCTCGCCGCAGGCGCATATTATTGCCAGCGATGCGGAAGCCCTCGCCATCGCCGATGAGATCGCCGCCGTGCTCAAACCCGGCGCCGCCGAGCGCGACCGCACGGGTATCGTCCCGGTGGAGATCGTCAATACCTACTCCAACAGCGGGCTGTGGGGTATTACGGTGCCGCGCCGCTTTGGCGGCGCCGAGGTCTCGGCCGCGACCCTGGCGCAGGTCATTGCCATTCTTTCCGCGGCCGATCCATCGTTAGGTCAGATTCCCCAGAACCACTATTGCCTGCTGGAAGATATTCGTCTGCAGGGCAGCGACGACCAGCAGGCGTTCTTTTTCGCCCAGGTACTGCAAGGCTATCGCTTCGCCAATGCCCTGTCGGAAACCGGGGGGAAAACGGTCCTCGATATTCGTACCCGTATCGTGCAAGGCGCCGAGGGGCTGCGGATCACTGGCCGTAAAGGCTATTGCACCGGATCACTGTATGCCCACTGGATTGGCATTCTGGCGCTGGATGCTGACGATCGCGCCCAGCTCGCCTTTGTGCCACAGAACAGCCCGGGGCTGACAGTGGTCGATGACTGGGCGTGCCTCGGTCAGCGAACTACCGCCAGCGGCGGCGTACTGGCCGATAATCTTCCGGTCAATCCCTTCCACCTTTTCCCAACGTGGAAGTCCTACGCCAGCCCGACCCTTGCCGGCCCCTTCGCCCAGTTGACCACCGCGGCGATAGACGCCGGTATCGCCCGCGCGGCGCTGGACGATACCGTGGCGTTCGTGCGCAACAGCGCCCGACCGTGGATCGACGCCGGTGTGGCGCGGGCCAGTGACGACCCGCTGACTATCTACCATATCGGTCAGCTGGATAGCCGTCTTGCCGCTGCCGACGCGCTGCTGGAGCGGGCCGGACGGGTGCTCGACCGCTATAAAAATGACCTCAGTGAGGAACATGTCGCCGAGGCATCGCTGGCCGTCGCCCGCGCCAAAATCTGGACCACTGAAGTGGCGCTGGAGGCCGCCAGCCGCCTGTTTGAGCTGGGGGGCACGCGGGCTACCGGTGAGTCGCTCAACCTCGACCGCCACTGGCGCAATGCCCGGGTGCACACCCTGCACGACCCGGTACGCTGGAAGTATCAGCTGCTCGGAAACTGGGTGCTGAACGGTATTCGTCCGCAACGACATGACTGGAACTGATATGACGAGTCTGCTGGCATTTTTCGCACAAATCGACTGGAGCGATGTGGCCCAGGCCGCCCTCGATACCCTCACCATGCTGGCCTGGTCGCTGGGCTGGACCGTGCTGCTGGGCCTTCCGCTGGGGATCGTACTCTATCTCACCGGCGAGCCGCGTTTGCTGTACGCCCCGCGTCTTTACCGCCTGTTGTCATTGTGCGTCAACGTGCTGCGCTCCCTGCCGTTCATCATTTTACTCATTGTTATGATCCCGTTGACCACGTTGCTGACCGGCACCTCGCTGGGGGTGGAAGGAACCATTCCGCCGCTGGTCGCCGGCTGCGCCCCGTTCTTCGCCCGGCTGGTGGAAACCGCACTGCGCGAGGTGGAGCACGGCCTGGTGGAGGCCAGCTGGTCGATGGGCGGCAGCACCTGGCAGCTTATCTGGCACACGCTGTTGCCGGAGTCGCGGGCCGGGCTGATCGCCGCTGTGACCGTGACGGCCATTTTGCTGGTCGACTACACCTCGATGGCGGGGGTGATTGGCGGCGGTGGGCTGGGCGATCTGGCCATTCGTTTTGGTTATCAGCGCTTTCAGACTGACGTGATGGTGGTCACCGTCCTGATGCTGATTGCGCTGGTACAGCTTCTGCAAATGAGCGGCGACCGCCTGGTGCGCTACGTCAGCCGCAAATAACTTACCCTTCCAGGTTTCAGGAATCACTATCATGAAAAAATCCATTATCGCCGCCGGACTTCTGGCCCTCTTCTCCACCACAGCAATGGCTAACGAGACGCTGATCGTCGGCGCCACGCCGGTACCGCATGCGGAAATCCTGGAGTTTGTGAAGCCCGTGTTGGCAAAGGAAGGCGTCGATTTACAGATCAAAGTATTTAACGATTTTATACAGCCCAATCAGCAGCTGGCGGAGAAACACCTCGACGCTAACTACTACCAGTACCGTCCGTTTCTCGATAACTACAACCAGACCCGGCATACCAACCTTATTCCGGTGGTCGGGGTGCATATCGAACCTTTCGGCGCCTACTCCAGCAAATACACGAGTCTCACCGCGGTGCCTGACGGGGCGACGATCGCCATTCCTAACGATCCGGTGAACACCGGACGCGCGCTGGTGATGTTAAGCAACGCCGGGCTGATTACCCTCAAGGATCCGCACAATCCGCAATCGGCAACGAAGGACATTACCAGCAACCCGCATCACTTTAAAATCCGCGAACTGGAGGGCGCCATGCTGGCGCGGGCGGTGAAGCAGGTCGACCTCGCCTTTATCTTTGCCAACTATGCGCTGGAGGCCGGTATCGACACCGATAAAGCGTTGCTGGTGGAAAAAGGCAGCGATCTGTACGTCGAATATCTGGTGGCGCGTCCGGACAATATTCAGGACCCGGGCATTCAGAAACTGGCGCAAGCGCTGCATTCGGACGCCGTTCGTCAGTTCATTCTGACGCGTTATCAGGGCAAAATTTTACCCGGATTTTAATCACCGCGGGCAGCGGCGACAGCCGCTGCCCGGGCTAACGGAGCGCATCATCGTGACGCATATCCCCGCCCCACCGATCCATATTGAGTTTGCTGGTATCAGCAAAGCCTATCCTAACGGCGTGCAGGCGCTACAGGACATTGACCTGACCATCCGTCAGGGCGAAATTTTCGGCATCATCGGCCGCAGCGGCGCCGGAAAATCCACCCTGCTGCGCCTGTTTAATCGCCTGGAAAGTGCCGATAGCGGCGAGATGTTCATCCACGGCGAGTCGACCGTTCGCTACTCCCCGCGCCAGCTGCGCGACCTGCGTCGGCGGGTGGCGATGATTTTTCAGCACTTTAACCTGATGGCCACCAAAACCGTGGCGCAGAATATTGCGCTGCCGCTGAAGATGGCTGGCATCCCGGCCGGCGAACGTCAGCGGCGGGTTACGGAAATGCTTGAGCTGGTGGGCCTCAGCGCCCTGCGCGACAGCTACCCTGCCCGCCTTTCCGGCGGCCAGAAACAGCGAACCGGCATCGCCCGGGCGCTGGTCACTCAACCGGAAATTCTGCTGTGCGATGAGGCAACTTCGGCGCTGGATCCGGAAAACACCTTGTCGGTGTTAACCCTGCTGAAGGAGATTAACCAGCGCCTGGGGCTGACTATCGTGCTGATCACTCACGAAATGGAGGTTATTCGCACCCTCTGCGATCGGGTCAGCGTGCTCGAAGGCGGACGCATTGTCGAACAGGGGGAGGTCTGGCGCGTGTTTGGCAACCCGCAGCATCCGGTGACGCGCGCTATGCTCGGCCTGCAGCACCCCGACCACCCGGAGGCCAGGCCATCGCTGCGCGACGGCGAGCAGATCGTGACCTTACGGTTTGACGGCAGCAGCGGTCGCGAACCCAATCTGCAGCATATCGCCAGCCTGCTGGGGGGCGACGCCCGCCTGCTGTACAGCAACTGCGAGCGTATCCAGGGCCGGGTCATCGGCCAGCTGCAGGTCCGGCTGAGCGGGCCGCTGGCCGCCAGCGCGCTGGTGCAGGATGGCTGGGTCGCGGACAGCATTTTGACCCACCCTCTTCAGACAGCGGAAACCACTGCGCCATAGCCATAGAATGGAATTATATTTCCGATCCTTTGCTAAGGATAATTGGTTATAAATCATAGCGTTTCAGTGTTAGACAGGGCGAAGTGCGCCTCTTATCTTTCGTCATGAATTGTAAATCACCACGCAATCACTTGATGAGGTAGCACTTTTGTCCAGATTACAACAAGGATTAAAAACCCAAAAAACCCGCTTCGCCCTGGCGCTAAAAGTGGCCCTGCTCGGCGGCGTGGTAGCATTTTCTTCTGCTGTCTTTGCTGAGGGTCTCCTGAAAGAAGGCATCACCCCGGCCACTGACGCCAGTCAGATCCCGGCCAGCGCCAAGCTGCGCAAAGACACGGTGGTGGCCGGGATCTCCGAGCCGCAGGGGATCTTTAACCCCTACTTTTTCGTCAACGGCTGGGATGAGAACGTCACGAACGTCATTTTTTCACGCCTGATCGACTGGGACAGCCAGGGCAAGCTGGTCCCGGGGCTGGCGGAGAGCTGGACGGTCAGCCCGGACAGTAAAGTCTATACCATTAAATTGCGCCCTGGTCTGACCTTCAGCGATGGTTCACCGCTGACGGCGGAAGATGTCGCCTTTACCCTGACGGTCCTGCTCGACCCCAAATATGATGGCGATACCGACATCACCCTGGCCAATATCGCTGGCGGCGCAGAATACAAAGCCGGCAAGGCTGACAGCGTCAGCGGCCTGAAGGTCATCGACCCGCTCACTCTTCAGGTGACCACCACCCAGCCAGGCGCCACCACGCTGGCCAAAATTGGCGGGCCAGTGCTGTCGAAAGCCTGGTACGGCAAAGGATATCAACGGGGACATCTCGACTATCTGCGCTCACTGCACGGCAAGCCGCTGGGCAACGGCCCTTACGTGTACGATACCTATATTCCCGGTCAGGAAATTCGCTTCCATGCCAATAGCCATTTTTACCGTGGGACGCCGCCAACGCCGCGCTTTATCTATCGCGTGACCAATCCGTCGACCAACTTCCAGTTGTTCCAGACCGGGGAGACCGACTACGACGCCTTTACCTCGCGTCCTGACGATATCGAACAGCTGAAGATGCTCGGCTTTGCCAACATTAACCTTTATGGCTCCAGCGACTACAGCCAGGTGGAGTTCAACGTTCATCGTCCGGCGCTGCAGGATAAGCGGGTACGCCAGGCGCTGATTTACGGCCTGGACCGGCAGAAGCTGATCGACGTGGTCTATCAGGGGTACGGCAAAGTCGCCATCGAGCCGATCGCCCCGATCTCCTGGGCCTTTAACGCAGAAGGCGTCAATCCTTACCATTACGATCCGGCGCAGGCGAAAAAGCTGCTGGATGAGGCCGGCTGGAAAGCTGGCGCCGACGGTATCCGCGTCAAAGAGGGCCAACGCCTGGAGCTAACCCTGCTGGTGAGCAAGAAGGTGCTCAACGATGCGTTGATCCCCATCGCCAAAGAGAACTGGCGGCAGATCGGCGTGCTGCTTAAGCCGCAGGTGGTGGATTTCAACGCTCTGATGGCGCAGCGCAAAGCCGGAAATTACGATCTCGCCTCGTTCAGCACCAGCACTCTCAACGACCCGCACGACGGGGTATGGGATTTCTACAGCAGCGAAGCTAAAGAGTCCGGCTACCACAACGCGGAGGTCGATAAGCTGATTAACGCCGGCAACGCGGTGCTCGACATCGAAAAGCGCAAGCCGATCTATCACCAGCTGTATAAAGTGCTGGCCGACGATCCGCCGGTGATCCTGCTCGGCTATCGCAACATCCTTTCCGCCAGCAGCGCCCGCGTCACCGGCTTTAAACCGGATATCTACAACGGCCTGACCGGCAGCCTGCCGGATGTGAAAATCGTTAAGTAAATCCCCTGGCCGCCGGGTTAACCGGCGGCTGATGCGAGATCGTCATGAAAAATTTCATCCTGAGGCGCCTGCTGCAAACGCTGCCGATGCTACTGCTGGCCTCGTTCATTATTTTTATGCTGTTTGCCAAAACCCCCGGCGACTTTATCGATGGCAATATTACCCTGACCGCCGCCCGCGCTGCGGAGCTGAAGGCGATCTATGGCCTCGACCAGCCGCTGTTCACCCGCTATCTCCACTGGCTGGGACAGCTTCTGCGCGGCGATTTAGGCTTTTCGCTGCAGTATCAGATCCCGGTCAGCCAGCTGCTCAACCAGTACATCTGGAACTCTTTTCTGCTGGCCAGTGTCGCGCTGGTCTTTTACTGGGGCATTGGCCTGGCGGTCGGCGTGGTGTCGGCCCTGCGACCTGGCTCCTGGTTTGATCATCTGGTGAGCGTCGCGGTGTTTGCCGCCATGTCATTCCCCACCTTTTTCCTCTGCCTGTTGCTGATTAAATGGTTTGCCGTCGATCTCCACTGGCTGCCGGTAGGCGGGATGACCAATACCGGCAGCGACGAAAGCGGCTGGCAGTATGTGCTGCAAGTGGCTGCCCACCTGGCGCTGCCGGTGCTGGCGCTGGTGATGCTGCAGGCGGGCAGCCTGACGCGCTATGTGCGCGCCAGTATGCTCGACGTGGTGAAAATGGATTTTATCCGTACCGCCCGCGCCAAGGGATTACATGAGCGCACGGTGATCCTTAAACATGCGTTGCGCAACGCCCTGCTGCCGATCATCACCCTGCTGGGCTTTGAGCTGCCGGGGCTGTTCTCCGGGGCGATCATTACCGAAAAGGTATTCAACTGGCCGGGGGCAGGCCACATCCATATCGACTCGCTGGCCGCCCGCGACTATCCGGTGCTGATGGGGTTTACTCTGTTTCTGGCGGTGCTGACGATAGTCGGTAATTTGCTCGCCGACGTGCTGTACGCCTGGGCCGATCCACGTATTCGGGTGAGGTCATGATGATCCTGTCTTACTTTGCTTCCCGTCGCCGCCAGCGGCAGGCGGCTATCCCGGCGCTGGCGCACATTACCCCCTCTCCCTGGCGCCAGGGATGGCGACAGCTGCGCCGTAACCGGCTGGCCATGTTCTGCCTGATCCTGCTGGCCGTAATGGCGGTGTGGTGCGTGCTGGGGCCCGTCTGGTCGCCGTGGAAAGATGATGCCACCGACGCCCTGAGCATCAACCAACCGCCCGGGGCGGAACACTGGCTGGGGACCGATTTCCTTGGTCGCGATGTCTACACCCGCCTGCTGCTGGCCGGGCGCATCTCGCTGATTATCGGCCTGCTGACCATGGTGATGTCGGTATTCCTCGGCTATCTGCTCGGCGCCCTCTCGGGTTATGTCGGTGGGTTAACCGACAGAGTGATCATGCGCGTGGCCGACCTGGTGATGACCATCCCTGGATTGCCGCTGTTGATTGTTGCCGGGGCGATGCTTTCCGAGCTCGATTTTTCCCCGGACTCGCGCATCTATATGGTGGTGGTAATGCTCAGCCTGCTGGAGTGGCCCCGACTGGCGCGGCTGGTGCGCGGGCAATGTCTCTCCCTGCGCGAACGCGATTTTATGCTGGCCACCCAAGTACTGGGCCTGTCGGCGCGTCGCCGGCTGTTTGGCCACCTGCTGCCGAATACCATTCCGATTCTGGTGGTGATGGCGACCATGGCTGTCGCCAACGCCATTCTCAGCGAATCCGCGCTGAGCTATCTCGGCCTCGGCGTGGTGCCGCCAACGCCGTCGTGGGGCAATATGATGGATGCCGCCAATAGCCTGATCGATTTCCAGCGTCGTCCCTGGTTGTGGATGCCGCCTGGGATCGCCATCTTTCTCACCGTGATCGCCATTAACGTGCTGGGCGATGGCCTGCGCGACGCCATGGATCCCAATATGAAACCGAGGCTGAAATGACCCTACCGTTAGTCTCTTTTAATCATCTCTCCGTCTCTTTCGCTGGCGAACGTCATCGCGTGCGCGCGGTGCAGGACGTCTCTTTCACGATTCAGGCCGGGCAAACCGTTGGCGTGGTGGGCGAGTCCGGCTGCGGCAAAAGCGTCACCGCCATGGCGCTGATGGGCCTCCTGCCGTCGCAGGCAGCGCGCATCGACGGCGGCGAAATTCGTTTCGCGGACCGCGATCTGCTGCGGCTGAACCCCAGACAGATGGCCGACCTGCGCGGCCACCAGCTGGCCATGATCTTTCAGGAACCGATGTCGGCCCTGAACCCGGTGTTGACCATCGGCGAACAGCTGTGCGAACCAGCGTTCCGCCACCTCGGCGCCACGCCGAAAGCCGCCTGGCAGCTGGCTACCCGGCTGCTAAGCGAGGTCGGCCTGGCGCGCGGCGACAGCCTGATGGCCAGCTACCCCCACCAGCTATCCGGCGGCATGCTGCAGCGGGTGATGATCGCCATGGCACTGAGCTGTCAGCCCAAACTGCTGATTGCCGACGAACCGACCACCGCGCTGGACGTCACCGTGCAGGCGCAAATCCTGCGCCTGCTGCGGGACCGGGCGCGGGCCAGCCAGATGGCGATGATGCTGATTACCCACGACCTGGGGGTGATCGCGCAGATGGCCGAACAGGTGGTGGTGATGTATGCCGGGAGGATCGTGGAACAGGGCGCCACGGCGGAGGTGCTACGCCATCCGCAGCACCCTTATACGCGTGGGCTCATCGCCTCCCGCCCGGTGCCGGGCGAGCGGCGTCGGCGACTGTACTCGATTCCCGGTCAGGTACCGGATCTGGCCGCCCTGCCGGCGGGCTGCGCTTTTGCCGGGCGCTGCGAACGGGCGACGCCGCGCTGCCGGGAGGCGATTCCGCCGCTGCTCGGCGAGCGCCAGCGGGCCGCCTGCTTTTATAGCGAATTTGCGGAGGCGACAGCATGAGCGATCGCTATGTTATTGAAGTGGATGGATTGAAGAAGTATTTTCCGCTGCGCGACGGCCTCTTTGGCCAGCAGACCGGCGAGCTTCGCGCGGTGGACGGCGTCAGCTTTAACATCCGTCCGGGCACTATTTTTGGCCTGGTGGGCGAGTCCGGCAGCGGCAAAACCACCGTCGGCCGAACCCTGCTTGGCCTGTACGAGAAGAGCGCCGGCAGCGTGAAATTTCACGGTCAGGAGCTGGCCGACCTGACCGCGCCTGCCCTGCGCGCCATACGGCCGAGGATGCAGCTGGTATTTCAGGATCCCTACAGCTCGCTGAACCCGCGGCTGCGTATTGGCGAGGCGATAGGCGAAGCCATGCTGCAGCACAAGCTCTGCACCCGCGATGAGCTCTATGACCGGGTGATCGACGTGATGAAGATCTGCGGCCTGGCGCCGGAACACTACGCCCGCTTTCCGCATCAGTTTTCGGGCGGCCAGCGCCAGCGGATCGGTATTGCCCGGGCGCTGATCCTCAACCCGGATTTTATCGTCGCCGATGAGCCCATCTCGGCCCTCGATGTGTCGATTCAGGCGCAGATCATCAATTTGTTTTCCGACCTGCGCGACGACCGCGGCGTCACGTTTCTGTTTATCTCCCACGACCTCGGGGTGGTGGAGCATTTATGTGACGATGTGGCGGTAATGTATCTCGGGCAACTGGTGGAAAGCGCCAGCCGCGATGCGCTGTTCAGCCGCCCCCTCCATCCCTACACCCGCGCTCTGCTAGCCGCGGTGCCGACCCTCGACCCGCACAGCGAACCGCAGGCGCTGGTGCAAGGCGAGATCCCGGATCCGACCAATCCTCCCGCCGGCTGCCGCTTTTCATCTCGCTGCCCGCAGGCCGGCGATCTGTGCCGCAGAGAAGCTCCGGCGCTGCGCGAGGTGGCCCCTGGCCATCGAGTGGCCTGCCATTGGGTCGCGTCCTGAGCGCGGCCGACGGGGGTTATTTATTTCTAAACAACCGGTCGATTGTGCGCAGCGGCGCCAGGATTTACTATCCGCTCCGTCTTGTGAGACGCGTTATGAATGAAGCGTAATATTTTTGTTCATTTTTGCCCGATGGCTTCGGGCATTTTTTTGCGACACGCCCGGGAGCGATCCTGCCGGCGACAAATTTAGCGGGGCGCGGTCGCCCGTCTGTCAAAACGCAGCAATGGAATTGCTCGCCCGCGTCCCGCTATTCCTTAATGACCTTCCCGTGAAATCCCGGAAAAAAATAAGACTCTATGAGATTGCCTGAGGCATAGCGTTATCTTATTTTTTAAGCGTGTACTCCACATTAAGGAAGCAAGATCATGCTTAAGCGTCGCACTATTAAAACAGCACTGGCGGCGGTTATTTCTCTCGCCGTCATGGCGGCACCGGCCTATGCCAACCCGGGTAACGGTAATGGCAATGGCGGCGGTAATCACGGGAACAGTGGTAACCATGGCAATAGCGGCAATCATGGTAACAGCGGTAACAGCGGCGACCATGGTAATAAAGGACAAAATAAAGGTCAGTCCACCGCCGATCATGGCAACCGCAAAAACTACGGCAAGCCCGACCACGTCGACAGCGATATTAGCTTCTCACGGGCGCGCTCCCTGGCCGTGAACTACGGTCTGGTCGGCTATCAGGCGCTGCCTCCGGGTATCGCCAAAAATGTCGCCCGCGGCAAACCGCTCCCTCCGGGTATCGCGAAAAAGACCCTGCCAGCTTCTATGATTAACGATCTGCCCTATTATCCGGGCTATGAATGGCGGGCGGTCGGCGATGACCTGGTGCTGGTAGCGCTGAGCACTGCCATTGTCACCGCCGTGATTAACGGTGTGTTTGACTAACTCACCTGCTTATTAAAAAGCCTCGCTCCGGCGAGGCTTTTTTTGTGCCTGGCGCTGGAGAGTGACAACTCGCTGGCATCATCGCTAAGATAATGGCTCAACCAACCCGGGACCGACTATGGACAAAGATACTGTAGTGACGCTGTTGAAGTACAAGCGCTGGATTGACCTTGCCACCTTGCAGGCGATCCGCGCGATAGACGGAACAATACATGGCGAAAAACGCCACCTGACCCTCAGGCTGATGAACCATATTCATGTCGTTGACATGATTTTCCGGGCGAATCTGCGCGGCATGACGCACGGTTACACCGCGCTGAATACCCCCGAGACGCCAACCATTGATGCGCTGGAAACGGCAATGACCGCCTGTACGGACGAATACATTCACTACGTCAGCGCCATGACCCCCTCCGATTTCCACGAACGTATCGCCTTCAAATTTGTCGACGGCGGCGACGGCAATATGACCGCGATGGAGATGTTGAACCACATGCTCTTTCACGGCGCCTATCACCGCGGCGCGGTGGGCTGGATGATTGGCGAATGCGGCGGCGTGCCGCCGAAAGATGTGCTGACCGTTTTCCTGCGCGACCATCATTCCTGAGGATGCGAGAGCATCAGCCGTGAATCGCGCGAATGATCAGCAGTAGTTCTGCCTGATTACGGGTGTGGGTTTTCCGGTACAGGGCGCTAAGGTGGGTTCTGATGGTGGCGATAGATACGCCCAGATGTAAGGCGCACTCATCCGGCGTCATGCCCCGCACCAGCAGCTCCGCCACCGCATTTTCGGCAGGCTTGACGTTAAACAGTTCCATCAAGGCGCTGCCGGTGAGAAACGGCTCGGGAATAATCACGCAGGCCATCCCGGTCTGGCGGGCCGCCGGGATCACGAGGATTGGTTTCGGCTGACGCCCGGCGGTATAGCACACGCCTGCCCTCGGCGGCTCTGCCGTCCGGGTGGCCTGCTCGATAGCCCGTTTCAGTTTTTTACTGTCGGTATTGAGGCACAGCGTATCGCCCCCGCTATACCAGGAGAGGCGGGTGTTAGCGCGCAGGTAGCGTTCGGCATGCGCGCTGGCGTAGAGAATTTTACCGCCATGATCCACCAGCCATACCGGGTAGATCCCGTTGTCCATCACCGCGCTCTGGTATTTTATGGTGTCTCGCAGCTGTTCAAATCGGGCGTGAAGCTGGCAGGCGGTTTTTAACGCCGGGATCAAGCGCCTGAACAGTTCAAACTGCGCCGGCTGCGGATAAGCCGCCGTATTGGCCGTCATCAGTGACAGATAGGTGGCATAGCCATTGAGGGTGCATAGCTTGACGCTGGTAAGATTATTCAGATCGTTAGGGTGATGAAACTCATTGTAATAGACGCTGCCGGCAATAAATTTATCGCCTAAATACTCGCGGTCCCGGTACATTTGCCCGACCGGTAACGCGGTCAATATTTTTTCGGCGGGATCGATGGCCAGAAACACGTCGCGATAGGCGGTGAAGACCTTCTCCTCCAGCAGGAATGAATCGGTCAACAGATGCGCATTGCCTTTATCGTAGAACAGAAATGCCGCGTACTGATGGCCGGTGAGGAACGCCAGTTTCTGCAATGCCGATTTCCACAAATCGGGATCCAGGGTGGCCATCAGCACCGTTTCCAGGATCTCGATGTAAATCAGTTCCGGATCACTCGCCATACCGCCACCTGTGAGTCACTGTTTCCGCTGCCGGAGCGGCGCATGTGGCCGCCCTGATCAGCATAGTTCCGCCAGCGAAACAATGACAGTCCCGGTTCGCTAAGCAGACCGGGAAAGGCGGTTGCCGGGAGCGTGACGCCAATGCGCTATCAAGGAGGCTCAGGATCCGCTGTTGCGGGTTTGGATAGCGCTCCCCTTCCGGCATAGCGTCCGCCAGACCATCAGGACGCACAGCAGGGTGACAACCGCCAGCCCACTAAACAGTAGCGTATAAGCAGAGTCATAGCTCTCGCGCAGCGCCCGGAGGGAAAAGTCAGGCAAAAGCGCAGCCGCCTGCGGCATATTGCCGGCTCCCAGCCAGCCTGCGGCGCGGTGAATCACCTCGGGGGCATACCCGTGAACGCGACTCTGCAGGGTCAGGGTATTGCTTGCCGTTAATACCGCGGAGACTATCGCCAGGGCGATCCCCTCGCCGGCAACGCGAACGGTGTTGAACAGGCCTGCCGCCATACCGGCTTTCGCCACCGGCACAGCGGATATCGCCAGGCCGTCCATCAGCCCCCAGGGAAGCGCCGCCCCCGCCCCACAGAGGATCAGAGCCAGCACCAATTGCGAAAGATGGTTACTGTGAAAAGCATCGCCCAGCAACAGCAACCCGACGGAGGCCATCGTCAGCCCTCCCGTGGATACCCGCCCCGGTGAAAACCAGCGGGTGAGCAGGGCCGCAACGGATGGGAAAATCAGCATCGGCGCGGTCAGCGCCATCAGATATAGCGCGCTCTGCGACTCACTCATCCCCTCTCCGCCCATAAAATGCAGTGGAACAACAATCAGCAGGACCACGTAGCAACAGCAGGTGGCGACAGGCAGCAACAGTACGCCGACAAAACGCGGATGGCGCAGCAGGGAGAGTTCCAGCACCGGGTTGCTCACCCTCTGGCAGCGCACGGCAAACGCCACGAACAGTCCCGCCGACGCGATGAACAAGGCCAGCGTGGTCAGCGATAAAAAGCCGCGGGCCGGAATGACCATAAGCGATGCAGTAAACAGCATCAGGGCCAGCGTAAACAGGGTTAAGCCGAGGTTGTCGGGTGTCCGCGGCTGGCTTTGTTCTGCCGCCGGCAGATACGCCAGACCGATAAGCAGTACCATCGCCGAGAGCAGCGCAAACAGGGCGTATACGCCGCGCCAACCCACCGCGTCGGTCATGAAGCCGATCAGCAGCGGGCCGAACGCCAGGCCGGCGCCGAACACCGTGCCCAGGATGCTGAATGCCCGCGTCCGCTGAGCACCGTCATACAGCTGGGCCAGCGCCGCACTGCCGCTGGCTAAAATCATCGCCGCGGCCAGACCTTGCAGCGCCCTCAGCACGCCTGACAGGAAGAGATTGTGCGTCAGACAAAACAGCAGGCTGCTCAGGCAAAACAGCGCGGCGCCGGCGATAAAAATACGTTTTCTGTCGATGGCATCCGCCGTCACCCCTGCGGCCAGCAAAAAGCTGCCGAAAGTCAGCATAAAGCCATTGGTCAGCCACGACAGCGCAGCGGGAGAGCCGCCCAGCGACTGCTGTATCGCCGGGGTGGTCATGACGCCGCCGGTAAAACTTAACGGCAGCAGCAAGGCCGCCATAAAGACAGAAAGCGCGGCCAGGGCGCTGGCGTATCGGGAAGGTGTTCTGGCGGTGAGTAACATCGGGCGGCCCTCATCAGTCGGCAAGGAATGAATAAACTATCGCCATCCTATTGCGGACGTTCTTGCCGATAAATAGACTGAAAATATCTTCTTAAGAGACAAAAGGTTTATAATCGATGGACAGCCTCACTTCGCTGACGTCCTTTGTCCGCACCGCCGAAACGCTAAGCTTTGTTCAGGCCGCCAGGCTGCTGGGGATATCTGCCTCGGCGGTGGGTAAGAATGTCGCCCGGCTTGAGCATAAGCTGGGGGTCCGGCTGTTCAACCGCAGCACCAGAAACGTCAGCCTGACGGCGGAGGGGGCCGCGTTTCTGACCCGCTGCCAGAGTATCCTGGAGCAGATCCAGGAGGCCGAGTCTGAGCTGACCAGCAGTCTTTCACAGCCCACCGGTAAACTGAGGATTTCACTGCCTGTCATCGGCTACCGCCTGTTGCTCCCCGCCCTCACCGCCTTTAGCCGTCTTTATCCGCAGGTTGAACTGGATCTCGATTTTAGTGACCGGCTGGTCAATCTGATCGATGAAGGATTTGATGTCGCTATCCGCAGCGGCGAACTAGCGGACTCCCGCTTGATCGCCAGAAAGCTGGGGGGCTTTCGTTTTGTGCTCTGCGCCAGTCCGGCCTATCTGGCGGAATACGGTGTTCCCGGCTCGCCAGCGGAATTAGCGGCGCACAAGTGTATTTTTTTTCGCTTCCCCGCGACAGGGCTGATCCAGCCCTGGGAACTGCGCGATATGCGGCTGACGGGAGATTTCAGGGCCGCTGCCATTATGACAGTCAATAACATTGAGGCCGCCATTCGCTTAAGCGCGGCGGGGATGGGCATCGCTTATGTGCCTGATTTTGTCGTGCGCGAGGCCATCAACGAGGGACAACTGCAGGAGGTGTTGCCCGGCTGTTGCGTCAAGGATGGGCATTTCTCGGTCCTGTGGCCCGCCAGCCGCTACCTGTCACCAAGAATACGCTGTTTTATTGATTTTATAGCTGCGGCAGAGATACCCTTGTCACCCGTATCGGCAAGCCCTACCCCCTGAAAAGCTCAGCGCCGGATGTCCTGCCGCGCGGCCAGCGAAAGCCGGCGGCAGGACATACCACTCAAGGGAGCATCTTACCCTTTGGCAAAATTGGCCTGGATCCGCTGCTGCAGATAATCCTCGGCGCTGATGGGCGGGTACTTCCTCTGCGGCCCGAGGATCTCGACATCTTTATTGGCCTGGCAGAAAAACGCCAGGCTGTAGCGCGGCCCCTGATATTCGTGGGGCAGCGGGTTTCTCACCCGGTGGAAGTTAGACGGCAGCTGGTCGTCGCTCCAGCGCATTAGCATATCGCCGATATTGCAGGTGATGACCTCTTCGCGCGGCTCAATGCTGGTCCACTGCTGGCTTTCGCGGTCTTTACCGGGACAAACCTGCAGGCCGCCCTGACCGGGGCGCTGGAACAGCAGCGTCAGACAGTCAAAATCGGTATGCGCGCCGGCCCGCCACATTCCCTGCTGCGACTGCTCGGTTGCATAGTAGTGCAGCATGCGCAAGGTGCTCTGATAGGTGTCACGCTGCGGATCGTGCGCGGTGGTGAAAAACGATTCCGGAAAACCGAGCTTTAACGCAAAGCAGGAGAGGATCTTCATCCCCAGCTGCCAGCACTGCGATTCAAACCCGAGCATCGTCTGTCGGAAGCCTGGCAGCTCCCGATCGCTGGGCCAGCGCCCATCCATCAGCGGACGGGTTATCTGATAGGACTCTTTTTGATCCGGCGTGCGGGTCGATGGCCGAACCTGCGCCTTGCTCTCCCAGCCGGCGTTGCCGGCCAGCGGATACTGGCGCTTCACCTCGTCGGGCAGGTTGAAAAACGCCTCGGTCGTGCTGAACGCCTGGCGGATCTCCGCCAGCGGAATACCATGGTGGCTGACCTGGAAGAAGCCGATCTCCACTGCCGCCTCCCACAGTTGTTCGGCAATATCATTTTTTCTTTCGGCAAAGTTCGACAGGTCGATACAGCGCACTTCGCGGGCGAAGGTCTCTTCACCCTCGGCGCCCATCAGCGCCTCTTTTTCCAGTTCCTGTAAGGCGTAGCGTTGATTCTGAGTAGTTGCGTTCATCTTCATTATCCTGTTATCAGTTAAACAGCGACGCGCTGTTGGAGGGTACGGACGGCCGCCAGCGCGTCGTGGCGCATCGCGTCAAGGTCGAGACCGGGAATGGCGTCATCTTCCACGATGGGCCGGCCATTCAGCAGCAGCGCCTTCAGCGCGGCGCGCCCGCCGCAGGCCACCGGCCCAATGGCCATGTCGTGCAGGCCGAAGTAGCGCGGATCGTCCAGCCGGTAAATGGCGAGGTCCGCCTGCATGCCGACCTGCAGAGTGCCGCTCTGCGCTAAGCCGAGGATCTGCGCCCCGCCGGCGCTGCCCCAGCGCACCACATCCTCCACCGTGGCCGCATCGGCCCCGCCCTCGAAGGTGCCTCCGGCGTAGCGCGGCTGCGCCAGCATCCCCTTGCGCGCGCGCTGCAGCAGCCATGCGGCGTGGGCTTCGCTTTGCATATCCGCCGCCTCATTGGAGGCAGCGCCATCCACCCCCAGCGAGACCGGGACCCCGGCCTGCTCCAGCGCCAGCAGATCGGCGATGCCGCTGCCCAGCCGACCGTTGCTTTGCGGGCAATGGGCGATGCCGGTTCCGGTGCGGCCCAGCAGGGCAATCTCCTCCGGCAGCAGCTTCACCAGATGGGCAAACCACACGTCATTTCCCAGCCAGTCATGCTCCGCGCAGAACTGCACCGGCGTCATGGCGAATTTCTGCCGCGCGGCGTCAAGATAATCGACGGTTTCCGATAAATGGCTGTGCAGCCGGATCCCCAGCTGGCGGGCCAGCTTCGCCATCTCCCGCAGCTGGGCGCCCGGCGCGGAGTGCAGGACGGTAGTGGGCGCCATCACCACCCGGCGCAGAGAATCGGGCCGGGGGTCGTGATAGCGGCTGACCAGCCGTTCGACATCCGCCATATAGCCGTCGAAGGTTTCCGGACGCAGCGCCACCGGCAGATCCTGTTCCACCGCCCGACCCTGGGTCGCCCCACCCCGGCACAGAACGATGCGCATCCCCAGCGCTTCCCCTTCGCTGAAGACAATCTCCGAGGTATCGAAAGGCATATCTGGCCAGTACAGGTAGTTGTGATCCGCCACGCTGGCGCAGCCCGAGCGCAGAAGCTCCACCAGGCCAATGCGCACCGCCAGACGAAAGGTATGTTCATCGAAAGCCGCGCGAAAGCGGTACGGCGTGGCGCTCAGCCAGGCCGTCAGGCTCTGGTTCAGCCCCTGCGGCTCGCCCTTCAGCAGCGACTGAAAAAGATGGTGGTGCGTGTTCACCCATGCCGGATAGATCACACAGTCGCGGGCATCGATCTGTCGCTCTTCCGGAAGCGGCGTCAGGCTGCCGATGGCCGCAATCTTGCCGTCGCGGATGCGAATATCTGGCCCGGCCAGCCGCGCCGCCTCTCCGGGCAGACCGCTGAGGATGGCATGGGCATTTTTAATAATTAATGACATGGCGTCGCTCCTCAGGGTTTAACCTGCATGGCCTGAACAAATTCGGTGGTGTAGGCCTGTTTCCAGTCGGTGGCCGCCGCCAGCAGACCGGCGCTGACCATAAAATCACGCGTCTTTTGCCAGCGCGCGTCGGTCATCGTCCCCCAGCCCTGACTGGCGGCATCCCCGCCGTCGATCAGATGATGCTCACGGATCTGGGTCACGCCCCAGGCGAGCAGATCGTCGGTCATTTTCGGATTGTCCTGCTTAATCAGCGCATTGCCCGGCGCCGGATCCTTGAGATAGCTCACCCAGCCCTCCATTGAGGCGCGGACAAACTTCGCCATCGCCGCTTTACGCTCGGCGATGGTGTCCGGGCGGGCGATAAGAATGCCGCCATAGGGAGGGTAACCATGCTCAGAAAAGAGGAAGAAGTTGGCCTTCACCCCAGCCTTCTGCACCTGGAACACCTCGGAGCTGACATAAGCCTGCTGGGCGACAGCGTCGTCGACGACAAAGGGTTGAATATTGAAGGTGTAGGGGCGAACCTGAGCGTCGCTCAGCTGGTATTGCGCCTTCAGCCACGGCCACCATGTCGCCTGACCGGAGCTGGAGACCAGAATGGTTTTATCTTTCAGCCCCTGCAGGGAGGTGACATCGGCGTGGGTCAGCAGCCCCTGGGGATCGTACTGAAAGGGCGCGGCAATGGCTTTCGCCTGGAAGCCGCGCTGAATGCCTTCCAGCAGCTGCAGATCGTAACCGATGATCACATCGGCCCGCTTCGACAACAGCAACTGCATGCCGTTGACCTGGGGGCCACCGGAGCGGATCTCGACGTCGAGACCATATTTTTTGTACAGCCCAGTGGCCTGAGCCTGATAATAACCCCCCTGCTCCGCCTGAGCGTACCAGGAGGTCAGCAGAACGATTTTCTCCTCGGCCTGAACGGCCAGCGAGACACCGCCGAGGGCCATCAGGCCCAGCCAGCGTAAACCCCGGGGAAGGCGTGCGCCTGTTTTCATTATCCCTCTCCTCTTTACGCCGGGAGGGGGAGCGAGCGAATGTGGCTCAGCCTCCCATCCCGGTCAACATTGAACCGCGACATGGTGACTGAGCAATGTCCCGTATGGATAACCCGTACTGACCGCTTCTACTCACACTTAGCTATACAAAAACAATGCCAGATTTTATCGCCCGCGCGCGGCCGCGCAAAATCGCCTGCGCCGCCGCCCTGGGGCATGCAACCTTTGATTCATGCACACAAAAAACGCACCATTATGGTGCACTAATGAATGATTTTAGTGCCTGCCGGTCTCTCACAGCTGGCTGAAGAGCATCTCCAGCTGGTTCAACATCATCGAGGCGGCAAGTGAAAGCTGGCGGGCGGGCGAGACGCACAGCGCCAGCGTGAAAGGCTTAAGCTGCGGATCGGTAAGCGGCACAAACGCCAGCTGGCCGGACTCGATCTCATCGAGAATATCCAGCCGGCACAGTATGCCGATACCCATCTGCTCTTTAATCAGGGTGCGGATCATGTGGATGTTATTCGACACCGCCACCTCCTTCACCTCGTTGCCGCTGATGTTCACCAGCGCCTCTACCGGTTCGCTGATCATCAATGGGGCGGAGGGCAGGATAAACGGGTAGTCGATGCACTGGCTAAAGCGCACAGCGCTGCGGCTGGCCAGCGGATGGCCGGTGGGCATCACGATCCCCATATTCATTTCGGCAAACGCCCTCACCTGCAGTTCACGGGAGGTCTGCGGGTTGAGCATGATGCCGAAATCCGCCTCGCCGGAGATCAGCGCCTGCTGGATGTGGATATTGTTGATGGTGGTCAATGTAAAAGAGATGTTGGGATAATGTTTATGCACCTCTTTGAGCATCGTCGAAAAGAAATGCCGGTTAATGGCATCGATGGTGGCGATGCGCACATGCCCGCGCCGCAGTCCGCGCAGGTCATCCAGCTGCTCACAGACCCGGGTAAAGTCCTTTTTCCAGTTATTGGCCGCATGCAGCAGCAGCTCCCCGGCGGCGGTCAGCCGCAGCCCGGTGGGATGGCGCTCAAAGAGCGGCATCGCCAGCTCCTGTTCCACGCGCAAAATCTGACGGTCGATAGAGGACGCAGAGACATGCAGCGCCTCTGACGCTTTACGAAACGACCCCTGACGGGCCACTTCAGTGAAATAGAGCAGAAATCGGGAGAAGGCAAACATCGTTTGGGTGCTCTCTTTTTTGCAACGGGTTGTGCGAATCAAAGCTCTGGACGCAACAGTTTTATCACAATACCGTAGCATTCATAGCGGAGAAACGATCGTTTCACCCATTTTCTTGCACGCCGGACAGTTCACCGCGAAGGGGAGTTATCTCTTCGCCGACCCTGGCCGCCCTGCAGACAGCGGAATGAGGGAGAGTAAACGGTAATGCACAGCCACGATTTTATTTCGGTCTCGGTCGGGGAAATACGGCCTAACGGCGAGGGAAATCTGTCTTTAATATTGCAGGCAGCGGCCGGGGAAATATTACCGGCCTACTCCGCCGGGGCGCATATCGATATTATTATTCCCGGCGTCGGCCCGCGGCAATATTCCCTGTGCGGCATTCCTGACCGCGGAAATCGCTATGAAGTTTGCGTCAGGCTGGCGGACGCTTCCACCGGCGGCTCACGCTATTTGCACCAGCAGCTCAAAGCCGGCGATCGGCTCTCCATTTCGCAGCCGCGCAACCATTTCCCCCTGCCGCAAGCCGGGCGCTACCTGCTGTTTGCCGGCGGTATCGGCATCACGCCGTTGCTGGCGATGGCTGACGCGATTGCCGCCAGAAAGGGTGAGCTGGAGCTGCATTATTATGTCGCCAGCTCGCGCCAGACCGCCTTCTCCCCGCGCCTGGCTCAGCTGGCCGCGAGCGGCACGGTGGCGATTCACTGCAGCGAGGAAGGCGAGTCGTTTCGCCAGCAGATCCCCCCATGCTTAACCGCGCCCGATCCTGATACCGCGGTGGTGGCCTGCGGCCCGGAGGGCTTTATTCAGCGACTGCGGTCGGTCATGGATGAATATCGCTGGTCGCCGTCGCAATTTGTATTCGAGCGCTTCACTCCCGCGGCGGAAAATAATACTGCGGCGAAAAACGCTTTTTATATTGAGCTGGCCTCCAGCGGGCAGCGTCTGCAGGTCGCCGCGGATCAAACCATTGCTCAGGTATTACAGCACGCCGGGGTGGAGGTCATGCTCTCCTGCGAACAGGGAATGTGCGGGTCATGTATTACCGGGGTCCTCGACGGGATCCCCGAGCACCGGGACAGCGTGCTGACGGCGGAAGAGAAAGCTGGCAACGACCAGATCACGCTCTGCTGTTCGCGGGCGAAATCACCGGGTCTGGTTTTGGATCTGTGAGGAGACTGACGATGACATTCTCCTCCTCTTGCGCGCCGCTCACCGGTATCAGCCGCGCCCGACTCCCGGCCTGGGCGCTGCCCGAAGGCTGGCCGACGCAGGCCAACGGTGAACCGCTGCTGGCGGACCTGGCCTTTCGCGATGGCCGGATCGCCGCATTGACCCCAACCGACCAGCCGGCTCCCGGCCTGTGGGATCTGGCGGGGGCGTTGACGCTCCCCGGTCTGGTGGAACCCCATGCCCATCTGGATAAAACCTTTACCATTGAACGCTGCCGTCCGGCGCAGGCCGGGCTGCTGCCGGCGATCCACGCCATGCATGAGGATCGCCGACACTGGACCGGGGCGGATATTCAACGTCGGGCGTCCGCCGCGCTGGCCCGGGCGGCAGCGAATGGCGTGACCCATTTGCGCAGCCATATCGACTGGTTTACCACCGACGCGCCGGACGCCTGGCAGGAGATCGCCCGCCTCGATACCGGCGGCATCACCCTGGAGCGGGTGGCGCTGGTCCCGCTGCCCCTGTTTCAGGATCCGGCGGATGCCGAGGCCATTGCCCGTGCGGTCGCCAACAGCGGGGAGCGCTGCCTGCTGGGCGGCTTCATCCACTCCTCCAACTGGGACGCCGCCGCCATGGCAAACCTGCTGCATAGCGCAGCCCGCTGGAAACTGGATCTGGATTTGCATATCGATGAGGAGCTCAGCGAGGTGTCTCAGGGGCTGACCTGGTTGGCGGATCATCTCTCCCGCCACCCTTTCCCCGGACATATCTGCTGCAGCCACGGCTGCGCGCTGGCCGCCGGCAGCGACGCGCAGGCGGCGCAAATCCTGCGTCAGCTGGCGGCGCACGGCGTCACCCTTATCGCCCTGCCGATGACCAACCTGCTGCTGCAGGATGCGACGTTCGGCCGCACGCCGCGCCAGCGGGGGATCACCCTGCTGCACGAGGCGCAGGCCGCCGGCGTGGCCACCCTGCTTGGGTGCGACAACGTGCAGGACGCTTTTTGTCCGGCGGGAAGCTACGACCCGCTGGACACCCTGGCCTGCGGCCTGTTCAGCGCCCAGCTTAGCGACCCGTTCGACCGGCAGTCGCGGCTGATCTGCGATCGCGCGGCGCTAACCAGTTCGCCGGCAGACGCGGCGCCCTTTGCCGTCGGGGCGGCGGCCAGCGTGGTGATTTTCCCGGGTAGCGACCGCTTTACCTGGCCTTTAAACAGCGCCGCCCGTCTGGTGGTTAACCACGGCAGGTTAACCCACCGGCGAGTGTGGCAGGAGGAGATGGCACATGAGTCTTGAAGCAGGCGCGGGGGCGCCGCTGGCGCGGTATGCCGCCTGGCGCAGAGCCGGCGATTTTATCTTTCTCTCCGGCATTATTCCGGTCAATCCCCTGACCGGCACCATCGTCAATGGCTTTCAGGATGTGCCTGAGCCGGTGCGGGAGCTGCTGGGGGCGACCGGCGAATTTTCAACCGATGCGAAACAGGGGCCGATACTCGCCCAGAGCTGGTACGTCCTGGAAAGCATCCGCCGCACCGTGGAGTCCGCGGGAGGGCAGATGAGCGACGTTATCAAGCTGGTGCAGTACTTTCGCAACCTTGACCATTTTCCCTATTACAGCCGGGTCAGGAAGCTGTTTTATCCCGACCAACCGCCCGTTTCCACCGTGGTGCAGGTCAGCGAAATGCTGCCCGACGCCACGGTATTGATTGAAGTCGAAGCAACCGTCTGGTTACCCCAGCCAATTCACTCGAGGCACCGCGATGATTAACGGTTACATTCCTGCAGCGCGCTTTCTCCCTTTCCTGAGCTGGACGGACGTGGCCGCCCTGCCGGATAAAAGCAATACGGTTATCGTCCTCCCCACCGGGGCGATCGAACAGCATGGCCCGCATCTGCCCTGCTCGGTGGACAGCGTGATATCTTCCGGCGTGGCGGGCCATGCCCTCGCCAGGCTACCGGCGGCGATCCCGGCCTACGCCATCCCGCCGATCGTCTACGGTAAGTCAGAGGAGCATCTGCATTTTCCCGGCACCCTGACCCTCAGCGGCGATACGCTGCTGCATACCCTGCTGGAGATCGCCGAATCTCTCTATCGGGCCGGTTTTCGCAAGCTGCTGATGATCAACGGCCACGGCGGCCAGCCGCAGATCCTGCAGATCGCCTGCCGGGAAATGCGCCTGCGCCACGGGGATTTCATCGCCATCCCGCACGATGTGTTCAACGTGCCCAACTGCGAAAAACAGTTTCTCAGCCCGCATGAACAGCGGATGGCGATGCACGCCGGGCATAGCGAAACGGCGCTGATGCTGGCGCTGGCGCCGGAGTGCGTTCATATGGAGCGGGCGGTCGCCAACTTCCCGCCGGAATTCCCCTGCCCGACCCTGTCGAAAGGCCGCCCGGCGGCGGCATGGGCAGCGTATGACTTTGGCCCCAGCGGGGTGATTGGCGACCCGACCCCGGCGACGCGGGAGCAGGGCGAAGGGCTGCTCGACTCCCTCGCCGCCAGCTGGGCGCAGGCAATCATCGAGATCCACCGCATGGCCTGGGTCGAACGTCGCGAACCGACCTGGGGCAAACAGCACTGGCACGGCTTTGTCCAGTCCCTCCCCCCCTCTATCGCTGCTGATTCCAAGGAGCCCTGATGAATACCAGATCGACGCCCGTTTTTACCCTGCTGACCGTGGCCGCCCTCGCGACCTCAGCCTCCTCCTTCGCGGCGGAGAAGTTTACGTTTCTCACCAACTGGTATGCCCAGGCGGAGCACGGCGGGTTTTACCAGGCCCAGGCCACCGGGCTGTACCAACACGCCGGTCTCGATGTCGAAATTAAAATGGGCGGCCCGCAGATCAACGTTATGCAGCTGATGGCGGCCGGTCAGGCGGACTGCACCCTTGGCGACAACGGCCAGGCGCTGGAGACCTGGCAGGCGGGGGTGCATGCGGTAACCGTCGCCACCGTGTTCCAGCACTCGCCGACGGTGTTTATCACCCATAACAAAGTAAGCAACCCGGCTGAGCTTAAAGACAAAACCTTCCTGCTCGCCACCGAGGCCTATACCTCCTTCTGGCCGTGGGCGAAGAGCGAGCTGGGTCTGGCTGGCAGCAAAGTGCGCCCCTATACCTTTAACGTCCAGCCGTTCCTCGCCGATAAAAATCTGGTGCAGCAGGGCTACGTCACCTCCGAGCCGTTCTCCGTCGCCAAAGGCGGGCAGCCGTTCTATGTCTATCCGCTCAGCGACTGGGGCTACCCGCCCTACGGCAACTCGATCATCTGTATGGCGGACACCATCCGCAAACGTCCGGCGGCGGTGGCGGCCTTCGTCAAAGCCTCCATGGAGGGCTGGAAAAGCTACCTGCAGAATCCCACCCCCGGAAACAACCTGATCGGCAAAGCGAATCCACAAATGGGCGCCGAGCAGATCGCCTTTGGCATTGCCCAGATGAAGCACTACCAGCTGGTGACCGGCGGCGATGCTAAGACCGGCGGCATCGGCATCATCACCGAGCCGCGGCTGAAAAAAACCTGGGACATGCTGGTGAAAAACAAACTGATCGACGCCAGCAAGGTGCCGTTTGAGCAGACTTACACCCTGGAGATGGTCAAAGACGCCGGAGTGATGCCATGAATACCGCCCCGAAACTGACCGTGATGAGCGACACCCGCTTTACGCCCGCCTCCGCCACGCCGGCCATTGAGGTGCTGTCGGCGGAGAAGATCTACAGCAACGGCACCCGGGCGCTGCTGCCCGTCAACCTGACCATCAATCAGGGGGAGTTCATTACCCTGCTCGGTCCGTCCGGCTGCGGTAAAAGTACGCTGCTGAAGATGGTCGCCGGCCTGGTGGAGCCCAGCGACGGCAAGCTGATGCTGTGGCGGCGCGACAGCCGGGAAAAGGCCCAGCATCCGCTCTCGTTTGTCTTCCAGGAAGCCACCCTGATGCCGTGGAGCAGCGTGCGCAATAACGTCAGGCTGCCGCTGGATCTGGCCGGCGTGCCGCGCGCGGAAGGTAATACCCGGGTGAGTGAAGTCCTTGAACTGGTGGGGCTGGGCAAGTTCGCCGACGTCCTGCCGCGCGAACTCTCCGGCGGCATGCAAATGCGCGTCTCCATCGCCCGCGGTCTGGTCACCCGGCCAAAGCTGCTGCTGATGGATGAGCCCTTCGGCGCGCTGGATGAAATTACGCGCAACAAGCTCGACAGCGATCTGCTGCGTCTGTGGCAGGAGCAGAACCTGACGGTGGTCTTCGTCACCCACTCGATCCACGAAGCGGTGTTTCTCTCGCAGCGGGTGATCATGATGGCGGCCCGTCCCGGACGGGTGGTGGAAGATATCGCCATCCGGGAGCCGTTCCCGCGCAGCGAGGCGTTCCGCGTCAGTCCGGCCTTTTCCCTGTATGCCCGTCAGCTGCAGGACAGTCTGTTGCAGGCCAGCCAGTCTGGTATGGAGCCATAATATGAAAACCACAACCGCAACGCCGTGGATCCAGCATCCGCGTTTTCTCAAAATTCTCTATCCGACCCTCGTCGCGGTGGCGGTGGTGCTCCTGTGGCAGGGCGCGGTAAGCTATTTCCGCATCCCGGCCTTTCTGGTGCCGTCGCCGCTGGTGATGCTGGACAGCCTGTGGACGCATCTCACGCCGCTGCTGCTGGCGCTGCTGTTTACCCTTAAGATCACCCTGATCTCGTTTCTGCTGTCGATTGTCATCGGCGCCGCCGTGGCGTTTATCCTAGTGCAGAACCGGTTTGTGGAAACCGCCCTGTTTCCCTACATCGTGTTTTTGCAGGTGACGCCGATCGTCGCCATCGCCCCGCTGATCATCATCTGGGTGAAGGACGCCACCCTCTCGCTGGTGGTGTGCGCCACCCTGATGGCGGTCTTCCCCATCATCTCCAATACCACCCAGGGACTGCGCAGCGTCTCTCCCGGCCTGCTGAGCTATTTCCGCCTCAATCACGCCAGCCGCTGGCAAACGCTGGTGCGACTGCGTATCCCCTCGGCGCTGCCCTATTTCTTCGGCGCGCTGCGTATTTCCAGCGGGCTGTCGCTGATTGGCGCGGTGGTAGCGGAGTTTGTCGCCGGCACTGGCGGGACCAATACCGGGCTGGCCTATCAGATCCTGCAGGCCGGCTATCAGCTGGATATCCCGCTGATGTTTGCCGCGCTGCTGCTGATCTCTCTCGCCGGGATTGCGCTGTTCGGCGTGATGTCCTGGGTCTCGCGTCGGGCGCTCAGCGCCTGGCATGAAAGCGAATCCGTGCAATCTCATTAATGTTCTGCTGACGAACAGGAAAAAGAATGATGACTGATGAACAGCGTCAACAAGCGATAGCGGCGATCCAGCAGGCACTCCCAGCGCTGGAGTGGACCCTGCAGCCGGCGAAACTCAAACGGCTTTCCCGCGATTTTCACTGGTTCAGTCCGGTGCTCACCGAGCAGCTGGCGGGAAAACAGGCGGACGCGGTGGTTCGCCCGCGCGATGAAGAGGAGCTGCGGCAACTGGTCTCCTCCTGCGCGCAGCACCAGCTGCCGCTGACCCTGCGCGGAAGCGCCACCGGCAACTACGGCCAACTGGTCCCCCTCGAAGGCGGGATGCTGGTGGATATGACCGGGCTCAACCAGATCGTCGCCCTCGGCAACGGCACGGTGAGAGCCCAGGCCGGCATTCGCCTGGCGGACATCGAAACCGCCGCCCGCCCGACGGGCTGGGAGCTGCGCTGTATGCCGTCGACCTATCGCCTGGCGAGCCTGGGCGGCCTCTACGGCGGCGGGTTCGGCGGCATCGGCTCCATCAACTATGGGCCGCTGGCGGCGCCCGGCAATGTGCTCAGCGTCAAAGTGATGACCGTCGAGCCGGTCCCTCGCGTACTGACCGTCCCGGCTCCCGAAGCGCTGCTGCTGCATCACGCCTACGGCACCAACGGCATCATTCTCGAGGTTGAGCTGGCGCTGGCTCCCGCGCACCAGTGGATAGAACGCCTGGACGTGTTTGACGATTTCGCCGATGCGCTGAACTATGCCAACGCCTGCGTCCGCTCCCCGGGACTGGTGAAGCGCCAGGTGGCGCTGCTGGCCACGCCGATCGCCGATTATTTTAGCCACCTGAACGATCGTTACCGCGCCGGCCAGCATGCGGTTATCAGCCTGATCGCCGTGGAGAGCGAAGGACTCTGCGCCAGCCTGTTACCGCGCCATCGCGGGAACAACGCCATCCGTCAGGCCAGCGACGAGGCCCGGACGCAAAACGCCTCGTTAATGGAATACTGCTGGAACCACACCACCCTGCATGCGCTCAAGGTGGACAATACGCTGACCTATCTACAGACGGCGTTTGATCCGCTGCGCTATCCGCAGCAAATTTTACAGATGGAGCAGCATTTCGCCGGGGAGGTAATGTCCCATATTGAATTTCTGCGCGATATCGAAGGCAACCTTACCGCCAGCGGTCTGCAGCTGGTGCGCTATACCACGCCCGAACGTCTCAACGCGATCATGCAGATATTTCGCGATAACGACGTCAAAATTAACAATCCACACGTACTGCAGGTTGAGGACGGCAAACAGGGGGTTATCCGCCCTGACGTGGTGGCGGTTAAACAATCTCTCGACCCGGCAGGATTGCTTAACCCCGGCAAGCTGCGCGGCTGGGCGCTGCGCGACCAGCTGGAGCTGGACAGCAACCCGCTGGCGCGGGCCACCCGCGAAAGCCCCGCGACCTGATCGCCCCCGCTCCGCGTGCGGGCTAACGCGGAGCGGGCCCGTCTCTCTTCCCCCTGCCCGCACGGCGAGTTTTTTTACGTCACTCATTCATATGAATGAGTGGTGTCTCTGTTTCCTCCGTTATACTCATCAAAAAAGCGACGATGAATTTATTCTCGTGGGTTAATTTCGCGGATAGATATGCTTGTTCTGACCACTATTTTATCGGACTCACTAAAAATTACTGGTGAATATGATGAAGAAAATCACACGCAGCGCAGTCGTTATTCTATATGCATTACTCTTCCGCCATTTTACTGGTGGGAGGCATCCTCTTTCATCATGATTAATAAATAACAAAGAAGCATGGGCAATTTTTAAATTACCACGCAGCCATGACGCATCCAAATACATTCTGTCTTTTGCAAGACATAAAACTTGCCGTCATTAATAGTGTTTATATCTAGCGGTTAGAGAAAACTGAAACCAGTAGCTATTGCGGTTCTTTTTTCCTCATATTGGTCTCGCGACAATAAGTATTAGTCTATCGATCATCAGTTAATTTGATTTGTACTCACGGAGGAAAATGATAACTAAAGCCTGTAGCATTGAAAATCAAAATCATTTTTTATGGTAATTCAGGATGCCTCATTATGACGTCCTGCCAATAACGGCCCCACATCGATGAGGTGACTATGGCTAACCAATCAGAAATAAACTGGGCACGGATTTGTAAACTTCCACTGCAAATTGCGATGGTGGGTCTATCTATATTTGCCGTTGCCAAGCTTTTTACATATCTCGATTTACCCCCCATTTCCTGGCCCTCGAAAGAGACAGGCAGTGGGCTCAAGGCCTTTATTGCCATCATCGTTTTCTTAGTCGGCACAGGAATGGTGTCTTTTCTTTGGTGGCTCTCTTCTCGCTATTTTAGACTGGTGGGTTGCGCCGGGGAAAATATCGATAAGGTAGCGCAACTCAAAGACCTGCCCATGGGGCTGCCTGAAGGCACCGTTCGGGCCGTTTTAGCGCTGATCGTGGCCGTTGTGGGCCTGCCTCTGTTGCTGTTCAGCTCTCAATTGGGTACCAGCCCGGAGATTGCCGGGTATCTCAATGGCATTATTACCGGTGTTTTTGGGTATTACTTTGGCACCCGGGCGGCAGCTTCGACGACTAATACGAACAACAGCGTCGCCAGTGCACAGCAAGCGGCGCAAGAGCAAACCAGGCAAGCGGAGAAAGCGCAGAATAATGCCAACGAGAAAATGCAGCTTGCCGAAAAAATACAAAGTACGGCGGATGTCGATTCTTTGCTCGACAAAACGCAACGGCAGTTGGCCTTAGCGAAGGCATTACTGGCAATGCTCCCACAGACTAACTCATTGCCTACCGGACTGGGAGATGTTCTACCCGGAGACCTGAACAATACTATTACCCGCGCAGAGAGCATTATTAATGCCTTGCGTAATCTCAGTAAGAAAGATGTCACCTCCGATCAACTTGACGAACTCAATCAAGTCGTCAATATCCTGACCGGCGCCACTTCACCATTGAGTGTCCTTTTAAGCAAAGCGGCACCCTTAGTGGCACCGGCCATGCCGGCATTAGGCCCCATCGCCGGGATCGTGATGCTGCTGGGTGTCGGCGCTAAACTGGGTTCCGATCAGTTCAAGCGCTGGCGCGCTCGCGTACTGGCAGCCCCGCTGGCCCAAGGGCTGGTTGAAAGCGGGACGCTTACACTCCCCCTGACCCGTGCCGCCCTGGAGAACGCACCTGCAGCCACCCCCTTTTTTGCCTCACGGCCAGCGGCAGAGGTCGACAGCGTCCTGGCAAATGTGCTGGCAGCTGACGATCCTGTGTCTGTGCTCAATGAGGCCTATGGGCCCAACGGACACGTCGCTGCTGACATCGTCCATGACATCGAGGAAGCCACATCTATCGTTACCGCACTGCAGCAATCTCTCCTCGCTCTCTATGGCAAGGGTGACATTACGGAAGAGATCGCCAGCAAAGTGCGCGCAAGCCTGACATCACCCGCGTCTCAAGCATTGGGGGCAGCCAGCACAGCCTTGAACAATTTGAGTGCTTCGGACATCAATCAGCTTATTAATCAGGTCTCTGGTGTTTCAAGGGTGGAAGCCAATCCTGCAGACAGCAGGGCTGCTTTCGACCTGCTGATCATGCTTGTCGATGCTGCCCGCCGTGAGAACGTCGACTTTGTCCAGGCGATTGCGGATCTCAAGTTATGAAGCGCATGCAACGTTTTCTCAGACTGGCCAGCTTGCTATGCCTGCTGACTGCCTGCGCCACCATGCAACTGGCCCACATGAAACAGTTGCAAAGCACCCGGCAGTACGAAGCGATCATTGCGGAAACGCCAGTGGCTTCCTGCAACGATCCCTCTCAAAGTCGTGAAGTCTGTCGGCAGTTCTACGCTATTCGGGGCCATGCCTATCTCAAACTCGCGATGAATGAGTCTCAGCCGGGGGCTCACTGCCCCATGCCAACCCCATCAGCACGGGCCAATATCGACAATGCGGTGCACGATTATGCGCTTGCGTCTTCTGCCGCCGCCAGGGGCAGTGAAGATGAGACACATCTGTTGGAGAATCAGGCCCTTGCTTTGACCTGCTCAGCCCCCTTTAAGCAACCCGCTGAGGCAGTGGCAATGACACGTGAAGCCGTGGCAAAACTGGACCTGTTACCGCCGAATCCATCCCGCGCGCTTACCGCCAGTAATGCCTTCCTCAGCCTGGCTCAGCGTACCGACCTGCCGCAGGCCGATCGCTGTCAGGCCGCCCGTGATGCTCGAATACGCGCCCTGGGCGGACTGAACGGGCAACCGCCAGCCACAGGCGAGATAGCAATACGTCTCCATCAGACCGTCAATGCCGCTGCCATCGGTGGCCCAGGTCTTCCCTCCACCTGTGTATGAGGTAGATACCATGAGCGAACCACGTGACCTGTTTTATTGTTTTCCGCTGATGCGGGGTGAAGATGTACGTGCTGTACAAAAGGCGCTGACCACTCTCGGAGTGCAACCCCCTTGTGGAACTTCAGACGGTATTTTTGGCAATGCCACTCGGCTTTCAGTGGAAGCCTTCCAGCGTAGCGTACACGATTTAATTGTCGATGGCGTCGTGGGCAGGTTGACCCATGATGCGTTATTCGGGAAGACACTTGCGGCGTTTCCTGAGCCGAAAGCCGGGATAGCACCGGCTCAGTGGTCACCTCCGGACGTCTCCTCGTTGATACGCTCAACGGCTTCAAAACCGCCTCTCAGTCGTGAACAGGCCCTCCAGTGCCGTGACTGGTTAATGCAAAACTTTGGTTCCGGGATAGAGAAAGCCGTTGCGGGCACCCCTTTTGATGCTTTGCTGATTTGCGCCATCGCCGCCAAGGAAACCGCCCCGATATGGCTCAACTGGATAAATCAGATGAGTGCCAACGAAATTCTTGCCCGCTGTGTTTTTGATGCCAGCGGTGATGCCCCAGGCACCAGCCGAATCGCATTTCCATCCACTACCGCCGACTTTCGTGACAAGTATGGAGATCAGATAACCACAGAGTTTATCGACGAGGCCAACCGTACCCGAACCCTCAGAAAGATGGAGCCGAAGGACTGGGTCTATAAAGGTTATGGAATATTCCAGTACGACTTGCAACACATCTTGACAGATCCCAGTTTTTTCCTGAACAAGCAATGGCGAGATTTCCCAAGTTGCCTGACGCGGGTGTTGAATGAATTAACGTTAAAGCACCATTCCGCCGACGGAGATTTACGCGAGACTATCCGCCTCTATAACGGCAAGGGGGAACGCGCACAAATCTATGCAGACCACGTACTCATCATGTACGACTGGATGAAGAAAAGCGCCTAGCAGCTTTGTATATGTTCACTATTACCCAACCCAAAATGACGAGGACAAAACTATGCCTAATGGTTACGACTTAATAGACGCAGCAAGAAGTCAGCTTAATGTTAAAGAGGAACCACTTAACAGCAACTCTGGCCCGATGGTAAATACCTATCTCGACTACGTGGGTAGCCCCTCCGGCTCGCCATGGTGTATGGCTTTCGTCTACTGGTGTAGCTGTCAGGCTGATATTCCCGGCCTGCCTAAAACCGCCAGCGTAGCGAAATTCTATCAGGAGTCATTAGCGCTCGGAAAAATAATATCTATTTCCGACATTGCCGTTGGCGATATTGTTTTAAGGGTTGATTATCCCGTCCAGGCCAACGGTCAAAAGCCAGGAGATCATGCCGGAATTTACACGGGGACAGTTGATGGGGTGCCACAATATATCTCGGGGAATACGATATCTGGCAAGGATTCAAAAAATGATGGAACCAGTTCCTATGTCGATGAACATGAGATGAAGCATTTTAATTACGCCGCGCGGTTTTGGTAACGAGGTTATTCCGCGGGAAGTATGCAACAACTTTAAAAAATGAAGATATTGCCACCCATCCGGCCAGTGCCTGCTGAGGCACTGGCCTTTACCCCGCTACCGTATCTAGCCACGTGTCTCTCACCCCGAAGCCGACCTCACCCTGCGCCGGACAGTCCCGCCATATGGACGATAAGCCCCACCGCGGCGGCGGCGGCCAGTACCCAGGTCAGCTTCCACTTATAGCGAAACAGCAGCCCGGTGGCGGCGATAGCAATGGCCGCAGACCATGGGTCGAAACCGGATGGTCCCCAGACACTATGCCAGATAAAAAACAGCGCCAGATTCAGGATAACGCCCACCACCGCGGCGGTAATGGCGGTCAACGGCGCGGTAAATCCCACTTTATTATGCGTGGTTTCAATAAACGGCCCGCCGGCGAGAATAAAGATAAACGAGGGTAAAAAGGTAAACCATGTCACCAGGCACGCCGCCGCGATGCCCCCCAGCAGCACATCATCAACGCCCAACACCGCTTTGGTGTAGCCGCCGACAAACCCGACAAAGGTCACCACCATGATCAACGGTCCGGGGGTGGATTCCCCCAGGGCGAGGCCGTCCATCATCTGCCCTGCGGTCAGCCAGCCATAGTGGGTCACCGCCCCCTGGTAAACGTAAGGCAAGACGGCATACGCCCCGCCGAAAGTCATCAACGCGGCTTTGGTAAAGAACCAGCTCATCTGGGTCAGCGGGTGCGCCCAGCCCAGCATTAGCGCCAGGGTGGCCATCGGCACCAGCCACAGCAGTATCCCGGCGATCAGCACCCGGGCAGTGCGCCGCCAGCTGAACAGGGCGTGGGCTGGGATCGGCGTCGCGTCATCAATAATGGCGGCCCCGCCAGGCTGACTCTGCGCGCGATGGGCGTCGGCTTTGCCGAAGGTCGCCGGCGCCACCCGTCCGCCGATAAACCCGACGATCGCCGCGGTCAGGACGATCAGCGGAAAAGGTACGTTCAGCGCAAAAATAGCGACAAAGGCTGCGGCGGCAATGGCCCAGTAGGCGCCATTTTTCAGCGCCCGCGAGCCGATGCGGTGCGCCGCCTGCAGCACGATCGCCGCCACGGCGGGTTTGATGCCATAAAAAATCCCCGCCACCACCGCGACATCTCCCCAGACGAGGTAGATCCACGCCAGCGCGATGAGCAACACCAGCGAGGGCAAAATAAACAGCACCCCGGCGATGATGCCTCCCCAGGTTTTATGCATCAGCCAGCCGATATAGGTCGCCAGCTGCTGGGCCTCCGGGCCCGGCAGGACCATACAAAAGTTGAGCGCGTGCAGGAATCGCCCTTCCGAGATCCAGCGTCGGTTATCCACCAGCTCCTGGTGCATCATGGCGATCTGCCCGGCAGGTCCGCCGAAGCTGATGAAGCCGAGCTTCAGCCAGAAGCGAAATGCCTGCCAGAAGGATACGGAAGCGACGACGGAAGGGCTGTCAGTCTGCGGAAGAACCACCGTTTTGCTCATGATTACCAGACCTCATTTCACAGGACTTCAGTAAGCCGTCGAACAGCGAGCAGGCTGCCGCCAGCAGTTGGTCATCGTCCGTAATGGTTTCCCGCAGCCCTGCAAGAATGCTTTCCACCCCCGCCGCCTCCGGGGTGGATACCCCACCGACGTCCAGGAAGTGGATCAGCCGGCCCAGAGCGTCGGGGATAGCGGCCTCCAGAGCAAAGCGCCGGACCAGAACTTCGAAGGTCACCCGCGTGCCAACGTGGCTGAACGGCGCCCCGTCATAATCAAAACCAACCGCCGTCGCCGGGCAGTCCTCAGGCGCGGCCAGCCACAGGAACCGCGCATCAGGGTCGATAAAGCGCTGAATTAGCCAGGCGCTGGCCAGACGATCGACCCACGGGCGTCGGCGGGTGGCCCACAAACGGCCGCGAAAGGCCTCTCTATCCAGAAGGCTCAGTTCGCCCGCAACCGCCTGCGGCTCGTCCGGCGATAGCCGCTGATTAATCGCCTGCTCGAGGGTGGCCAGTCGCTCAGCGGCCTGCTCCCGGGCGGCCCCCGGGAAAAAATCGATAGCCGCGATCCGCTGGTAGTCACGCTGAATTTTACGCAGCTGTTTGAGCTGAGCCGCCAGTCCGTCGGCGGATAACGCCCCCTGCAGCGCCAGCAGATCCTGCAACAGCGCATCATACTGTTCGCGACGATCGAATAGCGGCCTGAGCGCCTCCTCTTCCGCCGACTCAATCGTAAACACATACCCGGCCCCGCCCTCCGCGCGGATCACCTGGCAGGTGCTGAGGAAAATGTCATAGCCCTGGCGCACGTCGGGCAGCAGATAGACCCCGTCGCGCAGGACCGCCGCACCGCTCTGCTTCAGGGTTCGCCAGACACGCATGCGCAGCGTGGCTTGAGACGTCGTCAGGTTAAGGATCAAGAGATGCATTGTCATGATGTAGAGATTACTACAGCATGTAGCGTGTGTGACGTTTATTCGCGCGCAGGTTAAGATGAATTTCAGCAATGCATAGCTAAAAAGCACAAAACGAGGGCCCGCGCAGCGGCAGGCCAGGCGCTAAGCGCGGGGCGGCGATAACGGGCGCAGCAGCAGGGTGAACAGCGCCAGCCCCACCGGCGCCAGGGAGCCCCACAGCACCGCGTTCCAGCCGAAGGCGTTGAGCAGAACGCCGGACGAAAACGAACCCACGATCATCACGCCGAAGACCAGAAAATCGTTGAGCGACTGAACCTGGGTCTTCTCTTCCGGGCGGTGGAAATCGATAATTTTCGCCGAGGCGCCGGTGAAGCCAAAGTTCCAGCCGATGCCGAGCAAAATCAGCGACAGCCAGTAATGATACACCCCGACGCCGCTGAGACCGACCGCCACCGAGGCGCCGGTGATCAGCAATCCCGCCGCCGCCATGCGCGCTGCGCCGAAGCGCTGGATCAGCCGGCCGGTGACAAATCCCGGACCGTACATCGCCATCACATGCCACTGGATCCCGAGGTTGGCGGCCTGCTGGGAAAGGCCGTGCATATGCATGGAGAGCGGCGCGGCGGTCATCAGAAAATTCATCACCATATAGGCCACCGCGCCGCTGAACACCGTGGTGGCAAAGCCCGGCTGGCGGACAATCTCGCGCAGCGGCCGCCCTCCGCGAACGCTGGCCGCCGCGGGCTCTGCTGGCGTCACGCCTGCCAGCAGAATGGCGGCGAGCGCCGCCACCAGCGCCTGAGCGAGGAAGGTGAAGGCGAAGGTATGAGTCGGCCAGAGGTGCATGGTGCCGGTGACCAGCATCGGGCCAATGATCCCGGCGGCCACGCCGCCGCCCATCACCAGCGACAGCGCGCGGGCGCGACGTTCCGGAGCGACGCCGTCGGTGGCGGCAAAGCGAAAACTGAGCGCCACCGCGGCATAGGCGCCGCCAAGCATCGCGGCGAAACAAAACAGCAGAAAAGAGCCCAGCACCACCGCCAGAGCGGCCGCCAGACCGGTAACCACCCCGGCGCCGGTACCGGCCATAAACGCGGCTTTGCGGCCCCGCTTACGCGCCAGCGCGCCGAAAGGCAGAATCGAGGCCGCCATCCCCAGCACAAACAGGGTGATCGGCAGCGTGGCCAGCGACGGGCTGGGGGCGATGGTATTGCCGACGATAGCGCCAGTGGCGTAGAACACCACCGAGTTGGCGCCGGCCAGCGCCTGAGCGACGGCCAGGCGGATGATATTGTTGTTCTGCGCCGCCAGCGGCAGCATCTGTTCGCTAGACATCCGTTGTTTTCACCAGTTTGAGAGTGGCGCCAGGCGGGTCGTCTGGCATCGCGCCCTGTTTGTTGGGTTCCCTGACCGTTACCTTAGCCGCAAAATACGCTTTTGCACCATAGCGAATAGCAATATTACCCGGCGACCTGGCCCTCTTCTGCGCCAGATCGCCGGGCCGGGCTTCGCAGCCCGCTTTTTTCAGGAAATCAGTCGCGCCGCGCCGCGGCGAATTTAGCCGCAATCATCGCGGCCGTCGGCTGGACGCCCCCCAGGCTCCACTGCTCCGGGTCATGTTCATCAATGCGGATCCACACCGACTGGCGGAACTGCGGATCGCCCTGCCCCTCAATCTCCACCAGCAGATCGGTCATCCGCCGCAGCAGCTCACTTTTCTGTTCCGCGGTCATGATCCCTTTAATGGTTTGCACGTTAACAAATGGCACGCTATGCTCCTTAGCATCTAAGTCTAAATTTCAAACTCAGAGTAGAAGGCCAATCTCACGATGTCAAAAAATAAATCATTGCCCTACCTCGATCCTGAGCTGTGCGGCCTGGCGGAAGGAGCCAAAATACTGGGCGACCGCTGGGTGCTGCTGATCCTCCGCGAGGCGTTTTACGGCGTGACGCGCTTTGAAACGATGCAGGCGCATACCCATATTACCCGCCAGACGCTCACCATCCGGTTGAAAACCATGACCGAAATGGGCTTGCTTCGCAAAGTCCCCTATCGGGAAGCGGGGGCTCGCGAGCGCTATGAATATGTTCTCACCGAAAAAAGCCGTAGCCTGGCGCTGGTGCTGTTCGCCCTGATGGAATGGGGCCACCAGCAGGTGCTGCACAGCACGCCGCATATTGCGCTGGTGGACAGCGCCAGCGGCGAGGCCGTCCATCCCGGGTTCGTCACCGCCAGCGGCAGCGTGGCGAATCCCGCCGCGCTGCAGATCGTTAAGGCAGACGAACGCTGAGAGCGGCGCGGTTGCCCTGATACAGAACTTTCGTAGGCCTCTGGCGGAAGCCGCGACGAGCAGGTATGTTGCATTGCCACGTTACCCGACGACTGGGTGACATTTTGGTTTCATCGAACGGTGCGATAAAGAATGAGGCTCTCTGCCGGGTCCGATCCCGGCTATTATTCGTGGCGCACGCCATGACCGCCCTGGTCCGCCGCTGATCCGCGGATCGTTCATGCTAAAGGAAGAAAATGTCGCTTCGTTCACTGCGGGCTTTATGTTTGACCAGCTTCTTTATCGCCGACGTTCGCGACGGCCTCGGCCCGTTTCTGGGGATCTTTCTCACCCAGCGTCACTGGCAGGCGGAGGACATCGGCCTGTTGATGACCGTCGGCGGCGTGGCCGGCCTGCTGGCGACCCTGCCCGCCGGCTTCATCACCGACACCTCGCGGCATAAGCGCGTGCTGTTGGCCGGGGTCTGCCTGGCGATCACCCTGACCACCCTCCTGCTCTGGTTCAGTCAGAAGACCAGCGTGGTGGCCCTTTCACAGGTTGCCAGCGGGATCTGCGCGGCCTTTGTCGGACCGTTAATCGCCGGGATCACCCTTGGGCTGACCCGACAGCGCGGCTTTAGCGCTCAGATGGGAAAAAACGAAGCCTTCAACCATGCGGGGAATTTCTTCACTGCGCTGATTGCCGGGGCCATCGCCTGGTACTGGGGCATCGGCGGCATTTTCATCCTGATGGCCTGTACCACCCTGTTTACCCTGATCGCCCTGCTGGCAATCCGCAGCAGCGATATTGACGATGACGCCGCCCGCGGCCTCGAGTCGGCCGTCACGCCCGCTGTGCCTGGGTTTGCCATCCTGTTCCGCCATACGCCGCTGCTGATCGCCGGCGTGACCCTGATGCTGTTCCATCTCGCCAACGCCGCGCTGTTGCCGATGCTCAGCATGCGGATCGCCGCCGCGCCGGGACACCTCAATCCGGGGCTGTTTGCCGCCGCCACGGTGATTATTTCGCAGGTGGTAATGATCCCGGTGGCCATCCGGGTCGCCGGCAGCATCGACAAATATGGTTACTGGCGATGCATTCTGCTGGCGCTGCTGATCATGCCCATCCGCGCGGCGCTGGCGGCCGCCAGCGACGCCCCGGCGATGATGGTCCCGGTGCAAATTCTTGATGGTCTGGCGGCAGGGATTTTGGGGGTGGCGGTGCCCAGCTTTATCGTCTCGCTGCTGCGCGGCAGCGGGCACGTTAACGCCGGACAAAGCGTGGTGATGCTAATGCAGGGCGCCGGGGCGGCGATGAGTCCGGCGTTAACCGGCGCTATCGCCGGGCGCTACTCTTTTGCTACCGCCTTCGGCGTGCTGAGCGTTATCGCGCTGGTCGCGCTGATAGTGTGGTGGCGCAGCGCCCCGCTGCTCACCAACTCGGTGTCGCCGCCGATCGGCGAGAGCGGCCAGTAAAGAAAGGATATCGTCAGGCGGACAACAGCCCCCTGCTGCCTGCCTGACGTGGGAAAGGCGTTAATTCATCTGCGGATTCAAGGTTATTTGCCGCAGAGCGTTCGCCATTTCGAGCTGAATCAGCTCTTTGACACCTTCGCGCTTAATAAACTGGCTGCGGTGTTTACTTTTTACCTCTTCAAGACTTTTTTTGATCTCCTGCGCCGGCAGTTTATACCAGCCGCGAGCCTGTTTCTCTCCGCCCATTTCCAGCCACAGCGATGAATAACTGGCTTTCACCAGATCGCTTTTCACGTGGTAATCGGAATCAATCGCGTAGACCGTAGTGATGCCGAAATAACGCAGGAAACCATACAGCACGCTCATGATGATATTTTTCGGCCGCGCGCCATGCAGCTCTTTGGTCAGCACCTTCACCTCATCATTGGTGATATCTTTCCCGCCCTGTATTCCGCCGATATAAGCGCGGCCATCGTCGGTACAGGAAAAACAGACGCTATAAACGCGCCGGTCGCCGAGAAACAGCTGCAGCATCAGCTCACCCTCCTCCTGAAACGGCGATGCCAGCAGCTTAACGTCAAGCTTTTCGCCATTTTTCAGAGGAATAGCAAACATCGTCCGGCCAAAATCCGCCACGTTATAGAGCTGCGGCAGCACATCGGGCTGAAACGTTTTCTCGATAAAATTCAGCGAACCGTGGGCAATATCCAGCTTGCGCCGTTTTGACATCCGTTTATTAAGATAGGCCTTAAAGGGTTTATCCTCGAAAGGCACCAGTCCCTGGGTCACGGCGGTCAATCGTGCGCACTGATATTTGGCGCAAAGTCCTTGATATTCTCTGTATTTACCTCCTGCGAGCGAGAGCTCTCTGCATTTTCGTAAGAATTTTTTATAGCTTATTTTGACCTGACCGATCACTTTATTATGTTTACGCCATTCTTTGATGGCGCCTGTAACAGTATGTTCCATTGATTAAGATCCATAGATTCATCCATAATCGCGGCCATATTAACATAAAAGCCATTCGTCAATGCTTAATTACACCTTCGTTGTCCTTTCATTTAATATTTAGGCAGGAAATTATTCTGGTGGAGATATTTAAAGCTAACGCCATCCTGTCAACGGTTATTTATGGTGGGTTTTATCTGCTGCCGGCGGACTTAACGCTCTGTGCGTTCGGCGCGAAGAGCGGTTACCTCCGCAGGCGGTTATGCCCTATACTTGACGCTGATTCAAAACCAGCAACGATAGGTAACTTATGGAAATTGATCTCGACAACCTGGTCTTCAGCGGCCTGGATGAAGCGGAAGAGCGCAACGCGGAGCGTCTGGAAGAAGCGGACAAAAAAGCCCAGGCGATCGTTGCCGATGACGATTGCGGCGACGCCTGCAAAATCTGATTATCAAACCGGCCTGCGGGCCGGTTTTTTTGCCCCCCCGCCCCCTCAGGTGGGTAAATACCCTTTCAACGTATCCAGCAGCGCCTGCGCCGCCTTCGACAGCGGCAGATGTCCGGCATGGATCGCCCCAACGCACTTTTCAATCGGCGGATCGCTGAGCGGAATGCACACTGCCCCCAGCGAGGTCATCTGCGTTTTGCATAGCGCCGGCACCGCGCTGCCTCCCAGACCGCTGGCTACCATCCTCCCCACCGTCACCAGTTGGTGGCTCTCCAGCGCCACGTCCAGCTGACGCCCGCTGCGCGCCAGCGCCTCCTCCAGCATCAGGCGCACCGCCGAGGGACGCTGGAGGGTGATAAAGTCGAGAGTTAACAGCTCCTGCCAGGTGAGCTTTTTTTTCTTCGCCAGCGGCGATTGCCGGGGAACGATCGCCACGAAGCGGTCCACCGCCAGCGGGGTAAACAGCAGGTTGTGGTTGGGCGATGGCTCGAAAGCGATGCCCATCTCTACCCGCCCCTCACGCACCATCTCGATTACCTGCTCATTGATCACATCATGCACCGTGACGTTCACCCCGGCATAGCGGTCGCGGAAGGCTTTCAGCGCCTCCGGCAGAACGTTGGCGGCGAACGACGGCATCGCGGCGACCGAGATTTTGCCGCGCTGCAGGGTAAAGCTCTGGCGCATCGCCTCCTCAACGTTATCCCAGTCGGCCAGCAGTTGACGGGCCATCGGCAGAAAGAGTTCCCCCTCCTGGGTGAGGGTCACTTTGCGGGTGCTGCGCTGCAGCAGCGCGCCCCCCAGCGCCTCCTCCAACCCTTTGATGGTCAGGCTGAGCGCTGGCTGCGACAGATTCAGCCTTTCGCTGGCGTGGGCGAAATTGAGAGTGTGAGCTACCGCTAAAAACGCGCGTAACTGTTTGACACTCATTCTCATTTTTCATCCTGTTAACTAATTGAAAGAAATTAGTTAACAGGAAATTAATTAAATTTCCAAATGAGTGAGTCACAAATTCAAAATTATCAAATCAGTCGCCCGCGCCAATGATAAGGGTATTGCAAGGCAGGAGAGACTAGATGGCAGGACTGGATAAACGCGTCGCCAGCTACGAAGCGGCGCTGGAAGGGTTAACGGACGGCATGACGCTGCTCGCCGGCGGCTTCGGCCTGTGCGGTATACCCGAGAATTTGATCGCCGAGGTGAAGCGTCGCCAGGTGAAGGGGCTGACGGTGGTTTCCAACAACTGCGGCGTCGATGGCTTCGGTCTCGGCATGCTGTTGGAGTCGCGCCAGGTCAGCAAGGTAGTGGCCTCTTACGTCGGGGAAAACGCGCTGTTTGAACAGCTGGTGCTGAGCGGCGAGCTGGCGGTAGAGCTCACCCCGCAGGGAACGCTGGCGGAAAAAATCCGCGCCGGCGGCGCCGGGATCCCCGGCTTTTACACCGCCACCGGCTATGGCACGCCGGTCGCCGAAGGCAAAGAGGTGCGCCAGTTCGACGGTAAAAATTACATTCTTGAACAAGCTATTCGCGGCGATTTCGCCCTCGTGAAGGGCTGGAAGGCTGACTGGTACGGCAATGTGGTTTATCGCCATACCGCACAGAATTTCAACCCGCTGATGGCCACCGCCGGGCGCATTACGGTGGTGGAGGTGGAAGAGATTGTGCCGCCGGGCGAACTGCCGCCCTCCGCCATTCACACCCCGGGGATCTATGTCGACCGGCTGATCGTCGGGCAATTCGAAAAACGTATTGAACAGCGCACCCTGCGCGCCGGAGGGCACTGAGATGTTAACCCGCGAACAAATGGCGATGCGCGTCGCCCAGGAGCTGCGCGACGGCGACTACGTCAACCTTGGGATCGGTATCCCGACGCTGGTAGCCAATTACATTCCCGCCGGCATTGAAGTGATGCTCCAGTCGGAGAACGGCCTGCTGGGGATGGGCGAGTTTCCCGATGAGGAAACCCTCGACGCCGACATGATCAACGCCGGCAAACAGACCGTCACCGCGCAAACCGGGGCGGCGATCTTCGATTCGGCCCAGTCGTTCGCCATGATCCGCGGCGGCCACGTCGATCTTACGGTTCTTGGCGCCTTTGAGGTCGACGTCGCAGGGAATATCGCCTCGTGGATGATCCCCGGAAAAATGGTCAAGGGGATGGGCGGCGCCATGGACCTGGTGGCCGGCGCGCAGAACATCATCGTGGTGATGACCCACGCCTCAAAGAACGGTGAATCCAAACTGCTGCCGCAGTGCACCCTGCCGCTCACCGGCGTGGGCTGCATTCGCCGGGTGCTCACCGACCTGGCCCTGCTGGACATTGTCGACGGGGCGTTTGTCCTGCGCGAAGTGGCCCCGGGGGTCAGCCCCGACGAAGTGATGCGTAAAACGGCGGGACGGCTGATCGTCGCCGACGACGTGCGCGAAATGCGCTTCAGCTAAGGAGAGACCATGACCGATATTGCCATAGTTGCTGCCGTACGCACCCCGGTCGGCAGCTTTCGCGGCGCCTTCGCCCCGCTTTCCGCCGTCGACCTCGGCGCGGCAGTGGTGCGCAGCCTGCTTGAACGCTGCCAGCTGCCCGCCGCAGCTGTCGATGAACTGATTTTCGGCCAGGTGCTCACCGCCGGCTGCGGGCAGAACCCGGCGCGCCAGACCGCGCTGCGGGCCGGCCTGCCGGTGGACACTCCAGCGGTCACCGTCAATCTGGTGTGCGGCTCAGGGCTGAAAGCGGTTCAGCAGGCGGTGCAGGCGATCCGCTGCGGCGACGCCGAGATCGTTATCGCCGGCGGCCAGGAGAGCATGAGCAATGCTCCCTATCTGATGAATGGCGCCCGCGACGGCCTGCGTTTCGGCCATGCCAGCCTGCAGGACAGCATGATCCAGGACGGCCTATGGGACGCTTTTAACGACTACCACATGGGCATTACCGCCGAGAACCTTGCCGACGCCTTCGACATCAGCCGCGAGCGCCAGGACGCCTTCGCCGCCAGCTCCCAGCGCAAAGCGGCGGCCGCTATCGCCGCCGGACGCTTTCGCGAGGAGATCGTCCCGGTCAGCGTCCCGCAGGGCAAAAAACCTCCGCGTGTCGTGACCGACGATGAGCAACCGCGCCCGGAGACCAGCGAGCAGCAGCTGGCCAAGCTGCGCCCGGCGTTTCGCCCGGCTGACGGCAGCGTCACCGCCGGGAATGCCTCATCGCTGAACGACGGCGCTGCGGCGGTCCTGCTGATGAGCGTCGATAAAGCGCACGAGCTTGGGCTGCCGGTGCTGGCGCGCATTGTCAGCGCGGCGGTCGCCGGGGTCGACCCGTCGGTGATGGGCATCGGCCCGGTGAGCGCCTGCCGCCAGGCGCTGCAGCGCGCCGGCTGGGCGCTGGACGAGGTGGATCTGATCGAAGCCAACGAGGCCTTTGCCGTCCAGGCGCTGGCCGTCGGCCAGCTGCTCGAATGGGACAGCGAGAAGGTCAACGTTAACGGCGGCGCCATCGCCCTGGGCCATCCCATCGGCGCCTCCGGCTGCCGGATCCTCGTCAGTCTGGTGCATGAGATGCAGCGCCGGGGCGCCAGCAAAGGGCTGGCCACCCTGTGCGTCGGCGGCGGACAGGGCATCGCCATGACCCTTCAACGTTAACAGGAGCCACTATGTTTACACCACGCCTGGCGGTACTCGGCGCCGGACTGATGGGCGTCGGCACTGCCTGCCATTTCGCCCGTCACGGTCACGCCGTCCGCCTGTATGACACCGATCCGCAACGTCTCGCCGAGGTACCCACAGTAGCCGGGGCGATCCTGCGCGAGCTGGAGGCGAGCGGTCAGCAGGATCCCGCCGACCGCGACGCCGTGCTGAGCCGTTTAACCCCTACCCCGGCGCTGCAAGCGCTGGCGGACGCCACGCTGCTGATTGAAGCGATCCCCGAACGGCTGGGGCTGAAGCACGCCCTGTATGCCGAACTGGAAACGCTGATCGCCGACGAGGCGATTATCGCCAGCAACACCAGCGGCCTGCCGCCGGATCAGCTGGCGCAGGGCATGCGCCTCCCGGAACGGCTACTGATCGCCCATTTCTGGCATCCGCCACACCTGATCCCGCTGGTGGAAGTGGTGCCCGGGAGCGCCACCCTGCCCCATCTGGCGCGCCAGGTGAGCGACTTTTGCGCCGCCTGCGCGCTGGAAGCGGTGGTGCTCAACCGCGCCGCGCCGGGCTTTGTCGGCAACCGGCTGCAGTTCGCCCTGCTGCGCGAAGCGCTGCATATCGTCCACAGCGGCATCGCGTCCCCGGAGGTGGTGGACCAGGTGATGCGCGCCTCGCTGGGCCGCCGCTATGCGATGGTCGGCCCGCTGGAGGCAGCGGACATGACCGGCCTGGCGACGGTCCAGGATATCTGCCAGCACCTGCTGCCGGAGCTGGCCAGCGGCACCGAGATGATGTCGCTGGTGGCAGAGAAAGTGGCGCGAGGCGACACCGGCGCCCGCAGCGGGCAAGGCTTTTACCGCTGGGACGAGGCCCGGCGCCAGCGCATCCAGTCGCGCCGGGAACACCAGCTGCGCTTCGCCCTGAAACCCTAGTATCTCGTTCTGTACCCCTACAATAACAATGAGAGTGAGACGTCGTGATGAGTGTGATAATAGCCCTGGCCGCGCTGGCATTACTGATGCTGGCAGCCTACCGTGGATACAGCGTGATCCTCTTTGCGCCGATCGCCGCCCTCGGCGCGGTGCTACTCACCGACCCGGGCGCGGTCGGCCCGGCCTTTACCGGCCTGTTTATGGAAAAAATGGTCGGCTTTGTGAAGCTCTATTTCCCGGTGTTTCTGCTGGGCGCGGTATTCGGCAAGCTGATTGAGCTGTCGGGATTCTCGCGGTCGATTGTCGCCGCCGCCATCCGCATCCTTGGACGCCGCCATGCGATCCCGGTGATCGTGCTGGTGTGCGCCCTGCTGACCTACGGCGGGGTATCGCTGTTTGTGGTGGCCTTTGCCGTCTACCCTTTCGCCGCCGAGCTGTTTCGCCAGAGCGGGATCCCCAAACGGCTGATCCCAGCCACCGTCGCCCTCGGGGCCTTCTCGTTTACCATGGACGCCCTGCCCGGCACGCCGCAGATCCAGAATATTATTCCCACCAGCTTCTTCGGCACCAACGCCTGGGCGGCCCCGTGGCTGGGGCTTATCGGCTCGCTGTTCATTATCCTCTTCGGTTTGCTGTGGCTGGAGCGCCAGCGCCGCAAAGCGCAGGCCAGCGGCGAAGGCTATGGGACCGACCTGCAAAATGAGCCGGAGACCCCGGATGACATCAACCTGCCGCATCCGCTGATCGCTATCGCCCCGCTGCTGCTGGTGGGGGTGCTGAATCTGCTGTTTACCCACTGGATCCCGCAGTGGTACGGCGCCAGCCATGAGCTCACCCTCCCGGGTCTGGCGAAGCCTGTGGTCACCGAGGTGGGGAAAATCACCGCCATCTGGGCGGTACAGGCGGCGCTGCTCTCCGGCATTGTGCTGGTACTGGTCTGCGGCTACCGCAATATTCGCGGCCGGCTGGCGGAAGGAAGCCGGACGGCGGTGGGCGGGGCTATTCTCGCGGCGATGAACACCGCCTCTGAGTATGGCTTCGGCGCGGTTATCGCCGCCCTGCCGGGTTTCCTGGTGCTGTCGAAAGCCCTCGCGGCTATTCCCAATCCGCTGTTAAACGAGGCGATCAGCGTCACGGTGCTGGCCGGGATCACCGGCTCGGCCTCCGGGGGAATGAGCATTGCCCTGGCGGCGATGTCCGAGACCTTTGTCGCCGCCGCCCACGCCGCCAATATTCCGCTGGAGGTCCTGCACCGCGTCGCCGCCATGGCCAGCGGCGGCATGGATACCCTGCCGCATAACGGGGCGGTGATCACCCTGCTGGCGATCACCGGCCTGAGCCATCGCCAGGCCTACGGCGGCATTTTCGCCATCACGGTGATCAAAAGCCTCGCGGTACTGTTTGTCATTGCCACGTTCTATGTGACCGGCATTGTCTGAGACCCGACTGAAGGAGAAATATGATGAATTTAAACGGTAAAACAGCGCTGGTCACCGGCTCCACCAGCGGCATCGGCTTAGGGATCGCCAAAGTGCTGGCGCAGGCAGGCGCCCAGCTGGTGCTCAATGGCTTCGGCGACAGCAGCTACGCCCGGGCTGAAGTCGCCGCGCTGGGCAAGATCCCCGGCTATCACGACGCCGACCTCCGCGACGTCGGGCAGATCGAGGCGATGATGCGCTATGCCGAAAGCACCTTCGGCGGCGTCGATATCGTGATCAATAACGCCGGCATCCAGCACGTGGCCCCGGTGGAGCAGTTCCCGGTGGACAAATGGAACGACATCATCGCGATCAATCTCTCCAGCGTCTTCCACACCACCCGCCTGGCGCTGCCGGGCATGCGCCAGCGCAACTGGGGGCGCATCATCAACATTGCCTCAGTGCATGGCCTGGTGGCGTCGAAAGAGAAATCGGCCTATGTCGCCGCCAAGCACGCGGTGGTCGGTCTGACCAAAACCGTGGCCCTGGAAACCGCGCGTAGCGGCATCACCTGCAACGCCATCTGCCCCGGCTGGGTGCTGACCCCGCTGGTGCAGCAGCAGATCGATAAGCGCATCGCCGAGGGGGTCGACCCGGAGCAGGCCAGCGCCCAGCTGCTGGCGGAAAAACAGCCTTCCGGGGAGTTTGTCACCCCGCAGCAGCTGGGCGAAATGGCGCTGTTCCTGTGCAGCGACGCCGCCGCCCAGGTGCGCGGCGCGGCGTGGAACATGGACGGCGGCTGGGTGGCGCAGTAAGCCGCAGGCGTCGCGAAGTTCAGAACATCGCCAGAAAGCGTTTCACCGTGCGCGAGCGCTCGAAGCGCCGCCAGGCGATGGCGATATCGGTCTTCAGCGGCGCCCCGCTGAGCGGGTGATAGCTGACGTTCGGCTGCTGGATGCAGGTCATCGACTGCGGGACCAGCGCGAAGCCGAACCCGGCATTGACCATGCTCAGCGACGACGAAATTTGCGACGACTGCCAGGCGCGCTCCATATCGATGCCGGCGCGCAGGCAGCTGTTGTACACCAGCTCATACAGCCCCGGAGCCACTTCCCGCGGGAAGAGGATCGGCGCCACGTCGCGCAGCTGCTCCAGGGCCAGGGTCGGCTGCGTCGCCAGCGGGTTATCGCGCGGCAGCGCGATAACCATCGGCTCCTCATCGATAATCCGCAGATTAAAGGCCTTACTGCTCTCGCACGGCAGACGGACGAAGGCAATATCCAGCTCGGCCTCGCTCAGGGCGGTCATCAGATTGGCCATATTGTCTTCCATCTGGTGCAGGGTCACCCCAGGGTGGTCGAGCTGAAAACGGTGCAGCAGCGTGAAGATTTGCGGGTGGAAAGCATCAGAACTGGTAATGCCTAGCGACAGGCTGCCGTTCATCCCGCGGGCAATGCCCTTGGCCTTCTCCAGCGCCGCATCGCTCATGGCGAGGATCTGACGGGCATCCTCATAGAACGACTCACCGGCCTCGGTGAGCTCCACACCGCGGGTCAAACGCCGAAACAGCGGGGTCCCCACCTCGCGCTCAAGCCGCTGAATTTGCTGACTTAACGGAGGCTGTGAAATACCCAGTTCCTTGGCGGCCTGGGTGAAGTGCCGCGTCCTGGCGACGGCGACAAAATAGCGAAGATAACGAAGTTCCATATCGAAAACGTCTCAAACCAGCATGGTTTCTATATTGGAACTGTGAGCTGAATCGGGTCAACATTTATTTAACCTTTCTTATATTTGTTGAACGAGGAAGTGGTATATGAATCATTCTGCTGAATGCACCTGCGAAGAGAGTCTATGCGAAACCCTGCGGGCGTTTTCCGCACAGCATCCCGAGAGCGTGCTCTATCAGACATCGCTCATGAGCGCCCTGCTGAGCGGGGTTTACGAAGGGAGCACCACTATCGCCGACCTGCTGAAGCACGGCGATTTCGGTCTCGGCACCTTTAATGAGCTGGACGGGGAGCTGATCGCTTTTAGCAGTCAGGTCTATCAGCTGCGGGCCGACGGCAGCGCGCGCAAAGCCCAGCCGGAGCAGAAAACGCCGTTCGCGGTGATGACCTGGTTCCAGCCGCAGTACCGGAAAACCTTCGACCACCCGGTGAGCCGCCAGCAGCTGCACGAGGTGATCGACCAGCAAATTCCCTCTGACAACCTGTTCTGCGCCCTGCGCATCGATGGCCATTTCCGCCATGCCCATACCCGCACCGTGCCTCGCCAGACGCCGCCGTACCGGGCGATGACCGACGTCCTCGACGATCAGCCGGTGTTCCGCTTTAACCAGCGCGAAGGGGTACTGGTCGGCTTCCGTACCCCGCAGCATATGCAGGGGATCAACGTCGCCGGGTATCACGAGCACTTTATTACCGATGACCGCAAAGGCGGCGGTCACCTGCTGGATTACCAGCTCGACCACGGGGTGTTGACCTTCGGCGAAATTCACAAGCTGATGATCGACCTGCCCGCCGACAGCGCGTTCCTGCAGGCCAATCTGCATCCCGATAATCTCGATGCCGCCATCCGTTCCGTAGAAAGTTAAGGGGGTCACATGGACAAACAGTATCCGGTACGCCAGTGGGCGCACGGCGCCGATCTCGTCGTCAGCCAGCTGGAAGCCCAGGGGGTACGTCAGGTGTTCGGCATCCCTGGCGCCAAAATCGACAAGGTATTCGACTCACTGCTGGATTCCTCCATTCGCATTATTCCGGTACGCCACGAAGCCAACGCCGCGTTTATGGCCGCCGCCGTCGGGCGCATTACCGGTAAAGCCGGCGTGGCGCTGGTCACCTCCGGCCCGGGCTGCTCCAACCTGATCACCGGTATGGCCACCGCCAACAGCGAAGGCGACCCGGTGGTGGCCCTGGGCGGCGCGGTGAAACGCGCCGATAAAGCCAAACAGGTCCACCAGAGTATGGATACGGTGGCGATGTTCAGCCCGGTGACGAAATACGCCGTCGAGGTGACCGCGCCGGACGCGCTGGCGGAAGTGGTCTCCAACGCCTTCCGCGCCGCCGAGCAGGGCCGCCCGGGCAGCGCTTTCGTCAGCCTGCCGCAGGATGTGGTCGATGGCCCGGTCAGCGGCAAAGTACTGCCGGCCAGCGGGGCCCCGCAGATGGGCGCCGCGCCGGATGCCGCCATCGACCAGGTGGCGAAGCTTATCGCTCAGGCGAAAAACCCGATCTTCCTGCTCGGCCTGATGGCCAGCCAGCCGGAGAACAGCGCGGCGCTGCGCCGTTTGCTGGAGGCCAGCCATATTCCGGTCACCAGCACCTATCAGGCCGCCGGGGCGGTGAATCAGGATAACTTCTCTCGCTTCGCCGGCCGGGTCGGGCTGTTTAACAACCAGGCCGGGGACCGTCTGCTGCAGCTCGCCGACCTGGTGATCTGCATCGGCTACAGCCCGGTGGAATATGAACCGGCGATGTGGAACAGCGGCAACGCGACGCTGGTGCATATCGACGTCCTGCCCGCCTATGAAGAGCGCAACTACACCCCGGACGTCGAGCTGGTGGGCGATATCGCCGGCACCCTCAACAAGCTGGCGCAAAATATCGATCGCCGGCTGGTGCTCTCCCCGCAGGCGGCGGAGATCCTCCGCGACCGCCAGCACCAGCGCGAACTGCTGGACCGCCGCGGCGCGCAGCTGAATCAGTTTGCTCTGCATCCGCTGCGCATCGTTCGCGCCATGCAGGATATCGTCAACAGCGACGTCACGCTGACCGTGGACATGGGCAGCTTCCATATCTGGATTGCCCGCTACCTGTACAGCTTCCGCGCCCGTCAGGTGATGATCTCCAACGGCCAGCAGACCATGGGCGTCGCCCTGCCCTGGGCCATCGGCGCCTGGCTGGTCAATCCTGAGCGCAAAGTGGTCTCCGTCTCCGGCGACGGCGGCTTCCTGCAGTCGAGCATGGAGCTGGAGACCGCTGTCCGCCTGAAAGCCAACGTGCTGCACCTGATCTGGGTCGATAACGGCTACAACATGGTGGCCATCCAGGAAGAGAAAAAATATCAGCGCCTGTCCGGCGTCGAGTTCGGGCCGATGGATTTTAAAGCCTATGCCGAGTCCTTCGGCGCCAAAGGGTTTGCCGTGGAAAGCGCCGAGGCGCTGGAGCCGACCCTGCGCGCGGCGATGGATGTCGACGGCCCGGCGGTGGTGGCCATTCCGGTGGATTATCGCGATAACCCACTGCTGATGGGCCAGCTGCATCTGAGTCAGATTCTGTAAGTCATCACAATAAGGAAAGGAAAATGAAAAAAGTCGCACTTGTTACCGGCGCCGGCCAGGGGATTGGTAAAGCTATCGCCCTTCGTCTGGTGAAGGATGGATTTGCCGTGGCCATTGCCGATTATAACGACGCCACCGCCAAAGCGGTCGCCTCGGAAATCAACCAGGCCGGCGGCCGCGCCATGGCGGTGAAAGTGGATGTTTCTGACCGCGACCAGGTATTTGCCGCCGTCGAACAGGCGCGCAAAACGCTGGGCGGCTTCGACGTCATCGTCAACAACGCCGGCGTGGCGCCGTCCACGCCGATCGAGTCCATTACCCCGGAGATTGTCGACAAAGTCTACAATATCAACGTCAAAGGGGTGATCTGGGGCATCCAGGCGGCGGTTGAGGCCTTTAAGAAAGAGGGTCACGGCGGGAAAATCATCAACGCCTGTTCTCAGGCCGGCCACGTCGGCAACCCGGAGCTGGCGGTATATAGCTCGAGTAAATTCGCGGTACGCGGCTTAACCCAGACCGCCGCTCGCGACCTCGCGCCGCTGGGCATCACGGTCAACGGCTACTGCCCGGGGATTGTCAAAACGCCGATGTGGGCCGAAATTGACCGCCAGGTGTCAGAAGCCGCCGGTAAACCGCTGGGCTACGGTACCGCCGAGTTCGCCAAACGCATCACCCTCGGTCGGCTATCCGAGCCGGAAGATGTCGCCGCCTGCGTCTCCTATCTTGCCAGCCCGGATTCTGATTACATGACCGGTCAGTCATTGCTGATCGACGGCGGGATGGTATTTAACTAATAAAAAATAAGCTCTGACATGGCTTGCCCCTGCTTTCGCGCAGGGGCTTTTTTTTGGTTTGAGTGTAAGCATCCCGGCGAAACGAAGCATCAATATTTGAGGGCTTCTGGCGTTCCTACTTGCGCTTCTGGCACGACGTGGGCAATCTGACTGGGATGAAGGTCTGATTTGAGCGAGGAGCGGAAGTTCGGGAACGGGATAGCTCCATTGATGACTTTATGCTACGTGTTAAACCACAGGTAATGGAGTTGCTGCCGGAGAAAGTAGTATTCTTTAGACTGAGATCTTTTGAAAGGAACTGTAGTTGCTATAAAATTGAGGAACCAAATTTTTTAGCTTTTAAAAAATAAAATATTATCTCTTTTAGAAATTAGATAAGCAGGAGAAAAGCTATGATATCGATAATAAAGGACCTATTTAGTAACCAAGTGATTTCCGCAGTCATTCTTACTATCATTGGAGCGATTACAAAAAAGTATATTCAGTTTCATCGCAGAGACTTTTTTTCACGCTCATCCTCCGAGCAGATAAAAGCAGTCGAATGGCTTAGAACCTCTTCTGTACCCATCTCCGATCCGTTAGCAAAGGCGGAACAGCAGTTCCGCCTACAGTCGTTCGGACTGCATAGAGATTGGCATTTATCTTATAAAATCATATGCTTAAGTTCCGATTATGCACAGTCGTTGATTCCGTCCCTGAAGGCAGTCTTGCGTTATCAGGGCATGTACACAATTACTAACGGGAATATATACCCTCATAAATTCCATAAGCGGATAATACCTTTTGTGTTAATATCTTTGCTATTATATATCGGTGCTGAGATATACAGAGGTTCTTCACAGAGTGATGGTATAGAGATTTTGAAATCTCTATACGTCGTTATTGTGGCTTTTATAGTATGGTGTTGGGTCGCTGCTTGTGCTCTGAGAGTATCAAGCATCAGTAAAAAGCTCAATGCCTATATCCCACCCGCAAACGATTTTAAATCCAAGACATACGATTTCAGTTCAATACTCAATAATAGATATCCCTAGCCTGGCTGATCTGCTTCCCGTAAATACTGATACCTGGCAGTAAGCGAGATCCGCTTCTGGCACGGCGCGAACTGTTAACTGAGCCAAAGGTCCGCCATGAGCGAGGAGCGGACATTTTTCTTCGTCCTCTACTTCATCCATTCTTTATGCAGTAACGCATAGATGTATGTGTCGTCATACCTTGCTTTACCCTCCTCGTTTTCAAAGGAGACAAATTCTTTAAAACATCCTTCACGTCGCATAAGTAGTCGCTCGCATAATTTTTGAGAGGAGTAATTATAATCTTCCACCCAGGCATACAAACGTCTGGCGCCTTTTACTTTAAATAAATAATCAAACAGTGCAGCAACTGACTCGCTTGCATATCCCTGATGTTCAAAACGTTGATTAAAATGCCAGCCTACTGACCAGGTATTGCTGTCTGGCTCGTTGCTATTGTCCGCAAAAAGATGTCCGATTAACGTATCGGTTTCATTTAGACAAACGGCAAACTGTGTTGGGTCAGAGGCTCGTTTAGCCACGTCGACCTCTGCCTCAGCGAGTGAATGTAACTTTTCATCCTTAAAGCAAGGAGTACGTGGTGAAGAGAGGTAATCGAAAAGAGCTGCCGCATCCTCTTCCTTAAAATGGCGAATGATTAATCTTTGAGTGGTAATGATGGTCATAATGTCCTTGATAATGTAATGCCAGCCAGTTCAGCAAGAAGTCTGCTTTAAACTGGCCGGAACACAGGGCAGAGATTAGCCGTTCCGGCTATTCCCCAGTCTGTATTTTCGCATGCCTGTAAATCGTGTGATCGTCACGAAAAATACCGGAACAAAGAAAATGGCTAGTAGCGTTCCGCTAATCATCCCGCCGAATACACCGGTACCAATCGCATGCTGCGTGCTGTCGCTGGCTCCACTGGCAAGCATCAGCGGAACAACACCTAATGTGAAAGCCAGAGAAGTCATCAGAATTGGCCGTAAGCGTAGCTTTGCAGCCGTCAATGTCGCGTCAATAAGGCTCTTTCCTTCTTTCATCAATTGTCTCGCGAACTCGATAATCAGAATCGCATTCTTGGCGGAAAGTCCAATCAGGGTTATCAGACCCACTTTGAAAAAGACGTCATTCGTCATATTTGTAACGGATACGGCCAGCACAGCGCCGAGCAGCCCCAGAGGAACAACGAGCATGACCGCGAAGGGAATGGACCAGCTTTCGTAAAGAGCAGCCAGCACCATGAATACCACCAGTACCGAGATCACAATAAGACCCGGAAGCTGTGATGCAGACTCTTTTTCCTGTAACGAACTTCCCGCCCACTCACCGGCGAACCCCGGTGGTAAGTGCTCAGCCAGATTGTCCATTGCCGCCATTGCGGTACCTGACGATTTTCCCTGTGCGGAACTCCCGGTTATGCGTATGGCAGGATATCCCTGATAGCGTATCAGTTGCTGCGGTGCTACATTCCACGAAAGCGTCACAAAAGTGGATAACGGAAGCATCTGCCCCAGACGGTTTTTGACAGACAAAGCCAAAAGTTGTTCAGGCTGCATCCGGTATGGCGCATCCGCCTGGACGATAACCTGCTGAACCCGACCATTATTGGTATAGTCATTAACATAATTGGAACCTGCTGCAACGGAGATGGTTTGATTTATTTCATCAAACGAAACCCCCATGGCCTCCGCTTTTTCCCTGTCGATATGCAGGTCAAGGCTTGTTCCCTCACCAAGCCCATCAATATAGACATCGGCAAGTTGAGAATTATGATTTGCCTGCACAATAAGTTCATCGGCCGCCTTCTTGAGTGCCTGATATCCTTTCCCGCCTCTGTCCTGTAAATAGTAAGTGAACCCGGATGAGGTTCCCATATCAGAAATGGCCGGAGGCAGCAGACTCATCGTCACCGCGTCCGGCACGCTTCCCATGCGTGACTGAATAGCGTCGGCTTCCTCCTGTGCCGTGGTTCCTTTGCGTTGCTTCCAGTCCTTGAGGGTGGTAAATGCCATGGCCGAGTTTTGACCTGAACCTGAGAAACCAAATCCCAGGATCATAATGTTACTTTCTACCGCCTGCCGATGGGCGATCTCCTCTTCAAATGTATCGACGACCTTAAGCGTCCGCTGCATCGTGGCATCAGAAGGAAGCTGGATTGAGGACATAAAATAACCCTGATCTTCATCGGGTAAAAATGATGATGGTAAGGTGGACAGCCCGGCAAACAATGCCAAACATAATGCAGCGTAGATCATCATCATACGGCCGGTACGCTTCAGTACAAATCCCAGACCAGTGGCGTAAAACGAAGTCAGGCGATGAAAGTGAGCGTTAAACCACGCTGAAAATACGCTGCTTTTACCCTGATGAATACCATGTGGTTTGAGCAGGGTTGCACAAAGCGCAGGCGTTAACGTCAGCGCCAGGAATGCCGACAGTAAAATGGATATCGCCATCGAAATGCTGAACTGTCGATAAATAATACCCACAGAACCGCTGGCAAAGGCCATTGGTATAAACACCGCAGTGAGCACCAGCGTAATACCAATGATTGCCGGCGTAATTTCACGCATCGCTTCTCGCGTTGCATCCTGTGGAGACATTTTTTTGTCTTCCATCAGTCGTTCGACGTTCTCCACCACAACAATAGCATCGTCAACAATAATCCCGATGGCCAGTATCATTCCAAACATGGTTAAAATATTGATGGAATAACCGCTTAATAGCATTACGGTAAATGTGCCGAGCAGCGCCACGGGTGCCACAATCGCAGGAATAAGCGTACAGCGTATCTTGTGAAGGAAAAGCAGCATCACGAAAAAGACCAGAACCATGGCTTCAACAAATGTCTCAACTACCTTCAATATCGATAGCTTTACAAATGGAGCCGTATCGAAAGGCACGGTGAATGTCATTCCCTCGGGAAGCACACCGGACAGTTCTGTTAACCGCGCGCGGATACCCGACGCAGTACTAATCGCATTTGCGCCAGGAGACAACTGAATGGCGGCTGCCGTTGCAGGCACGCCATTTTCACGGATGCCAAATGCGTAACTTTGCAACCCGGATTCCACGCGGGCAACGTCTGCCAGTGTCACCCGGGCGGCTGAGATCTGTGATTTAATCGTGATATTGCGAAATTCTTCAACCGAAGAGAGCTGCCCTTTTACCGTTATTGGATAGGTCACCTCTTGGCTGCTCGTCGCGGGTTCATCTCCGGTTCTGCCCGGTGAAACAATCACGTTTTGTTGACTGATGGCGCTTAATACATCCGTAACAGAGAGCCCATAGCTGTGTAATTTCATCGGATCCAGCCATATGCGGAGTGCCTTTTCTCCGCCAAAAAGCTGGACTTTACCTACACCGGGTACGCGACGGAGTTCATCAGTAACATTCCTTGCAAAATAATCGCTTAAGTCAGCTTCCTGATAGTCTCCGTTTGGCGATTTTAACCCCACCATCATTAAAAAACCGGAATTAGCTGCCTCAACATTTATCCCATTCTGTCTTACCGACTGCGGCAGGCGAGATTCCACAATTTTAATTTTGTTTTGCAGATCCATCTGGGCGAGTTTGATGTCGGTGCCGGGTTTGAAAGTTACCGTAATTGACGCCATCCCTGTCGTGTCACTGGAAGATTCAAAATAGAGTAAATTGTCAACACTCGCAATTTCACGCTCGATCAGAGACACGACGGATGTGTTCATCACTTCCGGGCTGGCTCCAGGGTAACTCACTGAAATGATAATACCGGGTGGCGCAACTTCAGGGTATTGCGCAACCGGTAAACGAGGTATGGACAACAGTCCCGTCAGAACAATAAACAGGGCAATAACCCATGCGAAGATGGGGCGCTCAATGAAAAAGTGCGGCATCAGGTGTACTTCCAGTCAACATACAAAGGGTAAAAGTTCAGCATGGTTTTCCTGATAAAGAGGTCTCATCGTCAGTCGAAACCCGTTTACCGATATCCCTGAGCTGGGAAAATTTCTCAAGAAGTTGTGGTGCGTCATCCAGGCTTGTTGCAAACATCCACATATAGGTCATGACGGAATAAATATGTCCGGCATTAATTCCGGATTCCATGCTCATCCTGATAATGGTCATGGAAAAGAGAGCAGAAACCAGAAGGCCTATTGATAAATATCCCCATGCCTCTCTGTCGGATAACACCACGCGCAGACGGGCAAGTGTGTCATAATGTCGCTTAAGAGCACCAAAAGACGCCTTATTAACATAATCGACCTCTTTCTCAAGGCGATTATTCAGCCGTCTGTAGAATGACTCATTTTTGCTGGCATAGCTTGAGACAAAACACATCAGTATTGCCACGATGATCAAACAGGCTATACCTGTCCAGAATTCAATCCATAACAGCATAATTGCTGCGCCGAAAAGGGAAATGATCGAGGTGATCAATACGGGCAGGTGCAACTCGAAGAAATCTACAAATTCACGGGACAGAGTGACTCTCGCAGCAATAGTCGAGTGATTAAGTGAATATTTTCGCTGGGATAATACTACAGTCACAGCAAGACTTGCGTAGATACGTGCAAACGTTCGCGTATCGACACTACGTCTGGCGGCTCCCATGCACCACATGAACAGAACCATCAGGCCATAAAGGGCCGCATGTGACGTCTGTCCGCCCAGTATGGCATTTATCGCCATGCCCGCCAGAACGGGGTAGAGCAGGAATGCAACGTTTTCAGCAATAACCAGCATGAAAGTAATGCACAATTTCTTTCTGTGCCGCCAGGCAAGTCTCTTAAGTGAGATAGCAACCCCGGGGGCCATAGGTTTGTCGTCGCCTTTATAAATCATGATAAATTATATTAAACATCTGGGTGTAAAGGGTTCTGCAGTTGGTTTATTATGTCAGCTAAGTGAAACGAGACAGCAGAACAGAGCAGTCATAAATCCATGTGCTAAGTGTAACGTGATGATGTCAATCGTGAATGGATGTTTTATGGAGGATATGTGTACTCACTCCTGAGGTTATGTATCATATTGACATTGCATAATATCAAACCATTCTTATACATAAACATAAAGGTAGTCCGCAAAAGAAAACCATTAAAAAAAATTCATAATAAAAAACAAAATCATAGATATCTGGAAAAGTATTCAAAAGCAGATGTAATACAATGATGGTGTGTATAAACAGTAAAACCAGACCGAATGTTATTGCAATGAAGTTTTTAAAAACTCCAGGTTTTTTCTGAATAATAAATGATAATGCTGTAATGATTATCAAAACACGAATCAGTAAAGATGAGGGTAATGTGGATTCTACTTTTTCATTAATTGAATGCACAAGGTAAAGCCAGGTAGATAGCAACCCATATGAAACGATGCAAAATAAAAGTGAGGCCATCAAATTCTCGCGCCGGAAAAAACATTTAGTCAGCACCATAAAACTCCTTAGACAAAGTACATATTGCATGCACCACTTAACCTGGTTGTAGATTATCACTTAGCGATGTTGATTAATTATTTATAAAATGTGTAGTGAATATGGAGAGTGAGTCTGGTAAAATTTTAAGAAAATTTCTTGATGAACTTTTCCAAAAAATACCTGTCAAAAGACATCAAATTGATAATTAATGCTTGTAATTGAGTTAAAGAGCTTTAAGCATGACGATAAAAGTGCTTTCAGGGTAAAATGCATGTTGTCATCAGCACTGTGGAAGAAAATATGAACAACAACAATCTGATTATCGTCGCAGAAGACGATGATGACATCGCTGCCATACTGACAGGCTATTTACGTAAGGCAGGTATGAAAACCTTAAGAGCCGAAGACGGTGAGCAGGCAATCAATCTTACCCGTCTGAACAAGCCTGATCTCCTGCTATTGGACATCCACCTGCCCGTGTACGATGGCTGGAATGTTCTCACCACGTTAAGAAAGGAAACGAATGTACCGGTCATCATGGTGACAGCACTGGATCAAGACGTTGATAAACTGATGGGGCTACGGCTCGGGGCTGACGACTATGTGATAAAACCCTTCAATCCATCTGAGGTTATTGCCAGGGTTGAAGCAGTGCTTCGCAGAACCAGACCGGTTGCAGAGTCTACACATTCACGGCCTTTAAGAACGCCTTTTTTAACGATTTATCCTGATGAATTTTACGTTGAAATCACTGCGCAAGGTGAGGTTTCCACGCCAGTATTAACCACCACTGAGTTTAAACTTTTAACCTATCTGGCGAGAAACCCGAGAAAAGTCTGTTCACGTGAAGAGTTACTCGATGCGTGTTTACCTGAGGGAGACTCGCTGGATCGTACTGTAGACAGTCATATGAGTAAACTTCGGAAAAAGCTTGAACATGCCGGATTGAGGGGCATTCCGGAAAGCATCCGAGGATTAGGCTACCGGTTGGGTGACAAAAAATGAACAAAGAAACAATTCTGAGCCGTCAGATTTTGACATATATGTTGTTGTTAACGTTTGTTATTATTGCCATTGCAATACTCGGTTCCTACTTATTTTATAGTTTCCTGATTTATTACCTGCCGGGTGGAATGAACGAAGGTAGTGAAGATGCTATGACATTCCTTGACTGGATGTGGATTCTGATGGCGTCCATTACCAGTCTGGTCGTTGCACTTTTCTTTACCGTAAAGCTGTCTGCAAGAATATTCAACCCACTGAATGACGTTGCATACAGCCTGAAACAAATCTCTCGGGGGAACCTTAGTGCCAGAGCATTTAACAGCAGTTCTAAGTTGGGAGAGATGAATAGGCTCGTCAATGACTTTAATGAGATGGCTGAAAAGTTACAGACGCTGGATGCGCAGCGAAATTTATGGAATGCTGCAATTGCTCATGAACTCCGGACGCCGGTGACTATCTTACGTGGGAGGCTTCAGGGACTGGTTGACGGCGTTTTCGAACCAGAACCGTCGTTATTCAGAAACCTTCTTAAACAAACTGAAGGTCTGACCAACTTAATTGAGGATCTCCGCGTCGTGAGTTCGTCAGGAGGAGCAGGATACTCCTTGATGCTGAGTGAAGTCGATCTCAAGGCCACGATTTCAAATGCGCTTGATACCTTTTGGCCGGACTTTGATAAAAAGCATTTCAAAATTGTCACTGAGATTAACCATCAGTATTGCGTTTGCGATCCCTTACGCATTATTCAGTGCCTCACCGTTCTTTTTGATAATGCCTTGAAATATTCCACATCACAAACGCTCTTAATAAAAAATGGTATTACAGGAAACGATAATTTTATTATCGTTCAGGACAAAGGACCTGGAATTCCTGAAGAATTCCAGAAGTCCTTATTCCAGCCTTTTCAGCGAGGAGAATACGCCAAAAATATTAATCCAGAGGGCTGTGGTTTAGGGTTGTCGGTAGTTAAAGCCATTATGTGCGCCCACGGCGGAGACGTTAGCTATAGTTTAACACCAGAAAATGGCTCACTTTTCAAACTCTCATGGCCTGTTTAAGGGCATGAATACACAGGCTCGATCGAACCTGTTTTAGCAACAGACAGATCCCACATACTGCCGAGTTTTGCGTCCCAAATTGATGGGGTGATTTTAAGTTTGCCTCTTTTGGGACTTAATGTTATTTCGCTGAAATAGATATCATCTCCTTTTAGCATAAGATCGACGCGGCAGTAGTCTATTTCTTTTGCTAAGTCCTGGGCGGCAATAACGGATTTATGAAATGATTCGGGTTCATCAACCGGCAATGGCGTGTTTGGGTACTCCATCTGAAAGGGTTGTAAATTCCACGCTCTGTCATAAACGTTAATGAATTCGTTTCCATCGCTGTCAGTAAAGTCGGCCTCGATAAAACATGCCACACCGTGAAAGCAATGTATTCTTATCATTTCCGGAGTTATATTTCGGTGTTTACTGGAAAATAGATCCAGATACATTTCGCATAGGATCACGGGTGGTATGTTTTTATACTGCCATTCTCTGGTCGTATAATACATATTCTTTTTAAGAGATAGTTTTAATTTGCTTTTAACCTTAGCGGGATCAATATTCGTTTTATCCGTGCATATGACCGCACTACCACTATCATGATTGCATTTCAAAACAAATTTTGAGGGAAGTTTGTCGAAATCAATATCATCAACTCTGTTATAAACACCTACTAAAGGAATAAGCTTAATTAAATTAGTCCGTTTCTCAACATACTGCCTGACCAGAAGTTTATCAGCAAGCAATGTATAAAATGGGTTGTGGATAAATAAAATGCGATGGCAAATTTTCTCATTAAGCGTTACAGGGTTGAGTAAATCCGGATATGTGCCAGATATTTCTCTTAACCTGTCTGCATGAAATGAAATGTCATTAGTCAAAATTGTTCTGCATTTTCTCAACAAATATTCAATGTATTTGATTTGATAGTTTATTTTGTTCATAACACCTCCGGTTCAGAAAGGAAATTCTGACAGAGGTTTGTTGATTTATTTTTTGCAAATTATGGAGAGTATATGGACCGACATGCTTCTTTATTAACAGAAATTAATCCGGACCATTGTCCGCGCCTTGCACGAATCGGAAAAGTTAACTGCACTGAAGATCCGCTCTGAACGAAGAGCGGATCTTCAGTGCAAAAGAACAGCAAGGCCCGCCTTTATTATTAATAATGCCTTATCTACAACTGCTGAGTTACCCAGCTACCATTTTCAGCGAAAAATACCGTCGCATCGGCTCCATTGACCAGGGATATTTGAGGAGGTATGTGGCCAATATCAACATCATACAGTACGGGCACGGCAATATTCTCAAAAGCGGCTTTAAGGGCATCCAGATAATTATGTTTAGTCGGGTCGCTTACGTCGGGTGCAGCACTTCTGCCGATAAGAACACCATTTAAGTTATCAAACCAACCCTGTAATCGTAAGCTAAATAATGCGCGTGTTAATTCACAGGGAGCCATTTCCACATTTTCAAAATAGAGGGTTATTCCTTGAGGGCTATTGCTCGCCTTGAACAAGGGCACATTCCCGAATGGTGTACCTGCTAACCTGGATATTATTTCGAGGCAGCCGCCGATCAGTTTCCCGCTAAATGTCAGAGAAGATGTAACACCATCAAGGCGTTTCCACTGTGTTTTTTGGGTCAGATTGAAACCTCCGTCTGACGCTGTTCCCCATTGATTTTCATCCGCTTGAAATGCTGTTGAAGAGTACTGTTTGATTACAGTTCCCCGATTCGATTCCAGAATTTCCCATACGGCCTGAGTGGTGGCATCTAACTTTTGAGCGCCAAGATCCATGAGGTTCGGCCCATGCAAAGTAGCCCAGCCCGATATCGTCGTCAGTGGGAAATGAAGTGTACTAAGATCTGAAAAGCCCACAAACCATTTTGGTTTAGACCAGGACAACAGATCAAAATCAATCAAATCAAGTAATTCCATCGCCAGATCACCGCCCCAAGGTGGCATAACAGCTTTTATATCTGGGTCAGTAAGATAAGACATTAATTCTTCAACGCGAGAAAATTTAGTGGCGCTTTTATTTTTGTGCTGCGAGCGTAAGCAGCGTCCTTCGCGGACCTAGTAACCTCTTTTCTTTAGGTTTTTTATGGCGAGTTCCAGTCTGGGATGCAGATGTTCAGGTACGCCAGAAGAGGGAGCGGTTACACCAATAACATCTCCTGGAGCCAGCCTGGGTGGAAAGAGGACACTCATGGATAAATCCTTTTCAGAACATATAGAATTCCATAATCCATAATTAAAGCCAGGATGTAAAATTAACAGGCGAACACTCCGCTTGTTTTTTCTATGAGCCTTTAAAAGGTCTGCTCATGGCACCCAAGGGACTTTACCGGCGTAGATGATGCGTCAGGCAACTAATCCTCAAAAGTGCTTACTGCTTATTCGCGGGACCGCCGGCTGATTTGGGTTGGATCATGACGACTACTCTTTTAGCTATTCCCGGTTTCCCCTTTTCAAAGCGCCATTTACTCATCATTTTCTCGATGATTTTATGTTCAAACTCCGGAGTCGTTGTCGATTCCAGTATCTTAACATTCTGAACTCTGCCATCTGAATCAACATCATACTGAATCCGCAGAGCATTCGGCAGGAGGTTTCCGTTCTTATCATGAGTGGTAATTGCTGTGTTTGCAGAGGAAATGCTGCCTGAAGGTGTGCTGGCGCTGGCCGGTATACCGGCGCAGAGTGCCAGGAACAATGGCAGAATCAGGGTGAATAGTCTGATAGCTTGCATAAATCGTCCGAATTCCAAAATTAACCATGAATCTTCACGTTACCAACGGCGCGAGTGACAGGCTACCAGATGAAATGATCAGTGAATACCGCGTCTTCAGCGGCAATCCCTTTGACCTCCTTACCAGGCGCTTCGTACCACATCCATTCCCGGGGTCGTTTCGCTATCAGGACTAGTGGGAGCTGAGCGACTAAATCAACGATTCCTTTGCCAGCTGTCAGCTACGCTGTCCGGCTCGTCAGGGAACATGACCCGGCTAACACCCACATATGATGAGCATTGATTCGCGTCCCGCGCCGAAGACGTTCAGCTAATTCTTTTTAACTTCGATGCTCGGGATCTGCAGCGCTTGCAACGTTAAGGGAGTGATCTTCGGGGCCTAAGCGGCAGCTTGCTGCTGATGCTAAGGGGAGATTCTTCAGTCATTCCTGCGACACCTGGGAGCTTAACACGGAAGCGGCTGAGCATAGCGCCAGAAGGGAGAATCCCGGATAGCGATGCGTGACGCCTTATCCCGGCTACGCTGTTGGGCCGCTCTTGTGCCGTATTTTTGCCGGTTGGCGGCTGCGCCTTACCCGGCCTACAAAAACTCGCTAACTGACTGGCTTACGCCGCGTTGAGTGGTACCTGGGCATGTCAGCGCTTTCCGCTCCTGGCATAGAGCGGACAAACCAGCTGAGCCAAAGGTCCGCCATCAGCGAGGAGCGGAAGTTGGTCATTATTCTGCTAGTCTGATAGACGGTGAACACAAAAATGGGATTTCAGTAATCATCTGATTCGCATCCCTCCTAATGAGACAGAGGATTCTACTATGGAACCTTATCGTACTTTTCTTATTACTGGCGCAACCAGAGGGATAGGAAGAGCGCTCAGTGACAAATTATCAGGACAGGGTCACCTTGTTGTGGGTATTGCCCGTCATGTTGATGCCGGCTTTCCGGGGGTTTTATATACGGCCGACCTGAGTAGTGCTGATGAAACTCGCGTAGTTTTATTAAAAATTACCGAAAATCATGAAATTCACGGCATCGTAAATAATGTAGGTGTGGCCTTACCTCAACAATTGGGAAACATTGATATTCAAACGTTCCTGAATGTTATGGATATCAATGTACGGGTGGCAGTTCAGATAACACAAGCGCTGGTTAGCAACATGAAGAGCAGAGGCTGGGGAAGAATTGTGAATGTATGTAGCCGTGCTATTTTCGGTGCGACTGACAGAACAGCTTACGCAGCGGCCAAAAGTGCTCTGGTAGGTTGTACACGAACCTGGGCCTTAGAGCTTGCTCAATTCGGGATCACCGCAAACGCGATTGCTCCCGGGCCAATAGAGACAGAGCTTTTTCATAGAACACGACCTGTTGGAAGTGAAGCAGAACAACGCATTTTATCGACAATACCTATGGGCAGACTTGGTTCTCCTGCTGAAGTGGCTTCAGCAATAGCCTTTCTTTTATCATCAGACGCGAGTTTTATTACTGGCGTAGTACTGCCTGTTGATGGTGGAGGAAGCCTGGGAGGACGTTAGAAACGTTAAGGGACTCTGTGGAAATAGACAGCGCCTATCCAGGGCTGGGATTTGATATTGTCGCAGTTAATAAGATATTTTTGACCTGTCAAACCCAATAAATACACTGATACATTTAAGCGAGACATATGAGTTTAAAGCCGCGTAAAATCGTTTTAATTCCCGGGTTTATGCTGAATGAAATGCTGTGGCATGAATTTGAAAGATACCTGCCGTCAAACTGTATTGTTCATCATGCATCTGTAACTGAAGGACGAACCATTCATGATGTAGTGCAGCATCTGATTACTTTTCTGCCTGAGAAGTTTTCTTTGATAGGTTTTTCGATGGGAGGGTATATTGCCCGACAACTGGCAGCAGAATTCCCTGAACGTGTAGAGTCCTTAGTGCTTATTGCCAGTTCCTTACGGGAAGATACGCCGTTAGAGGCTGAAGCAAAGCGGAAAAATGTGCAGTCATTGTCCCCCACAACGTTTAAGGGGCTGAGCAGCTATGCTATTGCCCGGTCACTCCACCCTCTCAACACATCAAATCAGGATATGATTTCAGCTATCCAGAAAATGGGATACTCTCTGGGATTTGAAGCCTTCATCACGCAATCATCCTTATCCAGACAAGGTATACCTTCTGCAACAATATGCTGTCCAACATTGGTTATAGCCAGTGAAGATGATGCCATCCGTTCGATGAAGGAGGCAAAAGAGTTGGTCGAAGCCATACCTTCTGCGTCGTTAAGAATTATTCGGGATTGCGGCCATATGATTCCGCTCGAACAGCCCAGGGAGTTGGCAAGAACTATTGTTGAATGGCTCCCGGCTACGTAAATTATTGGGCGTTTATCCGGCAAATATCCTGACTGACTTCATCAGGGTATGGTCTGTTCCTGGTCACCAGCAAACATGAAGTTCTGCAATAGCAACACGGAAGCGGCTGAGCATAGCGACAGCAGAGAAAATCCCGGATGGCGGCGTATGGCACCTTATCCCGGCTACGCTGTTGGGCCGCTCTTGTGCCGTATTTTTGCCGGGTGACAGCTACACCTTACCCTGCCCACGATTTGGCGCTCTATTCGCGCCCTTCGTAGGCCCGCGCAAGCGTAGCGCCGCCGGACAAGGACAGCGGGCACGGAGCCGATTTTGTGCCGGGTGGCGGCTACGCCTTACCCGGCCTACAGTTCGTGCGACCTGTCGTTAATTTATTCACCCGCCTTGCTGAAACTGCCGGTGCTGGCGGCCTCAAAATCGCTGAGACGTTCCCGGAAGGCCGGGGCAGCCCGCATGGATGCGGGCTGAGGGCCGTGTTTTGCACGGACGCTGCCTCGGCCCGACCCGAAGCCTGCAGGGATAAGTCGAAGGGACCACGCAGTGGCGATTTTGCTGGCCGGAGCCCGGGGGTACAGGGAGCGGCGGCGACTGGCCGCCCCCTGTGCGCTCCCTGCGCCATGCCAGGCATAACGCAGACGATTAACCTGGAGCGCAAACTACGCTGAAGTCACGCGTGATAAACGCTTTGCCCGGGCTGAGAACCTGTAAAACCGATAACAGTCTCCCCCGCCGCCGGGCAAGATATCGCACCGTGGCCGCCATGTTGCCGGGTGGCGGCTGCGCCTTACCCGGCCTACAAAGACCTCCCGTCAGCTCATATCCCCGGGCCCACGCTAACGCAGCGCCGCCGGGAAGATATCAGGCTCCGAGCTCAACATGTTGCCGGGTGGCGCTTCGCTTACCCGGCCTACAAAGGCTACCCGCGATTTGGCGCTCTATTCGCGCCCTTCGTAGGCCCGCGCAAGCGTAGCGCCGCCGGGCAAGGACAGCGGGCACGGAGCCGATTTTGTGCCGGGTGGCGGCTGCGCCTGACCCGGCCTACGAAAACAGGGCTGCCCGTACTCTTCTGGTGGCATGCCCCAGACCCGCGCCTGCGCAGCGCCGCCGGGCAGTTACTGCGCCAGCTGCTGCGCCTGCGCCAGCTGGCGGACGATCGCCTCGCGCCGCGCATCCCCTTCCGGCAGCCGGGCCAGCAGCGCCTGCAGGGCGGCCACGGCTTCGGGGTAATCTTCATTACGCACCGCGCTCAGGGCCAGCATCTCCAGCACCGGCAGGCTGTTCGGCTGCCGCTGATGCAGGTCACGCAGCAGCAGCTCGCCCATCCGAACCTGACCGCTATCTCCCGCCCGCACCAGCGCGCTGGCGTAATCGAAAGCCGCCGCCGGGTCATCCGCCGCCAGAGCATGCGCCCGGCCAAAGGCGCCGATCGCCGTCTCGCCATCGTTTAACAACAGGCCCAGCCGTCCAAGCAGCTGCCAGCCGGGGAGGTCATTCGGGGTATCCTGCAGGTGGCTGCGCAGGCCAAGCCGCAGCTCCGCCAGCTCATCCATTCGCAGCGGCGCCGCCGTCGGGTCCTTAACCTGCTGCAACAGCGCAGGATAATGCCGTTCAGCCTGCTGCCAGAGCAGCACCTGGCCGATATCGCTGGTTTTCAGATACAGGCCCAGACTCAGGACTACCAGCAGCAGCGCCCCCGGAAGCAGCGCCCAGCGGCTTAGCGGCCGTTCGCCAGGCTGTGCCTGGGGCGGGATATCGGTCAGCAGCGTGCGCTGCAGCTCGACGACCAGCGCCGGGTTGTCCTCGCCGCGCTCCTGCGTCAGCTCCTGCAGGCGCGACTGATACAGGGCGCGGTTGAGGGTATCGCGGTCCACCGCCCCGTTGCCCGTCCATGGGTAATAAAGCAGTCCCAGCGCGCCAGCCAGCAACAGCCCGGCGATAACCACCAACAGGCTCATCGTTCTTTTCCTTCTTTCAATAATTCCGCCAGCCGCTGGCGCTCTTCAGCGCTGAGCGCCGCGTCAGGGATGTCGCGACGACGCGCGCGGGCGACAATCATCCCGGCGCCCGCCAGCACGAACAGCCCCGGCCCCATCCACAGCAGCACCGTGCCCGCGGTCAGCGGCGGCTCGTAGCTGACAAAATTGCCGTAGCGGGCCACCATATAGTCAACGATCTGCCCTTTCGTTTTCCCCTGCTGCATCAGCTCGTACACCTTCTGCCGCATATCGGCGGCAATCATCGCGTTCGAGTCAGCGATGCTGTTGTTCTGGCATTTCGGGCAGCGCAGCTGGGAGGTGATCTCGCGAAAGGCCTGCTCCTGGGCCTCATCCTTAAACTGCCAGGTATCGATGGCGGCCCACGCCTGGCCGGTCAGCATCAGCGCCAGCAGGATGCCCATTACCCCTCTCATCAGCCCGCCCCCCGGTTGTATTGATTCCACAGCGGCTGGAGCACCTCGCGCCACACCCGTTCGTTCAGGTCGCCGGCGTGCCGCCAGCGGATGATGCCCTGACCGTCGATGAGAAACGTCTCCGGCGCGCCATAAACCCCCAGATCCAGGCCGAGCATGCCGTTGCCGTCGTACAGGCTCAGCCTGTACGGATTACCCAGGCGCTGCAGCCAGCTCATCGCCTTCTGGCGATCGTCTTTGTAGTTCATCCCCACCACCCGCACGCCCTGCTGCGCCAGGCCGTTGAGAAACTGATGCTCGGCGCGACAGGTTGGGCACCAGGTGGCCCAGACGTTGAGCAGCAGCGGCTTGCCGTCAATCAGCGTCCGCCGGTCCAGCGTCTGACCGGGGGTATTCAGCGCTTCAAGGCGAAACTCCGGCAGCGGTTTGCCAATCAGCGCCGACTCAAGGGTCGTCGGGTCGTCGCCATCGGCGTTGCGCATCAGCTGCCAGAACAGCGCAGCGGCCAGCGCCAGAAACAGCGCCAGCGGGATAAACAGCAGCTTCCGGTTCATGAGGCCTCCTGCAGCTTCTTACGCATCCGATAGCGCGGGTCGAGCATGCAGCACAGACCGCCGAGGGCCATCAGCACCCCGCCGTACCAGATCCAGCGAACGAACGGTTTGTAGTACAGACGTACCGCCCAGCTGCCGTCGCTCAGCTCTTCCCCCAGCGCGGCGTACAGATCGCGGGTCAGCCCGCCGCTGATCGCCGCCTCGGTCATCATCATCCGGCTGGCGGTGTAAAAGCGTTTCTCGGCATACAGCGTCGCTTCCGGGCGTCCGCTATGGGTCACGGCGATAATGCCTTCGCCGCCGGTCCAGTTGGGGCCGACGATATTGCGCACGCCGTTAAACACAAAGTGATAGCGGTGGATATCGATACTGTCGCCGGGGCGCATCCGTACATCGCGCTCCACGCTGTAGTTCTGGCTAAAAGTGATGCCGATAACGGTCACCGCCACGCCGACGTGACCGAGCACCATCCCCCACTGGCTGCGGGTCAGCGTCCGCAGGCCGCGCCAGAAGCCGTGGCGATGAGTGGCCCGTTCGTGAACCTCCAGCAGGGCGAAGATCAGCACCCACAGGGCCATCATCAGGCCAATGACCGCCATGGCGGTGATACGATCCTGCAGGAGCCACGGCAGCGCCAGAGAAAGTGACAACGTCACAACCAGGGCGATAATCAGGCGCTTAATCTGCCTGGCGATGTCATCGCGCCGCCAGCGGATCAGCGGCCCCAGCCCCAGCAGCAGCGCAAACGGCGCCATCAGGGCGGTGAACATGGTGTTAAAGAACGGCTCGCCGATGGAGATGCTGCCGAGGCCCAGCTCTTTATGCACCAGCGGCAGCAGCGTTCCGAGGAGCACCACCAGCATCGCGGCCATCAGCAAAATATTGTTGCCAAGCAGGAACGACTCGCGCGACCACAGGGTATGTTCCACCCGCGCCCGCACCCGGCCGCCCTTCAGGGCGTACAGCAGCAGCGACCCGCCGATGGCGACAATCAGCAACGCCAGGATAAACAGCCCGCGCGATGGATCCGAGGCGAAGGCATGCACCGAGACCAGCACCCCGGAGCGCACCAGGAAGGTGCCCAGCAGGCACAGGGAGAAGGCGGCGATGGCCAGCAGCACCGTCCAGGCGCGGAAGCTGCCCCGCTTCTCGGTCACCGCCAGGGAGTGCAGCAGCGCGGTTCCAACCAGCCACGGCATAAACGAGGCGTTTTCCACCGGGTCCCAGAACCACCAGCCGCCCCAGCCCAGTTCGTAATAGGCCCACGCCGAGCCCAGCACGATGCCGAGGGTGAGGAACATCCATGCCGCCTGGGTCCAGGGACGCGACCAGCGCGCCCAGGCAGTATCCAGCCGGCCCGCCAGCAGCGAGGCGATGGCGAAGGCGAAAGCCACCGAGAAGCCGACGTACCCCATATAGAGGATCGGCGGATGGAAAATCATGCCGATATCCTGCAGCAGCGGATTAAGGTCGCGGCCATCAATGGGGTACTGCGGCAGGCCGCGGCTGAACGGGTTGGAGGTAAAGAGGATAAACAGCAGGAACCCCAAGGCGATCATCCCCATCACCGCCAGCACCCGGGCGACGGCGTCGAGCGGCATCCGTCGGCTGAAGAGGGCGACGGCGAAGGTCCAGACGCTGAGCAGCAGAACCCACAGCAGCAGCGAGCCCTCATGCGCCCCCCAGGTCGCCGCCACCCGATACCACACCGGCAGCGCGCTGTTGGAGTTTTCCGCCACGTAGCGGACGGTAAAGTCGTTGACCACGAAGGCGTGCACCAGCAGCAGGAAAGCGCCGCCGATACAGGCGAACAGCCCGCAGGCCAGCGGCCGGGCCAGGGCCATCAGCCGGCGGTCCTGCCGCGCCGCGCCCCACAGGGGATAGACGCTCAGGAGCAGCGCCAGCCCCGCCGCCAGACACAGTAAAAAGTTGCCCAGCTCCGGCATCATGGCTGCGCCTCCGTTTTCGCCGGCGTCATGGCGTTTTTCACCTCCGGCGGGGTGTAATTTTCATCATGTTTGGCCAGCACCTGCTGGGCGGTAATATGCCGCTCGCCGTCCAGTACGCCCTGGGCCACCACGCCCTGCCCTTCACGAAACAGGTCCGGCAGAATGCCCTTATAGCTGACGTCCACCACCCCGCGGGCGTCATACAGCTTAAAGCGCACGTCGAGGGTTTGCGGGTCGCGCTGCAGGGAGCCCGGCTGAACGTAGCTCCCCACTCGCAGGCGCTGCCCGGTATGAGGTAGCGCCCGGGTTTCCGTTTTGCCGTAGATAATTTCCCCCGGGGTGTAAAACAGATCGATATTGCTGCTCAGGGCGTACAGCGTCAGGCTGACAGTGAGCCCAAGTCCGGCGAGCACCGCCAGCACGATATACAGCCGGGTTTTACGACGCGCTTGCATCCGCGGCCTCCTTGTCATGTTCGCGGGCAGCCGCGATCCGCCGCTCGCGCGCCTGCTGGCGTCGCACCTCATGGAATAGCGCCCGCCGCGCCCACAGGGTGTGCACCGTCAGCAGGCCAAAGGCGGCGACGGCCACCGCCACCGCCAGCCAGACGTACAGGGCATAGCCGCCCATATTCAGGAAGGCGGCGAACGAAGAAAAAGCGGGGCTCATCGGACGGCTCCTTTGTTAGCCAGCGCCACCACCCACGGTCGACGACGCTCCAGCTGCAGGATCAGGTTACGCAGGCGCATCAGGGTCAGGGTGACCGACAGCGTGAGGAAGGCAAAGATACAGATCCGCAGCGGCAGACGCATGCTCGGGTCGATGGTTTGCTGCAGGTTGGTCGAACCCTGGTGCAGGGTATTCCACCAGTAGACCGAGTAATGAATGATGGGCAGATTGACCACCCCGACCAGCACGAGGATCCCCGCCGCGCGCCCGGCCAGCCGCCGGTCGTCAAAGGCGTGCCACAGGGCGATGACCCCGGCATACAGAAACAGCAGCACCAGCTCCGAGGTCAGGCGGGCGTCCCAGATCCACCAGGTCCCCCACATTGGCTTGCCCCACGCCGCGCCGCTGACCAGCGCCACCAGGGTGCAGATCGCCCCCACCGGTGCCAGGGCGGCGATCGCCAGGTCGGCCATTTTGATCTGCCAGACCACCCCGACGAAGGCCGCGACGGCCATCGCCAGGTAAAGCCCCATCGACCACATCGCCGCCGGGACGTGAAGATACATGATCCGGTAGCTCTCCCCCTGCTGATAGTCCGCCGGGGCGAAGCCAAATCCCCATCCCAGGCCGATGACCAGCAACAGCGCGCTCAACGCCGCCAGCCAGGGGATCCAGCATCCGCACAGGCGGTACAGCCGCTCGGGGATCGCCAGTTGATGTAACGCTTTCCACATAGACGCTTACTCACACGGTTATGATGGCCGCGCCCGCAGGCGCAGCGAATTATTGCACGGTTAGCCGCAGCGCGGCGGCGGTGGCGAACGGACACAGGGTGGCGCTGGCGGTTAAGAACGCCGCCAGCATCGCCAGATAGCCGCCGACCGGGAGCCCGGCGGCGGCGGCCTGGCAGGCCGCGGTGGCGAAAATCAGCAGCGGCACCGCCAGCGGCAGCACCAGCAGGCTCAGCAGGACGCCGCCGCGCTTCAGGCCGACGGTCAGGCCAACCCCCACCGCGCCAAGAAAACTGAGCGTCGGGGTGCCGAGCAGCAAGGTCAGCGCCAGCACGCCGGCGTCATGCACGCTCATCCCCAGCAGCAGCGCCGCCAGCGGAGAGACGATCAGCAGCGGCAGGCCGCTCATCATCCAGTGGGCGACCACCTTCACCAGCACCACCGCCACCAGCGGCGTCGGCAGAAGCAACAGCTGCTCCAGGGAGCCGTCCTGCCAGTCGTCACGAAACAACCGATCCATCACCAGCAGCGCCGCCAGCAGCGCGGCGACCCATACCACGCCCGGCGCAATCTGCGCCAGCAGCTGCGGCGCGGCGCCGACGCCGAACGGAAACAGGGTGATGACGATCAGAAAGAACCAGAGCGGATTGAGGATCTCCGCCCCGCTGCGCCACGCCAGGCGCAGTTCCCGGGCCAACAGCGCCCGCATCATTGCCACCTCCCGTCGCCGCCGCCGAGGCGCAGGGTGCACAACGGGCAGCGCAGCGGCCGCAGCGGCTGGTGGGTAGTGAGGATCGCGCTTCCCCCCTGCCGGGCGTGCTGCTCCAGGCGTCGGGTCAGGGTTTCCATCGCCGTGGCGTCGAGGGCGGTGAACGGCTCATCGAGGATCCACAGCGGCGCGTCGGTTAACCACAGGCGGGTCAGCGCCACCCGGCGCTGCTGCCCGGCGGAGAGCTGGCTCAAGGGGAGATCTTCATAGCCCGCCAGGCCGACGGCGGCGAGGGCGCGTTCCCGCTGCTGAAGGCGGCTGGCCGGAAAGAAGAAACGCAGGTTTTCATCGGCGGTCAGCGCCGCGTTGACGCCGGGCTTATGGCCCAGCCACAGCAGCTGACGATGAAATGACTCCCGGACCTTCGCCAGCGGCTGGCCCTGCCAGCTCACCCCGCCGCTTTCCGGGCGCGCCAGGCCGCAGAGGATCCGCAGCAGCGAGGTTTTCCCCGCGCCGTTATCACCGGCGACCTGCAGCAGCTCACCGGCAGCAAGGGACAGCGTCAGCTCCGCAAACAGCGGTCGATCGTCAACGATGCAGGTCAGTCGCTCTGCATGCAGCATGAAGGCAAACTCCTTGATTCAGACAGTATTTTACGTCCTGGCTAAGTATGGGTTGCGCCGCGTGGGCGACGCAACCCTGACGGTTACTGTCCGGCCCCCGGCAGCTTCGAGATATCAGCGTTGCCTAACGCCTTCTCATCGTGCGCCGCGGTCTCCTTACGTACCTTCGCCACATCGCTGGCGCTGACCGCCGGCGCGTTGTTGCCCCAGCTGGTGCGGATGAAGTTGACCACATCCGCCACCTGGTGGTCGTCCAGACGCCAGCCGAACGACGGCATGGTCAGGTTGGAGACCGCGTCTTTCACCGCCGGCGTGGTGCTCCCGGTCAGAACGATATGGATAAGCGAAGTGGCATCTTCGGTCTGCACCACCGGATTGCCCTTCAGCGACGGGAAGGCGCGTTTATAGCCTGCGCCGTCGGTGCGGTGGCAGGCGGCGCAGTTATCGACGTACAGCGCGGCGCCGGTTTTGCTGTCGTTACCCTTCCACAGATCTTTCGCCACGCTGTCTTCCACCGGGGCTGGGGTCTGTTTGCCGCCGCGCGGCGGGAGCGACTTCAGATAGCGGGCGATGGCGGTGATGTCGTCATCAGAAAGATACTGCAGACTGTGCTCCACCACATCGCTCATGCCGCCGAAGACCACCGATTTATCGTTACGTCCGGTTTTCAGGAACTCGACCAGCTCGGCTTCGCTCCAGGTCCCCAGACCGTCGCGGTTTTCGCCGCGCAGGCTGGAGGCAACCCAGCCGTCAATCGGCGCATTGCTGCCCGCCAGGTAATCATCGCCTTCGCTTTCGCTGAGCGCTTTTTCCTGCATCGTCAGGCTACGCGGGGTATGACAGGCGCCGCAGTGGCCCAGGCCTTCCAACAGATAGCGGCCGCGCTCCAGCACCGGGTCAACCTGCGGGTTGGCGACAAAGTCGCTCGGCGTCGGCGCGAAGATGCCGCGCCAGAACGCCAGCGGCCAGCGCATCGACAGCGGCCACGGGATGTCGGTGTCCTTGTTGGCGACATTCACCGGCTCCACGCCGTGCATAAAGTAGGCGTACATGGCGCGCATGTCCGCTTCGCTGATCCGTGCGAACGAGGGATAAGGCATCGCCGGATAGAGCGTGGAACCGTCTTTCCGCACGCCCTTGCGCACCGCGTCGTCGAACTCTTCGAAGGTGTACCCGCCAATGCCGTGTTCTTTATCCGGCGTGATATTGGTGGAGTAGATGGTGCCGATCGGCGTCTCCATCGGCAGACCGCCGGCGAAAGGTTTGCCCGCTTTGCCGTTGGTGTGGCAGGCGACACAGTCCCCCGCCCGCGCCAGATACTCCCCTTGCTTAATCAGATTGCTGTCCACAGGCGCCTCTTCGGCGAAGGCCGCGCAGCTCAATGCCCCAAGCACCAGGGCCGATAACCATTGCATTTTCATCATCTGCCTTCCTTTATGCCTGCACCAGGGGACCCGGATTTTTCAGATACTGCTCGCGGATCGCCTTCGCTGACCAGTAGGCCAGCGCGGCCACCGTGCCGGTTGGGTTATAGCCCAGCCCCTGCGGGAAAGCGGAGGCGCCGATGACGAAGACGTTATGCACGTCCCAGCTTTGCAGATAACGGTTAACGGCGCTGGTTTTCGGATCCTCCCCCATCACCGCCCCGCCGTTCATATGGGTGGTCTGGTAGGTGGTGGTATCAAAGTGGCTGTTGGCGTTTTTCGGGCTGCCGAGGATATATTTCGGCTTCATCGCTTTGGCGATCGGCGCCATCTTATCGAACATAAACTGCGCCATCTTGATGTCGTTTTCCTGCCAGTCGAAGGTCATGCGCAGCAGCGGCTGGCCAAAGACGTTTTTGTAGTTCGGATCAAGATCGAGGTAGTTCTGCCGATAGGACTGGTGCGCGCCGTGGGCATCCATCGACAGGTGATGGGTGTAGGTATCGGCCACCGCCGCTTTCCACTTGCTGCCCCACGCCGGGGTGCCCGGCGGTACCGGGAAACCGGAGATGGGCTTGGTCCCGGCCTGGTTGACCCAGAACGGCGAACCGCCGACAAAGCCGGCCGCGCCGTGGTCGAAGTTGTCGGCGTTGAAGTCGTCGACGCCGACGCCGTTGCCGCCCGCGCCGATAAACGGGTTGGTATAAGTGTCTTTGTCGAAAATGGCCTTGATGGTGGTCATGTTCTGGTAGGCGAAGTTACGCCCCACCACCCCTTCGCCGGTCTCCGGATTGTACGGTTTACCGATCCCGGAGAGCAGCATCAGGTGCACGTTATGGAACTGGAAGGCGCCGATGATCACCAGGTCCGCCGGCTGCTCCATTTCGCGCCCCTGGCCGTCGACGTAGGTCACGCCGGTGGCGCGGGATTTGTCGTCGGTCAGGTTGACCTTCAGCACGTTGGCGTTGGTCCGCAGCTCAAAGCGTTTTTCCTGGCGCAGCGCCGGCAGGATGTTCACGTTCGGCGAGGCTTTAGAGTACATGTAGCAGGCGTAGCCGCTGCAGAAACCGCAGAAGTTGCACGGACCCATCTGCGCGCCATAGGGGTTGGTATAGGAGTCGGAGGTGTTGGCCGACGGCAGGTTGTAGGGATGGTAACCCACCTCGAGCGCCGCTTTTTCAAACAGCTGCGCTGACCAGGTGTTTTTCTGCGCCGGCAGCGGGAAGTCGTCTGAGCGGTCCGGGGCGAAAGCGTTGCCGCCGCGGCCTTTACCGACGACCTTGCCCTTGATCGACCAGGCAGTCCCGGAGGTGCCGAACACTTTCTCCGCTTTATCGAAGAACGGTTCCAGCTCGTCGTAGGTGACGCCGAAATCCTGGATGATCATATCCTGGGGAATGAAGTTTTTGCCGTAGCGCTCTTCATAGTGGCTGCGCATCCGCAGTTCGATGGGATCGACGCGGAAATGGACACCGGACCAGTGCAGCCCGGCCCCACCCACGCCGGTACCCGGCAGGAAAGCCGCCAGCTGGCGATACGGCACCGCCTGCTGGCTGGTGTTATGGCGGATGGTGACGGTGCTTTTCGACAGATCCTGGAACAGCTTGCGGCGGATGTTGTAGGTCAGCTCATCAATCACCTGCGGATAGGCGCCGTCCGGCCAGGTGTCGCGCATCGGACCGCGCTCCAGCGCCACGACGTTGAGCCCGGCTTCGGTCAGCTCTTTGGCCATGATCGCCCCAACCCAGCCGAAGCCGACGATCGCGACATCGGTTTTTTTCAATACGGTGGCCATGATTACGCCCTCTCCCCATTAATTGATACCGGCGGGAAGGGGTAGCGTTCGCCCCGTTCAACCCAGTCCATAAAGTCGGCGCGCGCGCCGGGAAAATTAATCAGCGTCCAGCCGACCATGCCTTTATTACCGCCATGGATCGGGTCGCTGAAGAAGCCTTCTCGGGTGTTCTGTAGCAGATAGGTGAAGAACAGCGAGGCCGGTAGCTGTTTGAACTCGGCTTTGCCGGATTCCCACAGGCCGAGCGCCTCGTCCTGTTGCTCGTTGCTCAGTTCAGCGAAGGTCTTGTGATACTTGTCCTGACACCACGCCTCGGCGTCGGCGATCCCGAGGTTATAGATCTGTTTGGGCACCAGCGGCAGCTGATAGCCCATCTCTTTCGGCACGTCGGGGTTGAAGGGCCCCTGCATATACCAGATGGAGCCGGTGGCGTAAGGGGTATTGAGCTGGCGGTCGATAAACTCCGGCACGCCGGCCTCTTTGGCGCCGGGGCCAAGTTCATCCGCTGGGATCAGGCGCGCGACGGCGGCGTTGATAAACGCCCACTCACGATCGTTGAAGAACTGCGGCTTCCAGTCGCTGGCCGCCGCCGTGTTCCCGGAGGCTGGCTCTGAAGCGGGGGCCGCCTGCGCGGTCGCGCTGGTGGCCACGCCAATGGCCCCTGCTCCCGCGCTGCCGATCACCACCGTCGGGATCAGCGCCATCGACTTCACCAGGAAATCACGCCTGGAATTGTTAGTTTTCTCGCTCGACATCATCACATTCCTGTCATTGAAAATTACTGTTTTTGTCGCTGACAAAACCAGTGAATGTCGTGCTGGAACCGATACCATTGCGCTTTTAAACCGCTTAGCGTCTGGCCCGGCCCGGCAAGTCGGATAAAACATCGCCAGAGGCGATATCATTTATAGGGTTATCGTTTGGATAGTAGACGATTCTCAACGAAACGCGGGAAATCGGAGAGAAATTCACCGGAATGTCATCGTGAGAAGGGTGCTGCCATAACCTTGAGGCGGTAAACCGGCGGCGTTCACACCGCGCTGAGCTTACCCATGCGCCAAAAAAGAGTGACTTGTATCACAAATGTTATTTTTTGTTTATGGTACATGGCAGATTAAACGTCTGTAAATACTCGTATTAGGAATAATTAAACATTTTGAGCTGTTAAAAAAGTTAATAACCGTTGTTAACTATTTTGCATCTATTTCCCGGCTAACGCGTTCGGCTGGCGATATCCCGTCCACAGGAGAAGAGAAGATATGTTCGATCATGTGAAATTCGGCGTCAGTGATTATGCCGCGAGCAAAGCGTTCTTTTTACAAGCCCTTGCCCCGCTTGGCGTAACGCTGGTCGGCGAAGGCGAGCCGACCTACGGCGCAGAGCTGGCCGGCAGCGGCGATGTCTCTTTGTGTCTCTATCAAAGTGCGGACAAACCGGCGCCGCTGCATATCGCCTTTCGCGCCGACAGCCGCGAACAGGTCGACGCCTTCTGGCAGGCGGCGCTGGCCGCCGGAGGAAAGGACAACGGCGCACCGGGGTTACGACCAAACTACCACGCCAGTTATTACGCCGCCTTTGTGATTGCGCCAGACGGGCACAATATTGAAGCCGTGTGCCATCTGGCGTCTTAACCAGCGGTTACCGCTGCGGAAAAATCCACACATCCTCCGCCGGGAGCGTCAGATGACAGTGTTCGGCATCGCGCAGCGCCGTTCCGTAGGCGCGCAGCGGGAAATCGTCGCCCTCGGTGCGGAACAGGTACTCCCAGCGGTCGCCGAGGTACATGCTGGTCAGCAGCGGTAGCTGGAGACTGTTATCCTGCGCCGCGCCGTCCAGACGCAGGCGCTCGACGCGGATCACCGCCGTCGCCGGCTCGCCGACGCTAACCCCCTCGCCCGCTCGCCCCCACAGGCTCCAGCTGGCGCCTTCGATCCGCGCCCTGCCGTTCTCCAGCGCCATTACCTTGCCGTGCAGGCGGTTATTGCTGCCCATAAACTCGGCGGCGAACAGCGTCGCCGGGCTGCCATACATCTCCTGCGGCGTCCCCTGCTGCTCGATGACACCATTGTTCAGCAGCAGAATACGATCCGAGATGGCCATCGCCTCATTCTGATCGTGGGTGACCATCAGCGCCGACAGGCCCAGCTTGACGATCAGCTCGCGCAGAAACACCCGCGCCTCTTCGCGCAGCTTGGCGTCAAGGTTGGAGAGCGGCTCATCCAGCAGGATCACCGGCGGGTTGTAGACCAGCGCCCGGCCGATGGCCACCCGCTGCTGCTGGCCGCCGGAGAGCTGGTGCGGATGGCGGTTGCCAAGGTGCCCGAGCCCCAGCTGATCCAGCACGCGCTGCACCCGCTCTTTTATCTCCCCGGCGGCCACTTTACGCAGCTTCAGCGGATAGGCCACGTTGTCGAACACCGTTTTGTGCGGCCACAGGGCATAGGACTGGAACACCAGCCCGAGGTTACGCTCTTCGGCCGGGATCTCGCTGCGCGGCGTGCCGTCGTACACCGTGCGGTTGCCGATGACGATCCGTCCGCTCGTCGGTTTTTCCAGCCCGGCCACCGCCCGCAGTAGCGTGGTTTTGCCGCTTCCCGACGGCCCCAGCAACGACACCACCTCTCCCCGGCCGAGCGTCATCGACACCCCTTTCAGCACCGGGTTGTCGCCATAGGTGAGATGCAGATTTTCTACCGATAACTCAATCATGTAATTTCACTCCAAAGCGCAGGGCGATGCCAAGGCCAATCACCACCAGCAGAATATTGATAAAGGAGAGCGCCGCGACGATATCGATGGCCCCCGCCGCCCACAGCGACACCAGCATCGAGCCGATGGTTTCGGTACCCGGCGACAGCAGATAGACGCCGGTGGAATATTCGCGCTCAAAGATCAGGAACATCAGCAGCCAGGAGCCAATCAGCCCATAGCGCGACAGCGGGACGGTGACGTGGCGGGTGATCTGCCCCCGCGAGGCGCCGGTGCTGCGCGCCGCCTCCTCCAGCTCCGGGCCCACCTGCAGCAGCGTCGAAGAGATGAGCCGCAGGCCATAAGCCATCCATACCACGGTGTAGGCCAACCAGACGCTGAAGATGGTGTTGCGCAGCGCGCGCAGCTGCACGATAAGGTGCTCCCGCAGCCAGTCGGCCACCGGCAGCGCCGAGAGCCAGCCGTGCTTCAGCGACTGATCGAGCCACATCGGCACAAACAGGAACACCCACAGAAAGGCCAGACCGGCCAGCAGCCCCGGCACCGCGCGCGGGACCAGCACGCTGTAGTCAAGAAAGCGGGTGACGTTGTCCGCTTTGCGGTGCATGGCGATACCGACAAACAGATAGCAGATCACCGCCAGCGCGCCGCCGACGATGCCGATAGCCATCGAGTTGACGATCGCCCGCAGCAGGTTGGGCTGCTGCCAGATATTGTGGAACGTCGTCAGCGACAGCTCATCCCACAGCGACACGCCGACGCCCCAGTTGGAGATAAAGGCGCGCAGCGCCACGCCGAGCAGCGGCACACCGATGGTCACCGTCAGCCAGGCCACCACCACCGCCCCGGCCACCCAGCGCCATTTGCCCAGCGGCAGCGCCCGCGCCTGCGACGCCTTGCCCTTCATGGTGACAAAGCGGTTGGCGGTGCGCATCAGCCGCCGCTGGAGCATCACCAGCGGGATGGTGATGCAGATCAGCACCACCGCCACCGCCGCCATCAGATGGTAGGAGGGGGTGCCGAGCTTGTTGGTCAGCTTATAGAGATAGGTCGCCAGCACCATGTTGCCCTCGGGGTCGCCCAGCACCAGCATCAGACCGAAAACCTCCAGACCGAGGAAGAAGAGCAGCACGCAGGCGTAAAGGATGGACGGCCGCACCATCGGCAGACTCACCGAGGTCATCACCTGCAGCGGCGTGGCGCCGACGGTGCGCGCCGCCTCTTCCACGTCGGAACCGACGCTGCGCAGCGCCGAAGAGATATAAAGATAGGCGTGCGGCACGTGGGTTAAGCCGGCGATGACCACAATGCTGAACATCGAGTAGATATTCCACGGCACAAAGCCGATCAGCTGCTGCGCCCACTGGGAAAAGAAGCCTACCGGCCCGGCGGCCACCACGTAGCCAAAGCCCAGCACCATCGGCGAGACGAAGATCGGCACCAGGATCAGCGGCTCAATGAACCGCCGGCCGGGTAAATCGGTGCGTACCATCAGAAAGGCCAAAATACCGCCCAGTGGAATGGCGATAATCACCAGACCAAAGGCCAGAATAAAGCCTGACCTTAACGCCAGATAAAAATCCGGGTCGGTAAAAATAAAGGCGAACGCTTCCAGGCTCCAGGATTTGGAGCGGGAAAAGAACGGCGCGGAGAGAAAACTCTGCACCACAATAAATAACAGCGGGACATAAATCACCAGCGCCGTGATGCACACCACCACGCCGCGCGGCAGCCCCTGCCACTTTCTGCGTAATACATTCATGGTTCATCCCTTTGGTCAGGTGAATAAACCCGCCGGGTGTGAATAAGGGGGCATCGGCGATGCCCCGGGGGAGGATTATTTCGCGGCGGCGCTGCGCCATTGTTTAATAAACTGCAGACGTTTTTGCGGCTGTAAATAATCCAGCAGCGTTTCGTTGACCGGGATCGGTTTTAACGCTTTGCCCAGCAGCGCGGTCATGCCGTCGATATCATTTTTGCCTTCAATATCGCGACGAATAGAGGGAATATCCGCCTGACTGGCGAGGATCTGCTGGCCTTTTTCCGACAGGACATAGTCCAGCCACAATTTTGCCGCATTGGGATGTTCGCTCTCCTGGCTAATAAACGAGACGCGGGAGAGCACCAGCACGTAATCTTTCGGATAGGCAATGCCTAAAGAGGGATCGTTTTTCGCCCGCGCTTCCGCATAGGAGCCAAGGATGTTATAGCCGATCAGGTTTTCGCCAGAGGAGACGCGCTCCATCATCGTGCCGGTGGAAGACTGCACCGTCAGGCCGCCTTTGGCGATATTCGCCAGGTCGGTAAAATAGTTCGCGTCGGCCTGGCTGTCCTGCACCGCCAGCATAAAGCCGAGGCCCGATTTTTCGATATCGTAGGTGGTGACTTTGCCTTTAAATTTATCGGCCTGGCTGGCGATCAATTTTGCCAGCGCGGTATGCGAATCCGGAACCTCATTCTGCGGGATCAGCCGTTTGTTATAGATAAATACCACCGGCTCGTAGGTGGTGCCATAGGCTTTCTGCTGCCACACCGCCCAGTCGGGCAATTGCTTCACCTCCGGCGAGGCATATTGTTCCGCGTATTCGGTGGCTAATTTCAGCGCCGTATCCATCGATGAGCTCCACACCACGTCCCCGCTGCCGCCCCCGGCGGCCTGCTCGCTGATATAGCGGTTATACAGCTCGGTGCTGTTCATGTCGTTATATTCGACTTTGACGCCCGGATATTGCGCTTCGAATCCTTTAATTAACGGCCCGGCGGCTTTGGTATCGGTTGTGGAATAGATCACCACCTTGCCCTCTTTGACGGCGGCATCAACCGTTTTTTGATAATCCGCCGGATAGCCCGCAGGCACCTCCGCCCAGGCGGCACAGGCGAAAACGGCCGTCAGTGAAACCACTAAACCACTTATTTTCTTATACATGATACCAACCTTTAATAATCAATTAACAAACACAAATTTAACATATAGTGGTATCAGCTGCCCTTGCAACGCCGGGGCTGGCTTTTTTCTGGCTTTTGTGACAGTGGCAGAATTTAAAAATGTGGTGTTTATGACGTTAATTAAAACGCGATCGCGGACCGGTTTTTTATCGTCTGGCGTATAACGCAGACGCTGGCGCAGTGGCGTGACGCCCGGAGCCCCCGCCCTTGATCTTCTGCGCCGGGCGGCGCAGCATAAAACGGCAAACATAACAAAATAACAACAGACTACAGGAGAGAATCAGTGCCAACAGGACACCGCTTTCTGGCGACGGATCTGCATCAGTTTGTCGTCTCACTGTTTACCCATCTCGGCAGCCGCTCAGAAGAAGCGACGCTGGTCGCCGACCACCTGATCGCCGCCAACCTGGCCGGGCATGACTCCCATGGCGTCGGGATGATCCCAAGCTATGTGAAATCCCATGCCGGCGGTTTTCTGCAGCTCAACCGCCACGCCACGGTCACCAAAGATGCCGGCGCCGTGGTCACCCTCGACGGCAACGCCGGCTTCGGCCAGGTAGTCGCCCACGAAGCGATGCAGTTAGGTATCGAAAAGGCGAAGCAGCACGGCATGGCGGCTATCGCCCTGCGCAATGCGCATCACGTCGGGCGCATCGGCTACTGGGCCGAGCAGTGCGCCGCCGCCGGACTGATCTCCATTCACTTCGTCAGCGTAATCGGCGACCCGATGGTCGCTCCGTTCCGCGGAAAAGACAGTCGCTTCGGCACCAACCCCCTGTGCGTGGTGTTTCCGCGAGAGGGCCATCCGCCGCTGCTGCTGGACTACGCCACCAGCGCCATCGCCTTTGGAAAAACCCGCGTCGCCTGGCACAAAGGGGAAGCCGTGGCCCCCGGCTGCCTGATCGACGCCGAGGGGTTGCCCACCACCGATCCGGCGGTGATGCAAACCTCGCCGCTGGGCGCCCTGCTCACCTTCGCCCAGCACAAAGGCTATGCCCTGGCGACGCTGTGTGAAGTGCTCGGCGGCGCGCTCTCCGGGGGGCAAACCACCCATCAGGAAAGCCTGCAGACCAGCGTCGACGCCATCTTTAACTGCATGACCACCGTGATCCTGCGCCCGGACGCGTTCGATGCCCCGGACAGCCAGGCGCAGACGGAGGCCTTTATCGCATGGTGTAAACAGTCGCCGCACGATCCCGATGCCCCGGTGCTGGCCCCCGGCGAATGGGAAGCCGCCAACCGCGAAGCGCGCCTGGCCGAGGGGATCCCGCTGGATGCGGGCAGCTGGCAGGCAATCTGCGCCGCCGCACGCGACGTCGGCCTGAGCGAGTCGCATATCACCCGCTGCCGCCCTCTCGCGTAGCGGCGTTTTCCCCCGCAGAGCGTCTGACGTCGGCGCTCTGCGTCATCGTCATTAGTGACGAGGTCACGCTCCCGTCATCATCCATCTGAAGTTTTTCATTACAAATCAACACATTAAAATCTGGCACGAGACCTGCATAGCGCAGCGGGCCTGCGTCCGCATCACCACCAGGCGATACCGCGATCGTTGCCCGTCGGGCCCGGCGCGACAGCGATCCTCTGTTCACTGTTAACAGGTCTGTTACTGATGAAAAAAATCACGAGCGTGTGCCCCTACTGCGGGGCGGGTTGCAAACTTAAACTGGTTGTCGACAACAATAAAATCATTCGCGCGGAAGCCGCCGACGGCGTCACCAACCAGAACCAGCTGTGCCTGAAAGGCTATTACGGCTGGGATTTTCTGAACGACACGCAGCTCCTGACGCCCCGTCTTAAACAACCAATGATCCGCTACCAGAAAGGCGGCGCCTTTACGCCGGTCAGCTGGCAGGAGGCGATTCGCTATACCGCCAGCAAGCTCAGGGAGATCAAAGAGAAGCATGGCCCGCGCGCCATCATGACCACCGGCTCCTCGCGCGGCACCGGCAACGAAACCAACTATGTGATGCAAAAGTTCGCTCGCGCGGTGCTGAACACCAATAACGTCGACTGCTGCGCCCGCGTCTGCCACGGCCCTTCCGTCGCCGGGCTACAGCAGGCGCTGGGCAACGGGGCGATGAGCAATTCGATAAGCGACATCGAAAACTCGAAGTGCCTGCTGGTCTTTGGCTACAACTGCGCCGACTCCCATCCCATCGTCGCCCGCCGGGTAATCAAGGCCCGGGACAACGGCGCCAAAATCATCGTCTGCGATCCGCGACGCATTGAAACCGCACGCATAGCCGACCGTCATCTGCAGCTCAACAACGGCAGCAATATGGCGCTGGTGAACGCCTTCGGCTATGTCCTGCTGGAGGAGGAGCTGTACAACAAAGCCTATGTCGAACGCTACACCGAAGGGCTGGACGCCTACCGCGAGGCGGTGAAGGATTACGCCCCGGAAGCAGTGGAAGCGATTGTCGGGGTCAGCGCGCAGGCAATTCGCGAGGCGATGCGCATGTTTGCCGCCGCCCCTTCCGCCACCATTATGTGGGGCATGGGGGTCACCCAGTTTGGCCAGGCGGTGGACGTGGTGCGCGGCCTGGCAAGCCTGGCGCTGCTCACCGGCAACCTGGGGCGGGCGAACGTCGGTGTGGGCCCGGTTCGTGGGCAAAACAATGTGCAGGGCGCCTGCGATATGGGCGTGCTGCCGAACCTGTTCCCCGGCTATCAGGAGGTCACCGACCCCGCCGTGCGGGCCAAATTCGCCGCCGCCTGGGGGATCGACCCGGCGCAAATGGATGACCAGGTCGGCACCCGCATCACCGAAGTGCCGCATAAAGCGCTGACCGGCGAGATCAAAGCCTACTACATCATGGGCGAAGATCCGCTGCAGACCGAAGCCGACCTCGGCCTGGTGCGCAAAGGCATCGAGGCGCTGGACTTCGTGGTGGTGCAGGATATCTTCATGACCAAAACGGCGGAGATTGCCGATGTCCTGCTGCCGGCCACCTCCTGGGGCGAGCACGGTGGCGTCTTCACCTGCGCCGACCGCGGGTTTCAGCGGTTTGAACAGGCAATCCCTCCGGCGGGGAATGTGAAGCGCGACTGGGAGATCATCAGTCTGCTGGCCAGCGAAATGGGCTATCCGATGCACTATGAGAACAACCAGCAGATCTGGGACGAGATGCGCGAGCTCTGCCCGCTTTTCTACGGCGTGACCTGGGAGAAAATGGGCGATATGGGCCATGTTCAGTGGCCGTGCCCGACCCTCGACCACCCCGGCACGCCGTGGCTGTATAAAGACAACCGCTTCGACACCCCATCGGGTAAAGGGCAGCTGTTCGCCACCGCCTGGCGCGCGCCGGCGGAGCGTCCGGATGATGAATGGCCGCTGGTGCTCTGCACGGTGCGGGAGGTGGGGCACTACTCCTGCCGCTCGATGACCGGCAACTGCGCCGCGCTGCAGTCGCTGGCCGACGAGCCGGGACGGGTGCAGATAAATCCGGTGGATGCGCAACGGCTGGGGATCGCTGACAAACAGCTGGTGTGGGTCAGCTCCCGACGCGGGAAAGTCATCACCCGCGCCGACCTCAGCGATCGCATCAACCCGGGCGCGGTCTATATGACCTATCAGTGGTGGGTGGGCGCCTGCAATGAGCTGACCCAGGATAACCTCGATCCGATCTCCAAAACGCCGGAAACCAAATACTGTGCGGTGAAAGTGGAAGCGATAGCCGACCAGCAGTGGGCGGAGCGCTATGCCTGGACGGCCTACAGCGACATGAAGGCGCGACTGAAAGCCGCCGCCGACGTCTGACCTCAGGGAGCGCGCGCTCCCTGCTGCCGCTGCCGGTGGGTTACGCCGCCGGCAGCTGTTTCTCCACCAGCGCCACCCACATCGCCACCCCGTGGCTAATCAGCGCATCGTTAAAGTCATAGCTGGCGTTATGCAGCGGCTTCGACGGCGTTTCGCCATCGGTGCCGATCCAGAAATAGGCCCCCGGACAGGCCTCCAGCATGCAGGCGAAATCCTCTGAGGCCATCGACGGCGCCTGGTTCCAGCGCACCGCCTCCGCGCCAAGGGTGGCGACCGCCACCTCGCGCAGCAGCTGCGCCTGGGGCGCATGGTTTTTGGTCACCGGATACCCCGGAAACCAGCTAATCTCGCCCTGCACATCGGACACCTGCGGCTGGGTCGCCACATAGCTTTCGATAAGCTCCCGCACGCGGGCGCGAACGCGATTGCTCAGGCAGCGGAAGGTGCCGCGCAGCACCACGGTGTCCGGCAGGACGTTGATCGCCTCGCCGCCGTTTATCTGGGTGATGCTGACCACCGCCGAATCCTGTGGCGACAGGCGGCGGGAAGGAATGGTCTGCAGCGCCATAATCAGCTGCGCCGCAGCGACGATCGGATCGGCCCCGCTCTCCGGCATCGCCGCATGGCAGCTTTTGCCGCGCAGGGTGATCTCGAAGGCGTCGAGGGAGGCCATCATCGCGCCATCGCTGAGCGCCACTTCGCCAAGCGGGATCCCCGGCCAGTTATGCAGCGCGTAAATCGCATCCATCGGGAAGCGTTCGAATAACCCCTCTTCCACCATTTTGCGCGCGCCGCCGAGGTTCTCTTCCGCTGGCTGGAAAACAAAGTGGACGGTGCCGCTGAACTGACGGGTCTGCGCCAGATGGGCGGCGGCCGCCAGCAGCATCGCGGTGTGGCCATCGTGGCCGCAGGCGTGCATGACCCCGGCGCGGCGCGAACGGTAACTGACGCTCCCCAGCTCGGTGATCGGCAGGGCGTCCATATCGGCGCGCAGGCCGATGACCGGCCCGGGGCCGTTTTCCAGCGTCGCCACGACGCCGGTGCCGGCCAGCCCGCGATGAACCTGCAGGCCAAACGATGCCAGCAGCTCGGCGACGCGGCGCGAGGTCTCCTGCTCCTGATATCCGAGCTCAGGCGCGGCGTGAAACTCACGTCGCCAGCCTGTGGCTTCGGCGATCAGTGACGGCGATACGGCCATGTATTACTCCTTTCCTGCATAGCGTAATGCTGAATAATTTGGTCATGCGTTGCGTTTTTACCCGTCGCTCACCGGCGTCGGTTCGCTGCCGCTCCCTCCGTTATATCCTGTCGTTAACACGCTGACAACGTCACGAAATGCGGCGGCGGCGCGGCGTACAGGCCTGCCGTCGCCCGGCGGTCCTTTTTTGGTAGTGATTTCAACGGTGACAACGGCCAGGCGATTAATTATTATGCAGCTCAGGACGGCAATTTGCCGAAGGATCCACTACTGACCTCTCCGTCATCGGAAATAAAATGTTTAACCCAGACCAGAATCGTCTTGCTCCCACGCTGGCGATGATCATGGCCGCGTCGCTCGTGGGATTTATCACCGGCTATACGGTGCCGTTAATCAGTCTTGAGCTGGCGCAGCAGCAGATCGCGCCGCTGTATGTCGGCCTGCTGGCCGCCCTGCCGCCCGCCGGCATGATGATCTCCTCTTTCCTCTCTCCTGCGCTGTGCCGGCGCGTTGAGATGGGCGTGCTGCTGAGCGGCAGTTTGATCCTGCTGGCGCTGGCGACCATCGCCTCATGCATGACCACCGATATGACGCTGCTTCTGCTGCCGCGCCTGCTGACCGGCCTGGCCTCCGGGGTCATTATCGTCCTCGGTGAAAGCTGGATCACCGGCGGCGCGGCAGGCAACCAGCGCGCCACCCTCACCGGTATCTACGCCTCGGCCTTTACCGGCTGCCAGCTGGCCGGGCCGCTGCTGATCTCCGTCGGCCCCGCCTGGCAGGCCTCGGCGCTGATGGCGATCGTCGCGGTCACCGCCGTCTGCCTGCTGATGCTGCGCCATCTGCCCACCGGCACCCGCGAAAGCCTTGGGGAGCGCGCCAGCTGGCGCAGCCTCGGCGCCTTCCTGCCGGTACTGGCCTCCGGGGTCTTCTGCTTCGCTTTCTTCGACGCCAGCATCCTCGCCCTGCTGCCACTGTACGGTATGGATAAAGGGCTTAATGAAGGAATGGCGGTGCTGCTGGTGACCGTGGTACTTACCGGGGATGCGATGTTCCAGACCCCGCTCGGCTGGCTGGCCGACCGGGTCGGCATTCGCCGCGTGCATCTGGCCTGCGCGGTGGTTTTCAGCCTGTCGCTGCTGGCCCTGCCGCTGATGCTCGGTTCGCGCATTCAGCTGATGGCCATTTGCCTGCTGCTGGGCGCCGCGGCGGGGGCGCTTTATACCCTGTCGCTGGTACGGGCGGGGAAAACCTTCAGCGGACAGAAGCTGATTATGATTAACGCCCTGTTCGGCTTTTTCTGGTCCGCCGGCAGCGTCGCCGGGCCGGTAGTCAGCGGCATGCTGATCGGCATCACCGGCTACGATGGCCTGATCGCCACCCTGGTGGCCAGCGGCGTGCTGTTCCTGCTGATCCAGTGTCTGTGCAAAAACGAGAAAACCCTGCTCGCCAGCGAGCAGGAAGACGACATGGACGAAGCGACGGAGTCCGCGCAGTAGTCCTGACGGGCTGGCCTGGCGCCAGCCCTTTTTTTATGGCCCTTACCTGAGGGAATCCTGTTCTTGCTGGCTCACTGCTATAACCATTGCCGGCCCCCTGCCGAGAGGAAATTCCATGGAAAGCATGACGTTACATCGTGGCAGATTGATCGCTCATATCCTGCTGGTTGTCGAAGACTTTGAGGCAAGCAAAGACTTCTATACTGCCGTACTGTCGGCGCTGGAGATCCCGGTTATTACCACCGCTAATGACTACTTGCTGGCCGACGAACTGGTGGTGGCCTCACGCCACAGCCCGGAGGCTGCCGGGAAACTGACAGGACGCCACCACCTGGCGTTCCAGGCCAGAGATCGTGATAGGGTGGACGCTTTTTACCATGCGGCGCGGACCCATGGCGGCCGCGATAACGGCGCGCCTGGCGAACGACATTATCATCCTGGATACTATGCCGCTTTTGTGCTGGATCCGCAGGGGAATAATATTGAGGCGGTCTACCATGGCGAGGCTGAGCGCAGCGCCGGGTCTGTTGCGATCAGCTTCACGCAGTAAGCGGGCGAAAGACACCTTTTTGCCCGCAACAGGAGGACACTATGTTTTCATACATCATGTTGGGAACCAATGACCTGCCACGCGCCATCAAGTTCTATGACCCGTTAATGGCGCTGCTGGGACACGTCAAAGCCGGTCGTAACGAACAGGGGGCGTCCTGGGGCACCTTCAATGGCAACCACACCTGTGGGCTGTGCGTGGGCGTTCCTTTTGACCTGCAGCCTGCCGGGGTGGGTAATGGAACGATGGTGGCGCTTAACGCCCGCTCCGTCGAACATATTGCGGAACTGCATGCCCTCGCCCTGCAACTCGGCGGACGTGACGAAGGCGCTCCCGGTCATCGCCCACAATATGGCAACGGCTTTCACAGCGCCTACGTCCGCGATCCCGACGGCAATAAGCTGGCGTTTGTTTATTATGCGTCGGCAGCTTGAATGGCTGCTGCGGAAGTGCCTTTTTCAGGCAGTAATGCGTCATTCAGGACGGCCGACTTCGTCGTCCTGATTTCATTGAGAATCACGAAAAACCGCGGTTAAAGCGCTACGACTTCTCTCCCCGACGAGTTATCTACCGCGAAGTGATAACGTAATCCGGCGTCGCGCATACAGCGTTTCCGCCGCCAGCTGAAAATGATATTCCATCGCCTTCAGCTTTTTCGTCTTGAGCTGTTTTAGTGGAATACCCTCGATATGCCCTGTCGCGACCAACCACCGGATTTCAGCCGTACTCAGCTTGAGCTGTTTTTTCAGTATTGATAGCAGGCTGATGCGAAATGGCTGACTGACTCTGACGCGCACCGTTATCCGCGGGCACGCCATCAGCGTCACCGACCATTGCTCATGAATACGAAAATCAGGTTGCCCCGACGGCTCGGCGCGGTTGCGCTTCAGCGTCGCGAGGTCAGCGGCATAATAGTGAACCATAGCTGCATCGTTCTGCCTCAGGCGCTGAAGCAGTTTACGGTTTATCTTGCTGACGTGCAGCCTGGAAAACAGGGCGATATTCCACGTGTAATCGCAGTGCGTGCATTTATAGATGCTCCAGATATCCAGCAGCTTCTTTTGCGAATTCACCCGGATGGCGCCGGAAGGTGCGAAGTCGCGTTTTACATTGCAGGCGGGGCAGCGTTTGGCAATGTGCTGATACCCCACGGGCGTGACCGTCCATGTAACTGTCATAACGTACCTTTTTTAACCCATACGAAACCGAGTCCGTCATTAACGGACCATGATTTTTGGCGTATGAAAAATAGTTAGTCGCTATTTTTCAGTGGGTTAAAAAAAGATTTCCAACGTTATATTCCTGGAGAAGCCCAAAGCGATACCCGGAGATTAACAAAGGGGTTATCGCGGGATATATGAGTTCAGTCAATGTTTATACTGATGATGAAAAACATCATCAATATATTTGACAACACTCAGCGGGCTGGCCTGGCGCCAGCCCGCTCGGTTTACAGCACCTTGCTGAGGAACGCGGCGGTGCGTGGGTTGCTCGGCGCGCTAAAGATCTGCCCCGGCTTGCCCTCTTCCTGAATCACGCCCTGGTCGATGAAGATCACCCGGTCGGCCACTTCGCGGGCAAAGCCCATTTCGTGTGTCACGATCACCATGGTCATCCCCTCGCTGGCGAGGTTTTTCATTACCTCCAGCACGTCGCCCACCAGCTCCGGATCCAGCGCCGAAGTGGGCTCATCAAACAGCATAATCGACGGCTTCATCGCCAGCGCGCGGGCGATGGCTACCCGCTGCTGCTGGCCGCCGGACAGGCTCGAGGGCCAGGCGTCGCGCTTATCGCTTAAGCCCACCTTCGCCAGCAAGGCTTCCGCCAGGTCGACCGCCTGCTGGCGCGGCATATTGCGCAGATTCATCGGCGCCATAATCAGGTTTTCCAGCACCGTCATATGCGGGAACAGGTTAAAGCGCTGGAACACCATGCCAACGCTTTCGCGCATCTTGTTGAGGTCGGTAGTGCGGTCGTGAGCGGCAAAGCCGTTGACCACCACCTCGCCTTCGCTGACCGTCTCAAGGGCGTTCATACAGCGCAGGAAGGTACTTTTCCCCGAGCCGGACGGGCCGATGATGCACACCACTTCCTGCGGTTTAATATCGCAGCTGATGCCGCGCAGCACGTGGCTGTCGCCGAAGCGCTTATGTAAATTATTAATGTGAATCACTTTTGCCAAACCTCTTTTCCAGACGGTTAACCAGCTGCGCCAGCAGGAAGGTGATCACCCAGTAGACCAGGGAGATGGTCAGGTAGGGTTCCCAGTAGGTGGCGTAGGCGCCGGAGACGGTTCGCGCGGCGTAGGCCAGATCGGCCAGGCCAATTGCCGAGGCCAGCGACGAGTCCTTAACAATGGCGATGGCGTTGTTGCCCAGCGGCGGCAGAATGCGGCGAAACGCCTGGGGCAGGATCACCTTGCGCATGGTTTTCCACCACGGCATGCCCAGCGCGCGGGAGGCCTCCATCTGCCCTTTGTCGATCGACTGGATGCCGGCGCGGAAAATCTCCGACACATAGGCCCCGGCGTTAAGGGTGATCGCCACGATGCAGGAGAGGAACGCCCCGTAGCTGGCGCGCAGCTCGCGGGCAAAGTCGGCGCTCATCAGGCCGCTGGTCACCAGCAGGCCGTCGCGCGGGTTGATAAATAGCGGCACCAGAGCAAAGTGCACCACCATGATCTGCACGAACAGCGGCGTACCGCGGAAGGCGCTAACGTAAAAGCGCACCGGAAACTGCACCAGGTAGCGGAGAATATATTTCCACGGCCCGTGCTCGGCCTTCGCCATCCGTCCGAGACCGAGGGTTAACCCCCACAGCGTCCCGAGGATCACGCAGATAATGGTACATTTAATCGTCATCAGGGCGCCGTCCACAAACAGCGGGCCGTACTCCTCGATGATCTCCCAACGGAATCCCGTCATAGTCCTTCCCTAAAAAATACGGCTATCGCCTGGGCGATAGCCGTGGTCACTGAAAAAGGTGGCTTATTGCGCTGGCAGCGTCGGCACGTTGTCGTCGAACCAGGTTTTATAGATTTTGGCGTAAGTCCCGTCGGCAACGATCTTCTGCAGACCGGCGTTGATTTTGCCCAGCAGTTCGCTGTTGCCTTTCGCCACCGCGATACCGAAATATTGACGTTCGAATTTGGCATCCGGCACCAGCTTGAACTGCTTCTCCGGGTGCTGTTTGATGTAGTACTTCACCACCCCGACGTCACCCACCGCGGCGCTGACGCCGTCCTCGAACAGTTCCTGGAGCATCAGCGGGGTATTGTCGAAGCGCTTGATCGCCGTGCTGTTCTTGCCCAGCACCTCAGAAACCACGATATCGCCGGTGCTGGAGTTCACCACCCCGACCTTCTCGTTTTTCAGGGCCGCCAGCGAATCCACCTTCGAGTCCTGGGCGACGACGATCGACTGCTCGGCCGGGAAGTACGGCGCGGAGAAATCGACCATCTGTTTGCGTTTATCGGTGATGGTGATCCCGGAGATGATGATGTCGCGGTCGCCGGTGTTCAGCGTGGCGAAGATGCCTTCCCATGGGGTATTGACCAGCTTGACGTCAAAGCCTTCGGCTTTGGCGATGGCTTTAATGATGTCGATGTCGAAACCTTCCAGCTGTTTCTGGCTGTTTTCAAATTCAAACGGCCGGTAGGTGCCGCCGGAGCCGACGGTATAGGTTTCCGCAGCCGCCTGTCCGGCTGCCGTCAGCGCGGCCATCATGAAACACGCTTTGAGCAAATTCTTGACCATGAGATTTCCTTTTTATGCATTTATTTTGCATAAAAATACACACACTGACTTTTATATGCAACCGGAAACCTTCCCGCTGGTGAATTATCTTATCAACTGCCGCGTTTACCGCCGGATTTACCAATGGCCCGGTGCAGGTCGTTGATTCGCTTCAGGGATTTCACCGTTTTTTGTGGCGTGGTGGAGGCCACCGACAGAACAATCATCTCCAGACACACCAGCACCGTGCCGTGCAGCGGCATCCGGCTACTGTCCCCGCCGCGCGGGACGTCAATCACCACCTGCGCCTCCTGGCTGAAGCGCGAGTCCACCGCCTGGGTCAGCAGGATGGTCGGAATACCCAAGCGCTTCGCCTCGCGCAGGGTGGTCATCCCCTCACGATGGGGCGATTTTTGCCCCATCATGATCAGCACATCGCCGCGCTGCAGGCCGATGAGCTGCTCGGCGAGGCTGAAACCCGTGCGGTTCATCACATACGCCGGCAGGCCAATGCGGCTGAACAGCCGGGCGGTGTATTCGGCGAGGATCCCCGAGGCGCCGATACCGAAGATCCCCACCTGGCGTGCGTCGCTGAGCAATGCCACCGCCTGAGCCACCGCCGCGCGGTTGTCGGCCCGCGACAGGATCTCGCAAACCCGTTGATGGCCTTCCAGCACAAAATCAATACTGGAATTGACGTCGCTGGAGAGCGCGGTGACCGTGGAGCGCATCTTTTCCGCCGAGGTGACCGAGGTGCCGAACCAGCGCTCCATGGTCTGCTTAAGCTCGCGCAGCCCGGCGAAGCCCAGCGCCTGGATGGCGCGCACCACCGTGGCGTCGGAGGTCTGGGTCGCAGCGGCGATCTCCATCGCCGTCTGCTCCAGCACCACCTCGCGGTTGTCGTTGATATAGCTGACCACGGCCCGCAGTCGGGGAGAGAGCTGATGCGCCCGGGCGCGATAGCGTTCGCCGAACAGGTCGACCCGCCCCTTCTCTTTTTTTATCGCGCTTTTCATTTGGCCTCCGCCGGGAGCGGCCTGCCGGCAATATGCGACTGCACCTGGGCCACCATCAGGGAGAGCGCGGCGTAGGAGTTGGAGATCACCTCCTCCCGCGGCAGCAAAATATAGTGCCCGGTGCGGCAGGCGCGCATAAAGTCGCACCAGCCGGGCATCACCGCTTCCATCGCCTGCAGCTCATCCTGCGGCTTGCCGCCGGTATCCGACCGCCAGGTGGCGAAGACAAAATCGGCGTCCAGCTCCGGCAGCTGTTCCGCGCTGACGTCAATGCGCTGGCCGTCGGGGATCCGCTCAATCAGCGGCGGAAAGCGGAACCCGGCGTCGCGCAGCACCCGGCCCAGGGCATGATACGAATGATGCACCGTGACCTTGCCATTGTTCGCCTGGATCACCGAGACGGTGTACTGAGAAGGGTTGACCATCGCTTTCAGCTGCTTGATTTGTTCCTGATAGCGACGCTCAAGGATCGCCAGCCGCGGCTGGGTGCTGGTCAGCTGGGCCAGCTTGCGGTAAATCTCCGGGGCGCTGCCCTGTAAATGGTCGATACTCACCGTCGGGGCAATCTTCTCCAGCTGCTCCACCGACACGTGGCGACTGGGCTCGGTGATGATCAGATCCGGCCTGACGGCAGCCACCGCTTCCAGATCGATATCGGCGGTGCCAATAAAGCGGATATCGCTGTTATCGAAATCGACACCGGTGAGCTGGGCGCTGGAGCGCAGATAGTGGCTGCCGTCCGGGCGCGTGCGGCCGTGGCTGGCGATCGGTGGTACCCCGAGCTCAATCAGCGGAATAGTAATATCGAGATCGTGCATCGAAACAATGCGCTGCGGATGCAGCGGGACGGTGACCGTGCGGCCTAAATCATCGGTAAAAGTTTGAGTATGTGGGTCGGCGGCGCTGACGGCCCCCGTCAGCAACAGCAGCAATGAGACGAACCAACGCATAATACCTTCCTGATTAAAGGGCATCACGGCGACGCCAGAGCAAGACAACAAAGAACGGGCAGCCCACCAGGGCAATCACAATCCCCGCCGGGATCTGCAGCGGCGCAAACGCCAACCGGCCAAGGGTATCGGTCGCCAGCACCAGCAAGGCGCCAATCAGGGCGCTGCCGCTCAGCAGCGAGACCTGGCCGCCGCGCAGCACGAAACGCGCCATATGCGGCGCCATCAGGCCCACAAAGCCCAGGCTGCCGACGCAGGAGACGCTGGCCGAGGTCAGCAGCACCGGGGCGAAAAAGCGCAGCAGAGTCAACTGCTGCAGACGCACCCCGAGGCCGATGGCGGTTCGGTCGCCCAGCAGCGCCGCGTCCGCCGCCCGGGCGGTACAGAACAGGATGATGGCCCCGGGCAGCGCCCAGCAAAAGGCCACCGCCAGCAGCGGCCAGGTGGCGGCCTGCAGGCTGCCCGCCAGCCAGATCATCGCCGTCTGCACGTCGCGTACGTCGGCGGTGGTCATAAAGATGCCGACCGCCGCCGCCAGGGTCCAGGAGACGCCGATGCCAATTAAAATAAAGCGCGGCCGCGAGCAGTCGCGGGCCAGCGTCAGGACCAGCAGGGCCACCGCCACGCCACCGACCATCCCCGCCAGCGGCCGCCAGACCAGGCCTACCGCCGGGAAAAACAGCACCAGCGCCAGGACCACGATGCTGGCCCCCTCTTTAACGCCGATCAGCCCCGGGTCGGCCAGCCCGTTGCGGGTGATACTCTGCATCGCCGCGCCGGCCAGCCCCAGCATGGCCCCGCACAGCAGCGCCATCAGGATCCGCGGCAGGCGAATATCAAACAGAATAAAGCGCGGCTGCTCGCCAATCTCCTGTGGCGCCAGCAGGGCCTGCGCCAGCGTCGATGCGGGCAGCGGATAGCTGCCGCGGCTGAGGCTGTACAGCCCGAGCGCCAGCAGCATCAGCAGCATAAAGGCGGCAATTTTCAGCGCCGCCGGGCGCAGCAGCAGCTGGCGGGAAGCGAAAAGCAGCGGCCGAAAACCGGCCCGGTGAACGGCGCGCGTCATTTAAAAAACCTCGCGGCGATAAAGATAAACAGCGGTGCGCCCACCAGGGCGGTCATCGCCCCGGTGGCCAGCTCCTGCGGCGCGACCAGCGTCCGGGCGGCGATATCTGCCAGGAGCAGCACCAGCGCCCCTACCGGCGCCGCCAGGGGCAGCGCCAGGCGGATATCTTCCGTCACCAGACGGCGCACCACGTGCGGCACCACCAGCCCGACGAAGCCGATCGGTCCGGCCACCGCCACCGCCGCGCCGCAGAGCAGCGCAATCGCCAGCAGGCCCAGCAGCCGCGTCTGGACGAGGTTCACGCCGAGGCCCAGCGCCACCTTATCCCCCAGAGCCAGCACGTTAAGGCGCGGGGCAAGGAACAGCGCGACGCCAAGGCCGATCAGCGCCGGGACCAGCGCCGTCCACAGCGTGCTCCAGTTCAGCCCGGCCAGATCGCCCGCCAGCCAGGTGCGCATCGCCAGCAGCGTTTGTTCATCGAGAATTAATATCGCCGCCGTCACCGCCGACGCAAACGCCGACAGCGCTACCCCGCACAGCGTGATGCGCAGCGGCGTCGCTCCGCCGCGACCGGCAGAGGCCAGCACCATCACCCCGCCGAACAGCAGTGCCGCGCCGCAGGCGGCGGTCAGCGGCCGCGCGGCGGGGAAAGCGCCGAGAGAGAACCCCAGCGCGGAGGTCGCCACCACTGCCAGCGACGCGCCGGCGTTAAGGCCGAGGATATGCGGCTCGCCCAGCGGGTTGCGGATCACCGTCTGCAGCAGCAGCCCGGCGACGCCGAGCGCCGCGCCGGTCAGCAGCGCCGCCGCCAGCCGCACCAGGCGCAGTTCGACGATAATCCGCTGCTCGAAATTGCGCGGATTGTACTCCAGCAGCGCCTGCAGCACCGTCTGCGGGGCGATCCAGCGGGCGCCCAGGCCAAGATGCACCAGCGAACCGGCGATAAGCAGCAGCGTAAGCAGGAGCAGCGCCAGTCGGGGACGGGCGCGCCGCCGCGCGGAAAGCAGGATAGTCACGCTCATTGCGCCGCCGCCTGGCGGGCGCGAAACGGCATAAAGAAGGGTTTGCCGGTTTGCGGGTTAATCGACATCTGCACGTCAACGTCAAACACGCGTTTAATCAGCTCAGGGCTACAGACTTCGTTGTCGCTAATCGTACCGGCGATGCGCCCCTGTTTGAGAAACACCAGCAGATCGGCGTAGTTCACGGCAAAGTTGAGGTCATGGAGCACCGTCACCACCGTGCGGCCATGTTCGCGGGTCAGGGTCTGGAGCAGCTCGAGGATATCGACCTGATAGCGCAGATCGAGCCAGGTGGTCGGCTCATCGAGCAGAATGGTGGCCGTTTGCTGGGCCAGCGCCATGGCGATCCAGCAGCGCTGACGCTGGCCGCCGGAGAGGCTGTCCACCGGCAGATGAGCGAACTCGCGGGTGCCCGTTAAGCGCAGCGCCTCCTCCACCGCCAGCTCATCGGCGTCTGACCACTGGCGCATCAGACCCTGCCACGGATAGCGCCCACGCGAGACCAGCTCGAAAACCGTTAACCCTTCCGGGGTCAGCGGCGATTGCGGCAGGATCCCGAGCTGGCGCGAGACGGCCTTCGTCGGCATCTGATGAATGGCTTGCCCGTCCAGACGCACGCAGCCGCCGAGCGGCTTCAGCATCCTGGCGATAGTCGACAACAGCGTTGATTTGCCGGAGCCGTTCGCCCCTGCCAGCACCGTCATTTTGCCGCTGGGGATGGTCAGGTTGATGTCGTCAACGATCAGGGTCTGGCCGTAGCCGGCTGACAGGGCATCCAGTACGATCCCCTGCTCTGCAGGTGTCACCCGCTGTGGCATAACTCGCTCCTGCGCCGCAGCGTTCCAGGCGATGGCTGGACATTCTGCAGTCAAATCAAAATAAATCTCATTCTCTTTTGATCATGACGGGGATGAATGTAGTAGTCAATAGTCGCCATCGTCTTCCTGCGGAGACGCTGACTACAGCGAGGCTGCGCCAACACAACATAATTTAAATAAAACAATATCAAAGAGATAACTGCATAACGCTCCCTACTGGAGGCGTTTAAAACGTCCTGTTCCTCGCCGCTGAAATTTTATCTTGCATAACGTTTACTACTACATTCCTTCATGGTTGAATGATTCTCAATTACACATATAAAGGCGCATTCAGACGCTAAACCACGTGTTTTTATTATTCAGGGCAATGATTTTATTGGCTTTATCTGACCGCAAAGGCAGATTCGTTCACGAGAAAAAGATAATGACTCAACCCCATGTCGCCGTCACCTCGTTGCAAGGGCGGGCGCTTTTTTCGCTTCTTTTTTTGGCCTCACCGGGATTAATGGCCGCGGAAAATCACGCGGCGAAAGATAACAACGATGCGGAAGAGACCATCACCGTGGTGGCCAACGACGCCCGGCAGAGCGCCACCAGCGGCTATCAACCGCTCAGCTCCTCTACCGCGACGTTGACCTCAATGCCGCTGCTGGATATTCCGCAGGTGGTGAATACCGTCAGCGATCGGGTTCTCGAAGATCAGCACGCCACCTCGCTCGATGAGGCGCTGTATAACGTGGCCAACGTGGTGCAGACCAACACCCTTGGCGGCACCCAGGACGCTTTTACCCGCCGCGGCTTCGGCGCTAACCGCGACGGCTCGATCATGACCAACGGCCTGCGCACCGTGCTGCCGCGCAGCTTTAACGCCGCCACCGAACGGGTGGAAGTCCTGAAGGGACCCGCCTCGACGCTGTACGGTATTCTCGACCCCGGCGGGCTGATCAACGTCATTACCAAACGGCCTGAGCGGCAGTTCTCCGGTTCGGTTTCCGGGACCTCCACCAGCTTTGGCGGCGGCACCGGCAGCGTCGACGTCACCGGCCCCATCGAAGGCACGAATCTGGCGTACCGGCTGATCGGCGAATATCAGAATGAGGATTACTGGCGCAACTTTGGTAAAAACAAAAGCCGCTTTATCGCCCCTTCCCTGACCTGGTTTGGCGACCGGGCGACGGTGACCGCGTCCTATTCGCACCGCGACTACAGCGCCCCCTTCGACCGCGGCACTATCTTCGATCTCAATACCGGGCATGCGGTGAACGTCGATCGCAAAACCCGCTTCGATGAAGCCTTTAATATTACCGATGGCTATTCCGACCTCGCCCAGCTCAACGCCGAGTATCGCCTTAACGACGCCTGGACCGCGCGCTTCGATTACAGCTACAGCCAGGATCACTATAACGATAACCAGGCGCGGGTGATGGCCTATGACTCGGCGACCGGCAACCTCACCCGCCGGGTTGACGGTACCCATGGCTCCACGCAGAAGATGCACTCGACCCGCGCCGACCTGCAGGGCAACGTGGTGGTGGGCGGCTTTTATAACGAACTGCTGACCGGCGTCGCCTATGAGAATTACGATCTGCTGCGCACCGATATGCTGCGCTGCAAGAACGTGAAAGGCTTTAACATCTATCATCCGGTCTACGGCACCCTGGACACCTGCAATACCGTCTCCGCGTCCGATAGCGATCAGCGGATCCAGCAGGAGAGCTATGCCGCTTACGTGCAGGACGCGCTGTACCTCACCGACAACTGGATCGCCGTCGCCGGCGTGCGCTACCAGTATTACACCCAGTACGCCGGTAAAGGCCGACCGTTTAACGTCAATACCGACAGCCGCGATGAGAAATGGACGCCGAAAGCCGGCCTGGTCTACAAAGTGAGGCCGAACGTGTCGCTGTTCGCCAACGTCGCCCAGTCGTTTATGCCGCAGTCGTCGATCGCCAGCTATATCGGCGAGCTGCCGCCGGAAGAGTCCACCGCCTACGAAGTGGGCGCCAAATTCGACCTGCTGGAGGGCATTACCGCCAATATCGCGCTGTTTGATATCCATAAGCGCAACGTGCTGTACACCGAGAGTATTGGTGATGAGACGGTGGCGAAAACCGCGGGCAAGGTGCGTTCCCAGGGGGTGGAGGTGGATCTGGCCGGGTCAATTACCGATAACCTCAGCATGATTGCCAGCTACGGCTATACCGACGCCAAAGTGCTGGAAGATCCGGATTACGCCGGGAAACCGCTGCCGAACGTACCGAAGCACACCGGTTCGCTGTTCCTGACCTATGACATTCATAACGTCTACAACAGCAACACCCTGACGGTCGGCGGCGGCGGCCATGCGGTCAGCAAGCGCTCCGGCACCAACGGCGCGGATTATTATCTGCCGGGCTATGCGGTGGCAGACGTGTTCGCCGCCTATAAGATGAAGCTGCAGTATCCGGTGACGCTGCAGGTGAACGTGAAGAACCTGTTTGATAAGACCTATTACACCTCTTCCATCGGCACCAATAACCTCGGTAACCAGATTGGCGATCCGCGTGAGGTGCAGTTCACGGTGAAGATGGATTTTTAACCCTTACCCTGGCAACGGATGTCGATTGCCGGGCGGCGCTGCGCTTGCACCGGCCTACGGACCTTCCCCTCGAGTTCGTAGGCCCGGTAAGGCGCAGCCGCCATCGGACAAAACAGGCGCCCGGCGCCGGATGCCCATTGCCGGGCGGCGCTGCGCTTGCACCGGCCTACAACAGCATGGCCTGCGGTCCTTCCCCTTCCTGTGGAGTTCGTAGGCCCGGTAAGGCGCAGCCGCCACCGGGCATTGCGTTCAGCTTACCAGTCCTCCTCCTGGCCGAGGATGCGCAATATATCCTGACGATGCTGCAGCAGCTGCGGGTTATCGCGATGGCGGGGAAAGGCCAGCGGCAAGGCGAACTCGGCGATAATCCGCCCCGGACGCGGCGACATCACCAGCACCCGCTCGCACAGCAGCAGCGCCTCTTCGATATCGTGGGTCACCAGCAGGCTGGTATAACCCTGCTGCTGCCAGAGGGCGATCAGCTCCCGCTGCATACTGATGCGGGTCAGCGAGTCCAGCTTGCCCAGCGGTTCGTCGAGCAGCAGCAGGCGCGGCTCGTTCAACAACGCGCGCGCCAGCGCGGCGCGCTGCGCCATCCCCCCTGACAGCTGCCGCGGCCACGCCTCGCTGAAGGCCTGCAGCCCGATGCGGTCAATCAGCGCGTCGGCCTTTGCTTCCAGCCCCCTTTTGCCCTGCGCCTGCGGGCCCAGCAGTACGTTCTGCCGCACCGTCAGCCACGGATAGAGCGTCGGATCCTGAAACACCAGTATGCGCTCCGGCCCCGGAGCGCCGAGCGGCGCGCCGTCGAACTGCATCTGTCCGCTCTGCGGCGCTTCCAGCCCGGCCAGCAGCCGCAGCAGGGTGGATTTACCGCAGCCGGAAGGACCCAGCAGCGCCACGCTTTCCCCCGGCCGCAGCTGCAGGCTGATATTCTCCAGCACCGGCACCGCCTGTTTGCCGAGCGTAAACGCGTGATGAAGATGGCTTATCGATACCGCCGCGCCGCGCGCTATCGTCTGCGAACCTGACGTCGCGGTTACCATTGCATCCCTCCCCGCTGCCAGCTCAGCAGCTTATCGCGCAGCATAAATAATCCGCTAATCAGGCCGGAGCACAGCAAGGCCATCACCAGCAGCGCGGCGTACATATTGGGATAGGCCGCCCAGCCCTGGGCCCACTGGAGGTAAAAGCCGATCCCCGACTTCACCCCGACCATTTCAGCCACAATCAGCACCGAAAACGACGCGCCAAGCCCCATAAACAGGCCGACAAAGACGTTCGGCAGCGCGGCGGGGATCGCCACCCGCAGGATCAGGAAACGCTGGCTGGCGCCGAGGGTCCGCGCCACGTCGTACCATGCCTTGTCAATGCCAATGACCCCGGACCAGGTCAGCACCGTAACCGGGAACCAGGTGCTCAGCGCAATCAAAAACACACTGGCGCCGAAGCTTGACGGAAAAATAAACAGGCACAGCGGCAGCAGCGCGGTAGACGGCACCGGCCCCAGCAGGCGTAACACCGGATGGACCCAGTAGCCAATCCGTTGCGACCAGCCAATGGCCAGACCGGTGATGAACCCGCTGCTGGTGCCGAGCAGCACGCCGAGCCCCAGCAGCCCCAGGGAGTGCAACAGGCTGTCGAGCAGACGCGGCCAGTCATCATGCAGCACCTCGATCAGCGCCTGCGGCGGCGCGAAAAACGGCACCGGCAGCACGCCGCTCTTGGCGGTCAGCCCTTCCCAGGCAGCGAACAGCACCGGCAGCAGCGCCAGCCACTTGCCGGCATGCCGCACGCGCGCGCCGCGCGCTCGCCAGTAGCGATAGCTCAGCGCCAGCAGCAGCAAGCCGCCGCCGAAGGTGAACTGCGCCAGCGCCCAGCCCTCGCTAAACGGCCAGCGCCGCCCGGCATCGGGCCAGGTCAGAGTAAACAGACCGCCCAGCAGCCACAGCGCGGCGGCCAGCAGCCCTTCTCCCCACAGCGGCGCGCGGCCGGTGGGGCGCGCCAGAGCCTGCTCAAGCGAAGACGTTGGCATAGATACTCTCCGCAAACTGATGGGGATCGGTGCCCGGTTTGATCACCTGCACCCGCTGCAGGTCGACCGCGTACTGCGTCAGCTCTTTCACGAACGCCTCACCCACCGCGTGGTGGCCGTGCCCCTGCCCGTGCAGAATGCCGCTCACCTCCGCTTCATTGGTATTGAGCGCATGGGCAAGGAAGGATTGCGCCACGCTTTCCGGGTGTTCTGCGGCATAGCTGTGCGCTTCAAGGATCGCCTGAGTGAGCGCCGCGGCGGCCGGTTTATGGTCCCGCGCCAGGCTCCCGCTCACCCCCAGCACGCAGCAGCTGAGGTTGGCATAATCTCCGGTCATATTGCTGGCGACAAGCTGATACTTGCCGGTCTCCAGCAGCCGATAGCTGAACGGCTCGCTGCCGCTGATGGCGGCGATTTCGCGTTTGTCCAGCGCCACGCTGAGCAGATCCGCCGGGTAGACTTTCCACTGCACGTCGCTGATCGGGTCGATACCGTGGCGCTTAAGCAGAATGGCGAAGAAGTTTTTATCCGGCCCGGCCATGTCGGTGACGCCGATGGTTTGTCCCTTCAGGCTCTCGAGGCCGCCGAACGGCGAGTCTTTGGCCGTCAGCAGGTTAAGACAGCCGCCGTGGGTCCCGGCGGTGAGCTTGACGTCAAAGCCCTGCTCCAGCGCCTTCAGCCAGCGCAGCGCCATCCCCACCCCGGCGTCGGCCTTGCCGGTGGCGATCGCCTCCAGCAGCACATCGGTGGAGTTACCGAAGTTAACAAACTCAACGTCGAGGTTATATTTACTGAAAATCTTCTGCTGCTCGGCGACGGCGACCGGCGCGAGGCATACCGCACTTTTATTGATCGCCAGCTTGATCTTGTAGGGCTCTGGCAGGCGCAGCGCCGGATGGGCATCGCCGCTGGCCATCTCCGCCATATCGTGAGCCCACAGCGGCAGAGAGACCCCGGCCAGCGCCAGGCCGCCGCTGAGCTGTAAAAAACGGCGGCGGGAAAAAGCGGATCGGCTCATGGCGTCACCTCCGCGTGGGCCGCCGCGGCGGGCACGCTAAAGCTGGGGTCAAAGGTCGGCTTCACGTCCAGCCGGGTGCGGATCAGGCCGTTGGCGAGATAAAAGTCCGCCGTCGCCTGCTGCTGGGTCACGGTTTCCTCTGCCAGCGGCTGCCACTGCGACTGGCGGTTGGCAAACTGCGCGCGGGCGATCTCGGCCGGGAAGCGGATGATCTCCCCCAGCGTTTTGCCGTAGCTGTCGAGATTGGCGTAGGCCCAGCGCTCGGCGCCGGCCAGGCGCTGGAGATAATCCTGCAGCGCGGCGCGCTTTTGCGGATCGTTAAGCGCGGAATCCGTTGCCGCAAGGAAGGTATTCCCCGGCAGCAGCCCTTTGCCGCTCACCAGGATCTGCCCCTCGTTGGTCTTCACCATCTGGGTGGTGTAGGGTTCCCAGGTCGCCCAGGCGTCCACCGAACCGTTAAGCAGCGCCACTTTGGCGTCCACCGGGCCGAGGAACACCCACTGCACCTCCTTCGGCGAGATGCCCGCCTGCTCGAGCGCTTTCAGCGCCACGAAATGACCAATCGACCCTTTGCCGGTGGCAATGCGCTTGCCTTTTAACCCGGCGGCGGTTTTTATCGCGCTGCCGGGGGAAACCAGCACTGCGGTCCCCGCCGGGTTGCTTTTGTCCACGGCAATCGCTTTCACCGGCGCGCCGTTAGCCAGGGCGAAGAGCAGCGGCGCATCGCCGATGATCCCCGCGTCCACGGCGCCCGCGTTAAGGGCTTCCGCCAGCGGCGCGGCGGCCGGGAACTCGGCCCACTTAATGTCATAGGGGAGGTTTTGCAGGGCGTTGGCCGCCTCCAGCTGCGAACGCATGCCGCCTTTTTGATCGGCAATGCGCAGGGTAAGCCGCTCCTGCGCCGTCGCGTAACCGCCCAGCGCCAGCAGCATCAGCGCTGCCGCCACCCGGCCTGAGAATGATAGACGCATCGTGATTATCCTTGTGATTGAAAGACGAAGTGGCCGGCTGCCAGCCAGGCGCTGTCGCTCTGCGGGGTATGCACCCGGCCGCAGAGCACATTGCGGTAGTGGCGTTCCAGCGGGTTCTGTCGGCTGAGGCCATGATTGCCGGTCAGCTCGAGCGCGATATTCACCGCCTGAATGGCGTTGTCGGTAATAGTGACTTTCGCCAGATTGGCCTCGATGGCGGAAAAGCGCAGCGCGGCGGCCTGCTCCAGCAGGCTGCGGTTCACCAGCAGCAGCCCGGCGATCTGCCCGACCTTCTCCTGCACCCGCGGCAGGCGGGAAAGCGGATGGCCGAGGCCCGCGGGCACCCGCCCCGTCAGCCACCTCACCAGCCAGTGGTGAGCGGCGCGGGCGATGCTGTCATAGATCGCCGCCAGCAGCGCCGTCTGCCGGTTGGCGAACAGGCGCAACGGTTCCGCCTGGGCAGAGGGTGGCGCATCGACAGGCCAGACATCCACCGCGTTCTCTGCCGCCACCCGCACGTGGCGAAAAATCACCTCATGGCTGCCGGTGGCCCGCATCCCGGCGTGATCCCAGCTTTTCACCACGCTAATCCCGGCGCTGTCGCCAGGCACCAGCCAGGTGCCCACCCGCGGCGGGTTATCATCGCTTCTCGCCCATACCGCCAGCCAGCGTAGCCCTTCAATGCCGGTGGTATAGATTTTATGACCGTTGATGTCCCAGCCGTCCGCGCAGCGGCTCGCCACGGTGTCCGGCAGGCCGCCCCGCGCCGGGGAACCCAGCTCCGGCTCAACGCGCAGGCTGTTGATCAGGCCACCGCGTTCGACGGCGTCGTGAAAAACCTGCTGGCGCAGCGGCGCGTGCCAGGCGTCGTTTTCCGCCAGCCGCAAATGGTGCAGATACTGCATGCAGACGATCAGCGCCGTCGCCGGCTCACCCCAGGCGATGGCGGCGATGGCCTGCTGCAGCTGGGCCAGGCTGGCGCCCGCGCCGCCGTAAGCACGCGGCACGGCGAGGCTTAACCAGCCCCCCGCGCGCAGGTGGTCGATATTGCGCCAGGGAAAGTCGCCGCTGGCGTCGAGGCTGGCCGCCTGCTCCGCCATCTGTTGGCGTACCGCCGTCAGCTGCTGCGCCCAGTCGTCGCGCTCAGGATGGATCACGATGCGCGCTCCGCCGCCGCACGCCGCGCGGCTTTTTCACGAGCGATCGGCAACAGCGCCCGGCCGTAGTCTGCCGCATCGTTCAGCGGGTCGAATCCGCGGATCAGGAAGTTGCGCACCCCGAGGTCGTAGTAATCGAGCAGCGCATCGGCCACCTGCTCCGGGGTGCCCACCAGGGCGGTAGAGTTATGCCCGCCGCCCACCAGCTGGGCGATGCCGGTCCACAGGCGTTTGTCCACCACTCTGCCCTGCGCGGCGGTGGCCCGCAGCCGCTGGGCGCCGATGCTGTCCGGTTTGGCCTTGAAACCGCCCCCGCGCTGCGCCGCCTGCTCGGTGGCGACATGCAGGATATGCTCGGCTTTCTCCCAGGCCTCGGCTTCGCTGTCGGCGATAATCGGCCGGAACGAGACGCTGAAACCGATGTCACGCTGGTGTTTCGCCGCTTCGGCGCGCACGCGCTGGATGGTCTCGCCGGTTTGCGCCAGCGACTCGCCCCACAGGGCGAAGACGTCGGCGTGTTTGCCGGCGACGGCGATGGCCGCTGCCGACGAACCGCCGAAGTAGATGGGAAGATGCGGCTTTTGCAGCGGACGAATAGCTGACCAGGCCTGTTCGGCCTGATAAAACTCGTTGTGAATATCGACAGGCTGCTCGCTGGTCCACACCTGGCGCACCACGTCGAGGAAGGCGTCGGTGCGGGCATAGCGCTGGTCGTGGTCGAGGTAATCGCCGTCCCGGCGCTGCTCGGCGTCATTGCCGCCGCTGATGATATGCACCGCCAGCCGGCCCCCCAGCAGATGCTCAAGGGTGGCGAATTTGCGCGCGGCGAGGGTCGGCGATACAAAACCGGGGCGATGGGCCAGCAGGTACTGAATTTTCTGCGTCGACAGTCCGGCCAGGGCGGTTACCAGAAAGCCGTCGGGTTGATCGGACCAGTGCCCCACCAGCAGGCGATCGAACCCGGCGGCTTCATGGGTTTGCGCGAAGCGAACAATATAGTCGCGGTCAAAGATCGGCCCCACCGGGGCAATCGTTTCGGAAGAGAGGCGGTGGCCAATCATGCCAAGAAACTGAATGCTCATGAACAACTCCTTGCGTCAGGGTAATGGAGTGGCCGCGACGGCGGCGCTGGTCATTACCCTATACAGAGTGTGTTAATGAACAAAATGCATTTTTATCATATCTTAATATGCAAGGCTTGCATTAATAGAAAATGAGTAGTGTTTTCAGTCGGATACTGTCAGCTGCTGCACCACTTTGCTGGCGAAAAAGATCAGCGGCGACTGCAGGTTGGCCAGATACTGAGCGTGGATCAGCCACAGCGACACCGCAGGCTGAAAATCGCTGAGGTTGACGACCTCGATCTCGTCCCGCCACGGGCTGGCCGCCAGCGCCGCCCGCGGCACCAGACCCAGCCCCAGTCCCTGCGCCACCAGCGCCATCTGCAGCTGGGCGCCCGCGCTCTCGACGTTAAGCTTCAGGCGCAGGCCCTGGCTTTGCAGCTCGCGGATGAGCCCGGCGCGCAGGCCACAGCCATCGGGGTTAAGGATCCAGCCCTGTTCGACGCACTCCCGCAGCGACGACGCCCGCAGATTCAGCCGCCGGGCGGCAATCGGCACCACCTCCAGGGGGCACAGCAGACGCCCGCTGTAGCCCTCGGCGAGGGTCTGCTGGGCGGGGCCCATCGCCAGCATGCCGTCCAGTTCGCCGTTTTCCAGCCGGCGCTGCAGCTCTCCGCTCCAGCCGCAGGTGACCTGCGGGGACAGTGCGGGAAACTGCTGGCTCAGCGCCGCCAGCGCCGCCGGCAGCGCGATCTCGCTGATACTCTGCGGTACGCCGAGACGCAGCGCGCCGCGCGGCTCGCCTTGCGGATCCAACAGGCTGTAGAGCTTTTTCGTCTCGCGCTTAATGCTCAGGCACTGCTCGTACACCCGCTGACCGGCGGCGGTCAGGGTCAGCGGGCGGGTCTGACGCGCTAACAGCATGACGTTCAGCTCCTGCTCCAGACGCTGCAGGCGCCGGGTGATCGCCGACTGGGTGATCCCCAGATAATCCGCCGCCTGATTGAGGGAAGAAAACTGCACTGTGGCCAGCAGAGCGTCAATATCGTCGATGCGCATAGGATCCTTATGTGAAATTTGCATATTAATATATGCGTAAATTGCATTTAAATAATATTAACGCCTCTGTTAGCGTTTTGACCAGTCCCTCTGACAGGAAGCGCACATGACTGCACCACGACTGGAAAAATTACGCCATTTTATTCATGAGGTTGACCGTCTGCACCGGGAACACCACTCGACCGCGCCGCTGCTTGACGCCGTGGCGCAGCGGCTGGCGGCGCTGGTGCGTCACGACGACTGGCTGCCGGAAGAGTACACCCTGCCGCACCCACACCATTACCAGCAGTATCTGCTGCATGCCGACTCCGGGGAGCGCTTCTCGATCGTCAGCTTCGTCTGGGGGCCGGGGCAGGCGACGCCGATCCATGACCACCGGGTGTGGGGGGCCATTGGGATGTTGCGCGGCGCGGAGGAAAATCAACGCTACAAGCTGGATGCCGATGGCATACCGCGCGCGCTGGGCGCCGCCACGCTTCTGCAGGCAGGTCAGGTGGAGAAAGTCTCCGCTGACGATGGCGACATTCATCGCGTCAGCAATGCGCTGGCGGATCGCGTCTCCATCAGCATACATGTTTACGGCGGCAACATCGGCGCGGTGAAGCGCGCAGTGTATACCCCGGAAGGCCAGCAAAAACCGTTTATATCCGGCTACTCCAACCGCCATTTACCCAATATCTGGGATTCCTCCCGCGAACACCAAGGATAACCATTATGTCCACTTACGCTTATCGCCAGGCCGCCGGGATCCGTCAGGCGCTGCTCGACCGTCGTGAACTGGCGCTGATCGACGTCCGTGAAGAGGCCGATTTCGCCACCGCTCATCCACTGTTTGCCGTCAATCTGCCGCTCAGCAAACTGGAGCTGGAGGTCCGCCGGCGGATACCGCGCTTCACCACCCCGATCACCGTCTACGACAACGGCGAAGGGCTGGCGGAGATCGCCGTCGAACGGCTGCGGACCTGGGGCTATCAGGATGTGGCCCTGCTGGCCGAGGGTCTCGCCGGCTGGCGCCGCAGCGGCGGCGAGCTGTTTCAGGACGTCAACTCTGCCAGTAAAGCTTTTGGCGAGCTGGTGGAAAGCGTGCGTCACACGCCGTCGCTCAGCGCCCAGGAGGTTCAGGCGCTCATCGACAGCCGGCAGGAGGTGGTGATCGTCGACGCCCGGCGCTTCGATGAGTACCAGACCATGAGCATCCCCGGCAGCATCAGCGTGCCCGGCGGCGAGCTGGTCCTGCGGGTGGAGAGCCTGACGCCCTCCCCGCAGACGCCGATCATCGTCAACTGCGCCGGACGCACCCGCAGCATCATCGGCACCCAGTCGCTGATCAACGCCGGGGTGCCGAACCCGGTCCATGCCCTGCGCAATGGCACTATCGGCTGGACGCTGGCCGGTCAGACGCTGGCGCACCAGCAGCAGCGGCAATACGACCCCTCCGCCCGCGCCTCCGGCGTCCGGGCCGCCGAGGCGGCGCATCTCGCCGAACGGGCCGGGGTGGCAGTCATCGATGAAGCGACGCTACAACGCTGGCGGCAGCAGAGCGACCGCACCACCTTCCTGTTTGATGTCCGCAGCCCCGAGGAGTACGCGGCGGGCCACTATCCTGGCAGCCTGAGCGCGCCAGGCGGCCAGCTGGTGCAGGAGACCGATCACTTCGCCAGCGTGCGGGGAGCGCGGATAGTGTTACTGGATGACGATGGCGTCCGGGCGGCGATGACCGGCTCGTGGCTGGCGCAGATGGGCTGGGAGACGGCGCGGCTGAGCGCGCTGTCGGCCAGCCAGCTGAGCGAGCGCGGGGTGCCGGCCGCCGAAGTGCCCCCCGCCCCGCCGGCGGAGGAGATAAGCCCGGCGCAGCTGGCGCAACAGCAGGAGGAGCCCGGGACGGTGGTGCTCGATTTTACCACCAGCGCCAACTTTGTCGCCCGCCATATCCCCGGCGCGTGGTGGCTGACGCGCTCGCAGCTGCGCCAGGCCCTGGAAGCGCTTCCTCCCGCGCAACGTTACGTGGTGACCTGCGGCAGCAGCCTGCTGGCCCGCTACGCGGTGCCCGAGGTGGCGGCCTTAACCGGTAAGCCGGTACAGGTATTGCGCGGCGGGACGCTGGCGTGGATCGCCGCCGGTCTGCCGCTGGCCCATGGCGACGACGGCCTCGCCGTCGAGCGCCGGGACCGCTATCGCCGTCCCTATGAAGGGACCGATAATTCCGCAGAGGCCATGCAGGCCTATCTGGAGTGGGAGTACGGCCTGGTGGATCAGCTGGCCCGCGACGGCACCCACGGTTTTCGGGTGATCTAACGCCAGCGCGCCTCAGGCCTGACGCATGATCCACGAGTACTGAAAGCTCTTCGGCGCCGGAAAATGGGTCCGGCGCCGGTAGGAGCCCAGCGATTGCGGCGTGCAATAGGTGCAGCTCCCCAGCCATTCAACGCTCGCCGGCGCCACCCCCGCCTCTGTGAAGATCGCTTCAGCGAAAGCGCGCAGATCAAACCACAGATTATCGCTGCCGCGTGCGGCGGCTTTAAGCGGATCGCTGACCGGGGCCGAACGGGAATGGAACAGCCGCTGGCGGTGGCGGGCCACCCGGTCACCGCCGGGCTGGTCCAGCAGTTGCTGATAAAATCCGGCGGAGACTTCGTAACAGCAAGGGTGAATATGCGGCCCCACGGCGATGACCAGATCGGTCAGCGCCACCCCCTGCTGGCGAAAAGTCGCCAGACTGTTGTCGACAATGCCGCTGGCCAGCCCCTGCCAGCCGGCATGGACGCTGCAGACGAAGCGACCGTCGCGCGAGGCGATCAGTATCGGCAGGCAGTCGGCGGTCACCACCCCCATCTTTTGCCCGGCCACGGCGGTAAACACCGCGTCGGCGTGCGGCCGCGTCGGCAGCGGCTGCTGATAGTGATGCACCTCATTGCCATGGACCAGCTTCACCGGGGCCAATTCGGCATAGGGAAAAGCGGCGGTTTCGTGGACATCGAGAAACGCGTGGCGGATGCCAGGGATAGCGTCGAGCAAGCGGGAGCGGTAAGCCATAGAGACGATAAACGACAGGGAATGATGTCTTACCTTAGGCCAGGACACGCGGAGAGGCAAGGCGGCGGCCCGGCATTTTTCCGCCAGACCGCCGGACAGCATCAGACCATGGCCGCGCGCTGCTGGCGATGCATCAGCCAGAATACCGCCACGCCGGCCAGCACGATGCCCGGCGCTGAGGCTGCCATCACCCCGACGGTGCCGGTGCCGAGGGCCAGCATCTTGCCGGCCAGCAAAGGGCCGCTCATCGCCCCGAGGCGGCCCACCGCCACGGCGGTGCCGACCCCGGTGGCGCGGATCGCCGCGGGATAGAAGAGCGGCGCCAGCGCGTAGAGCACGCTCTGGCCGCCGGTGGCGAACAGCCCGGCGACAAACCCCGCCAGCAGCATCCCGCTCAGCGTCGACGCACTGCCCAGCGCCAGCAGCGATGCCAGAATGCCGCTGTATATCAGCAGCGACATGCGCAGCGGAGTAAGCTTATCCATCAGCGCGCCCAGCAGCAAAGTGCCGCAGGCGGCGCCGATCTGCAGAGAGAACATCACCCCCGCCGCCTGGCTGGCGCTGAACCCCTGGCCCACCAGCAGCATCGGCAGCCAGTTGATGAGCATATAGACCACCAGCAGGGTGAAGAAATAGCCCAGCCACAGCAGCAGCGTGGCGGCAGCATGCCCCGGGGCAAACAGGGTGCGCAGCGGCACGCTGGTCTCCTCGCGCTGAAACGCCTGCGACTCCGGCAGCCAGCGCATCAACAGCGGGATCAGCAGCAGCGGGACCACGCCGCCAATCCAGAAGATGGTCTGCCAGGCCGCGGCGAGGCCAGAGAACCCCAGCGCCGCCGCCAGCGCGGCGCCAATGGGCACGCCGCAGTACATCAGGCTCACCGCCCGGCCGCGAAAGCGTGGGCCAGCGGCTTCCGAGGTTAAGGCAATCAGGTTCGGCAATGCCGCCCCCAGCCCGACGCCGGTGAGCAGGCGCGCCAGCAGCAGCGTCGGGAAGCTCCAGGCCACCGCGGTGGCCAGCGAGAACAGGCCAAACAACAGCACCGAGCTCAGCAGGATGCGTTTGCGCCCGTGGCGGTCCGCCAGCATGCCGCCCACCAGCGCGCCGGGCAGCAAGCCGAGGATCCCGGCGCTGAAGATCCAGCCCATCTGCATTTTATCCAGCGCAAAGGCCTGCGCCATGCCGACGGCGGCGATCCCCGCCGCCTGCAGATCCAGCCCCTCCATCAGGGCCACCATAAAACAGAGCCCGATGGTGACCATCAGGCGCGAGGAGTTTGCGGTCGTTATCTTGGTCATAGGGTACCTTGGCGATAGCCGGACAAGCGGATCAGGTGATGGGCGGCTGATGCGTGGTCAGCCGCGCGTTGTTATTTTTGGCGGTTAAGCAGATCCAGCGCGACGTCGACGATCATATCCTCCTGGCCGCCGACCATCCGCCGTTTGCCCAGCTCGACGAGAATATCCACCGCGCTGAGGCCATAGCGCGCCGCCGCCGCTTCGCTGTGGCGCAGGAAGCTGGAGTAGACCCCGGCGTAGCCCAGCGCCAGCGTTTCGCGGTCGACGCGCACCGGGCGGTCCTGCAGCGGCCGCACCAGCTCGTCGGCGGCGTTCATCAGCGCATAGAGATCGGTGCCATGTTGCCAGCCGAGCTTGTCGGCGGCGGCAATAAACACCTCCAGCGGCGCATTGCCCGCCCCCGCCCCCATCCCGGCCAGGCTGGCGTCTATGCGATCGCAGCCCTCTTCCACCGCGGCGATAGAGTTGGCCACCCCGAGGCTCAGGTTATGGTGGGCATGCATCCCGGTGGCGGTCTCCGGCTTCAGCACCGCCTTCAGCGCGCGGAAGCGGTCGCGAATGTCGTTCATGTTCATCGCCCCGCCGGAATCCACCACGTAGATGCAGGTCGCCCCATAGGATTCCATCTTCAGCGCCTGCTGCGCCAGCGCCTGCGGGGAGATCATATGGCTCATCATCAGAAAACCGACGGTGTCCATCCCCAGCTCGCGGGCAAAGGCAATATGCTGCGCCGCGACGTCCGCTTCGCTGCAGTGGGTGGCGACCCGCACCACCCGCGCCCCGGCCTGATACGCGGCTTTCAGGTCGTGCAGCGTGCCGATGCCCGGCAGCAGCAAGGTGGCGATTTTCGCCTGGCTGACCACCGCCGCCGCCGCTTCAATCCAGGCGATATCACTGTGGGCGCCAAAGCCGTAGTTGAAGCTGGATCCCTGCAGCCCATCGCCGTGGGCCACTTCGATGGAGTCCACCCCCGCCTTATCCAGCGCGCCGGCAATCTGCTGCACCTGCGCCAGGGAATACTGGTGACGAATAGCGTGCATACCATCGCGCAGCGTCACATCCGAAATGTAGAGTTTTTTACCGTTCATGCTGTCGCTCCCGCCGCGCTGTTCATTGCCCCGGCCATTTGCTCCGCCGTCGCCAGCGCCGCCGAGGTCATAATATCGAGGTTGCCGGCGTACGCCGGCAGATAGTGCGCCGCCCCTTCCACTTCGAGGTAAACCGCGGTTTTCAGGCCGGAAAAACGGCCCACGCCGGGGAGGTTGACCGGATTATCCTCGGGGATAACCTCAAACTGCACCTGCTGCTTCAGCCGGTAGCCTGGCACGTAAGCCTGCACCGCCGCCGCCATCTCGGCGATCGAGGCGGCAATCGCCTCCTGGGACGCCATCTCGCTCAGCACATACACGGTATCGCGCATCATTAGCGGCGGCTCCGCCGGGTTGAGCACGATAATCGCCTTGCCCTTGCCCGCGCCGCCGACTTTTTCAATCGCCTGCGAGGTGGTTTCGGTGAATTCGTCGATATTCGCCCGCGTGCCCGGCCCGGCGGATTGACTGGCGATGGAGGCCACGATCTCTGCATAATGCACTTTCGCCACCCGCGAAACCGCGGCGACCATCGGGATGGTCGCCTGGCCGCCGCAGGTCACCATATTGACGTTGCCCTGGTGGAGGTTGGCCGCGAGGTTGACCACCGGCACGCAGTATGGGCCAATCGCCGCCGGCGTCAGGTCGATGACGCGGATCCCCGGCTTCGCTTCGCGCAGCGCGGCATCGTTTTTGACGTGCGCCCCGGCGCTGGTGGCGTCGAAGACGAAGTCGATATCGGCAAACTCCGCCATCTGCATCAGGCCGCCCACCCCTTCGTGGGTGGTCGCTACCCCCATGCGCCGGGCGCGGGCCAGACCATCCGACTGCGGGTCGATGCCGACCATCACCGCCATTTCAAGATGCTGGCCGTGGCGCAGAATTTTAATCATTAAATCGGTGCCGATATTTCCGGAGCCGATAATGGCGACTTTACGTTTACGCATCACGATGTCCTTCTCCGGCGGCGACGAAGCGTGCCGCGACTGAGCCAATACCTTCAATATGGGCGACAAAGCTGTCCCCCTCGTTAATCGCCACCATCGGGCCTAGCGCCCCGGTGAGCACGATATCCCCCGCCCGCAGCGGTTCGCCGAGGCTGGCCATCTTGCGCGCCAGCCAGACCGCGGCGTTCAGCGGATGCCCCAGGCACTCGCTGCCCCGGCCGCTGGAGACCAGCTCCTGGTTGCGGGTCATCCGCATGGCGCACTGCTTCAGATCCAGCCCCGCCTGGCGCTGCGCCGGGCCGCCGATGACGTACAGGCCGCAGGAGGCGTTATCGGCGACGGTGTCGACAAAGCCGATTGACCAGTCGCGAATCCGGCTGCCCACCACCTCCAGCGCCGGCAGCACCCATTCGATGGCGTTATACAGTTCATCAAAAGTGGTATCGGCATGGGGCAGATCATGTTTCAGCACCAGGGCGATCTCGGCCTCCACCTTCGGCTGCAGCACGCGGCCAAACGGCACGTCGGCGTTGTCGCCGTAGCACATGTCGGCAAACAGGGTGCCGAAATCCGGCTGGTTGACCCCCAGCTGCTGCTGCACTTTGGGATGGGTCAGGCCCACCTTGCGGCCCACTACCCGCCGGCCATGGGCCACGTGGTGCTGAACGTTCAGGCGCTGGATGGCGTAGGCGGCGTCGGCGTTGTCGACGCCGAGGATATCGCGCAGCGGGGCGATCGCCTGGCCGGTCCGTTCGGCGTCGCGCAGCTGCTGCGCCAGCGCGTCAAGAGAAAAAGTCATCATCACTCCTTAGGCCCGTGCGAGGAAATTGAGCACCAGCTGATTAAAACTGTCGGCATGTTCCCACTGCGCCCAGTGGCCGCAGTCGCGGTAAATATGCAGCTCAGAGCCGGCGATCCCGGCGAGCAGGCGCAGCCCGGCGTCCATCGGCACGAAGCGGTCGTTGCGTCCCCAGACGATCAGAGTTGGCGCAGCGATCTCGCCGAGCCGCGGGCCAAAGTCAGGGAACTGCTTCGGGTTGGCTTCGAGGCTCTTGACGAAGTTGTCCAGATGGTCGCGGCGCGACAGCATATTGTTCAGCCGCGCCTCGAACAGCGCGTCAGTGAGGTCGCGGGTGTCAAAGACGAAAATGCTCATCATCTTCTTCAGGTTTTCAATGGTCGGCTCGCGGTACAGGGCGTTCAGCAGCTTGATGCCCTCCGTCGGCATCGGCGTGAACAGGCTCATGCCGCCGGTCCCCCCGCCCATCAGCACCAGCTTAGCCACCCGCTCCGGCCAGCTCAGGGTGAAGGCCACTGCGCTGTGGCCGCCCATCGAGTTGCCCAGTAGATGGACTTTATCGATCCCCAGCTGATCGACCACGCTTTTCAAAATGCGGGCGTTGAGATCCGAACGCGAGCCGCTGTTGATGATCGAATCGCTCTTCCCCCACCCCGGACAGTCGAGGAGCAGCACGCGATAGCCCGCCTCGACCAGCGGGTCAATATTGCGGCTGAAGTTGGCCCAGCCGGTAGCCCCCGGCCCGGAGCCGTGGAGCATCACCACGGTCTCTTTCCCGTCGCCGCAGTCATTGATATGGATACGCAGCGTGCGGCCCCCTTCGTCGACGTTGAGGAATCGGCTGGTGGCGGCTTCGGTTTGCGGTTGATAGCTCATGTTAGTCTCCCGGTTAATCAAATCTCGGTGGTGGCGCTCAGCGAGCCGAATCCGGCGATCCACTCGGGGATCGGCCGGTAATAGCGGCCTTCGCTACGCCAGCGGCCAAAAGCGGATAGCGCGGCAAAGGCGGCCACCCAGGTCTTAATTTCGTGCGTCGATTTGCCGGCCATCGCCGACAGCTCGTCGTTGCCGATCGCGTCCAGTTCGCTCAGCCGCCCCTGCTCCAGCAGGCTCATAAAGCGGTTGTCCCACACCGGATTAAGGGGATGGAGCGAGCGCGGGTCCTCGGTAAACCGGCGGGCGGCGCTGATCACCCGCTGCTGGCGCAGCTCGCGTTCGTCCGGCGGCAGCTGTTTGCCGCTGCCGAGCAGGCGGTCGCGCAGATGGGCGTCGGCCTTCGCCAGCTCCGGCACAGGCGGCTGGTGCGACAGCCCGCCAGAGCCGAGGATCAGCACCCGCTTATTGAGGGTGTTGAGGAAGCGGCCCATCGCCTCGCCAAGCTGCCGGGTGCGTTGAAAGCCCGGTAGCGGCGCGGCGACGCCGTTAATAAACACCGGCAGCACCGGCAGGCGATCCAGCCCACCCAGCAAAAACTCCAGCGGCTGGGCGAAGCCATGGTCCACCTGCATGTTGTACGACACCGCCAGGTCGATACCGCTGTTGAGCACGGCGTGAGCGCAGGCTTCTGCCAGCTCGGTGGGCACCGGCAGGTCGCCGGCGGCGCTGGCGAAGTCGCCGATGGCGGTGGCGCCGACGCCGAGGCAGAACGGCGGCATCACGTCATAGAAAAAACCGTTGTAGTGATCGGGGGCGAAGAGCACCACCAGTTCGGGATCGAATTCAGCGATCCGCCGCCGGGCGTCGGCAATCACCCCGTTGACCTCATCAAGGACCGCCTGCTCCGGGTCAACGAATCCCACCAGCGGGGTGTGCGACAGACAGTGCAGATAGGCATGCATATCAGGCCACCTTCTCTTCAGCGTGGGCGGTATCCCCGGCTGCGAGGGTCATTTTTTCCGCCAGGGCGGTCAGCTGCGCGCCGAGGGTTTGCGGGATAGCGAGGGCGGCGACAAAGCGGTCCGGCCTGACCACAGCGATGGCGGTGTGATGTTGCGCAAACCAGCTCTTCAGTCGGTTTTGCTTATCCCCCACCCGCAGCGTGCCCGGAGCGTTATCCTGCTCGCGGTGGATCTGCACCTCCGGCACCACCTGAATAAAGCGCACCCCTATCGCGCGCCAGCGAGCGATCTGCCCGGCGTCGAGCCCCCACTGCGGGTTGCAGCCCCAGCCGATAATGGCGAAATTCGCCCCGATAACCTCGTCGAGCAGGAGGCTCTCGCCATTCTCCAGCGTCACCTGCGGTTGAATAAACATTTTGCCCACCGGCGAAGATTTATCTGCGCCATCGGTCAGCAGCGCCCCCTCGCGATACTGCGGCATCGGCTTAAAGCGCATTTCGAGGAAGTAACGTTTCACCGGCGGCAGGTAGTTCAGCAGCCACGAGAGGCCATCGCGCACGGCCCCCTGCCAGCGCTTCGGCGGCGCCAGCACGTGGCCGGCGGTCACCGACAGGTCAATCATCGCCTTCGCGTGGTCGCGACGCTCCTGCTGGTAGCTGTCAAGCAGCGCCTCTCCCGCTTTGCCGTTGACCACCAGCGCCAGCTTCCACGCCAGGTTGAAGGCGTCGCGCATGCCACTGTTGTATCCCTGGCCCTGCCAGACCGGCATGATGTGCGCGGCGTCGCCGGCCAGCAGCACCCGGTCAATGCGAAAGCGCTCGGCAAGGCGCGCGTTATGGGTGTAGACCCGCTGGCGGATCAGTTCGACGCGATCCGGGTCCGGTAGCACTTTGCTCAGCAGGCGGCGCATATTGTGCGGCTCGCTGAGCTGGGCTTCGGTTTCCCCGGGCATCACCATAAATTCAAAGCGGCGCACGCCGTGTGGCAGCGCAGCGGAAACATAGGGCCGCACCGGGTCGCAGCACAGATAGACGTGCGGGGTGGCCAGCGGGTCGTTGGCAATATCGATGACGATCCACTGATTCGGCGCGGTCTTGCCTTCAAAGGGGACGTTCAGCGTACGGCGAATAAAGCTGGCGCCGCCGTCGCAGGCCACCAGCCAGTCCGCGCGCACCGTCTCCCGCTCGCCGTCCGGCCCTTTGATATTTAACGTGACACTGTCACTGTTCTGACTAAAGGCTTCCACCTCGCGGGAGAAGAGGCAACGGACCTGTGGGAAACGCTGCAGGCCGTGATACATCACCGCATCCACCTGCGGCTGGATAAAGGCGTTGCGCCGCGACCAGCCAAACTCATCGGTCATCGGCTGGATGTCGGCAAAGCAGCGGCCCTTCGGGGTCAGAAAGCGCATGGCGTGCCACGGCGTGGTGTGCGGCAGCACGTCATCCACCAGCCCCACCGCCTGCATCGCCCGCAGCGATTCATCGTCAATACCGATGGCCCGCGGGTAATCGATCAGTTTGTCGAGTTTTTCCACCAGCAGCACGCTGATGCCCATCTGGCCAAGGTAGTTGGCCATCATCAGGCCTACCGGACCGGCGCCGGCGATGGCGACCTGGGCGGTATGCTGCACGGCGGGTTGAATATCGGGTGTAGATGTTGTCATTCTCAGCGACCTCACGACTCGGAAACGGCCAGACCGGCAGGCCATTTGTTAATCATGTGTAAACGTATTTTTATAATGGGCTGAGTATAGGGCGGGGGTTTTCGGCTACAATCAAAACATCATCGAATGTGCACCAGGTGCACGCCACTGTTTATAAAGCATTTTCAGGAAGGTTTTATGCATAACGATGGGTCCACAGCGTACAAAACGGTGCGCGGATTAAGCCGGGGTTTATTGTTATTAAAATTGTTAAATAAATTCGACGGCGGCGCGACGCCGGGCCTGCTGGCGGAGTTTAGCGGCCTGCATCGCACCACCGTGCGCCGGCTGCTGGAGACGCTGCAGGAGGAGGGTTTTGTCCGCCGCAGCCGCTCCGATGACAGCTTTCGTCTGACCATTAACGTCCGCCAGCTGAGCGACGGATTTCGTGACGAACATTGGATTTCTGCCCTCGCCACGCCGCTGCTCGGCGAGCTGCTGCGCGAAGTACAGTGGCCGACGGACATCACCACCCTCGACGTCGACGCCATGGTGGTGCGCGAAACCACCCACCGTTTCAGTCGGCTGTCGTTTCACCGGGCGATGGTCGGACGGCGACTGCCGCTGCTGCTCACCGCCTCCGGTCTGACGTGGCTGGCCTTTGCTCCCGACGCGGAGCGCGACGCCATTCTCAGCATGCTGGCCGCCCGTCCGGAAGCGGAGTATCAGCTGGCCCGTGAGCCGGAGCGGTTGGCGGCGATCCTCGCCCGCACCCGCCAGAACGGCTATGGAGAAAACTTCCGCGGCTGGCGGCAGGAGGAGAAAATCGCCTCTATCGCCGTGCCGGTCTGCAGCCAGCAGCGGGTCATCGGCTGCCTCAACCTGGTCTATATCGCCAGCGCCATGACCATTGAGCAGGCGGCGCAAAAGCATCTCTCCACGCTGCAGAGGGTGGCGGGCCAGATAGAGGCGCGCATGGAGGATCAAGAAGTGTGGTACGAAATGCCTTGATCGTAGTGAGGATAAACGCGATCAACCATTGCGCCCGGCATCGTTATATAATTTAATACACAACGAATTTTTCACGCCATTCGGGCCAGATCATGCCAAAACACCCCTTACTGCTGGGCCTGACGCTGCTCAGCGCCAGCCTGTTCACCGGTCAGGCCTTCGCCGACCGCACTGTCACCGACCAGTTGGGTCGCCAGGTCACCCTCCCCGACCACGTCACCCGCGTCGTGGTTCTGCAGCATCAGACGCTCAACCTGCTGGTGCAACTGCATGCCGCTGAGGATATCGTCGGCGTCTTAAGCAGCTGGAAGAAACAGCTCGGGCCGCAGTTCGCCCGCTTTATGCCCGAGATCGGGCAACTGGCGACCCCGGGCGATCTCACTCAGGTCAATATTGAAAGCCTGCTGGCGCTGCGTCCGCAGGTGGTTTTCGTCGCCAACTATGCGCCGCCGGCGATGATCGCGCAGATCCAACAGGCCGGGATCCCGGTGGTGGCCATTTCGCTGCGCCAGGATGCCGCTGGGGAAAAAAGTAAAATGAACCCCACCATGGCTGACGAGGAGCAGGCCTATAACGCCGGACTGGTAGAGGGGATCCGCCTTATCGGCGAGGTCGTCGAACGCCAGCCCGAGGCCGAGGCGCTGATTCACTACACCTTTGAGGCGCGTAAGCAAGCCAATGCGCCGGTGGCCGATATTCCCCAGAACCAGCGGGTGCGGGTGTATATGGCCAACCCCGATCTGAATACCTACGGCGCCGGCAAATACACCGGTCTGATGATGGCGCACGCCGGGGCGCTGAACGTGGCGGCCGCCAGCGTAACAGGCGCCCGTCAGGTGTCGCTGGAGCAGGTGCTGGCGTGGAACCCGCAGGTGATCTTCGTCCAGGACCGTTATCCGCAGGTGGTCAAACAGATAGAGAACGACCCGCAGTGGCAGGCGATCGATGCGGTGAAACATCACCGCGTGTGGCTGATGCCGGAGTACGCCAAAGCCTGGGGTTACCCGATGCCGGAGGCCCTGGCGCTGGGCGAGCTGTGGATGGCGAAAAAACTCTACCCTTCGCGTTACCAGAACATCGATGTGGACAGTAAAGCCAGGGATTACTATCAACGCTTTTACCGCGTAGCGTGGACGCCAGATGCCCGCTAACCACCGTCCCTGGCTGTTGCAGGGCAGCCTGGCGCTGGCGACGCTGGCGATCGCAGTCGCCTCTCTCTGTTTCGGCCAGTTCCCGTTAAGCCTGAGCGCCGTTGGCCACACCCTGATCCATCTCCCACCAGGCGAAGGGGTGATCGGACAGATCGTCTGGTCGGTTCGCCTGCCGCGCGTGGTCATAGCTTTGCTGGCCGGGGGCGCGCTGGGGCTGTGCGGCGCTACCTTACAGGGCGTGTTCCAGAACCCGCTGGTCGACCCGCACATCATCGGAGTGACCTCTGGCTCCGCCTTCGGCGGCACGCTGGCGATCCTGTTGGGCGTCGGCGGCCTGCTGATGATGGCCTCGACCTTTTTCTTTGGCCTCGTCGCGCTGGGGCTGATTTACGCCCTCGCCGCCCTGCAGGGGCGGGACAGCACGCTGGGGCTGATTCTGTCCGGGATCATCCTCAGCGGCTTCTTCGCCGCGCTGGTCAGCCTGATGCAGTACCTCGCCGACAGCGAAGAGACGTTACCGAACATTGTCTTCTGGCTGCTCGGCAGCTTCGCAACCGCCAGCTGGCATAAGGTACTGCTCATGATCCTGCCCATGGCGGTGGCCGCCGGGGTGTTGTGGAAGCTGCGCTGGCGAATCAATCTGTTGGCGCTGGAGGAGCGCGATGCCCGCAGTCTTGGCGTTCCGGTGGCCGCGCTGCGTCGCGCCGTGCTGGTCTGCTGCGCGGTGCTGGTGGCAGCGCAAGTGGCGGTCAGCGGCAGCATCGCCTGGATGGGACTGGTGGTCCCGCACCTCGCCCGTCTGCTGGTGGGCGCCGACCATCGTCGCCTGCTGCCCGCCGCCTTCTGGCTCGGCGCCGCCCTGATGCTGGTGGTGGACGATATGGCGCGCACGCTGACGCAGGCGGAGATCCCGATCGGGATCATCACAGCCCTGCTCGGCGCGCCGCTGTTTACCTTGTTGCTGGTGCAATCCCGACGCCGGAATACGCTCCAATGAACCGCTCATTGTCGCTGGAAGCGCTACGTTACGGCCACCGTCAGCCGCTCTTCGCCCCGCTCACGCTGGCCTGCCGTCCCGGCGAGATCTGGGCGGTGCTGGGCGCCAATGGCCGGGGAAAAAGTACTCTGCTGGATACCCTGACCGGCGTGCTGCCACCGCTGAGCGGCCGGGCGCAGTGCGAGGGCGGCGTCGCCCTGGTTCCGCAGTCGTTTCGTCCCGCTTTCCGCTGGCGAGTGAGCGATGTGGTGCTGATGGGCCGCGCCCGGCACGTGGATCTCTTTGCCCAGCCGGACGAGGAGGATGCCCGGCGGGTTGAGCAGGCGCTGGCGCAGCTGGGGATTGCCGCCCTGGCCGGGGATGACTTCGACGCGCTCTCCGGCGGCCAGCAGCAGCTGGTGCTGATTGCCCGCGCGCTGGTCAGCGCCAGTCAGAATATCCTGCTGGATGAGCCCTGCTCGGCGTTGGATCTCGGTAACCAGCAGGTGGTGCTCCAGCTGATCGACGACCTCGCTCACCGCCAGGCGCGCACCGTCCTGTTCACCACCCATGATCCGAATCATGCGCTACAGGTGGCCAGCCATACGCTGCTGCTTCTGCCGGAGGGCCAGTGGCTGGCGGGCGAGACTGCCGAAGTGCTGAGCGAAACGCACCTCCGGCAAGCGTACGGCCTGCCGGTACGTCTGATCTACCATCCCGCGTCCGCGTCCCCTCTGCTGGCGCCGGGGTTTACTCTGCGTCGCTGAACGGCATAAAACCCGCCTGCCGGAGATACCCCTGGCCAACGTCGCCGAGGATAAAGCGATACAGGGCCAGCGCGGCGGGATCGGCACTGAGGCGCGCCAACTGGTAATCGCAGCGAATATTCCACGCTGCCGGGATGGTCAGGGTACGCAGATCGTCGCAGGCGGCCAGCGCGGGGGCATAGTGCGCGTAGCCGATAAACAGATCCGCCAGATTCTGGCGAATAAGCCACGCGCCGGCTATCTCTCCCGGCGGCACGCTCAGTGAGTCTCTGCCGCCGACCAGCGGCTGCGCCCGCCCGGCCATCGCGTTGCCCAACCCTGGACAGCGCGCCTCGATTCGGGCAAACAGTTGCCAGGTGTAATCTCCTGACGGATCGCATCCCGGCGTGGAGGTCGCCAGCCGCAGGCGGGGCGTGCTGAGCAGCGCCAGCCAGTCCAGGCCATCGTTGTCTCGCGACCGCATGGCGGTCAGCATCAGCTGATTGCCGGCAAATCCCTGGCATTCCTGCGCCAGACCCGCCTGGAGCAGCGCCTGCGGGTGCGCCGCGTTGGCGGAAGCAAAAACCGCGCACGGGGTCCCGGCCTCGATCCGCTCGCGCAGCAGGCCGGCAGGGCCAAACTGCGCATCGACCGCCAGGCCAGTCTGCTGCTGAAAGTACGCCACCAGCGGCAGAAAAGCGCTTTTCAGGCTTCCCGCCGCCAGCAGCGTGAGAGGAGTGGACATTATAGATCGTCGCTATAAACCGGATAATATAGCGCTATATTACCCGGTTTGCCGCCACGTCAGTAGCGAATTTCCGCCAGCGCCCGGAGCTGTTCAGGGGTGGCTACCGGCAGGTCGAAAAAGCGCAGATAGGCGGGGATCATTTCAAACAGCATGTCGGTCCCGCGCTGGATGGGGCACTGTCGCGCCTGGGCGGCCCTCAGCAGCGGGGTATACTCCTGGGTCATCACCACCTCCCCCACCCAGGTGCCAGGCGCCAGACGGTCCACGTCCAGCGGCAGCGGATCGCTGACCTTCATCCCCAGCGGCGTGGCGTTAACCACCAGCTCGTGTCCGGCCGGATCGCGCTGCATCAGGGTGATATCGAGCTGCGGATAGTGCTGATGCAGCCGTCCGGCGAGAGCGTGCGCCACCTCCGGTCGGGTATCGTACAGGGTCAGAGCGCTAACCCCTGCCGCCGCGAGAGAGGCGGCGATAGCCGACCCCACTCCGCCGTTGCCGACCACCAGCGCCCGCGTCCCCTCAGGATGAAATCCTTTGCGGCGCAGGCCCAGCACAAAGCCGTCACCATCGAACATGTCCCCGGAGAGGCTGCCGTCCGCCTCGCGACGGATGGCGTTACAGGCGCCGGCGATAGCCGCCGTCGGGCTCAGGCGCTGCACCAGCTCGCAGGTGGCGATTTTATGTGGCATCGTCACCAGCGCGCCGATGATATTGGTCATCGTAAACAGCGGCGGAATAAACGCGGCATAGTCCTCCGGTTTGACCCCCATCGGCACCACCTTCACGTCCACCTGCTGGTCGACAAACCACGGGTTGTAGATCATCGGCGCCTTAAAACTGGCGGTCGGATAGCCAAGATGCGCTATCAGCCGCGTATTCCCACTAATCACCATGCCTTGCTCCTTTGTTTACTGCGATAACTCGATACGTTTGACGTCGCCGAGGATAAACAGATAGGCCACCACACCCAGCAGCGCGGCGCCGCCGATGTAGATCAACGCGTAGAAGAAATTGCCGAACCCGGCGACGATAAAGCCGATCACCAGCGGGGTGAGGATCCCCGCGAGGTTGGCGCAAAAGTTGAACAGGCCACCGGTAAGTCCGCCCAGCCCCTTCGGGGCGATGTCGGAGATCAGCGTCCAGCCGAGGCCCACCATCCCCTGGCCAAAAAAGGCAAACGACATCACCAGGATCACCGCCAGGTCACTCTGCAGCCAGTTGGCGGAGATGATACAGCTGGCCATCAGCAGGCCAGCGACGATCGGCAGCTTACGCCCCAGGTTGGCCGACCCGGTGGCTTTGAGCAGCTTGTCGGAGATCCAGCCGCCAAACATCACCCCACCGGCGGCGGCGACAAACGGCAGGATGGAAAAGAAACCAACCTTCAGCCACGGCATATGGCGTTCGGTGGCCAGCCAGGTCGGGAACCAGGTGAGAAAGAACACCAGCACGGTATTGCCGGCAAACTGACCGATGCTGGCGCCGATGATCTGGCGTTTGCTCAGCAGCTGGCGGACCAGCGGCCAGCTGAACGCCACCTGCTGGTCCGTCGGGGCGCTCAGGCCGCCGCCGTTTTCGATATGCTCACGCTCCTGCTGGCTGAGACGAGGATCTTCATGCGGTTCGCGGTAGCAGCGCCACCACACCAGGGCAAACAGAATGCCAACCGCGCCGACGCTGACGAACAGCACCCGCCAGCCGAAGCCATCCATGATCCAGAACAGCAGCGGGGCAAAGCAGGCCAGCCCAAGATACTCCCCCACGGTGTACACCGCCGTGGCCTTCGCGCGCTCCTGCTGCGGGAACCAGGCGCTGACCACCCGGCTATTGACCGGAAAGCACGGCGCTTCGCTGACGCCAAGCCCGAAACGGCACAGCAGCAGCGTTTTCAGCCCCACCGCCATGCCGTGGAACAGGGTAAACAGCGACCACAGGGTCAGCGACAGAAAATAGGTGACTTTGTTGCCAAAGCGGTCAAGAAACAGCCCGCCGGGGATTTGCGCCAGGGCGTAGGTCCAGGCGAAAGCGGAGAAAAGTATCCCCATGATCGCTGGATCGATCCCCAGCTCAGCGGTGAGCTTTGGGGCGGCGATCCCCAGCACGGTGCGGTCGAGGTAGTTGATCATGGTGCCGATGGCCAGCAGCGCAAGAATGCCGATGCGCCGCCGGGAGCGGCGCGCGGTGACGGCCGGCTGGGCGGCAGCCGTCGGGTTAGGGCTATATGAGCTCATAGTCAGTTCCTGTCTCGGGTACAGAGGGTGTTGTTATTGTGTTTCAGGCATAATGAACCATTTGATTCAGGCTAACAATACTGCATCGCCGCCAGGCGGACGGCCGCATTCGCCGCGCCATAGAGCGCGTAGCCTGCCCGTCGTTCGGTTAATTCAAAGAAGAAGCGCCCGGCGGTGAAGGGCCGGGTATACAGGTGCAGGAACGCCCCGCCCTGCGGATCGCGGTCGTAGAGAAGCTGCCGCCGCTGGAGCTGCCCGATGTCCAACTCGCCGCCAAAACGCGCCAGCAGATCGTCATAGTAATTGGCCGGGATCGGCAGCGCATGGCCGGCAACCGCGGCGAGCTGGTCGCAGGTGGCCGGCAGATCGCGGCAGGCAAAGGCGGCATGCTGCAGCCCTGCCCCCTGGTAGCAGGCGACCGATCGGGCGATCTGCGTCGCCCGGCTCTGGGAGATATTCAGCGCCAGGCGGATATCGCCCTGCGGGCTGCGCACTGCCAGACTGCGCACCAGTCCATAGGGGTCCGGCAGCGTCTGCTCATGTTCAAGGGTAAAGCCAAACACCGTGCGGAAGAACATCACCCAGTTGTCGCGGCTGTCTGCCTCCATCCCCAGCGTCAGATGGTCGATACCGAGGTAATCTTCGCGCACCGTCAAACCGTCGCGCAGGAGAAAATCGCGCTCGTAGATCGCCTCTCCGGCGTCGATCAGATAGACCAGGCTGCCGTCAGGGGCGCAGATCGCCGGGATCGGCGTCTCGTTCGGCCCGGCGTCGCCCTGCCAGGTGGCATACCCCAGCGCGCGGGCGCGAGCGACAATCGGCGCACTGCTGTCGACCCGCAGCGCCATCGCACAGAGCGATACCCCATGGCGTTGATAAAAGTGATCGGCCCAGCTGTGGGGCTGATGGTTAATCACGATCCGCGCCCCGCCGTTGCGCCACAGCGTGACCTGTTTGGAGCGGTGGCTTCCCTCGTGCTGAAAACCCAAAGCCTGCAGATGCTGCCCCAGGCGCTGCGCCTCGGCGACGCTGGCGGCGAATTCAATAAACTCCAGCCCGTGATAGTTCGGCAACGGCGGCGGTGAAAACAGATCGGCATCGCACGCCGGGAGCCGGCGACGAGTCTGCTCCTCCAGCCACAGCAGCGAACGATAACCATCTTTGGCCGTCGCGCCGTTTGGCGAGGCGCGAAAACCGTCATTAAAGATCTCCAGCGACCAGGGGCCGCGATAGCCGCAGCGGGTGATCTGCTCGGCAAACGCCTCCAGCGGCAGCTCCCCCTGCCCGGGGAAGCAGCGGAAATGGCGACTCCACTCCAGGAGATCCATTTTCATATACGGCGCATCGGCGAGCTGAACGAAGGTGATTTTCTCCACCGGCACCGATGGCAGCGCGTCGAGGGTGTCGCCCCGGGCCAGGATATGGAAGCTGTCGAGCACCAGGCCCAGCGCCGGGCTGTCCACCTGCTGCACCCGCTCCCAGGCCTGATGCCAGCGGTTCACATGGGTTCCCCAGGCCAGCGCCTCATAGCCGATTACGATCCCCTCCTCTTCCGCCAACGTGGCCAGCGCCCGCAGGTCCGCCACCTGCAGTTCGCTATCCGCCGAGCAGTCCGGCTGCACATTGCTGCACAGCAGCAGCGTGTCGCAGCCCAGCTCGCGCATCAGCGCAAATTTGCGTCTGGCGCGGGTCATATTGGCCGCAAACTGCGCCCGGCTGGCGCCTTCAAAATCGCGAAAGGGTTGAAAAAGCGTGATTTTTAACCCTAAATCGGCGGCCAGCTGGCGGATTTCCGCCGGCGTCCCCGTATAATAGAGCAGATCGTTCTCGAAAATTTCCACACCCTGATAGCCCGCCGCCGCAATAGCGTGCAGCTTCTCTGGCAGGGTGCCGGAAATCGAAACGGTGGCGATAGAGCGCAGCATAAGGTCCTCGGGTCAATAGCTGACGTGAGTCTTGAATATGTATCATTTGGTTCATTTGCGCCATACCAGGTTGCTAAATTGTGATCATTATGTGTATTTTTTGTCACCCAAGAAAAAGGAGTTGCCATGACCGCCGTTGCTCATGATGAAGCACAATCTCTGAAGGAGCGGATCTTCAGCGCCGCTATCGCCGTCTTTGCCGAACACGGGCTGTCAGGCGCCCGCATGGAGCAGATCGCCACCGAGGCGCAGACCACCAAGCGCATGGTGGTCTACTACTTCAAAAGCAAAGAGCAGCTCTATCAGGAGGTGCTGCAGCATGTGTATGCGCGGATCCGCGAAACCGAGCAGCAGTTGGGGCTGGAGAATGTGCCGCCGGTAGAGGCGCTGGTGCGGCTGGTGCGCTGGAGTGTGCGCTATCACGCCACCCATGCGGACTATATGCGGGTGATTTGCATGGAGAACATGCAGCGCGGCAAGTGGCTGAAGACCTCAGGGGATCTGAAGCCGCTGAATCGAACCGCCCTGTCGATTCTGGAAGACATTTTGCAACGCGGCCAACAGCAGGGCGTCTTTCAGGCGGGGCTGGAAGCGCGCGATGTCCACCGGTTGATCAGCAGCTTCAGCTTTTATCAGGTGTCGAATTTCTACACCTTCAGCAGTCTGTACCTTGACGATCCGCTGCCCGCCATTGACGATGAAGCGATGGTGGCCCACCACTGCGACATTGCCGTCCGGGCGGTGGTCCGCTTTGTGATTTCCTGACCCGCCGGCGAAAGGCGTCAGTGTCCGGAGAGGGCATGAATGACCTTCGCCATCGCCTCCTCGGTGAGCGGTGAACGCTGGATTTTGCTGTTCGCCAGCGAGGTGCGCAACACGCCGGCGATGACAATGTGTTTTGGCTCCTGACCAAGGTCACGCATCTCCAGCACTACTTTGCCCACCACGCGGCACATTTCCTGGTACAGCTCGTCGTCTTTCGCTTTATTTCCCATTGAGTCTGGCTCGCATTTTCTCATTATCAATCAAATCATTATTGATAGATTTTTCCGACAACGCAAATCATCCCACCGTTAACGGCTCAATGGGGTATTTTAGCGCCTCATGATGTCAGTAAAATCCCTTTCTTACACCCCTTTTCATGCCGCCTGATGAAATATTGTGTTGCGTAGTTTTATGCATAACGTGCCGGTTTTGTTACGCGTTTTGTCCATAATTTGAAACGAGGTTTTTATTTTCCTTTTTGATTTCGGCAGCGTATAATGCGCTTCGATTCTTTCTTGAATGGTTTCAGCGCATTGGACTGCATGATAAAACGCATAACACCTTGCCACATTTCATGGGCTGAACCGCCAGCACACATTCTTCTGCACGCTTCAGGGTTGTCACCTATCCTTAGGGCGTGGCTTAGCAACTTTCGTAATACAGGTTTGGCTCCCCGGCAGTGCGCCCGCGGAGCGAGAATTCCATATCCTTCACAACTTAAAGACTAAAACTGTCATGAAAAAGACCAAAATTGTTTGCACCATCGGTCCGAAAACCGAATCTGAAGAGATGCTGACCAAAATGCTGGAAGCCGGCATGAACGTGATGCGTCTGAACTTCTCTCACGGTGACTATGCGGAACACGGTCAGCGCATCCAGAACCTGCGCAATGTGATGAGCAAAACCGGTAAGAAAGCCGCTATTCTGCTGGACACCAAAGGACCGGAAATTCGTACCATCAAGCTGGAAGGCGGCAACGACGTCTCCCTGAAAGCGGGCCAGACTTTCACCTTCACCACCGATAAATCCGTTATCGGCAACAGCGAAATCGTAGCGGTAACCTATGAAGGCTTCACCTCTGACCTGAGCGTCGGCAACACCGTTCTGGTGGACGATGGCCTGATCGGCATGGAAGTGACCGCTATCGAAGGCAACAAAGTTATCTGTAAAGTGCTGAACAACGGCGACCTTGGCGAGAACAAAGGCGTGAACCTGCCGGGCGTCTCCATCGCCCTGCCGGCGCTGGCGGAAAAAGACAAACAGGATCTGATCTTCGGTTGCGAACAGGGCGTGGACTTCGTCGCGGCCTCCTTCATCCGTAAGCGTTCCGACGTCGTCGAGATCCGTGAGCACCTGAAAGCCCACGGAGGCGAAAACATCCAGATCATCTCCAAAATCGAAAACCAGGAAGGCCTGAACAACTTCGACGAAATCCTCGAAGCCTCTGACGGCATCATGGTTGCTCGTGGCGACATGGGCGTTGAGATCCCGGTTGAAGAAGTTATCTTCGCGCAGAAAATGATCATCGAAAAATGTATCCGCGCGCGCAAAGTGGTTATCACCGCTACCCAGATGCTGGACTCCATGATCAAGAACCCGCGTCCGACCCGCGCTGAAGCCGGCGATGTGGCCAACGCCATCCTCGACGGCACCGATGCGGTGATGCTGTCCGGCGAATCCGCGAAAGGTAAATACCCGCTGGAAGCGGTCACCATCATGGCGACTATCTGCGAACGTACCGACCGCGTCATGACCAGCCGTCTGGATTTCAACAACGACAACCGTAAACTGCGCATCACCGAAGCGGTGTGCCGCGGCGCGGTAGAAACCGCTGAGAAACTGGAAGCACCGCTGATCGTCGTCGCCACCCAGGGCGGTAAATCCGCACGCGCTGTGCGCAAATACTTCCCGGATGCCACCATCCTGGCGCTGACCACCAACGAAACCACCGCTCGCCAGCTGGTGCTGAGCAAAGGCGTTGTGCCGCAGCTGGTGACAGAGATTGCCTCTACTGATGACTTCTATCACCTGGGCAAAGATCTGGCGCTGAAGAGCGGCCTCGCGCGCAAAGGCGACGTGGTAGTGATGGTCTCTGGCGCATTAGTCCCGAGCGGCACCACTAATACCGCTTCCGTGCACGTGCTGTAATAATTTACAGGTTAATTGGTTTTTTTTAATAAAGCGCCTCTCGGGGCGCTTTTTTTATTCATCGGCTAGCTCTTCCTATTAAAAATGCAAATCGGAATTTACTATTTAATAAGAGATTATCTAAGATGAATCCGATGGAAGCGCGCTGTTTTCACTCGCCTTTTTCAGCGATTTTGACCAATTCGATGCTTCTTTGAGCGAACGATCAAAAATAAGTGCGTTCAGGTAAAAAAAATATTCTCATCCCAAAAAAGTTTGTGTAATACTTGTAACGCTACATGGAGATTAACTCAATCTAGAGGGTATTAATAATGAATCGTACTAAACTGGTACTGGGCGCGGTAATCCTGGGTTCTACTCTGCTGGCTGGTTGCTCCAGCAATGCTAAAATCGATCAGCTGTCTTCTGACGTTCAGACTCTGAACGCTAAAGTTGACCAGCTGAGCAACGACGTGAACGCAATGCGTTCCGACGTTCAGGCTGCTAAAGACGACGCAGCTCGCGCTAACCAGCGTCTGGACAACCAGGCTCACTCTTACCGTAAGTAAGAGTTCTGGTAATAAAAATGGCGCACTCAGTGCGCCATTTTTTTTGCCCTCGCGCTGAGGGCTACTGGGTGAGCAGGCCGTTATCAGACGAACTGTTCTGCGCCGACAGCGACGTCGCCGCGCTCCCCGCCCCCGTCGATACCACCACCGGATAGCCCGCCCTTCTCGACATCGCTTTTTTCAACTGCTGGTCATCCACCGCTTTATCCTCTGCGAAGGCGTGAAACGCCGCTGGCAGCGTGTAAGCGATGGTCCGGGTGTTTTCCCCTTCCGTCTGCGACAGCGGCCTGTGGACCTCTACGTAGCGTTTACCATCCGGTTCGACGGCAAACTTCACCGGCTGATTGATGATCCGCACTGGCGTCCCGGTTTTCACCTGACTGAACAGCGCCTTGATGTCATCAGCGTTCATCCGCATACAGCCCGAGCTGACGCGCAGCCCAACGCTGTCCGGGGCGTTAGTCCCGTGGATGAGATATTCGCCGTTACCGTAGGCCAGACGCAGCGCATAGCGACCCAGCGGGTTATTCGGCCCGGCCGGCACCACCGCCGGCAGCGTCACCCCTTTCTCCAGCGAGCGCGCACGGATGCCGGCGGTGGGTGTCCAGGTCGGGTTAGGGATCTTCTGCCCGACGCGGGTGGTCATCTCCGGGGTTTCCAGTCCTAACTGGCCGATGCCCAGGGGATAAACCTGGACCTGATTCTCTCCCGGCGGGAAGTAGTACAGCCGCAGCTCCGCGAGGTTGACGACAATCCCCTCCCGCGGCGCGTCAGGCAGCAGCATCTGCGAAGGGATCAGCACCTGGGTCCCGGGCTTCGGCTGCACCGGCGCAATGGTATCGTTGGCTTCGAGGATCAGCATCGCCGCGGTATCGAAATGGCGGGCAATCGCCTGCAGGTTGCGATCGCTCTCCTGAACCGTCCAGTACTGGTTCTGGCCAATCAGCCGGCTGTTAGCCGGAGGCAGCGGGTAGTCGACGGCCCAGGCGGCCGGGGAGGCGCCAAGGGCGCTGAGAAGGGCTAAGGTGATCATCGTTTTGCGTTTCATACTGAGATTCCTTCTTTCGCTGATAAAACGCCAGGAGACTGAACGGCGGCAGGGTCAGCGCCCTGCCGGACGTAACAGAATGAAATCTACCTGTTTATTCTAGCTAATATTTGCGGCTTTCGCGCGTATCGCGCGGATCATGGCTTCGAGGCCCTGCGAGCGGGAGGGGGTAAGATGCTGGGTGAGAGCCATTTTTTCAAACCACGGGCGGACGTCGAACTCGACGATGTCCTGGGCGGTCATCCGGTCATAAAGGATAAACACCACCGCAATCAGCCCTTTGACAATCGCCGCATCGCTGTCGCCGCGCAGGGTGACAACGCCGGAAGGATCCTGCGCCATCACGATCCATACCTGGCTTTGACAGCCCTGAATAATATTCTGCGGGCTGTGCTCCGCGTCGCTCAGCGGCGCCAGCCGCTGGCCCAGCTCAATGATATAGAGATACTTCTCTTCCCAGTTGGCGCAACGGCTAAAATTGCGCAACAGTTTATCTTTGTCCGGTAATGCCGTCATCGTCACGTCCTTTACCCTAATAATTTGTGGATCCGCTGGAGGCCGGCCACCAGGCGGTCCACCTCTTCCGTGGTATTGTACATGGCCAGCGACGCCCGACACATGGCCGGTACCTGATAGCGGGCCATCAACGGCATGGCGCAGTGGTGCCCGGTCCGCACGGCGATCCCGTAGTTATCGAGGAAGCTGCCGACGTCATAGGCGTGATGCTGGCCGAGGTTAAAGGCAATCACCCCTTTGCGCTGCGCCGGACCGTAGAGGATCAGGTCCGGCACCGCGCGCAGGGCCTCCAGCGCGTAGCGCATCAGCGTCTGTTCGTATTCGGCGATCTGCGTCAGTCCCAGTTGGCTGACGTAGCTCAGCGCGGCGCCGAGGCCAATGATCCCGCCGGTATTCGGCGTGCCGGCTTCAAAGCGCCACGGCGCCTGGTTCCAGGTGGTGCCCTCCGTCAGGCTGACGGTGGCGATCATCGACCCGCCCCCTTCCCAAGGCGCCATGGTCTGCAGCAGCTCGGCCCGGGCGTAGAGCACGCCGATCCCGGTCGGACCATACAATTTGTGGGCGGAGAAGACATAAAAATCACAACCCAGCGCCTGAACGTCCACCGGGTGGTGCATCACCGCCTGAGCGCCGTCCACCAGTACTTTCGCGCCATGCTGATGCGCAAGGGCAATCAGCGCCGACAGCGGGTTTTCGGTGCCCAGCACGTTGGAGACTTCGGTGATCGCCAGCAAGCGGGTACGCTGGTCAAACAGCCCGGGAACCATGTCCAGCTGCAGGGTGCCGTCCGGGTTGAGGGGGATCACCCGCAGCTCAGCCCCCACCCTGGCGCAGAGCATCTGCCACGGTACGATGTTGGCGTGGTGCTCCATCTCGCTGATGATGATGTTATCCCCAGCGCCGACGTTGGCATTTCCCCAGCTGTTGGCCACCAGGTTGATGCCCTCGGTGGTGCCGCGCACGAATACCAGCTCCTCCGCCGATCCGGCGTTAAGGAAAGTGGCCGCCTGCTGGCGCACCGCTTCCATCCGCGCGGTGGCTTCCGCGCTGAGGGTATGGATCCCACGATGCACCGCCGCGTAGCCGTGACGATAGAATTCCGCTTCGGCGCCGATCACCGCCTCCGGTTTCTGGGCGCTGGCGGCGCTGTCAAGATAGACCAGCGGCTGGCCGTTGACCTCCCGGCTCAGTACCGGAAAATCGGCGCGAACCCGTTCTACTGAAAATGTCATGCTGTGCCTCCCGGCAAACGCTCTCCAATTCGCGCCAGCACCTGCTCTCTGAGTGCGTCGCTGCGGATAGCTTCGGTAAGCTCGGCGGCGAAGGCGTAGAGGATCATCTGCTGCGCCGCCTGCTGTTCAATCCCGCGCGAGCGCAGATAGAACAGCTGTTCTTCGTCTATGCGCCCGACCGTCGCCCCGTGGCTGCATTTCACGTCATCGGCGTAAATCTCCAGCTGCGGTTTGGTGTCGACTTCCGCCAGCCGCCCGAGCAGCAGATTGTTGTTGGTCATCTGCCCGTCGGTTTTCAGCGCGTGCGGCGCGACGTTGATCAGCCCGTTAAACACCGCCCGGCCCTTATCGCTGACGATGGTTTTGTGCAGCTGGCGGCTGGTGCAGTACCCCACCTGGTGATCCAGCCAGGTGCGGCTGTCGCAGACCTCATTTTTTACCGGCATCGCCAGCGAATTAAGGCGCAGGTCGCTATTTTCGCCGCCCAGACGCGTGCTGGTGTGGTGACGCAGCACCTGGCCGCCGAGCAGGAAACTGCTGCTGAAGGCCGAGGCGTCGCGGCCCAGCTGCAGGTCGTTATGGGCGAAGTGGTAGCTATGCGCGTTCTCGAACGCCAGCTTGATGTGCTGCAGGCGTGCGTTGTCCGCCACCGTCATGGTCAGCCGCCCGCCGGTGAAGTGCGGTTGCTCATCGAAACTGAGGTAATGCTCGACAATCGTCGCCTCCGCCCCGCTCTCCAGCGTCAGATGGTGACGATAGTGGGCGGTATTCAGCGCATCGCCGGCCAGGCCGCGGGTGATATGCATCAGCAGCAGCGGCTTATCCAGGCGACGGTTGCGCGGCACGCGAAGGCGGGTCACCGACTGCGCCAGGCTTTCGGTCAGATGGAGAAACACTTCCGGCTGCAGGGCATCCGGCAGATGCTGGCGCTGGTTATCAACGCTAACCTCCACGCCGCTGGCGGCGAGATCGTCGCTCAGCTCAGGATGATAGCGGCCGTCGATAAACACCAGACGCCAGGCGTCCAGCGGCAGCGCCAGCGCGTCACGCTGTTCGGCGCTGAGCGACGCCCCCTCCTCGGCGACGAAGCGGCCGTTAAGTAGCGCGTCCAGCGGGGTGTATTTCCAGTCCTCCTGCTTGCGCGTCGGCAGCCCCAGGCGCAACAGCTGCTGCAGATGCTGGCTGGCCTCCGGCGTACGCTGGTCGCCCTGCGCTTCAAACAGATGGTGCCACTGCTGCAGCGCGTTACTGCTGTTCGGTAAGCCAGCCATAGCCCTGCTCCTCCAGCTGTTTGACGAGGGTGAAATCCCCCGACTTCACAATCCGCCCCTGATAGAGCACATGTACATAGTCCGGCTTGATATAGTCAAGGATGCGCTGATAGTGGGTGACGATGATGAAGGCGCGTTTGCCGTCGCGCAGCGCGTTCACGCCCTGGGAGACGATTTTCAGAGCATCAATGTCCAGCCCGGAATCCGATTCATCGAGAATGCACAGCTCCGGCTCAAGCACCGCCATCTGCAGAATGTCGTTGCGCTTTTTCTCGCCGCCGGAGAAACCCACGTTCACCGAACGGGTCAGCAGATCTTCCGGCATCTGCAGCAGCTTAATTTTCTCTTCCATCAGGTCCTGGAAATCGAAGCGATCCAGCGGCTCCTGGCCGCGATAGCTGCGTACGGCATTTAGCGCAGTCTGCAGGAAGAACTGGTTGCTGACGCCGGGGATCTCCACCGGATACTGGAAGGCCATAAAGATGCCTTCCCCGGCGCGATCTTCCGGGGCGAGCTCCAGCAGGTTTTTGCCCTTAAATTCGACGCTGCCGCCGGTGACCTCGTAATCTTCGCGCCCGGCCAGGGTGGCCGAAAGCGTACTTTTCCCCGAGCCGTTTGGCCCCATTATGGCGTGGACCTCCCCCGGACGCACCTCAAGGTTCAACCCGCGCAGGATCGCTTTATCTTCGACGGCGACATGTAAATCTTGAATACTTAACATCTTTTTTCCTTAATTATCAGCCGACGCTATGCTCAAGGCTAATGGCCAGCAATTTTTGCGCCTCTACGGCGAACTCCAGCGGCAGTTCGGAGAAGACGTCTTTACAGAAGCCGTTGACGATCATCGAGATGGCATCGTCTTCGCTGATCCCGCGCTGCAGGCAGTAGAACAGCTGGTCCTCACCGATCCGCGAGGTGGTCGCTTCGTGTTCCAGCTGAGCGCTGTTGTTGCGACATTCGACATAGGGGAAGGTATGCGCCCCACAGTCCGGGCCGATCAGCATTGAATCGCACTGGGTATAGTTGCGGGCATTGGTGGCGGTCGGCATGATTTTGACCAGCCCGCGATAGCTATTCTGGCTGTGTCCGGCGGAGATCCCTTTCGAGATGATGGTCGAGCGGGTGTTCTTGCCGATATGGATCATTTTCGTGCCGGTGTCCGCCTGCTGATGGCCGCTGGTCAGCGCCACCGAAAAGAATTCGCCGATCGAATTATCGCCGCGCAGGATGCAGCTGGGGTATTTCCAGGTGATGGCCGAGCCGGTTTCCGACTGGGTCCATGACATTTTGCTGTTCTCCCCTTCGCACAGGGCGCGCTTGGTGACAAAGTTGAGGATCCCTCCGGTGTTGTTGTCCCCCGGGAACCAGTTCTGCACCGTGGAGTATTTCACTTCCGCGTCTTTATGGATGATGACCTCCACCACCGCGGCGTGCAGTTGATAGCTGTCGCGCACTGGCGCCGAGCAGCCCTCGATGTAGCTGACGTAGCTGCCTTCATCGGCCACCAGAATGGTGCGTTCAAACTGGCCGGTCTTTTCGGCGTTGATGCGGAAATAGGTCGATAGCTCCATCGGACAGCGGACGCCCTTCGGCACATAGATAAAGGTGCCATCCGAAGCCACCGCGGCGTTCAGCGCGGCAAAGAAGTTGTCATTGCCCGGCACCACGGTCCCCAGATACTTTTTCACCAGTTCCGGATGGTCGTGGATCGCCTCGCCGAAAGAGCAGAAGATGATCCCCTGCTCCGCCAGCTTTTCACGGTAGGTGGTCGCCACCGACACCGAGTCGAATATCGCGTCCACCGCCACCTCGCGCCCTTCGCGCACCGGTACGCCCAGCTGGTTAAAGGCTTCTTCCACCTCGCTGGTCAGAAAGGTGTTGGCCCCGGTCTGCTGCACCGCGCCGGGCTCGGAGGCGCAGGTCTCATCGCAGTTGCCGCAGGAGGGGGCGGAATAGTAGCTGTAATCCTGATAATTCAGCTTATCGTAATGCGCCTTCAGCCAGTGCGGCTCTTCCATCTCCAGCCACGCCCGGTAGGCATTGAGCCGGAACTCCAGCATCCACTGCGGCTCATTGCGGCGGGCGGAGATGGCGCGAACCACTTCTTCATTAATGCCTTTGGCCAGCTCATCGGTCTGCAGGCGAGTGAAAAAGCCCTCTTTATAATTGAGCGGGCCGCCGGTCCAGGTTTTGACATCGTCTGTTGCTTCAGTATTACGCGACATAGTTACTCCGCCTGCACCCCAAAACTTTCGCCGCAGCCGCATTCGTGCTGCGCTTTCGGGTTATGAAATTTAAAGATTTCATTTAATCCTTCCCGGACGTAATCCAGCTCCGTACCGTCAATGAACGGCATCGCCTGCAGCGGCGCGTACAGCTTCGCCCCTTCAGATTCAAAGAGCAGATCGTCGGGCGCCGGCTCGGCAATCATTTCGAGCACATAGCCAAAACCGGCGCAGCCGCTGGTTTTAATACCCAGCCGTAGCCCCTTTTTATCCGGTTGCTTGCGCATCAGATCGCGAATATGCGCGGCAGCGGCCGGCGTCATGGTCAGTCCCTGCCAGCTGAAATCGGCGGGATTAAAGGTTCCTGCTTGTACTTCCATCGATAGACCTCCAGGTTGGCGCCATCAAGGCATACCGCCATGTTAGTGATAATGATTATCACTTCAACCCTTCTCCAGCAGGGGTATTGCCCCAATTAGCGCTTTTTATAAGCATAGACCCTTGGCCGGGGATTATCAGGGTGCGCAAGTTGAACCTAATTATATGATTTATAATATTTTATTTTGATATCGTTCTATCACCGCACGCAATGGCAAAGATGTATCGAAAATACCGATTTATGCGATAGCAGCAGACCACCTTCCTGATTAACCTTGTCGTAGAAACCAAAAAAGTGACGGCGTCACTAAGCAGCCATGCGCGCTGAACAGGCGCTGGCCTGCGGAATGAGAAAGCGTAAGCAGAAAGCGTCAAGGCGCAACGCTTTCGGCAGGGGCGGTCGCGGCCTGGCGGGGGACGTGGCCGCGATCGGGGGGAGATAAACCGCGATAAAACGGGTAGCCAGGAAGGCTATCGGTTGGCTAAGTTCCTTTTCTCACCAGGCGGGCGGCCTGGACAAAAACTTCATCCTCCACCCCATCCCCCTTCTGTCTGCCCAGCCGCACCAGCTCATCCACGATACTCCCCTGATTAATCTGCTTTTGGGTCGCCACTAAGCTAATGACCGCCGCGCCGATAGCCATGCCAATCAATGCCGTTTGTTCATCTTTATCTTTCATGGTGTCGCTCCGTCTGTCCTCCTCAGAAAGGCTAGCAAAAGATAGCATCTGCTCAATTTCAAAATCACCTTCTTTACACCTCCCGGAAAACGCAGGCGCCGAGCTGACCACGCTTCCTTGCTATGGCGATAGCGCAAAACGCTGTCGCACCACATCGGGTCTTTTATTTGGCCCGAATTCACGCTTCGCGGAAATAAATAAAAATAACGCGCGTGCCCAAGGCAAAAAAAAGAAATAACCATTTAAGCGACAAATCCAGTTTATTCCATTAGGGAATGGCTTGGATGCTAATATTTCATTTCCCCACCGCCTTTTAGAAGCCTATAGTTTTTTTGCCTGCAGAACATCCACTTAGGTTAAAAGACATAAGGATATAATCATGATTGTTTCAGCCCCCAGCGATTATCGCGAAGCCGCTCGTCGCCGTCTGCCACGTTTCCTTTTTGACTATATTGACGGTGGCGCGGTGGCGGAAAATACCATGAACGCTAATGCCGCCGAGCTCGCCTCGGTAGCCCTTCGCCAGCGCGTGCTGTGCGGAGCGGGTGAGCCGACGCTGGCCACCACCATCCTTGATGCCCCATGGGCGATGCCCGTGGCGCTGGGGCCGGTCGGGGCCACCGGAATGTACGCCCGCCGCGGCGAAGTCCAGGCGGCCCGCGCCGCCTCCCGCGCCGGGATCCCTTACACTCTGTCCACCGTGTCGGTCTGCTCCATTGAGGAGGTGGCGAGCCACGCCAGCGGTGCGCTCTGGTCCCAGCTGTACGTACTGAAAGATCGCGGCTATATGCGTAATGCCCTGGAACGCGCCTGGGCTGCCGGCATGAAAACCCTGGTATTCACTGTCGATATGCCGATCCCCGGCTCACGGTATCGCGATAACCGTTCAGGGATGTCCGGGCCGCACGCCACCTTGCGACAGTATCTTCAGGCCTGCACCCACCCGCGCTGGGCAATGAACGTCGGCCTGGCGGGCAGACCCCTGTCGTTCGGTAACATCGAAGCCTATACCGGCCACAAAATGACCATGGATGACTATATGGGGTTCATCAGCAACAACTTCGACCCGTCCATCGCCTGGCACGATCTGGAGTGGATCCGCGACAGCTGGCCAGGAAAGCTGATCATTAAAGGGATCCTCGATGCCGACGATGCGCGCAATGCCGTGCGGCTGGGCGCCGATGGCATTGTGGTCTCCAATCACGGCGGCAGACAGCTCGATGGCGCCATCCCCACCGCCCGGGCGCTGCCGCGGGTGGCGGATGCGGTCGGCGACGATCTGACGGTCCTTGCCGACTCCGGAGTGCGCTCCGGCGTGGACGTTATTCGCCTGCTGGCCCTCGGCGCGAAGGGAGTCCTGCTTGGTCGGGCCTATATTTATGCCCTCGCCGCCGCAGGCGAAGCGGGGGTGGCACACCTGCTGCGCTTATTTGCCGAGGATATGAAGGTCACCATGACCCTCACCGGCGCCACCTCGCCCTCCGCCATCAGCCTCGATTGCCTCGACCGGCTGGAAAAAGATCAACAGCGCAGCCGTGCGGTCCCGGTATCCTTATCTGCCTGACGCAGCCCGGGGCCGGGCCTGACCGCGTGCCCTGGCCCGGTCCGGCAAGGGGGAATTACCCCTGAGGGTCCAGCGCCGGACGTTGCGCTGCGTCAGCCGGTCGCTCGGGGCGGATGCGGAACCAGATCGCATACATGGCCGGCAGGAAGATAAGGGTCATGATGGTTCCCCCCAGCGTCCCGCCAATCAGCGTATAGGCGAGCGTCCCCCAGAAAACCGAATGCGTCAGCGGAATGAACGCCAGGATCGCCGCCAGCGCGGTCAGCAGAACCGGACGGGCTCGCTGCACCGTCGCCTCCACCACCGCGTGGAACGGATCGAGCCCCGCCTGCTGGTTATGGTGGATTTGACCAATCAGGATCAGCGTATTTCGCATCAGGATCCCTGACAGGGCGATCAGGCCCACAAGGGCATTGATGCCAAACGGCTGATTGAACAACAGCAGCGTCGGCACCACGCCAATCAGCCCCAGCGGCGCGGTCAGGAAAACCATGACCATCGCCGACAGGGAACGTACCTGCAGGATAATGATCAGCAGCGTGAGGGCGATCATTATCGGAAATAACGGCACCATTGCCCGGGTGGCTTTGCCTGACTCCTCGATCGACCCCGCCGTCTCGATGCGATACCCCGGCGGCAGGGAGTCGATAATGGGCTGCAGCGTCTTCATCAGCGCGCTGGAGACATCCGGCGGCTGCAGGTTATCTGCGACATCTCCCCGGACGGTAATGGTCGGCGTGCGGTCGCGACGACGGAGCAGGGGTTCTTCCATCCTGACGTCGACTTCACCGATCTGCGACAAAGGAACCCGCTGCCCGCCGCTGCCTACGAGAGTGAAGTCGGCGATTTTCGCCGGGTCCAGACGGATATCGCCCGCCGCGCGGCCGATGACCTGCACCGCGCGAATATCCTCCCGGACGGTGGTGATGGGGATCCCTGACAGCAGGAACTGCAGCTGCTGGGCGACGGCCTGGGAACTGAGCCCACTCGCCTGCAGCCGGTCCTGATTGAGGCTGAAATGCATCACCGGTACCCGCGACCCCCAGTCGCTATTGACGGTGCGCATCAGCGGACTGGCCTGCAGCACCGCTTTCACCCGATCGGCGATATCGCGCAGGGTGTGCGGATCGGGCCCCATCACCCGCCAGGCGACCGGATAAGGCGAATAAGGGCCAAAGACCAGCTGCGTGACGCGCACCCGCGCCTGCGGCGCAAGGCCATTGGCCACCGCCTCCCGCAGCCGCAGCTTAAGCGCCTCGCGCGAGGCCGGACCGTCGGTCAATACCACCAGCTTGGCAAATGAGGGATCGGGCAATTCCGGAGCCATCGCCAGGTAAAAGCGCGGCGCGCCCTGGCCGATATAGCTGGTGACAATCTTCGCCTCCGGCTGCTGCTGCAGCCAGCGCTCAATTTTCGCCGTCGCGGCGCTGGTCTGGATAATCGACGACCCGTAAGGCATCTGCACCTCAACCAGCACTTCCGGGCGGTCGGAGGTGGGGAAAAATTGCTTTTTCACCACGCTCATTCCCAGTAACGCCGCCATAAACAGCACCACCACCCCGGCGGCCACGCGCCATTTGCCGGCGATAACCCGGGTCAGCAGCCGGCGGAAGCGCTGATAGCGCGGGGTGTCATACAGCGCGGCGTGGCCTGCCGCCGCGGACTTCCTCTCCGGTAACAGGTGTACGCCCAGCCAGGGGGTAAAAATCACCGCCACGATCCAGGAGGCAATCAGCGCGATACCGACGATCCAGAACACGTTGCTGGCATACTCCCCGGCGGTGGATTGCGCAAACCCGTTAGGCATAAAACCCACGGCCGTCACCAGGGTGCCGGCCAGCATGGGCGCCGCGGTGTGGCTCCAGGCATAGGCGGAGGCTTTGAGGCGGTCATACCCCTCCTCCATTTTGACCACCATCATTTCAATGGCGATAATGGCATCATCCACCAGCAGCCCCAGGGCGAGGATCAGCGAGCCGAGGGTGATGCGGTCGAAGTTTTTACCGGTGGCGGCCATCACCACAAACACCACGGCCAGGGTGAGCGGCACCGCCGCCGCGACCACCACCCCCACGCGCCAGCCCATGCTGACAAAGCACACCGCCATCACCACCAACAGAGCGACAAAAAATTTGATCATGAACTCATCAACCGCCGCGCTGATATTCACCGACTGATCGGTCACTTTGGCCAACGACATGCCGAGCGGCAGGCTCTGATTGATGCTGTCCGTTTCGGCGTCCAGCGCTTTCCCCAGCGCCAGACCATTCCAGCCCTCGCGCATCACCACCCCCAGCAGCAGCGCCGGTTCCCCCTGATTGCGGATCAGGAAGGTAGCAGGATCTTCATACCCCCGCTCAACCGTGGCGACATCGGCGAGTTTCAGCGTTCTGCCCCCGGCAATAATCGGCGTGTCGCGGATCTGCTGCAGGCGGTCGAACGCCCCGTCGAGGCGGATAAAGATCTGCCCGCCACGGGTCTCAATGGCCCCGGCGGCGGTCAGCACATTCTGATTGTTCAGCGCGGCAAAAATCGCCTCCGGCGAGAGCCCCAGGGTGGCGAGACGGTCATGAGAAAAGGAGAGATAAATGCGCTCCGCCTGTTCGCCGAGAATATTCACTTTTTTCACCCCAGGTACATGCAGCAGCTGCTGGCGCAGGGCTTCAGCGTCACGCACCAGCTGCCGCGGCGGCTCTCCCCGCGCTTTCAGGGCAAAGAGGGCAAAGGTGACATCGGCGAATTCGTCATTCATCATCGGGCCGGAGACGCCGGCAGGCAGGTTATTCGCCTCATCCCCGAGCTTTTTGCGCGCCTGATAAAACTGCTCCGGCACCTCGGAAGGCGGCGTCTGATCCTGCAGCGATAAGGTGATTAACGCCATCCCGGGACGGGTATAGGTCTCGGTGCGATCGTACCACTTCAGCTCCTGGAGCCGTTTTTCCAGCGGCTCGGCTACCTGATCCTGCATCTCCTGCGCGGTGGCGCCCGGCCAGACGGTGATGACCGTCATTTGCTTGACCGTAAATGGCGGATCTTCCGCCCGACCGAGCCCGAAAAAGGCCACCAGCCCGGCGACCGAGATAAGGATAATCAAAAACAGGGTTACCGACCGCTCGCGGACGGCCAGCGCGGAGAGATTAAAACGCCCGCCGCTCATGGCTGACTCCCGTCGGCATCATGCTCGCGTCGGTCCGCCAGACGCACCGTCTCGCCCTGGTGCAGAAGATGGGCGCCCAGGGCGACGATGGGCTCCCCGGGCTTCAGCGGGCCGGTCACCCGCGCCGTTTCATCATTCAGGCCGATCACCGTCACCGGTTGCCAGGAGACGGTGGCCGGGCGCGATGCAATGCGCCAGACGCCAGGGCCGTTGCCCGGATCGTAGACCGACGCCAGGGGCACCTCCAGCACCTCGCCTGGCCCCTGGTCGCTGCTGATACGCAGGGTCACGGTTGACCCCAGCGGCGCATTCGCCAGCGCGCCGTTCAGCACATAGCGCGCTTCAAAGGTGCGGGTGGCGGCGTCAGCCGCGTCCGAAAGCAGCCGCAGGGTCGCGGTGACCGGCTGAGATTCGCTGCCATAGCGTGTCGCCAGCGCCTCGCTGCCGACCGCTGGGCGCAGCGTCTCCGGAAGCTGCACCCGCGCTTCGCGCTGCCCTGCCCGCGCCAGACGGATCACCACCTGCCCGGCGCTGACCACCTGTCCCGGCTCGGCGAGCGTTTCCACCACCACGCCGTCGGCATCCGCCAGCAGTCCGGCATAGTCGGTGGCGTTTTGCGCCACGTTTGCCTGCGCCTGGGCCGCGCTGAGATCGGCTCTCGCCGCCTCTGCCGTCGCGTTGATCTGGTCGAACTCCGCCGCCGAGACGGCGCCGCTGGCCACCAGGCCGCGATAGCGGGCCAGATCGTTGGCCGCTTTTTTGGCTCGCGCCCGCGCGGCGTCGACCGCCCGCTGTTGGGACTGCGCCTGCAAGGTTAGATCAGCCGGATCCAGGCGCAGCAGCAGTTGACCGCGCCGGACGCTCTGCCCGGTCTCAACCAGCCGGGCAAGGATTTTTCCCGATACCCGGAAGCCGAGATCGCTTTGGGTACGAGCGACCACCACGCCGGTAAAGGCCCGCGAGCTGGCCTCCGCGCGCTCGACGGTCGCCACCCTCACCAGCGGCGGCCGGGTGCGGGGATCGTCATGATCGGCAGGTTCGCCGCAGCCCGCGAGGGCCAGCGGCAGGAGGCAGACGGCAAGATGGACGGCGTTGGGCCTGAGCATGGGTCACCTTAATGAAAAGACCGGTTGGTGACTGCATTCTCAGACTAGTGACCAATAAAGTCAATGGTCACAAATCAGGGGGAGAGACTTCTCAGGATCAGGGAGGCAAGCAGCACCGCCGCGGTGGGCGCGGTGTCGAGATTGTATTGCAGCTGCACCGGGTTGATGAAAGGACACATCACCATATAGACCGCCAGGGTCGCCTCATCCAGCGGGGTTTTGCGCTCGAACTCACCCGCCTGGCGGCCTTCGACCAGGATTTGACCAATCAGCTGCTGCAGATGACCGGCATACTGCTCCGTTGAGGGCCATTTATCGCGCGCCGCGACGGCGGCGATATCGTACAGTTTGCGATCCTCGAAAAACAGTTCACTGCCGGCCTCGGTCAGCGCCCGGAACAGGCGGCGCAGCTTCTCGCTGGCGGAGGGTGCATCGGCGATGGCCTCGCTGACGGCCACCATGATCTTCTCCAGCCGGCTGGCGCAGATTGCCTCGCCAATCGCCTGCTTGGAGTCAAAAAACTTGTAGATATAGGCTTTGGAAAAGCCTATTGCTTTGGCGAGATCGGTGACCGTGGTCTTTTCATAGCCATAGCGACTGAAGTGCGCCATGGCCGCGTCAAGAATCTGGTCCCGAACGCTGTGGTCAACGGGGCCACGGCTTGCTGGGGTGGGGGTATTTTTCGTCATCCATTTAGCTTAATGCGATCGCTATCGTTTGACAACGAGTGACGTTATTATGATTTGGTCACAATAACGCCCCACCCTGCTCACCTCTCTCGCCGCGTTATGCCTCACGCGCCTCATGGTTAATCGCGCCGGCGGGCAGACAGCCCAGGCCTTGCAGCGTCAGATGTACGGCGCGATCGAGCGGGGTATGCGGCTCCGCGCCTAAAAAAGCCACCAGCTTATCGTTGCGCAGGCGTACCGGTAGACGCCAGAGATAGTGCATCTCGACCATTTCGCGCAGGGTGGCGTTGAAGGGCGCCGCCAGCTTCACCAGCCACCAGGGAAATGACTTCACTACCACCCTGCCGCCATAGAGGGCGACCACCCGCTGGATCGCCTGGCTCATTTCGCTGCCGTCCGGGTCCCAGTGACCCTGCATATGAAAGCGGGCAAACGGCTCAAGCTCATGCCTGCGGGCCAGCAGCGCGGCGATGGTGGCGGCAACGTCGGGCAGCCATGCCCACTGATGCCCCACGCCGATCGCCCCTGGTAGGCTGATAGTCCGGGGAAGCTGACCTGGCTTGACCAGCCCCTGGGAAAACCAGTTATTTCCGGCGCGCGGACCAAAATAATCGCCCGCCCGGACAATCAACGCCCTGCCGCCGCGCTGTACGTAATCCTCCAGCGCCTGCTCCATTTCCACCCGAATGGCGCCTTTGCGGGTCACCGGCCGTTGCGCGGCCGCTTCAGCAATCAGCGGAAAGGCATCCGATCCATAGTTGTAAACCGTGCCGGGCAGGACAACTAACGCCCGCTGCTGGGCGGCGGCCTGCAGGGTGTTGCGCAGCATAGGTAGTACCTGCTGCCGCCAGTGCCGGTAGCCCGGCGGATTGACCGCATGGACGATCACGTCGCAACCGGCAGCCGCCGCCGCCACCTGCCCGGCATCCAGCGCGTCCCCGGCAATCCACTGCATGCCCTCTTCGGGCGCACGAAGCTGGGCGCCGCGCTTCAGCGCCCGAACCTGCCAGTTGTCCGCCGCCAGCCGACGCGCCACTTCCCCGCCTATGCCCCCGCTTGCTCCCAAAATCAGGACTTTGCCGCTGCTGTTCATCGTCTTTCCCCGTTCGCTAATGGATGCTTGACAGCCTACCTGCGGCTCATATCAAATGAAATTGCATACCATCATCGAGCGGCTATACATTTTTGTATGAATACCTCTATTCCCTGGGAGTGGTACCGAACCTTTCTCGCCGTCCTGCAGGAAGGCTCTTTATCGGGCGCATCGCGCACCCTGAACATCACTCAGCCGACGGCGGGTCGCCATATCGCCGGCCTGGAGGCCGCCCTCGGCCAGGCCTTATTTACCCGCTCGCAAACCGGCCTGCTGGCGACCGACGCGGCGCTGGCGCTGCAGGCGCACGCCGAGACAATGGCCAACACCGCCCGGGCGCTGGAACGCACGGCGGCTAACTTTAGTCGCGACAGCACCGATCTGCGTGGCGTGGTGCGGGTGGCCGCCAGCGAGGTGGTCGGCGCCGAGGTGCTGCCGCCGCTGATTGCCCGGCTCAGGCAAGCGTGCCCGAGTATCGTCATCGAACTGATGCTCTCCAATCGATTTCAGGATCTGCTTCACCGGGAGGCGGATATCGCGGTGCGGATGGTCGCTCCGCAGCAGGAGCAGCTTATCGCGCGGCGTCTCGGCAGGATCGAGCTTGGGCTGCATGCTACCGATGCCTATCTGACCCGCCAGGGTCGGCCCGCTACGCCTGAGGAGCTTGACGGCCACGCGCTGATTGGTTTCGACAGCGCCACGCCCCTCGTTCGCCGGGCTCTTGCGCGCTATCCCCGTTTTCAGCGCGAGGCCTTCGCAATGCGCACCGATAGCGACCTCGCCCAGCTGAATCTGATCCGCGCCGGGGCAGGGATCGGCATCTGCCAGGCGCCCCTCGCCGACGGCATTATTCCCCTGCAGCGAGTGCTGGCGGCCGACTTTTCTCTGTATCTCGATACCTGGCTGGTGATGCATGAGGACCTGCGCCATAGCCCCGCCTGTAAGCGGGTATTTAATTTCCTCGCCGAGGGGTTGCAGACGTATATTCGCGGCCCTCTGGCGCGCTGACCCACCCGCCTCGCGGGTAATCCCTTCCCTGCTGAAATAGTCACTCATTGACACTGTAAATACGGCATTGTATAAAACCCCGCCCCAATAATGAGTTTCATTTGCATTACTCCCATTTACTGGTCATTTACTCGCCTGTGTACAAGGATAGCGTTTAATGAAGAAGGTCCTCTGCGCGTTAGGCTTGATGTTCACCGCCGTCAGTTCCGGGCTGGCAACAACCTACCCCCTGACGATTGAAAACTGTGGCTATCAGGAGACCTTTACCCGGCCGCCGGAGCGCGTGGTCGCGCTGGGGCAAAATACGGTCGAAATCCTGCTGCTGCTTGGGCTGCAAAAGCAGGTGGTGGCCAGCGCCTTCTGGCCGACTACGGTATTACCGCAGCTGGCTGAGCAAAACGCGAAGATTAAAACCCTGACGGTGGAAATCCCGAGTCTGGAATCCGTGCTGGCGCAAAATCCCGATTTCGTTCCCGCCCAGTTGCCGCTGCTGCTGGGGCCGGAAAGCAAAGTCGCCAGGCGTGAAGATCTTGCCACCGTTGGCGTGAACAGCTACGTGTCGCCGGGGATGTGCGCCACCAAAAAGGCTACCGGCGATATGTACGGCAGCCGGCAGAAGCTGTGGGACATGACCTGGCTGTATCAGGAAATTAGCGATTTCGCCCGCATTTTCAACGTCGAAGATCGTGGCCAGGCGCTGATCGCCGATTTCAAAAAACGTGAAGCCGACCTGCGTCAGGAGTTCGGTAAAAGCAAAAAAGATCTCTCCTTCGTCTTCTGGTTCTCCAGCGCCTCGCCATCGGCCGATGCCTATGTCGGCGGTAAAAACAGCGCCTCCGGCTTTATCGCCAACGTGCTGGGCGGTCATAATGCGATAACCTCCGAGACCGAGTGGCCCACGGTGAGCTGGGAGAGCATCATTGCCGCCAACCCGGATGTGATCGTGGTCTCGAGCCTGGATCGTAACCGCTGGGCGCTGGATAAGGCCGAGGAGAAGATTAAATTCCTCAAAAGCGATCCCGCCGTCAGCCAGCTGGAGGCGGTGAAAAAAGGCCATATCGTGGTGATGGACGGCCAGGCGATGAATCCGACCATCCGCACCCTTTACGGCGCGGAGCAGGTGGGCGAACAGCTGAGAAAAATGGGGCTTAACTGATGAGCGCCGCCGTACTGCAGACGCGCCGCAGCATGCTGCTCACCGGCTGGTGTGTCGTCGCCGTGTGCGTGCTGGCGCTGGTGATCGCGGTGGGCGTCAGCGTCGGCGAACTGCCCATCCCGCTGCAGAACGTCTTTTACGCTATCAGCAATAAAACCGGCTTAACCGCGGTGCCTCTCAATCGTATCTCCGAGAGCGTTATCTGGGATTTCCGCCTCAGCCGCGCGCTGGTCGCCGCCTGCTGCGGCGCCGGCCTCGCTATCTGCGGCGCCGTGCTGCAAAGCCTGCTCAAGAACGCCCTCGCGGAACCTTACGTCCTCGGCGTCTCCGCCGGGGCCTCCACCGGCGCGGTATCGATTGTGGTGCTGGGCCTTGGCGCCGGGGCGATCTCCCTCTCCGTCGGGGCGTTTGCCGGAGCCTTCGCCGCCTTCGCCTTTGTTGCCTTTCTGACCAACGGCGCGCGCGGCGGCAATGAGCGCACCATCCTGGCGGGCGTCGCCGCCTCGCAATTATTTAACGCCCTCACGGCCTACACCATCAGCACCTCCGCCAGCGCGCAGCAGGCGCGCGATGTGATGTTCTGGCTGCTGGGCAGCTTCAGCGGCGTCCGCTGGCCCGAATTCCAGCTGGTTCTGGTGGTGGTCCTCGCGGGCCTGGCGGTCTGCCTGTGGTATGCCCGGGCACTGGACGCGTTCACCTTCGGCGACGATGCCGCCGCTTCGCTGGGCATTGCCGTGCCGCGCGTGCGCCTGATCCTCTTCACCACCGCGGCGGTGATCACTGCCACCATCGTCAGCATGGCCGGCTCGATCGGCTTTGTCGGCCTGGTGGTGCCGCACGTGATGCGCTTCTTCTTTGGCCCGCTGCACCGGACGTTGCTGATCGCCAGCGCGCTGGCGGGGGCGATCCTGATGGTGCTGGCGGACATTGCCTCGCGCCTGCTGATTGCCCCGCAGAGTCTGCCGGTCGGAGTGGTGACCGCCCTGGTTGGGGTGCCTTTCTTTGCCGTGATTATCTACCGCTCAAGGAATAAGTGATGAGTATTTGCGCTGAAAATATCACCTGGAAGGCAGGCAAAAAGGTCATCGTCAATAATGTCTCGCTGCGGGTGTCGCGCGGCGAAACGGTGGGTCTGCTGGGCCCCAACGGCTGCGGCAAATCCTCGCTGCTGCGGGTTCTGGCGGGCCTGCGCCGCCCGGATGCGGGTCGCGTCACCCTCGACGGCCACGACATCGCCCGGATGGCGAAAAAGCAGCTCGCCCGCCGGGTGGCGTTCGTCGAGCAACACGGCATGACCGAGGCCAATATGCGGGTGCGCGACGTCGTGCGGCTGGGACGTATTCCGCACCACTCGCCGTTCTCCAACTGGAGCGCTCAGGATGACGAGGCGGTCACCGCCGCGCTGCAGCGGGTGGCGATGCTGGAGAAAAGCGACCAGGGGTGGCTGAGCCTCTCCGGCGGCGAGCGGCAGCGGGTGCATATCGCCCGCGCGCTGGCGCAGAACCCGAGTGAGATCCTGCTGGATGAACCTACCAACCATCTGGATATTCACCATCAGATGCAGCTGATGCAGTTGATCAGCGAGCTGCCGGTGACCAGCATTGTGGCCATTCACGATCTTAACCATGCCGCGATGTTCTGCGATTCGCTGATCGTGATGCAGCAGGGGCAGATCCTCGCCAACGGGACGCCGGAGGAGATTTTGTCCGAAGCGCTGCTGTGGGACGTTTTCCGGGTGAAAACCAAAATCGAGATCTCCCCGTACCACGGTAAAAAGCACATTCATTTCATCGTTTAGGTTGGGCGAGTATGCCTCTCTTCCCCCTGCGCCCTGCGGCGACCCTCTGGCCTCCCGTTTTACTGGGAAGCCAGTTCGTTTTTAATATTGGCTTTTATGCGGTCGTCCCTTTCCTTGCCCTCTTCCTGCGCGACGAGATGCTGCTTTCCGGCGGGCTTATCGGCCTGATCCTCGGGCTGCGCACCTTCTCTCAGCAGGGTATGTTTATCATCGGCGGGACGCTGGCCGACCGCTACGGCGCTAAGGCGATCATCCTCGCCGGCTGCGTGGTTCGCGTCGCCGGCTATCTGCTGCTGGCGTGCGGCACAACGCTGGAGCCGATTATCCTCGGCGCCTGCCTGACGGGCGTCGGCGGGGCGCTGTTCTCCCCGTCGATCGAGGCCCTGCTGGCGCGGACCGGTACCCACAGCCAGGCCAACGGAAAACGCAGCCGCGCAGAGTGGTTTGCGCTGTTTGCGGTGTGCGGTGAGCTGGGGGCGGTTATCGGCCCGGTGGCCGGAGGGTTACTGAGCGGGATCGGCTTTCGGCATATCGCCCTCGCCGGTGCGGGGCTATTTCTTCTGGCGCTGCTGGTGCTCTTTTTCTGTCTGCCCGCCGACGGGCAGCGGACACAAACGCGCAGCCGGGTTCCGTGGTGGACCCCTTTGCGCCAGCCGCGCTTTGTCGCGTTTATTCTCGCCTACAGTTCATGGCTGTTGAGCTACAACCAGCTGTACCTCGCCCTGCCGGTGGAGATCCAACGCGCAGGCGGCCGTGAGCAGGATCTGGCGCCGCTTTTTATGCTGGCCTCGCTGTTGATTATCACCCTGCAGCTTCCTCTCGCCCGCTTCGCACGACGTATTGGCGCCGTGCGCATCCTGCCGGTGGGCTTTCTGCTACTGTCGGCTTCCTTCGTCAGCGTGGCGTTATTCGCCGCCTCGCCGCCCGCCGCCGGCTGGCTGCGATTATTGCCGTCGGCCTGCTTTGTCACGCTGCTCACCCTCGGCCAGATGCTGCTGGTGCCCTCAGCCAAGGATCTAATCCCGCTGTTTGCCGAGGAGTCGACGCTGGGCGCCCACTACGGGGCGCTTGCCACTGCGGGTGGGTGCGCGGTGTTAGCCGGGAATTTTCTGCTCGGCCATTTGCTTGACCAGGCGCTCACCCCCTCGCCGCAGGCGGTCTATCCCTGGCTTCTGCTGGCGCTGTTTCCGTTGTGCAGTGCCGTGGCCCTGCGGGCGATCTGCCGCCCGCTGGCGGCAACCTGACGCTGAGCGGGTAACGGCCCGCTCAGGAGGTTAACCGGGAGAAGCGCACGAAAGCCAGTCCGCCTTATTTTACCGCCAGCTCGCGGCGAACGATCTCGGCACCGGCGCTTAAGGCGTGCAGTTTGCCGGTCGCGACCTGGCGCGGCAGCGGCGCCATACCGCAGTTGGTGGAGGGGTAGAGCTTGTCGGCATCGACGAACGCCAGCGCCTTGCGCAGGGTAGCAGCCACCTCTTCCGGAGTTTCAATCGCATGGCTGGCGACATCGATCGCCCCGACCATCACCTTTTTACCGCGGATCAACTCCAGCAGATCCATCGGCACCCGCGAGTTGTGGCACTCGAGAGAGATAATATCGAGGGACGATTTCTGCAGCTGCGGGAAGGCCTCCTCATACTGACGCCACTCTGAGCCCAGCGTTTTTTTCCAGTCGGTATTGGCCTTGATGCCGTAGCCGTAGCAGATATGCACTGCCGTCTCGCACTTCAGCCCTTCAGTGGCTCGTTCCAGCGCGGCGATCCCCCAGTCGTTCACCTCATCGAAGAAGACGTTGAAGGCCGGCTCATCGAACTGAATAATATCGACCCCGGCGGCCTCTAACTCTTTCGCTTCCTGATTGAGGATTTTGGCGAACTCCCAGGCCAGCTTTTCCCGACTTTTATAGTGATTGTCATACAGCGTATCGATCATGGTCATGGGGCCCGGCAGCGCCCATTTTATCGGCTGACTGGTGAGCTGACGCAGATAGCGCGCGTCCTCAACGAAGACCGGTTTCTGGCGCTCTACGGCGCCCACCACGGTTGGAACACTGGCCTCATAGCGGTTACGAATTTTCACGATCTCGCGTTTGGCAAAATCAACGCCGCTGAGGTGTTCAATAAAGGTGGTGACAAAGTGCTGCCGCGTTTGCTCGCCGTCGCTGACAATATCGATCCCGGCCCGCAGCTGGTCGTCGAGGGACAAACGCAGGGCGTCGCGCTTGCCGGCCAGTAATTCTTCGCTGGACAGTTTCCAGGGCGACCACAGGGTCTCTGGCTGCGCCAGCCAGGAAGGTTTCGGTAAACTGCCAGCGGTGGAGGTCGGAAGCCATGTTTTCATAATAAGGAACCTTTTATATTGGTTTAGCAACGCGCGAAGTTAGCAGACCATTGCTCAAGCAACGTCTTGTGCGGGTCGATAAAATGTTGTTGTGTAAATTTACCCTGCTCTATCGCCAACAGGCTGCGCTCTTCCCGGTCATACACAATTTTGGTGACGGAATGATCCAGGTGATTGAGATTGGGCTGATAGTATTGCCCCGCCGCGGAATTCGCGTTGTAAATCTCCGGACGATATATTTTTTGAAACGTCTCCATCGTGCTGATGGTCGCGATCAGCTCCAGGCTGGTGTAATCGCTGAGCAGATCGCCGGAAAAATAGAAGGCCAACGGCGCGACGCTGTGTTTCGGCATAAAATAGCGCACCTGCAGCCCCATTTTGCTGAAATAGCGCTCGGTCAGCGAGACGCCTTCCTGGGCATATTCAATACCGAGGACCGGATGTTCGTTACCGGTGCGACGATAAACATCTTTGCTGGATACGCTCAGACAAATCACCGGCGCCTTGCTGAAACTGGTCTTATAGGCGCTGGATTGCACGAAATCCTTAAAGATATTGCCGTGCAGCTCGCCAAAGTTTTCGGGCACGCTGAAGCGGCTCTGGTCTTTATTATGCTCCAGCAGCAGCACGCTAAAATCATAATCCCGTACCCAGGAAGAGAAGTTATTGCCGACGATACCGGCATGGCGCTCACCGGTTTTTTTATCGACAATATGCGTTTGCAGGATCTCTATCACCGGAAAACTGGCGGCATCAGCAATATTCATCTCGACAGAAATAATATCCAGTTCCACCGCATAGCGATCGTTGTAGGGATTATCCCAGTGCGCCAGGGTATTAAACCGGTTATTCATCATGATTAACGTATTGCGCAGATTGTCCTGACGGCTCTCCCCTCTCGCCAAATTGGCAAAATTGGTGGTAATACGCGTATTTTCCGCAGGGTTATAATTTTCATCAAACCGGCTGCGCTTAATCGTATAGGTAAATTCGTTATTCATGGCGATTGTCCATCCTGGTGTCGGGCATAAAGCGGAATAAGCGGAGTACTCTCCACTGGCGACGCAGAGTCAGACCTGGCGCGCTTCAACCGGTAAATGTTGTTGATTCGTTAATGGGTCTATTTTTGCCAGAGTCGGTGATGGAGGGAAAGCGACTTAAATTCATTGCAACATGAGCTATCCTCATGTTGCTCCGCTAAGCGCAAGGTGCGGTTCGGGGTATCATCATGACGCCATGGTCAGGCGCGGCAGTTCAGGCAACGCCAGGCTAATAATCGTTTGTCCAGGGAATGCATGCAGGGTACAATCTTTAACCACTATAATACGTGCTGTGACCTGGCCGCCGTACCCGTTTGCTGGAGCTTTTGTCGTAAAGAATGATTGTTGATATCAGTATTATGTCGATGTGCATGGCCGTGCTGCTGATTATGAGCGTACTGCTGAATTAAGAGGCTCCCGAACACAATGACACCCGCTCTCATCTGACCTTCACATTCGCGAGGAATAAAGGAGATTCAGAGGATTCGCGCCGCACGGCATTGTCCCGCCTGCCGCCGCCCTCTACTCTTTATGCACTTGCTTATCGAGGATAACCAGATGAAAAAAGCTCTCTTTGCGCTGTTCGCTATTGCTGCCGTGGCCGCCGCCAGCGCTTTTGCGGCTGATAAAACCGACGCTCCGACGCCCGCTGTCGACAACGGCGGCCGTCCTCCGCTGGAGATGGGTCATGGTCCCCTGCCGCCGTTCCCGCCACCGTTTCCGCCGCGCAAGCCGGTGCTGTTTTCAGCAACGGTCGCGACCGATACGCCGGCGGAAACCATTAACAAACTAACCGCCCTGATCCCGACCGGTCAGGCGAAGCACTACGAAGTTCACGTGGAGGTGGTGCCGGTTGCGGAGGATGCCGACGGGCAATAGCCCTGGCGTGGGTACGCTGCCTGAGTCCTGCGATAATAAAAAAGCTGCCGCTTATCGCGGCAGCTTTTGTTAACTTGAATAAAACAGAATGCAGAGAATTAGCTGCGCACTTTACGGTAGATAAACAGCACAACCAGCGCACCGATTACCGCCACCACGAAGCTGCCGAAATTAAACCCGTCGACTTTGCCAAAACCAAAGAAGGTACTGATCCAGCCGCCGACCACGGCGCCGATGATCCCCAGAATAATGGTTACAATAAACCCGCCGCCGTCTTTCCCCGGCATAATCCACTTGGCTAAAATACCGGCAATAAGTCCAAAAATGATCCAGGAAAGAATACCCATGGTTAACCGTCCTCTTGTTACCTTTATGCATTTCGTATTGAAAAGAGTAGCATATATAACGAGATTGGATCGGTAATAATCTATTTATTAGATAATTTCTTGCCGCTGCGCGGTAGTGTTCTCACGCCATCTCTCGCGCTGCCAGGCCCTTTGCCGCTTATTACCTTGAAAAAAGGGAGGCTATTCGCCTCCCCCTTACGGTTTATATTACCGCGGTGGTTAGCCGCGATGAACAGCACAATCGCGACTGTTCGTCGAAGATTTCAATTTGCCAGACCTGATGGCGAGTCCCGACGTGCAGCGCTTTGCACACGCCCCGCACCCGGCCCCCACGCGCTGAACGGATGTGGTTGGCGTTAACCTCCAGCCCCACCACCTTCTGTTCGCCTTCGCTGCACAGATAACCCGCCACCGACCCCAGCGTCTCCGCCAGCACCACCGACGCCCCGCCGTGCAGCAGACCAAACGGCTGCTGGGTGCGGCCATCCACCGGCATGGTGGCCTCCAGCGTATCGTCGGTAAACGTCTCAAAGCGAATATCCAACAGCCCTACCATGTTTCCCTCACCGAGCCGGTTAAGCTGCTCCAGCGTGGTCTGACGTTTCCAAATCATCCGATTATCTCCAGTAACGCCTGCAGCGGGTGGCGAACGCCGCTGCCTTCAATGCGCTTCACCTGGCTGCGGCAGGAGTAGCCCGTCACCAGACAGCGGTTACGCGGCAGCCGCTGCATCGCCTGCTGCCAGGAGAGCGCGTAAATGGCCAGCGAGTTGGCATGGTTTTTCACTTCATGACCATAGGTGCCTGCCATCCCGCAGCACCCAACGCTGACGTTTTCCAGCTTCGCGCCGAAGTGGGCAAAAATCTCTGCCCACTGCTTTGCCGCCGCCGGCAGCGCGGTCACTTCCGTACAATGACCGAACAGGTACCAGGGCTCGCCGCCGAGATCGGGACGGGCGTCGGTCGGCAGGGCCTTCGGCAACCACTCATGCACCAGCATGACCTGGAAATCGCCGCGCTTGTCGCCGAGCGTTTGCTTATATTCATCGCGGTAGCAAAGCACCAGCGCCGGATCGACGCCGACCAGCGGCATCCCCAGCTGCGCCACGCGGTTAAGGAAGTCTGCCGTTTTCTGCGCGGTGCGCGCGAAGCGGGTCAGGAATCCTTTAATATGCTGCGCCTTGCCGTTCGGCGAGAACGGCAGGAGCACCGGCTGATAGCCTAAGGCCTCGACCAGACGGATAAAGTCAGCCACCACCTGAGCGTCGTAATAGCTGGTGAAGGGATCCTGCACCACCAGCACCATCTTCGCCTTCTGCTCGTCGCTCAGCGCTTCGAGCTGCTCAAGGGTCATATTGGCGGAGCGGTGGCCGGCCATCTGCTGCTTCAGCGACGGCGCCGAGAGCAGCGGCAGATCGACCATCCCGATATGCTTCTCCGACAGCTTTTTCAGCCACGGCTGGTTAATGAAGAAGTTAAAGGTCTTCGGCGCCTGGGCCATCAGCGGCGCATAGGACTCCACCGACGCCACCAGATGATCCCGCACCGGACGCAGATAGCGGCTGTGATACAGCTGCAGGAAGCGCGAGCGGAACTCCGGGACATCGATTTTGATCGGGCACTGGGTCGAACAGGCTTTGCAGGCCAGACAGCCGGACATCGCCTCTTTGACCTCGTGCGAGAAGTCATATTCCCCTTTGCGCGCATGCCAGCTGTTACGGGTGCGCGCCACCAGCGAGCGCAGGCTAACGCCCTGCTCCGGCAGCGCCTTCTCCAGCTGATTGGGATCGACGCCGCGATCCGCCAGCAGGCGCAGCCATTCGCGGACCAGCGTCGCCCGCCCTTTCGGCGAGTGGATGCGCTGGTTGCTGACTTTCATCGACGGACACATCGGACTTTTTACGTCAAAGTTGAAGCACAACCCGTTGCCATTACACTCCATCGCCCCGCGCCAGCTGCTGCGCACCGCGATGGGGATCTGCCGATCCCAGGTGCCACGCTTCACCGCGTCGACTTTCATCATCGGCGCGTCGACTCCTTCCGGAGGACAGATTTTCCCTGGGTTCAGGCGGTTATCGGGATCGAAGACCGCTTTGATCTTCCTAAGTTCGCCGTACAGCGCCTCGCCAAAGAAGGCCGGGCTGTACTCTGCGCGGAAACCTTTGCCATGTTCCCCCCACAGCAGGCCGCCATACTTCGCCGTCAGCGCCACCACATCGTCGGAGATCTGCTTCATCAGCACCTCCTGCTGCGGATCGCACATGTCCAGCGCCGGGCGCACATGCAGCACCCCGGCGTCGACGTGGCCAAACATGCCGTAGCTCAGGCCGTGGCTGTCGAGCAGCGCGCGGAACTCGACGATATAATCCGCCAGGTGTTCGGGCGGGACACAGGTATCCTCGGCAAAGGGGATCGGCTTGGCGGCACCTTTAGCATTACCCAACAGGCCTACCGCCTTCTTGCGCATGGCATAGATGCGCTCCACGCCATCAAGATCGTGACAAACCTGCCAGCCGATGACTCCCGCCTCGCTGAGGGCCATCAGCTCGTCCAGCCGCTGGCACAGGGTGGTGACCTGCTGGTCAATCAGCGCCGCGTCATTCCCGGCGAATTCGACGATATTCAGCCCGAGCATCTCTTTATCCGGTACGTCGGTGATCAGTTCGTTCACCGAGTGCCAGACGATATCCTCGCGCGCCAGATTGAGGACCTTAGAGTCGACGGTCTCCACCGACAGGGCCTTGGCTTCCACCATAAAGGGTGCATTACGCAGCGCAGAGTCAAAGGAGTCATATTTGACGTTGACCAGCCGGCGCACCTTCGGCAGGCGGGTAATATCCAGCCGCGCTTCGGTGATAAACGCCAGCGTCCCTTCCGAACCGGTTAAAATTCGGGTCAGGTCGAACTCGCTCATCTCATCGTTAAAGACGTGGCGCAGATCGTATCCGGTGAGGAAGCGGTTGAGTTTGGGAAACTTATCCATGATCAGCTCGCGCTGCGCCTTGCAGCGCTGGTAGACCGTGTTGTAGATCCGGCCGATCGTCGAGGGCGTATTGCCCAGCGTCTCCGCCAGCGCCACCGGCACCGCCTGGGTATCGAGGATATCACCGCCCATCAGCACCGCCCGCAGGCCAAGCACGTGATCCGACGTCTTACCGTACACCAGCGATCCCTGTCCGGACGCGTCGGTGTTAATCATCCCGCCCAGGGTAGCGCGGTTGCTGGTGGAGAGCTCCGGGGAAAAGAAATAGCCATAGGGCTTGAGAAACTGATTCAGCTGATCTTTGATGACTCCGGCTTCAACGCGCACCCAACCCTCTTCGGGGTTGATTTCGATAATGCGGTTCATATAGCGGGACATATCGACGATAATTCCGCCGTTCAGCGCCTGGCCGTTAGTGCCGGTGCCGCCGCCGCGCGGGGTGAAGATCAGCGATTTAAAGCGTGGTTCGGCGGCGACGCGCGCCAGTAGCGCGACGTCTGCCGTGGAACGTGGAAAAAGGACCGCATCCGGCAGCAGCTGATAGACGCTGTTGTCGGTGGCCATCGTCAGCCTGTCGGCATAGCTGGTGGCGGTATCGCCGGTAAAACCCTGTTGCTCCAGTACCTGCAAAAAATTCAGCACCAGCTGAACTACCCCTGGCGCCTGAGAAATTTGTGGGATCATCACACTTGACCCTGCCTGACTATGTTGTGTTTGAAAATATTGTGTTGGTGCTAACTAAACGTTTGCGTAGCGCATTCAACTTTTTATCACATTTTTTTCATATGCGCCCACGTGTTTTCTGTGCAAAATCAGCCCGGCAAAATTATTGATATTATTATCAGTACATGGATTTACGCGGCGCCAGCTTTTTGGCGCGACTGGAAAGGTAAAATTTATCTATGATTAACCCCCATCAGCCTCGGGACATACCGCAAATACTGCTGTCGGTGCTGTTCCTGGCCCTGATTATCATATCCTGCCTGTGGGTTGTGCAGCCGTTTATTCTGTCCTTCGCCTGGGCCGGCACCGTGGTGATCGCCACCTGGCCGGTGCTGCTGCGTCTGCAGCGTGTGCTGTTCGGCAAACGGATGCTGGCGGTGCTGGCGATGACCCTGCTGCTGTTTTTGCTATTCGTTATTCCTATCGCTCTGCTGGTCAACAGCCTGGTGGATAACAGCGTTCCGCTGATCAAACTCATCAGCAGCGGAAATGTGACGCTGCCGGATTTCACCTGGCTCAACAGCGTGCCGCTGGTGGGCGATAAGCTCTACTCCGCCTGGCATGGCCTGCTGGATATGGGCGGCTCGGCGATTATGGCCAAGGTTCGCCCCTATATTGGCACCACTACCAGCTGGTTTGTCGGTCAGGCGGCGCACATCGGCAAGCTTCTGGTCTACTGCGGTTTGATGCTGCTGTTCAGCGCGTTGCTCTACTGGCGCGGTGAGCAGGTGGCCTACGGTTTCCGCTATTTCGCCACGCGCCTGGCGGCTAAACGCGGTGACGCCGCCGTGCTGCTGGCCGGCCAGGCCGTGCGCGCCGTGGCGCTGGGCGTGGTGGTGACAGCCCTCACCCAGGCGGTGCTGGGCGGTATCGGCCTTGCCATCTCCGGCGTGCCCTACGCCGCTCTGCTGACCGTGGTGATGATCTTTACCTGTCTGGTCCAGCTCGGGCCTTTGCTGGTTCTGGTGCCGTCGATTATCTGGCTTTACTGGAGCGGGGACACCACCTGGGGCACCGTGCTGCTGGTGTGGAGCTGCGTGGTCGGCACCATGGACAACGTTATCCGCCCGGTGCTTATCCGCATGGGCGCCGACCTGCCGATGATCCTCATTCTTACCGGCGTCATTGGCGGCCTGATCGCCTTCGGCATGATCGGTCTGTTTATCGGTCCGGTGCTGCTGGCCGTCTCCTGGCGCCTGTATGACGCCTGGGTGCACGAAGTGCCGCCGCCGCCGAAAGACCCCGACGTCGTGCTCGAAGAGCTCAGCGAGCTGGAGGCCGGGCGCAAGTAATGCATTGTCAGGCGGGGAGACCCGCCTGTTTCCCCGCCAGCACAATTGTTAAGCAAAATTTATTGATCGCCGGCTCAACGCCAGACTTGTAGGCCCCTCACCCGCGTTTCACCTCCCGGACCTTCACAACAATTTAACTATTGAGAGGAATCTGATCGACGGCAAAGGCCCCGCTGCCTACTATTAGCTCACGGTTATAAATCAACACCTTGATTTATAAGCATGGAAATCCCCTGAGTGAAACAACGAATTGCTGTGTGTAGTCTTTGCCCATCTCCCACGATGGGCTTTTTTTTGTCCTGCGCTCACGACACCTGGCGCTCTGACACAGGCAAAAAAAATCCCCGGCATCGCTGCCGGGGATCGGTGTTGTCAGGGCGAACTTATTTATTCAGTTCCGCCAGACCTAACCAGGTTTGCACCACGGTGTCCGGGTTGAGGGACAGGCTATCGATCCCCTCCTCCATCAGCCAGGCGGCAAAATCTTCATGGTCAGACGGCCCCTGGCCGCAGATGCCGACGTATTTACCCTGCTGCTTCGCGGCGCGGATCGCCATCGACAGCAGGGCTTTCACCGCGTCGTTGCGTTCATCAAACAGCTCAGAGACCACGCCGGAGTCGCGGTCCAGACCGAGCGCCAGCTGGGTCATGTCGTTCGAACCGATGGAGAAGCCGTCGAAGTATTCGAGGAACTGCTCCGCCAGCAATGCGTTCGACGGGATCTCGCACATCATGATGATCTTCAGCCCGTTCTCGCCGCGCTTCAGCCCCTGACGCTCCAGCTCTTCGACCACCGCTTTCGCCTGGGCAACGGTACGGACGAACGGCACCATCACTTCAACGTTGGTCAGCCCCATGTCGTTACGCACGCGCTTCATGGCTTCACATTCCAGCGCGAAGCAGTCGCGGAAGCTTTCGGAAACGTAGCGTCCGGCACCGCGGAAGCCGAGCATCGGGTTCTCTTCTTCCGGCTCATAGCGCTCGCCGCCTACCAGGTTGGCGTATTCGTTCGACTTGAAGTCCGACAGACGCACGATCACCCGTTTCGGATAGAAAGCGGCACCGAGGGTGGCGATCCCTTCGGTCAGGCGGCCAACGTAGAACTCTCTCGGCGAATCGTAGCCTTTCATCAGCTCGCGGATTTCGTTCTGCAGACCCGGCTCCTGGTCGTCAAACTCCAGCAGCGCGCGCGGGTGCACGCCAATCATGCGGTTGATGATAAACTCCAGCCGCGCCAGACCCACGCCTTCGTTCGGCAGGCAGGCGAAGTCGAAGGCGCGATCCGGGTTGCCAACGTTCATCATCACCTTCAGCGGCAGATCCGGCATGTCGCCGACGCTGGAGCTCTTGACGCTGAAGTCGAGCAGCTCGGCGTAGACATAGCCGGTATCGCCTTCGGCGCAGGAGACGGTCACGTTCTGGTTTTCCTGAATGCGATCGGTGGCATCGCCGCAGCCGACCACCGCCGGAATACCCAGCTCACGGGCGATGATAGCCGCGTGGCAGGTACGGCCGCCGCGGTTGGTGACGATCGCCGAGGCTTTCTTCATGATCGGTTCCCAGTCCGGGTCGGTCATATCGGTAACCAGCACGTCGCCCGGCTCAATGCGGTTCATCTCGCTGATATCGTGGATCACCTTCACCGGACCGGCGCCAATGCGATGGCCGATGGCGCGCCCTTCGGCGATGATCTGCCCCTGAGCGTGGAGGGTATAACGCTCCATCACCTGGCCGCGGGAACGCACGGTTTCCGGACGCGCCTGGACGATAAACAGCTTACCGGTGTGGCCATCTTTCGCCCACTCGATATCCATCGGACGGCCGTAGTGCTTCTCGATCTGCACCGCCTGCTTCGCCAGCTCCTGCACCTCCTCGTTGGTTAACGAGAAGATATCGCGCTGCGCCTGCGGCACATCTTCGATACGCACCTGCTTGCCGTGCTCCTGGGTCGGCGCGTAAACCATGCGGATCTTTTTCGAGCCCATGGTGCGGCGCACGATCGCCGGGCGGCCAGCGGCCAGCGTCGGTTTGTGGACGTAGAATTCGTCCGGGTTCACCGCGCCCTGCACCACCATCTCGCCCAGACCCCACGCCGAGGTGATAAACACCACCTGGTCAAAGCCGGATTCGGTATCGATGGAGAACATGACGCCGGAGGAGGCCAGATCGGAGCGGACCATCCTCTGCACCCCGGCGGAGAGCGCCACGCCGCGATGATCGTAACCCTGATGCACGCGATAGGAGATCGCGCGATCGTTAAACAGTGAAGCAAATACGTGCTTCACGGCAACGAGCACGGCGTCAAAGCCCTGCACGTTGAGGAATGTCTCTTGCTGCCCGGCGAAGGAGGCGTCCGGCATATCTTCCGCGGTGGCGGAAGAGCGCACGGCGAATGAGGCCTCGGCGTCATCGGCGGACAGCAGGTCATAAGCATCGCGAATCGCGTTTTCCAGTTCGCTCTGGAAGGGGGTATCGATGATCCACTGTCGGATCTGCGCGCCCGCTTTCGCTAATGCGGAAACGTCGTCAATGTCGGTTTCATCCAGCAGCGCATAGATGCGCTGGTTAACACCGCTTTGGTCCAGGAACTGGTTGAAAGCATCAGCGGTGGTGGCAAACCCGTTAGGTACGGAAACACCCATACCGGACAGATTCGTAATCATTTCACCAAGGGAGGCATTTTTGCCCCCAACTCTGTCTACATCATTCATGCCGAGTTGGTTATACCAAAGCACCAGCGGTGACGAGCCATTGTTGGACATCGAGACAATCCTTTTGTGATTTAATACCAGTGAAAAAAATTTCACGATCGACTGCAAGATTATCCTGACATATTTATGGTGCTGAAAAAAACGGTGAATCGTTCAAGCAAATTATTTTTTCTTTTTTCGGACTGTTCCTCTGATATAGATAACTTGATGATTTTTAGGAATTATGACGAGAAACGCTGGAAATAACGGCAAAAAAAAGAAAATGAACCACCCTTTTCATAAAAAACAAAAATAGTGTTTCAATTTTAACAAGAGACAAATCAAACAGGGATATGCTTAAATTTAATATCCGCTTTCAGGCAATTAAACTCATTATACCGGATGGTCAAAATGGAAAGTGCTGTAGATCGCCACGTATTTTATATTTCTGACGGTACCGCCATTACGGCGGAGGTGCTGGGACATGCCGTCATGTCGCAATTCCCGGTCGCCATCAGCAGCGTGACCCTGCCGTTTGTGGAAAATATCAGCCGCGCGCGGGCGGTGAAAGAGCAGATCGACGCCATTTATCAGCAAACGGGCATCCGCCCGCTGGTGTTCTATTCCATCGTCATTCCGGAGATCCGCGATATCATTCTGCAAAGCGAGGGCTTTTGTCAGGATATCGTTCAGGCGCTGGTGGCCCCGCTGCAGCAGGAGCTCAACCTCGACCCGACCCCGGTGGCGCACCGCACCCACGGCCTGAACCCCGGGAACCTGATCAAATACGATGCGCGTATCGCCGCCATCGATTACACCCTCGCCCATGACGATGGCATCTCGCTGCGCAACCTTGACCAGGCGCAGGTGATCCTCCTCGGCGTGTCGCGCTGCGGCAAGACGCCCACCAGTCTGTACCTCGCCATGCAGTACGGCATTCGCGCCGCCAACTATCCGTTTATCGCCGACGATATGGACAATCTGGTTCTGCCGGCCTCGCTGAAACCCCTGCAGCATAAGATGTTCGGCCTGACCATCAATCCGGAACGTCTGGCGGCGATCCGCGAGGAGCGCCGGGAGAACAGCCGCTACGCCTCGCTGCGCCAGTGTCGGATGGAAGTGACCGAAGTGGAGGCGCTGTATCGCAAGAATAAAATCCCCTGCCTGAACAGCACCAACTATTCCGTTGAGGAAATAGCGACAAAAATCATGGACATCATGGGGCTGAATCGCAGGATGTACTAATACACTAGTACATTATTAAAAATTTGTTTATGCTATCACCCGTGGCCTATACAGGATCATGCCCTGCTCTTGCAATAAGCAGGGATTGGTTTATCGTGATGCGCATCACTTCCCGGCATTTTCGCTGGCGAAGAAACAGATTTTTGAGACCCCAATGAATAAAACAGACGAATTGCGTACCGCGCGCATTGAAAGCCTGGTAACGCCCGCGGAGCTGGCCCAGCGCCATCCCGTTACGGCCGACGTGGCCGCCCACGTCTCGGCCTCCCGTCGCCGAATTGAAAAAATCCTCAACGGCGAAGACCGCCGCCTGCTGGTGATTATCGGCCCCTGCTCCATTCACGACACCGACGCGGCGATGGAGTATGCCCGCCGCCTGCAGACCATGCGCGAGCGCTACCAGCCGCAGCTGGAGATCGTGATGCGCACCTACTTTGAAAAACCCCGTACTGTGGTGGGCTGGAAAGGCTTAATCTCCGATCCGGATCTCAACGGCAGCTACCGGGTCAACCACGGGATTGAGCTGGCACGGCGCCTGCTGCTGCAGGTCAATGAGCTGGGGGTGCCGACGGCCACCGAGTTTCTCGATATGGTGACCGGTCAGTTTATCGCCGATCTCATCAGCTGGGGAGCCATCGGGGCGCGCACCACTGAAAGTCAGATCCACCGTGAAATGGCTTCGGCGCTCTCCTGCCCGGTCGGGTTTAAAAACGGCACCGACGGCAATACGCGCATCGCCGTGGACGCCATCCGCGCCTCCCGCGCCAGCCATATGTTCCTCTCCCCGGACAAGCAGGGGCAGATGACGATTTACCAGACCAGCGGCAACCCGTTCGGGCATATCATTATGCGCGGCGGCAAACGGCCGAACTATCACGCCGAGGACATCGCCGCCGCCGGCGAGGCGCTGCGGGAATTCGATCTGCCGGAGCAGCTGGTGGTCGACTTCAGCCATGGCAACTGCCAGAAGCAGCATCGCCGTCAGCTGGAGGTGTGCGCCGATATCTGTCAGCAAATTCGCGCGGGCTCTACCGCCATCGCCGGCATTATGGCGGAGAGCTTCCTGCAGGAAGGGACCCAGAAAGTGGTTCCCGGCCAGCCGCTGGCCTGGGGCCAGTCGATCACCGATCCCTGCCTGAGCTGGGAAGACAGCGAACGTTTATTGAGTGAGCTGGCGGCCGCCACGGCCACCCGTCTGTGACCGCTCCGCCCGCCGCGCATGCGGTGGGCGAACCCCTTCTGACATTCCCTACCAAATTCGGTAACACGATAAATAACGCTTGCCGTCAAAAACAACATTATTGATAATGATTATCATTGTTGCTTTGATTTTTATTTTGAGAGCTATGACGCGTATGGATAACACTGCCACAGCTGAAAAACCAAAAGACAATGCCCCCTATCCCGTGGCGACGGACAGACAGATCAGCAGTCGGGTTCTGTTAGGCAGCGAAGGACGGGTAGTCATTGAGCATGGCGGCCAGCGCTATCTGCTGCGCCAGACCCACGCCGGGAAGTTGATCCTGACCAAATAGTCGCCCCGCGGTGCGCGGGGCGAGGCGAGTTAGCTCGAGCAGCTGACTTCCAGACGTTTCCCCCAGTCCGGCGGCCGGCGGACGTAGTCGTCCTCGCGATCGGTGAAAGGATCGGCCAGCGCGGCATGCAGACGCTCCAGCTCCCCCATATCGCCAGCCTCAGCCTGCTCGATCGCCCGCTGCGCCAGCCAGTTACGTAATACCAGCGCCGGGTTGACGCCCTGCATCCGCTGCTGGCGCTGGGCATCCCCCACCTGTTCATCACGCAGCCGCGCGCGATATCCGGCGAACCAGCTGTCGAAAGCCGCACGGTCGATAAACTCGTCGCGCAGCGGCGAGGCGGCGCTGAGCTGTTCGCTGTGGCTCAGCAGGCGGAACGTTCGGGTATAGTCGCTTCTCTCGCGGATCATCAGGGCAAACAGACCGTCGAGCAGGTCGTTATCCCCTTTCTGCTGGCTGAACAGGCCAAGCTTGTCGCGCATCCGCTGGCCATAGGCGGTCAGCAAGGCGTGCTGATACTCATCCAGCGCCGCATTCAGCGCTTCGGCGCTGATAAACGGCGACAGCGACTGGGCCAGACGCTGCAGATTCCACAGCCCCACCGCCGGCTGGTTTTCAAAACTGTAGCGCCCCTGATAGTCGGAGTGGTTGCAGATGAAGTCCGGCTGAAAATCGTCAAGGAAGCCATACGGGCCGTAGTCGATGGTCAAACCGAGAATCGACATGTTGTCGGTATTCATCACCCCATGGGCAAAGCCCACGGTTTGCCAGCTGGCGATGGTCTGCGCGGTACGCGTGACAACGTCACGGAACCATAACAGGTACTTGTCCGCCTCATCCTGCAGTTGCGGCCAGTGGTGGCGAATGACATAGTCGGCCAGCTGCTGGACCTTCTGCGGCTCGCGACGATAGTAAAAATGTTCGAAATGGCCAAAGCGGACATGGCTCTCGGCCACGCGCATCAGCATCGCGCCAGGCTCCACGCGCTCGCGGTAGACCGGCGTATCGCTGGTCACCATCGCCAGGGCGCGCGTCGTCGGGATCCCCAGGGCGTGCATCGCCTCTGACGCCAGACTTTCCCGGATCGTCGAGCGCAGCACGGCGCGGCCGTCTCCCATCCGCGAATAGGGGGTCAGGCCGGCGCCTTTCAGATGCCAGTCGTAACGACGGCCATCCGCCAGCTGCTGCTCGCCGAGCAGGATCCCACGGCCGTCGCCCAGCTGGCCGGCCCAGGCGCCAAACTGATGGCCGCTGTATACCTGCGCCAGCGGGGACATGCCCGGGAGCAGCGCTTCCCCGCCCCAGACGCCGGCCCCGCTTTCAGGCGCAAACAGCGCGTCAGGGACGCCCAGCTGTTGCGCCAGCGGGGCGTTGCGCCAGATAAGTCGGGCGTTATCCAGCGGCGTTGGTGACAGGGAAGTGTAAAAGTCCGGCAGTTCATCCCGCCAGTGGGTGGTAAAAGAAAGGGTCATGGTTCCTCCTCTCTCCAGTGTAGTGCCTGGAACAGCGGATTAACACGGGCGGAGTGCAGGGTTATCGGCATAAAAAAGGGAAGCGCTCGCTTCCCTCAGGCCGCTGAATGACGTCAGATACGCCGCGCCTGCCAGAACTTTTTGTTCCAGTAGACGTTATCCAGCGAGGAACGGGTGACGCCCTGACTGGTGGAGGCATGTATAAACTGGTTATCGGTATCGTAGATGCCGACGTGCAGGCCGCTTTCGCCTGAGCCGGTTTTGAAGAACACCAGATCGCCAGGCAGCAGATCGCGCTTATCAATCCGGGTACCGATTTCCGCCTGCTCGCGGGTTTCGCGCGGCAGCTGGAGGGCAAATTTATCGCGAAACGTGCGCACCACAAAGCCGGAGCAGTCGACGCCGCGCGGCGTCATGCCGCCGTAGCGATACGGTGCGCCGCGCCAGCTGCGCAGCTGCTCGTTCAGATTCGCCACCACCGTAATGGAGTCAGCCAGCCGAGGATTCGGCGGCGGTGCCCGATGGCTGCTGCAGCCGGCTAAAATTAACGCCGCCGCCAACATGAACCAGAAGCGCATTTCAGATGATCCCTCTGTCCCTAGTCTCTTTATCGCAATAATTTAGCTTGTTTATCAATATAGTGACAAGATAACTGCGTGCTACTGTGACGCGATGAGCATAATATGACCGGCCACCTCCACGCGCTGGAACGGGATCGCATAGGCGGCGGTTAAATTTTCCTCATTCAGCACCTCGGCGGTCTCCCCGCAGGCGATGGCTTCCCCCTGGCAGAGCAGCCAGCTCTGTCCGGCATGGCGCAAAGTGTGGTTGAGATCGTGACTGCTCATCACCACCGCAATTCCCGCCGCGCTTAGCTCGCGTAACAGCCGATCCAGCGCCGCCTGCTGGGCCACATCCAGACTGTTCATCGGCTCATCCAGCAGCAGCAGTTGACCCATGGGATTGCTTAAGGGATCGATCTGCAGGATCACTGCCGCCAGCCGCACGCGCTGCCACTCGCCGCCCGACAGCTGATTGACCGGACGGCCCAGCTTATTGTCCAGACCAAGCCGGGCCGCGATATCGCTCAGACGGGCGCTATCACCCTGCTGCTGCATATGCAGCGCCAGGTAGTGCCACACCGGCATGGCGAACGGCGGGGTCTGGTGTTGACACAGATATCCGCGACGGCGCGCCAGCTCCGTCGCCGGCCACTCGTCAAGCCGTCGTCCGTTAAAATGAATCGTACCGGGGCCGTCGGACAGTCCCGCCATGCGGGCCAGCAGCGTGCTCTTCCCTGCGCCGTTAGGCCCCACCAGGTGGACGATCTCCCCGGCGCGAAAGGCCGCAGAAAACGGGGCCAAACGCCCCGCCGCTTCTACATCCTGTAGCTGCATCAGAAACGACATTATTTCGCCAGCGCTCCTTTAATCGCCGCCACCAGCTGCGGATCGTCCGGCGTCATGTCCGGAGAGAAGCGCTGAATGACGTTGCCCTGGCGATCGACGAGGAATTTTTCGAAATTCCACAGAATGTCGTCCACGTACAGCGGCGCCCGGCCCTTGCTGGCCATCCGCTCATAAAAACCGCTGCCTTCCGGGGCCACCGCCTTCGGCGCGGCGGCAACCAGCTTTTGATAGAGCGGCGCGCGATGTTCGCCGTTGACGTCAATCTTGCTGAACAGCGGGAAGGTGACGCCGTAGGTGGTGCTGCAGAAGGTCTTAATCTCTTCTTCACTGCCCGGCTCCTGGCCGAGGAACTGGTTGCAGGGGAAGCCCAGGACGCTGAAGCCCTCGCCGGCAAACTGCTTTTGCAGGTCCTCCAGTTGCTCGTACTGCGGCGTCAGGCCGCATTTGGAGGCCACATTGACGATCAGCAGTACCTTGCCGGCAAAGGATGCCAGGGTGGTTTTCTCGCCATCAATGGTCGTCACTTCGGTATTCAGAATGTCATGTTGCATAGCCTGTCCTCAATGGATAAACCGGTTTCCGGTGAAGGTGATCCCTATCTACTGTAGCGGATTCAGCGCCCGCCATTCTACTGCCAATCCCCGCGAGTTGTCGCATGATGTAACAGCGCTTCGCTGCCCGTCGGCAACATGAAATCCTCTCAATTGGGCAGGCAACCATTTCCGTGTACAGTGTTCCATGAATGTAATATGGTTTTGTTACTTGTTAATTTAAGAGAGTTTTATTGATGAAGAAGTTGTTTAGCCTGGCGTTAATCGCCGCCTCTGTCGCCCTGCTGAGCGCCTGCTCTCCGGATGAAGATAATAAAGTGAAAGTCGCTATCAATACCGGGCCGGACGAAGCCATCTGGAAAGTAGTGGAGCAGGTAGCGAAGGATAAATATCACCTCGACGTCGAAGTGGTCTCCTTCAATGATTACGTGCTGCCTAACGAAGCGCTGAACAACAAAGATGTGGATGCCAACGCCTTCCAGACCCTGCCTTACCTTGAGGCGCAGTCGAAGGAGCGCGGCTATAAATTCGCGGTGGTGGGTAAAACCTTTGTCTTCCCTATCGCCGCCTATTCACATCGCATCAAAAATATCAGCGAGCTCCCTGAGGGGGCGACAGTGACCATCTCTAATGAAACCACCACCCTGGGCCGCAGCCTGCTGCTGCTGCAGGCGCAGGGACTGCTCAAGCTGAAACCGGGCGTCGGCTATTTACCCACCACGCTGGATATCATCGACAACCCAAAACAGCTGAAAATTGTGGAGGTGGATACCCCGCAGCTGACTCGTACTCTGGATGACCCGAACGTCAGCCTGTCAATCATTAACACCAACTTCTCCGCCCAGGCTGGCCTGTCGGCCGCCCGCGACGGCCTGTTCATGGAGGGACCGGATTCCCCTTACGTGAATGCGATCGTCGCCCGCGAGGATAACAAGGACAGCAAGAAAATTCAGGAACTGAAAGCCGCCTTCCAGACCAGTGAAGTCGCGGAAAAAGCGAAGGAAGTCTACAAAGGCGACGCGATCAAAGGCTGGTAAGCCCGAGCCGGCGCCGTCCCTGCAGACGGCGTCGCGCTATCCCCGTCACCGCGAGCGCAGCAGCAACCAGATAAAGACCGGCGCGCCCAGCGTCGCCGTCACCACGCCAATCGGCAGCTCAGCGGCGGAAAGCGCCAGCCGGGCGATAATATCCGCCCCCAGCAAAGCGCTTGCCCCCGCCAGCATGCAGGCCGGGAGCAACACCCGGTGATCGCTCAAGCCGCATAGCCGCAGAATGTGCGGGATCACCAGGCCGATAAAGCCAATCGCCCCCGCCAGCGCCACGCTCACGCCGACCATCCAGCCGGTCGCCACCACCAGCAGCTTGCGCCACAGCCACAGCGGCAACCCGAGCTGACGGGCGGAGACTTCGCCCAGCGCCAGTAAATTCAGGGGTTGTGACTGCAGACAGACCCAGCAGAGTACCGGCAGGAGGGCTATCATCAGCCACAGCTGCTGCCAGTCGACGCCGCCAAACCCGCCCATCATCCAGTACATCAGCTGCCGCAGGTCAAAAGAGGTGGAGAAGTACACCGCCCAGGTCATCAGGGCGCTGCAGATGATGCCCAGCGCCACCCCCGCCAGCAGCAGACGGCTGGTGGAAAGATGGCGGCGGGCGAAACGCAGCAGAATAAAGGTGATCAGCAGCGCGCCGAGGATCGCGCACAGCCCAAGCGCCCAGCCTGGTAACAGGCCTTTGCCCAACAGGACGGCGGCAATCAGCCCGACGCCCGCGCCGTTGGAGACGCCCAGCAGACCCGGTTCCGCCAGCGGATTTTCAAACAGCGCCTGCATTATCGCCCCGGAGAGCGCCAGCGCCGCCCCCACCAGCAACACCGCCAGGGTCCGAGGCAGGCGGATCTGCCAGATAAACAGCTGCCCCTTGGCGCTGAACCACTCGCCGGGCGGGATCCATTGATCCCCCGCGCACAGACTGATCAGCAGGGTGACCAGCAGCAACAGCGTTAAACCAAAGAGCCAACGCCGGCTGCGGCGCTGTTGGAGATGGGCGAGAGTCAGCATAGATTCCATTACGCACTGGGAACAAGAGGCTGATTTTACGGTGGCTGTCGCGGTGAGAAAAGGAAAACCTCACGGCCAAACGTCGACGCGGAGGAGGCTCCCCCGCGTCGACCATCCCGCTTTACACCAGGATCTGAAACAGCAGCGCGAAGAGAATGATGTTCGCCACCACGATTGCCCAGCCGTTATAGAGCATGTATTTCAGATGAGTAGACTGTGCCAGCCCCATCTGGCCGAACATGTCCGATGAGGGGAACGGCCCGAACCAGTCCACCTGAGACGAGGCCAGCAGCACTGCGGTGGTCCCCTGCGGCGGCACGCCGGCGGCCATCAGCATTGGGCCAAAGATTTTATGAGTAAAGGTCATCTGGGCCACCGCCGCGCCAGGCACATGGCCGATAATATTGAACGCGAAGATGCAAAAGCACAGCCAGGCCGGGGAGATCCCCTCCAGCAACGGCTGGGTATACTCCAGCAGCCCTTGATAGGCGTGCAGGCCATCCATCAGCTCAAGGATCGGGTTGTACAGCCAGTAGAGAATAAACATCCACACCAGACGACCGCAGCCGTGATAGAGCGCCTGCAGGATCTGCGTCGGCCGCAGGCCGCCCACCAGCCCGGTCATCAGCGCCACCAGCAGCATGACGATAATTGCAAAGCTAAAGCCGGCTTTAATCACCACTCCAACTACCGCCATCACGATGATGGTCGCGGCGAAAGCCAGCGCGCTTAATTTACGCCGGCGCTGCTGCGCGGCGTTAAGTTCCTCTTGCGGCTTTTCCGAGAGATCGACTTCATAGCGCAGTTTGCCTTCGGTCATCTTCTGGATCCGTCCCGCCATGATCCAGCCGGCTAACAGGGTGACGGCGCTCATCGGCAGGCCGACATACAGCAGATAATCCGGATAGCTCAGTCCGCCAAGGCTGAGGATCGTCACGGTACTGGGAGTGAAGGGCCCGGTAAAGAGTCCAACGGAACCGGCGGTCATCATCAGCGCAGCCACCGTCGGCGGCGTTAAGCGTACCGCCGCCGCTACGGGGATAATCACTGCGACAATAATCGCGTTGCCACCGGCCATGGTGCCCAGCGAACCGCAAATTAAAATCGATGACACCACAATGCCGAACTTGACCCGCGTCTGGCTCGACAGCCCAATACGGTGGACCACGAATTTCACCAGCTCAACCGCCGCGCCGGTGCGCGTGGCTACCTCCCCCACGCCGGCGCCGAGCATAATGATAAGCCCGACGGTGGCAATAAATGACCCGGTGGATTTCGCCAGCATCACGCCCATTTCCGGCAGACCGGTTGAGGTCATGATCATGGCGATAATAATCGAGGAGATGACCGCCAGCACAATATCGACGCCGATCAGCGATAATATCGCTAACGCCACCAGCGGCGTAAATCCCAGCAGGCCAAGCTCGCTGCCCGGTCGACCGTGGCACCACAGCGCAATCAACACGAACAGCAGCAATAACAGACCGGTAATAACGTTTTTTCGCGTGATATTTCGTCTGACAGGCGTATTGCCTGCGAGCGTTGAGTCACTCATAACACTCCTTAATGCCAATCAATCCGACCGTAAAGGTCAGGTGGTGTATTGGGGCCTGCTCAGAAAATATCCTCCCTCTTTTTCATTATTGGCCGCGGCCTGAGGGTCTGGTGGGGTACAAAGGAAACGATTCTGAGAGCGTTTTATTCCGCCATCAGGCGGGGCCAGCAGCACAATATGTAACCAACGCGCTGATTGGTGATTAAATTTATGTTAACTTAGTGTTAGTAGAAAATGACTTTTTATCGGTAGGCTATAACCCTGAGTTAACTGTTCATGAAACTGCGTCATCTGGAAATCTTCTATGCCGTCATGACCTGAGGCTCTCTGTCGCGGGCAGCGGAATCGCTCAATATCTCCCAGCCAGCGGCCAGCAAAGCGTTAAAAAGCGCCGAGCTGAAGCTGGGCTTTACCCTCTTTCAGCGGGTGCGCGGCAAGCTGCTGCCGACCAGCGAGGCGATCACACTTTTCGAAAAAGCGCAGACTATTTATCAGGACCTCGATAACCTGCGCCTGCTGGCCGATAACCTGGCCCGCGATCCGCGTGCCAAAATCACCTTAGGCTGCCTGCCAAGCCTGGGGTTAAGCCTGGTACCGGAGCTGGTGACCGATTTTTATCAACAAAACAGCAATCTGGTAATGACGCTCACCACAGAACACACCGAGACGCTGGTTAGAAAACTGGATTTACGCGAGATAGATTTAGCGCTGACGCTTCAGCCGGTGCAGCAGGGAGAGATCCTTACCACCCTGATTGCCGAAGTGCCGCTGGTGTATATCGACCGTCATTATCGTCAGGGTGCGGTGGACATCAGCGAGATCGACCAGCAGCGATGGATCTCGCCGGGGCCGCATTCGCTCTCCGCCGCCATCGCCACCCGTCGCGACTTTTCCACTACCCGGCTAAACGTCCAGACCTACTATATGGCCACCGAGTTCGTGAAGCGCGGCATGGGCTGCAGCATTACCGATATCTTTTCCGCCCAGCACAACCTTTCTCCCGAGATGATCCATCCCATCACGCCGCCGATCGCAATTAACCTCTGCCTGTTACGGCGGGCCGACGTTTCCCTGAGCCCGATGGCGCAAAAGTTCGTCGATTTTCTCTGCCAGCGCCTGCGCCAGCAGCTCAAGGAGATTAACCTGCGGTTATACCCTGACCATAAAAAGTCAATTGCGCCGCTGGGGTAAATGCTTTGACATAACCCGATAAATTGATCAGCGGTGGATATATCGGGTTATGAACAAACGCATTGTCATTATCGGCGGCGGCGTGGTCGGTCTGGCCACGGCCTGGGAACTGATTAAGCGCGGCCATCAGGTGCAATTACTGGAGCGCAATGGCGAACCGGCCAGCGCCACCAGTTTTGCCAACGGTGGACAATTAAGTTACCGCTACGTCGCTCCTCTTGCCGACAGCGGCGTTCCCCTGCAGGGGATGAAATGGATGGGTAAAGCCGATTCGCCGCTCAATATGCGTCTCAATATCTCTTTTCAGCAGTGGCGCTGGCTGCTGCAGTTCCTGCGCGCCTGTAATAGCCAGACCAATAAAATAAACGGCGACCATATATTGCGTCTGTCGCTGCTCAGCCGGCAGGTTATGCAGTCGTGGCGGGAAGAGGATAGGCTTGCCGATTTTCACTGGCGACGCAGCGGAAAATTAATTATCCATCGCCGGGAATACGATTTTACTAAAGCGGCAAGAGGGATAGATCCTCAATATCAGCAGGTGCTGAATGCTGAAGCCTGCCTGCGGCTGGAGCCGGCGCTAAAACATATCAGCCCTTCGCTACAGGGCGGCATTTATTCGCCGGGGGATGAAACGGCGGATTGCCATCAGTTTTGCCTTGCGCTGCTCGACAAGCTCACCGCCAGCAGCCGCTTCAGCCTGCTGACCCACTGTGAGGTGCTGCGGCTCACTAAGCGCGGCGGACGCGTCAGCGCCCTGGAGACCAGCCGCGGGAGCATCACCGGCGATGAGTATGTCGTCGCCGCCGGAAACGGCAGCGGCCCGCTGCTGGGACATCTGGGCGTTCGCGTGCCGCTCTGCGCCCTGAAGGGGTACAGCCTGACCCTTCCCTATCCCCAACAGACGGGCATTGCGCCGGACATCAGCGTTACCGACTATGGGCACAAAATTGTCTATGCCCGCCTTGGCCAGCAGTTGCGCATCGCAGCGATGGTGGACATCGGCTACGACGGCGACGAACTGCGCGAAAGCCGCATTCAGGCGCTGAAGAGCATCGTCGCCCGCAGCTTTCCCGAACTCGAGGGGTTGGACAAGGCCGAAGCCTGGACCGGCATGCGCCCCTCAACGCCAGCCGGCCCACCGCTGCTGGGACGCGCCGGCTACCCCAACCTGTGGATGAACCTCGGCCAGGGAAGCCTCGGCTTTACCCTCGCCGCCGGCAGCGCGGTGGTGCTGGGCGCGTTAATCGACAATCAGATGCCAGACATTTCTTTAGAAGGTCTCACATGGAAACAAACCGCATGACAATTATTCGCAATCATCCACAACCTCGTCTTTCCGCCAGCGTTGAGTATGGCAATCTGCTGTTCCTCTCCGGACAGACGCCGAAAAGCAACGAGGAGGAGATCACCTTGCAGACCCGCGAAGTGCTGGAGAAGATCGACGCCCTGCTGGCGGAGTCCGGGAGCGATAAGCGGCACATTCTCTCCGCGCAGATCTGGCTGAAAAATATCGAACGTGACTTTGCTGCGTTCAATGAGGCGTGGGTGGAGTGGATGCCGGACGGCCATAGCCCGGCGCGAGCGGCCGTGCAGGCGGAGATGGCGCGACCAGAAATCCTGGTGGAGATCATGCTCACTGCCGTTAAAGCGTAAGTTTCGACAGAAAAGAAAAAGGCCGCGATGCGGCCTTTTTAATTAGTTCAGATTATTTGTCTTTAGGCGACGCGTTTTCGACACGGCTTTTCAGCTTCTGACCGGGTCTGAAGGTCACCACGCGCCGGGCTGTAATGGGAATATCCTCCCCCGTCTTCGGGTTACGTCCCGGGCGTTGGTTTTTATCCCGCAAATCGAAGTTGCCGAACCCGGAGAGTTTGACCTGTTCTCCGTTTTCCAGAGCACGACGGATCTCTTCGAAAAACAACTCGACCAGTTCTTTGGCATCCCGCTTGCTAAGCCCAAGCTTATCAAACAGATATTCTGACATTTCAGCTTTTGTAAGCGCCATAGGTTCAATCCCTCAATGATGCCTGGAATCGCTCTTTTAATGCCTCTACACATCTGGCAACGGTAGCGGCAATCTCCTCTTCTTCGAGTGTACGGCTGGTATCCTGCAGGATCAGGCTAATCGCAAGGCTCTTATACCCTTCCGCCACACCTTTACCACGGTACACGTCAAATAAGTTTACGCCAACTACCTGATTTACGCCAACTTTCTTACATTCGGCTAAAACATCGGCGGCAGCCACGTTTTCCGCGACCAGCACCGCGATGTCGCGACGGTTCGCCGGGAAGCGGGAAATATCGCGCGCCTGAGGCACCACGCGGTCTGCGAGCTTGTTCCACTCCAGTTCAAACACCAGAGTGCGACCGTTCAGATCCAGTTTACGTTCCAGCTCAGGATGAACAACCCCAATGAAACCAATGCGTTCACCTTTAAGATAAATCGCTGCGGACTGCCCCGGATGCAGCGCGGTGGTCGCTTCAGCACGGAATTCGATATCCGCTAATTTTCCGGTTAAATCCAGAACGGCTTCCAGATCGCCTTTCAGATCATAGAAATCGACCGTCTCTTTCGCCAGTGTCCAGTGCTCTTCGTAGCGGTTGCCGCAGATGGCCCCGGCCAGCATCACATCCTGACGAATGCCCAGCGGCGCGTTGGTGTCCGGCACAAAGCGCAGACCACTCTCAAAGATGCGTACCCGGCTCTGCTGACGGTTCTGGTTGTAGACCACGGTCCCCAGCAGGCCAGTCCACAGCGACAGGCGCATCGCCGACATTTCGCTGGAGATCGGGCTTGGCAGGATCAGCGCCTCTTCACCGGCGTGGATCAGCTGCTGGACTTTCGGGTCGACGAAGCTGTAGGTGATCACTTCCTGATAGCCTTTGTCATTCAGCAGCGTTTTCACCCGCTTCAGCGACAGGTCGGCTTCACGGTGGGTACCCATGATCAGACCCGCCTGCACCGGCTCATCAGGAATGTTGTTGTAGCCATAAACGCGAGCCACTTCCTCGACCAGATCCTCTTCGATCTCCATGTCGAAACGCCAGCTCGGGGCCACCGCCTGCCATTCGCCTTCGCCCACCGTCACTTCGCAGCCGAGGCGCTGCAGAATATCGGTAACCTGCGCGTCGTCGATATGGTGGCCAATCAGGCGATCCAGTTTGCTACGACGCAGAGTGATGGTGGCGCGTTTTGGCAGAGTCTCTTCGTTGGTCACGTCGATCACCGGGCCGGCTTCGCCGCCGCAGAGGTCGATCAGCAGACGCGTGGCGCGCTCCAGCGCTTTATACTGCAGGGCCGGATCGACGCCGCGCTCATAGCGATGAGAGGCATCGGTGTGCAGGCCGTGACGGCGCGCGCGGCCGGTGATAGACAGCGGGCTGAAGAAGGCACACTCCAGCAGCACGTTCTGGGTTTCGTCGTTAACGCCGGAGTGCTCCCCGCCGAAGATCCCGCCCATTGCCAGCGCTTTGTTGTGGTCAGCAATGACCAGGGTATCGCTGTCGAGCTTCGCTTCGGAGCCATCAAGCAGGACCAGGGTTTCGCCCTCTTTCGCCATGCGCACCACGATCCCGCCTTCGATACGGTCGCGGTCAAAGGCGTGCATCGGCTGGCCAAGCTCAAGCAGCACATAGTTGGTTACGTCAACCACCGCGTCGATGGAGCGGCTCCCGCAGCGGCGCAGTTTCTCTTTCATCCACAGCGGCGTCGGCGCTTTGACGTTGATGCCTTTCACCACGCGGCCCAGATAGCGCGGGCACGCCTGCGGGGCGTCAACCTGAATCGGCAGCACATCGTCAATGGTGGCGGCAACCGGGGTGATTTCCGGCGCGTTCAGCGGCGCCTTGTTCAGCACGGCCACGTCGCGCGCGACGCCGATGATGCCCAGGCAGTCGGCGCGGTTCGGGGTGACGCTGATCTCGATGGTGTTATCGTCTAGCTTAAGGTATTCGCGAATATCGGTACCGATCGGCGCATCCGCCGGCAGCTCGATAATTCCGCTATGATCGTCGGAAATGCCCAGCTCGGAGAAGGAGCACAGCATCCCTTCTGACGGTTCGCCGCGCAGCTTCGCAGCCTTGATTTTAAAATCGCCCGGCAGCACGGCGCCGATGGTCGCCACGGCGACTTTCAGCCCCTGACGGCAGTTTGGCGCGCCGCAGACGATGTCCAGCAGGCGTTCGCCGCCGACGTTGACTTTAGTGACGCGCAGTTTGTCGGCGTTCGGGTGCTGACCGCACTCCACGACTTCACCAACAACGACGCCGTTGAAGCTGCCGGCAACCGGCTCAACGCCGTCCACTTCGAGGCCCGCCATGGTGATCTGATCGGAAAGCGCTTCGCTGTCGATCGCCGGGTTAACCCACTCGCGTAACCACAGTTCACTGAATTTCATTGTTCTGTCCTGCCCTTATTTAAACTGTTTGAGGAAACGCAGATCGTTTTCGAAGAACGCGCGCAGATCGGTGACGCCATAGCGCAGCATGGTCAGACGCTCCATGCCCATGCCAAAGGCGAAGCCGGAATACACTTCCGGATCGATACCCACATTGCGCAGCACGTTCGGGTGCACCATACCGCAGCCCAGCACTTCCAGCCATTTGCCGTTTTTACCCATCACGTCGACTTCCGCGGACGGTTCGGTGAAGGGGAAGTAAGACGGACGGAAGCGTACCTGCAGATCTTCTTCAAAGAAGTTGTTCAGGAAATCGTGCAGGGTTCCTTTCAGGTTGGTGAAGCTGATGTTTTTATCAACGATCAGACCTTCCATCTGGTGGAACATCGGGGTGTGGGTCTGATCGTAGTCGTTACGATAGACGCGTCCCGGCGCGATAATACGGATCGGCGGCTGCTGGTTTTCCATGGTGCGGATCTGCACGCCGGAGGTCTGGGTGCGCAGCAGGCGAGTGGCATCGAACCAGAAAGTGTCGTGGTCAGCGCGCGCCGGATGGTGACCCGGGATATTCAGCGCATCGAAGTTGTGGTAATCGTCTTCGATTTCCGGGCCCGTCGCCACGGTAAAGCCGAGCTCACCGAAGAAACTTTCAATACGGTCGATGGTGCGGGTGACCGGATGCAAGCCGCCATTTTCAATGCGGCGACCCGGCAGCGAGACGTCGATGGTCTCTGCAGCCAGACGAGCATTCAGCGCCGCCCCTTCCAGTTCGGCTTTGCGCGCATTCAGCGCCTGCTGTACCTGCTCTTTCGCTTCGTTGATGACCGCACCGGCTGCCGGACGCTCTTCCGGCGGCAACTCACGCAGGGTGGTCATTTGCAGGGTCAGATGCCCTTTCTTACCCAGGTATTCCACGCGGACGTTGTCCAGCGCAGCAACATCTGATGCCTCGTTAATGGCTGCCTTGGCACTGGCAACCAGCTCTGCGAGATGTGACATGGTTTTCCTCATTATGTCGGTGCAGACACCGGTTATAGTGAAATTAATATTCCGAATCCATATACGAAAAAAGCCTCCACAGGGGAGGCTTTCTGGCGCTGTTTTCCGTTTCTTCTTTCACGCGCTAGCCTCCTGAGTTCAGGTGCTAAAGTAAAAAAAGAAGCGGAAAATAGCAGCATTCATGCTTGCATTACCTTGTCTGGTAAGAAACGTCAGACCTGTATTGAAAAGCCTGCGCCGATAAAAGTCAATGTATTGATGGTGTTGAAACGAAAAGAGGGAGACAAGCTCCCTCTTTCAACTGGCTTATGCCAGAGCTGCTTTCGCTTTTTCGACCAGAGCGGTGAACGCTACTTTGTCGAATACGGCGATGTCAGCCAGGATCTTACGGTCGATTTCAACAGAGGCTTTTTTCAGGCCATTGATGAATTTGCTGTAAGAAATACCGTTCTGACGTGCTGCTGCGTTGATACGTGCAATCCACAGTTGACGGAACTGACGTTTACGTTGACGACGGTCACGGTAAGCGTACTGACCAGCTTTGATAACAGCCTGGAAGGCAACGCGGTATACGCGAGAACGCGCACCGTAGTAGCCTTTAGCTTGTTTCAAAATTTTCTTGTGACGTGCACGTGCAATTACACCACGTTTTACGCGAGCCATGTGTGCTCTCCTGTATCTATTCTAAGTTAAAAAAGTTAAACGTTAACGACTTATGCGTACGGCAGGCACGCGATAACCAGGCCCAGATCGCCTTTGGAAACCATGGCTTTCGGACGCAGGTGACGTTTACGCTTGGTAGCTTTTTTAGTCAGAATGTGACGCAGGTTAGCGTGCTTGTGCTTAAAACCACCTTTACCGGTTTTTTTGAAGCGCTTAGCAGCACCGCGTACGGTCTTAATTTTTGGCATTTTAATAACTTCCACTTCGCATTGTTAATAAACGAAACAAAGGCGAACAAAACCAGTGAGCCGAAGCCCACCGGAAATGTTTCTTGATGGCCTTACTGTTTCTTCTTAGGAGCGAGCACCATGATCATCTGGCGGCCTTCGATCTTCGTTGGGAAGGATTCGACTACTGCCAGTTCAACCAGATCGTCTTTCACGCGGTTAAGCACTTCCATACCGATCTGCTGGTGGGCCATCTCACGACCGCGGAAACGCAGCGTGATCTTGGCCTTATCGCCATCTTCGAGAAAGCGAATCAGGCTGCGGAGTTTTACCTGATAGTCACCTTCATCAGTACCAGGGCGGAATTTAATTTCCTTAACCTGGATAACTTTCTGCTTCTTCTTCTGTTCCTTAGAAGACTTACTCTTTTCATAAAGGAACTTGCCGTAGTCCATGATACGACAAACTGGCGGCTCGGCGTTAGGGCTGATTTCAACTAAATCTACTCCAGCCTCTTCAGCCTTTTCGATAGCTTCTCTCAGACTCACAATACCCAGCTGCTCACCTTCCAGACCTGTTAAGCGAACTTCCTGGGCGCGAATCTCGCCATTGATACGATTCGGACGTGCCGTTTGAACTCGTTTTCCGCCTTTAATACCTTATTCCTCCAGTTGTTGAAGACTGCGGCTGCGAATCTCTTGTTGCAGCTTCTCGATCACTTCATTTACGTCCATGCTGCCGAGGTCTTTCCCGCGACGGGTGCGCACGGCCACTTTGCCGGCTTCGACTTCTTTGTCGCCACAGACCAACATATACGGGACACGACGTAAAGTGTGCTCGCGGATTTTAAAGCCAATCTTCTCATTTCTCAAGTCTGCTTTTACACGAATGCCCGCATTTTGTAGTTTACGCGTCAATTCGTTAACGTATTCAGCCTGAGAATCGGTGATATTCATGACCACCACCTGCACTGGCGCAATCCAGGTTGGGAAGAAGCCAGCGAACTCTTCGGTCAGGATGCCAATGAAGCGCTCCAGAGAACCGAGAATCGCACGGTGGATCATGACCGGCACCTGACGCTCGTTGTTTTCGCCCACATAGGAGGCGCTTAAACGCTGCGGCAGAGAGAAGTCCAGCTGTACCGTACCGCACTGCCATGCACGATCGAGGCAGTCATACAGGGTAAATTCAATTTTCGGGCCGTAGAACGCCCCTTCACCCAGTTGATATTCAAATGGGATATTATTTTCTTCCAGCGCCACCGCCAGATCCGCTTCCGCGCGATCCCAGGTCTCGTCGCTGCCGATACGTTTTTCCGGGCGAGTCGACAGTTTGACAACGATCTTCTCGAAGCCAAAGGTGCTGTACATATCGTAGACCATACGAATACAGGCGTTCACTTCATCGCGAACCTGATCTTCAGTACAGAAGATATGCGCATCATCCTGGGTAAAGCCACGAACGCGCATCAGACCGTGCAGCGCACCTGACGGCTCGTTGCGGTGGCAGCTACCGAACTCCGCCATACGCAGCGGCAGGTCACGGTAGGATTTCAGCCCCTGGTTGAAGATCTGCACGTGGCCCGGGCAGTTCATCGGCTTAATGCAGTATTCACGGTTCTCAGAAGAGGTGGTGAACATCGCATCTTTGTAGTTGTCCCAGTGGCCGGTTTTTTCCCACAGCACGCGGTCCATCATGAACGGACCTTTCACTTCCTGATACTGGTACTCTTTGAGCTTGGAGCGCACGAAGGTTTCCAGTTCACGGAAGATAGTCCAGCCGTCGTTATGCCAGAAGACCATACCCGGCGCTTCTTCCTGCATGTGGTACAGGTCGAGCTGCTTGCCGATTTTACGGTGGTCGCGCTTCGCGGCCTCTTCCAGGCGCTGCAGGTAGGCGTTCAGGGCTTTCTTATCGGCCCACGCGGTACCATAAATGCGCTGCAGCATCTTGTTGTTGCTGTCGCCGCGCCAGTACGCGCCTGCGGTTTTCATCAGCTTGAAGTGATGGCAGAAACGCATGTTCGGCACGTGCGGACCGCGGCACATATCGATATATTCTTCATGATGATACAGGCCAGGCTTGTCATCATGAGCAATGTTTTCGTCAAGAATAGAAACTTTATAGCTTTCGCCGCGCTTCACGAAGGTTTCACGCGCTTCGTGCCAGCTCACTTTCTTCTTGATGACATCGTAGTTTTTCTCGGCGAGCTCATGCATACGTTTTTCGAGCGCGTCGATATCTTCCTGAGTCAGGGTGTGATCGAGGTCTACGTCATAGTAGAAGCCATTATCAACAACCGGACCGATAGCCATTTTGGTGTTGGGCCACAGCTGTTTGATAGCATGGCCTAACAGGTGCGCGCAGGAGTGACGAATGATCTCCAGCCCTTCTTCATCTTTAGCCGTGATAATAGAGAGGGTGGAATCGGTTTCGATCGGGTCGCAGGCGTCTACCAGTTCACCGTTTACCCGGCCGGCGATGGTGGCTTTCGCCAGGCCTGGGCCGATATCCAGCGCGACGTCCATCGGGCTGACGGCGTGATCAAAATGGCGTTGGCTGCCATCAGGAAGCGTAATTACAGGCATTTTATGTCCTTATTTGCAGTGGTGCCCCACACGAAAGAGCACATACAAAACAATATAATCATAATTATCACCAGGTTAAGGCGCAGTTCCCGCTTCACTCTGCGAAAAGAGGAGCACGACCGGAGCGATCGTTCCCGCCTGCTGCCGCCTGCTGATAACACCGGGGAGTAGTTTACACATCATTGGTACGTGATTAAAGCCGCAATAGCATAAATGATGGCGGAATGCGGAGAAAACAAGAGCGGCGCGGATAAAAGCAGAATATCCGCCAGGAAGGGCCGATAATAATCACCAGCGAAGCCGGACGATATTATGCGGGCTAACTAAAAGAGACGCGTTGATATTGCCTGCGTGATGTTTAGCGCGGGTCGTTAAACCGGTACCACTTTACCCGGCTTAATAGACTGCCCGTGAAGCAGTAGCCTGCGATATTAAGACCACTCGCCTGCCACCAGCGTATGCACATTAAAGGCATCGCTCATGGATTGTCCGGTGCTACGGGAACCGGGGGCAATATTCGATCCGGCCTCAACGTCGGTAGCTTTGGCGATACCTACCTGCGTATGGTCCTGGTTACCCGACGGCGGAACTGGCGTGGCGGCCGATGCGCCAAAGGAAAGCACGCACAGCGCCAGGGCTGCGATGGTAAATTGGCTTTTTTTCATGATGTTTATTCTCTTATTACGGAAGACGGACCGAACAATGTCTCCATTCGGTCAGTGGCTGTTAGTATAGATCCAGATCACATATTTGTCCGTCGAATATTTAGCTTTTCGTGTCAAATAGAATGAATATTTGTCAGCAAATGGAGAATAATGGAGAAAAAATGGAGGCCAGTTTCTTTTTATAAAAACTAAAACGAATTGCCAGAAAAAATAATGTCACTTATTGCTAAATCTAAAACGATCAGGCCGGGAAACCCGGCCTGAAAATATTACATTTTATACCCGAGGGAGAGCGAGGTCCGGCGATCGGTATGCTCCGGCGCAGACGCCGGCGGCTCCGAGTTCCAGGTGACGTTGTACGCCACTTTCAACGCAAAGTGGGCGTTAATCGCCACGTTTAACGCACTCTCTGAGTTGACCGTGGTGTCCTCGGCGCCAAATACCGATACCCCTTGGGTAAATTTGGCGTTATCGGTCATCTGCCAGGCCCAGGTTCCGGAGGCGTAGCCCAGCGGTTGAGTGTCGGTATCCCCGTCGGTGTATTCGTCATAGCGGACGCCAGGACCAAATTCAAACCGCAGGCTGTGCACCGGTCCGTTGAGGATTTGACGACCATAGCCCGCCGTCAGGACATCGCGCTGCTGATAGCCGTTATAACGGTCGGTTAGCCAACTGCCCTGCCCAAAGACGTAGTTCATATCGGTCAGGTTATAGCGACTACGACCACCGACTGCATATTTCTCTGAGGAGCGCTCATCGTTGGACGAGGTGTTGCTGGCGTTGCCCCACAGGGACCAGGCGGTGGTGTTGCCATACCAGGTCAGGGTGGAATCAGCCGTCATTGAGGAGTTCTTGGTGTTGCCGGACTGCGCCAGGTAACCTGCGTTGACCACCCCTTCGAACGGTTTTTTGGCAGCGGAAGGGTCATCCATGACGGTAAATACAGAATCATCGGCCATTGCGCCAACAGACGCAAAAAGCCCCCCCGCCAGCATGACCGCTGCGGGTACTGTCTTTAAAAGCTTCATTATAACTCTCTAAAATACATTTTTTTAGGACAGTACAAATGATGAACAGGCCTAACCATGCCGGCTCATTGAATTTAGCGTCCGTACAACATAAAAGAGACCTGTGGGTCCCGGAAACTTTCGCGAGGATCGCGGAGTGCAGGTCCTAAGAAAGGTAGCAAATTATAAAAAAGCACGAATAACATAGCAATCACTTACTCTTTCGTTTTTTGAATAAGACAGCTCCGGAAACAATCTTTATTTCATAATGAAAATACAGGCTTCTTTGCAAATCTCTCAGGGACAGCACTTTCCCTCCCTGAATCATCGTGCCATGCTTAAATAAAGCACAGTCGCCGTATTAAGGAGGAGAAGGAATGACCAAAATTTATACGCTCACGCTGGCCCCCTCGCTGGATAGCGCCACCCAGACCCCGCAGATCTACCCGGAAGGGAAACTCCGCTGCAGCGCGCCGGTATTTGAACCCGGCGGCGGCGGGATCAACGTCGCCCGCGCCGTGACCTTTCTCGGCGGCAAAGCCACCGCCATTTTCCCGATTGGCGGCGCCACCGGCGAGCACCTTGCCGCCCTGCTGGCCGATGAGCAGGTGCCGATCGAAACCGTCGAAACCCGCGACTGGACGCGACAGAACCTGCACGTTCACGTGGCCGCCAGCGGCGAACAGTATCGCTTTGTGATGCCCGGCGCCGCGCTGACAGACGATGAATTCCGCCGCCTGGAAGAAAAAGTCCTGACCATCGACCCCGGCTCACTGCTGGTGATCAGCGGCAGCCTGCCGCCAGGTATCAGCGTCGAAAATCTGATGCAGCTGGTTAAAAATGCGCAACAGCAAGGCCTGCGTTGCATTATCGACAGCTCCGGCGATGCGCTGGCCGCCGCGCTGGACGTCGGCAATATTGAATTAGTGAAGCCAAACCAGAAAGAGCTCAGCGCCCTCGTGCAGCGCGATCTGAGCCAGCCTGATGACGTCCGCCTTGCCGCTCAGTCGTTGATCCAGTCCGGTAAAGTGCGCCGGGTGGTGGTCTCCCTCGGTCCGCAGGGGGCGTTAGGGGTTGACGCCAGCGGCAGCGTTCAGGTGGTGCCGCCGCCAATGAAAAGCCAGAGCACCGTCGGCGCCGGCGACAGCATGGTGGGTGCCATGACCTTGCGTCTGGCGGAAAACGCCAGCCTCGAAGACATGGTACGCTTTGGCGTCGCCGCCGGTAGTGCCGCGACCATCAACCAGGGTACCCGCCTCTGTTCGCAGGCCAATACGCAAAAAATCTACGATTATCTCTGCGGACGTTGATTTCCCCTGCCCCTCCGCCCCGGCGGAGGGGAGCCGCGAGATTTGCAGGATGGTCTATGCTGGAAAGGCCATACATAACAACGGGGTGTCGAGATGAGCAATGAAATTACCGCCTGGGTCGTCAGCGTAACCTTCCATGAGCAGGCGCTGACGGAGATCAATGAGGTCAGCAACCATTTTACCCGTGCCGGGTTTGTACTAACGCTCAATGATGAAGAGGGCACGCCCCATGAGCTGGGCACCAATACCTTTGGCCTGCTGAGCGCCCAAACAGCCGAGGAAGTGAAAGCTCTCAGCGCCGGCCTGGCGGAATCGGCCCTTGGCCGTCCGGCAGAAATCGCCGTCAGCACATTCGCCGAGTGGTTAAAAGCTCAATAAATGCGTTTAGCGCAACGGAAAGCGTCAGTTGTGCGTCAGTTCCAGGTTTACCCGGTAGTAATGCGCTAACCTTATGATATGGTGGAAAACATGGGGAGAGACAGCATGTGGCAAGCAATCAGTACTCTTTTACGCGATTGGCATACCGAAGACGCTGAAATCGAACTGAAAACCGAGCTGCCCGGCGGAGAGATCCATTCCGCCTGGCATTTGCGCTTCGGCGGCAAAGATTACTTCGTGAAATGCGACGAACGGGAACTCCTGCCTATCTTCACCGCCGAGGCCGATCAGCTGGAGCTGCTGTCGCGAAGCAAAACCGTTCGCGTACCGCAGGTCTTTGCCGTCGGCAGCGATCGCGACTACAGCTTCGTGGTCATGGAATACCTCCCTCCCCGTCCGCTGGATGCGCATAACGCTTTCCTGCTTGGCCAGCAGTTAGCCCACCTGCATCGGTGGAGCGATCAGCCGCAGTTCGGTCTGGATTTTGATAACGATCTTTCCACCACGCCGCAGCCCAACGCCTGGCAGCGTCGCTGGTCGGTGTTTTTTGCCGAGCAGCGTATCGGCTGGCAGCTGGAGCTGGCGGCGGAGAAAGGGTTGCACTTTGGCGATATCGATACCTTAGTCGATGTGGTACAGCAGCGGCTGGCCAACCATCAGCCGCAACCTTCGCTGCTGCACGGGGACCTGTGGTCCGGCAACTGCGCCTTAGGGCCGGATGGCCCCTACATCTTCGACCCGGCCTGCTACTGGGGCGACCGCGAGTGTGATTTAGCTATGCTGCCGATGCACCCGGAACAACCCCCGCAGATCTATGACGGCTATCAGTCCGTCTCGCCGCTACCGGCTGGTTTTCTCGAGCGTCAGCCGATTTACCAGCTTTATACCCTGCTGAACCGGGCGATATTGTTCGGTGGCCAGCACCTGGTGACAGTCCAGCAGGCGCTGGACGATGTCCTGATGGAAAAAACGCGTTAGACAAGGTTTACGGCGGACCTCACCGGTCCGCCGCCCTGCATTATCAGTTAATCTCGACGCCGTTGAGGCGGAATTTAATGGTCATCGTCACGCCGGTTCCCGGTCTTGCCTGCTCGTAACGCCATCTGCGCATCGCGCTTTTCACCTCGCGCTCGAACATATTCGCCGGCTGGGCGGAGAGGATCTGCAAATTATCAATTCGGCCATCTGGCGTAACGTCAAACTTCACCCGCACCGTCCCTTCAATGCGCAGCGCCTGAGCGCGCGCCGGATAGGTCGGCTGGACACGGCTGATGGCCCGCGGGCCGCTCGGGGCAGTGACGGTGGGTTTGGCCGCTGCGGTGGAGGTGCTCGGCGCGGTGCGCGCTGGCGTCGTATTGTTGTTTTCAAACGGTGAAGCCGGACGCGGCTCCGCTGCCGGCTTGACGTCCCGCTTAGGCTGCTCAACCTTTTTCTCCGGCTTGGGCTTCGGTTTAGGTTTGGGCTTCGGCTTAGGTTCTGGTTTATGGATCACCACCGGCGCCTCTTTCGGCGGCTCAGGGACCACCTCAGGTTCCGGCTCTGGTTCGGGTTCAACAACGGGCTGCACGACGGGTTGCGCCGCCGGGGGCGGCTCAAGATCGGCCGGCGCCACCATGGTGATCTCTATCGGCTGCGTCGGGGAAGGCTGTTCAATAACCTGATGTACCGAGGTATAAAGCAACCCCGCCACAACGGCACCGTGGATAGCCACGGACAGCAGCGTTGGCCACGGGAAGCGGCGAGGTAAATCAAGGGTCATTGCGCTCATAGTCGTTTCTGTTGAAAAATGATGCTCCGATTTTAAATGCAAATAGCAATCATATTCAATAAGCCGTCTTAACCTGAGTCAATTTTTGCCACCATTTGCGGAAAAAAGCCGCGTCGGCAGGGCATTCGGCGCCGGGGCGCATCTTTGCATTGCAGTCCATCGTCGTTTAACTTAACGTAATTCGCCTGTTTATTGATAAGGAGCTTTGCCGTGCTTTACGTTATCTACGCTGAAGATATCGCCGATTCTCTGGAAAAGCGGCTCTCGGTTCGCCCCGCGCATCTTGCGCGTCTACAACTTTTACATGATGAAGGTCGGTTGCTTACCGCCGGACCAATGCCGGCCGTTGACAGCAACGAACCGGGCGCAGCTGGATTCAGCGGCTCAACGGTAATCGCTGAGTTTGAATCGCTGGAAGCGGCTCAGGCCTGGGCCAATGACGATCCGTACATTGCAGCTGGCGTCTACCGCCAGGTCTCTGTTAAGCCGTACAAAAAAGTATTTTGAAAAAAATCCCCTGCTATTTTTCTGGTTAACCGCAAAAACACACCAGGCCATCAGATGAAAGGGCGCATTTTGCTACACAACATTAAAATGCCGCCCTTTTTAACCGCACGAAAGCGCTGGCTGTTATCAGCCTGAGATGCCTGGAAGATGAGCACATCTCTTCCCCAGCGACGACATCATCGACCATCACCTCGCCTTTTGCGGCAACAGAAAATGCCGACCAAACGTCGACGCCGGGCATGATATTGAATGGCTAATATATTGAATAAGTCTGTGACAGAGATCTTGCATGGATCTATCGCTTGCTTTGCATGCCAGCGCATCCCGACATCGTCCGGTAAATCTTAAACACAGTTGAAAGAAGATCGTTAAAGAGAGAGGGATTCTCAGCAACAGATATTAACGCCTGGAGTAAATAAGCATGTATATCCGGTTCAGCTGACATAGGACCAAATATCGCCTATCTTGCTGCATTCAGGATCGCGGTGTCTGGAAAGCAACCGGAAATAAAAAAATGCGCTGATCCAGGCATATCCCATAGGGATGAACGTATAAAGATCACGTGACCAGATTTACGTTACAGAGGATTTTTTTAATGCCTATTAATTTCGTTAGGTAAAATTCACGCGGAGTGATTGTAGGGTTATTATTGGTTGGTTAAAATATTTGAACGGGAATAACAAATGTTTTCAATAAGCCCTGCATTTTTTTGGGCTACCATTTATGCACCTGACGCTTATGAGGATTTTTGTATGAACACCCTGAAAAAAACCGCATTATTTTCTCTGCTTGCCTTATATATTCCTGTATCACAGGCCGCTGCGACAGAATATAGCCTGGATCCACAGCATACTTCGGTTGTTATTGCCTGGAACCATTTTGGTTTCTCTAACCCTACCGCCTATATCTCTGATGTTTCAGGGAAACTCTCTTTTGACAAAGATAACCCAGAGAAATCCTCTGTGCACGTCACGCTGCCAGTCAAAACCATTGATACGCATGTCAAAGCGTTAACGGATGAGTTTTTAGGCAAAGAGTACTTCGATGTCAAAACGTATCCTGAGGCAACCTTTCAGAGCACCCGGGTGGAAAGTAAAGGCGGCAATAAATATGATGTTGAAGGTAACCTGACCATTAAAGGCATCACTAAACCGGTAGTATTGCATGCCACCCTGAACAAGCAGGACATGCATCCGATGGTGAAAAAGGAGGCCATTGGTTTTGATGCCACTGGGGTAATAAAACGTTCAGACTTCAAGCTTGATAAATATGTTCCGGCGGTGAGTGATAACGTGACCATCACGTTATCTACGGAAGCCTATGCCAAATAAATTTACACCCACAAAAGCGGTGCATTTTAATCAGAGTGGTCACCCCGATAGTTAGCATGAAATTGAAAAACGATCGACAACCCCGCGCCCTGTTCAGGCTTCTGCAGGGCGGTTAATGTCTGTCGCAGAATAAGGAGTTCTGTCGGTAATTCCCCGTCATACCCTGACAGACATCGCATAGATATTTCATTAGGCCACCTGGCGATGTTAAAAGGGAGTTCGGCGCAGGGCTGAGAAAACGACAACGGCACCGCGCACGGTGCCGTTAGCCTGCTCGCTTAACAGTCGGGGAAAATAAACAGCAGAGCATGACGCTGCCGTTTCACCAGCCCCTTTCTGATGGCGAGGATCCGCATATTGCGGCGTGATTGGGCTTCCAGCCAGCGCGCTTTACGGCGATTCACCTGTCTCAGCATGCGCCAGCGCCCTACTTCCGTTCTACTACGCTTCATTGCAACGACTCTACGAGTGAAAACAGCCCCCATTATAAACCTCTGCCTGCGGCTGACCACCGCTTTCGCTGCGTTTTTATTTGCCAGAAAAATACTGATGCGTAAACTCATCACATAACGTCATTCAAAAGGATTTTACATCTATGACAACCTTTTACACGGTGGTGAACTGGCTGGTCATTCTGGGGTACTGGCTGTTGATCGCCGGTGTAACATTACGAATTCTAATGAAACGCCGCGCTGTGCCGTCCGCGATGGCATGGTTATTGATCATTTATATTCTGCCGCTGGTGGGGATCATCGCCTATCTCTCCTTTGGCGAGCTGCATCTTGGCAAGCGGCGGGCAGAACGCGCGAGGGCGATGTGGCCTTCCACGGCCAAATGGTTAAACGACCTCAAAGCCTGCAAACATATCTTCGCGGAAGATAACAGCCCGGTGGCCGAGTCCCTGTTCAAGCTGTGCGAACGGCGCCAGGGCATTGGCGGCGTAAAAGGCAACCAGCTGCAGCTGCTGACGGAATCTGACGACGTCATGCAGGCCCTGATCCGCGATATTCAACTGGCTCGCCATAACATTGAGATGGTCTTCTATATCTGGCAGCCAGGCGGCATGGCCGACAGCGTCGCCGAATCGCTGATGGCCGCCGCCCGTCGCGGGGTTCACTGCCGGTTGATGCTCGACTCCGCGGGCAGTGTGGCTTTTTTCCGCAGCCCATGGGCGGCAATGATGCGTAACGCCGGCATTGAAGTGGTCGAGGCTCTCAAGGTCAATCTGATGCGTGTGTTTCTGCGCCGGATGGACCTGCGTCAGCATCGCAAAATGGTGATGATCGATAACTATATCGCCTACACCGGCAGCATGAATATGGTTGATCCCCGCTACTTTAAACAGGACTCAGGGGTCGGACAGTGGATTGACCTGATGGCGCGCATGGAAGGCCCGGTGGCGACCTCGATGGGCATCGTCTACTCCTGTGACTGGGAGATCGAGACCGGAAAGCGTATTCTGCCGCCGCCGCCGGACGTCAATATCATGCCGTTTGAAGAGGCCAGTGGACATACCATCCACACGATCGCCTCCGGCCCGGGGTTTCCGGAAGATCTTATCCATCAGGCGCTGCTCACCGCCGCCTACGCGGCGAAAGAGCATTTGATCATGACCACGCCCTACTTCGTACCCAGCGACGACCTGCTGCACGCGATCTGTACCGCTGCCCAGCGCGGCGTGGACGTGAGTATTATTTTACCGCGCAAGAACGATTCGCTGCTGGTGGGCTGGGCCAGCCGGGCCTTTTTCACCGAGCTGCTGGCAGCAGGGGTGAAGATTTACCAGTTCGAAGGCGGCCTGTTGCATACCAAGAGCGTGCTGGTCGATGGCGAACTGAGTCTGGTGGGTACCGTGAATCTGGATATGCGCAGCCTGTGGCTCAATTTTGAAATCACGCTGGTCATCGATGACGCCGGCTTCGGCAGCGATCTGGCGGCGGTCCAGGATGACTATATCTCGCGCTCGCGCCTGCTGGACGCCCGTCGCTGGTTAAAACGTCCGCTGTGGCAGCGGATCGCCGAGCGACTGTTTTACTTCTTCAGCCCGTTGCTGTAAAACGTGCCCATCAGATACCGAATGAGTAGCAATCATGGATATGGATTTAAACAACCGTCTGACCGAAGACGAAACGCTTGAGCAGGCATACGACATCTTCCTCGAACTGGCGGCCGATAACCTCGACCCGGCGGACATCATTCTGTTTAACCTGCAGTTTGAGGAGCGCGGCGGCGCCGAGCTGTTCGACCCGTCTGCAGACTGGGAAGAGCATGTGGATTACGATCTGAACCCGGATTTCTTCGCCGAAGTGGTGATTGGCCTGGCGGATACCGACGGCGGGGAAATCAATGATATCTTCGCCCGCGTACTGCTGTGCCGCGAGAAAGATCATAAGCTGTGTCATATTCTGTGGCGTGAATAACGCTGACTAGCCAGTGAAAAGCCTGCCGCGTTCCTCCCGGCAGGCTTTTTTTATGCCGAGGGTTTACTGCGGTAACGCATGGCCACAGGCGTGACAAAACCGGGCGTTATCGTCATGGTGGCCCTGCTGGCACTGCGGGCATACCCGCTGCTGACGCCGCCGGTTCAGGGCGCTGGTCATATGGGTGGTGATAAGCCCGGTCGGAATGGCAATAATGGAGTATCCGATCAGGATGAGAATGGAGGCCAGGATGCGGCCCAGCGGTGTATGCGGCGTGATATCCCCGTAGCCGACGGTAGTGATGGTTACAATGGCCCAATAGACCGAAGCGTTGAGCGTGGTAAAACCATACTCTGGCCCTTCTATCAGGTACATTAACGAGCCGAAAATCACCATCACAATGGCGATAAACGAATAGAACAGGATCAGCTGATGGCGCGCGCTGACAATCGCCCGCCAGAACACATTGAGCGAAGGCATAAAGCGCAACAGTTTGAGAATACGCAACGCGCGGATCGCCCGCATTGCCCGCCAGGCAAAGACATAATTGAGGCTAATTTCCGGCCACAGCCACATCACGTACAGCGGCAGGATGGTCGCTAAGTCAATAAACCCCCAGAAGCTGAAAATGTAGTGGAGCGGATTGGGCCATGTCGCAATACGCAGCAGATACTCCAGGGTAAAGACCGCGGTCACCAGCAGCTCCAGCCAGACGAAAATATGCCATTCATCTAATGTCAGATGATATTGCGTGCCCAGCCCCGACTCGACAAATATCACCACCACGCTGAGCAATGCGAAAAGTCCGCACAGACCTTCGAAGCGGCGGCCGGAACGTCGGTTTTGATCGAAAAGCAAATGATAAAGCCGCAGGCGAGCGGCAGAAAGCATACCCACTTCGTTAACCTCGCAAAAAAAAGGGCTGACCTGCGTCAGCCCCTGAGATTATAACGGGTCTACCTTAAGGCAGGAAACCGCATGGCGGAAGCTGCCTTCCAGCACCGGACGGGTTTTGGCGCACTCCGGTCCAGCGAGCGGACAGCGGGTGCGGAAGACACAGCCCGAAGGCGGATTAATCGGCGAGGGTAATTCGCCCTCCAGCAGTTGGATGGTTTTCGTTTTTTCGAGGTCCGGATCGGGGATCGGCACCGCCGACATCAGCGCTTTGGTATAGGGATGCAGCGGATTATGGTACACCTCATCGTAGGTTCCCAGCTCCACCGCATGGCCCAGATACATCACCAGTACGCGATCGGAGATGTGCTTAACTACCGCCAGATCGTGGGCGATAAATATCAGCGACAGTCCCATTTCACGCTGCAGCTGCTGCAGCAGGTTGACCACCTGGGCCTGGATGGACACGTCAAGTGCGGACACCGGCTCATCGCAGATAATCAGCTTCGGCTCGAGGATCAGCGCCCGCGCGATGCCGATGCGCTGACACTGACCGCCAGAGAACTCGTGCGGATAGCGGTTGATCAGGTTAGGCAACAGCCCGACTTTCATCATCATCGCCTTCACGCGATCGCGCACTTCCTGACGCGGCATCTTCGGATGATAGGTACGCAGCGGTTCAGCGATGATTTCTCCGATGGTCATACGCGGGTTCAGCGAGGCCAGCGGATCCTGGAAGATCATCTGGATATCGCTGCGCACGTCGCGCCACTCTTCCTGCTTCATGCCCAGCAGATCTTTACCCAACCAGGCCACTTTGCCATCGGTGGCCTTCACCAGGCCAATGATGGCGCGGGCGAAAGTCGATTTACCGCAGCCTGACTCCCCCACCACGCCGAGGGTCTCGCCTTCATAGAGACGCAGCGTCACGCCATCTACGGCTTTCAGCGTTTTCGACGGCTGCCAGAACCACTGTTTGCCATCTTTAATATCGAAATGCACCTTCAGGTCGGCAATTTCGAGCAGGACTTTTCGTTGTTCAGTTACGGCGTTCATAGCAGATCCCCCACCGGTTTAAAGCAGGCGCGCAGGCGACCTGGCGCGAAAGACTCCAGCGGCGGCGCGCTGCTGCACTGTTCCATTGCATGCGGACAGCGCGGCTGGAATGGGCAGCCTTTCGGCAAACGCAGCAGGTTCGGCGGGTTGCCCGGAATGGTCAATAACGCATCGCCTTCGGCATCCAGACGAGGAACCGCATTCAACAGCCCAATAGAGTATGGGTGCGACGGCTGATAAAAGACATCGCGCGCCTGACCGTACTCCATGGTGCGGCCCGCATACATCACCAGCACTTTATCGCAGATCCCCGCCACGACTCCGAGGTCATGGGTGATCATAATGATGGCCGTATTAAATTCGCGTTTCAGCTCATTCAGTAACGTCATGATCTGCGCCTGCACAGTGACGTCCAGGGCGGTGGTCGGCTCATCGGCAATCAGCAGCCGCGGCCGGCACAGTAGCGCCATGGCAATCATCACGCGCTGGCGCATCCCGCCGGAGAACTCGTGCGGGAACATCTTCATGCGCTTGCGCGCTTCCGGCATTTTCACCGCGTCGAGCATCTTGACCGACTCTTCAAATGCTTCGGCTTTGCTCAGCCCCTTATGCAGCATCAGGACTTCCATTAACTGCTCTCCCACCCGCATATATGGGTTCAGAGAGGTCATCGGATCCTGGAAAATCATCGAGATTTGCTCGGCGCGCAGTTTGTTCAGCTCACGCTCGGGCAAATTGAGGATTTGCCGACCGTTAAAGGTGGCGGAACCCCCGATGCGACCGTTGGCCGCCAGCAGCCCCATCAGGGCGAAGGCGGTCTGCGATTTACCGGAGCCGGACTCCCCGACAATACCGAGCGTCTCCCCCGCCTGGAGGGTGAAGTTCAGATCATTGACGGCGGTGACATCGCCATCCGGCGTTTTAAAGGTGACGCGAAGATCTTTCACGTCCAGCAGCAGGCCGCTGTGACTCTGCGCTTGCGGCGCTTTTGCCGTTTCAATCATGGTCATGGCAGCGCTCCTTAGCGGTCTTTCGGGTCGAGGGCATCACGCAGACCATCGCCGATAAAGTTGAAACAGAACAGGGTCACCACCAGGAAACCCGCCGGGAACAGCAACAGCCAGGGCGAGACCTCCATTGAGTTGGCGCCATCGCTGAGCAACGCCCCCCAGCTGCTGAGCGGCTCCTGCGTCCCCAGCCCCAGGAAGCTGAGGAAAGATTCGAAGAGGATCATACTGGGGACCAGCAGCGAGGCATACACCACCACCACGCCCAGCACATTAGGAACGATATGGCGCAGCACGATGCTCGCTGTGGAGACACCGCCGACCTGCGCCGCCTCAATAAACTCTTTGCGCTTCAGGCTCAAGGTCTGTCCGCGTACGATACGGGCCATGTCCAGCCAGGAGACCATGCCGATAGCGACAAAAATCAACAGGATATTCTGACCAAAAAAGGTCACCAGCAGGATAACGAAGAACATAAACGGGAAGGAGTTGAGGATCTCCAGCAGACGCATCATCACCGAATCCACTTTGCCGCCGAGATACCCGGAAAGCGAACCGTACAGCGTGCCGAGGATCACCGCCACCAGCGCCGCCGCCACCCCAACCATCAGCGAAATACGCCCGCCGATCGCCACGCGCACCAGCAGATCGCGACCGGAGGAGTCGGTCCCAAAGTAGTGGCCAGAGGCCATGTCCGGGGCATTGGACATCATGCCCCAGTCGGTATCGAAATAGGAGAATGACGACACCATCGGCGCGAAGGTCACGAACAGCGCAATGAGCACCAGCATAATCAAGCTGGTGACCGCGGCGCGGTTATGCATAAAGCGGCGACGCGCATCCTGCCAGAGGCTACGCCCCTCCACTTCCAGCTTCTCACTGAAGTTTTCCAGCGCCTCGCTATTTTTCTTACTTAACATCATGGCGAACTCCGGCTTCAGTAGCGAATCTTCGGATCGATAACGGCGTAAAGCACGTCAACGATGGCGTTGAACAGAATAGTCAGGGCACCCACGAGGATCGTCAGGCTGAGCACCAGCGAGTAGTCGCGGTTAAGCGCCCCGTTAACGAACAGCTGGCCAATCCCCGGCAGGCCGTAAATGGTTTCAATGACCATTGAGCCCGTAATGATGCCCACGAAAGCCGGCCCCATATAGGAGAGCACCGGCAGCAGCGCCGGCTTCAGCGCATGGCGCAAAATAATGCGGCGCATCGGCAGCCCCTTCGCCCGCGCGGTGCGGATAAAGTTAGAGTGCAGCACTTCAATCATTGAGCCGCGGGTAATTCGCGCGATGCTGGCGATATAGGCCAGGGAAAGCGCCACCATCGGCAGGATCATAAATTTCAACGCCCCGCCGTTCCAGCCGCCGCCCGGCAGCCAGTGCAGGGTAATAGCAAAGATCATCACCAGCAGAGGCGCCACCACAAAGCTCGGAATAACCACGCCGGTCATGGCTACCCCCATCACCGCATAGTCCCAGCGGGTATTCTGCTTCAAAGCGGCAATAACGCCCGCAGCGACGCCGATCACTACCGCCAGCAAAAAGGCAGCGAAGCCCAGTTTCGCCGAAACCGGGAAGCTGGCCGCCACCAGATCGTTGACCGAATAATCTTTGTATTTAAAGGAAGGACCAAAATCGCCATGCGCCAGCTGCTTCAGGTAATTGAAGTACTGCGTCATGATGGGGTCGTTTAAATGGTATTTTGCTTCAATATTCGCCATGACTTCCGGCGGTAGCGTGCGTTCCCCGGTAAAAGGACTTCCCGGAGCCAGACGCATCATGAAGAATGAAATGGTAATAAGAATGAATAGCGTCGGAATCGCTTCCAGACAGCGACGTAAGATAAATTTTAACATTGCCCGTACCTTCTGGCGTGTGCCTTTGCACTGCTCTCAAATAAGACACGATGGAGCGAGCACAGGCCCGCTCCACGTATTGCCATTAATGTTTGATAACGTAAAGGTCTTTGGTATAGACGTTATCCATCGGGTCTTTACCGGTGTAGCCACCGACCCACGGTTTCACCAGGCGGGCGTTAACGTAGTAATAGACCGGTACGATCGCGCTGTCTTTGTCCAGCTGCTGCTCTGCTTTCGCATAGGCTGCAGTGCGCTGCGCTTCATCGGATGCTTTTACGGATTCAGCCATAATCTTATCGAACGCCGGGCTCTTATAGTGCGCAGTGTTCATTGAGCTGTCTGAAAGCATGGTATTCAGGAATGAGGTTGGCTCGTTATAGTCGGCGCACCAGCCTGCACGCGCCACGTCATAGGTACCCTGATGACGGGTATCGAGGAACGTTTTCCACTCCTGGTTGACTAACTTCACGTCAATGCCCAGGTTTTTACGCCACAGCGAGGCGGCGGCAATCGCCAGCTTCTTGTGCAAATCAGAGGTGTTATACAGCAGGTTGAAGGTCAACGGTTTATCGGCGCTATAGCCGGCTTCGGCCAGCAGTTTTTTCGCTTCTTCATTCCGTTTTTCCTGCGACCAGGTAAACCATTCCGGCTCGGTCAGTTTCGCGCCATCGGTATACGGCGGGGTGTAGCCGTAGGCCGGCAGATCGCCCTGTCCTTTTACCTTATTGGCAATAATGTCGCGGTCCAGACCCAGCTTCAGCGCGGTACGTACGCGCACGTCGGTGAACGGTGCTTTCTGATTGTTAATTTCGTAGTAATAAGTACACAGATACGGGTCAACGTGCAGCTCGTTCGGGATCTCTTTTTTCAGTTTCTGGAAGAGCTCGATCGGCAGCTGGTTATAGGTCATATCCAGCTCACCGCTGCGGTAACGGTTAACATAGGTCACTTCAGAAGAGGTCGGCAGCCAAGTGACAGTGTTAATAACGGTTTTGGCATTATCCCAGTAATGCGGGTTGCGCTCCATGACGATACGTTCGTTGACCACCCAGTCTTTCAGGGTGTACGCGCCGTTGGTGACGATATTGCCAGGCTGCGTCCACTTCTCGCCAAATTTTTCAATCGCTGGTTTGTAGACAGGAGACATCGCCGGGTTAACCAGCAGTTTATAAAAATAGGGTACTGGCTCGCTGAGGGTGACTTCCAGCGTGTGGTCGTCAATGGCTTTTACGCCCAGTTCGCTCGGAGCTTTCTTGCCGTCAATGATTTCGTCGACGTTCACGATATGACCATACTGCGGATAGCTGGCATAAGGAGACGCGGTTTTCGGATCCACCAGACGCTGCCAGCTATAAACGAAGTCCTGGGCGGTCACCGGCTCGCCGTTAGACCATTTCGCATCTTTACGCAGATGGAAAGTCCAGACTTTGAAATCTTTATTATCCCAGCTCTCTGCCACGCCAGGGATCGGGTGGCCATCTTTCGGCGAGGTATTCAGCAAGCCTTCGAACAGGTCGCGGCTAATATTCGCCTCAGGCACCCCTTCGATTTTATTCGGGTCCAGCGATTGCGGTTCGGCGCCGCTATTTCGCACCAGCGTTTGCTTATCCGAAAGCTGCACACCGGCCGGGACATCCGCTGCCATAGCCATATTGCCGGCCATGAGTGCGGATAGCACTCCCGCGGCGATCAAACGTTTTTTAGTGATGATGGTCATTGTGTTGTAACTCCAGTCATTATAATTACTGGTTTTTTAACCAGCCTGTTTTTTTCCCGTTTAGGGGATCTGTCCAGCGCAGGAGTGTTTGCGATTGGCAGATTGCTATCACCGACTTATTTATTACGACCGCTCGAACGGCAGTCTTAACGTCGATTCGTTCCCCCTCGCTGGGGGGCAGTTCCGGCATAGCGAGATCATTAAAAATGATTCTCATTTACGCACATAATTCAGCAGACGATAACGGCGGAAAGTACCAAAAGGTAAACACCTCCGCCAATGCAATTTGCAAATATGTTACCGGATTCTCTTTTATTGCCGGCTTTGCCAGCGTTACTCGCGGTTGCCACAAAACACCGATAGAAAAATATCATTATTAATCATTTAGTTATGATGCTTTCACCAGCCAACATACTGATCAACGACCGCAAGATGATTTTTTGTACAAAAATTTAACAATAGATTACTTTTTAGCACATTCATCTACAGCCTTGTTAAAATTACTAATATCATTTCGATGATCCGACAGCAAGTACCAGAGAATGATGTGAAGAAAATAACATCACAGGATGGGGAGACGTGAGGGGAATGTTAAGAGAAATATTTCATATATTAATGAAAATTATGGAATTAATAGCGATATCGCAAAATGTTATTCTTACCGCCGGTTACGCGCTGGCTAATAGGTTTTGCTAATAATCGCGCAGGCGAGAAGGGAACCTACCCGCCTGCGTGGCAACCAGCTAACTCAGCAGCCCCGGAAAGAGCGCTTTAATCCCCGTCACAATAAACTCAATGCCAAGGGCCATCAGCAGCAGGCCCATAATACGGGTGATAACGTTGATCCCTGTCTGCCCTAGCAGACGCACCAGCCACGGCGCCATGCGGAAAATCCCCCAGCAGCAGAGGGCAAAGACGGCAATCGCCAGTGAAAAACCGACGAGGTGCACCCAGGAGTGATACCGCGTACCCCACACGATAGTGGAACTGATTGCCCCCGGTCCGGCCATTAGCGGTAGCGCGAGAGGAACCACGCCGATGCTCTCCCGCACCGCCGTCTCCGACTTCTCCTGCTTGTTCTGCTTATCTTCACCGAGCTTACCGCTGATCATCGACATCGCGATGGTCACCACCAGGATGCCGCCGGCGATACGGAACGAATCAATGGAGATACCAAAAATCTGCAGAATGCCATCGCCGAGAAACAATGACGTCAGGAGGATGATCGCCACCGACAGGTTGGCGGTCAGGTTGGTCTTATTGCGCACTGCTGCCGGTTGGTAGCTGGTCATACTAATGAACACCGGAATAATGCCCACCGGGTTAACCAGAGCAAATAAGCCGATGAAAAACTTGAAATATGCAGAAAAATCGAACAGTGATTGAGTCACAATGGGCTCCGCAGCATCATCAAAATTGGCGGTTGACTGTTAACAGCATAAAATAACTGCGCGAAACATACGCTTTTTGCATGCAATATTCATTATAAATATGCATAACCCGGTGATATGTATCGAATGTTAGCTATTTGTAGTTTTAATGCTAATCGTTTTTTTAATTTCAAAACCCTCCCATTACACTTGATCGAACCGGTCAAAAAGCAGTCAGCTGAAAGGTATCAGCAGTGCCAATACTTGATCTAAATCACGTAATTTGTACTCAGAAGTGAGTAATCTTGATGACACCAACAGAGTGGAAGGCAGCAGTACCTGAAAGTTAAAAAGATAAAGCTTTTTTAGTAAATCGGTAAAACAGCGTCCTGATTTTCCTACATAAACATTTACATGCAAGCTGTTTACAGCCTGTCTATAATGTCGAATCGAGCGACTGATTTACTAAAAAAGTTTAACATTATCAGGAGAGCATTATGGCTGTTACTAATATCGCTGAACTGAACGCGCTTGTTGAGCGTGTCAAGAAAGCCCAGCGTGAATATGCCAGTTTCACTCAAGAACAAGTCGACAAAATCTTCCGCGCCGCCGCGCTGGCCGCTGCAGATGCTCGAATCCCTCTCGCCAAAATGGCCGTTGCCGAATCCGGCATGGGCATCGTTGAAGACAAAGTGATCAAAAACCACTTCGCTTCCGAATACATCTACAACGCTTATAAAGACGAAAAAACCTGTGGCGTCCTGTCAGAAGACGACACTTTTGGTACCATCACTATCGCTGAACCTATCGGCATCATCTGCGGTATCGTTCCGACCACGAACCCGACTTCAACAGCCATCTTCAAATCGCTCATCAGCCTGAAGACGCGTAACGCCATCATTTTCTCTCCGCACCCGCGTGCTAAAGAAGCCACTAACAAAGCGGCTGACATTGTCCTGCAGGCTGCCATCGCTGCCGGCGCACCGAAAGACCTGATTGGTTGGATCGATCAGCCGTCTGTTGAGCTGTCTAACGCCCTGATGCACCACCCGGATATCAACCTGATCCTTGCAACCGGTGGTCCAGGCATGGTGAAAGCAGCATACAGCTCCGGTAAACCTGCTATCGGCGTAGGTGCCGGTAACACCCCGGTGGTGATTGATGAAACGGCTGACATCAAACGCGCCGTTGCTTCCGTTCTGATGTCTAAAACCTTCGATAACGGCGTTATCTGTGCTTCTGAGCAGTCCGTTGTGGTGGTTGATTCCGTTTATGACGCGGTTCGCGAACGTTTCGCCAGCCACGGCGGCTACCTGCTGCAGGGTAAAGAGCTGAAAGCCGTTCAGGACATTATCCTGAAAAATGGCGCGCTGAACGCCGCTATCGTTGGTCAGCCTGCAGCGAAAATCGCTGAACTGGCAGGCTTCACCGTACCGGCCACGACTAAAATCCTGATTGGCGAAGTCACCGACGTTGACGAAAGCGAGCCGTTTGCTCACGAAAAACTGTCTCCGACGCTGGCGATGTACCGTGCGAAAGATTTCGAAGACGCCGTGACCAAAGCAGAAAAACTGGTCGCCATGGGCGGTATCGGTCATACCTCTTGCCTGTACACCGACCAGGATAACCAGCCGGCTCGCGTGGCTTACTTCGGCCAGATGATGAAAACGGCGCGTATCCTGATCAACACCCCGGCTTCTCAGGGTGGTATCGGTGACCTGTACAACTTCAAACTCGCTCCTTCCCTGACTCTGGGTTGTGGTTCCTGGGGTGGTAACTCCATCTCTGAAAACGTTGGTCCGAAACACCTGATCAACAAGAAAACCGTTGCTAAGCGAGCTGAAAACATGTTGTGGCACAAACTTCCGAAATCTATCTACTTCCGTCGTGGCTCCCTGCCTATCGCACTGGATGAAGTGATTACTGATGGTCACAAACGCGCGCTGATCGTGACTGACCGCTTCCTGTTCAACAACGGTTATGCCGATCAGATCACCTCCGTACTGAAAGCTGCGGGTGTGGAAACTGAAGTCTTCTTCGAAGTTGAAGCTGACCCGACGCTGACCATCGTACGTAAAGGTGCTGAACTGGCGAACTCCTTCAAACCAGACGTGATCATCGCGCTGGGCGGCGGTTCCCCGATGGATGCGGCGAAAATCATGTGGGTCATGTACGAACATCCGGAAACCCACTTCGAAGAACTGGCCCTGCGCTTTATGGATATCCGTAAACGTATCTACAAGTTCCCGAAAATGGGCGTTAAAGCCAAGATGGTGGCGATCACTACCACCTCCGGTACCGGTTCTGAAGTTACGCCGTTCGCCGTTGTGACCGACGACGCGACAGGTCAGAAATATCCGCTGGCGGACTACGCGCTGACCCCGGATATGGCCATCGTCGATGCCAACCTGGTGATGGATATGCCGAAATCGCTGTGTGCGTTCGGTGGTCTGGATGCAGTGACCCACGCCCTGGAAGCTTACGTTTCCGTTCTGGCTTCTGAGTTCTCTGACGGCCAGGCTCTGCAGGCGCTGAAGCTGCTGAAAGAGTACCTGCCGGCGTCCTACCACGAAGGTTCCAAGAACCCGGTTGCCCGCGAGCGCGTACACAGTGCCGCTACCATCGCCGGTATTGCGTTTGCTAACGCCTTCCTCGGCGTGTGCCACTCCATGGCGCACAAACTGGGTTCCCAGTTCCATATCCCGCACGGTCTGGCCAACGCCCTGCTGATCTGCAACGTTATCCGCTACAACGCGAATGACAACCCGACCAAGCAGACCGCGTTCAGCCAGTACGACCGTCCGCAGGCTCGTCGTCGCTACGCTGAAATCGCCGATCACCTGGGTCTCTCCGCACCGGGCGACCGCACCGCAGCGAAAATCGAGAAACTGCTGGCATGGCTGGAAAGCGTGAAAGCTGAGCTGGGTATTCCGAAATCTATCCGCGAAGCTGGCGTTCAGGAAGCTGACTTCCTGGCCCACGTTGATAAGCTGTCTGAAGATGCATTCGATGACCAGTGCACCGGCGCTAACCCGCGCTACCCGCTGATCTCCGAACTGAAACAGATCCTGCTGGATACCTACTACGGTCGCGAGTTCGTCGAAGGCGAAGCCGCCGCGAAAGCCGAAGCGGCACCAGTGAAGGCTGAGAAAAAAGCGAAAAAATCCGCTTAATCAACAAGCATAAACGTTCTGCAAGCCCCGTCATCTGACGGGGCTTTTTTTTGCCTGCCGTCAGCCATGCTTTAACCCTGCTAACCCAACGGAGCGCAGGCAATAAAAAAGGCGCCTACAGGCGCCTGGACGAGCTTCTGCGCGTATTAGCAGGGGCGGTGCAGGTTTTGTACCTGGGTTAACGAGCCGACGCTCAGCGCTTCTTTATAATGCTTACGACAGACTGAAACGTATCGTTCATTACCGCCGATGACGACCTGCTCGCCCTCATTATAAGGACGCCCCTCCTGATCGAGGCGCAGCACCATGCTAGCCTTTCGTCCGCAGAAACAGATGGTTTTTAGCTCCACCAGCTTATCTGACCAGGCCAGCAAATACTGGCTACCGGTGAAGAGCTCACCGCGAAAGTCTGTCCGCAGGCCATAGCAAAGCACCGGAATGTCCAGCGTATCGACAACTTCAGACAGCTCATGAACCTGCTCGCGCGTCAGAAACTGGCTTTCATCCACCAGCACGCAGTGAATCGGTTTTAACTTGTGCTATGCGGCAATATCGTTATATAGCGACGTCTGTGGATTATACAAACGGGCCGGCGACGAGAGACCGATACGCGAGCTAACTTTTCCGGCGCCAAAGCGGTCATCAATCTCAGCGGTATAAACGACGGTACGCATCCCCCGCTCCTGGTAATTGTACGAAGATTGCAACAGAGCGGTCGACTTACCTGCATTCATTGCAGAGTAGTAGAAATAAAGTTGTGCCATCGGCTGCGTGACCCCAATCAAAGTGTTTTATCGCGGCGGAGATTATACCATATTTTATGCGTACAGCCGCCCGTTTAGCAGGGGTATTGTATCGCAGCCGAAGAGCCTGCAAAGCCAAAGGATTAAGAGGATGAATTGAATTTACAGGGCCATTATTTGTGCGCCCCGTTACGCTACTGGCGGGGTAACCATTGTCTTTTCGTGCTTATAGGGCGGTTAACTATGGGGCTATAAGCTGGGCCGCACGTTGTTTTATATTAAGTCTCGTAACCAAAAATGCGCTAATACTGACGAGGGTTATTTACCCATGTAAAGGATAATTTTTCTCACCGTACCTCAGAAAAAGCATACCGTCTCAGTGTCTTAGCTTACCTTCTCCTCATCGCTATAAGGATGAAAGATGTGAAGCGGCACGGGAATTTTAACTTAAATTAATTAATTCTCGCGACAAATAACCAGTAATTTTGAATTCCTTACATTCCCCCCTATTGCACAACGCATTTTATCGCTCTATTATTAGTTCAACAAACCACCCCACAATATAAGTTTGAGATTACTACAATGAGCGAAGCACTTAAAATTTTGAACAACATCCGTACTCTTCGTGCGCAGGCAAGAGAATGCACCCTGGAAACGCTCGAAGAAATGCTGGAAAAATTAGAAGTCGTTGTTAACGAGCGCCGTGAAGAAGAAAACGCCGCCGCGGCAGAAATTGAAGAACGTACGCGTAAGCTGCAGCAATATCGTGAAATGCTGATCGCTGACGGTATTGATCCGAATGAACTGCTGAGCACCATGGCAGCCGTTAAAGCCGGTACCAAAACCAAGCGTGCTGCACGTCCGGCTAAATACAGCTATGTCGACGAAAACGGCGAAACCAAAACCTGGACCGGCCAGGGCCGTACCCCGGCGGTGATCAAAAAAGCAATGGATGAGCAAGGTAAATCACTGGACGATTTCCTGATCTAATCTCCGTTGTTACGATATAAAAATCCCGCTGCGGCGGGATTTTTTTTGCCCCCAGGGGCCGATATAAAAAACCGGGAGCGCATTGCGACTCCCGGTTTTGTGCTTTCAGCAGCGCTGCGGATTACTTCGCAACCGCGGTTTCCAGCCAGGCTTTAAAATCGTCACCCAGCGTTTTGTGGCGAATACCATATTCGACGAACGCCTGCATGTAGCCAAGCTTATTACCGCAGTCATGGCTCTTGCCTTTCATATGATAAGCTTCGACCGTCTCTTTTTCGATCAGCATATCAATCGCGTCAGTCAACTGAATTTCATCACCGGCACCCGGAGGTGTCTTCGCCAGCAGCGGCCAGATATCGGCGCTGAGGACATAGCGCCCCACCACCGCCAGGTTGGACGGCGCGACGTCAGCTTTCGGCTTCTCTACCACACCCACCATCGGTACGCTTTCGCCCGGCTGCAGAGACTCACCTTTGCAGTCAACCACGCCATAGGCGGTCACGTCGTCGACAGGCTCAACCATAATCTGGCTGGCGCCGGTCTCATCGAAACGAGAGATCATCTCCGCGAGGTTATCGCGGCTCAGATCGGATTCATATTCATCCAGAATAACGTCTGGCAGAATAACTGCGACCGGCTCATCACCCACCACCGGATGGGCGCAAAGCACCGCGTGTCCCAGACCTTTTGCCAGGCCCTGACGAACTTGCATAATGGTTACGTGTGGCGGACAAATAGACTGCACTTCTTCCAGCAGCTGGCGTTTCACACGTTTTTCCAGCATCGCTTCCAGCTCAAAACTGGTATCGAAATGGTTTTCGATAGAGTTTTTGGACGAGTGCGTTACCAGAACAATTTCAGTAATTCCTGCAGCGATACATTCATTAACAACGTACTGAATTAACGGCTTATCTACCAGCGGCAGCATTTCTTTTGGAATCGCTTTGGTGGCCGGCAGCATCCTGGTGCCTAATCCCGCAACCGGGATAACCGCTTTTCTGACTTTAGAATTAAGGGCAGCCATTGAAATCTCCTGGACTGTTTGTTTTTTAAACTTCTCGTTACAAATAACGTGTCGAGTATATCAGTCAAGCGCGTATTCACTGGTCTGAAAAGCTTCCGATAGCCTCGAATTAGGACTTTTACGCATAAAACTGCTCGATGTTACCACCGCTAAAGGGCAACGGGTAATCCCGTCTGCTTAGATATAACCGTAATTGCTCATTCCGCAGACAACATTAAGCGTAAACGCCCTCCAGCCCCCCAAATTTGGCACTGCCATGAGGTACAACGCTGGCTAATTTGGTTAAGGTAAGCATCACCCAACGTTCCCAAAGGAACGCCATTACTAATCTGAATTTGATGCTCACCGGTATTCAGCGTGCCATTGAGCCCCGCCGACACCAGAATTAAATTTTTCAGTCCGCTGTGGTAATACCCCACTAACAAAGGAAACTGACCGGGAAGGTTTGCCTGACGCAGCAGCTGATTCACCTGTTTTAGCAGACTCCCCATTTCTGGAAGCCGTTGTCCCTGATGCGCCAGTTGCTCCTGTAACAAGCCATTGAACAACGCGCGCAATAATAAAGCTGCCAGTACGCCATTATCTCCTGCTCGTGTGACATCCAGACAATAGAAGGCCAAATCATTGTCCGAGAGCGGCGCGATATCGAGTACCAGACCGGGTTTATCCGCCGACACCAGCTGGCGATAATGAATGCGGCAGTGCGACATTTCCTGTTGCACCGGCGGCTGTAATTCCTGCAGTAATCGTGAGGCGGCGGTAGGATTACTGACCAGCGCGTCCCAGTCCTCAAATAGACGCTCTTCCTCTTCCACACGTGAACTGAACATCGCAGGATAGAGGCACGCATAAACGGTTTCACGCAGGCGATTGAAATCTTTTACTGGCTTTAACAACACGTCCTGAACGCCAAGCCGCAACGCTTTGGCTATATCGGCCATGTTTTCGGTAGCGGAAATCATCAGGATCGGTAGCTGCTCGCCGCGATTACGCAACGTCTCCACCAGCTCCAGACCGTTCATTCTCGGCATCGAAATGTCGCAGATCATCAGGTCCGGATGCACCTCCGTCATTTTATGCAGGGCATCCTTGCCATCTTCCGCCTGGAAGGTCGTTGCTCCCAGCGAGGTCAGCCATCCATGCAAGAGTGAGCGGAAAACGGGTTCGTCTTCAACTATCAGAATCTGTTTTCCCGCCAATGGCTGCGTCATGATATCTCCCCTGGCTGACGATAATTCAATAGTGGCACGCTATTCTCACTATCGCCTGTCAGAATTTGCTTAAGTCAGGTACTCGTGCGTCAAATCGCGGTACGCACTAAGGGTAATAATTCATCCATTTTCTTTTCTACCGCCAGCTGCCCTGCGGTAATCGCCTCGCCGGCGCGATGGAAATCAAGCGTCGAGACTTGTGGACAGTACGGTTGCAACAGGATATCCGGCGGGTCGCCCGCCATACGATTGCGTTTAAGACGATTCTCCAGGACCTGGATAGAAGTGGTCATGATCTCCATCGCCGTCGGCGTCACGGCCGTCCGGCGGGAACTCATTTGCGTCAAGCGTGCGCGCAGACGAGTATGCCATGGCCCCTCCTTCGCTTCGGCTTCGCGCCGCGGCGTTTCGAGGGAGAATAAATCCTGCTGCATAAGGTGGGCATCATGTTGCAGATCCACGGCAATCACGATATCGGCCCCCATTGCCCGCGTAAGCGACACGGGAACCGGATTGACCACCGCGCCATCGACCAGCCAGTAACCATTATGCCTTACCGGCGACATTAACCCCGGCATACTGCAGGAGGCTCGAATCGCTAAATGCAGATCGCCTTCGGTAAACCACAGCTCCCTGCCAGTGCTTAAATTTGTCGCGACGGCGGCAAATCGCCGTTCGCAGTGTTCGATATCGGTCACGGGCATGATGCGGCGATAATGATTGAATACCTTTTCACCCCGCAACAGTCCACCGCGGCGCCAGGAGAGGTCCATCAGTTTCAGAACGTCCCAGTTGCTGAAAGAGCAGACCCAGGACTCAAGCGCCGGGAGCCGGTTACAGGCATACGCCGCCCCTACCAGCGAACCGATAGAGCAACCGGCCACGATATCAATCTCAATGCCGGCCTGCTGGAGGGCGTTGATGACGCCAATATGCGACCATCCGCGGGCGGCACCCGCACCTAACGCCAGACCAATTTTAAGCTTTCTCATTAGTACTGATAACTATCCTTCCACTCTGAGCGTGGCAACATTGTCACGGCTCAGTTAACATAAAGCCCTTTGGCGTAGAAGCGCCGTTACTCATTCTTCCATGGAGGCTGTTTTGTCGCAATTATGCCCCTGTGGCAGCGCACTGGAGTATAGCTCATGTTGCCAGCGATATCTGTCCGGCGCTGAGCTTGCGCCAGGCCCGTCACAGCTTATGCGCTCCCGTTACAGCGCGTTCGTCATGAAAGATGCCGACTACCTGATCAAAACCTGGCATCCGTCCTGTCAGGCGCGGCAGTTTCGCGCCGAACTGGAGAAAGGCTTTGCCCACACAGAATGGCTGGGCTTAACCCTGTTCGCCAGCGATGAAGGACGAGCCGCAAATGAAGGCTTTGTCAGCTTTATCGCCCGCTTTAATGACAATAACCGCCCGGGCGCCATTATTGAACGTTCCAGATTCTTAAAAGAAAATGGACAGTGGTACTATATCGACGGGACACGACCGCTGATTGGCCGTAACGACCCCTGCCCTTGCGGTTCAGGTAAAAAATTTAAAAAATGCTGCGGCCAGTAACGCTGCCGCAGCGCTTGCAAACACTACAGGATTTTCCTCGCGATGCATTCATTACAACGTAAAGTACTACGCACTATTTGCCCTGATCAGAAAGGCCTCATCGCGCGTATCACCAATATCTGCTACAAGCACGAACTTAACATTGTGCAGAACAACGAATTTGTTGACCACCGCACCGGTCGTTTCTTTATGCGCACCGAACTGGAAGGCATTTTCAACGACGCTATTCTGCTGGCCGATCTGGACAGCGCCCTGCCGGAAGGCTCGATTCGTGAACTCAATCCGGCAGGCCGCCGCCGGGTGGTGATTCTGGTGACGAAAGAGGCCCACTGCCTCGGCGATCTGCTGATGAAAGCCAATTACGGCGGGCTGGATGTCGATATTGCCGCGGTTATTGGTAACCATGACACCCTGCGCCCGCTGGTGGAACGTTTTGGCATCCCGTTTGAACTGGTCAGCCATGAAGGGCTGAGCCGCGAAGAGCACGACAAACAGATGGGCGACGCGATTGCCGCCCACGAGCCGGATTACGTGGTGCTGGCCAAGTATATGCGCGTGCTTACGCCGGAATTTGTCGCCCGTTTCCCGAACAAGATCATTAACATTCACCACTCGTTCCTGCCGGCGTTTATCGGCGCGCGTCCGTATCATCAGGCCTATGAGCGTGGCGTGAAGATCATCGGCGCCACCGCCCACTACGTGAATGATAATCTGGACGAAGGCCCCATCATTATGCAGGACGTCATTCACGTCGATCATACTTATACCGCAGAAGATATGATGCGTGCCGGGCGCGATGTCGAAAAAAACGTATTGAGCCGGGCGCTGTATCAGGTACTGGCGCAGCGCGTCTTCGTCTACGGCAACCGGACGATTATTCTTTAATCGACTGAGAAATGAATTGGTTAGCTTTACGGCGTTACGGGTAAAAATCAGGCAACCAGTTTATTTTTGTCAAAGGAATGCTTTACAGGGGCGCATCATTTGGTATGATGCGCCCCGCTTCCCGAGAAGGAAGCAGGCCAGTATTAAGCATTACCCCGTGGTGGGGTTCCCGAGCGGCCAAAGGGAGCAGACTGTAAATCTGCCGTCATCGACTTCGAAGGTTCGAATCCTTCCCCCACCACCATTATTCACTACAGTGATATGGTTTTCCCGACAAGCGTAAACGATGTTTGCACTTAGCGGGAAGGGTAAGAACCTTCGACTAAGGTTCGACTCGAGCACCAGCGAGAGAACGTTGCCGCAGGCAACGGCCCGAAGGGCAAGGAGCGATAGCGACGAGTTATCCTTCCCCCACCACCATTCATTTTGCTGAATAGCCTACAATGTGATTTTCCCCTGGTGGGGTTCCCGAGCGGCCAAAGGGAGCAGACTGTAAATCTGCCGTCATCGACTTCGAAGGTTCGAATCCTTCCCCCACCACCATCCCTTCATGTATTACCCAGCTTACTCCACTTGCGATACTTTATATTCTGCCCTACGGGGAAGGATGAGAAGCTTCGACTAAGGTTCGACTCGAGCGTAGCGAGAGAACGTTGCCGCAGGCAACGGCCCGAAGGGCGAGGCGCTTTAGCGCCGAGTTATCCTTCCCCCACCACCATCCCTTCATGTATTACCCAGCTTACTCCACTTGCGATACTTTATATTCTGCCCCACGGGGAAGGATGAGAAGCTTCGACTAAGGTTCGACTCGAGCGTAGCGAGAGAACGTTGCCGAAGGCAACGGCCCGAAGGGCGAGGCGCTTTAGCGCCGAGTCATCCTTCCCCCACCGCTGTTGCACTCTCGTCAGCCACCTGTTCTGCTATCTCCTCGCTCGCGCTTCGCTTAGCGAGGCTACAGGTGTGCCGTCTGGTAGTCCGGTCAGGTGCGCCGCACCGCCTCCGGGAAAACTCACAGCGGGGGCAGTCGCCTCTTCACCGGCGAACTTTTCACCACCGAGGTATTGCACTGCGCAAATTCGGCCAGGCCGTCCAGTAGCGTATCCAGCTGGGCAATATCACGCACCACCAGTCGCATCACGAAACAATCCTCTCCGGTCACTTTGTCACTTTCAATGCACTCCGGCATCGCCTGAATATATTTATCCACCTTTTGCAGTAGACCAGGCAGCGGCCGAACCCGCACCAGCGCCTGCAGGCTGTAGCCCAGCGCGGCGAGATTCACCCGCGCCCCATAGCCCTGAATCACGCCCCGCTCCTCCAGGCGCTTCACCCGCTCGGCGGTGCTCGGCGAGGTCAGCCCCACCCGCGCGCTCAATACCTTCAACGAGACTCTGGCATCCTGAGTCAGGCAAGTGAGGATCGCCCGGTCAATTTCATCAAGTACGTCATTCATGTTTTTTACCTAATTATGAAAGGGATTTCCCCCTGTTTGCCTTAATTCAGCCATGTCAGGCTGTCAGGATTTTTCGCACAATACTGGAAAACTTCTGGAGGTGAAATATGCAAATTACCCGCGGCGTCTGGCAAATGAGCCTGGCGATGATAATTTCTGGCTCGATCGGCGCGTTCGTGCTGCTCTCTGGTTTGCCGGTAATTGATGTGGTGTTCTGGCGCTGCCTGATTGGCGCGCTCACCCTGCTGCTGTTCATCATTCTCAGCCGCCAGCCCTTCAGTCGTCTCACGCGCTTCACCCTCGCCCTCGCGGTACTTGGCGGCATCGCGCTGGTCATCAACTGGCTGCTGCTGTTTGCCGCCTACTCGCGTATTTCAATTGGCATGGCCACGGTGGTCTACAACACCCAGCCGTTTATGCTGGTGCTGATGGGCATGGTGTTGGGGGAACGGGTCAGCGCCGTAAAATGGGGATGGTTACTGTTGGCCTTCGGCGGCGTGGTGATCCTGCTGTCAAGCGAGCTTGCCCCGACGCACGGCGAAAGTCTCACGGCCGGCGTTTTGCTGGCATTAGGCGCGGCATTTTTCTATGCCCTGACCGCCATCATCGCCCGCAAACTGCATCCGCTCCCTGCTCAGCATATTGCCTTTATTCAGGTGCTCGTCGGCGTCGTGATGCTGCTGCCGCTGGTGCAAATGCCCGACTTTTCTGCCAGCTTCCCCTGGCGCTATCTGCTGATCCTCGGCGTCGTCCATACCGGGATCATGTATCAGCTTTTATATAGCGCGATACAGAAGCTGCCGACGCCCATTACCGGTTCGCTCTCCTTTATTTATCCGTTGGTGGCGATGGGGGTCGACTATCTGGTCTTCCATCATGCGTTAACCCCTGTGCAGTTGCTCGGCGGGATGCTTATTCTGTTTGCCGCCGCCGGGAATAACCTCGGCTGGGGCGAAAAAAAACCCCGCCAGGGCGGGGTCAGTCAGCGGTCGCGGGCCAGTTAGCGACGGGCGCGGACAATCTGGTATTTGCGCGTCAGGTACTCTACCGGCGCGCTCCAGATATGAACCAGGCGAGAGAATGGGAACAGCAGGAACAGGGTCATCCCCAGCACCAGGTGGACGCGGAAGATAAACGCCACGCCATCCAGGTGCTGCGACGCACCGCCGTGGAAGGTGACCACCGACTGCGCCCAGCCGACCAGCTTCATCATTTCGCTGCCGTCCATATGCTGGGCAGAGAATGGGATCGTCAGTAGACCCAGCGCACACTGCACCATCAGCAGGGAGAGGATCAGAATATCCGCGCCGGTGGTGGTGGCGCGCACGCGTGGGCTGAGCAGACGACGCTTGAGCAGCAGTAAACCGCCCACCAGGGTCATCACGCCGCAGGCGCCGCCGGCGATCATCGCCATCTTCTGCTTGACGTCGATCGGCAGGAAGGATTCATACATCCAGTGCGGGGTCAGCATGCCGAGGAAGTGGCCTGCGAAAATGCCGAGGATGCCGATATGGAACAGGTTCGACGCCAGGTTCATTCCCTTACGGTCCAGCATCTGGCTGGAGGCGGCGCGCCAGGTGTACTGACCGTAGTCGTAGCGCAGCCAACTGCCGATCAGGAACACTGAACCCGCAATGTACGGATAAATGTCAAAGAAGAACATATTCAGGAAGTGCATTATTGCTGTCCTCCGTTAGAGATATTCAGATATTGCGGGGCCACGGCTCCGGCAAAACGACGCTGGTGAGCGGAAATCTCCGACTCGCCGCAGCCCTGGTCGGCAAAGAATTTCACCTGTTCTTCTTCCCAGACCGCGTCCAGCGCCTGCGGCGTATCGTCGCGGGCTTCGTCGGCAATCTTCTCCGCCACCTTCTGGCTGTCGACCTGAGTGTTTGCCAGCTTCAGCAGCAGTTCGAACAGCACCGCATAACGGCTCTCGCGCTGCTGCAGCCGCGCGCTGAGCAGGCCGAGGATCGGCGCAACGTCCCGCAGGCCGCCAAGCGCTTCCTCTTCCGGCAGCTGCGCCAGATACTCCAGATACAGCGGCAGATGATCCGGCAGCTCGTGGCTATCGAGCAGCAGACCGTGGCGCTCATACTGCGCCATCAGATCAACCATCGCCTGCCCGCGATCGCGGGATTCGCCGTGCACGTGTTCAAACAGCAGCAGCGAGGTGGCCCGGCCGCGGTCAAACAGTTCGCTATAGGCCGCCTGGGCATCCAGCGGATCCTGAGCCAGCAGATCGCGCAGAAAAACGCCCAGCGCGTGAGCATCCTCTTTGCTGAGTTTCTCTGATGACGCAAGCGCCTCGAACATCTCCTGCTGATGCTGCCATAAGGCAGCGTCAGGGTATTCGAGCAGGCGCGACACAATCACAAGTTCAATCATGCGTGCGGCTCCGTTTTGCTGGTCACGTCGATGGCGTCGATGCGACGGCTGTTGAACAGGTTGAACTGGCTGTCAGAGCCGTGGCAGCCGTCGCCAAAGCTAAAGCCGCAGCCGTTTTTCTCCGGAAACGCTTCCCGCGCCTGTTCACGATGGCTGCTTGGCACCACGAAACGATCTTCGTAGTTAGCGATCGCCAGGTAGCGGTACATCTCCTGAGCCTGCGCTTCGCTTAAGCCCACCTCATCCAGCGCGCGGGTATCGACAACGCCGTCAACGGTTTCCGCCCGCTTATAGTGACGCATCGCCAGCATCCGCTTCAGGGCCAACAGAACCGGTTGGGTATCGCCGGCGGTCAGCAGGTTCGCCAGATACTGCACCGGAATACGCAGGCTTTCCACGTCCGGCAGGATCCCATTGCTGCCCAGTTCGCCGGCATCGGCGGCGGACTGAATCGGCGACAGCGGCGGCACGTACCAGACCATCGGCAGGGTGCGATATTCCGGGTGCAGCGGCAGGGCCAGCTTCCAGTCCATCGCCATTTTCCACACCGGCGACTGCTGCGCGGCTTCAATCACCCCCTGCGGTACGCCATCTTTCAGCGCCTGCTCAATCACTTTCGGGTCGTTCGGATCGAGGAACACGTCCAGTTGACGCTGATAGAGATCTTTCTCGTTCTCGGTGCTGGCGGCATTTTCGATCGCGTCCGCGTCATACAGCAGGACGCCGAGGTAGCGGATTCGGCCCACGCAGGTTTCGGAGCATACCGTCGGCATTCCGGATTCAATACGCGGGTAGCAGAAGATGCACTTCTCAGATTTCCCACTCTTCCAGTTGAAGTAGATCTTCTTGTACGGGCAGCCGGTGATGCACATCCGCCAGCCGCGGCACTTGTCCTGGTCGATCAGCACGATGCCGTCTTCTTCACGCTTATAGATGGCGCCGCTCGGGCAGGTTGCGACGCACGCCGGATTCAGGCAGTGCTCGCACAGGCGCGGCAGATACATCATGAAGGTGTTCTCGAACTGGCCGTACATCGCCTTCTGCATGTTGTCGAAGTTCTGGTCTTTGGCGCGCTTTTCAAACTCGCCGCCGAGGATCTCTTCCCAGTTCGGACCGCTGGTGATCTTGTCCATCCGCTGGCCGGTGATCAGCGATCGCGGACGGGCGATCGGCTGGTGTTTACTCTCCGGGGCGTTATGCAGGTTCTGGTAGTCGTAATCGAACGGCTCGTAGTAATCATCGATGCCCGGCAGATGCGGGTTCGCGAAGATTTTACCTAACAGCATCGCGCGGTTGCCCATACGCGGCTGCAGCTTGCCGTTGATTTTGCGGATCCAGCCGCCCTTCCATTTCTCCTGGTTTTCCCAGTCGTTCGGAAAACCAACGCCAGGCTTACTCTCCACGTTATTGAACCAGGCGTACTCCATCCCTTCCCGGCTGGTCCAGACGTTTTTACAGGTTACCGAGCAGGTGTGGCAGCCGATGCATTTATCGAGATTCAGCACCATGCCGACTTGTGAACGAATTTTCATTTTACGCTCTCCTGTACCTGGTCATTGCCTTCGCCGTCTAACCAGTTAATGTTCTTCATCTTACGTACCACCACAAACTCATCGCGGTTGGAGCCGACGGTGCCGTAGTAGTTAAAGCCATAGGCCAGATGGCCATAGCCGCCGATCATATGGGTCGGTTTCGGCGTAATACGGGTAACCGAGTTATGGATCCCGCCGCGCTGGCCGGTGACTTCAGAGCCAGGCAGGTTCACGATGCGTTCCTGCGCGTGATACATCATGGTCATCCCGGCCGGCACGCGCTGGCTCACCACCGCGCGCGCCGTCAGGGCGCCGTTGGCGTTGAACACTTCGATCCAGTCGTTATCTTCGATACCCAGATCTTTCGCATCCGCCTCGCTCATCCAGACGATCGGACCGCCGCGTGACAGGGTCAGCATCAGCAGGTTATCGCTGTAGGTCGAATGGATACCCCATTTCTGGTGCGGGGTCAGGAAGTTCAGCGCCTTCTCCGGGTTGCCGTTGGACTTCTCGCCCATCACCGCTTTCACCGAGCGGGTGTCAATCGGCGGACGATAAACCAGCAGGCTTTCGCCAAAGTCACGCATCCACTGGTGATCCTGATACAGCGACTGACGACCGGACAGGGTACGCCATGGGATCAGCTCGTGAACGTTGGTGTATCCGGCGTTATAGGAGACGTGTTCGTCTTCCAGACCTGACCAGGTCGGGCTGGAGATAATTTTCCGCGGCTGCGCCTGAATGTCGCGGAAACGGATCTTCTCGTCTTCTTTGTTCAGCGCCAGGTGCGCGTGCTCGCGGCCGGTGATCTCGCTCAGCGCTTTCCACGCCTTCACCGCCACCTGACCGTTCGTTTCCGGTGCCAGGGTGAGGATCATCTCCGCGGCGTCAATGGCCGTCTCCAGCTTCGGCTGACCTTTCGCCGGGCCTTCCGCCTTGGTGTAGTTGAGCTTACGCAGCAGGTCCATTTCGCTCTGGGTATTCCAGGCGATGCCTTTCCCGCCGTTGCCGATGGTTTCCAGCAGCGGACCAATAGAGGTGAAGCGCTCGTAAGTCGCCGGATAATCACGCTCGACCGGAATAATATGCGGCGCGGTTTTCCCCGGAATCAGGTCACATTCGCCCTTCTTCCAGTCTTTGACGTCCAGCGGCTGCGCCATTTCCGCGGCGGAATCATGCTGGATCGGCAGCGTAACGACGTCGGTTTCTTTACCGAGGTGGCCCACGCACAGTTCTGAGAATTTCTTCGCGATACCTTTATAGATATCCCAGTCGCTCTTCGATTCCCAGGCCGGGTCAACGGCCGCCGACAGCGGATGAATAAACGGATGCATATCCGAGGTATTCATGTCGTCTTTTTCATACCAGGTGGCGGTCGGCAGCACGATGTCGGAGTAGAGACAGGTGCTCGACAAACGGAAGTCGAGGGTCACCACCAGGTCCAGCTTGCCGTCGAGGCCGTTATCTCGCCATTCGACTTCTTCCGGCTTCACGCCACCCTGCTTGCCAAGGTCTTTGCCCTGAATACCGTTCTCCGTACCCAGCAGGTATTTGAGCATGTACTCATGGCCTTTACCGGAGGAGCCCAGCAGGTTGGAACGCCAGATAAACAGGTTACGCGGATGGTTTTTACCGTTTTCCGGCTGCTCCGCCGCAAAGCGAATCGAGCCCTCTTTCAGGGATTTGACGGTGTAATCCACCGGCGTCATGCCGGCTTTTTTCGCCTCATCGGCGATGCGCAGCGGGTTAACGCCCAGCTGCGGCGCCGACGGCAGCCAGCCCATCCGCTCGGCGCGGACGTTGAAGTCGATCAGATGACCGCTGTAGCGGGATTTATCCGCCATCGGCGACAGCAGCTCCTGCGCGGTCACGGTTTCATAGCGCCACTGGCTGGAGTGGTTGTAGAAGTACGAGGTGCTGTTCATATGGCGTGCCGGACGCTGCCAGTCAAGGGCGAACGCCAGCGGCTGCCAGCCGGTCTGTGGACGCAGTTTTTCCTGGCCCACATAGTGCGCCCAACCGCCACCGCTCTGGCCGACGCAGCCGCAGAAGATCAGCATGTTGATCAGACCGCGGTAGTTCATGTCGAGGTGGAACCAGTGGTTGAGACCCGCCCCGACGATAATCATCGAGCGACCATGGGTTTTATCGGCGTTATCGGCAAACTCGCGGGCGGTACGGATGATATGCGCGCGGGAGACACCGGTAATTTTCTCCGCCCAGGCCGGGGTGTAGGCTTTCACTTCATCATAGCTGGCGGCGCAGTTGTCATCGTTCAGACCGCGCTCCAGGCCATAGTTGGCCATGGTCAGATCGTACACGGTGGTCACCAGCGCGCTGGAGCCGTCGGCCAGCTGCAGGCGTTTGACCGGCAGTTTGTGCAGCAGAATGTTTTCAAGAGCGACTTTGTTGAAGTGCTCAGAACCTTCGCCACCGAAGTACGGGAAGCCAACGTCCGCCACCTCGTCATGGCTGCCGAGCAGACTCAGACGCAGCTCAATCTCTTCGCCGGTTTTGCCATCGCGCTGTTCGAGGTTCCATTTGCCTTTATCGCCCCAGCGGAATCCGAGGGAACCGTTCGGCACGGTGAGATCGCCTTTCTCGTCAAAGGCGACGGTCTTCCATTCCGGATTCTTTTCCTGACCAAGGGAATCCACGAGGTCGGACGCGCGCAGCGTGCGGCCGGCGGCGTAATAGCCGTCGCGCTCCTCAAGCATCACCAGCATCGGCATGTCGGTGTAGCGACGCACGTAATCGGTGAAATACTGGCTCGGCTTATCAAGATGGAACTCACGCAGCATCACGTGGCCCATCGCCAGTGCCATCGCGGCATCGGTACCCTGCTTCGGCGCCAGCCACAGATCGCAGAGCTTGGCGATTTCGGCGTAGTCCGGAGTGATAGCCACGGTTTTGGTCCCTTTATAGCGAACTTCAGTAAAGAAGTGCGCATCCGGGGTACGGGTCTGCGGCACGTTGGAGCCCCAGGCGATGATATAGCTGGAGTTGTACCAGTCGGCGGATTCCGGCACATCGGTCTGCTCGCCCCAGGTCATCGGCGAGGCCGGCGGCAGGTCGCAGTACCAGTCGTAGAAGCTCAGGCAAGTGCCGCCGATCAGCGACAGGTAACGGGCGCCGGAGGCGTAGGAGACCATCGACATCGCCGGGATCGGCGAGAAGCCGGCCACGCGGTCCGGACCGTAAGTTTTCACGGTATAGACGTTGGAGGCGGCAATCAGCTCGTTCACTTCCTGCCATGAGGAGCGGACAAACCCGCCGCGACCGCGAGCCTGTTTGAAGCTTTTGGCTTTGTCGGCGTCTTCGATAATCGAGGCCCATGCCGCGACCGGATCGCTATGCTGAACCTTCGCCTCCCGCCACATCTTCATCAGGCGTTTGCGCATCAGCGGGTATTTCAGGCGGTTCGCGCTGTACAGATACCAGGAGTAGCTGGCGCCGCGCGGGCAGCCGCGCGGTTCGTGGTTTGGCAGGTCCGGACGGGTGCGCGGATAGTCCGTTTGCTGGGTTTCCCAGGTCACCAGCCCGTTTTTGACATAAATCTTCCAGCTGCATGAACCGGTGCAGTTAACACCGTGAGTGGAACGCACAATTTTGTCATGCTGCCAACGTTGACGGTATCCATCCTCCCAGTCCCGGTTGGTGTTTAGAAGCTGGCCGTGCCCATCGGCAAAGGTTTCACCCTTCTGTTTGAAGTAGCGAAACCGGTCCAGGAATTTACTCATCGGGTTTCTCCTGATATGGAGCCTGACGGCTCTCTGATAAATCGACATTGCTGGATTTGCAGCGAAGGTAACGCCATGAAAGCGGGCGGGAATTGATAGCGATCAATACGGACTGGCTTGTTAACGTGGCGCAAATTGGCAATTACCACCAAGGTGGTACAAAACTCAGCTTTTTAATTTGATGTTTTTTAAGGTTTTTTAGCGAAAAATAGCTCGCCAGACGCGGGATGGTTCACCAGGGAGGTATTAAGGGGTAGAGCGGTGACGCTGGCAAGCCGTCCCTCCCCGGCTCAGTGGCCAAAATGAATAAAAACGCTCAATAGTATGTTGTAACTAATTAAGCCAGTATAAAAGGCGCCTCCCTCAGGAGTGCGCCTGTATGAAGCGACATCGACTATGGCGAATTACTGACGCTTACGGCCGTATACCGCCCAGGTGATGATCACGCAGGCGATATAGAAGATCAGGAACACTTTCATCGCGCCGGCCGGCGAGCCGGTCAGATCCAGCGAGATACCGAACGCCTTCGGAATAAAGAAGCCGCCGATGGCGCCAATGGCGGAGATAAAGCCCAGCGCCGCCGCGGTATCGGTCGCCGCCTCGCGCATCGCCTGGGCTTCGCTGCCGCCCTGGGCCTTCACCCGGTCCATGGTCAGCTTACGGAAGATCACGGAGATCATCTGGAAGGTGGAGGCGCTGCCCAGCCCGGCGGTAAGGAACAGCACCATAAACACTGCAAAGAAGGCGATGAAGTTGCCGCCCTGGCCATTGGTCGGCAGCGTCAGGAACAGCAGCGCGCAGAAGACAGCCATCACCACGAAGTTCACCAGCGTCACGCGGGTACCGCCGAGACGGTCGGAGATCGCCCCGCCCATCGAACGCGCCAGCGCGCCAATAAACGGACCGAAGAAGGCGTAGTGCAGGATCTGCACGTCCGGGAACTGGGTTTTCGACAGCATGGCAAAACCGGCGGAGAAACCGATAAAGGAGCCGAAGGTCGCCAGATAGAGCAGCGCCATGATCCACAGATGCAGGCGTTTAAGCACCGGCAGCTGTTCGCTCAGCGAGGCTTTGGAAGCGGACAGGTCGTTCATAAAGAACCACGCCGCCAGGGTGAAGATAATCAGGAAAGGTACCCAGATCCACGCGGCGTTTTCCAGATACAGCATCGAGCCGTCCGGCTGCTGGCTGCCGGTCCCGCCAAAAATGGCAAACACCGAGACCGACACCACCAGCGGTGCGACCAGCTGCATCACGCTGACGCCCATATTGCCGAGGCCGCCGTTGACGCCCAGCGCCCCGCCCTGCTTCGCTTTCGGGAAGAAAAAACTGATGTTGGCCATACTGGAGGCGAAGTTGGCCCCGGCGAAGCCGCACAGCAGAGAGATGATGACGAAGACGCTAAACGGCGTGGAAGTATCCTGGACCGCAAAGCCCAGCCACACGCACGGCACAATCATGATCCCGGTGCTGAACGCCGTCCAGCGACGGCCGCCGAACAGCGGCACCATAAAGGCGTAAGGAACGCGCAACAACGCGCCGGAGAGCGCCGGCAGCGCGGTCAGCATAAACAGCTGATCGGTCGTAAACTGAAAGCCCACTTTGTTGAGGTTAACGGCAACGGCGCTGAACAACATCCATACGCAGAACGCCAGTAACAGACAGGGAACGGAGATCCATAAATTGCGGCTCGCCACATGGTGGCCGCGCTGTTGCCAGAATTCAGGATCTTCAGGCCGCCAGTCGGTAATGACCGAGCGATTAGCCTTCTCCGGGAGGGAAGATTGACTCATAGATACCTCTGATTATTCATATTTCCTGCCGCTACCTTAGGGGTTGTCCGGGGCGGTAAGTTGATATAAATCAAAGGAAAAGCGCGGACTAATTTGTGCAAAAATAGACCATGCTCCGAAGTGAGTAGAGAATGGTGGGAAAAAAAGTGTGGTTTTTCACACGGCTGCCGGGATGCGTATAACCCCTCTCCCAACGGTGCCTACCACCGACAATTAAGGAGTAACTCTTTGGGGGTATGGGTATACTCCAGGGGATAGCCGAGAATAAGCGCCACTCCCGGAGACACGACCGGTCAGGAGCCACGCATTCCATGTTAAAACGTCTTTTTACCCCGCTGACGCTGGTCAATCAACTGGCGTTGATCGTCCTGCTTGCCACCCTTACAGGCGTCGCCGGCATGGCGATCTCCGCGCGCCTGGTCAACGGCGTGCAGGGCAGCGCGCACGCCATTAACAAAGCCGGGTCATTACGCATGCAGAGCTACCGGCTGCTGGCGGCGATCCCGCTGAATGAAAACGATCAAAAGCTGGTCGATGATATGACCGCCACCGTCTTCAGTCCGGAGCTGCAAAACTCCGCCCGCCGCGACGGACAGGAGCGCGAGCTGCAGGCCCTGCAGCAGTACTGGCAGCTGGCGCTGGCTCCCGGCATGCAGCGCGCGGTCAACCAGGCGGAGGTCGCCCAGGATGTCGCCGACTTTGTCGATCGTATCGACCAGCTGGTGACCGCATTCGACCATACCACCGAGCAGCGTATCGAACGGGTAGTCTGGATCCATCGCCTCCTCGCCATCGGCATGGCGCTACTGCTGATCTTCACCATCATCTGGCTACGCGCGCGGCTGCTGCGGCCATGGAAACAGCTGCTGAGCATGGCGCGAGCGGTGAGCCAGCGTGATTTCACCCAGCGGGCGCACATCAGCGGGCGCAACGAAATGGCGACTCTCGGCATGGCGCTAAATAACATGTCGGAAGAGCTGGCGGAAAGCTACGCCGTGCTGGAGCGCCGGGTGCAGGAGAAGACCGCCGGGCTGGAACAGAAGAACGAGATCCTCGCCTTCTTATGGCAGGCCAACCGCCGGCTGCACGCCAACGCCCCGCTCTGCGAACGCATTTCGCCGGTGCTGAACGGTCTGCAGGGTCTGACGCTACTGCGCGATATCGAGGTGCGGGTCTACGATCTGGAAGATGAAGACAACCATCAGGAGTTTACCTGCCACTCGGATAATGAATGTGATGACATGGGCTGCTACCTCTGCCCACGCAACCTGCCGCCGCTACCGGATGGCGGCACAACGCTGAAGTGGCGGCTGTCGGATGCGCATAATCAGTACGGCATCCTGCTGGCGACGCTGCCGGTTGGCCGTCATCTCAGCCACGATCAGCAGCAGCTGGTGGATACGTTGGTTGAACAACTGACCAGCACCCTGGCGCTGGACCGCCATCAGGAGAAACAGCAGCAGCTGATCGTCATGGAAGAGCGGGCCACTATCGCTCGCGAGCTGCATGACTCCATCGCCCAGTCGCTATCCTGTATGAAGATGCAGGTCAGCTGCCTGCAGATGCAGGGCGACGCGTTGCCGGCGGAGAGCCGGCAGCTGCTGGGGCAAATTCGTAACGAGCTGAATACCTCGTGGGCCCAACTGCGGGAGCTGTTAACCACCTTCCGCCTGCAGTTGACCGAGCCGGGCCTGCGCCCGGCGCTGGAGGCCAGCTGTCAGGAGTACAGCGCCCACTTCGGCTTTACGGTGCAGCTTGATTATCAGCTTCCGCCGCGCTTTGTGCCGTCGCATCAGGCCATACACCTGCTGCAGATCGCCCGCGAAGCGTTAAGCAACGCCCTGAAGCATGCCAGCGCGACGGAAGTGACCGTGACGGTGTCACAACGCGATAACCAGGTCCGTCTGGTGGTGGCGGATAACGGCCGCGGCGTGCCGGACCACGCCGAGCGGAGTAACCATTACGGTTTAATTATTATGCGGGATCGCGCGCAAAGCCTGCGCGGCGACTGTCAGGTTCGGCGCCGGGAAACCGGCGGGACCGAAGTGATCGTCACGTTTATCCCGGAAAAAACGTTTTCCATCCAATAAGGAGACCCCCATGAGTCAACAGGAACGGGCAACCATCCTTCTCATTGACGACCATCCGATGCTGCGCACCGGCGTGAAACAATTGATTAGCATGGCGCCGGACATCCAGGTGATTGGCGAAGCCAGCAATGGCGCGCAAGGTATCGAGCTGGCGGAGTCGCTGGATCCGGATCTGATCCTGCTGGACCTCAATATGCCGGGCATGAACGGCCTGGAAACGCTGGACAAACTGCGTGAGAAATCGCTGTCTGGGCGGGTGGTGGTCTTCAGCGTCTCTAACCATGAAGAGGACGTTGTTACCGCCCTCAAGCGCGGCGCCGATGGCTATCTGCTGAAAGACATGGAGCCGGAAGATCTGCTGAAAGCGCTGCAGCAGGCGGCCGCCGGAGAAATGGTATTAAGCGAAGCGTTAACCCCGGTGCTGGCCGCCAGCCTGCGCGCCAACCGCGCCACCTCCGATCGCGACATCAGCCAGCTGACCCCGCGCGAGCGCGACATCCTCAAGCTGATCGCCCAGGGGCTGCCGAACAAAATGATCGCCCGCCGGCTGGATATCACCGAAAGCACCGTCAAAGTGCACGTCAAGCACATGCTGAAGAAAATGAAGCTCAAATCCCGGGTGGAAGCCGCGGTATGGGTCCACCAGGAGCGAATTTTTTAAGGCGAGTCCGTCCAGGAGACGCCTGGCGTGGTGAACTTGACCAGCGGCTCGGTCAGCGCCAGGGCGATCTCATTGGATGAGACGCGCTGCCCCTGTTTATCCTCTACCACCACCGACAGGCGCCAGCGGTTCGCGGCGCCCGGTTCACTGTTCCACACCGGCATAATCACGCTCCAGCCATCGGGACTGCGGGCATCCACCGGCGGCGTCAGGCTGAGCGCCTGGGTGTCGCCCTGCCAGTGCAGCGACTTGATACCGTGCAGACTATGGATCTGCAGCTTCAGCTGCACCGTCTCCCCGGACTGTAGATCCCAGGGCGGCGTGGCCAGATAGACCGTCAGATTTTTGCGCTGCCGATACTCCACTACCGGCAGATTATCCCGCTCCGGGCTGTCGAAGCGGCTGCCGCGCAGCGAGTTGCTGAACGCCACCTCGTCCGCCGCCAGCTGCTGCTTGAGCGGCACACCAAAGCGGTAGTTGAGCTTCAGGCCAACGTTATTCTGGTTGACGCCATTTTCCCCTTGCTTATGCTTGGCGGTCACGGTGACCAGCGGGACCGGGGTGTAATTGAGCCCGACGGAGACGGCCACCGGGTTATGGTAGCCAGTGCCGGTATGAAACAGATCGACGCTGTCGCCGAAGTACTGTTCGACGCTGACGCTGGTGTTGATGTGCTCATAAAACGGCAGTCGCGCCTGGGCGGTAACGTCATACCCTGCGGCCATCCGCTGCTCCTGGGTTTGATTCTCCCGCAGCTGCCAGTCGCCCAGCGGATGGTAGTAGTTCGCCGACAGGCGGAGATATTCTCCCCACGCCTCGGCGCCGACGCTGCCGCGAGCCAGGCTTTCGCTCAGCACCTTGTCATAAAACGAGTTATAGCCCAGCAGCCAGCCGCCGACCCGCCAGCGCTGGCCAAGCCCAATGTTGCCCACCAGATCGTTCTCGCGCCGGGTTACCGAATACTGGTTCCACGTCAGGTAGCGATCGTTATCCTGCAACGGCACGAACCAGCTCCCTTTACTGCCAGTGAACTTCCCCTCTTTATCGACCAGCAGGTCGACATTGGCGTTGCCCCATGGCGAGAGCCAGCTCTCCAGCTGGTGGCTCACTTCATTGCCGAGTTTGTTGATGGCGAACATCTGCGCCTGTTCGCCCGCCGTCAGTCCGTTATCGCTCATGCTGGCCTCGCCGAACTTCTTAGCCACTTCGGCAAAGTGTCTGGCGTCGTCATCGACCTGCGGGGCGATCCCCAAATCGGGCAAGGAAGGTTCTTCCTGGGGAGTAAGAGTGGTGTGGCTGGCGGTCAGCGCCCAGACGGGAACGCCCGGCAGCAGCAGGAGAATGATCAGGGATGGCAGCAAACGGTACGACACAGGCATCAACTGGTTTTGCGCGGGCTCGCAGAAAAAATTGGAAGATGGTTTTAGTTTATCGTTTTTTCCCCTCTCCCGCAGCCCTGAGGACAATTCCAGGAATATGCTGAAACCGGTTGGGCAATCTGTCGCCCAACCACAGAAGATATCGCCCCGCCGTTAGGCCCCGGCGCGGGCCGGTTGCGTCGCCAGCAGCGCGTTGAGCTCCGGCACGCAGGAGCCGCAGTTGGTCCCGCACTTCAGCCTGGCGCCCAAAGCCCCGACGCTGGCGCAGCCGCTGGCGATGGCCTCGCCGATCGCCCGCTCGCCGACCCCAAAGCAGCTGCAGACAATCCGCCCCGGCGGCGCGGCGGCAGCGTCCGGTCGGCCGCTGAGCAGCGCATGGCGCCGGGCGGCATCGGACGGCGGCGTGGCGAAGGCGGCGCTTACTCCCGCGCTATCCACCGCCGGCTCGCGCGCATCGCTCCACCAGCCCAGCATCAGCCTCCCCTGATGCCACGCCAGCAGGTTCCACACTGCGCCGCCGTCTGCTATCTGCAGCTGCCAGCCGCGCTGCTCGCACCAGACCCTGAGCCACTGGCGGGCTGACGCCTCCCCGGCCAGCGAGTAGTGCAGCACTCCTGTCGCCGCCCGCCGCCGCCAGTGCCAGGCCGCAGGAAATGGCAGCGGTTCGCGACAAAACAGTTCGCTGTGCCAGGCAGGCTGCCAGGCGGCGATGGCCACCGCCGCCTGTTTACTCTCCGGCTGGGCGGAATGCGGGTCCGTGACGGCGGCCAGCAGGTTATTCACCCGCCCCTGGCGGGCGAACTGATTGTTCCAGTGCATGGGGACAAACAGCGAGCCGGGGCGCTGGCCTTCGCTGATCGCCACTTTCGCCACCATCACCCCATGGCGCGACCAGATACGCGCCAGCCCATCGGCGACAAGCTGGTAGCGAACGGCGTCCTGCGGCGCCACCTCCACCACCGGCTCCGCGATATGCTGCATCAGCCGCGGCACGGCACCGGTGCGGGTCATGGTGTGCCACTGATCGCGGATCCGCCCGCTGTTGAGGATCAGTGGATAAAAGACATCGGTTGCCGCCCGGGTCGGCTGAGGCGTCACCGGCACCATTCGCAACCGGCCATCGCGATGCCAGCCGCGCGTGACATCCAGGTCGGCGCGGCGGCGGCTGACTGGCCAGCGGACCGGCGCCATGGCGTCCCACGCCTCGCGGCTGAGATCCGCCAGCGCGCCGATATCAAACGCCCGCTGGCCGTCGTTTTCGAAACCGGACAGCGCCGCATGCTCGCGGAAAACGTCATGCGGATGCTGCCAGGCAAACGCCTCGCGATATCCCAGCGCCTGTCCCACTCGGGCGATGATCCACCAGTCCGCTTTCGCCTCCCCCGGCGGCGGCATAAAGCTGCGCTGACGGGAGATGCGCCGCTCCGAGTTGGTGACCGTGCCATTTTTCTCGCCCCAGGCCAGCGCCGGAAAACGGATGTGGGCGAAATGTCCGGTATCCGTCTCAGCGGCGACATCCGAGACGATCACCAGCGGACAGCCGGCCAGCGCCTGGCTCACCGCGTGGCTGTCGGGGAGGGACACCACCGGATTGGTGCCCATGATCCAGACCGCTTTCACCTCGCCGCGGCCGATGGCGGCAAACAGCTCCACGGCGGTCAACCCCGGGGTCTGCGCCAGCCGCTCGGTTCCCCAAAAGCGGGCCAGCCGCTGCAGATCGGCCGGCACAAAATCCATGTGCGCCGCCAGCATCGTCGCCAGCCCGCCGACTTCGCGCCCACCCATGGCGTTGGGTTGACCGGTCAGCGAAAAGGGGCCGCAGCCGCGGCGGCCATACTTTCCGCTAGCCAGATGGACGTTGATGATGGCATTACATTTGTCGCTGCCGCTGGCTGACTGGTTAATTCCCATGGTGTAGAGGGTGATGGCCCGCGGGGCGGCGATAAAATCGCGATAGAAACCCGCCACCTCATCGGCAGCCAGGCCGCAAAAATCAGCTACTTTCGCCACGTCCCAGCCACTCGCTTCGGCCAGCGCCTGCGCGCCATCGCGAAAACCGTCGACGCAGGCTCCAGCCTGCACCAGGGCGTTAAGCAACCCCACGAAAAGCCCGCCGTCGCTTCCCGGCGCCAGCGCCAGATGGCGATCGGCGATCTCGCAGGTGGCGGTGCGTCGGGGATCGATCGCCACGATCTGCAACCGGGGATTGTCCCGCTTCGCCTGCGCCAGACGCTGGTACAGCACCGGATGCGCCCAGGCAGCGTTTGAGCCGACCAGCACCACCAGATCGCTGTTTTCCACATCCTCATAGCTACAGGGCACCACGTCGGCGCCAAAGGCCCGCTTGTAGCCGGTCACCGCCGACGACATGCATAGCCGCGAATTGGTGTCGATGTTCGCCGCGCCGATAAACCCCTTCATCAGCTTGTTGGCGGCATAGTAATCCTCGGTTAACAGCTGGCCGGAGGCGTAGAAGGCCACCGCCTGCGGGCCGTGCTGGTCGATAACCTGTTGCAGGCGAGAAGCGGTCTCCGCCAGCGCCTGAGGCCAGGTCACCTTCTGGCCGTCCACCTCCGGCGCCAATAGCCGCCCCGCCAGGCCCGTGGTCTCCCCGAGGGCAGCCCCTTTGACGCACAGACGGCCGAGGTTGGCCGGGTGCTGGTCGTCGCCGCGCACGCTCACCCGCCCCGCGTCATCTACGCTCGCCAGCACCCCACAGCCTACGCCGCAGTAGGGACAGGTCGTTCGGATGGTCTTCATCAGGAGGCCTCCGCTCGCGCCAGCAGCTGCTGGCTGCCCACCCACACTTTGCCGTTTTCCACTTTCACCGGCCAGGCGCGCACCGCCTGTTCACCGCCGTCGCACGGCCAGCCGTCGCGCAGGCGAATCCGCTGTTTGTACAGCGGGGAGATCACCACCGGTTCCCCGCCGACGTCCCCTAGCAGCCCCCGCGACAGCACGTTGGCCGCGCTGCCCGGCTCGCGGTTGTCCAGGGCATACACCCGATCGCCGAAGCGGAACAGGGCGATCTGCCGCTCGCCTAACCGGGCGCCGATCCCCGCCTGCGCCGGAATGGCGTCAAGGTCGCAAATCGCCTGCCACGGCCGGGATGGGAGTTCGCCTTCGGGCAACGCTTCAGCAGGCAACGGCTGCGGCTGACCGCGCAGATCGTGGCGCTGCACCGCCTCGTCGGGCTGGTCGCTGTTAACGAAGGAGCGGAACAGCGCCAGACGCTGAGGATCGTTGAGGGTGGTCTGCCACTCGCACTGGTAGCTGTCGACGATGCGGGCCATCTCCTGCTCCAGCTCCTCGCCAATGCCGAGGCTATCCTCCAGCACCACCTGCCGCAGGTAGGCGACGCCGCCCTCCAGGTTGTCCATCCAGGTGCTGGTGCGCTGCAGGCGGTCGGCGGTACGGATATAGAACATCAGCAGACGATCGATGCTGCGGATCAGCGTCGCTTCGTCGAGATCGCTGGCAAACAGGTCGGCGTGACGCGGTTTCATTCCGCCGTTGCCGCAGACGTAGAGATTCCAGCCTTTGTCGGTGGCAATCACTCCGATATCTTTGCCCTGGGCTTCGGCGCACTCGCGGGTGCAGCCAGAGACCGCCATCTTGATCTTGTGCGGGGCGCGTAGCCCTTTATAGCGATGCTCAAGCCGCACCGCGAGCCCGGTGGAGTCCTGCACGCCGTAGCGACACCAGGTTGCGCCGACGCAGGACTTCACCGTGCGCAGCGACTTGCCATAGGCGTGGCCGGTTTCAAACCCGGCGTCGGCCAGCTCGCGCCAGATAGCCGGCAGCTGTTCCAGCCGCGCGCCAAACAGGTCGATGCGCTGGCCGCCGGTCACTTTGCTGTAGAGCTGATAACGTTTGGCGATCTGCCCGATGGCGATCAGCCCGTCCGGCGTCACTTCCCCCGCCGCCATCCGCGGCACCACCGAATAGGTTCCGTCCTTCTGAATGTTGGCGAAATAGCGATCGTTGGTATCCTGCAGCGGCAGGTGCGCCGGCTTCAGCAGGTATTCGTTCCAGCAGGAGGCCAGCACCGAGGCCACCAGCGGTTTACAAACCTCGCAGCCGTGCCCCTGGCCGTAGCGGCTAATCAGCTGCTCGAAGGTATGGATATGGTTGACCCGCACCAGGTGGTAGATCTCCTGGCGCGACCACGGGAAATGCTCGCAGACGTCTTTTTTCACTTCGACGCCCTGCGCCGCCAGCTGGTACTCCATCACCTGTTTCACCAGCGCGCTGCAGCCGCCGCAGCCGGTGGCCGCTCTGGTGCAGCTTTTTATCGCCGCCATATCCCCCGCGCCATTGTTCACCGCCTGGCAGATATCGCCTTTGCTGACGCTATGGCAGGAGCAGATCGGCGCGCTGTCGGGCAGCGCCGCCACCCCCAGCGCCTTCGGCGCGGCCCCCTCCAGCGCCGGCAGGATCAGGCTCTCCGGACGCGGCGGCAGCGCCATGCCGTTCAGCATCATCTGCAGCAGCGTGGCATAGTCGCTGGCGTCCCCCACCAGCACGCCGCCAAGCAGGGCTTTGCCGTCCTGACTGACGACGATTTTTTTGTAAACCTGCTGCGGACCGTCGGTCCATTGATAGCTCTGGCAGCCCGGCGTGCGCCCCTGCGCATCGCCAAACGAGGCCACGTCAACCCCCAGCAGCTTCAGTTTGGTGCTCATGTCGGCACCGCTAAAGCAGGCGTCCTCTCCTGCGAGGGTGGCTGCGGCGATCCGCGCCATCTGATAGCCCGGCGCCACCAGGCCGTAAATTTTATTATCCCACAGGGCGCATTCGCCTATCGCCAGCACGTCCGGGTCAGAGGTGCGGCACTGGCCATCAATGCCAATCCCCCCGCGCTCGCCGACCTGCAGCGCGCAGCCGCGGGCCAGCGCGTCCTGCGGGCGGATCCCCGCCGAGAAGACCACCATGTCGGTCAACAGCGTGCCACCGTCGGCAAAGTTCAGCCGCAGGCCGTCGGCCTCGCTCACGATGGCGGTGGTGGCTTTGCTGGTATGCACCCCCACGCCGAGGGCGACGATCTTCTCCCGCAGCATCGCCGCCCCGCCGTTATCCAGCTGGACGGCCATCAGGTTCGGGGCAAACTCCACCACGTGCGTCTCCAGCCCCAGCTGTTTCAGGGCGTTGGCGGCCTCCAGCCCGAGCAGGCCGCCACCGATCACCACCCCGCGCTTCGCCGCGGCGGCATGGGCGGCGATGCGGTCCAGATCGTCAAGGGTGCGATAGACAAAGCACCCGTCGAGATCGTTGCCAGGGACAGGCGGAACAAAGGGATAGGAGCCGGTCGCCAGCACCAGTTTATCCCAGTGGGTTTCATGTCCCTCGGCGTCCCGCACCAGCCGCGCGTCGCGGTCGATCGTCGCCACCGCCTTGCCGAGGCGGAGTTCGATGCCGTGCCGGTGAAAGAAATCATCGGCCACCAGCGACAGCGATTCGGCGCTGCGTCCGGCGAAATATTCGGAGAGATGCACCCGGTCGTAGGCGGCGTAACGCTCTTCGCCAAACACCACGATACGATATTGCTCATGCAGGTTGCGGCTCACGCATTGTTCGAGAAAATGGTGGCCGACCATGCCATGTCCCACCAGCACTAATACAGGTTTCGTCATCGTCATTATTCCTGCAGCCTGCGGCTGCGTTGAAGAAGGATCAAAAAGCCAGTCCGCGGTGGCGGGCTCGTCGCTTTCCAGGCGCGCGGTGAGCGCGGCGGCGGCAGTGCAATCGCCCATCAGCAGCACGCCGCGCAGGCGGCCGTCGCGCAGCAGCAGGCGACGATAGTGGCGGTCGATGGGGTCCCAGCTGGTAAAAATGTCATCCTGTTCGCCGGCCTGCTGCTCGCCAGCGCTAAAGAGTTCAATGCCGGTGACCTTCAGCCGGGTGCCGGCGTCCTGCCAGACAAAGCCCGCGCCGGGGACGCCGCACAGGCGATCCGCCAGCACTTCGGCCTGGCGCAGGCAGGGAGCCACCAGCCCCCAGGTCTGGCCGTCAATTTCGCAACATTCGCCAATGGCGCTGATCCCCGGCAGCGAGGCGGCCATCTGGCGGTCAACCACGATCCCCCGCTGGCACAGCACACCGGACTGCGCCGCCAGACGGTTGTTGGGCTGCACGCCGGTCGCCAGCACCACTCTGTTGGCGCGGAATACCCGCCCATCCGCCAGCCGCACGCCGTCGGCGTCGATGGCGGCGATCCGGCACTCCAGCACACAGCGAATGCCGCGCGCTTCAAGCTGCTGCCTGAGCTCATCGGCGGCAAAAGCGTCGGTCAGCGGCGCCATTAATCCGCCGCCGCGATGCAGGAGAGTGACCTCCCCGCCGTGGCGACGCAGCGCCGCCGCCGCTTCCACCCCCAGCACCCCACCGCCAATCACCACCGCCGGGCCGGGTATCGCCAGAATACGTTCCACGTCCGCCAGGGTGCGGAAGGGCATAACCTGCGGACGATCAATGCCCGGCAGCGGCGGGATAAAGGGCCGCGAACCGGTGGCGAACACCAGCTCATCCCACGGCAGCCAGGTCTCCGCGATGCGCAGCCGCCGTTGCACAACATCGACTTCATTCACCGCTTCGCCAGACCGCAGGCACACCCCGTGCCGGGTGTACCACTCCGCCGGCAGCAACGGGAGCTGCGCCGCTGTTTTTTCGCCAGCCAGCAGCGGCGAGAGCTGGATGCGGTTATAGGCCGGGTGCGGCTCGTCGCCGACGACGGTAATGGCAAACCGCGCAGGGTCGCGCTCAACCAGCCGCTGCACCATACGGGTGGCCGCCATGCCGTTACCGATCACCACCAGTCGCCGCGTCATGACCGCCTCCTTACGCCGCTTTCGGCTGTTTTTCATACAGGAAATGGAGGATCTGCTGGCGCAGATGGTGATACCGGCTGTCGTCCGCCAGCTGAACGCGGTGGCGCGGACGCGGCAGATCGACCGAGAGGATCTCGCCGACCGTCGCTGCCGGGCCGTTGGTCATCATCAGCACCCGGTCGGAGAGCAGCACCGCTTCATCAACGTCGTGGGTGATCATGACGATGGTGGTATTGAGCTCCTGCTGAATCTGCATCACCGTGTCCTGGAGGTGGGCGCGGGTCAGCGCGTCCAGAGCGCCGAAGGGCTCATCAAGCAGCAGCACTTTCGGCTTCATCGCCAGCGCCCGGGCGATACCCACCCGCTGCTTCATGCCGCCGGAGATCTCCCCGGGCCGTTTATGCAGCGCATGACCCATCTGCACGCGCGCGAGGTTGTGTTCGATCCACTCCCGACGCTCATGCTTGCTCATGGTGCGACGGAACACCTGGTCCACCGCCAGCGCCACATTGTCGAAACAGCTCAGCCACGGCAGCAGCGAGTGGTTCTGGAAAACCACCGCCCGCTCCGGCCCGGGCCCGGCGATTTCGCGGTTATCGCACAGCAGTCCGCCCTCTGTAGGGGTGGTGATCCCGGCGATCAGGTTTAGCAGAGTCGATTTTCCGCAACCCGAGTGGCCGATCAGGCTAATGGTCTCCCCTTCGACGATATCGAAGGAGACATTCTGCAGCGCCAGGAACTCGCCGCTGGCGGTGTTGAAGCGTTGGCTGACGGCCTGCACCTGAATTAATGGTTTCATTTTGGCTCCTTATTTTTCCTGCCAGCTAAAGCGGCGGGCGAGCAGCATCAGACCCTGCTCCAGCAGCAGGCCGACGACGCCGATAATGACGATGGCGATGATGATGTTTTCCACATTGAGGTTGTTCCACTCGTTCCAGATCCAGAAGCCGATCCCCAGCCCGCCGGTGAGCATTTCCGCCGCCACGATCACCAGCCAGGCGATGCCGATGGAGAGGCGCACGCCGGTGAGCACCGCCGGCAGCACCGCCGGAAAGAGAATTTTGCGCATCACCGTCCACTCCGAGAGCTGGAGGACGCGGGCGACGTTGAGATAGTCCTGCGGGATCCGCCGCACGCCTTCCGCGGTGTTGATCACCATCGGCCAGATGGAGCAGATAAAAATGGTCCAGCTGGAAGCCGGCTCCGCCTTCTGGAACAGCAGCAGGCCAATCGGCAGCCAGGCCAGCGGGCTGACCGGGCGCAGCAGAGCAATCAGCGGATTAAACATGCGGGCGAAGAACAGCGAACGGCCGATCAAAAAACCCAGCGGAATGCCCGCCAGCGCCGCCAGGCCGAAGCCCACCGCCACGCGCTGCAGAGAAGCCAGCACGTTCCAGCCGATGCCCATGTCATTCGGCCCGTCCTGATAGAACGGATCGGCGAACAGGGTCAGCGCCGAGTCCAGCGTGCTCAGCGGCGTGGGAAAGCCTTTGCTGTGCATCGCCGCCAGCTGCCAGGCCAGCAGTAGCACCCCCAGCCCCAGCAGCGGGGGCAGCAGGCGCTGGATGAGCTCACGCAGCCAGCGCGTGACGGTTGGCGTGGTGCGCCGGACCTGCACCGGCGGCAGGAGAATCACTTCGCCAGGCGCGTTCTCCACGCTGACGACCGGTTGCTTACGTTGTGCCTGCTTCATCTCATGCCCCCTTACGTTGAATAGCGAAATGGCGGGCGTAGCCTTCCGGGTCGGACCCGTTCCAGACCGTACCGTCCATCAGTGTGCTGCTGCGCATCGTGGCTGCCGGCGCGCTGATCCCCCCTATCGCCTGGGCGGCAGCCTGCCAGACGTCGATGCGATTAATGCGCGACGCCACCGCGAGATAATCCGGAGCCTGTTTCAGCAGCCCCCAGCGACGAAACTGGGTGAGGAACCACATCCCGTCCGACAGCCAGGGGAAGCTCACCTCGCCCTCGGCGTAAAAGCGCATCGGATGGGGATCCTGCCAGCGGCGGCCGAGGCCGTTGTCATACTCCCCAAGCATCCGGCCGGTGAGGTACTGCTCTTTGGTATTGAGCCAGCCGCGTCTGGCGAGCAGGCGGGCCGTCTCCCGGGTGTTCTCCGCCGAGGCGGCGATCCAGCGCTGCGCCTCCATCAGGGCCGCCACCAGCGCGCGGGCGGTGTTCGGCTGGCGTTCCACCCAGTCGCGACGGGCGCCCAGCACCTTTTCCGGATGCTCGGGCCAGATATCCTGGGAAGTGGCCGCGGTGAAGCCGATACGGTCGTTTATGGCGCGGGCGTTCCACGGCTCGCCGACGCAAAAGCCGCTCATATTGCCGATGCGCATGTTCATCACCATCTGCGGCGGCGGCACCACGACAGTGCGCACATCGTTAAAGGGATCGATGCCGGCGCTCGCCAGCCAGTAGTAGAGCCACATAGCATGGGTGCCGGTGGGAAAGGTATGGGCGAAGGTGTAGCTGCCCGGCGCGCTGCGGTCGATCAGCCGCTTCAGACCGCCGAGGTCGGTCACCCCTTTCTCCTGCAGTTCGCTGGAGAGGGTGATGGCCTGACCATTGCGGTTGAGGGTCATCAGATTGGCCATCGCCTGCGGCTTGCTGGCGATCCCCAGTTCAAGTCCGTACAGCAGGCCATAGAGAATATGCGCCGCGTCCAGTTCACCGGCCACCAGCTTGTCGCGCACCGCCGCCCAGCTGGCCTCCTTACTCGGCGCCAGGGTAATGCCATATTTTTTGTCAAACCCCTTCGCCGCGGCGATGGCCAGCGGCGCGCAGTCGGTCAGCGGAATAAACCCGACCCGCACGGTGGTCTGCTCCGGTCTGTCCGAGCCGCCGGCCCATGCGGCCTGCATCACGCCCGGCAGCAGCATCGCGCCGCCCAGCGCGGCCCCTGCCTGCAGCAAGCGCCGCCGTGAAATTGAAAATTTATCGCTCATATCCGCTCCACACGCGCAAAAAAAAAGCGCCCGACAGTGCATATGCACTGCAGGACGCCTTTATCCACGGACACCCGAACCGCCATTGGTTCGTCGCCCGGACTTTTATTCACTCACTATAACTAATGCAAAGGGGATGCCAGCTTTGGCAATGGCGCACTGGCGGGCTTTTCCTTTCGCCCGGGTCGGTTTGTCAGGCAAAAGTGCACCGCCGACAGGCAGCAAATGCCCATCGGTTGTGCATCTACTCCTTTGGAGTTACTGGCCAGATCGCCTTCACCATCAGAAGCGCGCGGGCTATCTCAACCATCCGCTGATTCTTGTCCATGGCCATCTTGCGCAGCGTCTGCCAGGCCTGCTCCTCCGGCATCCCCTGGTGTGTCATCAGCAGGCTTTTCGCTTTTTCGATCAGCTTGCGTTCCTCGAGTGCGTCTTTCAGCGAAGCCAGCTGACTGGAGAGCTGCTGCAGCTCATAGGCCTGCTGGCGCACCAGCGGCAGCAGCTGTTTATCCAGCCGCGGCGTCACGCTGTCGCTCTCCTCCCCGGCCAGCCAGCCAGGCGCGTCGTCTTCTAACAGCGCGTCGGTGGCGTCCAGCAGATCGTCGATCAGTTGCTCTTCCACTTCGCGCAGTTGCTCAAGCCGCTGGGTCTGCAGGCCGAACCAGCGCAGCGCCGTTTCCCCACCGTCTGCCGCCGGCTGGCGTGTGCAGGCGATCCGCCGCAGCTGCTCTATGTCCAGACCGGCCTGGCACTCGGTAGTAAACAGCTGGACGGTCGCCGGACTGCCCAGCGCCAGGAAGCTGTCGAAGCAGGGCTGCTGACCGTCAATACGGTCCACCAGCTGCTGGCGCAGGCTGTCGCTGAACTCGCCGCGGGTAAAGCCCAATGCTCCCAGCGCGCGCTCCTGACCCACCAATTCTTTTCCCTGCATAAAGCTGTACAGGGCGACCATACGCCCGGCTACCGGCGGGTCGTCAATGCTGTCATTGAGCTGCGGGACGATATTCAGCAGATGGCGGATAATACGGCTGAACTGCTCCGTCGCGGCTTCAGCGGCTACCTGCCGGCGGCTGACCTGCTCACGCAGCGCCGGGAGCTGCGCCAGATCGCCTACCGCCCGGGCGATGCGCCAGCACAGCGCGCTGCCGGCGACCGCGCGCGCCCGTTCGAGGGCGGCATAGAACAAGGCCAGCCGCTCATCAACCAGCGCCCCACCCGCCCGACACTCCGCCGCGTACAGCTGGCCGCCCGAGCAAAGAAAAATATTCGACGCCCCGCGCTCGCACTGCAGCATATGCACCAGCGCGCTGAGCTGACTTGCCAGCTCGCCTAGCCGGGCTAGTTGCTGAAGCTGTTGTTTTTGCAGGCGGCGCGCCAGCTGCAGCCAGGCCGTCGCCTCGTCCGCGTGACCAGTCGTATTATTCATACCCCTCCTCCGGGTTAACGCTTTATACTGCGGTAAAGCAATAACCGTGCCTTTAAGAAGGAGTTTGTATGCAACGTATTGTGATTATCGCCAACGGCGCCGCCTACGGCAGTGAATCCCTGTTCAACAGCCTGCGCCTGGCCATTGCCCTGCGCGAACAGCAGTCCGACCTCGATCTCAAGCTGTTTCTGATGTCCGACGCGGTCACCGCCGGGCTGCGCGGGCAGAAGCCGGCCGAAGGGTATAATGTGCAGCAGATGCTGGAGATCCTCACCGCCCAGCAGGTTCCCGTGAAGCTGTGCAAAACCTGCGCGGACGGCCGCGGGGTCAGCGCACTGCCGTTGGTTGACGGGGTGGAGGTTGGCACTCTCGTTGAGCTGGCCCAGTGGACCCTGGCGGCAGATAAAGTGCTGACCTTCTGAATCTGGGGTGCCGAACGGCAGGAAATATCAGGTTTCGCCACCTGAAGAGGCGAAAAAAACGTTAGCTGAATGCTTTCAGGAACAACGTCATTTTTGTTTAATCTTTATCCCTTTTTTTGATCAAAATCAGCATCCCGACCCGCGCCGTTTGGTGTGATGCACAGAGCAAAGTGTGAACAATATCACGCGAGGACTGGGTGGGCAGGATGCTGTAGCAGGACAGAAACGGGGTACAAAAATGGCGATGGTAAAAGCAAGTTTGACGTTGTTTGGCGGTGACACGCTGGTGGTGCGGTGCTCAGAGCGCTGCCATATTCATCTGATGAGCGCGAAGGTCCCTGGCGACAGCCATGCGGATATTCTGAGCGTGCAGGATCGGGACAGCGCCTATCTGACGGTGCCCTACAGCGGCACCTGGAACGTGCTTATCGACAGTCACAGCCAGTCACTGGAGCACTCCATCAGCTACGTGCCAGCCTGACCGTCACTGACAGAACACCCGCCCGGCCATGCCGGGCGTTTTTCTTTTCCGCGCGCTCAGGCCAGGCCTGGCGTCGGGCTCTCGCCCAACAGCGCGCGGACGCTGGCCACCAGATCATCAAGACTGGCGTCGTGCATCCCGAGCTTACTTAACGCCTGTTCCAGCGAAAACAGGTACTGGGCGTTGGTCCCGAGCGGCCCGCTGGCCCGGGCGATCAGCGGAGCGATGACCTGGGCGCTGGTATCCGGCTCAAACAGCGGATGACGCGGATCCATAATAAACACCAAAGCATTTACCGTTCGCCCGTCGTCCAGCTCCAGCTTGCACCAGGTGGGCAGATAGCAGCCGGTGATCATCTCTCGTTTCCACAGCAGAGTCAGCTCTTCTTCCAGCGTGTCGTCCGGCAGACGATAAGCGACGCCGGTAGTCCGGCCGCCCTCTTTCAGAGCCAGCATGCGTCCCGGCTGGCAGGCGCTTCCGCGCCCGGCGGTCAACCGCAGGCAAAACGCGCGGTGCCAGCCCGGCAGCGTGCCGGTGCAGGACTCGCGATAATTGAGCGCCGGGTTCCAGATAAGCGAACCGTAGCCAAAGATCCATACTGAGCCATCATCCGGGCGGCAGGCCAGCGTCGCCGCCAGCGAGGCTGCGCGTTGTTCTGCCGACCAGAGTAGCGATTCCTCAATAGCGCCAAACGCTGTCTTACAATCCGCATTCATCAAGAAATCACGAGTTAACACTGTTTACTACCTCCGCCACTGCCCGCTTCCCGGCGTTCGTCTCATGCATCCGTCAATATTGCTGAAATATTATCCAGCTTTATCTTTCAATAAGCAATCAGCGGGGCGCTGGCAAGCGTAAAAGCGGCGTCAGCAATTATTTTTTCTTATGCCACTTATCGTCATCGCCTTTCTCGTAGCTGTTCTTCACCGCCGCCCAGGCGACTTTGTGTGCCGTCTCTTCGCGGCTGGCGTCATCGCGCCGGTCGTCTTTATCCTTATATTGATCCCAGGCGCTGTTAAACGCTTCTTTATAAATTTCCTGCGCATGGGCAGGCAGAACATGCTTAACGCTGTCGGGTAGCTCTTGTTTACTGTGATAGGGCATTATGGCCTCCTGTTTGAGCATAAAGTTTAAGTCTGGAACGCAGGCGGCAGGCTATCAAGCCGATGATGAGTTAAAAATGAATTTTAGTAATTATCTGAATATTAATAATAAAAATAGAGTAATCGCAAATTATAATAAACTAATCAAGATATCTCTCGACACCCGTAAATTTAAGTAAAAATCCAGCGGCAATTTAGCAAAATCTGTTACTTTATCGCCCTGCGTTTTTATAATTATAACACCTGCATAAATGGAGATGGTTCATGACCCATGCACATGAGGCGGTAAAAACCCGCCATAAGGAGTCCTCCCTCGTCTTTCCGGTGCTAGCGCTGGCGGTGCTGTTTTTCTGGGGCAGCAGCCAGTCACTGCCAGTGGTTATCGCGATTAATATCCTCGCGCTGGTCGGTATTTTAAGCAGCGCCTTCAGCGTGGTCCGCCACGCCGACGTCCTCGCCCACCGCCTGGGCGAACCCTATGGCTCCCTGATCCTGAGCCTGTCGGTGGTTATCCTTGAGGTCAGTCTGATCTCGGCGTTAATGGCCACCGGCGACGCCGCGCCGACCCTGATGCGTGACACGCTCTACTCCATCATTATGATCGTCACCGGCGGTCTGGTCGGTTTTTCCCTGCTGCTGGGCGGGCGTAAATTCGCCACCCAATATATGAATCTGTTCGGCATTAAGCAGTATCTTATCGCCCTGTTTCCGCTGGCGATTATCGTGCTGGTGTTTCCCATGGCGCTGCCGGGCGCGAACTTTAGCACCGGGCAATCGCTGCTGGTGGCGGTGATTTCGGCGGCCATGTACGGTGTTTTCCTGCTTATTCAGACCAAAACCCATCAGAGTCTGTTTGTTTATGAGCATGAAGACGACGGCGACGATGACGACCCGCACCACGGTAAACCCTCCGCCCACAGCAGCGGGTGGCATACCGCCTGGCTGCTGGTGCACCTGGTGGCGGTTATCGCCGTCACGAAAATGAACGCCAACCCGCTGGAAACGCTGTTGACCAGCATGAACGCCCCGGTGGCCTTTACCGGCTTCCTGGTAGCCCTGCTGATCCTGTCGCCGGAAGGCCTTGGCGCGCTCAAAGCGGTGCTCAACAATCAGGTACAGCGGGCGATGAACCTGTTCTTCGGCTCCGTGCTGGCCACCATCTCACTGACGGTCCCGGTAGTCACCCTCATCGCCTTCCTGACCGGCAATGAGCTGCGCTTTGGCCTTGGCGCGCCGGAGATGGTGGTGATGGTCGCCTCGCTGGTGCTGTGCCATATCTCCTTCTCCACCGGACGCACCAATGTGCTGAACGGCGCGGCCCATCTGGCGCTTTTCGCCGCCTACCTGATGACCATTTTCGCCTGACCTCGCTTCCCCGCCCGGCGGAGTCCGGGCGAAAAAAAAGCCTGCCGGTTTTGACGCCGGCAGGCTTTTTAACTGATGAGGTCAGGCTTACTTGCTGGTATCCAGCTCGTCGAAGCTTTTCACCAGATCGTCAATCGCTTTCATCTGCTTGAGGAACGGCTCCAGTTTATCCAGCGGCAGCGCGGACGGACCGTCGCATTTCGCGTGGTCCGGATCCGGATGCGCTTCGATAAACAGACCGGCGATACCTACCGCCATACCGGCGCGGGCCAGCTCGCTCACCTGCGCACGGCGACCGCCGGAGGCAGCGCCAAACGGGTCGCGGCACTGCAGCGCGTGGGTGACGTCGAAGATAACCGGTGAGTTGTTGGAGGCTTTCTTCATCACGCCGAAGCCAAGCATATCCACAACCAGGTTGTCGTAACCGAAGTTTGCGCCGCGGTCGCAGAGGATCACTTTGTCGTTACCACCCTCGATGAACTTATCGACGATGTTGCCCATCTGGCCCGGGCTGACGAACTGCGGTTTCTTGACGTTGATCACCGCCCCGGTTTTGGCCATCGCTTCCACCAGGTCCGTCTGGCGCGCGAGGAAGGCGGGAAGCTGGATCACGTCCACGACGTCAGCCACCGGCTGCGCCTGGCTGGCTTCATGAACGTCGGTGATGATTTTCACGCCAAAGGTCTGCTTTAGCTCCTGGAAAATCTTCATCCCTTCTTCCAGACCCGGCCCACGATAGGAGTGGATGGAGGAACGGTTGGCTTTATCAAAGGAGGCTTTGAAGACGTAGGGGATGCCGAGCTTCTGCGTAACGGTGACGTAATGTTCGCAGATACGCATCGCCAGGTCGCGTGACTCCAGCACGTTCATCCCGCCGAACAGCACGAACGGCAGGTCGTTCGCTACGTTGATATCACCAATGCTAACCACTTTTTGTTTCATAAGTTCGCCTTATCAGGGTGTAACCGGAATGGTTCCAGACTAATGCAATGTAATTTGTTTGTGCGAAATCGTGTTGATTTGTGCGCGGATCATCTCGCTAATCGGATCCTCCGGACATTGCTCGACAAAATAGCTCAGGTCCAGCAGCGCCACGTGATCGCAATCCAGCTGGGCATATATCAGCCCGCGGTCGCGGATCTCATACGGGTCTTCCGGGTTAAACTGCAGCAGCGCTTCGCTGGCGCGCAGGGCCAGCTCCATCTGCCGCTCTTCCATCAGCGCCGACTTCAGGGTGTCCAGCAGCTTGCGGATCACCTCGGCGTTATCCGCTTCGTCGAGATCTTCATTAAACAGTTCCGCCACCGGCCCGATGTTGCCCTTCAGCCATACATCCAGAGTATGTTCGTCGAGGGTTTCGCCATTGAACGGATTAATCAGCCACATCTCTTCGCTGGTTTCCGGGTCCGCGCGCAGCAGCATCTGGGTCGGGAAGATCACCGGTACCACCGGCAGCCCCAGACGCTGGGCGATCCACAGCAGGATCGCGCCTAACGACACCGCGCTCCCCTGACGGTTGACCAGCACTTTATCCAGCCAAAGCGCGTCGGAAAGACGATAAACGCCCTGCGAGGCGCCAAAGCCCCACTCCTCGTAAAACAGCGCCAGCAGGCGTTCTATCTGGCGTTCCTGGTCCCACGAAGGCGCAATCTCCTCCTGCGCGAGGCGCAGCAGCCGCTGCAGCTCTTCCTCGACAAAACGCGTCGGAAAATCGTCGCGAACCTGTTCAGAAATGAGGACCATGCCATCACACAATGGCGCTTTGTTAAATTCGAAATCCGCTAATGACCCCATGACCTACCCCAGTATCGGTATTCTTGTGATGGCGAGTTGAATGATGATAAACAACACCACCAGCGCCAGCAGGAACGCGATAAAGCGGCTCTGCTGGCTGCGCGGACGACGACGGCCCAGCGCGATAAAACCTAATGCGATATAAATGATAACGCCAAACAGCTTTTCAGTCAGCCATGCGCCGTCTTCTGTGAACGGCAGGTAGTGCGTTATCGCCATTAATCCCGCACCGCTGAGAAACAGCAGCGTATCGCTGCAGTGCGGCGCAATTCGCACCCACCGCTGGTTCAGCAGCGGGCTCTGGTGATACATCCACCAGTAACGTAAAACGAACAATCCTACCGACACCACCACGCTGGCGATGTGCAGATAGAGGACAGCCGTGAATAAGTTCATCAGCCAACGTTCTCCATGTCGGGTAAACGTCCGAGGGTCAGACGCTCATTGTCGCCATAGTCGCGACAGGTCGCGACGTCCAGATAGCCCGCTTCGCGGAACAGCGCGCGCACCGCTTCGCCCTGGGTCCAGCCATGCTCCAGCAGCATCCAGCCGCCGGGCTGCAGATACTGCCGCCCCTCGCGGATAATCTGCGCCAGATCGGCCAGCCCCTCATCGCCCGCCACCAGCGCCGTTAGCGGCTCAAAGCGCACATCGCCCTCGGCGAGATGCGGGTCTGCAGCGTCGATATAGGGGGGATTGCTGACGATCATGGCGAAACGCTGCCCGGCCAGCGCGGCAAACCAGTCGCTTTGCCGTATCGTCACGTTAGCGATGCCCAGATGGGCGGCATTACGCAACGCCAGCGCCACGGCGTCCGGCATGACGTCCACCGCGGTGATCTCACAGTCCGGACGCTCGCTGGCCAGCGCCAGGGCAATGGCGCCGGTCCCGGTGCCGAGGTCGAGAATACGGCACGGCGCGACGGGCAGACGCGCCAGCGCCTGCTCTACCAGACATTCGGTATCCGGGCGGGGGATCAGCGTCGCCGGGGAGACAAACAGCGGCAGCGACCAGAACTCCCGCTGCCCGACCAGATGGGCGATGGGCTCTCCGCGCTGGCGTCGCTGCAGGAGCGCCTCCAGCGTCGTCGCCTCGTCAGCGGAGAGCGTCGTTTCGCCGAAGGCCAGGATCCAGGTGCGCGCCCGGCCGGTGACGTGTCCCAGCAGGATCTCGGCGTCGCGTCGCGGACTGTCGCTCTCCGCCAGGCGGGCGATTGCCTGCTGCAGCCAGGCCTGAAAGGTCATCATTCCTGCTCGGACAGCGCCGCCAGCTGATCGGCCTGGTGTTCCTGGACAATCGGCTCAATCAGCATGTCGAGTTTGCCCTCCATCGCCTCATCCAGACGGTAAAGGGTCAGGTTGATGCGGTGGTCGGTCACGCGGCCCTGCGGGAAGTTGTAGGTACGGTTGCGATCGCTGCGGTCGCCGCTGCCCAGCAGGTTGCGGCGCGTGGAGGCTTCCGCCTGCTGACGCTTGGCTACTTCGGCGGCGCGGATCCGCGCCCCGAGCACCGACAGCGCCTTGGCTTTGTTTTTATGCTGAGAACGTTCGTCCTGACACTCCACCACGATGCCGGTGGGCAGGTGGGTAATACGGATCGCCGAGTCGGTGGTGTTAACGTGCTGCCCGCCCGCGCCGGAGGAGCGGAAGGTATCGATGCGCAGATCCGCCGGGTTGATATCCGGCATTTCCGCCTCCGGCAGCTCCGGCATCACCGCCACCGTACAGGCGGAGGTGTGGATACGCCCCTGCGACTCGGTGGCCGGCACGCGCTGCACGCGATGACCGCCGGATTCAAATTTGAGCCGGCCGTAGACGCCGTCGCCGCTGATCTTGGCGATCACCTCTTTAAAGCCGCCGTGTTCACCTTCGTTGGCGCTGAGGATCTCCACCTGCCAGCGGCGCGATTCCGCGTAACGGGTGTACATGCGGAACAGATCGCCGGCAAACAGCGCCGCTTCGTCGCCGCCGGTCCCGGCGCGTACTTCCACGAAGGCGTTACGCTCGTCATCGGGATCTTTCGGCAGGAGCAGGACCTGCAGCTGTTGCTCCAGCTGTTCGCCTTTATCTTTGGCGTCCCGCAGCTCTTCCTGCGCCATTTCGCGCATTTCCGGATCGTCGAGCATCATCTGTGCGGTTTCAATATCCTCCTGCACCTGACGCCAGTCGGTATAGCAGCGCGCCACATCGCTCAGTTGAGCATACTCCCGCGACAGCGCGCGGAATTTATCCTGATCGGCAATCGTCGCGGCATCGCCGAGCAGCGCCTGCACTTCTTCGTGGCGCTCGTACAACGCTTCCAGTTTGGCAACAATAGAAGACTTCATAGGCGTGAATTCACCCTGTCCTGAAAATAAGAGAAAGGTGCGCTATTCCAGCCCGAGGCTGTTGCGCAGAATATGCAGGCGTTCGTCGTCCCCGTCACGGGCGGCCTGCTGAAGAGATTTGGTTGGCGCATGGATCAGGCGGTTGGTGAGCTTACGCGCCAGATCCTGCATAATTTCCTGGGCATCGCCGCCCTGCTCCAGCGCGGCCAGCGCCTTCGCCGTCAGCTCCTCACGGACCTGCTCAGACTGCGAACGGTACTCACGAATGGTCTCGCTGGCGCTCTGCGCGCGCAGCCAGGCCATAAATTCGCTGGTCTCCTGCTCGACGATCGATTCCGCCTGCACCGCCGCGGCCTTACGCTGCGCCAGGTTATGCTGAATGATGTTTTGCAGATCGTCGACGCTGTAGAGGTAGGCGTTAGCCAGTTTACCGACCTCCGGTTCGACGTCGCGCGGGACGGCGATATCCACCAGCAGCATCGGCTGGTTACGCCGCGCCTTGAGCGCGCGCTCCACCATGCCTTTGCCGATGATCGGCAGCGGACTAGCGGTGGAGCTGATAATGATGTCGGCCTCTTTCAGCCGTTCGTCGATATCGCTAAGGGCAATCACCTCGGCGCCCACTTCTTCCGCTAGCGTCTGGGCGCGTTCACGAGTGCGGTTGGCGATCACCATTTTGCGCACGTGATGTTCGCGAAGATGACGCGCCACCAGTTCGATGGTTTCACCGGCGCCGACCAGCAGCACCGTCACGCTCGACAAGGATTCAAAGATTTGCCGCGCCAGGGTACAGGCGGCGAAGGCGACGGAAACGGCGCTGGCGCCGATATCGGTTTCGGTACGCACGCGCTTGGCCACCGAGAACGATTTCTGGAACATCCGCTCCAGTTCGCTCACGTTGAGGTGGCCGCGGCTGGAATCGGCGAAGGCTTTTTTCACCTGACCGAGGATCTGCGGTTCGCCCAGCACCAGCGAATCAAGGCCGCTGGCGACGCGCATCAGATGGCTGACGGCGTCGTTATCCTGGTGCCAGTAGAGGCTTTTACGCAGGTCTTCTTCATTGAGGCCGTGGTAATTGCACAGCCAGCGGATCAGCGCTTCCTGCAGGTTATCCTGCTCTTCGACGCTGAGATAGAGTTCCGTGCGGTTGCAGGTCGACAGCACCACTCCACCCTGCACCATCGGCTGAGCCAGCAAGCTCTCCAGCGCCTTATCGAGCGTTTCCGGCGAAAACGTGACGCGTTCTCGCAGGGCGACCGGAGCTGTTTTGTGATTGATGCCAAGAGCTAAAAGGGTCATTGTGAGGGAGTAGTACCAGCGTTGCTAAGGTTAGTCTGAGTGCATCATACAGGATGCGCGTAATCAATAAAAGAGAGGCTCCCCTTTTGGAGTAATAGCCAAAGCAAGACCGCCATTAAGGTTAATTTTTTGATTTCAGACAACTTGAACGTAGACGCTATCGCCCGGCGACGCTAGCATTAAGGGTTATAAATGTAACCTGCTACACAAATCGGCCCGCTGTTCCCCTGCCGCCGGATTTCACTGTAGACATCAAGGATTTGTCATCATTATGAATCGACTGTTCCGCCTGCTGCCGCTGGCCAGCCTCGTCCTGACCGCTTGTTCTGTTCATACCCCCCAGGGGCCTGGCAAAAGCCCGGATTCGCCGCAGTGGCGCCAGCACCAGCAGGCTGTTCGCAGCCTCAACCAGTTCCAGACCCGCGGGGCGTTTGCCTATCTCTCCGACGAGCAAAAAGTCTATGCCCGCTTCTTCTGGCAGCAAACCGGTCAGGACCGCTATCGCCTGCTGTTAACTAACCCGCTGGGCAGCACCGAGCTGTCGCTGACCGCCCAGCCGGGCAGCGTGCAGCTGATCGACAACAAAGGCCAGACCTATACCGCCACCGATGCCGAAGAGATGATTGGCCGCCTGACCGGGATGCCGATCCCGCTGAACAGCCTGCGCCAGTGGATCATCGGCCTGCCGGGTGACGCCACCGACTATTCGCTGGACGATCGGTACCGTCTGCGCGAACTGAACTACACGCAAAACGGCAAAACCTGGCACGTCACCTACGGCGGCTACACCACCGATACCCAGCCAGCCCTGCCGTCTAATGTCGAGCTAAACAATGGCGCCCAGCGCATCAAGCTGAAGATGGATAACTGGATCGTGAAATGATGAGCCGCTGGCCCTCACCTGCAAAACTGAATCTGTTCTTATATATCACCGGCCAGCGGGCCGATGGTTACCACACCCTGCAGACGCTGTTTCAGTTCCTCGACTATGGCGATACGCTGACCATCGAACCGCGCGCTGACGGCGAACTGCGTCTGCTGACGCCGGTGGCCGGTGTACCGGATGAAGAAAATCTGATTATTCGCGCCGCGCGTCTGTTGATGCGCGCAGCCGGTGAAAGCGGCCGCCTGCCGGCGGGCAGCGGCGCCGATATCAGTATCGATAAGCGCCTGCCGATGGGCGGCGGCCTGGGGGGCGGCTCGTCCAATGCCGCCACCGTGCTGGTGGCGCTTAACCATCTCTGGGGTTGCGGGCTTTCGGAAGATGAGCTGGCGACCCTTGGTCTGCAGCTGGGGGCCGATGTGCCGGTCTTCGTGCGCGGCCATGCCGCCTTTGCCGAGGGAGTAGGTGAAATTCTCACGCCGGTGGAGCCCGAGGAAAAATGGTACCTGGTGGCTCATCCAGGCGTCAGTATTCCGACGCCGATCATTTTTCGCGACCCGGAGCTACCACGAAATACCCCGCGCCGGTCAATTAATACGTTATTAAATTGTGAATTCAGCAACGATTGCGAGCTTATCGCAAGAAAACGTTTTCGCGAGGTTGATGCCGCGCTTTCCTGGCTGTTAGAATATGCGCCGTCACGCCTGACCGGCACAGGGGCCTGTGTGTTTGCTGAATTTAACACCGAATCCGCTGCCCGTCAGGTGCTGGACACTGCCCCGGCATGGCTAAATGGCTTTGTGGCGCGCGGAGTCAATCTTTCGCCGCTCAAGCAGGCCCTGCTCTGATTCCTGCGCTGTGATGGCGCAACGATCATGAGTCAGCCGGGGAAATTGAGTTACGGTGACAACGTCACCCTGTTCCAGACGTTGCATCGTGCTCTTTAAATACACCGACTGGATCGAATGGCGCCAGCCCGCACATTATTGGCCCATTCATCCACCACTGGACGCATGCCTGAGGTTCTTCTCGTGCCTGATATGAAGCTTTTTGCTGGTAACGCCACCCCGGAACTAGCACAACGTATTGCCAACCGCCTGTACACTTCTCTTGGCGACGCCGCTGTAGGTCGTTTTAGCGACGGCGAAGTCAGCGTACAAATCAATGAAAACGTACGCGGTGGTGATATTTTCATCATCCAGTCCACTTGTGCTCCCACCAATGACAACCTGATGGAACTGGTTGTTATGGTTGATGCTCTGCGTCGTGCTTCGGCAGGTCGTATCACCGCCGTTATCCCTTACTTCGGTTATGCTCGTCAGGACCGTCGTGTTCGTTCTGCTCGTGTGCCAATCACCGCGAAAGTGGTGGCGGATTTCCTGTCCAGCGTCGGCGTTGACCGCGTGCTGACCGTTGACCTGCACGCAGAACAGATCCAGGGCTTCTTCGATGTGCCAGTTGATAACGTGTTCGGCAGCCCAATCCTGCTGGAAGATATGCTGCAGCTGAACCTGGACAACCCGATCGTGGTTTCTCCAGACATCGGCGGCGTAGTTCGTGCTCGCGCTATCGCTAAACTGCTGAACGATACCGATATGGCCATCATCGACAAGCGTCGTCCGCGCGCCAACGTCTCCCAGGTGATGCATATCATCGGCGACGTCGCTGGTCGTGACTGCGTGATGGTCGACGATATGATCGACACCGGCGGCACCCTGTGTAAAGCGGCAGAAGCGCTGAAAGAGCGCGGCGCGAAACGCGTATTCGCTTACGCGACGCACCCAATCTTCTCCGGCAACGCAATCCAGAACATCAAAAACTCTGTGATCGATGAATTTGTCGTCTGCGATACCATTCCGCTGGCACCAGAAATTAAAGCGCTGGATAAAGTGCGTACTCTGACGCTCTCCGGTATGCTGGCTGAAGCTATTCGCCGTATCAGCAATGAAGAATCAATCTCTGCTATGTTCGAACATTAATCGAGCCGAGCACAAAAACCCGCTGCGGCGGGTTTTTTTGTCTCTGCATTTTTAATTCTTCCACAACATCATTCGGCATGCGTCAAGGCGGCAAGTGAATGAATCCCCGGGAGCGTACAGGCAGTACGTGACTGGGGTAAATGAACGCAGCCAACACAGAGGCATCCCGAAAGATGACGTGGAAATGATCAATGCCTCCTTCACCTGCCATTTAGTTGACAGATGATGCGCTCATGGATGAAACATTATTGTGAACAGATTATTTTCCTCACATGTGATGCCTTTCCGCGCCCTCATCGACGCTTGTTGGAAAGAACAGTACACCACGGCCCGCTTCACGCGTGACCTGATCGCCGGGATCACCGTCGGGATCATTGCGATTCCGCTGGCGATGGCGCTGGCGATTGGCAGCGGTGTGCCGCCGCAGTACGGCCTCTATACCTCAGCGGTGGCAGGGATTGTGATCGCCTTAACCGGCGGGTCGCGCTTTAGCGTTTCCGGCCCGACCGCCGCCTTTGTGGTGATCCTCTATCCGGTTTCCCAGCAGTTCGGCCTGGCGGGGCTGCTGGTGGCGACGCTGATGTCGGGGATCTTTTTAATTCTTTTCGGCCTGGCGCGCTTTGGCCGCCTGATCGAATATATCCCGCTGTCGGTCACCCTCGGCTTCACCTCCGGGATCGGTATCACTATCGGTACCATGCAGATTAAGGATTTTCTCGGCCTGCAGATGCCCCATGTGCCGGAGCATTATCTGCAGAAAGTGGCCGCGCTGGCGATGGCCCTGCCGACCATTAACGTCGGGGACGCCGCCATCGGCGTCGTCACCCTCGGCACCCTGATCTTCTGGCCGCGGCTGGGTATCCGTCTGCCGGGCCACCTCCCCGCGCTGCTGGCCGGCTGCGCGGTGATGCTGGTAGTCAACTTGCTCGGCGGCGATGTGGCGACGATCGGCTCGCAGTTTCACTATCAGCTGGCGGACGGCACTCAGGGCAACGGCATTCCGCAGCTGCTGCCGCAGCTGGTGCTGCCCTGGGATATGCCGGGCTCCAGCTTTACCCTGAGCTGGGCTTCGCTGCAGGCGCTGCTGCCTGCCGCCTTCTCCATGGCGATGCTCGGCGCGATTGAATCTCTGCTGTGCGCGGTGGTGCTCGACGGTATGACCGGTACCAAGCATAAAGCCAACAGCGAGCTGATTGGCCAGGGGCTAGGCAACATCGTTGCGCCGTTCTTCGGCGGAATCACCGCCACCGCGGCGATTGCCCGCTCGGCGGCGAACGTGCGCGCCGGCGCCACATCGCCGGTTGCCGCCGTGATCCACGCCCTGCTGGTGATCATGGCGCTGCTGATCCTCGCCCCGCTGCTCTCCTGGCTGCCGCTGTCGGCGATGGCCGCCCTGCTGCTGATGGTGGCATGGAACATGAGTGAGGCGCATAAAGTCATCAATCTGCTGCGCCACGCGCCGAAGGACGACATCGTGGTGATGCTGATGTGCATGTCGCTGACGGTGCTGTTTGATATGGTGATCGCCATCAGCGTCGGGATCGTGCTGGCTTCGCTGTTGTTTATGCGCCGTATCGCGCGCATGACGCATCTGGCGCCGGTCAACGTCGAAGTGCCAGACTATGTGCTGGTGCTGAGGGTGATCGGTCCGCTATTCTTTGCCGCCGCCGAAGGTTTATTCAACGATCTGGAGACCCGGATCGCCGGCAAGCGCATCGTGGTGCTGAAGTGGGACGCCGTGCCGGTTCTCGACGCCGGCGGTCTGGATGCCTTCCAGCGCTTTGTGAACAAGCTGCCGGAAGGCTGTGAATTGCGCGTATCTAACCTCGAGTTTCAGCCGCTACGCACGTTAGCGCGCGCCGGCGTCAAGCCGCTGCCAGGCCGCCTGAGCTTCTACCCCGATCGTCAGGCCGCGCTGGCTGACCTGTGATCACCCGGCGGCAGGCCCCTGCGCCTGCCGCATCAACGCCCCCGTCGCCTGTTGTAGCCAGCTCAGCACCGCCGGCGTCATCCAGGTGCCCTTCATCAAATGCGGCTCCTGCTCCATTGCCCGACGAAACTTCTGCAACGTCTGCGGCCGGGTACCGGCGTAGGACTGAAACAGCTCAAGCCACGCCCGGGCCAGCGCCTGACCCGACGCTGAATCCGGCGCTATACCCTCCCGACATGCCTGATGCAGCTTCGCCACCAGCGCTGGCCACTCCTGTAGCCGGTCGAAATAGTGCTGGCGGGTGAACGCCATCTCTTCATCGTCGAGATACCGCGCCCAGATGGCCAGTTTGCTTTCGGCAAAGGCTTCGGTGATAAAGGCGATGATGGCCGGCGTGACGCCGGTCTGTTCAACCATTTGCGGCTCGGCGGCATGCATCGCGTTCAGGCGGGTCAGAAACTCCGGGCGCCCTGCTGTATCCTGCTCCAGGCGCTCCATCCAGCGCGTCGCCAGACTCATCGCCTGCGGACTGTCCGTCGGGCAGCCGCTCGCCATCAGCGTCTGCACCTCCTCCGTTAGCTCGCGCCACGCTTGGGCGCGCTGTTCATCCTGTGCCGCAAACGGCAGCGCGGCTAACTCCTGTTGACTAAACCAACGATCGTACATTTTCATTAACTCCAGCGTCTGTAGCCAGGACTCCAGATCGGGTTCATTGCCGCTCGCCAGCGCCTCGCGCAGCGCCAACAGCCGGTCGCGCAGCCTGGCGACATCACGCAGTTGGTCATTCAGCGTCTCTATCTGCTGCGTCAGCAGCTCAGGCAGCGACAGCGTTTGCCGATCGAGATAGTCCTTGATGGTGGCGAGCGTCAGCCCGGTCTGCGCCAGCGCCTTTATCATATGCAGGCGCTGAACCGCTGACAGGTTATAGAGCCGATAGCCCGCCTCGCTTCTGGCCGAAGGCGTTAACAGCCCCGTCTGTTCATAATGATGCAGCGTACGCACCGTCAGTCCGGCGCGCTTCGCCAGCTCTCCCACCTGAATTAACATGACTGCTCCTCTCTGTGGCCAGGTCCGCTACTCTGCTGCCTGACGTAACGTCAGGGTCAAGCATAAAACGCGCTTAATATTCACTTTTGGCGGCAACCATAGCATCACGAAGCTCAGGTCGGAATGGGGGTCGTCATATGGCGGGAAAAAGAAGAAGCGATAACGAGAGTCAGAGAAAAACGCATCGGCCGCGGAAGGCCGATGCGGGAAATGCGGTTGCGGTTAGCTGTGACGATGCTGGTTACGACGGCAGCGTTTATCGTAGTGGCGCACCCACCAGTAGCGGTCGCTGACCTGCTCGTGGCCGCCAATACGGGCTCCGGCCAGCCAGAGCACAGCACCGACGAAGATGCTTAAGATAGCGCCATGCGCAAAGAATTGTGGCAGGTTAAGCTGCGGAAGCTGGTTCAGAATGGAGTAACCCACCCCCACAACCATCACCACCAACCCTAACCCCATGAGTACGTTACCGAGTAACGAAGCGTTTTTGCGTTTCATGTGTCACCTCCGGACTTTGGGTTGCCAGGGAATGTCCCCAAATCTTATAGGTGTAGTATAGACAAGGTCTCTTCTGCGGAGTGCGCCCACGATCACATTAGTGAACAGCGAATAGACAAAAATTTACAAATAAGTCTATGAACCATATCAAATTCTAATGATTTAGTGAGTAAATCATCAATGCCGGTATTGTCTTATAGCCAGAATTTTGTCAAGCGCGCCCGCAGACAGTACACTACGCGGCAGAGAATGCCCCATGCAGGATAGAAAACGTGACCATTAAACTGATTGTCGGCCTGGCCAACCCCGGTGCGGAATATGCCGCCACCCGGCACAACGCTGGCGCCTGGTATGTGGATTTACTGGCGGATCGCCATCGCGCGCCGCTGCGCGAAGAGAGCAAATTCTTCGGCTACACCTCGCGCATCAACCTGGCGGGCGAGGATGTTCGCCTGCTGGTGCCCACCACCTTTATGAACCTTAGCGGTAAAGCCGTGGCCGCGATGGCAACCTTTTATCGCATCAACCCGGACGAAATTCTGGTTGCCCATGATGAGCTGGATTTGCCGCCGGGCGTGGCGAAATTTAAGCTTGGCGGCGGCCATGGCGGCCACAACGGCCTGAAGGACATCATCAGCAAGCTCGGCAATAACCCGAACTTTCACCGCTTACGCGTCGGGATCGGCCATCCGGGCGATAAAAACAAGGTTGTCGGCTTTGTGCTCGGCAAACCGCCGGCCAGCGAGCAGAAACTGATTGATGATGCCGTCGACGAAGCGGCGCGCTGTACGGAAATCTGGTTAAAGGATGGTCTCACCAAAGCGACCAACCGTTTACACGCCTTTAAGGCGCAATAAGCCGTTGTCGTGCGGCATTTTTGCCGCGCACCGTGTATAATAGGCAAAGCTATTCAATTTTCTGCAATCTGTTCCTTGTAACAGATTGATTATCCAAAGATTAAGGTGATTTAAATCATGGGATTCAAATGCGGTATCGTCGGTTTGCCCAACGTCGGCAAATCCACCCTGTTCAATGCGCTCACCAAAGCGGGTATTGAAGCGGCCAACTTCCCCTTCTGTACCATTGAGCCGAACACCGGTGTCGTACCGATGCCCGATCCGCGTCTGGACAAGCTGGCTGAAATCGTCAAACCGCAGCGTATCCTGCCGACCACCATGGAGTTCGTTGATATCGCGGGCCTGGTTAAAGGCGCGTCCAAAGGCGAAGGTCTCGGCAACCAGTTTCTGACCAACATCCGCGAAACCGAAGCTATCGGTCACGTGGTTCGCTGCTTCGAAAACGACAATATCATTCACGTCGCGGGGAAAGTGAACCCGGCGGAAGATATCGACGTTATCAACACCGAACTGGCGCTGTCTGACCTTGATACCTGCGAACGCGCGATTCACCGCGTCTCCAAAAAAGCCAAAGGCGGCGATAAAGACGCGAAAGTTGAGCTGGCCGCGCTGGAGAAATGCCTGCCGCAGCTGGAAAACGCCGGTATGCTGCGCGCGCTGGATCTGACCAAAGAAGAGAAAGACGCCATCCGCTATCTGAGCTTCCTGACCCTGAAGCCGACCATGTACATCGCGAACGTCAATGAAGACGGTTTCGAGAACAACCCGTACCTCGATCAGGTTCGCGCCATCGCCGAGCAGGAAGGGTCTGTGGTGGTGCCGGTGTGCGCCGCGGTTGAAGCGGACATCGCCGAGCTGGACGATGAAGAACGTGACGAGTTTATGGCTGAGCTGGGCCTCGAAGAGCCGGGTCTGAACCGCGTGATCCGCGCTGGTTACGCCCTGCTGAACCTGCAGACCTACTTCACCGCTGGGGTGAAAGAAGTGCGCGCATGGACCATCCCGGTAGGGGCGACTGCGCCGCAGGCAGCCGGTAAGATCCACACCGACTTCGAGAAAGGCTTTATCCGCGCGCAGACCATCGCTTATGAAGACTTTATCGCCTACAAAGGCGAACAGGGCGCGAAAGAAGCCGGTAAAATGCGCGCTGAAGGTAAAGATTACATCGTCAAAGATGGCGATGTGATGAACTTCCTGTTCAACGTCTGATCCCGCTGGCTGGCATTTCTGCCGCCATCGAGTAATAAAAAATCCACGCTCCGGCGTGGATTTTTTTTCGTGCGCCAGACGGCGCGCTACTCCACGATATGGGTCTCTTCTGCCGCTTCGTAGCCATCAACGATCTGCACAATCTTTTTTAACTCGTCCTCAATAAAAGCCGGGGTGGCGCTTTCCCCTGAGGCCGGGTGATGAAGCTCCACCGAGATGCCGCTGGCAGCATTGGTCAGCGACAGGCTAATCTCCTGCGGATCCGCCGCAGACGAGGGTCGCCCGATATGCTGCGCGATGGTCGCCGCCGCCGCGCGCGTATCGACTTCCGCGAGATGCCCCCACCTCATTTCAACATGCCCCTGCTGCCCTGCCTTTATCACCTGCAGCGTATAACCGCTTTTTGCCATTGCCATGTCTTATCCTCCGGTTTCATTGCCCGGGCGACACATTCTCAGCCCGGTTTTATCAGCAAAGTTCGAACACTTCCGCCTTGCCGTTAATGACTCTTTTCCACATAGGTCTGCATATTTTCTTTGGTCACTAACTCAAACGGGATCCAGACATGGGACTCGACTTTTTCTCCTTTAATCAGCTTCAGCGCCACCGCTAAGGCCGTTTTGCCCTGACCAACGGCATCCTGGAAGACTGTTACCTGGATCTTATCGCTGGCCAACGCTTTTAGCCCATCCGGCGTGGCGTCGATCCCGCCGATCAGCAACTTCTTCTGGCTCTTCTCCAGCGCCATCGCCGCGCCAATCGCCATCTCATCGTTGTTCGCCGCCACAATATCAATCTCTTCCCCGTTACCTGCCCAGTTCTGCATCAGATCCATTCCCTCGCTGCGGGAATAGTTGGCCGGCTGTTTCTGCACCACTTTCATCGCCGGGTATTTGGCCACCACCTGCTCTACGTCTTTGGTGCGCTGCAGCGCGCCGGCATCGGTGAGATTGCCGATCATGATGGCGACGTTGCCTTTGTAGTTTGCCAGCTTCGCCAGCGCTTCCATCTGTAATGTACCGGACTCCCGCTCGTCCGATCCGACAAACACCACGCCAGGCGGTAACGTTTTATCCCCCGGCGTCCGGTTCACATACACCAGCGGCATTCTGGCCTGCTGCGCCATCTTCGTCAGCTGCGGGGTGCTGGCGGAGTCCACGGGGTCCACGATGATGGCGTCCACGCCGGAGGCGATGAAGCTCTGCACCTGATCGGCCTGGCGTCCGGTGTCGCCGCGGGCGTCTTCGAACTGCACATCGACGTGACGGGCTTGAGCTTCTTTCTCAATGGACTGACGGATAATGGTGAGAAAGTTTTGATCGAAGTAAGCCATCGAGACGCCGATCTTCTCCGCTAACGCCGAAGCGGAACTGGCCAGAAGGCCTACTAACAGGATGATTTTACAGTGCTTCATAGCATGCCCTCAGAGGTTGAAATAAAATTTTCAATATAAACACAAACGGTATATTTAAATCATTTTCAGACTACGAAGGGCGTTCGGTTCTTGCAATCATGATGTAAAGAAAATGTTGCCATGCGCACATTTTATTTCACCGCCTCACTCACCGAGGGCTCACCGGTTTCGGGGAGCGCAGCGGGCGGCGACGCCGGCTGATTTCGCTTCAGCAGGGCATACTCCACGATCAGCTGTTGCAGATGCAGTTCGGCGAGGCTGCCGCGGGCGGCAGGCCAGGGTTGACCCGCGGGGAGCGCGGCCAGCTCGCGCAATTGCTCCTCCAGCGGAACGGCACGGTTAAGCGACTGCATGATGGCAAACACCGCCGTTTTCAGTTCGCTCACCGTCAGGTACTTCCCCTTCTGCTCGTCGAGGGCATTGAGCTGGCCGGCGAGCCGTTGCAGCTGCCGCATGCCCTCCGCCCAGCCGGTGAGGTGTTCCGCGGGCAGTGCCGCAGCGCTTAGCTGCCGTTGCCACTGCTGCGCCAGCGGTTTTGCCTGTTCCGGCCAGCGGTTCAGTGCCAGCCGGACCAGCCGGTCGCCGTAGCTTATCGCCCAGTCCGGGTCCAGGCGGGCGAGAACGTCAAGCTGGCGCTGCGCCTGGCGCAGATCGACCGGCGCCAGGGGGGTTGCCCCCGGGAGGTCCGCTAGCGGCCCGGCCTGTTGCGTCATCGCAGTCGACGGCAAATCGGTCTGACGCAGCGCTAGCCATCCGCCGATGGCGATGCCCGACACCGCCAGCATGGTGACCATCCCGGCGATAAATGGCTTCCAGCGCGGCGCAGGTACCGGAGTCGATGCCTTCACCGGCACGGGCCGATTTGCCGGCGAAGGCGGCGCCAGCGGCTCAGCCTTTGGTCTACGTTTTAGTTCTGGCACTGGTTCAACCTTCGCCACATCCTCTTCGCTGACCAGAGGGCCGGAAAGTTGTACTGCAGACACCACCACCGGCGGCGCAGCGGGAAGCGCTGGCGCAGGGTCGAGGCTCTCGAAGCGAGTTGCCGTGCTGTGCAGCAGCGCCCGCAGGTCGCTCAGCTGGTTTTCAGGAGCGATCTCAAGGCGCTGGAGCACCGCGTCGAAGCTTTGCAGCGAACGTTCAGCCTGCTCAAGCGACTCAACATCCTCCGGGGTGAGATTCAGGGTACGGATCACCTGCCGCAGCCGCTTGCTCAGGGTGCGGAAGATCTCTGTGCGGACCGGGAGCGCCTGCGGCCACAAGTTTTTCCCCTGATGAACCAGCAGCGTTTCCATCAGCGTCAGCCCCTCGTTGATCCCTGCCAGCCCGCCCAGCCGGGCGCGGGCCAGCGTATACCAGGCGACAGTCTGCAGATCCGCGCCATGATGCTCCAGCAGCGAGCGGGCAAGCTGCTCGGCATACGGCCAGTTAATGTCCGGCCGCGCCGGGTGGCTGAGTTTGTTCATTTCCGCACGCAGGGCAATAAAATCGGCCAGCGTGCGCGGGTCGCCACCGGTTTGATAGCGGTGGTCTTTATGTGTTGTCATCATGATGTCTTTCAGCGCGAGGATTAGAGGGCGGAGCGGGGGTCAAGGTACTGCTGGCGTTTGAGGTGGCGGATTAACACCCGGCCTTCAGGCATAAACTCTGTGCCGTACCGCACCAGGCCGATATCTTTCAGCTCAGCATCAATGGCATAGCGCAGTTCGCCGGGCGCATCCTGGTCGAGCATCACCACCGCGATCCGCTGCAGGCGCGGTTCGTATTTCAGCAACACCGCCGACAGCGTGCTCATCAGCTGATGCGCCGACGCCGGCATGCCCTGGAGGATAGCGGTCATATCCGGCAGGCCGTAGTCCGGCAGATGCGCCAGCGCTCCGGCCCGACAGTTGAGGATACGCTGCATGTTATCGAGCACCGACAGGATGACCTGATCCGTTTCGCTGACGTTGTTCAGGTCCAGCCCGCCGGCGAAATTGCCGTACAGGATGTCATACAGGGAGGGACGAGGCATTTTCACTTCTCCTTAAGCGGGTGCAGCGTCAGTTGAGGTTGACTGGCTTCGATAATGCTCCGCCTCGCCGGGATAAGATCCTTCGGGGTCAGTAGCAGCCGCCAGCGGTTGTGCGTCAGATGAAAGCTTCAAGTTATTTTTTAATGGATGCTTATCATAAAGGGAAAAATTAGCGCCAGGTGCTGCCAGGGGGTAAATAATATCTGAATTCAAGGCTCGCTATCTTTCATCACCCAGGTGACGGCGACGAAAACGACAGGCATTGCATTCTCCTCTTTTAATTTGCCGTTAAAGGTTAATTAGTGAATTAATCCCTCTATCAGACTTATTTATATTCATCTTAAATATTATTAATAATAAAAATTTCACTTTAGTCGATATATCCTCGCTAGCGCCGAGGCCTGAGTCCCCCCGGTAGCAGAGAGATGCCTGGCCCCCACCCGGCCATTGCCAGGCGCTACATTACCCCGTATTTTGGGTTTCCGCTGTGGGCGGATGAAGTCACGATCGCGAGAGGAACAATGAAACCGTTATTTGTCTATGGGACGCTCTGTCCCGGTCGCAGCAATGCGCATATTCTGGAGACGATCGGGGGCGAGTGGCGTCCGGGCTACGTCACTGGCACCTTTTACGCGCGCGGCTGGGGCGCTGCCGCTGATTTTCCGGGGATCGTCCTCGACGCCAACGGCCCGCGGGTCAACGGCTATCTGTTCCTGTCCGACCGGCTGGCGGCGCACTGGCCCATGCTGGACGAGTTTGAGGAGGGGTACGATCGGGTGTCGGTTGAGGTGACCACCGACGATGGACAGCAGGTCAGCGCCTGGATTTATCAGCTCCAGCCCCGGGAGTAATCCCCCGCCAGTATCGCGCTACTGGCCACAGCGGCCCAGCACGTCCGCGGGTCTGGCGTCGTTTCCGCCAATGCAGGTATACTGGCCAGATGTTTCCTAAGCTTCAGATACGCAAATGACAAAACTTACCTTACAAGAGCAGATGCTCAAAGCCGGCCTGGTCAGCAGCAAAAAAATGGCCAAAGTCCAGAGAACGGCGAAAAAATCCCGCGTGCAGGCCCGTGAGGCCCGGGAAGCGGTGGAAGAGAATAAAAAAGCCCAGCTGGAGCGCGATAAACTGCTCAGCGAGCAGCAAAAGCAGGCGATGCTGGCGAAAGAGTATAAAGCCCAGGTCAAGCATCTGATTGAGATGAACCGCATTACGGTCGCCCGGGGCGATATCGGCTTTAACTTTACCGATAATAATCTGATCAAAAAAATCATGGTCGACAAGACCACCCAAACCCAGCTGATTAACGGCCGTCTGGCGATTGCCCGCCTGGCGGTGGATAACAAACCTGAAGGGGAGTATGCGATTATTCCGGCGGTCGTGGCAGAGAAAATTGCCCAGCGCGATGCCAGCAGCATCGTGTTGCACAGCGCCCTGAGTCAGGATGAACAGGATGAAGACGATCCGTACGCCGACTTTAAGGTGCCCGACGACCTGATGTGGTGATCGCGGGCTTCCGGCGGCAGGCGATCAGAACGAGCTTGCCTGCTGGATATGCATCGGCTCGCGGCTGACGGGATGGACAAAGCGCAGCTCGCTGGCGTGCAGCATCAGCCGCGGAGCCTGTTCCGTGCCCGGCAATTCCCGGCCGCCATACAGATCGCAGCCAAGGATCGGATAGCCCAGCAGCTGACAGTGGATCCGCAGCTGATGGGTGCGCCCGGTCTCCGGGGTAAGCGCCACCCTCGTCAGCGCCAGCGCCCTCTCCCCTTCCCGCGTCTGGTACAGGCGGTCAATGACCCGGTAGCGCGAACGCGCCGGTTTGCCGTGCCGGACACTGATCGACATGCGCGGGAAACGGGCCGGGTCTTTGGCGATCGCCGCCTCCACGACCCCCTCGTCTTCCGGCAGATGGCCGCACAGCAGCGCCGTATAGACCTTACCCACCGTGCGCTGGCTGAACTGTTGGCACAGCGCAGCGTTAATCCCCTTGTTGCGGGCGACCACCATCAGACCGGAAGTGCCGAAGTCAAGGCGGTGTACCAGGGTACAGCCCGGAAAGCGCTGGACCAGTCGATGATGGACAGAGTCGAGGTTGCGCGGATCTTTGCCTGACAGGCTCAGCAGCCCGGCCGGTTTATTGATTAGCAGCAGGTGTTCATCCTGATACAAGAGGGTGATCTGGTCGCGGCACGGCGGCGCGACAAAGGTATCGATAATGGTGGACATCAGGCGGCCCGAAGAAGGAGTGGCCGGCGATAGTACCCCATTTTGTCCGCCGGTACGACGCTGGCGCACGATCCGCCCTCGCGGCGGTGTCATTTATCACCCACACTTATCGTAAAGGCATGGTCTGCGCAGGCAATGTGCTTTACACTGCGCGCTGCAAAATTTGAGTTAACCAACGAGTAAGAACGGTAATGGCGATGAACGGAACAATCACAACGTGGTTTAAAGATAAAGGTTTTGGATTTATCAAAGATGAAAACGGCGAAAACCGGTATTTTCATGTGATTAAGGTCGCCAATCCCGATCTCATCAAGAAAGACGCGGCGGTGACTTTCGAACCAACCACCAACAATAAAGGGCTGTCGGCCTACGCGGTCAAGGTCATTCCGGAGAGCAAATATATCTATATCGCCGGCGAGCGGCTGAAGCTGACCTCCATCAAGTCCTATGTGGTTTACCGGGAAGAAGAGCCGGTCGAGACCCGCGTGGATAAAGAAAACGCGGTGCTGTCGGTCGGGCTGCTGATGAACAGCATCCGGCCAAAATCCACGGTGCAGCCGGGAGAGATGCGCTCGGTGAAAAAGCTGGCGATCACCACCTTTCAGGGGACAACCCTGATCTTCTCGGAAGACGAAATCGATATCGATGCCACGGTAAAACTGCTCAAGGTTTGACGACCCGGCGTGCGGTCAGCCGCGCGCCCAGTCACCTGCCGAGCCGATTTTCGTCGCCATCGCCCCTCACCGGACGGGGCGAGGCGTCAGACCGCCGATAAGGATGCCGCCGCCATGCCCGTAAATTTTGACTTCAACGATCTCTATGCCTTTCGCGCCCTGATGGAGTATGGCAGCTTTCGGCTGGCCGCAGAATCCATTTGCCTGTCGCAGTCGGCCCTCAGCCGGCGCATCGAAAAGCTGGAGACCGCCTTGGGCAACCGGCTGTTCGAGCGCACCACCCGCCGCGTGACCCTTACGCTGTATGGACAGAATTTTGCCGAACGTTCAGAGCAGCTGCTGGCCCACGTCGAGACGGTGCTGGCGGATATCAGCCAGGTCAGCAAGGCGCGCACCGGGCTGGTGACGGTGGCGACGGTACCCTCTGCCGCCTACTACTTTATGCCGGACATCATCCGCAGCTTTCAGGCGCGTTATCCCCAGGTGCGTATCCGGCTGATTGACAGCAGCGTCGGGAATGTGATCGAGGCGGTCAGCAGCGGACAGGCTGACTTTGGGCTCTGCTTTGCCAAAAACCTGCCGGCCAGCATCGAATTCACCCCGCTGGCCGACGACCGCTATGTCGCCGCCTGTCGGCATGACCATCCGCTGGCAGGCAGGACGCACCTCAGCTGGCAGGCATATTTTGAACAGGATTATATTGGCCTCGATCGGGTCTCCGGCAACCGGACGCTGCTCGACCGGGAGCTGGCGCATCTGACGCCGGCGCGGCCAAGCATTTGCGAAACCCGCCACGTCACCACGATGCTGGGGATGGTGGAAGCGGGCATCGGCATTGCCGCCGTGCCCGCGATGTCAATGCCCGCTGGGGAGCATTCCGTTCTCCGCGCCGTGCCGCTCACTGACCCGGTGGTCACCCGCACGGTAGGCCTGATCCGCCTCAGCGGCCGTATTCAGTCCTACGTAGCGGCAGAGCTGGAGAAGCTGATTATTGAACAGTATCCTTCTGGCTGACCGGCGCAGCGGCGGCCACGCTTCGCATACCGGTGGCGTGGATGGTCTCCTGCGCCGCCGGTGAGGCCAGATAGGTCAGCAGCGCCTTTCCTTCCTGCGGGTGGTCGGCGCTGACGGTCACCGCCCCGGCAAAGCGGGTGATGTACTGCAGGTTATCCGGCAGTTCGCCGACGAAGGTTACGCCGGGCACCGGCAGCAGTTCGCTCACCTGCTGAAAACCGATCGCATAACGTCCCTTCGCCACTTCCGAGGCCACCGGAATACGCTCCACCATCTGCGCTTTGCTCTGCATCGCCTCATCAATGCCCAGGCGGTGGAACAGCGTCGAGCTGACATAGCGTCCGCTGGCGCTGTCGGAGTACGCGACCGACGGGGCAGCCAGCAGCGCCGCCCGCAGCTGGTCTGCGCTGCGGATGGCCGGCAGCGGCGCTCCCGCTTTCACCACCACGCCGATGGGCGAGTCGGCCAGCTCCCGGCGCGAATCCGGCTGCGTTCGGCCCGCTTTCTCGAGGCTGGTCAGCGCGTCGCCGACCATAATCACCACGTCCGCGTGTTCGCCCCGCGCCAGGCGGTTAGGGATCGCCTGCGGCGTTTTCCCCATTGACGGGCCGGGGATCACCACGAGATGGTTGCCAGTTTGTTTTTCCCACGCCGGGGCCAGCTTTTCCAGCGCCGCTTTGAAGCCGCCGGAGATCATCACGGTGACCTCAGCGGACAGCGCGCTGCCGCCGGTGGCAGCCAGCAGCAGCGTGGCCAGCAGGGTTCCTGTCGTTTTACGCATCATCCTCTCCCTGATTAACGTGCCGTCTGCAGCGCGACGGCGCTGCGGCGATAGAGGTAGCAGGTGGCCAGCAGACCGCAGACGGCGGCAAAGCTCATCCAGTAGCCAGGGGAGGCTTTATCACCGGTATATTCGATCAGCGCCGTGGAGATCACCGGCGTGAAGCCGCCAAACACCGCGGTCGCCAGGCTATAGGCCAGCGAGAAGCCTGCCACGCGCACTTCGGCGGGCATAATTTCGGTCAGCGCCGGGATCATCGCCCCGTTGTACATGCCGTAGATAAACGACAGCCACAGCAGCACGCTCAGCATCATCAAAAAGCTCGGCGCGTTCGCCAGCATGGTCAGCGCAGGCCAGGCAGTAGCCAGCGCCAGCAGCGTCATGGCAATCAGCACCGGTCGGCGGCCAAAGCGGTCGGACAGCGCCCCACCCACCGGCAGCCAGAAGAAGTTGGAAATCGCCACCAGCAGCGTGACCAGCAGGCTGTCAGAGGCGCTGAGCATCAGCACTTTTTTGCCAAAGGTCGGCGCATAGACGGTGATCAGGTAGAACGCGGTGGTGGTCATCGCCACCATCATCATCCCCGCGATGACCACCTGCCAGTTCGCCAGCAGGGTGGCGAACACCTGGCGCATCGCCAGGTGATGGCGGCGGGCAGTAAACTCCTGGGTCTCCTCCAGCTTACGGCGCAGCACAAAAATGAACGGCACGATCAGGCAGCCAAAAAGGAACGGAATACGCCATCCCCAGTCGCTGATGGCGCTCTGCTCCAGTACGGCGTTGAGGGCAAAGCCCATCGCGGCCGCCACCATGATGGCGACCTGCTGGCTGCCCGACTGCCAGCTGGTGTAAAACCCTTTGCGGCCCGGGGTGGCGATCTCGGCCAGATAGACGGATACCCCGCCCAGTTCAGCGCCGGCGGAGAAGCCCTGCAGCAGACGGCCGATCAGCACCAGCAACGGCGCCCACAGGCCAATGGTCTGGTAAGAGGGGATCAGCACGATCAGGAAGGTGCCGGTGGCCATGATCGACAGGGTCACAATCAGCCCTTTGCGCCGCCCAACCTTGTCGATATAGGCGCCAAGCACGATGGCGCCGATGGGCCGCATCAGAAAGCCGGCGCCAAAGACCGCAAAGGTCATCATCAGCGAGGCGAATTCACTGCTGGCCGGAAAAAAGGTATGTGCGATGTAGGTGGCATAAAACCCGAACAGGAAAAAGTCGAACTGTTCGAGAAAGTTACCGGACGTGACGCGCAGAATGGCGCCGAGCCGATCACGGGTACTCATCAGTGAGGTTGTCGAATGCATGCAGGTCTCCAGTTTGTTATCCACGCGTTGTCGCGCGCCTGTTGCTGAAGACTGAAACAGAACCCGGTATGAAATAAGCGTAATAAACGCATCCATTGATGCAATTTACGCATAAATAACATTTAGCTAATTAACATTACTTTTATATACAATCATTTAACACTTTCTGTACCCTCAGCATCGGTGGTGGAGATGAAAATGTGAGTTTTCCGTTTTGTGACCGAGGCCAGGGTACGCGGTTGCGCCCCCGACGGTATAAGACATGCCTGGTCCGGGATGGTTAACGCGATGCGCAGCGGCGATAGGTTAATAACCCGGATGTGGCCTCAGGGCGCCGGCGCCGTGGCGACGTTCCCCAGCGTCTGCAGCAAGGAGATCAGCCAGCGGGTGGCCTCGCGTTTCCCACTGCGTTTATGGGCGTAAATCTTGACGTCAAACGGGGGAACCGGAAACGGCAGCGGGAAAATGGTCAGCCGGGCGGCGCGGGCCATCGTCTCCGCCGCCCGCCGGGGCAGCGCCATCAGCAGATCGCTCTGCTCAATAATAAAGGGGGCGCTCAGCATCGAGGGCGTTTTCACCGCCACCTGCCGCGAATAGCCCTGCCGCTCCAGCTCGCAGTCCAGCACCCCCTGCCGCTCATTCCACGGGGTTACCACCAGATGACGGGCCGCAAGATAGGCGTCCAGGGTCAGCGCCGTGCGGTCAGCCTGACTGATGACCACATATTCGTCCCGCAGCCAGTTGATCTCCTCAAGATCGGGATGGGCTGGCTCGTCAGGGGTGTTGAACCCGAGAGCCAGGTCGACCTCGCCCGCCAGCAGCTCGGTCAGCGCCGGGCTATGGGGCAGATAACGAAGCTCAAACCGCAGCCCGGGCGCCTCCCGCTGCAGGCGGTGCATCAGCGTCGGAAAGACGCAGAATGCGGTGAAATCGGTGATCGCAATCTGCATGCAGTCGGTGCTGGCGCTCGGCACAAACGCCGCCGGCGGCGTCAGCTCCTGATTGAGAAATTTCAGCGCCGAAGCGATAGAGGGCGCCAGCTGGCTGGCATAGACGCTGGGACACATCCGGTGGCCTTCGCGATAGAACAGCGGGTCGTTGAGGGCGCTGCGCAGCCGGGAGAGCGCATGGCTCAGCGCCGAGGTGCTCATCGCCAGCTCTTCCGCTGCCAGGCGCACCGAGCGGGAGCGATAGACCGCGTCAAACACCGGCAGCAGGTTGAGGTCAATCCGGCGCAGGACTGGATGCATAATATTCATCATTTGCTGATTTCATTGCACTTAATTCTTTTCACAATACCGCTTATGCTCTGGGTCAGCAATGTTGCTTTCCTTGATACCATTCAGACAGGACGACCCATGAGCATCACAATCCGCCAGGCCACCCCGGACGACGCCACCGCTATCTACGACATGATTTATGAACTCGCGGTCTACGAGAAAGCCCCCGAAGAGGTAGTGACGACGCCAGAGGAGATCAGAGAGACGCTGTTTGCCAGCGGCAGCAAAACCGAAGCGCTGATCTGCGAGGTGGCGGGCAAAGCGGTGGGCTACGCGGTGTTCTTCACCAGCTACTCCACCTGGCTTGGACGCAATGGTATCTATATGGAGGATCTGTACGTCACCCCCGACTATCGCGGGATCGGCGCCGGAAAAGCGCTGCTGAAAACCATCGCGCAATATGCTGTACAGCGTCAGTGCGGGCGTCTGGAGTGGAGCGTGCTCGACTGGAACCAGCCGGCGATTGATTTCTATCTGAGCATTGGCGCGCAGCCGCAGGATGAGTGGGTGCGTTATCGCCTCACTGGCGATGCGCTGCGGGCCTTTGCGGAGTAAAGCGGCTCGCCAGCAGGTCGGCGCCAGGCGTCGACCTGCTGGCCGCGGATCAGGCTTCGACCGCGCTCTTCTGCAGCTGCGGACCGGCCAGCGCCAGACGCGCACCCGCTTCGGTATCGCTGTACTGCTTGAAGTTATCCATAAACAGCTGAGCCAGGCTCTCGGCCTTCTCCTGCCATTTATCCGCTGAACTCCAGCCATTACGCGGATCCAGCACCGCGCTGTCTACCCCTGGAATGCTCTGCGGGATCGCAAGACCGAACACCGGGATGGTCTCCTCGCGCAGCGGGCCGGTAGTGCCGTTGAGGATCGCGCTAATGATGCTGCGGGTATCGCGCAGCGACAGGCGTTTACCCTCGCCGTTCCAGCCGGTGTTGACCAGCCAGGCTTCGGCGCCGGATTCCGCCATCTTCGCCGCCAGGACGCTGGCGTACTGGGTCGGGTGAAGCAGCAGGAACGCCGCGCCATAGCAGGCGGAGAAGGTCGGCGTCGGCTGGGTAATGCCGCGCTCGGTGCCCGCCAGCTTCGAGGTGAAACCCGACAGGAAATGGTACTGCATCTGCTCGGTGGTCAGACGGGAGACCGGCGGCAGAACGCCAAACGCATCGGCGGCAAGGAAAATCACCTTCGACGGATGGCCCGCGCGGGACACCGGCTTGACGATATTGTCGATATGCGACAGCGGATAGGAGACGCGGGTGTTTTCGGTTTTGCTGCCGTCGGCATAATCCACGCTGCCGTCAGCGCGCACCACCACGTTTTCCAGCAGCGCATTGCGGCGGATGGCGCCATAAATCTCCGGCTCCGCCTGCGGGTCGAGATTGATGGTCTTGGCGTAGCAGCCGCCTTCGAAGTTAAACACCCCGTCATCGTCCCAGCCGTGCTCATCATCGCCAATCAGCTGACGATGCGGATCGGTGGACAGCGTGGTTTTGCCGGTACCGGAGAGGCCGAAGAACAGCGCGACGTCCCCTGCTTCGCCACGGTTGGCCGAGCAGTGCATCGACGCGATGCCTTTCTGCGGCAGCAGGTAGTTCATGACCGAGAACAGCCCTTTTTTCATTTCGCCGCCGTACCAGGTGCCGCCGATGAGCTGAATACGCTCGCTCAGGTTAAAGGCGACGAAGTTCTCGGAGTTCATGCCCTGCGCCTGCCAGTTGGCATTGGTGCAGCCGGCGCCGTTGAGCACCACGAAGTCCGGGGTAAAGCTGGCCAGCTCGTCGGCGCTCGGCACGATAAACATGTTTTTGACAAAGTGGGCCTGCCATGCCACCTCGGTGACGAAGCGTACGCCAAGGCGGGTGTCCGGGCTGGCGCCGCACCAGGCATCGATGATGTACAGTTTTTTGCCGCTCAGCTGGCCTGCGACCAGGCTTTTCAGGCTGCGCCACACGTCTGGCGATAACGGCTTATTGTCATTGCGGCCAAGGCCGGAGTCAGCCCACCATACGGTGTCGCGCGTCTGCTCGTCTCTGACGATATATTTATCGCGCGGCGAGCGGCCGGTGAAGATACCGGTATCCACTGCCACAGCGCCAGAGTCGGTCATCACGCCGCGGGCCGCGCCGGTCAGCTCAGGGGAGGTTTCATGTGCAATAAGCAAATCGTAATCAGGGTTGTAAAACAATTCGCCGCTTGCATTAATCCCCAGCTCCTGCAGAGCCATTTTTACTGATTCAATTTGTTGTGACATGGAACTCCTGACAAACTATTTAAGGTAAGAGGCCTGGGTTATTCATTGCTTTCGTCTTCGTCGCCCGCTATTGAATAAGATAATTCCGGGGCAATGAAATAAAGCAATAAATAACCGTGAGTCGCGATTTCATATCGTGCTCATGTAGGGTTGCCGATACGCATTCATAAATCTCAACTTTCCAAAAAATGTTAACACCTGTCGATAATTATGTTAATTGCATAGTTTCTATGCGCTATGCTAAAATTGCATAGCCTTTATTGCGTTTTTGAGGACTGGATCGGTGTTGGCAAATCTGGAAGTTAAATGGCTGTATGATGTGATTGCTCTCGAGGAGTCACGCAGCTTTACCCTGGCGGCCAAAGCCCGCAATATCTCCCAGTCCTCGTTCAGCCGACGCATCCAGTCGCTCGAGGCTTCCCTCGGATTCAGCATCTTCGATCGCAGCGCCAACCCCCTGCAGTTGACCAATCGCGGGAAGATTTTTGTCGGCTATGCGCGAAATATGCTCGACGATATGGATTTTCAGATCAGCCGAATTAAAGGCTTAAATAACACCACGCAAAAAATAAGAATCGACGCCGCGCCTTCGCTGTCGGTGTTATTGCTGCCGGAAATTATCGCCGGTTACACCGACCGTAAAAATAAGACTTTTCATGTTGAATCGATTAACGTCAACGACGCCGTATTTAACCTGAAAGAGGGTAAAAGCGATTTTATCCTCTCCTTCTATAATGAAGAATTAATGAACTATCCGTTTATTAATCATAAAATTTTTGATTCCTACCTGCACCTGGTCTCCCCCTGCGACGAACATGGCCGGCCGCTGTTTCATTTACATCGCGGCGTGCTGCCGCTGATGAAATACGCCAACGACAGCTATATGGGGCGCCAGGTGAACCAGGTCATCGACCGCACGCCGGAGATCACCTTCTCCCTCACCTTTGTCTCTTCCATGAGCGAGCTGCTCAAGCGCATGATCCTCAATGGCGACGGCGTGGGCTGGCTGCCGCAGTACTCTATTCAGCGCGAGCTGGACGAAGGCCGTCTGACGATCCTCGATGAGAGCCTGTCGCTGCCGATCGGCGCCTGGCTCTACCGCTCCGGCTCGCGGCTTAACCAGGCCGCCGAACGTTTCTGGCAGCACATTAAAACCCGTAACGAAGCGCAGGATTAACTCTCTCAGCCGCTGATCCCCAGATACGCCTTACGCACCTCCGGGTCGTTGAGCAGCGCCTGGCCGCTACCGCTCAGGCGGATTTGACCGTTCACCATCACATAGGCGCGGTCCGACAGGTTGAGGGCATGGCGGGCGTTCTGCTCCACCAGAAACAGCGTCATTCCCTGGGCCGTCAGCTCGCGCAGGATCTGAAATATCTGCTTCACCACCAGCGGCGCCAGCCCCAGGCTCGGCTCATCCAGCAGCAGCAGGCGCGGCCGGCTCATCAGCGCCCTGGCGATGGCCAGCATCTGCTGCTCGCCGCCGGAGAGGGTCATCGCCCGCTGTCCCCGCCGCTCTTCCAGCCGGGGGAACAGCTGGTACATCCGGGCCTTGTCCTCGGCCTGATAGCGGTTGCCGATGGCAATGGTCCCCATCAGCAGATTCTCCTCGACGGTCATATCGGGAAAAATGCGCCGCCCTTCCGGGGCTTGGGCGATGCCGTTGCTGGCGATAAAGTGGGTCGATTTCCGGCTGATCGCCTCCCCGCGATAGAAAATCTCCCCGCCGGCAATGCGCGGCTGGCCGAAGACCGACATCAGCAGCGTTGATTTACCGGCGCCGTTGGCGCCGATCAGCGCCACCGTCTCCCCCTCGTTGACGGTGAGGGAGACCTGCTTCAGGGCGTGGATCGGCCCGTAGAAGACATCCACCTCATCAAAGGCAAGCAGTGGCTGGCTCATCGGCGGGTCTCCTCTTCCTCAGCGCCAAGATAGGCGGCAATCACGCTGGCGTTGGCCTGGATCGCCTGCGGCGCGCCGCGGGCGATGACGTCCCCGTGGTCGAGCACGATGATATGATCCGAAATCTCCATCACCATCCCCATATCATGTTCGATCAGTAGCACCGTGATGCCGTGCTGCTGACGCAGAAAGCGGATAATCCGGCTCAGCGCCTGGGTTTCCACCGGGTTGAGTCCGGCCGCCGGCTCGTCCAGACAGATCATCTCCGGGCGGGTGCACATGGCGCGGGCGATCTCCAGCCGCCGCTGCTGTCCGTAGGAAAGCGTTCCCGCCAGACGGTTGGCGCAGTCCACCATCTCCACCACCTCCAGCCAGTAAAAAGCGCGATCCAGCGCCTGACTCTCCGCCTGCCGATAGCCGCGGGTATTGAGGATCCCGGCCAGCAGATGGCGGTTAACCTGGGTATGCTGGGCCACCAGCAGGTTCTCAATCACCGACATCTCGCGGAACAGGCGAATATTCTGGAAGGTACGCGCCAGGCCGGCGCGGTTCACCAGATGGGTGCCGCCGAACATCTTGTAATAGATCCGCCGCCCCAGCTGCGCCGGGTGGAGAAAATCGTCCGGGTGAAGCTTTTGCCCCAGCACCTGAATGACATCGGTGACCTTTTCCCGCGCCCGCAGCACGATGCTCCCCCCCGTCGCCCGATAAAAGCCGGTCAGGCAGTTAAATACCGTGGTTTTGCCCGCGCCGTTGGGGCCGATCAGGGCGGTGATCGACCCCCGCTCCACCTCCAGATTGACGTCATTCAGCGCTTTGATGCCGCCGAAATGCATCATCAGATGCTCAACGCGTAAGATGCTGTCGGTCATGGCGCGACTCCTTTTCGCCACGCTACCCCGCTGCGGCTGGTGCGCACCAGGCCGCGCGGCCGCCAGATCATCATCATCACCATCAGTACGCCAAACAGCAGCACGCGATATTCGTCAAACCCGCGCAGCAGCTCCGGGGTGACCGTCAGGACAAACGCCGCCAGCACCACCCCCAGGGTGGAGCCCATTCCCCCCAGCACCACAATCGCCAGGATCAGCGCCGACTCAAAAAAGGTGAACGACGTCGGGTTAACAAATCCCTGATAGCTGGCGAAGAACACCCCGGCGATGCCGGCGGTCGACGCGCCGAGCATAAACGCCGAAAGCTTGACCAGCACGTGGTTGAGCCCCATCGCCCGACAGGCGATCTCATCCTCGCGCAGCGCCTCCCAGGCGCGGCCGATAGGCATCCGCGTCAGGCGATGCTTCACCAGCAGCACCAGCATCACCACCAGGCACAGCACGGCGTAGAGAAAGATGAATTTCAGGTTGGGGTTGTAGTTGACGTGGAAAAACTCATGGACGGGGATGCCGCCATCCTTAGCCCGGCGGGTAAATTCGAGGCCAAACAGCGTAGGGGACGGCACCGGTACGCCGTTGGGACCGCCGGTGAAGCTCACCCAGTTGTTGAGCACCAGGCGGATAATTTCGCCAAAGCCGAGGGTGACGATAGCCAGGTAGTCGCCATGCATACGCAACACCGGAAAACCGAGCAATGCCCCGGCGAGGGCCGCCATCACCGCCCCCAGCGGCAGCATCGCCCAGAAGCCGAGCCCGAGGTACTGGTAGCCCAGCGCCAGGCCGTAGGCGCCGATGGCATAGAACGCCACATAGCCCAGATCGAGCAGCCCCGCGAGCCCCACGACGATATTCAGCCCCAGGCCGAGCAGGACGTAGATCAGCCCAAGGATGGCCACGGTCAGCAGATATTTTGTGGCGAGAAACGGAAAGACAATGGCCAGGCCCACCAGCATCGGCATTATCCAGCGCAGCCGCGAACGGTAGCCCGGCGGCCGGACGTACACCCCGTCATCCGCCCCCTCAAAGCGGGCAATAAAGGCTTTTCCCCGGTGGCTCTGCAGCAGCAGGCTGAGCGCCAGCCTGCCGGCCATCACCACCGCCACCAGAATCGCCACCCGCGCGGGCGCGAGGGTAAAGCCATACCCTTTGAGCACCACGCCGACGATCGGGCCAAAGACAATTAATGCGCAAAGACCGGCCAGCACGCTGTCGATCAGCGCGCTTTTGATTTCCCGCGCAGGCTGGCGCGTCAGTTCACCCATAGAGCCCCCTCAGACCTTGGCCACCAGCGGACGACCCAGCAGCCCCTGCGGGCGAAAAATCAGGATCGCCACCAGCAGCGCAAAGGAAAAAACGTCTTTGTAATCTGAATTCACCATTCCGGCGAACTGGGCTTCGGCCACCCCAAGCAGCAGTCCGCCCAGCATCGCGCCCGGCAGCGAGCCAATCCCGCCCAACACCGCGGCGGTGAAGGCTTTGATGCCGATAATAAATCCGATGTAGAAGTCGAAGGTGCCGTAGTTCATGGTCACCAGCACCCCGGCCAGGCCGGCCATCGCCGCGCCGATGACAAACACCAGGGAGATCACCCGGTCGGTATTGATGCCAAGGATCGCCGCCATGCGCCGGTCCTGCTGGGTGGCACGGCAGATGCGCCCCAGCCGGGTGTACTGAATAATCCAGGTCAGGATCAGCATCCCCGCCAGCGCCGCGACGAGAATAAACACCTTGGTCCAGGTGATCTGCACCACCCCATCGCCCACCGTCATCCGCAGCGCGCCGCTGAGCAGCGTCGGGATCCCCTGCTGGTTCGGCCCCTGGCTCAGCTGGACATAGTTCTGCAGGATCAGCGACATCCCGATAGCCGAGATCAGCGGCGCCAGGCGCGTCGAGTTGCGCAGCGGCCGGTAGGCGATGCGCTCGATCGCCCAGCCGTACACGCCGGTGACCACGATGGTGAACACCAGGGTGGCGAAAATCAGCAGCGGAAAGGAGTGGATCCCGAAGAAAGAGAGCAGCGCCAGGCCGATGGCGCACAGGTAGGCGGAGACCATATACACCTCGCCGTGGGCGAAGTTGATCATGCCGATGATCCCATACACCATGGTGTAGCCGATGGCGATTAAGCCGTACACCGCCCCCAGCGTCAACCCATTGATCAGTTGTTGTAGAAAAAACGCCGTCATAGCCCCTCCAGCCGCCAGGCCGACGGCCGCCGGGATGGGTACCCGGTCGACCGCCGTCATGTGACGATTCGCAAGTCAAAAGGACAGAACGTCCTCAGGTCGTGGCCGATCAGAGCTGGTGATATTTGCCCTTGTCATCCCACTGATAGACCACGTAGTCGGACACCTTGAGGTCGCCTTTGCCATCCCAGGCTTTCTTGCCCATCACCGTCTCGACGTCGTGGTTCTTCAGCCAGTCGCTGGCTTTGGCGTTATCGGTGCCGACGGCGTTCCAGGCCGCGGCAATAGCCTGAATGGAGGCGTAGGCGTAGAGGGTATAGCCTTCTGGCTCAAAGCCGCTGGCGCGGAACTTCTCGATCACCGCTTTGCCTTCCGGGAGGGTGCGCGGGTCCTGACCAAAGGTCATCAGCACGCCGTTGGTGAACTGCGGCCCGCCGGCGGCCGTCACCAGCTCCTCGGTGACGATACAGTCGCCGGAGAAGAATTTAGCCTGCACTCCCTGCTCGCGCATCTGGCGCACCAGCGGGCCGGCCTCAGGGTGGCAGCCGCCAAAGTAGACCACGTCCGGCTTGAGGGCGCCGATCTTGGTCACCAGGGCGTTAAAGTCTTTTTCACCGCGGGAGAGGCCTTCGTACAACACTTCTTTGGTGCCCCGCTTCGCCAGCGCTGCGCGGGTGGCATCGGCCAGCCCCTGGCCATAGGTGTCTTTATCATGGATGACGGCAATTTTCTTCGCCTTCAGCACGTCCAGCATATAGTTGGCGGCAATCGCCCCCTGCTGATCGTCGCGACCACACATGCGGAAGAGATCCTTCATGCCGCGCTCGGTGATCTGTGGGTTGGTGGAGCCGGGGGTAATGGTCAGGATCCCGGCTTCGTCATACACCTCGGAGGCTGGCATCGTTGAGGAAGAGCAAAAGTGCCCCACCACGGCGGAGACTTTCGCTTCGTCCACCAGCCGGTTAGCCACCGCTACCGCCTGTTTCGGTTCGCACGCGTCATCCCCCTGCACCAGCACAATTTTTTCGCCTTTGATGCCGCCGGCGGCATTGATATCAGCCACCGCCTGCGAGGCCCCTTTCCAGTACTGGGCGCCGTAGGTAGCGTTGGGGCCGGTGAAGGGCCCGGCGACGCCGATCTTCACGTCAGCCTGGGCGTAAAAGGCCATGCTCATACAACCTGCTATCACAACATGAAGCGTCATTGTTTTCAGTTTCAAAGACATTCGGATATTCCTCAGCGATTTAGAGCCTGGCGTCATGGAATGACGCAGAAAATATCACTTACCGTGTGGTGCCGACGCAGGCGCAGCGCCAGGACGGCCAGGGTGGAAGAAGCAAAAATCCCGCCAGGTAGAGAGGGCGCGCCGGAGAGCGGACGCCCCGGTCGGTGCGCACGCGACGGCAACCCGTGCCGCATCCGGCAAGGGCGCATTCCCTTTCAGGTCAGGAGATTGGTTGCCATCACGTGGCGAGCCGGACAACGCGGTATCCGTACCGGCCCGTGAGCTAAACATAGATGCAGTTAGCGCTCGCTGCGCGCCAGCGTGGTGCAAAAATGCGAATATGATCAACAGTGGTGATTATTTTGTTGCGGTAATGTGAAGATGATAACAGGAGAGCCCGTTAAGGGCTCCCCTGTGGCCCGGCGGCCGCTCAGAGTTGGCTGGTGAACGTTCGGGAGATCACATCCTGCTGCTGCTCGCGGGTCAGCGCGTTAAAGCGGACCGCATAGCCAGAGACCCTGATCGTCAGATTCGGATACTGCTCCGGATGTTCTATCGCATCGAGCAGCTTTTCCCGGTTCAGCACATTGACGTTGAGATGCTGTCCCCCCTCCACCGTCTCCTCGTGATGGAAGTAGCCGTCCAGCAGCCCCACCAGGTTATTTTCCTGCGCCGACGGCGCTTTGCCGAGGGCCGCCGGCACGATGGAGAAGGTGTACGAGATGCCATCTTTGGCGTAGGTAAACGGCAGTTTCGCCACCGAGGTCAGCGACGCCACCGCCCCTTTGCGATCGCGGCCATGCATCGGATTGGCCCCCGGGGCGAACGGCGTCCCCGCCCGACGTCCGTCCGGCGTGTTGCCGGTTTTCTGCCCGTACACCACGTTGGAGGTGATGGTCAGGATCGACTGGGTCGGCACCGCCTGGCGCCAGGTGGGCAGCGCCTGAATTTTGCGCATAAAGCGCTCCACCAGGTCGCAGGCGATGGCATCGACGCGATCGTCGTTGTTGCCATACTGCGGATAATCCCCCTCAATGACAAAGTCCACCGCCAGCCCGTGATGGTCGCGTACCGGCTTCACCCGGGCGTACTTTATTGCCGACAGCGAATCCGCCGCCACCGACAGGCCGGCGATGCCACAGGCCATCGTGCGGTAAACGTCGCGGTCGTGGAGGGCCATCAGCGCCGCCTCGTAGCTGTATTTATCATGCATGCAGTGGATGATGTTCAGCGCGCTGATGTACTGCACCGCCAGCCAGTCCATAAAGTGGTCGAGGCTGGCCATCACGGTGTCGTAGTCCAGCACCTCATCGCGCAGCGGCGCGGTTTTCGGCCCCACCTGGATCTTCAGTTTCTCATCCATCCCGCCGTTAATTGCGTAGAGCAACGTTTTGGCCAAATTGGCGCGGGCGCCGAAGAACTGCATCTGCTTGCCGATGACCATCGGGCTGACGCAGCAGGCGATGGCGTAGTCGTCGCTGTGGAAATCGCTGCGCATCAGATCGTCGTTCTCATACTGCAGCGACGAGGTGGCGATAGAGACCCGGGCGGCGTATTTTTTAAACGCCACCGGCAGCGCCTGCGACCAGAGCACGGTCAGGTTGGGCTCCGGCGCCGGGCCCATGGTGTGCAGGGTATGCAGATAGCGGAAGGTGGTTTTGCTGACCAGGGTGCGACCATCCAGCCCCATGCCGCCCAGCACTTCCGTCGCCCAGATGGGATCCCCGGAGAACAGCGAATCAAATTCCGGGGTGCGCAGGAAACGCACCATGCGGATCTTCATGATGAAGTGGTCAATCAGCTCCTGGGCCTGCTCCTCATTCAGTAAGCCGGCGCGCAGATCGCGTTCAATATAGATGTCGAGGAAGGTGGCCGTGCGCCCCAGCGACATGGCGCCGCCGTTCTGCGACTTCACTGCCGCCAGGTAGGCGAAGTAGAGCCACTGTACCGCCTCACGGGCAGTGCGCGCCGGGTGGGAAATATCGCAGCCGTAGCGGGCCGCCATCTCCTCCATCTGCAGCAGCGCGCGCCGCTGTTCGGCCAGCTCTTCGCGCAGGCGCAGGGTGGCCCCCAGCGCCTCGCCGCGCTCCAGGGCTGGCTGCAGGTCGGCAAACTGCAGCTCACGTTCGCGGACCAGAAAGCGAATGCCGTACAGCGCCACGCGGCGGTAATCGCCGATGATCCGTCCGCGACCGTAGCCGTCCGGCAGCCCGGTCAGCACCCCGGATTTACGGCAGCGCAGCATATCCGGGGAATAGACGTCAAAAACGCCCTGATTGTGGGTCTTGCGCAGCGCCGTAAACTGATACTCAAAGTCAGGATCCATTTCGCGACCATAGGCCTCGAAGGCGCTTTTGATCATATTGATGCCGCCAAAGGGATGCAGAGCGCGCTTCAGCGGCTGGTCCGTTTGCAGGCCGACGATCTTTTCCAGCGGCTGGTTGATATAGCCCGCCGCGTGGGCGGTGATGGAGGTAGCGACATTGGTGTCGAAATCCACCGGCGCATGGGTGGCGTTCTCGACGCGGATCCCGGCCATCACCTGCTCCCAGAGGGCGGTGGTGGCCGGCGTCGCGTCGGCGAGGAAAGACTCATCGCCCTCGTAAGGGGTGTAGTTATGCTGAATAAAGTCGCGAACGTTAATCTGCGTTTGCCACGCCGTACCGCGAAAGCCCTGCCAGGCGTCGGCGTATTGTGCGTCGTGGGTGTCGATATCTACTTTCATGAACATCGTCTCTCTACAGAATAAAAAAATCAGGCCAGCGCCGCCGCGGTGTGGATCCGGCCTAAGCGGATCGCATCGAGGGCAATCATGCGCTCTTCATTGGTGGGGATAACCGCACAGCGCACCCGGCTGCCGTCGGCGGAGATCAGACGCTCACCGTCCGAATTGGGCTGCTGGTTGCGGGCGGCGTCCATCTCAAGGCCAAAGACCGCCAGCCGCTCGCTTACCAGCCGGCGGATTAGCACCGAGTTTTCGCCAATCCCGCCGGTAAAAATAATGCCGTCGAGACGCTGCAGCGCGGCGGCGTGGCCGGCGATATGGCGGGCGATGCGATGGACGAAGGTTTTGATCGCCAGGCGGGCGCGGGCATGGCCCTCATGCCAGGCCTGCTCCAGCACCCGCAGGTCGGAGGAAAGGCCGGAGATCCCCAGCAGGCCGGAGGCGGTGTTGGCCACCCGCTCTAGGTCACTGAGGGTCTGCCGGGTTTCCGCGGCAATCCACGCCATGGCGCCGAAGTCGACATCGCCGCTGCGGGTGCCCATCATCAGCCCCTCCAGCGGCGTCATCCCCATCGAGGTGTCTACGCTGCGGCCGTTGCGCACTGCGCAGACCGAGGCGCCATTGCCCAGGTGGGCGATCACCAGACCACTCTCCTGCTCCGGCAACCCGAGCAGCGCCAGGGCGCGCCGGGAGACATAGCGGTGCGAGGTGCCGTGGAAGCCATAGCGGCGCACCCCGAGGTTCTGGTAATACTCCCACGGCAGACCATAGAGAAAGGCTTCCGGGGCCAGGGTCTGGTGAAAGCTGGTATCAAAGACCGCCACCTGCATCACCTCCGGGAACAGCCGCTGCGCCGAGGCGATGCCGCTGAGGCTGGCGTAGTTATGCAGGGGGGCCAGGGACGACACCTGGCGAATATTGTCGATAACCTCCTCGCTGATAATGACCGACTCGGTGAAGAGGTCGCCGCCGTGGGCGACGCGGTGGCCAATCAGGGCCACGCTGCCGATGAGGTCGCGTTGGGCTAATGCCCCGGCAATCGCCTGCAGGGCGCCTTCGTAGCCGCGCGGCGCCAGCGCCACCGGTTTGCCGCCGTTAAGCGAGAGAGACGCCTGGTCTGCGTTGATGCCCTCGGCCACGCCGTTGAGCAGGCAGTCGCAGCTGGCGGCGTCCAGCACGGAAAATTTGATCGACGACGAGCCGCAGTTGATCACCAGAACTACCGGAAATTCAGTCATGTTGTACTCCGCGTGGCCTGAGCCGGATTAGAACAGTTTGTAAACGATGTTGAGGATGGTCAGCAGACCAATAGCGGTCACAAAGAGGTTGTCGAGACGGCCACGGTATTTGGCCAGCGAAGGCGCTTTACGAATGGCGTACATCGGCAGCAGACACAGCAACGAGGCGATAATCGGCGCGCCCATGGCCTCAATCAGGTCGAGGATATTGGGGTTGGCATACGCCACCACCCAGGTCGAGCCCATGATGAACACCATGCTCAGGGTATTGAGCTTGCCGCTGGAGACGCGGGTTTTATCCCCTTTATAGCCGAAGCGCAGGATCAGCCCGTTCAGCCCCTCGAGGGTGCCGAGATAGTGGCCGAAGAACGATTTGAAGATGGCCACCAGGGCGATAATCGACGCGCCATATTCCAGCAGGGTGGCAAAGGTGGATTTAGTGCCCGACATCGAGGCAAAGTGATTCGCCAGATAGGAGAGCACCGGGATATTCTGCGCCTTGGCGTCCGCCATGTTCTGCGGCGAGAGGGTAAACAGGCAGCTGAAGGCGAAGAACATCACCACCGCCACCATCAGCATGCTGGCCCGGGAGATAATCTGCGAACATTTTTGTTCGGTGTACTCCCGGCCAAAGTGCGCTTCATACTCTTCGCGTTTGGAGACCACAAACGAGGAGACGATCGGCGAGAAGTTGAAGGAGAACACCATAATGGAGATGCCCAGCCATACTGTCACCAGAATGCCGTCATGACCGGTTAAGGCGATATCGCTGAGGTTCACCTGGTCAATCACCGCGCTATTCCAGTAAGGGATCAGAGACAGGGAGATCACCACCAGGCTGGCGATAAACGGCCACACCAGATAGCTCATCACCTTGACCATCAGGTCTTTACCAAACCAGATGACAAACGCCATCAGCAGCAGCAGGAGCAGCGCCACCACCCCGCGGTTGAGGGCCGGCATCTGTAGCTGGTTCTCCCAGAAGGTCATGAAGGTATTGGTGATCGTGACGCCATAAATCCACAGCAGCGGGCAGATGGCGAAGAAGTACAGAAAGGTGATCACCACCCCGCCGGTTTTGCCAAAATGCTCTTCCACCGTTTCGGTGATATTGCCGGAGGGGTTAGCCCCCGACAGGCACAGCCGCGCCAGCGCCCGATGGCAATAGAAGGCAATGGGATAGGCCAGCACCAGCATCACCAGGATCGGGATCAGCCCGCCGAAGCCGGCGCGGATGGGGAAAAACAGTACCCCGGCGCCGATAGCGGTGCCAAACAGGCCCAGGGTCCAGGTGGTGTCAGATTTACGCCAGGACGAAAGGCTTGTCTGGCTGGATGCAATGCTCTCAGTCGTACTCATATCCTGTCCTCACTTCTGTATTGAATTAAGCGTCAACAAAACCCGTAATTTGCGAGACCCGCGAGAGATCGATATTGCCGCCGGAAATCAGGCTGACCGTTTTGCGGTTCTGGATATAGCTGTCTAATTTGCCGCTTAATAACGCGGCGCAGGCCAAGGCCCCGGCCCCTTCGGTGATCACTTTATTGCGCTGAATTAAGGCGACCATGCTCTGGCGAATGTCGTCCTCACTGACGAGGACGATGTCATCCACCAGCTGGCGGGCGATTTCATAGGTCAGTTTCCCCGGGCGGGCGACATCGCAGCCATCGGCTAAAGTGCCGGCGTGGCGATGGCTGGTGATCTCTCCGGCGTACCAGGAGGCGGCCATACCGTGAACATTCTCCGACTGCACGCCGATAATACGGATCGTCGGGTTAATGGATTTAATCGCAATCGCGATGCCGGCAATTAAGCCACCGCCGCCAATCGGCACGATGACATTATCCACGTCATACAGATCTTCTAATATTTCGAGACCGATGGTGCCCTGCCCGGCAATAACCTGCGGGTCGTCATAGGGGGGAATAAAAATACGGCCTTCAAGTTCAACAATATCGCTGGCTTTGGCGAGGGTATCGTTAAAATTATCGCCATGCAGCACCACCTCCGCCGAATAATCGCAGGTGGCGGCGACTTTCGATTTCGGCGCCCCTTTCGGCATCACCACTTTCCCGTCAATGCCGAGCATGGCGCAGGAGAGCGAGACGCCCTGGGCGTGGTTGCCCGCTGAGCAGGCCACCACCCCTTTGCGTTTTTCCGCCGCGGTTAACCCGCTGAGCTTATTAAAGGCGCCGCGAATTTTAAATGAGCCCGTGCGCTGCATATTTTCGAATTTAAGAAATATTTCCCCCTTGCAGCGTTCGCTAAAATAATTCGAGCGCGGCATACCCGTTTTATATATCTTTCCTGCCAGGCGTTGTTTCGCTTCGAGAATATCGTTAATCGATACCGGAAGATCGTAGGTAATATGCATGATGGCCTCTGTTTCTTAAGATAAAGTCAATAACCGGGCGTCATCCTGCTGATAACAGCGAGGATGGGTGTTGGGTTATTTAATAACTATCAGTCAGGCAATTTCTATTGGCTGCCAGTGGCGGTTGCCCTGCCCCGATGAATACTGTTTCGCCATCTCCACCAGCGACGCCGCCGCGGTTTTCAGCCGGTAATTTTTCGACCACACCGCCGCATAGCGCGCCACCGGCAAGGCCTCTTTAATGGGGATGGTGACAAACTGGCTCGAGCCGAACGGCGTGGTCATGTCGCAGGGAATGACCGTCAGAAAATCGGCATTGAGCACCAGGTTATAGATCGTCACCACCGAATCGGTATTGACGATATTTTCGCGGCGGATGCCGCTGCGCTGCAGGGTGGTCAGCAGTTCGCTGTAGTAACCCATATTGGTCTCCGGCAGCACCCACTGCTCGTGCTGGAGCGAGGCCAGGCGGACGGTGCCGTTGCCGATCCGCGCCCGGTTCGCCACCAACACAAACTCAGACTCAAACAGCGGCTCGACGTGCAGGTCCTGCAGCTTCATCTCATCGCTCAGCGTCCCGATGGCGAAGTCGAGGCGGCCGTCGCGGATTGCCGGCAAAAAGGCGGAGAGCTGCGCCTCATACATTGAGACCCGCGCCTTGGGGAAGGTCATTTTGAACTGATGCACCATCTCCGACATAAAGGTAAACCCCACCAGCGAGGGGAAACCAAAGGAGACATCCACTACCGTGCTGTTGGTCAGGGCATTCATTTCATTGACCATATTTTTCATTTCACGGGTGATTGTCTCTGACCAGTTAAGAAATACCTGCCCGGCCTCGGTGAGCGAGACGCCGGTATTTCGCCGAACGATTAACTCGCTGCCAAAATAGCTTTCCATGTCGCCAATGATTTTACTGACCGCCGGCTGAGTGAGTCCTAACGCTTTTGCTCCAGCCCCGATTGACCCGCTGCGGATCACTTCCTGGAAAACCACCAGATGCTGAGTTTTAGGCAGAGAAAAAGTATTCATCACGTCTCGCTTTCATTCCTTTGTTGACGGCGGAAAGTGTAACAAATCGCGATCACCGTGTTATGTGAGAGCTCTCACAAAGGCTCCGCCGCGGCGGATGAGCAAGAGTCACAAGTCAGAATAAATAAATTAAAATCAATACATTAAAAGCATCATGAACGCTATTTGCACGCCTTTTGTCGTGACCGAATGCGGGGATAAAAATAATTGATGGCAATAACATCGACGGCAGAATGGCGATAAAAAATACGCCTTTTGCACGCTATTTAACCAACGCTGTCAGGGTGAGAAGAGAGCCGAAAATTAAATTAATGCTGTAAAGAATAAAAAGCAGACGTAATCAACGCCCTTATTTAACGACAAGTCGGTTTGGCATCACATTTTATCTGCGGCGGGCGGGAAAAGGGCACAGGCATTATTTACATCAAAGAAACATTATATTCACAATTTAGTTTTTCTTGTGCGGCGGACGGTACGGCTTTTTCCGCCCTATCGCAGGCGGTCATACTTTGATTAAAATCAACCCTGGTAATTTATTTTTTACGGTGGCCGCTTGAGAGTCATTTGTGTTGCCGATCACAAATCCATAAAACAACCTTCCGGCTTTTCTTCCACCGCAACTGATTAACCAGCTTTTCACTATGCAAATGCAAATAACGTATTTGCCCTCCCCGCAGGCGCTCTGTAGTTTGAGCCAGGATCCCGGCGCTACTTTATCCGGGTCAGGACTTTATTATTCAGAGTGTTGAATTCCACCATGATTAAATTAACGCATCTTTGCAAAACCTACCCAGGCAGCGCCCAGCCGGCCATTCGCAACCTCAGTCTGGATATTGATCATGGCGAATTCTGCACCTTCGTCGGCCCGAGCGGCTGCGGAAAAACGACTATCCTGCGCATGATTAACCAGCTGGATATTCCCGACAGCGGCGACGTCTATATTCAGGGCGTCCGCCTCGCTGACGCTGATATTATCCAGGTCCGCCGCCAGATCGGCTTCGTGATGCAAAGCGCCGCGCTCTTTCCCCATCGTACCGTGGCGCAAAATATCGCCACCGTACCGCGGCTGGCGGGCTGGAGCAAAGCGCGGATCCGCGCGCGCATTGACGAACTGGTGGCGCTGATGTCGCTCGACAGCCATCTGCTGCACCGCTATCCGCATCAGCTCTCCGGCGGCCAGCAGGGACGCGTAGCCATCGCCCGCGCCATCGCCGCCGATCCGCCGATTTTACTGATGGATGAGCCCTTCGCCGCCATCGACCCGGTGGTCCGTGAACGCCTCCAGGACGAGCTGTTGCTGTTGCAGCAGCGGCTGCAGAAAACCATTGTACTGGTGACCCACGACATCAATGAAGCGATCCGTCTCGGCGATAAAATCGCCATTTTCCAGGAAGGCGGCGTGCTGGCGCAGTTTGATACCCCCGACCGTATTCTGGCCCACCCGGCAAGCGAGTTCGTGCGCCGCTTTATTGGTCCGGAACCCAATCTGAAGCGGCTGGGCATGATACAGGTCGGCCAGCTGCCGCGTCACGATGTCCCCCTGCTCGACGAAGCGCTAACGCCGATCGCCAGCGCCCATCCACCGCTGGCCAGCCCGCTGCGCCTGGTGCTTGACCGCCAGCGACGCCCGCTGCACTGGTTTGATCCGCTGCGAGGTCTCACCCTGCCGGTGGAGCGCCCGCTCGCCAGCAGCCACAGCCTGCGTTTTGCCTATAGCGCGCTGCTCGACGTGGCGACCGGCGTGCTGGTGCATGTGGATGGCGAAGGACAATACCAGGGGGCGGTGTCTCACGCCCTGCTGCAGCAAGTGCTCGACGGCGCGGTGGGAGTGAGACCTCATGATTGACTGGGGCTGGGTTATCGATAACCGCGCGATGATCGGCGATCTCCTCTGGCAGCATGCGCGGATGGTCCTGCTGGCGCTACTTTTCGGCTCCCTGCTCACCGGCGGCCTGTTAGCCATTACCTTGCGCTGGCCCGCGACGGCGCAGCCGCTCATCACCCTTTGCGGCGTGCTGTTTACCATTCCCTCGCTGGCGCTCTTTATTTTATTACTGCCGTTTACCGGGCTGTCGCTGACTACCTCGCTGATTGGCCTGACGCTGTACTCGTTGCTGATCCTGTTGCGCAACATGCTGGCCGGCATAGAAAAGCTGCCACAGGCGGCGCTGGAGTCGGCGCGGGCGCTCGGCTACACCCGGGGATTCCGCTTCTTCGATATCGAGCTGTGGCTGCTGCTGCCCTCCTTGTTTGCCGGGCTGCGCATTGCCTCGGTAACGCTGGTCGGCCTGGTCACCGTCACCGCGCTGATCGGCCAGGGCGGGCTGGGACAGCTGCTGCTGGCGGGTTTTAATCAGGACTTTCTGACGCCGATTATCGTCAGCCTGGTCCTGAGCCTGCTGCTGTCGCTGGTCTTTGACGGGCTGATCGCCCGTCTCGGCGACTGGCTAACGCCGTGGACGAAATGATGACACTGCTTCTCGCCACCTTTCACTGGTTGACCCAGCCGGAGCACTGGCTGGGCGACGAGGGCATCCTGCTGCGCCTGGGCCAACACCTTTATTACGTGCTGGTCAGCATGGCCGTGGCCTGCGCCATTGCCCTGCCGCTTGGTATCGCCCTGGGCTACTGGCGCAAAGGCGCCTTCGTGGTGATCAACCTGTTTAATCTTGGCCGCGCCATCCCTTCGTTAGGGCTGATTTTATTATGCATCATCGTTTTTGGCTTTAACGATATCCCGGTGCTGGCGGCGCTTATCGCGCTTTCTATTCCGCCGATTCTCACTAACACCTGGGTGGGGATTTATCACGCCGACCGCCCGCTGTGCGATGCGGCCATCGCGCTGGGCATGACCCCCTGGCAAAGCCTGTGGCAGGTGCGGATCCCGCTGGCGGCGCCGCTGATCCTCGCCGGAGTGCGCACCGCGCTGGTTCAGCTTATCGCCACGGCGGTGGTCGCAGCCTATGCCGGTCTGGGCGGGTTGGGACGATTTCTGATCGACGGACTCGGGCAACGGGATATCCCGCAGGTGATCGGCGGCTCGCTGGTGGTTTCCCTGCTGGCGATAGGCGGCGAACTGCTTTTCGCCCGCTGCGCCGGCCGCCTGGTTCATCGCCGTATTGCCGCGCCTTATTAGCGTGACACTGACATGACCCCAGCGCCTGGCGCTGATTAACCTGAAAATAAAAGAGGTATTATGAAGCAATTATTTGGCAAGGCCGTCACCGCCCGTCGATTTCGTCTCTCGTTGCTGGCCGCCGGGCTGTTCAGCCTGAGCGTTTACACCTATGCCGCCAGCGTCACGGTGGGCGGGGCCAACTTTACCGAAAGTTCCATTCTCGCCAACATCTACGCCAGCGCGCTAAAGAAAAATCATATCGAGGCCAACACCCGTCTCAACCTCGGCAACCGGGAAATTATTATTCCGGCGCTGCAGAGCGGTGAGATCGATATCGTTCCGGAATATCTTGGCGCCCTGCTCAATTTCTATAACGGCAAAACCGAGGCCACCAGCCAGCAGGACGTCAGCGCTGAGTTGGCTCAGGTCCTGCCTGCCGATTTCACTCTGTTGAACCCGGCCCCGGCCACCTCGATCACCGCCTGGGCGGTACGTGCCGAGACCGCGGAGAAATACCATCTGCGCACCCTCTCCGACCTGAAGCCCGTCGCCCCGCAGCTGGTGATCGGCGGACCGCCGGAGCTGGCGGTACGCGCCCTGGGCCTGCCGGGGCTGAAACGCGTCTATGGTCTTGAGTTCAAAGCGGTGAAATCGCTGGACATGGGCGGGCCGCTGACCCGGCTGGCGCTCAATTCGGGCAAAATCGATGTCGCGACGGTCGTCTCCACCCAGGGCAATCTGGCGAAGGAGAAATGGGTGGTTCTGGAAGATGATAAACATGAGCAACCGAGTCAGAACGTGGTGCCGCTGGTGCGCAAAGCCAGTCTGACGCCGGAGATCGGCGCCGTGCTCAATGAGGTCTCCGGCAAACTGGACAATGCCACGCTGATTGCCCTCAACCAGCAGGTAGATCTTCAGCATAAAGATCCAGCGGCCGTCGCCGACCAGTGGGTTAATGCCAACCTATCCCAACACTGACCTTCACTCCGCCACGGATGGCGTTCAGCCGCGAGTCCACGCTATGTCTACCCGACACATGATCCTGAACCTGTTCTTTTATAACCCACAGGGGGATTACCGTTTCTCCTGGCGTCACCCTGACGCGCCTGAAGCGGACATATTTACCCTCAACTATTACGCCAGTCTGGCGCGCAAGGCCGAAGCGGCGACCCTCGACGCTATCTTTGTCGCCGACCATATCGCGGTGTGGGATACGGTGCCCAGCGGCCTGACCCACTACGCCAACGCCCGGCTTGAACCCCTGACGCTGCTCTCAGCCCTCGCCGCGGTGACGGAGCATATCGGCCTGATGGCCACCGCGTCCACCTCCTATAACGAACCCTATAACCTGGCTCGCTACTTTGCCTCGCTGGATTTCCTCAGCAATGGCCGGGCAAGCTGGAATGTGGTCACGTCGTGGCTGGAAGAAGAAGCAGCAAACTTCGGTCTGGAGCAGCTTCCCCGCCACGGCACGCGCTACCAGCGGGCCAATGAATTCATCGACGTGGTCACTCGCCTGTGGGATTCCTGGGAAGATGGCGCGGCGATCTTCGATAAAGCGCGCGGATTATTTGCCGATGCCGACAAGGTGCATCATCTCGAGTATCAGGGCGAGTACTTTCGCGTGCGCGGCCCGCTCAACGTCCCTCGCCCGCCGCAGGGCCATCCACTGCTGGTGCAGGCCGGCTCTTCGGAAGCAGGGAAAGCGCTGGCCGCCGCCTGGTCCGATATGCACTTCGTGTTTATTCACTCGATCGCCGAGGGGCTGGCCTATCGCGAAGAGATGAATCAACGGCTGCGCCAGCACGGGCGCGATCCGGCCCATTTCAAAATCATCGCCGGGGTCCTGCCGGTGGTGGTGAACTCCGACGAGGAGAAGGCGGCCCGCCAGCAGCTTAACGAACAGCTGATGAGCGACCAGATGGCTATCGATCTGCTCTCCTCTTATCTTCGAATGGATCTCAGCGCCCTGCCGAGGGACCAGCCCCTGCCGCCGCTCCCTGATGAAGAGAGCTTTGACGGCATCCGTACCGCGCTGAAGCTTATCCGCCAGTACGATCCGCGGCTCACTCTGCTGGAGTTGGGGAAGTTGTTATTACAGAGTTCTGATAGCTGGCTGCTGCTGGGCAGCGCCGAGGAGATTGCCGCCACCTTAACGGAGACCTGGCAGGCGGGCGCCGCCGATGGGTTCAACCTGATGTTCCCGCTGCTGCCGGGAGACTTTGACCGCTTTGTTGACCGGGTGGTGCCGCTTCTGCAGCGTAACGGCGTCATGCGTGACCGCTATCCGCCCGGCACCCTGCGTGAAAAGCTCGGTCTGCCGGCGGTGGCAAACCGCTTCACCGCCCCTTCCCGCCCCGCGTTACCGCCGACGCCGTAGTCTGCCATGACCCGCCCCGGCGCAGATCGCTGGCCGGGGCATTTTACCTATAGCTGGCTGACTCCCTGCGCCGCGGCCTCATCCCGCCACGCCAGCAGCGGAGCATAGGCCTCCCGCGACATATCGCTATAGCCGCAGATCAGCAAGGCGTCGCACAGGGAACGATAGCGCGCATCGCTCACTAACTGCTGGAGCGCCTCGCGCAGGCTGTTCAGCGTCGAAGCCGGGGTGGCGCTGGCAGTGATCAGCGGCAGCCCTGGCGCATCCGGGCTCCAGCCGATCGCCACCAGTCCTGCCAGGGCCTGCGGCTGATGTCGCTGCAGCAGAGCGTAGGTCACACAGTCGATGGCGGCGATATCGGCGTTTTCCTGCTGCAGCTCGCGCAGCGATTGCCGATGGCTGCCGCTAAACACCACAGCCGAAAAAAATCGCCCCTCCCGCGAGAGCGGCGCGACCATTTTGCGCAGCACGTTGTAGCCGGACTGCGAGTGCTCGGCATTGCACACGGCCCGGCGGCCAAAAAAGTCCGCCAGCATCCGGTGACTATCCGCTTCGCAGACCACCAGCAGGCTGCGGTAGCGGCGCCCTTCGCAACCGGGCGCGGCGTAGTGGAAGCAGCCCACCGTCTGCACCTCCGGCAGCTGGGTCACCAGCGGATAGCCACAGGTCTGACTCAGCAACAGCCTCGGCTGACGCCAGTGGGCCAGCAGATCCTCGGGGTCATCCGCCGGCGGGTCCCCCGCCACCATCACGCCGCGTTCGGCCAGCAGCGACTGTACCGCCTGCCACAGAGCCTGGGTCTGTTGACGGTGGATGGCATACATCGGAAAGGTCATGCGTTCAGCCATGTTCTCCTCCCGCCTGCGCCTGCTCGCCAAAGCCCGGATGGGCGTTCACCGCCACCGCCCGGCGGCTAAAATGGCGTCGCCACTCACCGTACCCACGCACCAGGAACCCCTGATTACGCTGCAGATAGGCCGTCTGGCGATGCAGATACAGCTGACGTAAAGCGTACCAGGGAACCCCTGGCAGGTCATGATGCACCGCATGGTAGTTGAGATTGAGGAACAGCACTCGCCAGGGGAGCCCGGCCTCGTTGATCACCGAGCGGGCCAGCGGGTCATCCGCGGCCCGGTGTTCGAGAAAAGAGCGCACTTTGGTCAGGGCCAGCGCCGGGTAGCTCACCGCCAGCACAAACCACAGCGGGGAAAAACCCTGCGCCGCCATCCAGGCCAGCAGGCCCGTCAGCAGCAACAGATGCAGGCTCCACATGGCGATGGCGCGGTGGTCGCCCTCGCGGAAAGCCCGCAGCGCGCTGCGCAGGGTGTGAACGATATCCATCAGCGGCGCCAGCAGCAGACGCCCCCAGAAGGTATTGCGCAGGTGGATAAGGCGGCGTTGCCAGGCTGAGAAGCGCTGCCAGCTTTCCGCGGTCACGTAGTACGATTCGGGATCATCCTCGGGGTGCGTCAGCAGATGGTTGCGATGGTGCGCCAGATGGCTGTCGCGATAGACGCCATAGGGATACCAGACCGCCAGCGGCAGCGTCCCCAGCAGCTGGTTAAACCATGCCAGCCGGGTGGGATGCCCATGGATCAGCTCATGCTGTAAGGACATATACCAGGCGGTAAACCAGATCAGCAGCAGCGTGGCCGGAAACAGGCCCAGCGTCCGCCAGCCCGCCACGCAGGCAAACCAGCCGCCGTAAACCGTCACCAACAGCAGCCAGGTCGGCAGCTCGCTGCGCCACAGCCAGCTGCGCGCCAGCTGGCGGATCAGGATGCGCTGTTGGTCATCCACATAGACAGCCGTCTTCTTTTCCGTCACTTCCGATACCTTGCCGTGTTGCCTCATTCCCTCCGAAGATGTGAGATAACACGTTAAATAACAAAGTATTTAATTTACTTAGCTTTGCCAAAAAGCGCGTTTGTATTGAGCACGGCAAAAAATACCGTCCATGGCGCAACAGGCTGGCGGCGTTTAAACAGATCCATTGCCCGGCGGCGCTGCGCTTGCCGGGCCTACGGGATGATCCCCACCCCCGCTCCATCCAGGCCGGTGCAGGCGCAGCCCCGCCGGACAAAAACAGTAGAGTCGCTTTTGTGCCGGGCGGCGACGGCACCTTGCCCGGCCTACGATCCGTGCGACCTGTCGTTAATTAATTCACCATTCTTGTTGAAACTCGCTGTTGGCAGCCTCGACACCGCTGTAACTTTACCGCCAGGTCGAGGACACTTAAGGGCTCCATAGCCTTATCCATCTTCGCGTCGAGGTTAGTTGTAGCGCATCAAAGAAACTACTCCCCTTCCCGCTCTGCTGGCGTCCAGGCCGGCAGAGTCTGGAAGGTGTGCAACAGCCCCTCGGACCACGCCTTGCGGATGCGGTTGAAGTAGGGATCGCTGTCGGTGATGCGATGCTGCCCGGCGCTGCTCAGGCTGCCGCTGCGGTAGAGCAGCGTATCCAGCGGCAGGCCAACGGACAGATTACTGCGCAGCGTCGAGTCAATGGAGATCAAGGCGCAGCACATCGCCTGCTCCAGCGGCGTATCGATGGTCAGCACCCGATCGATGATCGGCTTGCCGTACTTGCTTTCGCCAATCTGGAAATAAGGCGTGTCGCGGGTGGCTTCAATAAAGTTGCCCTCCGGATAAATATGGAACAGACGATGGGTTTCGCCGGCGATCTGGCCGCCAAGCAACAGGTTGCAGTTGAAGTTAGTATTACTGCAGTTTTGCTGGTTGCTGCTGTCGCGCTGGATCACCTCCAGCAGCGTTTTACCGATCAGCATGGCGGCGTCGTAGAGGGAAGTCACCTGCATCAGGTTCGGCTCCTGCTGGGTACGGATCCGCGCGCTGAGCAGGCTTATCACGCTCTGGGTGGTGGCCAGGTTGCCGGCGGATTGCAGCACCAGCACCCGTTCCCCTTCCTGATGGAAAACGTGCAGCTTTTTAAAAGTGGCAATATGGTCGACGCCCGCGTTGGTGCGGGAGTCGGAAGCAAACACCAGTCCATCCGCCAGGCACATGGCCACACAGTAGGTCATTGCGGTTATTCCCGTATTATTGCTGCTGCGCCTGCTGGCTGTGTTCGCGCACTTCAGCGTTGGTTAACATAATCTCCCCGCCGCCGCCCAGCCGGGTGCCCCGTACCGGGCAGGCGTCGAGATAATCCAGCCCAGTCGCCAGCCGCAGATGCTGATTCAGGCGACGGGTATTATTGGTGATATCAAACGACAGCCAACGGCCGTCGAGCCACACTTCCGCCCAGGCATGCATCGCGACATGCTGGGCGTTATCGCTGTAGACATAGCCGCTGACGTAGCGCGCCGGGATCTCCAGCGCCCGGCAGCAGGCGAGAAAAACATGGGTATGATCCTGGCACACGCCCTTCGCCCGGGCGAAGGCGTCGGCAGCGGAGTCCTGGACCTGGGTCGCGCCGGGGGAGTATGGCATTCTTAACAGCAGATCCGCCATCAGTTGATTCAAACTCTCTTCCGCCGCATCGGGACGATAGAGGCGCTGGGCGAACTCACGGATCGCCGTATCGGCGCGGGTCAGCGGCGTACTGCGCAGAAAAACCAGCGGCGACAGCAGCTCGGCCTCTTCATCACACGTCTCTTCCCCCTCGTCGGCGATATCGACAATCCCGCTGGCGCGGATGGTGATCTCTTTATGCGGGTTATCCAGCGTCAGCACATGCAGCACATTACCCCAGCCGTCGGTCGTGGTCACCGCCGCGCCGTCCGGCAGGGTCAGCGTCCAGGCGGTGATCGTCTGCCGTCCGGTGCTGCGCGGGGTCAGGCGCAGATACTGGGTGGAAAACTTCACTTCTTCATCGTAGCCATAGCGGGTGAGATGATCGATGACCAGTTTCATAAGGCCTCCAGATAGGTTTGTCTGATGCTGTCGGACAGGGCGTTAATTCTCGCCAGCAGTCCGTTAAGCGTGGTCTGCAGGTCCGCCTGCGCCAGGTCGTCACGGGTGCTGAAGCGCAGGTCAACGTTGAGCTGATGGGCGAGGCGCAGCGGCTGATAAGAGCGATCGTTGGCGATCTTCTCCAGTTCGCCCACCAGGTCGGCAATGCTGGCGCGCAGCGAACGTGGAATATCGTTACGCAGGATCAGCAGCTCCATCACCGTTTCGCGACTGACCGGCTGGCGGTAGAGGCTGTTGTAAGCTTCGCGGGCGCTGACCGCATTGAGCAGGGTATCCAGCCGGTAGTATTCGCGCACCGGGTCCGGATCGTTGGTCAGCTGTTGATCCTTAATCAGCAGCAGCTGGGTGGTGGCGAACGCGCGCTCGATCAGCGTGCCGATACCGATAAAACTCAGGGCGTCGTTGCGCAGCAGCGTGCCTATCACCGCTCCGCGAAACAGATGCACCCGCTCTTTCACCCACTCGAAAAAACCGTCGCTCCCCAGTTCGCCCAGCCCCTGCTGGCGGAGGGTCCGCAGTTCGATGCGGGTGGCATTGATGCTCTCCCACACTTCGGCCGACAGACTGCCGCGCACCGCGTGCGCGTTGTTCCACGCCATCTCCACGCAGCTGTAAATACTGCAGGGGTTGTTGCCATCGAGGGCAAAAAAGTTGAGCAGATTGCTCATGGTAAAGCGGGCATGGCGCGCCTGAAACAGCTCGTGGGTCATCGACAAATTCAGCGGTAGCGCCAGATCCCGCGACTGCTGGCTGTGGCGGGGGATCATTGATAATTTCCAGGTCACGTCCAGCACCCGGGCGTAGCTCTCCGCCCGCTCAAGGTAGCGGGCCATCCAGAACAGTTCACTCGCCGTACGACTTAGCATGATGTGTCATCCTCCATCACCCAGGTATCCTTGGTTCCGCCGCCCTGCGACGAGTTGACCACCAGCGACCCTTCGGTCAGCGCCACGCGGGTCAGGCCGCCGGGCACCAGGCGCATCTCCTGTCCGGAAAGCACATAGGGGCGTAAATCGATATGCCGTGGCGACAGCCCTTCATCAACGAAGGTTGGGCAGGTCGACAGCGCAAGGGTGTCCTGGGCAATATAGTTGGCCGGATTGGCAAGCAGGCGCTGGCGGAAGGCCTCCCGCTCCTCTTTGGTGGAACGCGGGCCGACCAACATGCCGTAGCCCCCGGCGCCATGGACCTCCTTGACCACCATCAGCTCCAGATTGCTCAGCACGTAGCGCAGGTCCTCCGCTTTCCGACACTGCCAGGTGGGGATATTGCTGAGGATCGGCTGTTCGCCGAGGTAAAAGCGGATCATCTCCGGGACGTACGGATAGATCGATTTGTCGTCAGCCACCCCGGTGCCGATGGCGTTGGCCAGCACTACGCCGCCGGCGCGATAGACGGACAGTAGCCCCGGGACGCCGAGCATCGAATCGGCGCGGAAGGCCAGCGGGTCGAGCCAGGCGTCGTCGATGCGGCGATAAATCACATCCACCCGCCGCGGCCCCTCGGTGGTGCGCATATACACCGCGCCGTTTTTAATAAACAGATCGGCGCTTTCCACCAGCTCGACCCCCATCTGCTGCGCCAGGAAGCTGTGCTCGAAGTAGGCGCTGTTGAAGCGACCCGGGGTCATCACCACGACGCAGGGATCATCCACCAGCGAACTTTCGCGCAGGGTCTGCAGGAGGTAGCTCGGGTAGCGCTCCACCGGCGCAATGTGATGCTGCTCGAACATCTCCGGATAGAGGCGCATCATCATCTTACGGTTTTCGAGCATGTAGGAGACGCCGGACGGCGTGCGCAGATTATCCTCCAGCACGTAATACTGACCGTCGTTATTGCGCACCATATCGACGCCGGTGATATGGGCATAGGTGTTGTTTGGCAGGTTGATGCCCTGCATGCACGGCTGATACTGCTCGTTGGCCAGCACCTGTTCGGCCGGGATCAGCCCCGCACGCAGGATATTCTGCTCATGATAGATGTCATAGAGAAAAGCGTTCAGCGCTTTCACCCGCTGGCGTATACCGCGGTCAATGCGCTGCCACTCCCCGGCGGGTATGATCCGCGGCACGCTATCAAACGGGATCAGCCGCTCGGTTCCCTCATCCTCGCCGTACACGTTAAAGGTGATGCCGATACGGTGAAAAAGCAGTTCCGCTTGCGCTTTTTTCTGCCGGATAGAGAATTGATCGGTGTTGCGAAACCATTGCCACCAGGCATTATAGTGCGGCCGCTGCTCACCCTGGGCGGTCAGCATCTCGTCATAATAATGCCCGTCAGGAAGCGTTATTTTTATCATGGCCGTCTCCTCCGGTTGTACTCACTTTGTGGTAATCCCGATAAGAGATAAGCATTAATTATGCCAGGTCATCCGCCGCCGCGGCGTTGTGCAAATCGGTTCTGACCCGCCGTCTGATTGTGCAAAAAATCGCCACAATGGCCGCCTGCGCCCGGCTGCGGTTGCACCGTCGTGAGGCAGGGCGACGATTTTTGCGCCATGGTGGACGCCAGCGCCGTCAGCCAGTGTGCCGCAGGCCGGGCCTCACAGCCCTTCTCGATCCGCTGGTATTCGCCTCCAGCGCGCCGTGGCCAGTAGCCCGGGCGCCTTGGCTTGCCGGTAAGCCTAATCGCGTTGCCGGCGGTTGTAGCAGAAAACCAGGCAGGTAAATCCTCTGTTTTCGCGCAAAATGTTACCCCTGACACGCGTAGCGGCAGATATTCGTCTAAGGTTTTTGGATGGCCAAACGTCGTGGCCCGCAGTCGATAATGATAAGGAGAACTCCCCATGACGAGTACTGATGCACATCGTCCCGCTGCTTTGCCCTGTTCCCTGCGCCTGGCGATCGGCGGCGCCCTGCTCGCCCTGATGAGCCTGAATGTCCAGGCGGAAGACGGCAAAACCGCGCCGCCACCCTCGCCGGATATTCTGCTGGGCCCGTTGTTTAATGATGTCCAGAGCGCAAAGCTCTTTGCCGATCAAAAAACCTTCGCCGACGCGATCCCTAACAGCGATCCGCTGATGATCCTTGCCGATTACCGGATGCAAAAAAACCAGGCCAGCTTCGACCTGCGTCACTTCGTTGAGCTGAACTTCACGCTGCCGAAAGAGAACGACGCCTATGTGCCGCCCAAAGGGCAAACCCTGCGTCAGCATATCGACGGCCTGTGGCCGGTCCTGACCCGCAGCACCGTCGAGGTGGAAAAGTGGGACTCGCTTCTGCCGCTGCCTAAGCCCTACGTGGTCCCCGGAGGACGCTTTCGCGAAGTCTATTACTGGGACAGCTATTTCACCATGCTGGGTCTTGCCGAAAGCGGTCACTGGGATAAAGTCGAAGATATGGTCGCCAACTTCGCTGCGGAAATTGACACCTGGGGCCATATCCCCAACGGTAACCGCACCTATTACCTCAGCCGTTCGCAGCCCCCCTTCTTCTCCTTTATGGTAAGCCTGCTGGCGACGCACGATGGCGACCAGGTGCTGAAAACCTACCAGCCGCAGCTGGAGAAAGAGTATCGCTACTGGATGGCCGGGGCGGACGCGCTGGCACCCGGCAGCGCCGACAAACGGGCAGTGCGGATGGCGGATGGCGCGCTGCTCAACCGCTACTGGGACGATAACGACACCCCACGTCCCGAGTCCTGGCTTGACGACGTCAAAACCGCCAAAAGCAACCCGAATCGTCCGGCCACCGAGATCTATCGCGACCTGCGCTCCGCCGCCGCTTCCGGCTGGGATTTCAGCTCCCGCTGGATGGACAATCCGCAGCAGCTCGCCACCATTCGCACCACCTCGATTATCCCGGTCGATCTCAATGCCCTGATGTTCCATCTGGAGAAAACCCTCGCCCGCGCCAGTAAAGCAGCGGGGGACAGCGCCGGCGCTACCCGGTACGACGCGCTGGCTAACGCCCGCCAGCAGGCTATCGAGAAATACCTGTGGAATGAAAAAGAGGGGTGGTACGCCGATTACGATCTGAAAACCCACAAGGTGCGCAATCAGCTGACCGCCGCGGCGCTGTTCCCGCTGTACGTCAATGCCGCGTCGCGCGAGCGAGCGACGAAAGTGGCGGCCGCCGCCGAGTCGCGGCTGCTCAAACCCGGCGGGCTGACCACCACCACCGTCAACAGCGGCCAGCAGTGGGACGCCCCCAACGGCTGGGCGCCGCTGCAGTGGGTGGCCGTCGAGGGGCTGCAAAACTATGGCCAGCAGAAGATCGCCATGGAGGTCACCTGGCGCTTCCTGACCAATGTGCAGCATACCTATGACAGCAAACAAAAGCTGGTGGAGAAGTATGATGTGAGTTCGACCGGCACCGGTGGCGGCGGTGGGGAATATCCACTGCAGGACGGCTTTGGCTGGACCAACGGCGTCACCCTTAAGATGCTGGATCTGATCTGCCCGCAGGAGAAACCCTGCGATGCGCTGCCTGCTAACCGTCCGGCGACAACGCCTTCACCGCAGGACAAACCTGTTGCGGCGCCCGCGGCTAACGACCCCGCCCCTGCGGAACCGCAAAAGACCGGCTCCTGACGCTTTGCCGCCCCCTACCAAAATCGGTAGGGGGAAGCGGTCTCCCTGCTCACTACCGTCCCGCGCAGGCCCATTCTGCGGCTCGCGGGAAACCCTTCTCCATCCCCTCGCGCTGAACAGATCACCTTTTCGCTTGATTGCATAAATACAAACAATAATAATTCGCATTACTTTTTAACGAATAATGATAGATTCGTTTTTCCCGCGGCGGCGTACAGGAGTACCAGACCGCGCAGGTTCAGGATGATCTTATGAACGTGGCTATTTCTCGCAAACGCCCGGGGCTGCTGTACGCCCTCGCGGTCGCACTTCCCTTCACCGCGCAGGCCGAAGAGACGGTGGTGGTGACGGCCAGCCCGCCGGCATCCGCCAGCGCGCCGACTGAAGGCTATAGCGCCAGCACCTCGCTCGGGGCGACAAAAACCGACCAGCCGTTAATCACCACCGCCCAGTCGGTGTCGGTTGTCACCCACCAGCAGATGGCGGATCAGGGCGCGAATACCATCAGCCAGGCGCTGGAATATACCCCGGGGGTCTACTCCAGCTTCGGCGGCGGCGCCACCCGGTTTGACGCCATCTCCCTGCGCGGCTACCACGGCGGCGACGTCGATAACCTGTTCCTCGACGGCATGCGTCTGATGAGCGACGGCGGCAGCCATAACGTGGTGCAGATCGACCCGTGGTTTATCGAACGCGTCGATGTAATCCGCGGCCCCTCCTCCGCGCTCTACGGGCAGAGCGTGCCGGGCGGCGTGGTCAACCTGACCTCCAAGCGCCCGCAGTTCAGTCAGCAGGGCCACGTCCGCCTGACTGGCGGGACGCAAAATACCAAAGGCGCGGCCTTCGATTACACCGACGCCATCAATGAGCAGTGGGCATGGCGGCTGATCGGTATGACCCGCAGCAGCGACACGCAGTATGACCATACCCGCGAAGAGCGCTACGCCATTTCACCTTCCCTGCTGTGGCAGCCGGACAGCGATACCTCGCTGCTGCTACGCGCCTATCTGCAAAAAGATCCTTCCGGTGGCTATCATGGCTCTTTGCCGCTGGACGGCACCCGCTACGCGCACAATGGCCGTAAGCTCTCCACCAGCACCAACGAGGGCGATCCGGGAGATGGCTATCAGCGCCGCCAGCAGATCTACAGCTATGAGTTTGACCACCAGTTCACCGATGTCTGGTCGGTCTATTCCGCGGGAAGCTACACCCACACCAACGTCTCCCTCGATCAGGTCTACCAGGTCGGCTGGATAGATGACAGCGACATGCTGGCTCGCGGCTACAGCGGCTCGCGCGGTTCGCTGGACGGCTGGTCAACCGATAACCGCCTGCGCGCCGATTTCAATACTGGCGATCTGGCGCATACCCTGATCCTCGGCGCTGAATACCATCGCTTTCGCAACGATCTGTGGACCGGCGCCGGCGGCGCGGCGCCCCTTAACCCGTTTACCGGCTATACCGCCCAGACCGGGCATACCGTGACCTACAGCGATGATAATAATCGCCGTTATTACCAGACCGGGCTGTATCTGCAGGATGAGATGGTCTGGGACCGCTGGCATGTGGATGTTTCCGCCCGCTATGACCGCATCGTTTCCCAGCAGGTCAGCGATACCCTGGGCACCTCAAACCGCCGTTCAGACGACCATATCAGCGGCCGCGCCTCGCTGTTGTACGCCCTGGACAACGGTCTTTCGCCCTACCTGAGCTACAGCCAGGCGATTACCCCGGCGATGCTGCCCGGCGCTGACGGCAAACCGTTGAAACCGACCACCGCCGAACAGGTCGAAGCCGGCCTGAAGTTCCAGCCGCCGGGCAGCAGCGACCTCTATAGCATCGCGATTTACGATCTGATGCAAAAGGATGTCGCCACCCGCGACCCCAACATCGCCACCGCCACCTATATTCCGGCGGGTAAGGTCCATTCCCAGGGGGTTGAGCTGGAAGCGCACCACCAGATCACCCCGCAGCTGAGCACCCTCGCCTCGTATACCTGGAATCGTCTGCGCTTCCAGGACACTAAGGACGGTACCGACAACAACACGCCGCAGCTGACCCCGGATCAGATGGCCTCCTTCTGGGCGCGCTATCAGTTTCCGGCGGGGATCTCGCTGGGCGCCGGCGTCCGCTACATTGGTAAACAGTGGGCGGATGATGCCAACACCGCGCGGCTGCCGTCGGTCACGCTGATGGACGCCATGATGCGGGCTGACCTCGGCGTCTGGTCGCCGGGGCTGAAAGGCGCTTATGTGCAGGTCAACGCCAACAATATCGGCAATCGTGAATACGTTTCCGGCTGCTACGGCACCGGCAACTGCTACTGGGGAGCAGAGCGCAGCGTCATGGCCACCGTGGGCTACGACTTTTAACTGACAGCGTAAAGATAAGCCTCCGCCCGTGACGGCGGAGGCTTTCGTTAACAGGTGACGTCACGCTTTGATGGCTAATATTAACTTAAAGATGCCAGGCCATTATTTCACTTGCCCCCCTGTGATGAGAGGACTTAATATGCTGGCGAAAACAGGTTAGGACGCTCACAAGGAATAAAAGTGAACCCTGTCATTAGCTATCTCACCAATTTACATCCGTTATCATTTATGGGTTACCATATATTATCCACCACAGTGATATATATTCTGGTAAATATAATTATTGCGAAGACCCGCCCTACTGAAAATACCACAGCCGTTCCGGCGCCCTATTCTATCTCACCCTCTTTTTTAGCCTGGCTACGTAATAGCGCCACCAGCGTCATTCAGCTGGCCATGTTCAGGCTGTTAAGAAAAAACTATGTCACTCTCATCCATTCTGCGGACAATATTCAACTCTGCGCCAATCAGCAGTACGCAGAATGCAAAATGACCTGTGTGGAAAAAATACTGTTTGACCATTTCGCTACGCCAAAATCCAGTGACCAGGATCTGCCGCTTTCTCTGCACGTCGCCGAAAAGAACCACTGGGCGACCGATCCTCACTGCCAAGGGCTGCGGCTCAGCCCGACGCACCAAACGTGGAATATGATATTGATTGCCGCGCCCTCCCTGCTATTGATCGCCGCGCTCGCCTGGAAAACGCTTTTTGATAATCAGGCGATAATTCACTCCAGCGTGTTCAGCTGGCTGACAATGGGGATGGTTTCCGGCCTGTGGTGGCTGTGGCTGTTATGCATCACCTTAAATGCCACCCGGCTGGACCGGGAAGGGATCGCCGTTAATATCTTTCATCACTATATTGATACCCTGAAGGAGACGCTTATTGCTGACTCAGATACCCTGACCGATGAAAACGCCGATTATTGCGTGGCGATCGGTAAAACCGCCCTGCTTCCCGAAAGATTTGCTGAATATGTAAAAATCATCAACCTTATTAAGTATCCCTTTTGTCTGCAGAGGCTGGATTAACGAGGGGATGGTATGTGGAATTTTATAATGCATCTGCATCCACTGCTGTTTCTCGGCGGTTTTATACTTATCGTCCCGGGTATCTATATTGCTATTGGTATAATGATTATCCTGTCGCGGCCAGCGGCTCAGCCCCAGCCGCACGCGATGGAGGTTAGCCCCTGGCTGCTGGCGTGGCTGACCGGAGAAGGGACCCGGGTGATTCAGCTGGCAATGTTCAGCTTACTCAGTAATAAGCATCTGTGGGTCCCGGAGCCCGGGCAGGTTTTGGCTAACGGACGCTATGCAAACCACGAAATGAACGTCATTGAAAGCATACTATTTGACCATTTTGCGGTGCGAAAGCCGTGTCATGAAGATCTGCCCTGCAGCCTGAGTATCGCCGGACGTAACCTCTGGCAGGAACAGATAGCAAGTGCGGGTTTAGCCTTAAGTCCGCTGCGCCGCGGATGGAATATGCTGGCCATCAGCATCCCTTCGGTCGCCCTCGGCGTTATCGTTGCCAGTAAGACCTTTATCTGGCTCGACCTCACCGCTTACAGCATCTTCAGTTGCCTGCTCATGCCCTCGGGTTGCGTTCTGTGGGGCGGATTATGGATAGAGGCCATTAGCAAAACCATTCGTCTCGATATCAACGGCATTTCGCATCATGACGCCCATGCCTGCATCAATGCGTTACGAGAAACGTTAGCGTATAAAGGCGCGCAGGAGGATGACGCGACGGCCATGCTCTGCGTGGCGGTAAACGGCGTGGAATCGCTTCCCGAGCGCTACCGGGAATATAAAGCGTTAATAGCGCCGATTAGCGTTATCACGTCGCTGCGCACAGAGGATTAGGACCCCGCCAGGCCGGCGGGGCGAAGGTAAGGTTACATGGCGTCCAGCGCTTTCTGCAGCTTCCAGATATAGCGCGGCGCCTGCGGAGCCGGGTGTTTTTTCGCCACATGCTCGAAGAACTCATCGGCGTCGAGGTCGTTAATCTCCTCGATGGCGTCCTGCCGGTTTGACGAGAAGGTGCGCAGCAGCGCGCCAGCGCCGTTGGCATAGGAGACCACCACCGCATAGCGCATCACCTGCGGGTCTTTGATCCCCGCCAGCGGACCATTCTCCAGAATGCTCAGATAGGCGGCCCCCATCGAGATATTCCGTTCCGGGTTTTTCAGCTCACTGACCGACGGCTCGCCGCGCCAGCCCATCCGCCGGTAAACATCGCGTCCGGAGGTCGACGGCTTAAGCTGCATCAGCCCGACGGCGCCGGATTTACTCACTACCGCAGGATTACCGCCCGACTCGATGGCAATGATCGCCGTGATCAGCTGCGGATCCACGCCCCAGGCGGCGCCGGCTTTTTCACTGATCGGCATCCACTGCATCGCCCGCTTCACCGGGACCTCGGGGTTCCACGGTGGATTGGTGTAATCATGTTTCGAACTACAACCGGCCAGAAAAACGACTAAAATAAGCAACCATCTCAATTTCACACATCTATCCTTATCTACCCAAACGCCATCATGCTGCAGAACGACGGCAGCGGTACGTCCCCCGCCCGCCGACAGCCTGATGGATGACGGGTGCGGATTGAAGTTAGCCACCTGGAGATGACAATCGCCATTCCAGGCGGCATCATAACCCTTTCATTCATAGCAAGGAATTATCATGTCTCAGTTTTATCTGGTCGCGCCATCCGGTTATTGCATCAACCAGCAGGCGGCGGCCCGCGGCGTCGAGCGTCTGCAGCAGGCCGGGCACGAGGTGGCCCACCAGCAGGTCATTCCCCGTCGGCAGCAGCGTTTCGCCGGAACTGAACATGAACGGCTGGCCGATATTAACCAGCTTGCCCAGTTGCCGGGCCGCAACCGGATCGTTCTCGCGGTGCGCGGCGGCTACGGCGCCAGCCGCCTGCTGCCGCATATCGACTGGCAGGGGCTGATTGCCCGCCAGCAGCGTGACCCGTTGCTGATTTGCGGCCACAGCGATTTCACCGTCATCCAGTCGGGCCTGCTGGCCATGGGCAACGTCGTCACCTTCAGCGGGCCGATGCTCGCAGGGAACTTCGGCGCGGAGACCCTCGATCCGTTTACCGAACAGCATTTCTGGCAGGCGCTGCGCCAGCCTGAATTCACCCTCGAATGGCCGGGCGAAGGGCCGAACTGCCGGGTGGAAGGCACCCTGTGGGGCGGGAATCTGGCGATGCTGACTTCGCTTATCGGTACCCCGTGGCTGCCGGCGATCCGCGACGGCATCCTGGTGGTGGAGGATATCAATGAGCACCCGTTCCGCGTCGAACGCATGCTGCTTCAGCTGTTGCACAGCGGCGTACTGGCGGCGCAGAAGGCGGTGATCTTCGGCAGCTTCACCGGCGGCGCGCCGAACGACTATGACGTGGGATATGACCTGCCGCAGGTGTTTGATTATCTGCGCCAGCAGCTCTCTGTACCGCTGATAAGCGGACTGGAGTTTGGCCACGAGCAGCGCACGGTGACCCTGCCGCTGGGCGCGCGCGCGCGGCTGGTCAACCAGCCATCAGCCACCACCCTGACAATCAGCGGCCACCCGGTGCTGGCAGAATAAATTTCCCAGACGCATAGGCGGATTCCCTGCGAATTGTTAAAATAGTGTCACTTTTAGCCATTTTTTCACGCCAGTCAGGGAGTACGTGAACATTGGACGCCGCTGCGGTCATTAGTCTGTTTATTCTGGGTTCTGTTTTAGTAACCTGCAGTATCTTATTGAGCTCCTTTTCTTCGCGCCTTGGCATCCCGATTCTGGTCATCTTTCTGGCCATCGGGATGCTGGCAGGCATTGACGGCATCGGCGGCATCCCCTTCGACAACTACCCCTTCGCCTACATGGTGAGTAACCTGGCGCTGGCGGTGATCCTGCTGGACGGCGGGATGCGCACCCAGGCCAGCTCCTTTCGCGTCGCGCTGTGGCCAGCGCTGTCGCTGGCGACGGTCGGGGTGCTGATCACCTCGGCGCTGACCGGGATGATGGCGGCCTGGCTGTTCAAACTGGATATGATCGAAGGCCTGCTGATCGGCGCCATTGTCGGCTCCACCGACGCCGCGGCGGTCTTCTCGCTGCTCGGCGGCAAGGGGCTCAACGAGCGCGTCGGCTCGACGCTGGAGATTGAGTCAGGCAGTAACGACCCGATGGCGGTCTTCCTGACCATCACCCTGATCGAAATGATCCAGCAGCACCAGACCGGCCTCAGCTGGATGTTCGCCGTGCATATCATTCAACAGTTCGGTCTCGGGATCGCCATCGGCCTCGGCGGCGGCTACCTGCTGCTGCAGATGATCAACCGCATCGTGCTGCCCGCCGGGCTCTATCCGCTGCTGGCGCTGAGCGGCGGGATCATGATTTTCGCCGTCACCACTACCCTCGACGGCAGCGGTATCCTCGCCGTCTATCTCTGCGGCTTTCTGCTGGGCAACCGGCCTATCCGCAACCGGCACGGTATCCTGCAGAACTTCGACGGTCTGGCGTGGCTGGCGCAAATCGCCATGTTCCTGGTGCTGGGCCTGCTGGTGACGCCCTCCGACCTGCTGCCGATCGCTATCCCGGCGCTGTTGCTGTCGATGTGGATGATTTTCATTGCCCGTCCGCTGTCGGTATTTGCCGGTCTGCTGCCGTTCCGCGGGTTCAACCTCCGCGAACGGGTATTTATCAGCTGGGTCGGCCTGCGCGGCGCGGTGCCGATTATTCTCGCGGTGTTCCCGATGATGGCCGGCCTGGACAACGCCCGCCTGTTCTTCAATGTCGCCTTCTTCGTGGTGCTGGTGTCGCTTCTGCTCCAGGGCACATCGCTATCGTGGGCGGCGAAAAAAGCCAAAGTGGTGGTGCCGCCCGTCAGCTGGCCCATCTCCCGCGTCGGGCTGGATATTCACCCGGAAAACCCGTGGGAGCAGTTTGTCTACCAGCTGGGCGCCGATAAATGGTGCATCGGCGCGGCGCTGCGCGACCTGCATATGCCGCCGGAGACGCGGATTGCCGCCCTGTTTCGCAACAATGCCCTGCTGCACCCCACCGGCAGCACCCGCCTGCGGGAAGGCGATATCCTGTGCGTCATTGGCCGCGAGCACGACCTGCCGGCGCTGGGCAAAATGTTCAGCCAGTCGCCGCCGGTGGCGCTCGATCAGCGTTTTTTCGGCGACTTTATACTTGATGCCGAGGCCCGCTTCGCCGATGTGGCGCAAATCTACGGCCTCGACGGCGGAGAGGAGTTCCGCGAACATCAGCAGTCGCTGGGGGAAGTGGTGCAGCAGCTGCTGGGCGCCGCGCCGGTGGTGGGCGACCAGGTGGAGTTCGCCGGGATGGTATGGACAGTCGCGGAAAAAGAGAACGATCACGTGCTGAAGGTAGGGGTACGGGTCGCGGAAGACGAGGCGGAGTGATCCGCCCCGGAACAGGTTACAGGGTCACAACCGGCACCCGCGGCGCCAGGGCGCACATCAGCTCATAGCCGACGGTGCCGCAGCTGGCCGCCACGTCGTCGATTTTAATCTCTTTGCCCCACAGTTCGACCGGCGCGCCGATCCCGGCCTGCGGACAGGGCGTTAAATCGACCGCCAACATATCCATCGACACGCGCCCGACGGTGGTGGTGCGTACGCCGTCCACCAGCACCGGCGTGCCGCTCGGCGCTACCCGTGGGTAGCCGTCGGCATAGCCGCAGGCGACGATGCCGATCCGCTGCTCCTGGGTGGTGCGATACAGGCCGCCATAGCCAATCGCTTCGCCGGGGCGCAGGTTCTGCACGGCGATGATTTCGCTGCGCAGGGTCATCACCGGCTTCAGGCCGGTGTTCGCGATATCCTGCCACTGCCCGGAGGGCGATGCGCCATACAGCACGATGCCGGGACGAACCCAGTCAAAATGCGCTTCCGGATGCCAGAGCGTCGCCGCCGAGTTGGCCAGCGAGCGTGGGCAATCCAGCCCCTCCGCCGCCTGTTCGATCCGGCGCATCGGCTCAACAATCCCCTGCGGGTTCTCCGCCTCCGCGAAGTGCGACATCAGCGTCATCTCGCCGACGTTGCTTATCGCCCGCAGCTGCTGCCAGACGGTATGCACCCGCTCCGGCATAAAGCCCAGCCGGTTCATACCGCTGTTCACCTTGAGATAGATATCCAGCGGCGCGCGCAGCTTCGCCTGCTGCAGCGCCTTAATCTGCCAGTTGCTGTGGACGCTGGTGGTTAAGCGATATTGATCCAGCACCGCCAGCTCATCGGCATGGAAGAAGCCCTCCAGCAACAGGATCGGCCCTTTCCAGCCCTGCTCGCGCAGCAGGATCGCCTCTTCCAGGTTGAGCAAGGCGAAACCATCCGCCGCGCTTAACGCACTCCATACCCGCGCCACGCCATGGCCATAAGCATTTGCTTTGACCACCGCCCACAGGCGCGACCCGGGGGCCGCGCGACGCACTATCTGTAAATTCTGCCGCAAGGCCAGCAAGTCGATACTGGCCACTACCGGACGGGTCATGCAAGCTCCTTAGTTGTGTGCGCCATGCAGATGCTGCGGACGCGCCGGGGTAAACCCGGGGCTATAGCGGGCGACAGCCAGATCGTCGTAAGGGATCGCCGGCGTGCGGCCGGAGATCAGATCGCTGATAAGCTGCCCGGAGCCGCAGGCCATGGTCCAGCCAAGCGTGCCGTGGCCGGTGTTGAGCCACAGGTTTTTAAACGCCGTGCGCCCGACCACCGGCGTGCCGTCCGGCGTCATCGGCCGCAGGCCGGTCCAGAAGGTGGCCTGCTCAACGTGGCCGCCGCGCGGGAACAGATCGCGCACCACCATCTCCAGGGTTTCGCGACGCGGCTGCAGCAGCGCTTTATTAAAACCGACGATCTCGGCCATACCGCCGACGCGAATGCGCTGATCGAAACGGGTGATGGCGATTTTATACGTCTCATCAAGGATAGTGGAAACCGGCGCGCCGTCTTCCTGGGCAATCGGGATGGTTAACGAATAGCCTTTCAGCGGGTAGACCGGAATATCCACCAGCCCCTTGAGCATCGCCGTCGAGTAAGAGCCAAAGGCCATGACATAGGCGTCGCCCTTGATAATCTCATCGCCGCATTTCACCCCGGCAATGCGATCGCCCTCCTGCAGCAGGGCGTCCACCGCGGTGTTAAAGCGGAAGGTGACCCCGGCCTGTTCCGCCATCGCCGCCAGACGGGTGGTAAACAGCTGGCAGTCGCCGGTTTCATCGTTTGGCAGACGCAGACCGCCGGTCAGTTTGTGGCTAACCTCCGCCAGCGCGGGCTCCACTTCCGCCAGCCGCTTCGCCTCCAGCAACTGATAGGGCACGCCGGCGTCCTCCAGTACCGCGATGTCGCGGGTGGCGTTTTCATACTGTTTGGCGGTACGGAACAGCTGCAGCGTCCCGCCCTGACGCCCTTCATACTGAATGCCGGTGGTGTCGCGCAGCGCCTTCAGGCAGTCGCGGCTGTACTCCGCCAGGCGCACCATCCGGCCTTTGTTCTCCATATAGTGGCGGGTGTCGCAGTTGCGCAGCATCTGCCACATCCACTTCAGCTGGAACGATGTGCCGTCAAGGCCGATCGCCAGCGGCGCATGGCGCTGGAACATCCATTTGATCGCCTTCAGCGGCACTCCCGGCGCCGCCCACGGCGCCGCATAGCCGGGAGATATCTGCCCGGCGTTGGCCGCGCTGGTCTCCTCTGCCGGACCGGGCTGACGGTCGATGACCGTCACCTCATGACCCGCCTGACTCAAATACCACGCGCTGGCTACCCCAACCACCCCACTTCCCAGTATGACGACACGCATAGCAACTCCGTAACAGTTAAAGAACAATCATCTAATTACAAATTGATAACTCAGTTGAAAATATTATTCAACATACGCTTTATTTATGGTGACTTAACTCACAGCAAACCGCACCAGTCCTGAGCTGTAAGATTTACGATCTCATGCTGCGCTTTATTTTTACCCAGCATTTAATTCTGCAAATAAGCGCAAAAAACGGCTTTGAGATGGGGAAATCGCGAAGAAAAGCGATTGGCTGACAACACAGTTTGCTGTGCGGTGTTCTATGCTTGTTTAGAGGTTTTCCGTTCAGAGAAAACCAACAACAACGAGGGCGCGCTAATGGCTACGATTGACTCCATGAACAGGGACACCACCCGTTTAAGCGATGGACCCGACTGGACGTTCGAGTTACTGGAGACCTACCTGGCCGAAGTGGACCGGGTCGCTAAGCTCTATCGTCTTGACACCTACCCGCACCAGATCGAAGTCATTACTTCCGAACAGATGATGGACGCCTACTCCAGCGTCGGCATGCCCATCAACTATCCGCACTGGTCGTTCGGCAAAAAATTCATTGAGACCGAGCAGGCCTATAAGCACGGCCAGCAGGGCCTGGCGTATGAGATCGTCATCAATTCTAATCCCTGCATCGCTTATCTGATGGAAGAAAATACCATCACCATGCAGGCGCTGGTGATGGCGCACGCCTGCTACGGGCATAACTCGTTCTTCAAAAACAATTACCTGTTTCGCAGCTGGACCGACGCCAGCTCAATCATCGACTACCTGATTTTCGCCCGCAAATACATTACCGAGTGCGAAGAGCGCTATGGCGTCGACGAAGTGGAGAAACTGCTCGACTCCTGCCACGCGCTGATGAACTACGGCGTCGACCGCTATAAACGTCCGCAAAAAATCTCTCTGCAGGAGGAGAAGGCGCGGCAGAAAAGCCGGGAAGAGTATCTGCAGAGCCAGGTGAATATGCTGTGGCGTACCCTGCCGAAGCGCGAAGAGGAGAAGGCGATTGAGTCCGCCCGCCGCTACCCTTCCGAACCGCAGGAGAACCTGCTGTACTTTATGGAGAAGAACGCCCCGCTGCTGGAATCGTGGCAGCGCGAGATCCTGCGCATCGTGCGCAAAGTCAGCCAGTATTTCTACCCGCAGAAACAGACCCAGGTGATGAACGAGGGGTGGGCCACTTTCTGGCACTACACCATCCTCAACCATCTCTATGATGAAGGGAAAGTGACCGAACGCTTTATGCTGGAGTTTCTCCACAGCCACACGAACGTGGTGTTCCAGCCGCCGTACAACAGTCCGTGGTACAGCGGGATTAACCCCTACGCGCTGGGGTTCGCCATGTTCCAGGACATCAAGCGCATCTGCCAGTCGCCTACCGAAGAGGACAAGTACTGGTTCCCGGATATCGCTGGTTCCGACTGGCTGGAAACGCTGCATTTCGCCATGCGCGACTTCAAGGATGAGAGCTTTATCAGCCAGTTCCTGTCGCCGAAGATCATGCGCGATTTCCGCTTCTTTACCGTGCTCGACGACGATCACAACAATTATCTCGAGATCTCGGCGATCCACAACGAAGAGGGCTATCGCGAAATCCGCAACAAGCTCTCGGCGCAATATAACCTCAGCAATCTCGAGCCGAATATCCAGGTGTGGAACGTTGACCTGCGCGGCGACCGCTCGCTGACGTTGCGCTATGTGCCGCACAACCGCGTCCCGCTGGACAAAGGGCGGCGCGAAGTACTGAAACATGTGCATCGTCTGTGGGGGTTCGATGTGCTGCTGGAGCAGCAGAACGCCGACGGCAGCATTGAGCTGCTGGACCGCTGCCCGGCACGGCCAAACGCGCTATAGCATTGCGGGACGTTAAAACGACGAAGGGGGCCATCGGCCCCCTTATTTTATTTATCGATCGCGAATAGCCGGCTTAACGCACATTCATGGCTAAATCGCCGGGCAGCGATTTCTGCATCCGGTGCCAGATCTCGCCGCTGTCATGGCCGTAGCGACGAACCAGCTCATACACCTGATCGTGCAGGCCGCCTTCGCACACCTTCGCCAGCTGATGATAAAAGCCCAGCGCCAGGCTGCGCGCTTCCGGGCTGGAGAAGTAGTGGCGGCCGATGCGGGTATATAGCCCCTTCATGCCGTTGAGGATCAGGCCATAAATCGGGTTGCCGGAGGCGAAAGCCAGACCGCGGAAAATGTTGTAATCGAGATCGGCGAAGGCGTCGGCGTGATCTTCCACTTCCCGGGCGCTGTCCAGCACCGCCAGCGCTTTATCCGGATGCTGACGGAACGCGGTGCGAATAAAAATCGTGGAAATATTGGTGCGCACGGAGAGCAGGTTATCAATCAACTGGGGGACGCTGTCGTGATCGAGACGCGCCAGTGTTTCAAGGATATTCAGCCCGGAGGTCTCCCAGAAGTTGTTCACTTTGGTGGGTTTGCCGTGCTGAATGGTCAACCAGCCGTCACGCGCCAGACGCTGCAACACTTCGCGCAGCGTGGTGCGGGTGACACCGATCAGCTCAGAAAGCTCGCGTTCAGCGGGGAGAATCGATCCAGGTGGGAAGCGGTTATTCCAGATGCTCTCAATGATATACTCTTCCGCGAAACCCGCAGGGCTCTGCGCCTTAATGACCATAATAATATTTCCATTACACATTGTTGCAATTGCACTCATCATACCAGAGCCGCTATAGCGCAGATAGCATCGCAAGTGAATTAAAAAGGGATCGCCGTTTCATTTTCCGTTTTTACTTTACGCTTTTCCTTATCTCCCGTAACCGCCGCCGCGCTGCGAAGAAAGTTGCTTCTCATTTTGCTCAACTGGTACTCTTGCCAATAGTTACGCACAAAATCATGCACTAATTGACGGGGAAGGATTCTGTCGTGGAAATTTCTTATGGCCGCGCGCTGTGGCGCAATTTTCTTGGCCAGTCGCCTGACTGGTACAAGCTGGCATTAATCATTTTCTTAATCATCAATCCGCTGGTGTTCGCCGTGGCGCCATTTGTCGCCGGCTGGCTGCTGGTGGTTGAGTTTATCTTTACCCTCGCCATGGCGCTGAAGTGCTATCCGCTGCTGCCGGGTGGCCTGCTGGCTATCGAGGCGCTGCTGATCGGCATGACCAGCCCAGCGCACGTGCGGGAAGAGATCGCCAGCAACCTGGAAGTGCTGCTTCTGCTGATGTTTATGGTGGCGGGCATCTACTTTATGAAGCAGCTGCTGCTGTTTGTCTTTACGCGCCTGCTGTTAGGGATCCGCAGCAAGATGCTGCTGTCGCTGGCCTTCTGCCTGGCCGCTGCCTTCCTCTCCGCCTTTCTCGATGCGCTGACGGTGGTGGCGGTGGTGATAAGCGTCGCCGTCGGGTTCTACGGCATCTATCACCGCGTCGCCTCGGCGCGCCCGGACGATAGCGACCTGCTCGACGACAGCCATATCGAGCAACACTACCGCGAGGTGCTGGAGCAGTTCCGCGGCTTTCTACGCAGCCTGATGATGCACGCCGGCGTCGGGACCGCGCTCGGCGGCGTCATGACCATGGTAGGCGAACCGCAAAACCTGATTATCGCCAAAGCGGCGGGCTGGCATTTTGGCGAGTTCTTTCTCCGCATGGCGCCCGTCACCCTGCCGGTGATGGTCTGCGGTCTGTTAACCTGTCTGCTGGTGGAAAAGTATCGCCTGTTTGGCTACGGCGAACCGCTGCCGCCGACGGTGCGCAAGGTGCTGCAGGAGTTTGACGATCGCAGCCGCGCCCAGCGCAGTCGTCAGGAGCGGCTACGGCTGATTGCCCAGGCGCTCATTGGCGTTTGGCTGATCGTCGCCCTCGCTTTTCACCTGGCTGAGGTCGGCCTGATTGGCCTGTCGGTGATCATCCTCGCCACCACCTTTACCGGGGTGACCGATGAGCACGCGATTGGCAAAGCGTTCACCGAGGCGTTGCCCTTCACCGCGCTGCTCACGGTGTTCTTTGCCGTAGTGGCGGTGATCATCGACCAGCAGCTGTTCACGCCGGTCATCGAGTTTGTTCTGCAGGCCTCTCCGCACGCGCAGCTGTCGCTGTTTTATCTGTTTAACGGCCTGCTGTCGTCCATCTCGGATAACGTTTTTGTCGGCACGGTCTACATCAACGAAGCGAAAACCGCCCTCGAGCATGGCGCCATCAGCCTGAAGCAGTTTGAGATGCTGGCGGTGGCAATCAACACCGGCACCAACCTGCCGTCAGTGGCCACCCCGAACGGCCAGGCGGCATTCCTGTTCCTGCTGACTTCCGCGCTGGCGCCGCTTATCCGACTCTCCTATGGCCGCATGGTGTGGATGGCCCTGCCCTACACCCTCGTACTGACGCTGGTCGGCCTGCTGTGCGTCGAGTTCACCCTGATGCCGGTCACCGAATGGTTGCTGGCTCACGGCTGGCTGGTTACCCCCACCCTGCCGTGATCCACGCGTCGCCCGGGTTCGCCCGGGCGATTCAATAACCAGTTACGTAATATTTTCCGCCGGGCCGCTGGCGTCGGTACGGTTTTCGTTTACACTGCCATGATTTAGCATCTTCCAGGGAAATGATTATGTTGCAATATTTAAACCAGTGCTCGCGGGGACGCGGCGCCTGGCTGCTGATGGCCTTGACCGCGTTCATTCTCGAACTCGTCGCGCTGTGGTTCCAGCACGTGATGCTGCTGCAGCCGTGCGTGATGTGCATTTATGAACGCTGCGCCCTGTTTGGCATCATGGGCGCGGGGCTGGTGGGCGCTATCGCCCCTAAAACGCCGCTGCGCTATGTCGCCATGCTGATTTGGCTGTACAGCGCGGTACGTGGGCTACAGCTGGCGTGGGAACATACGATGATTCAGCTGCACCCATCGCCGTTCCAGACCTGCGATTTCGCCGCCCGTTTCCCGAGCTGGCTGCCGCTGGATAAATGGTTGCCGCAGGTGTTTGTCGCGTCCGGCGACTGTTCGGTACGCCAGTGGCAGTTCCTGTCGCTGGAGATGCCGCAATGGCTGGTGGGGATTTTCGCGGCTTATCTGGTGGTCGCTATCCTGGTGATCGTTGCTCAGCCTTTTAAAGCCAAAAAGCGCGATCTGTTTGGCCGCTAAGCCGCAGCGAGTACCGCACACTGAAACGCCCTACGGGGCGTTTTTTTGTGCCTGCCGTTCATCACTGAATCGTTTCCTGTCCGTGGTTGACCACAGACACCAAAAGGTGCATATTAAATACATCTTTTATAACCCCACAGGAGCTCACATGTCATCTTTACTGATCCCCGCAGACTGGAAAGTTAAACGCTCCACCCCGTTCTTTACCAAAGAGAACGTCCCCGCCGCCCTGCTGAGCCACCACAACACCGCGGCCGGTGTCTTCGGTCAGTTGTGCGTCATGGAAGGTACGGTCACCTATTACGGTTTTGCCAATGAACAGGCGACGGAGCCGGAGAAAAAAGTCGTGATTCATGCCGGGCAGTTTGCCACCAGTCCGCCGCAGTACTGGCACCGCGTCGAACTCAGCGACGATGCCCGCTTCAATATTCACTTCTGGGTGGCGGAAGAAACCGACGGTGAAAACGGGCTGTTTCACGCGAAGAAAGCGTGACGGGCTTACCGCGCCCTGTCAGGCAGATTGAGGATATGGTCCTGCCAGTCGACAACGGTGGACTCGGGCACCGCTATATGGCGGACGGAGATGCGTTCGCCGTGCATCGCCGCTTTTGAGCCGGTCAGCAGCGGGTGCCAGGCCGGCAGAGGTTTGCCTTCCGCCAGCAGGCGATAGGCGCAGGTCGGCGGCAGCCATTCGAAGGTCGGCAGATTTTCACGAGTGAGCTTGATGCAGTCCGGCTCATATTCGAAGCGACGCTCGTAGTTACGGCACTGGCAGGTTTTGATATTGAGCTGACGGCAGGCGACGTTGGTGAAGTAGATCTCATCGGTATCTTCATCCATCAGCTTATGCAGGCAGCACTGGCCGCAGCCGTCGCACAGCGATTCCCACTCCGCGTCGGTCATGTCATCCAGGGTTTTTTGTTGCCAGAAAGGTTGTTCGCTCATCGGAATGTCCGTCGTTGCCAGTTAAGGGTGCACCTTATAACCAGTCTGGCACGACGATGCAAGTTTTGCCGCCCCAAAAGGCGGCAAACCGCGCTTACAGTACGCGGGTGGTGAGCGACAGGCCGTTGAAACCGACCTGCAGCTCGTCGCCGCTGTGCAGCGGTCCCACCCCTTCCGGGGTGCCGGTGAGGATCACGTCGCCGGCTTTGAGGGTAAAGAAGCGCGACATATAGGCGATCAGCGGCACAATCTTATGGATCATGTCGGCGGTAGTGCCCTGCTGGCGCACTTCGCCGTTAATCTTCAGACTTAACGGCGTATTCTGCGGGTCGCCGTGGAACTCGGCCGCCGGAATAAAGCCGGAAATCGGACAGGCGTTATCGAAGCCTTTGGCCTTCTCCCACGGCTGCCCGGCCTTTTTCATTTTAGCTTGCAGGTCGCGCAGGGTGAGATCCAGCGCGACGCCATAGCCGGCAATCCCTTTCAGCACATGCTCTTCCGTCGCCTGACGCAGCGTACCGCCGATCAGCACCGCCAGCTCCACTTCATGATGCACCGAACCCAGCCCCTCAGGAAGCACCAACGGCTGACGGAGATCGCACAGCGCGCTCTCAGGTTTAATAAACAGCACCGGCTCTTCCGGCGTCGCACTGCCCATTTCCTTGATGTGCTTTGCATAATTGCTGCCGACGCAAACCACTTTGCTCACCGGATAATCCAGGAGCGCTCCCTGCCAGTTATGATGTTGGTACATTATTTTCCCTCGTGGGTTAATCGGATTGTTTCCCCTGTTCCGCCAGGTGTTTCTTTAGTAGATTTTCAGATGGCGGAGGAAGTTGCAGGTAATAGCCCTGTTCGCTTAGCGCCTGTTTCACTTTTTCAAGGTCGGCGTTAACCAGTTTTTTGCGCCCATCCAGCGGCAGCAGCATCGCCATTTGCGGCGTGCCGAAACCGCGCATGAGCTCGTCAGGAACGCGTGAGAAATCGTCCTTTTTTTCGACGTATAAATAGGTTTGTTCACGTTTAGTACTTCGATAGATCACACAAAACATAGTTTTACTCGGAATTAGACCCGTGGTCACTTGCCTCAATATATCAGTGACTATAACATGCCTTTTAGTCTTCGGAATATCACCGCACTTCGGCGGTCGATAAACAGCAAATTGAGTAAGGCCAGGATGTCAAATACGCCAATCGAACTTAAAGGCAGTAGCTTCACGTTATCTGTCGTTCATTTGCACGATGCAAATCCCGAGGTTATTCGTCAGGCGTTAGAAGACAAAATCGCCCAGGCTCCCGCCTTTTTACGCCATGCTCCGGTGGTGGTGAATATCGCCAGCGTCGAGGAGAGTGTCGAATGGCGCGCCGTCAACGAGGCTATCGCCGCGACCGGTTTACGCATTATGGGCGTCAGCGGATGCAAAATCCCGCGCCTGAAAACCGAAATCGACCGCGCCGGGATCCCGTTATTAACCGAAGGGAAAGAAAAAGCCCCTCGTCCGGCACCGTCCGAACCCGCCCCGCCGCCGCCAGTTGCTAGTCAGATCACAAAAACGCGTTTGATTGATCAGCCGGTACGTTCCGGTCAGCGCATTTATGCGCCACACTGTGATCTTATTGTTACAAATCATGTGAGTGCCGGTGCGGAACTTATCGCTGACGGCAATATCCATGTATATGGCATGATGCGAGGACGCGCATTGGCAGGCGCCGGTGGCGACAGAGACGCCCAGATATTTTGTACCCACCTTGCGGCGGAGCTGGTCTCCATCGCCGGGGAATATTGGCTGAGCGATAACATCCCGGCCGAATTTTATGGCAAAGCGGCACGCCTGCGTTTAGGCGAAAGCGCTTTGACAATTCAACCGTTAAATTAATCCCTTTTTAACAAGGAATTTCTATGGCACGCATTATTGTTGTGACTTCGGGTAAAGGGGGCGTTGGCAAGACCACCTCCAGCGCGGCCATCGCTACAGGTTTGGCCCAGAAGGGAAAGAAAACCGTCGTTATCGACTTCGACATCGGCCTGCGTAACCTCGACCTGATTATGGGCTGCGAACGTCGCGTCGTTTATGATTTCGTCAACGTCATCCAGGGCGATGCCACATTGAACCAGGCGCTGATCAAAGATAAGCGCACGGAAAACCTCTACATTCTTCCGGCGTCCCAGACCCGGGATAAAGACGCCCTGACCCGCGAAGGCGTCGACAAAGTTCTCGAAGAACTGAAGAAGATGGAGTTCGATTTCATCGTCTGTGACTCCCCGGCAGGCATTGAGACCGGTGCGCTGATGGCGCTCTATTTCGCTGACGAAGCCATTATCACTACCAACCCGGAAGTCTCCTCCGTTCGCGACTCCGACCGTATCCTTGGCATTCTCGCCTCCAAATCCCGTCGTGCGGAAAATGGCGAAGAGCCGATCAAAGAGCACCTGCTACTGACCCGCTACAATCCAGGCCGCGTCAATAAAGGCGATATGCTGAGCATGGAAGACGTGCTGGAGATTCTGCGCATCAACCTGGTGGGCGTGATCCCGGAAGACCAGTCAGTCCTGCGCGCATCCAACCAGGGTGAGCCTGTGATCCTCGATGCCGCGTCGGACGCAGGCAAAGCCTATGCCGATACCGTTGAACGTCTGCTCGGAGAAGAACGCCCTTTCCGCTTCATTGAAGAAGAGAAGAAAGGATTCCTCAAACGCCTGTTCGGAGGATAAATTATGGCTTTACTCGACTTTTTTCTCTCGCGAAAAAAGAACACGGCTAATATTGCGAAAGAACGCCTGCAAATCATCGTCGCCGAGCGCCGCCGCGGGGACGCGGAGCCGCATTACCTGCCGCAGTTGCGCAAAGATATCCTGGAAGTGATCTGTAAATACGTGCAGATCGACCCGGAGATGGTCAGCGTGCAACTGGAGCAGCGGGACGGTGATATTTCCATTCTTGAGCTGAACGTGACCCTACCCGAAACGGAAGAGTCGAAACCCTGACCTGCTGTTCCATCCCGAAAAAAAACCGGCTACGCCACGCGCCGCCGGTTTTTTTATGGCCTGAACCAGACCGTCCGCTAGCGCGGATAGTCGCTTAACAGCCTCTTCAGCCGTTCGGCCATCAGCTCACCACGCCAACCGGAAATCAGCTCAGGCTCAGCGGCCTGCGTTTTCAGCTGCCAGTGCCAGTTCAACAGCTGGTTGATCTGCCGACGCGACGCCAGCAGCTCCGCGCTTACGCCCTTCTCAGCGCTCACTTCCTGCACCAGCGCTTTAATATCTTTAAAGGCTTTGCGGTAGCCCGGCATGTCGATCAGATTCTGCAGCGGCGCCGGCAGGGCCGACTCCGGCAGCGCCTGTGCTTTCTCGACCAGGCTAATCAGCGTTTTGCCATGAAAGCGAATTTCGCTACCGGACAACCCGAGGCTGTCGAGCTCGCCGAGGCTGGTGGGCATATAGCGCGCCACGCTCCACAGATGCTCTTCCCGCACCACAAAGTTCACCGCCAGGTCGCGCTCCCGCGCTTTGCGCAGGCGCCACTCCGCCAGCAGCTGCAGGCAGCCCAGCTGGCGGGTACGCAACTGCCAGGCGTTGCCGATATCGCGCCAGGCCTCGGCCGGGTCGACCACCTCCTGGCGACGCTGCTGCATCAGGCGGCATTCGTCCAGTGCCGCCGATAGCCAGCCCGCGCGATCGGTCTCCGCCATTAATTGGCTGGCGATCGGCAACAGGTACCAGACGTCGGCCGCGGCATATTCACACTGACGCTCGGTTAGCGGACGCGCCAGCCAGTCGGTGCGGGATTCGCTTTTGTCCAGCGCAACCCCGGAATACTCTTCCACCATCGAGGCGAAGCCCCAGGACATCGGCCGACCGCAGAAGGCTGCCAGGATCTGGGTGTCGATCAGCGGCTGCGGCATCAGGTTGAACGCGTTGAGAAAGACTTCTAAATCTTCGCTGCCGGCATGCAGGTATTTGGTCACATCCGGGTTGAGCAGCAGGTCGCGCATCGGCGCCCAGTCGGTAATCGTTAAGGGATCGATCAGAGAGACCTGGCGGCCGTCGAACAGCTGCAGCAGGCCCAGCTGCGGGTAATAGGTACGGGTACGGACAAATTCCGTATCCAGAGCGACGGCGGAGGCGGCGCTTGCCGCTTCGCAGACAGCGCGCAGGCCATCGTCGGTGGTGATCATCTGATAGTTCAAAGCATACTCTCTTAACTTGCGCCCATAAAAAACGCCGGCGTAGCCGGCGTCTGGCGACTCATTCGTTACTTAGCCTTTATTGTCCACTTTAGCGCGCGCTTCGTCACGCAGTTCTCGCCGCAAAATTTTCCCGACGTTGGATTTCGGCAGTTCGTCACGGAATTCCACCAGCTTCGGTACCTTGTAACCGGTCAAATGGCGACGGCAGAACGTAATCAGCGCTTCTTCGGTTAACGCGGCATCTTTCTTCACCACGAAGATCTTCACCGCTTCGCCGCTGCTGCCGGACGGCACGCCGATGGCCGCCACCTCAAGCACGCCGCTGTGCTGCATGACCACATCTTCGATTTCATTCGGATAGACGTTAAAACCCGACACCAGGATCATATCTTTTTTCCGGTCAACGATGCGCAGGAATCCCTCTTCATCCATCACCGCGATGTCCCCGGTGTGCAACCAGCCGTCTTTAATAATCTCATCCGTCGCGTCAGGACGCTGCCAGTAGCCCAGCATCACCTGCGGCCCCTTGATACAGAGCTCGCCCGGCTGACCCGGCGCCACTTCGTTATCGTCGTCGTCCACCAGTTTGGCTTCAGTGGAGGGCACCGGCAGGCCAATGCTGCCGCTGTGGTAGTCGATGTCGTGCGGGTTGACGCTGACCAGCGGCGAACACTCGGTCAGGCCGTAGCCCTCCAGCAGATATTGTCCGGTCAGTTTCACCCAGCGCTCAGCCACCGCCTGCTGCACCGGCATACCGCCGCCGGCGGAGAGGTGCAGCGAGGAGAAATCAAGCTGCTGGAACTCTTTGTTGTTCAGCAAGGCGTTGAACAGGGTGTTGACCCCGGTCATGGCGGTAAACGGATATTTCGCCAGCTCCTTCACCAGCCCGGGGATATCGCGCGGGTTGGTGATCAGCAGATTCTGCCCGCCCAGCTCGATAAACAGCAGGCAGTTCATGGTGAGGGCGAAAATGTGATACAGCGGCAGCGCGGTGACCACAAACTCTTTGCCGCGATGCAGCAGCGGGCCGTAGGTGGCATTGACCTGCTCAAGGTTGGCCAGCATGTTGCGGTGGGTCAGCATCGCCCCTTTAGCCACCCCGGTGGTGCCCCCGGTGTACTGTAGAAACGCCAGATCTTCCGCAACGATCTCCGGCTTCACGTACTGCATGCGATAGCCGTGCTGCAGCGCGCTGCGAAACGAGATGGCATCCGGTAGATGGTACTTCGGCACCAGCCGCTTGATGTACTTAACCACAAAGTTCACCAGCGTGCCTTTGGCGGTGGAGAGCTGGTCGCCCATGCGCGTCAGGATCACGTGTTTCACCTGGGTCTTCGCCACCACTTTTTCCAGGGTATGGGCAAAGTTGGAGACGATGACGATCGCCGCCGCGCCGCTGTCGTTGAGCTGATGCTCCAGTTCACGCGGGGTATATAAGGGGTTGACGTTAACCACGATCATCCCGGCGCGCAGGATGCCAAACAGGGCCACCGGATACTGCAGCAGGTTAGGCATCATCAGGGCCACCCGGTCGCCCTTCTGTAGTCCTAAGCCCTCCTGAAGGTAAGCGGCGAAGGCGCGACTGCGCTCTTCCAGCTTACGATAGGTCATCACTTCACCCATATTGATAAACGCCGGTTGGTCGGCGTAGCGGGTGGTGGCATGTTCAAACAGTTCAACCAGGGATTGATAGCGGTCAGGATTTATCTCCGCCGGAACATCTGCGGGATAACGGTTTAGCCAAACCTTTTTCACTGCATCACCTCTGAAATAGTTATTCGTCGTCATCACAGCCCCTGGAAAATACATTTTGTTAACATTATATTAACTCAGCGTACCAGTTTATTAATTAGGCAATGAGCAGGTTGCGAAGCGCGTCACTATTTTTTTTCTTATTCGACTGAAAACAAAGAAACAGCGGACCGGCCGCTGTTTCTTTGAACTAACAAAAACAACAAAATCATTCGGTTACAACGTTTCTGACCTCTGCTGGGCCGGGGTTGTACCAACCCCATCCGCCATAGCCGTAACCCCAGGGGCGCGGACCCAGCATCCACGGGTCGATCGGCTGCGGGGGCATCACCACCTGCTGCACCACGTTCCAGCGTTTGTAGCCGGTGGCGTTCATCAGCATAAATTTGTAGGGCGTGCTGCCTACTTTGCCTTCGACCACCCCGGCAATCGGCCCGACCACGGTCACCAGCTGACCGCGGAAGTCCACCGGATCGAGGAAGCCGTTAACATCGGCATAGATCCGCCCGCGCGAGGGTTCGCCCAGTTCCGGTCGCGCACCGCTGTCCAGCGGCACGGTAGCGATTTCTAAGCGGGTTTTCCCCTGCTGGTTCTGCACGTTGACCACCTTGCCGCCAAAGCGCGCTTCCTGACCGACGTACAGCTGCGGGGCATTCATCACCCGCACTAAATCCTGCTGCGGCGTGGGGCTGGTGCCTTTGATGGCATCCGGCACCGATACGCAGCCGCTCAGCGCAACGGCAACCGCCGCGGCCAGCAGCCAGCGAACGCCCTGTTTTTGACCCGCCATGATGCGACTCCTTTTCTCAGTCTTCTTGTTACTGAGATTCACTCGCGGCCCGGAAGTTTCTTCCACGCCACCTCGTTACGCAAATAAACCGGCTCCGCTTTCTCCACGGCCACGGTTTTCCCTGCCGCCAGCAGATAACAGGCTAACGGCAGCATATCCTCTGCCGCCGGCAGTTCAATTTCGCCGCTGCTTAAGGTCAGTCCGCTCTCTTTCGCCAGATCCGGCCACGCCTGCCAGCCGGTGCCGACGGTGGCCCATTCGCCGGAAAGCTGCGCCAGCCGTTCGGCCACCGCGTCCGGTTTGAGCACCGCTTCCGTCTCTTCGCCGTGCCAGACGCCCTGCTCGTCGCGCTGATACTCGGCCCAGTAGACTTCCCCCATCCGGGCGTCAATCGCCGCCAGCACGCGGGTGGCGCCGGTTTTGCGCCACGCGCCCTGCGCCATGGTGGCCAGTGTGGAAACACCGATCATCGGCAGCTCCGCGCCCAGCGCCAGCCCCTGAGCGATACCGATGCCAATGCGTACGCCGGTAAAGCTGCCAGGACCGCGGCCAAAGGCCAGCGCGTCCAGCTCGGTCAGGGTGGTGCCGCTCTCGGCGAGGACCTCCTGCACCAGCGGCAGGATACGTTGGGTATGTTCGCGGGGACAAATTTCGAAATGAGCACTAAGGGTGCCATCATTCCACAGCGCTGCGGAGCAGGCTTCTGTGGCGGTATCGATAGCCAAAATTCGCATGGGTGGTCACGCTCTCGTTACATAGTTCAGGCCTTCAGGCAGCCTGTTTTCCGGCAGACGGACAACCCGTCGCCACACCGCCCGAAGTCTAGTGGGAACCGCTAATTAACAAAATGGCGCGCAGCTTAACACATTTCAGGGCGGATTACCTTGCCGGCGGCACGGCGAGAAAGCGCACCGCCCGGCGGATATCGCGGGTTCGCGGCGCCGGCGGCAGACTGGCCAGAAAGACCGCGCCGTAGGGGCGCATCACCAGCCGGTTGTCGCAGATCACCAGCACCCCGCGATCGTCGATATCGCGGATCAGGCGGCCCACCCCCTGCTTAAGGGTGATCACCGCGTCCGGGAGCTGCACTTCATCGAACGGATCGCCGCCGCGCAGCCGGCAATCTTCCATCCGCGCTTTCAGCAACGGATCGTCCGGCGAGGTAAACGGCAGCTTATCAATGATCACCAGCGACAGCGCGTCGCCGCGCACGTCGACCCCTTCCCAGAAGCTGCTGGTGGCCACCAGCAGGGCATTGCCGGCGCTGACGAACTGCTGCAGAAGCTGGCCTTTACTGGTCTCGCCCTGCAGCAGCACCGGCAGAGTCATGGTGGCGCGGAACTGCTCCGCCAGATCGCGCATCATGGCGTGCGAAGTGCACAGCATAAAGCAGCGACCGTCGTTAGCCTCGATCAGCGGCTTGAGCATCGCCGCCAGATGGCGCGCCGCGCCGGGCTGGTTCGGCAGCGGTAGGTTACGCGGCACGCAGAGCAGCGCCTGATGCTGATAGTCAAAGGGGCTCGGCAGCAACAGTGTCTGCGCCTCGTCGATCCCCAGCCGGGCGGTGAAATGGTGCAGATCGTCGTTTACCGACAGTGTCGCCGAGGTAAAGATCCAGCTCCCCGACTTCTGCGCCATCACCTCTTTAAACTTCTCGGCCACGGTCAACGGCGTCAGCGCAAGGGTAAAGTGGCGCGAGGTGCACTCATACCAGTAACTGTAGCCCGGCTGATTGATCTCTTTCAGCCGCTTCAGGCGCCCGCGATAAAGGGTGGCGCGCTCAAAGGCGGCATCGAGCAGCGCCGAGCGCCCCAGCGAGAGTTTGGCGACGTCGTAACACAGTTCAAGCGCATCATCGAGCAGCAGCAGCGCCCGCTGAATGTGGCTGTCCGCCAGCAGTTCGCGCAGGTTTCCGCGGTAGCCAGGGTCCCCCAGCTGCAGGCGGAAATCCTGGGCGCTTTGCGCCAGGCGGTCGGCGCATTTTTGCAGCTGTTGAGTGTCTTTCAGTTCGGTGCGATAGGCAATAGTGATGTCTTTCGCCAGATCCAGCAGCTGGCGGCTGGAGAGCGACTGGCCAAAGTACTGGCTGGCGATATCCGACAGCTGATGGGCTTCGTCGAAGATCATCACCTCCGCCTCGGGGATCAGTTCGGCAAAGCCGCTCTCTTTGACCACCATATCGGCAAGGAACAGGTGATGGTTGACGACCACTATGTCGGCGTCCATCGCTTTTTTACGCGCCTTCACCACGAAGCAATCTTTATACAGCGGGCAGTCGCTGCCGAGGCAGTTATCGTTGGTACTGGTGACCAGCGGCCAGGCCTGGGAATCTTCCGCCACGCTGGCGCAGGTGCTGATATCGCCATCCTGAGTTTGGTTCGACCAGGAGCGCAGGAGGATCACGTCGCTGAGGGTTTGCACCGGCAGATCGCCGCCCGCCAGCGCCTGCTGTTCCAGGCGTTCGAGGCACAGGTAGTTGGAGCGCCCTTTGAGCAGCGCCAGTTTGCCGGTGAATTTGAGCGCTTTGGCGACGGTGGGCAGATCGCGGCTGTAGAGCTGATCCTGCAGCGCTTTCGACCCTGTGGAGATAATCACCTTTTTTTTCGCCCGCAGCGCTGGCGCCAGGTAAGCGTAGGTTTTACCGGTTCCGGTCCCCGCTTCCACCACCAGCGGCCGGGAGGCCTCAATCGCTTCGCTGACCGCCACCGCCATCTGGCGCTGCGGCTCGCGCGGTTTAAATCCCGGTATGGCTTTGGCTAGCTGGCCGTCTGCTGCAAAATCGTCGATCACATTGCCCCCTGGTTATTTGGACAGTGATTATGTCAGGGAGGGCGGCGTTTCGCCAGTCCGGGTAGTGACGCGAGCGGAACATTATGGCAGTCTTGCCGCAGCTAAATGGAATGCTCAGAGAGGAATGAGAAATGACAATTACGCGTATTGATGCCGAAGCCCGCTGGTCAGATGTAGTGATCCACAATCAGACCCTTTACTACACCGGCGTGCCGGCGAATCTTGATGCCGATGCCTTCGAGCAGACCGCCAACACCCTGGCGCAGATTGACGCGGTGCTGGAAAAACAGGGCAGCGACAAGTCGCGCATTCTTGACGCCACCATTTTCCTCGCCGACAAAAGCGACTTTGCGGCGATGAATAAAGCGTGGGACGCCTGGGTGGTAGCCGGTCACGCCCCGGTGCGCTGCACGGTGGAAGCAACGCTGATGAACCCGCAGTATAAGGTTGAAATCAAAATTATCGCCGCGGTGTAATTACTCGTCTTCGTCTTCATCTTCAAAGCGCGCGACAATCCGTTCGCCGGTATGCGTCGCGCGTAGCTCTTCCGCCACCAGGGCAATCGCCTGGCCACTGCTCATCCCCTGGGCCATCAGCTCCTGGATACGTTCGACCGCTTTTTGCTGTTGCTCGTGGCTCAGCGAAGGTAAACCTGCAAACATCTTGTACTCCTGCTACATTGTGGGGCGTAATTATTTCACGCCGTCCCCGCCTACGCCAGAGGGACGGTAACGTTCAGGATCGAGAAAGATGTTGTCCCCCGCGATTATTACCCTGCCCTGGCGCCCGGATGCCGCCGAATACTATTTTACGCCGTTAAGCGCCCTGCCCTGGGCGATGCTGCTACATTCCGGCTTTGCCGACCACCCGCATAACCGTTTTGATATCCTGGTGGCGGCCCCGCGCGCCACGCTGCTGACGCGCGGTGAACAGACCTGGGTCGATGACGGCGAGACCACTTTTGTCTCGGCGGACGATCCGCTGCAACTACTCCAGCAGCAGCTGGATCGTCAGCCGTTCACGCCGCAGCCCCATGAGGATTTGCCGTTTCTTGGCGGCGCGCTGGGGCTGTTCGGTTACGATCTGGGCCGCCGTTTTGAGCGACTTCCCACTGTGGCGCAGGCCGATATCGCGCTGCCGGATATGGCGGTGGGGATTTATGACTGGGCGCTAATCGTCGACCATCAGCGCCAGCAGGTGTCGCTGCTCAGCTATGACGACCCGCAGCAGCGTCTGCAGTGGCTGGAGGCGCAAACGTCGGCGCCAGGTGAAACCTTCGCCCTGACCTCTGCCTGGCAGTCAAATATGAGCCGCCAGCAATACGGCGAGAAATTTCGTCAGGTGCAGGCCTATCTGCGCAGCGGTGACTGCTATCAGGTCAATCTCGCCCAGCGTTTTCAGGCCCGCTACGTCGGGAATGAATGGCAGGCTTTCCGCCAGTTGAACGCCGCCAACCGCGCCCCCTTTAGCGCCTTCATCCGCCTTGCGGAAGGGGCGATTTTAAGCCTGTCGCCGGAGCGATTTATTCAGCTCCGCCAGGGGGAAATCCAGACGCGCCCGATTAAGGGCACCCTGCCGCGGCTCGATTCGCCGCTGGCGGATGCGCAGCAGGCGGAGAAGCTGGCGAACTCGCCGAAAGATCGCGCCGAGAATTTAATGATTGTCGACCTGATGCGCAACGACATCGGCCGCGTCGCCGTCCCGGGCAGCGTGCGGGTCCCTGAGCTGTTCGTGGTGGAGCCCTTCCCGGCGGTCCATCATCTGGTCAGCACCATCACCGCCCGCCTGCCGGTAACGCTGCACGCCAGCGATCTGCTGCGCGCCGCCTTCCCGGGAGGGTCGATCACCGGCGCGCCGAAGGTCCGGGCGATGGAGATTATTGATGAACTGGAACCCCAGCGACGTAACGCCTGGTGCGGGAGCATCGGCTATCTGAGCTATTGCGGCAATATGGATACCAGCATCACCATTCGCACCCTAACGGCCTGGCAGGGGCAACTGTACTGTTCCGCCGGCGGCGGGATTGTGGCGGATAGTGAGGAAGCCGCAGAATATCAGGAAACTTTTGATAAAGTTAATCGTATCCTGCACCAACTGGAGAACTAGACCATGGCGGACCGCGCCCTCAATCTGGATGACTTTCTGTCCCGCTTTCAGCTGCTGCGTCCACAGCCTTCGCCACAGGCGCTAAACCAGCGGCAGGCGGCGGTGCTGGTACCGATCGTACGCCGGCCGCAGCCTGGCCTGCTGTTGACCCAGCGTTCGCCGTTGCTGCGCAAGCACGCCGGCCAGGTCGCCTTTCCCGGTGGGGCGGTAGATAATACCGATGCGACGCTTATCGCCGCCGCTCTGCGCGAAGCCCAGGAAGAGGTGGCGATCCCGCCAGAGAAGGTTGAGGTGATTGGCGTTCTGCCGCCGGTGGACAGTGTCACCGGCTTCCAGGTGACGCCGGTGGTGGGCATTATTCCACCGGATCTGCACTATCACGCCAGCCAGGACGAGGTCTCCGCGGTATTTGAAATGCCGCTCGCCGAAGCCCTGCGCCTCGGGCGCTACCATCCGCTCGATATCCACCGCCGGGGCAACGACCACCGCGTCTGGCTCTCCTGGTACCAGCATTATTTTGTCTGGGGAATGACTGCCGGGATCATTCGCGAGCTGGCGCTGCAGATAGGCGCGCGCCCTTAGCTATACTGATTATGAGAGGGCGCTCTCACTATTAGTAAAATCGCGGTTATCCATTAGTTTAATTCATGTGAATAGTTGAACTGACAGGGCGCTTCCCTCTTACACTATGCGCAGTTATTACATCGTTACCGCACCCGCGGTAACCCTGTCAGGAGTATTATCGTGATTAGTCTATTCGACATGTTCAAGGTGGGGATTGGTCCCTCATCTTCCCACACTGTTGGCCCGATGAAGGCCGGTAAACAGTTCGTCGATGACCTGGTCGAAAAAGGATTGCTTAATGCAGTGACCCGCGTGGCGGTTGACGTCTACGGTTCGCTGTCATTAACCGGCAAAGGCCACCATACGGACATCGCCATTATCATGGGACTGGCGGGCAATCAGCCCGATACGGTCGATATAGACGCGATACCGGCATTTATCCGTGACGTCGAGACACGCGGCCGTCTGCTGCTGGCCAACGGTCAGCACGAAGTCGACTTCCCGGCGGATGACGGCATGCGTTTTCGCAGCGACAATCTGCCGCTGCACGAAAACGGCATGACCATTCATGCCTGGGCCGGCGAGAAAGAGATCTACTGCAAGACCTATTACTCGATTGGCGGCGGCTTTATCGTCGATGAAGAGCACTTCGGCAAAGAGAACGCCAACGAACTGCAGGTGCCCTACCCGTTTAAATCGGCGCAGGAAATGCTGGCCTACTGCAAAGAGACCGGCTTGTCGCTCTCCGGGATGGTGATGCAGAACGAGCTGGCGCTGCACAGCAAAAAAGAGATCGAGGACTATTTCGCTAATGTCTGGCAAACCATGCGCGCCTGTATCGACCGCGGCATGAACACCGAAGGCGTGCTGCCTGGCCCGCTGCGCGTACCGCGTCGCGCGTCGGCGCTGCGTCGTCTGCTGGTGGCCAGCGATAAGCTCTCCAGCGATCCGATGAACGTCGTTGACTGGGTCAACATGTTCGCGCTGGCGGTCAATGAAGAGAACGCCGCCGGCGGTCGCGTGGTGACCGCGCCGACCAACGGCGCCTGCGGCATCGTTCCGGCGGTACTCGCTTATTACGATCACTTTATCGAATCCGTCAGCCCGGAGATCTATATCCGCTACTTTATGGCCTGCGGTGCGATCGGCGCGCTGTACAAGATGAATGCCTCCATTTCCGGCGCCGAAGTCGGCTGTCAGGGCGAAGTAGGCGTCGCCTGCTCGATGGCGGCGGCGGGTCTGGCCGAACTGCTCGGCGCCAGCCCGGAACAGGTCTGCGTGGCGGCGGAGATCGGCATGGAACATAACCTCGGACTGACCTGCGACCCGGTCGCCGGCCAGGTACAGGTGCCGTGCATTGAACGTAACGCCATCGCCTCCGTGAAAGCGATCAACGCCGCGCGGATGGCAATGCGCCGCACCAGCGAACCGCGCGTCTCGCTCGATAAAGTGATCGAGACCATGTACGAAACCGGCAAAGACATGAACGCCAAGTACCGCGAAACTTCGCGCGGCGGACTGGCGATTAAAGTTCAGTGTGACTAAAGTGTTGGCTTACGCCTGCCCCCTCCCGGTGCGCAGGCGTGAAGCGAGGGGAACTGAAAGCCCCCTGCCTTCCTGATGCGCCCTCTGTGGCGCATTTCTTTTTTCTATACCTGACGATATTCTGCCACTACAATTGCTCTATTAAATAAGCCACGCTTAACCACTCGTCCTGTCGACAGGGTGTCGCACATGCAGACTGCACAAAAAGTCATTACGGCCTATCGTCGCAAACGCATTATTGTCTGCCTGCTGGTAGCCCTGGTGACCCTGGGCGCCACCTTAGCTATCCGATTTATTTCGCAGCGTAGCGAAAATGAAGGCTATATTCGCATGGCCGCCAGCCAACGGGTGGCGGCGCTGGATAACATCCTGCGTCCGCTGAGCGCGCAGCGACCCACCCTGCTTCCTCTGGTGGGTCACCCCTGCCCGGATATCCATTTGTCGCTGCGTAAAATCGCGGCCTCGTTGCAGACCGTTCGTTCCGTCGCGCTCGTGACGTCAGGTATCGTTTACTGTTCGAGTATTTTTGGGCCGCGACAGGCGGATTTACATCGCCTGCAGCCTGCGCTTCCTGCACCCCGTCCTCTGCTGCTCTTTTCGAACGACAGCTCCTTGCTCAAAGGCTCACCGGTGCTGATACAGTGGTATCCAGCCTCGGAGAGAGGCGTGGACGGCGTGATGCTGATTGTCAATATCGAGCTGCTGGGGACCTTAATTCTCAACGAAAAATCATCCCTGATAAGCGACGTCAGCCTGCAGGTTGGCGATCGTTATTTTAGCAGCAGCCATGGGCTTCTCGAGAAAGCGCATACCCCGCCGGGAACGGTGATTTATCGCCAGCGCTCTACCGAGTTTCCGTTTATCGTCAATATCAATGGCCCTGGCGCCTCGGCGATTGCGCTTGAGGAGCTGCCCGGCGAGCTGCCGCTGGCGCTGATCTTCAGCCTGTTGATGACCGGCATCGCCTGGCTGGCCACCGCCGGCAGAATGAGCTTCTCGCGGGAGATAAGCCTCGGTATTTCCGCCCGGGAGTTTGCTCTCTGGTGCCAGCCGCTGCAGGATGCGCGCAGCGGCCGCTGCTGCGGGGTGGAGATCCTGCTGCGCTGGAACAACCCCCGCCGCGGTGCGATTTCGCCGGAGGTGTTTATTCCCATCGCCGAAGGGGACAATCTGATCATCCCCCTCACCCGCTATGTGATTGCCGAAACCGCCCGCCGTCTGGATGCTTTTCCCCGCGACCGCCAGTTTCATATCGCGATTAACGTCGCTGCCCGCCACTTTGCCAACGGCTTACTGCTGCATGACCTGCATAATTACTGGTTCAGCATGAACCCGGTACAGCAGCTGGTGGTCGAGTTGACCGAACGCGATGTCCTGCAGGATGGCGACCAGCACATGGCCGAAGATCTGCACCAGAAAGGCGTCCAGCTGGCGATCGATGACTTTGGCACCGGCAACAGCTCCCTGTCGTGGCTGGAAACACTGCGCCCGGACGTGCTGAAGATTGACCGTTCGTTTACCAGCTCGGTGGGGATAGACAGCGTCAATGCCACGGTGACCGATATCATTATCGCCCTCGCCAACCGGCTGAATATTATTACCGTTGCCGAAGGGGTGGAGACGCAGGAACAGGAAAGCTACCTCAGAGACCACGGTGTCGATGTGCTACAGGGGTTTTATTATGCCCGGCCGATGCCGGTGGAGGCATTCCCGGCGTGGCTGGCCAGTCGAGAGGCAACAGAATAACTCGCCGGCCCCCACGGGGACCGGCGCGCAGGACGATTACTCTTCTTCGTCGCTCGGCGGACGGGTGACCACCGCGCGAACCAGATCGACCCGGTAGTCATTCGCTTCCACCACGGTGAAATGCAGCGGCGGCAGCGACACCACGTCGCCAATGCGCGGGATATGGCCATTGGCGGAGATCACCAGACCGGCAACGGTGGCAATATCCTCATCGTCATTGATCAGCGGATCCAGCCCCAGCGCCTGCTGCAGCGCATGCAGGTCGGTCGACCCCTTAATAAGCCAGCCGTCGCCATCGATAACGATCTCCGGCGTCTCATCGGCGTCCGGGAATTCACCGGCGATCGCTTCCAGGACGTCCAGTGGCGTCACCAGCCCCTGCACCACGCCAAATTCATTGGTCACGATGACGAAACTGCCGCGCGCGCGACGCAGGACGCCGAGCAGATTGATCGGGTCCAGCGTTTCAGGCACCACAATCGCCGGAGAGGCGGAGGCTAGCGCCGCGACGTTTTCGCCCGACTCCAGGGCCACCAGCATCTCTTTCGCCCGCACGATGCCAATGATTTCGTCCAGTTCTCCGCGGCAGACCGGGAACAGACTGTGCGGCGACGAAAGCAGCTGACGGCGAATTTCATCTTCACTCTGCTCAGCGTCCACCCAGCTGATTTCCCCGCGCGGGGTCATGATGCTGCGCAGAGAGCGCTGAGCCAGCGTCAGCACGCCGTTAATCATGTAGCGCTCTTCTTCCGCAAAGGCGCCCTCCGGTACCGGCACCGACGCCGGGCTGTCAGCGTCGTGGTTGACGGAGGCCTGTTTATTACGGCCGCCCATCAGACGCAAGATCGCATCCGCGGTACGGGCGCGCAGCGGCAACGTCGACTGGTGACGTACAAAGTTGCGGCGCGCCACCTGGTTAAAGAACTCAATGATGATCGAGAAACCGATCGCCGCGTAAAGGTACCCTTTCGGAATATGGAAGCCAAACCCTTCCGCCACCAGACTCAGGCCGATCATCAACAGGAAGCTCAGACAGAGCACCACCACCGTCGGGTGCTGGTTGACAAAGCGCGTCAACGGCTTGGAGGCCAGCAGCATCATGATCATCGCGATCACGACCGCTGCCATCATCACCGGCAGATGGTTCACCATCCCGACCGCGGTGATCACCGCGTCCAGTGAGAAGACGGCATCCAGCACTACGATCTGCAGTACCACCACCCAGAAACTGGCATAGCCTTTCCCGTGACCGGCATCGTGCTGGCGGTTTTCCAGCCGTTCATGCAGCTCAGTTGTCGCCTTGAACAGCAAGAAGATCCCGCCAAGCAGCATGATGAGGTCACGCCCGGAAAAGGAGAAATCGGCGATAGTAATCAGCGGCTTCGTCAGCGTCACCATCCAGGAGATCACCGACAGCAGCCCCAGGCGCATCACCAGCGCCAGCGACAGGCCGATCAGTCGCGCTTTATCACGCTGCTTCGGCGGCAGTTTGTCCGCCAGGATGGCAATAAACACCAGGTTATCAATACCGAGCACAATTTCCAGAACGATAAGCGTCAACAGGCCGGCCCAGACTGAGGGATCCATTAACAATTCCATGTGCGACTCCGGTTAGCGGCAAGGTCAGTCATCGCCATGTCATGCACGGACGCGACAATAGATGCTGAAAGATAAGCGTGATGCGTGGAGGTGGCAACCAGGTGCCAGAAAGTGAAAAGACGTCGATGACGGTCCATACTGCGGGCTATGCCCTATACTCCTGAGTAATTAAACGGAAGTTAAACATAGCAAAATATAGAGCGAAATTGGAAAAGATTTACCTGAATTTGCAATAACTAAGGCTATTTTTTGCGCTGCAAAATTATTAGCAGGCGATGCCTGATTAACGGATCTTCATCACATTAATTATTTTTTCACTGTCTAAAATAATTCGCGGTAGTAACTATTTTCTATCTTACACCCTAACTGAATCGATTTTGTCCTCAAGAGTGATTCAGGATGTATCAAAGCAGATGATGCATTCACGATAATAAAGGAGGTAGCAAGTGACGATTGCTATTGTAATAGGCACACATGGTTGGGCTGCAGAACAGCTGCTGAAAACAGCAGAGATGCTGTTGGGCGAGCAGGAAAACGTTGGCTGGATCGATTTCGTTCCGGGTGAAAACGCCGAAACGCTGATCGAGAAATACAATGCCCAGTTGGCAAAACTGGATACCAGTAAAGGCGTGCTGTTTCTCGTCGATACATGGGGAGGCAGCCCGTTCAACGCTGCGAGCCGCATTGTCGTCGATAAAGAGCACTACGAAGTTATCGCCGGCGTCAACATCCCGATGCTGGTGGAAACCTTCATGGCCCGCGATGACGATCCTTCCTTTGATGAGCTGGTCGCCTTAGCGGTAGAGACCGGCAGCGAAGGCGTGAAAGCGCTGAAGGCCAAACCGGTGGAAAAAGCGGCCCCTGCGCCCGCTCCAGCCGCGGCGCCTAAAGCCGCAGCACCGGCCAAACCGATGGGTCCGAATGACTACATGGTGATTGGCCTCGCGCGTATCGACGATCGCCTGATCCATGGTCAGGTCGCCACCCGTTGGACCAAAGAGACCAACGTCACCCGCATCATCGTCGTCAGCGACGAAGTCGCCGCAGATACCGTGCGCAAAACCCTGTTGACCCAGGTTGCGCCGCCGGGCGTCACCGCCCACGTGGTGGACGTCGCCAAAATGATCCGCGTCTACAACAACCCGATGTACGCCGGACAGCGCGTCATGCTGCTGTTTACTAACCCGACCGACGTTGAGCGCGTCGTCGAGGGCGGCGTGAAAATCACCAGCGTCAACATCGGCGGTATGGCGTTCCGCCAGGGCAAAACCCAGGTTAACAACGCGATTTCGGTCGATGCCAAAGATATTGAGGCGTTTAACAAGCTGAACGCACGCGGTATCGAGCTGGAGGCACGTAAAGTGTCCACCGACCCGAAACTGAAAATGATGGATCTGATCGCCAAGGTCGATAAATAACCCGGACGATCGCGCCCCAGTTTTCACTTTAAGACTTAATCAACAGGAGAAGTACAATGGAGATTACCCTTCTTCAGATTGTGCTGGTGTTCATCGTCGCGTGTATTGCGGGTATGGAGTCGGTGCTTGATGAATTTCAGTTCCACCGTCCTCTGGTCGCCTGTACGCTGATCGGCGCCGTTCTCGGCGATATGAAAACCGGTATTATTATCGGCGGTACGCTGGAAATGATCGCCCTGGGCTGGATGAACATCGGTGCGGCGGTTGCCCCTGATGCCGCGCTGGCGTCCATTATTTCCACCGTTCTGGTTATTGCCGGCCATCAGAGCATCGGCGCCGGCATCGCGCTGGCTATCCCGCTGGCGGCTGCAGGCCAGGTGCTGACCATCATCGTGCGTACTATCACCGTAGCCTTCCAGCACGCGGCGGATAAAGCGGCGGAGAATGGCAACCTGACCGCCCTATCGTGGCTGCACGTCTCGTCCCTGTTCCTGCAAGCGATGCGTATCGCTATCCCGGCCGTCATCGTGGCCATTTCCGTCGGTACCAGCGAAGTCCAGGGTCTGCTGAACGCAATCCCTGAAGTGGTCACCAGCGGCCTGAACATTGCCGGCGGCATGATCGTGGTGGTTGGTTACGCGATGGTCATCAATATGATGCGCGCGGGCTACCTGATGCCGTTCTTCTACCTCGGCTTCGTCACCGCCGCCTTCACCAACTTCAACCTGGTGGCCCTGGGCGTGATTGGCGCGGTCATGGCAATCCTCTACATCCAGCTGAGCCCGAAATATAACCGCGTCGCCGGTGCCCCGGCTCAGGCGGCTGGTAACAACGATCTCGATAACGAACTGGACTAACAGGTGAGCGAAATGGTTGATATGACTAAAAATACCACCGAGAAAAAACTCACTCAGAGTGATATTCGTGGCGTGTTCATTCGTTCTAACCTGTTCCAGGGTTCATGGAACTTCGAACGTATGCAGGCGCTGGGCTTCTGCTTCTCTATGGTTCCGGCGATTCGTCGTCTGTACCCGGAGAATAACGATGCGCGTAAGCAGGCGATTAAGCGTCACCTTGAGTTCTTCAATACCCATCCTTACGTTGCCGCTCCGGTACTGGGCGTAACGCTGGCGATGGAAGAGCAGCGCGCCAATGGCGCAGAGATTGACGATGGCGCTATCAACGGCATCAAAGTCGGTCTGATGGGGCCGCTGGCCGGTGTCGGCGACCCAATCTTCTGGGGCACTGTGCGTCCGGTGTTCGCGGCCTTAGGCGCCGGGATCGCGATGAGCGGAAGCCTGCTCGGCCCTCTGCTGTTCTTTATCCTGTTCAACGCGGTGCGACTGCTGACCCGCTACTATGGCGTCGCCTACGGCTACCGCAAAGGCGTGGACATCGTGAAAGATATGGGCGGCGGCTTCCTGCAGAAACTGACTGAAGGGGCGTCAATCCTCGGCCTGTTTGTCATGGGGGCGCTGGTTAACAAGTGGACGCACGTGAACATTCCGATGGTGGTGTCAAAAATCACCGGCTCTGACGGACAGGTTCATGTCACCACGGTGCAGACGATCCTCGACCAGCTGATGCCGGGCCTGGTACCGCTGCTGCTGACCTTCGCCTGTATGTGGCTGCTGCGTAAGAAAGTTAACCCGCTGTGGATCATCGTTGGCTTCTTCGTCATCGGTATCGCAGGCTACGCTGTCGGCCTGCTGGGTCTGTAATTTCCAGGTTGTACGCCGGGGGCTAGCCCCCGGCTTTTTTTTATCAGGAGGAACGCAAAGCAATGACATTCACGGACCTGGTGATCATCCTGTTCATCCTTGCGCTACTGGCCTACGCGGTGTATGACCAGTTTATTATGCCGAGGCGCAACGGCCCGGTGCTGCTGGCCATTCCCCTGCTTCGCCGCAGCCGCGTTGACGGCCTGATCTTTGTCGGCCTCATCGCCATTCTAATCTATAACAACATCACCCAGCACGGCACCCCGATCACCACCTGGCTATTGTCTGCGCTGGCGCTGATGGGACTCTATTTATTCTGGATCCGTACGCCGAAAATCATTTTCAAACCGCGCGGCTTTTTCTTCGCCAACGTGTGGATAGAATATCAGCGAATTAAAGAGATGAATTTATCCGAAGACGGCGTGCTGGTGATGCAATTAGAGCAACGGCGGCTGCTGATTCGCGTACGAAATATCGACGATCTGGAGAAGATATACAAACTTCTTGTTTCAACTCAATGAGTTATAAATATAGCCAGCGCTATGTTTTTTCCGATTTCGTCTGGGGGATTATATAGCCATGGCTATATTTCCCCACCTGCTCTTCTGTTTTTCATTAACTATTTATTTACTTATAAATTCAAATGAAAATCGTTATCATTTGGTTATTAAAATAGCCCTCTTCTGTTATTGTTTTATATTCTAAAAATATGTTAAGGTTGCGCCCGTCGTTGGGGAGTAGCCGATTTCCTGCCCGCCAGGAAATGTACGTGTCAACATACTCGTTGCAAAACGTGGCACGTACGGGTTGAAGTGATTCAATCAGGCGAGACCATAGATACATCACTGCTGTACGTATTGCTCAGCCATTGAGCGGCTCCGCGTATATTTACTGGGGGCAGCGATGTGTCATATGGATTATCCCCGGTCAGGACAGGCACATGAATTTATCCGCAACCCTTCTTCTCGCTTTCGGCATGTCTATGGACGCCTTCGCGGCCTCTATTGGCAAAGGCGCCACCCTGCATAAACCCAAATTCTCAGAAGCTGTACGCACCGGGCTGATTTTTGGCGCCATTGAAACCCTGACGCCGCTGGTCGGCTGGGGACTGGGCATGCTGGCCAGCCAGTTTGTTCTCGAATGGAACCACTGGATTGCCTTTATTCTGCTGGTGTTTCTCGGCGGGCGGATGATCATCGAGGGGTTTCGCGGCGACAGCGACGAGGCGTGCGAGGCGCCTCGCCGGCATGGCTTCTGGCTGCTGGTCACCACCGCCTTCGCCACCAGCCTTGACGCCATGGCGGTCGGCGTCGGTCTGGCCTTCCTGCAGGTCAGCATTGTCACCACCGCGCTGGCGATCGGCTGCGCCACCTTTATCATGTCGACGCTGGGGATCATGGTAGGTCGCTTTATCGGCCCGCTGCTGGGCAAACGGGCCGAAATTCTCGGCGGTATCGTGCTGATTGGCATCGGCAGCGAAATCCTCTGGAGCCATTTCGCCGGTTAAGCTTTACTCCTCGCGCTGCCAGCAATGGATCATAAAATCGGTCTGGCAGCCAAAGGTTGCCTGCTGACGCAGCGCGTCATGCACGTCGGCGTTGGCCCGCCACGCGAACGGCGTCATCTGCAGCAGGGCCTGCGCTTCACTGCCCGTCAGGGTCATCGGATAAGCCAGCTGCTGCTGCGCATCCAGGCGGAACCCCGGCATCGCTTCCGTCTTCAGCTCATGCAGGCGGATCTCATCGTAAATCAGCCCTTTCAGTTCCAGCAAATGGCGGGGTCCCGGCGTGGCGGTGATCACCCACCCGCCAGGCCGCACCACTCGCGCCAGCTCACCGGCGTTGCAGGGGGCGTAAATGCGCACTACCGCATCGAAGCTGTTATCGGAGAACGGCAGACGCTGGCTGGAGGCGACGCAAAAATTCACCTGCGGATAGCGTTTTGCCGCCGCGCGGATTGCCGGCTTCGACACGTCCAGCCCCCAGCTGCGGCTGGCGATGGCGGCAAACGCGTGGGTGTAATATCCTTCGCCACAGCCGATATCCAGTAACGCCTGAGGGGCAGCGTGCCGCAATCGCTCAGCGATAGCGTCCCGCAGCGGCTGATAATGCCCGGCGTCGAGGAACGCCCGACGGGCCTGCATCATCTCAGCGCTGTCGCCGGGATCGCGCGACCGTTTGAACTGCACCGGTAGCAGATTGACGTACCCCTCTTTCGCCAGATCGAACTGGTGCCGCTGCGGGCAGGAATAGTGGTTGTCGCTACGGCTGAGCGGCGCGTGGCAAAGGGGGCAACTGTATGACATGACGGCTCCGGTGTCGCTGAAAGGGCGAAAGTGTAGCGCTATTCGCCCTTGCAGACCACTGTTACAGCGCCGGCGCCAGCGGGTGGCTGTCGTGCATGACGATCAGATTCTCCGCGCCTTGCGGCATACCGTCCGGCATGACGTTCTCCAGCCGCAGGACGTCGCCCATAATCTGGCTGAATACCGGAGCGGAAACGGCCCCGCCGTAATACGAGCCATTGCTGGGATCGTTCATCACTACCACCAGCGCGAACTGCGGACGGCTGGCGGGCGCCACGCCGGCGGTATAGGCCACATATTTATCAATATATTTGCCGTCCGGACCGATCTTCTTCGCCGTCCCCGTTTTTACCGCCACCCGGTAGTCGCGCACCGCCGCCTTGGTGCCGCCTCCGCCCGGGAGCGCCACGCTCTCCATCATATGCTCCACGCTGTGGACAATATTCTCCGGCATTACGCGCGTGCCAATCACTGGCGGGTCGATGCGGGTGATCGACAACGGTCGTTCAATGCCGAAGCCGCCGATGGTGGCATAAACGTGCGCCAGCTGGAGCGGGGTCACCATCAAACCATAGCCGAAAGCGAAGGTGGCGCGATCCAGTTGCCCCCAGTAGCGACGATGCGGCATCAGCCCGGCGCTTTCCCCGGTCAACCCCAGCCCCGTCGGCTCGCCGAAACCGAAAGCCGTATAGGTGTCAATCAGATGCTGCACCGGCATGGCCAGCGAGAGATGCGACACGCCGGTATCGCTGGATTTCTGCAGGATCCCGGTCAGGCTCAGCTCCGGATAATAGCCGACATCGCGGATACGGTGGCCGTCAAGGACAAACGGATGGGTGTCCACAACGCTGTCCGGCTGGACAATCCCCTGCTGCAGCGCGGTCATGATCACCAGCGGTTTGACGGTCGACCCCGGCTCGAAGGTATCGCTGATGGCCCGATTGCGAAAATCATCCAGCGTTGCGGCATCGCGATTGTTTGGATTGAAGTCGGGATAGCTGGCCATCGCCAGGATCTCGCCGGTATCGATTTTGATCAGCACCGCTGCCCCTGACTCGGCTTTATTCCAGCGAACAGCGTTGTCGAGGGCATCTTCCGTTACCGTCTGCAGGCGCTCATCGATACTCAACTGCAGATTATGCGCCGGCACCGGCGGTACTTCGGTAATATTCTCAATCACATTGCCATGTTTATCTTTACGCACCAGACGTCGCCCGGGTTTACCGGTCAACTGGGCGTTGAAGCTTTTCTCCACCCCTTCGATGCCCTGATTATCGACATTGGTAAAGCCCAGCAGATTGGCAGCCACGTGGCCTGCCGGATAGAAACGCCGCGATTCATCACGCAGGTAGACGCCAGGCAGATGCAGTTTATCAATCCACTCCGCCTGCTCGGGATTGATCTGCCGCGCCAGATAGAGAAAGCGGGCGTGAGGATGGCTCTGTACCCGCTGGGCCAGTTCCCCGAGGTTGAGATGCAGCGCTTCGGCCATCGCCTGCCATCGAGGCCCGTAGCCGACGCCGCCTTTCTCCATGGTGGTCTGCGGATCGATCCAGATCGCGCTAACCGGAACGCTCACCGCCAGCGGTCGTCCTTCCCGGTCGGTGATCATCCCCCGCTCAACCGCAACGGGCTCTTCGCGCAGAGAACGCATATCCTCTTGTTTTACCAGATTATCGGGGGAAACAATCTGCAGCCAGCCCACGCGGGCCAATAGCAGTCCCAGACAACCGAGTATGGCCACACAGAGTAACCCGAAGCGAATCGGGGTAAAGCTGGCGGCGGACTTCATTTTTTTGTTTAGCACCATAGCTCCGGCATTGTTTTGCAACCAACTGATTTAACAGAAAATTAGCAAAACAGACTGCTACACAATGCTAATAAAGTTGAGTATTTGCAACAAGACGCGACGAGAGGGGGAAAAATGACATGCTTTGCAATAAAAACGCAAAAGCCCCGCACAGGCGAGGCTTTTATACAAGAAGAGTGGTCTTGTATCAGATAGCAGTTACGTTAACTGCAGCCGGACCTTTCTGGCCGTCCTGAATTTCGAACTCAACGTTCTGGCCTTCAGCCAGAGTTTTGAAGCCGTTACCCTGGATAGCGGAGAAGTGTACGAACACGTCTTTGCTGCCATCAGCCGGAGTAATGAAACCAAAACCTTTAGACTCGTTGAACCACTTAACTTGACCTTTAATCTTTGCCATTTGCAAAATTCCTTAGACTGTTTTCTTCGCCTGCTGGCGTTTACATAGATAAAACTGACACATAACTGCATGAGGCACTAATTTAAGGTTCGGCAGAGAAGCGGTATTCAACGACAACGTGTTTACTCAGGACTTCTTTACTGAAAATGCCACACATAAACAGAACTGTACCTCGTTTAACCCGAAAGGTGTTATCACACACTACGTAAATAATGGCAAGCCATTTTTAAACGTGTCTCGATCGTTCGCACAAATTATAAGGTAATCCTTTGATCGCCTGCACATTTATGCGTCTTTGCCGCCCCTGGCAAGGCGCTATGGCGTTTATCAATAACGCCGGAGCGCTGCCTTGTAACTGCAACTTTTTTACCATAGCTCAACAACTTCGCTTCGTCCAGGTATGTCCGTATACGAACTGCCAGTATACGGGCGACTGACGAGCCATGATGAATATTGATGCGCAAAATTCGTTATAACCCCAGACGAAAAATCGCTAAAGCCAGGCCAGTGTAGTGATAATAAATCCTTTCAGTCGTCTCGCTAAAAATAGTGCTAATTCTGCACCTTAATAATGAAAAAAAGATGACAGCGTCACGTTATCCGACAATAAACGCGGCGGGGATCACTTTATTTACAGCGTGTATAAAAGAGGATAGTGCATTGAGAAAGGAATAATGGAATAAGAATAAGATATTACCGACCGCTATCATGCAGGTGCGCATCATATGATGCACACCTGTCGAGGTACTTAGCGCTCTGCCACCAGGCGGATAAACTCATCCTCCCCTTTCGCCTTACCGGCGACGGTCGGCTCGACCACGTCCTCTTTTTCCGGCGCACTGGCTTCGCACAGGCGACGTAGCAGCGCATTCTGCCGCTTTTGCTGATCCAGCAGAGCCTGCAGCAGTTCTATCTGCTCATTCGCCCGCGAGCTGGCGCGGTTGACGAAGAACCATAACAACAGACCGACAAGCAGCAGCGCCACAGACACGGCCAGCGATGCCAGATTTAAGATCCCAGGATTTAGTAACTCACTCATTTCACCACCTCAAAGAGAAGGCGTTCATTCTACCACCCGCGGCGCAGAAGGAAATCAGTCGTCAGAAAAATGTCTTACCACGGGATAAATTTATTGATAGTGCAAATGCCGCTGAAAAACTGAACATCCTGGTCGCACATTACGTTAAGCATCTGAGTCCACAGCAACAGGCAGCCTGCTATGATGACTATCAGTAAAACCCACCGTAATTTTTTCACTCCACTCTCCGCATCAGTACTTTATGTCGCCAGGATAACACGGCCTTCTTAAACCGCGGCTAACTGTAATACGAAAGGCAAGTTTAGGAATCATCGACTTGTTTCAAAACGTGTTCGTGTCAAAATCACGGCAAGGATCATACAAATAATGAGGCATCAATGCGATTAATCATTCGTACTATTGTGGTCGTGGCTATCTTATGGATTGGCGTATTATTAAGCGGCTACGGGGTATTATTCCACAGTGAAGAAAACGTCGGCGGCCTGGGCCTGAAGTGTCAATATCTCACCGCCCGTGGGGTCAGTACCGCACTTTATGTGCATTCCGATAGCGGCGTGATCGGCGTCAGCAGCTGCCCGCTGCTGCGTAAAAGCGCAACCGTCGTGGATAACGGCTAATATCGAATCGGCGACCGCGACGATAGCGCCGCGGTCGCCGAATGCTTCAGCGCGGTCAGAAGGGGTAGTCGTTGTAGCCCATCTGCTCAGAAATCTTGCGCGCCGCCTGGTGCAGCATCGCCACATATTCATGCAAACGTTCTTCAGAGAACCGTAAGGTCGGGAAAGAGATACTCAACCCGGCGATGACTACGCCGAAACGGTCGAATACCGGTACCCCAATGCAGCGTAGCCCCTCTTCCTGCTCTTCGTTATCTTCGCCGTACCCCTGCTCGCGAACGCCATCCAGCACCTTCAGCAACTCAGCGGTACTGGTGATGGTCCGCTCGGTGCTGCGTTTATACTCCACGCCGTCAAGGATCTGCTCCACTTCGCTGCGGTCGCGCCACGCCAGCAGTACCTTGCCAATCGCGGTGCTGTACAGCGGATTGCGACGGCCGATACGAGAGTACATCCGCAGGTTATACATCGAATCAATCTTGTGAATATAAACAATACTGTCTTCATCCAGCGCGCCGAGATGGATCGTCTCTTTCGTCAGTCGGGAGAGTTCCCGCATCTGAATATCGGCGCTGCGCACCAGGTCGACGTTCTGCAGCGCGCGCGCCCCCAGCTCGAACAGTTTGAGCGTGAGGGAGTATTTCTCAGACTCTCCCTCCTGCGCCACATAGCCCAGTGATTTCATGGTCTGTAAAAAGCGATAAACGGTGCTTTTCGACATCATGACGCGCTGGGACAGTTCGGTAATGCCAATTTCACGCTCTTCACCCAGCGCCTGCAGGATGCCGAAAACCTTCAATACCGAAGAGACAGAATCTGGCTGTTTATCCAAATCTGCACCTGCCATTTATCACCTCGTCGTAACTGTTTTATAAAATTTAGAACCGGTTTTTATTATAAATTCGCCGCCTCTGCGCCGCAATCATTCTTCTGCCACTTCGTTACAAATCTGCGACATACGGCGGAATAATCAATGCTAAACTCATCATTCAAAAAACCGTTTCATTTAAGACTCATTTTCACCATGGATAAAAACTCTTCCGATGGCGTGCCGCTGCCGCAGCGCTATGGCGCCATTCTGACCATTGTGCTTGGGCTGACCATGGCCGTGCTCGACGGGGCCATCGCCAACGTCGCGCTGCCGACCATCGCCAGCGATCTTAACGCCTCCCCGGCGGCTTCAATCTGGATTGTTAACGCCTACCAAATCGCCATTGTGATCGCCCTGCTACCGCTCTCTTTCCTCGGCGACATGGTCGGCTATCGCCGTATCTATAAGATAGGCCTGGTGGTGTTTATCTTTACCTCACTAGCCTGCGCCCTCTCGCGCAGCCTCGAAATGCTGACTTTCGCTCGCGTCGCCCAGGGGCTGGGCGGCGCCGCGCTGATGAGCGTTAACACCGCCTTGATCCGCCTGATTTATCCGCAACGCTTTCTCGGTCGCGGCATGGGTATCAACTCCTTTGTCGTCGCCGTATCTTCGGCGGCAGGCCCGACGATCGCCGCTGCGATCCTCTCCCTCGCCTCATGGCAATGGCTGTTTTTAATTAACCTGCCTCTCGGCATCGTCGCCTTACTTCTGGCGATGCGCTTTCTGCCGCCCAACAGCGCGCGCAGCAAAATCGTCCGCTTCGATTTGCCGAGCGCCATCATGAACGCGCTGACCTTCGGGCTGTTGATCACCGCCCTGAGCGGTTTCGCCCAGGGCCAGTCCACTCAGCTGGTGCTGGCGGAGGTCGCCGCTATGCTGGTGGTGGGCTTTTTCTTCGTTCGCCGTCAGCTCACGATGCCCGTCCCGCTGCTGCCGGTCGATCTGCTTCGCATCCCGCTCTTCTCCCTCTCTATTTGCACCTCCATCTGCTCTTTCTGTGCGCAAATGCTGGCGATGGTCTCTCTGCCCTTCTTCCTGCAAACAATGATCGGGCGCAGCGAAGTGGAGACCGGCCTGCTGCTGACGCCGTGGCCGCTGGCAACGATGGTGATGGCGCCGCTGGCCGGTTATTTAATTGAAAAATGCCATGCGGGGTTGCTGGGGGCCATTGGGCTGCTGGTTATGGCCTGCGGCCTGTTCGGCCTGGCGCTGCTTCCGGCGTCGCCCAGCGATCTGGATATTATCTGGCGTATGGCGCTGTGCGGCGCCGGCTTCGGGCTGTTCCAGTCGCCAAACAACCACACCATTGTCGCCTCGGCCCCGAGCCATCGCAGCGGCGGCGCCAGCGGCATGCTGGGTACCGCTCGCCTGCTCGGCCAGAGCACCGGCGCCGCGCTGGTGGCCCTTTTATTCAACCTGCTCGGCAACAGCGGCACCCACACCGCCCTGCTGCTGGCCGGCATCCTGGCGACCGTCGCTGCGCTGATTAGCGGTCTGCGCGTCACTCAGCCGCGCGCAGCCTGACGATTAAGGACAAAAAAAATCCGCAGCCTTCGGGCTGCGGATTTTTATTTTCAGCGTCAGATTGACGGACTATTTCAGATATTCTCCGCTACGCAGCGCTTCAATACGCTTGTCCAGCGGCGGGTGGGTCATAAACAGCTCGCTCATGGACTTCGCTTTACCGTTGATGCAGAACGCCATCATGCTGCTGGCTTCCTGCGGCTCATAGCTGGTTTTCAGGCGCTGCAGGGCGGCAATCATCTTCTCGCGGCCCACCAGACGCGCCGAGCCGGCATCAGCATGGAATTCGCGATAACGAGAGAACCACATGGTGATAATGCTGGCCAGAATACCGAACACCAGCTCCAGCACCGTGGCGACGGCGAAGTAGATCAGCGGGTTGCCATTGCTGCTCTCGCCTTCATCTTCCCGGTTGCCGCCGAGGAAGCCGGCCGCAATCTGCGCGATAACGCGGGAGATAAAGATAACGAAGGTGTTCACCACCCCCTGAATCAGAGTCATGGTGACCATATCGCCATTGGCGATGTGGCTGATTTCATGGGCGATGACCGCTTCCGCTTCATCACGGCTCATGTTTTGCAACAGCCCGGTACTGACAGCGACCAGCGAGGCGTCGCGACGCGCACCGGTAGCGAAGGCGTTGATGTCAGGGGCGTGATAGATAGCCACCTGCGGCATGGCAATGCCCGCCTGCTGCGCCTGCTGCGCAACGGTGTTCATCAGCCAGCGTTCCGTTTCGTTGCGCGGCTGCTCGATCACTTCCCCACCCACAGACTTCAGCGCCATCCATTTCGACATCATCAGCGAAACGATAGAACCACCGAAGCCGAACAGCAGGGCCATAATCAACAGACCGGTCATGCTGCTGGATTGGATCCCCGTGAGGCTTAACACCAGCCCGAACACGACCATCACTGCCAGGTTCGTCAGCAGGAAAAGCGCGATTCGCATCATAATTTTCTTTTTACCTCAATTTAACAAAACGCACTATGCGATTACCCACATCGTATGGGTCAGGCTGCAATTTTCAACCATCAGCCCCCGCTAAGTCACGATAAAAACACAACTTTACATTTTGTAGCATCTTGCTGACAGCGGCAGAGCAGGTTGACATTTTGTTAGATGAGCTGAATGGCGATGACAAAGGGCATAAAAAAAACGGGCACCTCTCAGGGTGCCCGTTGGCGACTTATTGGCTGGCCGGCGGTTCCACCGCCGGGCGCGCTTTTTCGAGATGGGCGAGGTCTACCGCGATATGGACCGTCTCATCAAGATACGGATCCGGCTCCTGGTAATCCTTCGGCAAATCGTCCAGTTTTTTCAGCGGCGGTTTGCCTTCGCGTTTCAGGCGATCGTTAATCCGCGCCAGACGAATCGCATCATCCTCTTCGTTCTCTTTTTCACGCTGAGCGTAGTTCAGAGAGACGATGTTACGTTTGTCCTTCATCGCATTATAACGGGCAATATCCTTCATGATGTACTGGAACTCAGGATCCTGGGCAATACGCTCGTCGTGGCGCTTGAGCAGTTCCGGTCCAAATGGGGTCAGATCCCCGGACTTCACGTAGGTGGCCGCGTTGATGCTATCCCACGGCAGCGCGTTGTCTTCATACTGCTCGCCGGTTTCGCGATCTTCATTGCCGGTTGGCATCATGATATCCGGCGTAACGCCTTTGCGCTGAGTACTGCCGCCGTTAATGCGGTAGAACTTCTGGATGGTGTACTGCACGGAACCTAACGCCGGCCAGTCCGGACGCAGCATCTGATCGTAGATACGATTCAACGAGCGATACTGCTGTACGGTACCTTTACCGAAGGTCGGCTCGCCAACGATCAGCGCGCGGCCATAATCCTGCATTGCGGCGGCAAAGATCTCAGACGCCGAGGCGCTAAAGCGGTCAACCAGCACCACCAGCGGCCCTTTGTAATAGACTACGCCATCGTTATCGCTGTCTTCGCGCACCTTGCCATTGTTATCCCGCACCTGCACCACCGGGCCGGACGGAATAAACAGCCCCGACAGCGATACCGCTTCGGTCAGCGCCCCGCCGCCGTTGCTGCGCAGATCGATAACGATGCTACTGACGTTCTGTTTTTCCAGCTTCTGCAGCTGCACCTTCACGTCATCGGTCAGGCCAACGTAAAAGCCCGGGATATCCAGCACGCCGACTTTTTCTTTACCAACGGTTTTCACCGACATCTTCACCGCGCGATCTTCCAAACGGATGCGCTCGCGGGTCAGGGTGACGATACGCGTCTTGGCCCCTTTGCCGGCCGGCAGGATCTCAAGGCGAACCTTGCTGCCCTTCGGCCCTTTAATTAGCGCCACGACGTCATCCAGACGCCAGCCAATGACATCGACCATCGACTTCCCGGTCTGGCCGACGCCGACGATGCGGTCGCCGACGCTGATCGCTTTGCTCTTCGCAGCCGGACCACCGGCCACCAGCGAATTAATCACCGTGTAGTCATCATCCATCTGCAGCACAGCGCCGATCCCTTCGAGTGAGAGACTCATCTCGGTGTTGAACTGCTCGGTATTGCGCGGCGACAGATAGTTGGTGTGCGGGTCGATTTCGCGGGCGAAGGCGGTCATCGCCAGCGAGAAGACATCCTCGCTGTTGGTTTGCGCCAGACGACGGATAGCGAACTTGTAGCGACGGGTTAAGGTGTCGCGGATCTCTTTATCGTCTTTTCCCGCCAGCTTCAGGCTTAACTGGTCAAATTTAACCTTGGCGTCCCACAGCTTGTTCAGCTCGGCCTCGTCTTTCGGCCACGGCGCTTTGGAGCGGTCAAGGTTGAAATTGTCGTTGCCGGTAAAGTCCATTGGACGTTCCAGCACCTTCAAAGCATACTGATAGCGCTCGAAGCGGCGCTGCTGCGCCAGGTTGTAGAGGTCGTAGAAGACATCCAGTTTCCCGGTGCGCAGTTCGTCGCCGATTTGGTCTTTTTTCGCCGCGAACTTCGCCACATCGCTGGCCAGCAGCACATTATGGCTGTAGTCCAGCAGGTTCAGATAACGGTCAAAAATTTTTGCCGAGAAGGCGTTGTCGAGATCGAACTGACGGTAGTGAGAGCGGGTAAAGCGCGACGTCACGCGCTCGCTCACCGTCGCGTGCTGCGGCTCTTCTTTCAGCACGGGGATTTGATCTGCACGGGTTATTTCATCAACAGCGAAAGCATGGCCTGCTATTGCCAGCAGGCCCGCAAGCGCGGTGATTTTAAAAAATGTGTTCATGCCTGGCCCGGCCTCCGTTTCAGAACACCAGGTGTTCTGCGCGTACAATCATTGACATACCAGAAGTCAGCTGTACACGAACGCCATCTTTGGTGATTTCCAGAACGGTGGCGTCCATTGCGTTATTGCCTGCTTTTACCTTCAGCGCCTGGCCGACGGTCAGAACGGAAACATCCGATACCGGAGTAAGACGCTCTTCACGCGGAGCTTTGGCCGCAACAGGACGCGGTTTACGCTGTTCAGCGCCCTCTTTACGACGCGGCTGCTGAGGACGCGGTTTACGCTCGCGGCGAACGCCTTCATCCGGCTGGCCTGCAGCGGCAGCGGCCTCGCGTTTTTTCGCCTGCTGGGCAGCGCGCTGCGCCTGAACGCGAGCTTTCGCTTCTTCCAGCTGCTGACGCGCATGGGCAATGTGCTGCTCTTCCAGTTCGCCGCACGGGTTGCCGTCCAGGTCAACGCGGATAGCGCCGGCTTTTACGCCGTAGAGATAGCGCCAGCTCGAGGTATAGAGACGTAATGCAGCGCGAAGCTGGGTTTTGCTGAGATTCATCTCACCACCCACTCGCTCAACGAGATCCTGAAAAATTCCGATTTTCAGGGGGCGCGCTTCGCCTTCAGCGCTGAAGCACTGAGGGAAACGTTCGGCCAGAAAGGCGATAACTTCTTTACTGCTATTCAACTTAGGTTGATTTTCCATGAAATTTCCTGATTACAACGGACGTAGCCAACAAGCCGCAGGCATGAACAGGCGACATTATAATGACGTCCTCGCTAAATGCTACGTTATCCGTTGATTATCCCACGACACGGGTAAAGATTTTTTGATAATCAGTGGCCGCGATAAGTTTTTCCAGATGCTCGACCAGTGTGCGCAACCCCTGCTCATCTTCAGCAGTGAAGCGGCCGTAAGCCGGACTGTCGATATCCAGCACGCCGATAATCTGGTCGTTCACGCGCAGGGGGAAGACAATTTCCGAATTACTGGCGGCATCGCAGGCAATGTGGCCGTCAAAGGCGTGGACGTCCTCGACGCGCTGCACCTGGGCTTGCGCCACCGCCGCGCCGCATACGCCGCGCCCAACCGGGATCCGTACGCAGGCCAGTTTGCCCTGGAACGGCCCCAGCACCAGGGTATCGCCTTCCAGAAGATAGAAACCGGCCCAGTTGACCTCGCCCAGTCGTTCAAACAGCAGCGCGCTGGTATTAGCGATCATCGCCAGAAAACTGGTTTCACCTGCCATTAATGCCTGGAAATCGCGGTTCAAATCCGCGTAAAATTCTGTTTTGCTCATTATATCTTCACTTGGTTGTCTTACTGCCTGATACGTACAGCCTACTAAAATAAGCATTAAATGCGCTTGGGCTCAAGATGAATTCATTCATAGGTTAAGATAGTGAGATACATTCATTCCTGTACGTAATAAATGCCGATAAAAACACCCACCCTTAAGCCTGCGAATAAGATGGTCGTGCATGCCGTCAGCACGCCGCTTCCCTATGCGCATTATCAGCGCTGTACGCAGTGTGACATGCTGTTCCGCTTACCGGTGCTCAAACGCAACCAAAGCGCCTGGTGTCCACGCTGTAACGCGAAGGTGCGCGATGGCCGCGACTGGTCGCTGACCCGTCTGGGCAGCATGGCCCTGGCCATGCTGCTGTTAATGCCCTTTGCCTGGTCCGAACCCCTACTGCGCCTTCACCTGCTGGGGGTTCGCATTGACGCCAACGTCCTGCAGGGGATTTGGCAGATGACCGCGCAGGGCGACCCGCTTACCGCCGCGATGGTGCTGTTTTGCGCGGTGGTCGCCCCGGTACTGCTGGTGGTCTCGATTAGCTATCTGTGGCTGGGCAACGTGCTGGGGATGAACCTGCGCCCGGTGCTGCTGATGCTCGATAAGCTCAAGGAGTGGGTGATGCTGGATATCTATCTGGTGGGCATCGGCGTCGCCTCCATCAAGGTGCAGGATTACGCCTTTCTGCAGCCCGGCATCGGCCTGGTGGCGTTTATCTCCCTGACGCTGCTGAGCATCCTGACGCTTATCCATATGAACGTCGAAGAGCTATGGGAGCGCTTCTATCCCGAACGGCCGGCGACCCGCGCCGATAACAATCTGCAGGTGTGCACCGGCTGCCACTACACCGGCTACCGCGACGCCCGCGGCCGTTGCCGACGCTGCCACACGCCGCTGCACCATCGCCGGCCGCAGAGCCTGCAGCGCAGCTGGGCGGCGCTGATTGCCTCGCTGATTTTCCTCCTACCGGCCAACCTGCTGCCGATCTCTATCATCTACGTCAACGGCGCGCGCCAGGAAGACACCATCCTCTCCGGGATCATCTCCCTCGCCAGCAGCAATATCGCCATCGCCGGCGTGGTGTTTATCGCCAGTATTTTGGTGCCATTCACCAAAGTTATAGTGTTATTTACCCTGCTGCTCAGCATACAATTCAAGTGCGAGCAGGGGCTGCGCACCCGCATCCTGCTGCTGCGGCTGATAACCTGGATTGGCCGCTGGTCGATGCTGGATCTGTTTGTTATCTCACTCACCATGTCGCTCATTAATCGCGATCAGCTCCTCGCCTTTACGATGGGGCCGGCCGCGGTTTACTTTGGCGGCGCGGTAATTTTAACTATTCTTGCAGTTGAATGGCTGGACAGCCGCTTACTTTGGGACGCACATGAGTCAGGAAACGCCCGCTTCGCAGACTGAAGCCAGAATAAAAACCAAACGTCGTATCTCGCCATTCTGGCTGTTGCCGGTCATCGCGCTGCTGATTGCCGCCTGGCTCATCTGGACCAGCTTTGACGACCGCGGATCGACGATTACTATCGATTTCCAGTCTGCTAACGGCATCGTGCCGGGGCGGACGCCTATCCGCTATCAGGGGGTGGAAGTCGGTACCGTCCAGGATATTAGTCTCAGTAAAGACCTGAGCAAGATTGAAGTTTCCGCCAGCATCAAGCGCGATATGAAAGAGGCGCTGCGCAAAGATACGCAGTTCTGGCTGGTCACGCCGAAAGCCTCTCTGGCCGGCGTGTCGGGCCTTGATGCGCTGGTGGGCGGGAACTATATCGGCATGATGCCGGGCAAGGGCGAACCCGAAGATCACTTCGTCGCCCTCGACACTCAGCCAAAATACCGTATCAACAACGGCGAGCTGATGATCCACCTGCAGGCGCCCGACCTTGGCTCTCTGAGCAGCGGCTCGCTGGTCTACTTCCGTAAGATCCCGGTCGGGCGGGTGTATGACTTCACGCTGAATGATAATAATCAGGGGGTCACCATTGATGTGCTGATCGAGCGCCGGTTCACCAACCTGGTGAAAAAAGGCAGCCGTTTCTGGAACGTCTCGGGGATCAAAGCCGATGTCGGCCTGAGCGGGGCCAAAGTGCAGCTGGAGAACCTTTCCGCGCTGGTGAACGGTGCCATCGCCTTTGACTCCCCTGCCGATTCGCAGGTCGCGTCGCAAAACGATGACTATCATCTGTATGAAGACCTGGCGCACAGCCAGCGCGGGGTGGTGGTGACCCTTGACCTGCCTGACGGCGACGGCCTGAAAGCGGGCTCGACGCCGCTGATGTATCAGGGGCTGGAAGTGGGCCAGTTAAGCAAACTGAATCTTAACCCCGGCGGCAAAGTCACTGGCGAGATGACCGTCGATCCAAGCGTGGTGACCCTGCTGCGGGAGAAAACGTTGATTCAGATGAAGAAGCCGAAGATCTCCCTCGATAACCCCAGCGTCAGCGCCCTGCTCACCGGCAATACCTTTGAGCTGGTGCCCGGCGAAGGCGAGCCGCGTAATCACTTCTCCGTCATGCCAGCGGATAAAGCGCTGCTGGAGGAGCCCAATGTCGCCACCGTCACCCTTTCGGCGCCGGAGAGCTACGGGATCGACGGCGGCCAGCCGCTGGTGCTTCACGGAGTGAAAGTCGGCCAGGTGCTGGAGCGCAAGCTGACGGCCAAAGGGGTAACCTTCCAGGTGGCGATTGCCCCGGAATACCGCGATCTGATTCGCGGCGACAGCAAGTTTGTGGTGAACAGTCGTCTGGACGTCAAAGTGGGACTTGATGGCGTGCAGGTGCTGGGCGCCAGCGCCAGCGAATGGGTGAACGGCGGGATCCGGGTGATCCCGGGTGAAAAAGGCGAAATGCAGAGCAGCTATCCGCTGTACGCCAACCTCGAAAAGGCGCAGGAAAACAGCCTGAGCGAAGTGCCGACCACCACCCTGAGCCTCTCCGCTGAGACGCTACCTGACGTTCAGGCTGGCTCGGTGGTGCTGTATCGTAAATTCGCCGTCGGCGAGATCATCGCCGTCAAACCGCGCAAAGACGCTTTCGATATCGATCTGCATATCAAGCCCGAGTACCGCTACCTGCTGACCAACAACAGCGTCTTCTGGGCGGAAGGGGGTGCGAAGGTTAAACTTGACGGCAACGGACTCACCGTTCAGGCCTCGCCGCTGGCCCGCGCCATAAAAGGGGCGATCAGTTTCGACAACCTCAACGGCAGCAGCGCCAATGCGCGGCTGAATAACAAACGCATCCTTTACGCTTCTGAAACGGCGGCGCGCGCCGTGGGCGGCCAGATCACCCTGCATGCGTTCGACGCCGGGAAGATGGCGGCCGGGATGCCGATTCGCTATCTCGGCATCGATATCGGTCAGATCCAGTCGCTGGAGCTGATCACCGCCAAAAACGAGGTGCAGGCGAAAGCCGTGCTTTATCCGGAATACGTCGGCACGTTTGCCCGCGCCGGGACCCGCTTCTCGGTGATCACCCCGCAGATCTCCGCCGCGGGCGTGGAGCATCTCGACACCTTGTTCCAGTCCTATATTAACGTTGAGCCCGGACGCGGCCCGGCGCGCCGCGACTTTGAGATCCAGGATACGACGATCAGCGACTCGCGCTATATCGACGGCCTGAATATCGTGGTGGAAGCGCCGGAGGCCGGATCGCTCGGCATCGGCACGCCGGTGCTGTTCCGCGGCCTGGAAGTCGGGACGGTGACCGGTCTGTCGCTGGGATCGATGTCTGACCGGGTCATGGTTAAGATGCGCATCAGCAAGCGCTACCAGTACCTGGTGCGCAATAACTCGGTGTTCTGGCTGGCCTCGGGTTACAGCCTCGACTTCGGCCTGGTTGGCGGCGTGGTGAAAACCGGGACCTTCAATCAGTTTATCCGCGGCGGGATCGCCTTTGCCACGCCGCCGGGTACGCCGCTGGCGCCGAAGGCCCAGGACGGCAAGCACTTCCTGCTGCTGGAGAGCGAGCCGAAAGAGTGGCGGGAGTGGGGCACCGCCCTGCCGCAGTAATCCTCGCCTCCCCTTCTCCCGCCCCGGCAAACGCCGGGCGCGGGCAGACACAAACCTCACGCCCCGGTGTCCTGCACCGGGGCGTTTGTGCTAAACTGCGCACCCTTTTTTTCTGTGGTGCGCTGCCTGTGGCCGAAAATACTGTCTATTTCCCTGAAGCGTTTCTCGCTCAAATGCGCGCGGCGATGCCGGCGCACCTCTCTTTCGACGAATTTATCGCCGCCTGTCAGCGCCCGCTACGCCGAAGTATTCGCGTCAATACGCTGAAAATCAGCGTCGATGATTTTCTCTCTCTGGTCGCCCCCTATGGTTGGCAGCTGACGCCGGTCCCCTGGTGCGAGGAGGGATTCTGGATCGAGCGGGACGACGACGACGCGCTGCCGCTGGGCAGCACCGCCGAACATCTCAGCGGTCTGTTCTATATACAGGAAGCAAGCTCAATGCTGCCGGTCGCCGCCCTGTTCGCCAATAACCCGCAGCCTGAACGAGTCATGGACGTTGCTGCCGCTCCGGGGTCGAAAACCACCCAGATCGCCGCACGGATGGGCAATGCGGGCGGCATCCTGGCGAATGAGTTCTCCGCCAGCCGGGTGAAAGTGCTGCATGCCAACATCAGCCGCTGCGGCATCAGCAACGTCGCCCTGACCCATTTCGACGGCCGGGTGTTCGGCGCGGCATTGCCCGAAGCCTTCGACGCCGTTCTGCTTGATGCCCCCTGCTCCGGCGAAGGGGTGGTACGCAAAGATGCGGACGCGCTGAAAAACTGGTCGCCGGAGAGCAACCTCGACATCGCCGCCACCCAGCGCGAGCTTATCGACAGCGCTTTCCATGCCCTGCGCCCCGGCGGGACGCTGGTCTATTCGACCTGCACCCTTAACCGCGAAGAAAATCAGTCCGTCATTCACTGGCTGCTGTCCCGCTACCCGCAGGCGGTGGCGATCCAGCCGCTGGGAGAGCTGTTTCCCGGCGCGGCCGATGCCTTAACCGCCGAGGGATTTCTGCATGTCTTCCCGCAGATCTTCGATTGTGAAGGCTTCTTTGTCGCCCGCTTGCGCAAGACGGCGTCGATCGATCCGCTCCCGGCGCCGGGCTACAAGGTCGGCAAGTTCCCGTTTGCGCCGCTGAAGGGCCGGGAGGCCGCCGCGGCGACCGCCGCCGCCCGCGCTGTCGGGCTGGAATGGGACGCGAGCCACACGCTGTGGCAACGGGATAAAGAGCTGTGGCTGTTTCCGCAGTCTATGGAGCCTCTGTTTGGTCAGGTGCGGTTTTCGCGCATTGGCGTGCGTCTGGCGGAACTGCACAATAAGGGTTACCGCTGGCAGCATGAGGCGGTTATTGCCTTTGCCGCGCCGCAGCGCGCCTTCGAGCTGACGCTGGAGGAAGCGGAGGAATGGTATCGCGGACGCGACGTCTATCCGCAAACCCCGCCAGCGCAGGATGAAGTCATTGTCACCTTCCAGGGCGTGCCGCTGGGCCTGGCCAAGCGCGTCGGCTCCCGTCTGAAGAACAGTTACCCGCGCGAGCTGGTACGCGATGGGAAACTTTTTGCCGGCAAGGTGTGACGCCGCGCAAAAAATACGCACTTTTTGACTGGCGGTTTTCCCCCCATTGACTACGCTGAAAAATGACGGCCGCAACTGGTCGTACCACAACTCAGCTGAAAAAATGGGGTGAAGCGATGAGTAAAACCAATGTCCGCATCGGCGCGTTTGAGATAGACGATGCCGAACTGCATGGTGAACATCAGGGTGAGCGAACGTTAAGCATTCCCTGCAAATCCGATCCAGATTTATGTATGCAGCTTGACGCCTGGGATGCCGACACCAGCGTTCCCGCGATTCTCAATGGTGAGCATTCCGTCCTCTACCGTAAACATTACGACCGCCAGTCCGATGCCTGGGTCATGCGCCTTGCCTGACGCCAATGAACCCGTCGCCTGAGACGGGTTATTTATTTCCCCGTCCCGCCGTCATCCCCTACACTAAACAGTATGTCCCCCCGAACATGAGGCCAGGATGTTTGCCTTAGTGTTGTTTATTTGCTATCTGGATGGCGGCTGCGAGGACATTGTGGTTGACGTCTACCGCGAGGAAACGCAGTGCCTGGTGGCGATGGAAGATCAGCGGATCCGCCACGGCGGCTGCTACCCGATAGAAGATTTTATTGACGGCTTCTGGCAACCCGCCAGCGAATACAGTGACTTTTAGTCTGCCGACTGCAGCGCCACCAGCGTCAGCGTGCCGCCGAACACAGCGCCGGTGTCAATATAGTGTTGATTGTCGTAGTCATAACGCGCGCGAAGCGGCGTATGGCCAAACCAGAAATGGTCAGCCCCGGCGATAGCGCCATGACGCCCGGCCAGATGTTCACTCAGACGATGGCGGCTCCACAGGACCCGCTGGGGATCCACCGGCTGCTGCCAGCGATAGACCGGCGCCGGATAATCGGCATGGGCGATCACATGCCGCGCTTTTGCGCACTCCACTTCAATAATCAACGGCAGCCGCTGACAGCGCGCCAGCAGGCGATCGACGTCATCCCGCTGCCGCACGTTGCTCCGGGCGTACCAGTCGCCGCCGTTCATCTGCCAGAGCGTCATATCTCCGCTCTCCAGCGCCTCGAGCGCCATCTGCTCATGATTCCCGCGCACGGCCCGGAACCAGCGGCTGCGCAACAGGCCGAGACAGTCAGCGCTTTGCGGCCCGCGATCGATCAGATCGCCCACCGAGATCAGCAGATCGGCCCAGGGATCAAAGCGCAGTCGGCGCAGGCGAGCCATCAGCAGCGCAAAGCAGCCATGCAGATCGCCCATCAGCCAGATATTACGCCAGTCTCTGCCATTAATACGCTGATACATATAATTACCTCTCTGCTGTAATTATAGGTAATTCCAGCTTATAGCCGCTGTTTTTTATTTACACCTCAATCGATTTTAAACAAACGGCAAATATAGTCGGCCAGAGGATTAAGCTTATCAGCGCCTCGTTTTAAAATAGCAGGAAATAACAACGAGGTGTTTATCGTGACAGACAATAGCCTGCATTCATCCAGCGTGCTTACGCCGCGCTCGCATCTCATTGCCGATCTGGTGATGGGTAGATTAACACCCGCACCTATATGGCGGCAGAAAAATTACCGCTTTAAATTTCTGCTGCGCACGGCATTATTTTATAGCCCGACCAAAGCGATGCTGGAGGCGCTGAGCGCTCGTGACGATTTTAACCAGCTGCTGGCGGCGCAGGCGACGCTGCCGGGGAAAGTGCACCGTCAATATCTAACGCGCGATCTCAACGCCTGGCAGCGAGCGATGGCGGTAATAAGCCATTATCGCTATGTCGATACCCTGCGCGGTTCCCGGCTGGCGCATGCCATGACCGCGGTGTGCGAGGTCCCGTTGCTGACGCTCAATGGAAAGGATGAGCGCCAGTTTTCCCTCTCGGCCTCTTCGGCCGGGAAGGCCGAGCGTGAGGGTGAAACCACCCTGTGGCTGCGCGACAGCGATCATACCCTGCTGGCCAGCGCCACCTTCAGCGTGACCTGGGATGGCGAAGCCTGGCAGCTGATCATCGGCGGCTTGCAGGGACCGCGACGCCACGTTTCTCACGAGGTGATCAAGCAGGCGACCCGCGCCTGCTACGGTCTGTTCCCGAAGCGCCTGCTGCTGGAGTTTATCTGGCTGCTGGCCGCTCGCAGCCATATCGCAGCGATTTACGGCGTTAGCGATAATGGCCATGTGTTTCGCGCCCTGCGCTATCGCCTGAGCAAGGGGCGCCATTTCCACGCCAGCTACGACGAATTCTGGCAATCCATCGACGGCAAGCCGGAAAGCCCCTGGCGCTGGCAGCTACCGCTGCGTCTGGAAAGAAAACCGCTGGAGAGCATCGCCAGTAAAAAACGGGCCGAATACCGGCGTCGATTCCAGCTGCTGGATCAGCTGGCGGAGCAGGTGGCAATATTGACGCAGCCGCTGCCGGGCGAGTAATTTCACGACCAGTGAACTCGCCCCGTCACGCGGCGTTTGCTTATTATGTTCTTATTTCGCTACTATCATGGTCCCCGCAGACCACTGGATAGTCGTTAGCATGATGAGTAAAACCGAAATTTTCCTGCTGATTATTCTCGCGGTCGTGCTGCTGGGCAGCATATGGTTTATTTTCAGCGATGAAATTTGGCTTCTACTCTGCTATCTGGAAAGTCAGATATTTCCCACCTTCAGCGTTCCGGAATAATACCGGACGCTCGGAACTACGCCCCTCAATATTATTTCCCGCCCTTTCGTGGGGCGCGGACGGCTAATCGCATGAATTGCCAAATCAATAAGGTTTTGTTTATTCTATTTATCATACAAATATGTATACTAGCAGCCTTCCGATGTTGGCCCGCCAGTTAACCTGCACGCCGGGCCTGTTTAGGTGCAGGTTTTTTCTTTTCCTCTCCCCTCGCTTACGGTTCCGCCTTCCCCATAACGTTCTTCCGCAGGATGCAATTTGTGTGTAAATGAATTGTGTATGCTAAAAACGGTGTGCTATAACGGGACATCCAGAGGCCAGCCTGGTGATTGACTGAATTGACTGACAGGATGTCGCTGGTGATCGCGAAAGCAGACAGATTAAGATAAAAAGAGACCGAATACGATTCCTGTATTCGGTCCAGGGAAATGGCTCTTGGGAGAGAGCCGTGCGCTAAAAGTTGGCATTAATGCAGGCTAAGTCGCCTTGCACTATAAGAATAGTTTAACGCGTCAGCTTTTCCAGTCTGCGGCCAATGTGGCCGAATAATTCCTGGAAAAGTGGGCGCTGCCAGCCAAAAAACCGCCACTGCCGTTGTCCGGCAAGGGCGGTTTTTTTTATGCTATTACAGCGAGATAGCGCAAAAATCTAGCAGAGCTTCTGCGCGCGCTCGATAAACGGCGCGAGGCTCATTTTTTGCCCAGGATGCTGCGGATCGTCGATCTGGATCACTGAGATCGGCTGGGCGGTGGTTTTGCCGGCTTTGACCTGCTGCTCAGCCACCTCATTGAGCGGATACTGGACCAGAGTGCTCGGGTTGATAGCGTAAAGGGCATTGCCCGGACGACAGGTCAACATCACCTCTTCACGGTTGAACGCCCAGCTCTCCTTCCCTACCTCAAAGCGGCTCACGGTGATAATTTGCGGCGCCGCCAGTGCAGCGCCGGAGCTTGCCAGTAACAACATGGTCAGAACAATTTTTTTCATGATTTTGCCAGTTAATTCAATAAGGTTCCCAGGTGGCAAACAGACTGACGGTCAGCAGCGCCAGCGCGCCCAGCCCTATCTCAGCCTGCGTGGTTCGCAGGATCAGACTTTCCGCCCGCGAACCGCTTGCCGACATGCGCGGTACCAGAACATACCTGTTCACTAACGCAATTACCACCATCCCGGCCACCAGCGCACATTTGATCAACAGCAGACGTCCCCAGGGCGATGCGCCAATCATCCCTCCCTGGATCAACAGCGCATTGATCGCCCCGCTGGCAAGGGTGCCGGCGACGGCCAGATGCCCGTAACGTGAAAAGCGCGCCATGGTATAGACCGCGGCCTGCCGCCAGCGCCCCTGCGCCAGGCGCAGGCAATAGATAAAGGGCAACAGGCCGCCGAACCAGCTGGCAACGCAGAAGAGGTGGACAGCATGATTAGTCCGCTGCAGGGCGCCGAGTAAACCATCATGCATGGCGGCATGCCCTACCCCAGCGGAAAGCAGCAGCTGGGCCGCCAGCAGGGCCACCAGCTGGCGAGCGCCATGTCGGGGACGGATCCACACTACGGCGAGGGCGATCCACGCCAGCAGGATCTGCCAGATCCACACCCCGCCGAAGCGGGTGCCCGCCACCGCCTGCCAGACGGCGGGTTGCCAGACATCCGCCCAGCCGTCGCCCATCAATCCCCCCTGCAGCAGATACAGCGCCAGGGTAGAGAGGGCGCCGATCAGCAGCAGCGGGCGCAGCAGCGGATAGAAGCGCAGCATCAGTACGCGTCGCAGCGGCACCGGCGCCCACCAGGCGCCATACAGCACGCAGCCAAAAGCCAGCATCAGGGTGATAAAGTGCCCAAAGCGCAGAGTAATGTAGAGCCCGGTCAGCATCGCTTACTTCACGCTAAAGGTGTATTGCCCTTTGGTTTTATGGCCATCCACTGAGACCACATGCCAAGCCACAGTGTATTCTCCCGGCGGCAAGGTTTCCGCTACAGGCACGGTGACCTGGGCGGGGTTGTCGGCGCTGCGGGTCAGTTTGCCGGTGGCTACCGCATGCTGCTGTGGACCGGTGACGGTCACGCCGCTGAACGCGGGTTCAATGCCTTCGGAGAAACTGAGCGTCAACGTCTGCGGGGAGGCCGCCAGCTGCGCTCCGGCGGCGGGGATCTGCTGCTGCAGGTGAGCGTGGGCGAGCGCGCCCGCCGCGGTTAATAGCCCGGCAAACGCAACGGAGAGGCGCAATGCGCGTCCAGCAAGAAGTCGCATATTCGTCATTCCCTTTTGTTATGTCTGTAGCACAGAGAATAACCCTGTATAATGGCAGAGTCGAGCCGGGCGTCAGGCCCTGACCGGGTTTACAAGCAGAGTGGAGTGTATGATGGAAAGAAATCTGGCCAAAATTTCGCAAGATGAGATGGATAAAGTTAACGTCGATCTCGCCGCCGCCGGCGTCGCCTTTAAAGAGCGGTATAATATGCCGGTGGTCGCTGATTTGGTCGAGCGTGAACAGCCCGCCCATCTGCGCGACTGGTTCCGCGAACGGCTGATCGCCCATCGGCTGGCCTCCGTTTCACTGTCCCGCCTGCCCTGGGAGCCGAAACAGAAATAATGCCTACTTGCCCCCTCGCCGTCGGTTGGCAAGCCCGACCAATTACTTTACGCTTATTGTTTTGCTCTGGAGCGAGCCATGCTGCGCGTCATTGATACCGAAACCTGCGGACTGCAGGGGGGCATCGTTGAAATCGCCTCGGTCGACATTGTCGACGGGCAAATCACCAATCCCATGAGTCATCTGGTGCGTCCTGACCGCCCCATCAGCCCGCAGGCGATGGCTATCCACCGGATTACCGAAGAGATGGTCGCCGATAAGCCGTGGATTGAGGAGATTATTCCGCACTATCATGGCAGCCCGTGGTACGTCGCGCATAACGCCAGCTTCGATCGTCGGGTGCTACCGGAGATGCATGGCGAGTGGATCTGTACGATGAAGCTGGCCCGCCGGCTGTGGCCGGGGATCAAATACAGTAATATGGGGCTCTATAAATCACGTAAGCTGAACGTGGCCACGCCGCCGGGGCTGCATCACCACCGGGCGCTGTATGACTGCTATATCACCGCTGCGCTGCTGCTGGATATCATCAACGTTTCCGGCTGGACGCCTGACGAAATGGCCGATATCACCGGTCGGCCGGCGCTGCTCACCACCTTTACCTTCGGCAAATATCGCGGTAAAGCCGTCGCCGAGATTGCTGAAAACGATCCAGGCTATCTGCGCTGGTTATTCAACAATCTCGACCGCATGAGCCCCGAACTGCGCCTCACGCTCAAGCATTACCTCGGGGAATAGCCCCTACACTGCCGCTTTCCCCGGCAGTGTCCCCTGCGCCAGGGCGATGAAAAAGGCGTACTCCAGCGCCACCCCCTCATAGCTTTTAAAGCGCCCGGATTTTCCGCCATGCCCGGAGTCCATATCGGTGCAAAGCAGCAGCAGGTTATCGTCGGTTTTCAGTTCACGCAGTTTTGCCACCCACTTCGCCGGCTCCCAGTATTGCACCTGGGAATCGTGCAGCCCGGTGGTCACCAGCATATGCGGATACGCCTGCGCCTTCACGCCGTCGTAGGGGCTGTAGCTTTTCATGTAGTGGTAATAGGTTTCATCCTGCGGGTTCCCCCACTCTTCAAATTCGCCGGTCGTCAGCGGAATGGTCTCATCCAGCATCGTGGTTACCACGTCGACGAACGGCACCTGGGCTATCACGCCGTGGAACAGCTCTGGACGCTCGTTAACGGCCACCCCCATCAGCATCCCGCCGGCGCTGCCGCCCATGCCATAGCAGAGCCGCGGGTCGCCGTACCCCTGAGCCAGCAGCGCGTCGCAGACGTCGAGATAGTCGTTAAAGGTATTTTTCTTACACAGGAATTTACCGTCCTCATACCACTGCTGACCCAGCTCGCCGCCGCCGCGGACGTGGGCGATGGCGTAGACAAAGCCGCGGTTGAGCAGGCTCAGCCGACTGGCGCTGAAATCGGCATCGATACTGTCGCCATACGAGCCATAGCCATAGACCAGCAGCGGATTGCTCCCTTTACGAAAATGGTCGCGATGGTAGACCAGCGAGACCGGGACTTCGACGCCATCGCGGGCGGTGACCCACAGATGCTCGCTCTGATAGCAGCGGGTGTCCAGCCCCTTCACCTCCTGCTGCTTGATCACCCGTCGTTCGCCGGTATCCATATCCAGTTCAAACAGGGTGTCGGGCGTCGTCATCGAGGAGTAGCCGTAGCGCAGGCGCGACGTTTCGGGCTCCGGATTATAGGCAAGCCAGGTGACATAGGCCGGATCGTCAAAGGCGATCCCCACCACCTCCCGGGTCTTGCGGTTAATCTGCCGCAGACTGGTCAGGCCGCGCTGACGCTCCTCGACGACCAGCCAGTCGGTAAACAGGGTAAATCCTTCAAGCATCACGTCGTGACGCGGCGGGATCAGCGTGGTCCACTGATCTTCATCGCGTAGCACGGTACGATAGAGACCAAAATTCTTCCCGTCCCGGTTGGATCGCAGATAGAAGGCGTGCTGATAGTGATCGAGGCTATATTCATGATCTTTACGCCGCGGAAGGAAGCAGACCGGCTCAGCGTCTGGCAGTTCGGCGTTGAGCAGCAGTACTTCGCTGGTGGTGGCGCTGGAGAGATAAATCACCACGAACTGCTGGGATGTGGTTTTATGCACGCTGACGTAGAAGGTCTCATCTTTTTCCTCGTAGACCAGCACGTCGCTCTGCGCCGGCGTCCCGACGGTGTGGCGCCAGACCTGATAAGGAAGCAGCGTGGTGGGATGTTTACGCACGTACCACACAAAGCGTGAATCATTGCTCCAGGCAAAGCCGGAGGTGACATTTTCCAGGGTCTCCGGATACCACTCGCCGTTGCTGAGGTCGCAAAAACGCAGACCGTACTGGCGACGGGAGAGATAATCTTCCGCCACCGCCATCAGCTGGTTGTTGGGCGCAATACCCAGCCCGCCCAGGGTGTAAAACTCGCTCTTTGCCGCCCGCTGGTTGGCATCAAGCAGGATCTCCCACTCGTCCCACTCTTCTTTCAGCACCGACTGTCGCTGGTAGATAGCGTATTCGCAGCCCGGCTCATACACCTGCCGGTAGCGAAAGCCGTTTTTACTATAGGGGGCAGAGACTTCCCGCTGCGGAATGCGGTCGATAATCTCTTTCAGCAGACGCTCCTGCAGGCTGAGCTGCGAATCCATCACTTGCTTGCCGTAGGCGTTTTCCGCGTGCAGATATTCCAGCACATCAGGCCGCGCGCGTTCATCGTCGCGCAGCCAGTAATAGTTATCGATGCGTGTATCGCCATGCAAGGTCATGGCGTGAGGGATCCGTTTGGCTTTAGGTGGCATGTTATTCTTCTGCTGCTTTTTCGTGACACAAGAGCATTCAGGCCGCAGGGTGGCGCCTGAATGATGACGTGTCTATAAGGGTGGCAAAAGACGCGGGCGATGCAAGCGAAACGTGATAATTTAAACGCTTAGCGCCTGTTTTTGTGACTGGATGTCCTGTTCGATGTCGGCCCGGACATCTTTTGGCAACGCCAGAGCCTCACCCAGGGCGTTGAGATAGCTGCGCTCCATAAAGTGGTCGATATCAATCACCGCGCAGCTGACGTAGTAGATCTCCAGCGCCTCCTGCGGGTCAACGATGCCCTCGGCGAGACGCTGCGGATCCAGCGGCTGAGCCAGCGCCTGGTCAATCAGCACCCGGGCCTGCACGTCAATATTGGCCTCCCGAAGCTGGGCTTCAATCCTCGCCCGCTCGTGATCGTCGATATGACCATCGCTTTTGGCGGCAAACACCAGGGCGGTGATCAACCGCACGCTGCGCGGATCGACCTCCGTCGGCGCCGCAGCCGTCTCGGGTGTCGGAGCGGGCGTGTTCTGAGCACGCATTTTCTGCTGATACTTGTTCCACAATACGGTACCCGCCACCGCCCCACCGCCAGCCAGCAGCGCGCTGGTGCCATATTTCGCCAGCAGCTTGCGTGACGATTTGCTGGCCACCAGCAGCCCCGCCAGCCCGCCGATGGCGCCGGGCAGCAGGGCGCTCCCTTTTGACGACTCGCCGGACGGCGACGCGCCCTGCTGTCCGAGCAACGACTGCAGTTGATTTAGCCAGTTAGCCATGGTTTTCCTCTCAGGTGACAAACACTGTTATCAGCCTAAACGACGCGATGTCAGGAAATGTTAGACATGGCTAAAGATGCGCAAAGGTGCGCGCGGCGGCGGCACCGGGTCCAGCCGACCGACCGACCGACCGACCGACCGACCGACCGACCGACCGACCAGCCCATCAACCCATCAGCCCATCAGCCCATCAGCCCATCAGCCCATCAGCGGCTGACCGCCAGCCATCAGGCCGCTTTGGCTTTCCGCGTTTTGGCAGCCGGCGCGGCGGCCTCTTCCGCCGGGGAAGCCTCAGCGTCCGTTGACGGCGCGGGCGCATCGTGCACAGTCGCATCCTGCTCCGGCAGTCTGCCGGCGCGCAGAATATGCTGCAGCGCCTCTTTACGCTCCGCCAGCCACATCGCCATGGTATCGCGCTGGGCATCGTCCATTTCCAGCGGCGATGCTACCAGCCAGTCATTCAGCACCTCTGCCAGATCGAGCATTTTGTCGTAAGCGTCGGCCTCTTTTTTGCTGGCAAAAGACATTTTTTCCTCACCTTCGCGGATCACTACATATTTAATTTCAACCGCCATGCTGCAGCCTCTTAGTACTGTATTTTTATACAGTATAGCAAATTTCCCTTCCGGACTCAACTCACGCGCATAAAGACAGACGCAAACGTTTTCGTTTATAATCGACCGCATCTTTTTTTACTGCGGAAGAGAGTTATGACTGTATTAGGCACCGCGCTGCGCCCGGCAGCCACCAAAGTTATGCTGTTAGGCTCCGGCGAGCTGGGTAAAGAAGTCGCCATCGAATGTCAGCGTCTGGGCATTGAAACTATCGCCGTCGACCGATACCCCAACGCCCCGGCGATGCAGGTCGCCCACCGCGCCCACGTCATCAATATGCTGCACGGCGAGAGCCTGCGCGCGCTGATCGAACAGGAAAAACCCGATTACATCGTGCCGGAGATCGAAGCTATCGCCACCGATACCCTGGTCGAACTGGAGCAGGCCGGGCAGAAAGTGGTCCCCACGGCGCGGGCAGCGAAGCTCACCATGAACCGCGAAGGCATTCGCCGTCTGGCGGCCGAAGAGCTGCAGCTCCCCACCTCCAGCTACCGTTTCGCCGACAGTGAAGAAGCCTTCCGCGCGGCGGTAGCGGAGATCGGCTTGCCGTGCATCGTCAAGCCGGTGATGAGCTCCTCCGGTAAAGGCCAGAGCTTTATCCGCTCGGCTGACCAGCTCAGCGAAGCCTGGCGCTACGCCCAGCAGGGCGGCCGCGCCGGCGCCGGGCGGGTGATCGTCGAAGGGGTGGTGAATTTCGACTTTGAAATCACCCTGCTCACCGTCAGCGCCGTCGATGGCGTGCATTTCTGCGCCCCGGTAGGTCATCGTCAGGAAGATGGCGATTATCGTGAATCCTGGCAGCCGCAGCAGATGAGTGACCTGGCCCTTGAACGCGCGCAGAATATCGCCCGTAAGGTGGTGCTGGCGCTGGGAGGGCATGGCCTGTTCGGCGTGGAGCTGTTCGTTTGCGGCGATGAGGTGATCTTCAGCGAAGTCTCCCCGCGCCCGCACGACACCGGAATGGTAACGCTTATCTCGCAGGATCTCTCGGAATTCGCCCTGCACGTTCGCGCCTTTCTTGGGCTGCCTATCGGCGCCATCCGCCAGTATGGCCCAGCAGCTTCCGCGGTGATCCTTCCGCAGCTGACCAGTCAGAACGTCAGCTTCGGCCAGCTGCAGTCGGCCGTCGGAGCTGGCCTGCAGCTGCGTCTGTTCGGTAAGCCGGAGATTGACGGCACCCGTCGTCTGGGGGTAACCCTCGCCGTCGCCGATTCGGTGGAAGAGGCTGTGACGCGGGCTAAAACCGCCGCCGCGGCGGTTATCGTCGAGGGGTAAAGACAAAAAAACCCGGTCGCGTTGCCGCTGACCGGGTTGTTGACCTTGAGGCGCGGTTTACTTCGCGCCTTCCACCGCTTCACGCGCCAGGGTGGTGATGCGATCGTAGTCGCCAGCTTCCAGGGCGTCGGCCGGCACCAGCCAGGAGCCCCCGATGCACAGCACGCTGTTCAGCGCCAGGTAATCACGGTAGTTAGCCGGGGAGATACCGCCGGTCGGGCAGAAACGAATGTGACCGAACGGACCAGCAATCGCCTGCAGCGCTTTCACGCCGCCGTTGGCTTCTGCCGGGAAGAATTTAAACTCTTTCAGACCGTACTGCATGCCCAGCATCAGCTCGGAGACGGTGCTGATCCCTGGGATCAGCGGAATAGTGCCGTCTTCGGTCGCCGCTTTCAGCAGAGATTCGGTCAGCCCCGGGCTGATAGCGAACTGCGCGCCGGCTTCCGTTACCGCTTTCAGCTGCTCGACGTTGGTCACCGTGCCCGCGCCGACAATCGCATCCGGCACTTCTTTAGCAATTGCGCGGATCGCCTCCAGGGCGCACTCGGTGCGCAGAGTCACTTCCAGGACGCGCACGCCGCCCGCGACCAGCGCTTTCGCCATCGGTACCGCGTGTTCCAGCTTTTTCACTACGATAACCGGGACAACCGGACCGGAGGTGAGGATTGCTTCTGCTGTTGTTTTCCAGTTTTTCATCAGGATTTTCTCTCGCCAGATCTACAAATTAAATCGTCTTAAAAAGTGATGCAGGTTGCGCCCTGCTCCGCGCCAGAGAGCTTCTCACGCAGCGCCCCAAACATCTCCCGACCGGTTCCTACGCGCGACGCGCTGAGGTCAGGGATATGCGGCTGACGCGCCGCCAGTTCGGCATCGTCCACCAGCAGCGTCAGTTCCCCCGTCTGCCCGTTCACGCGAATAAGGTCGCCATCGCGCACTTTCGCCAGCAACCCGCCGTCATAGGCTTCAGGCGTGACGTGGATGGCTGACGGGACTTTACCGGAGGCGCCAGAGAGTCGGCCATCGGTCACCAGCGCTATTTTGAAACGGCGGTCCAATAATACACCAAGTGGCGGCATAAGTTTATGTAATTCTGGCATCCCGTTCGCTTTTGGCCCCTGATGACGGACCACCACCACGCAGTCTTTGTCCAGCAGACCCGCTTCGAAGGCTGGCAACACGTCGTGCTGGCTCTCGAACACCACCGCCGGCGCTTCGATCACCTGGTTCTCAGCCGGGACTGCCGAAGTTTTCATGACCGCGCGTCCCAGGTTACCGCTCAGCACCTTGGTGCCGCCGTGACGGGAGAACGGTTTCTCGAATGTCGCGATGACCTGATCGTCAAGCGGTGCCGTCGCTCCTTCCCGCCAGTCCAGCTCGCCGTTGTTGAGCCACGGCTCGAGGGTGTAGCGCGACAGACCGAAGCCAGCGACGGTGTGAACGTCCTCATGCAGCAGGCCGCCTTTCAGCAGCTCGCGCACCAGAACCGGAACGCCGCCCGCTGCCTGGAAATGGTTGATATCCGCCGGACCGTTGGGGTAGAGGCGCGCCAGCAGCGGTACCACGTCTGACAGGTCGGAGAAATCATCCCAGTTAATAATAATGCCCGCCGCGCGGGCCATCGCCACCAGGTGCATAGTGTGGTTGGTGGAGCCGCCGGTCGCCAGCAGCGCCACAATGCCGTTGACCACCACTTTTTCGTCAAACATTTTGCCCAACGGCATCCACTCGTTGCCATTGCCGGTCATGCGGGTGACCTGGCGCGCGGCGGCGGCTGTCAGCGCTTCCCGCAGCGGAGCATCCGGATGGACAAAGGACGAGCCCGGCAACTGCATGCCCATAAACTCCACCACCATCTGGTTGGTGTTCGCCGTACCGTAGAACGTACAGGTTCCCGGCGCGTGGTAAGAAGCGGCTTCGGACTCCAGCAGCGCCATGCGGTCAACTTTGCCCTCCGCGTACAGCTGGCGAATGCGAACCTTTTCTTTATTAGGCAGGCCGCTGGCCATCGGACCGGAGGGAATAAAGACCGACGGCAGGTGGCCGAATGAGAGCGCCGCCATGGTCAGTCCGGGCACAATTTTATCACACACGCCGAGGTACAGAGCGCCATCGAACATGTTATGCGACAGGCCGATGGCCGCGGACATGGCGATCACTTCGCGACTCAGGAGAGAGAGCTCCATGCCGTCCTGTCCCTGGGTCACGCCATCGCACATCGCCGGCACGCCGCCGGCCACCTGACCGACCGCATTGGCGCTGTGCAGCGCTTTGCGAATGATATCCGGGTAGTGTTCATAGGGCTGGTGCGCGGACAACATATCGTTGTAGGAGGTGATGATGGCGATGTTGTTGCGCAACATGCTTTTCAGAGAGGCTTTGTCGTCGGCCTGACAGGCCGCGAAACCGTGAGCCAGATTGCCGCAGGCCAGTTGCGCACGATGCACGGTGTCGGTTTTGGCCTGGTTAATCCTTGCGAGGTAAGCCGCGCGGGTATCACGCGACCGTTCGATAATGCGATTTGTTACCCGTAACATTGTCGAATTCATAAAGGCTCCTCAAAATTTTATCTGTCCGGCCGCTGCGAGATGACGTGTTTTGGTGTCCGAAGCCACCAACACCAGCGCTCAGGGGCAAAATGTCTGAAGGCAGTGTAATAAAAAAAGCCCCGTGGGTGAATCCTCACGGGGCTTAAAAGATTAAAAAGCGTGCGACTTTCTGCGTCAGATCATGTTACCGGTAAAATAACCCTGACGGATAAGATCGCGAGCTTACTCAAACTCGTTCCACGAGCGTCCATCGCGGGTGATCATGGCCACCGAGGCCACCGGTCCCCAGGTCCCGGCCTGATACGGTTTCGGCGCATCGCGGTCGGCCGCCCAGGCTTCGGTGATGGAGTCCACCCACTTCCATGCCTCTTCCACTTCATCGCGGCGGACGAACAGCGCCTGGATACCGCGCATGGTCTCCAGCAGCAGACGTTCATAGGCATCGGCCAGATGCGTCTGGTTGAAGGTTTCGGAGTAGCTCAGATCCAGCTTGGTGATCTGCAGGTTATGCTTATGGTCAAGGCCCGGCACTTTGTTCAGGACCTGGATATCCACCCCTTCGTCCGGCTGCAGACGAATGGTCAGCTTGTTCTGCGGCAGCTCCTGCCAGGTCTCTTTAAACAGGTTCAGCTCCGGCGTTTTGAAGTAAACCACCACTTCGGAACATTTGGTCGGCAGACGTTTGCCGGTACGCAGATAGAACGGTACGCCAGCCCAGCGCCAGTTATCGATATCAACGCGGATCGCCACGAAGGTTTCGGTGTTGCTGGTTTTGTTCGCCCCCTCTTCTTCGAGGTAGCCTGGCACTTTTTTGCCCTGGGCAAAGCCGGCGGTGTACTGGCCGCGAACGGTTTTCTCGCGCACATTGGAGCGGTCAATACGGCGCAGGGATTTCAGCACCTTGACCTTTTCATCACGGATGCTGTCGGCGCTGAGATCGGACGGCGGCGACATGGCAATCATGCACAGGATCTGCAGCAGGTGGTTCTGGATCATGTCGCGCATCTGTCCGGCCTGGTCGAAGTACCCCCAGCGCCCTTCAATGCCTACCTCTTCCGCGACGGTGATTTCCACATGATCGATGGTACGGCAGTCCCAGTTATTGACGAACAGAGAGTTGGCAAAGCGCAGCGCCAGCAGGTTGAGGACTGTCTCTTTTCCGAGGTAGTGGTCGATACGGTAGACCTGGCACTCTTCAAAAAACTCGCCGACCTGATCGTTGATTTCCCGCGAGGTTTCCAGCGAGGTGCCCAGCGGTTTTTCCATAACCACGCGCGCAGGCTTGGCATTGAGCTTCGCTTCGCCCAGACCTTTACAGATGGCGCCAAAGGTGCTCGGCGGCATGGCGAAATAGTTGATGGTGACGCGATTTTTTTGGTCCAGCATGTCACCCAGGCGGGTGAAGCCGCTGGTGTCATTGACGTCAAGATTACAGAACTCCAGGCGGCCGCTCAGGGAATCCCACAAACCTTCATCAATTTTTTCCTTCATGAAGGTTTCCAGCGCTTCGCGCACCACTTTGGTGTAAGCCGCTTTATCCCAGTCGGCACGGCCGACGCCAATGATCCGGGTGTCGGCGTGGATCTGGCCCGCCTTTTCAAGCTGATACAGGGAAGGCAACAATTTACGCCGCGCCAGGTCGCCCTTCGCGCCGAAAATGACCAGGTCGCATGCCTGGGCCGTTTGCGTTACCGCCATGTCATTCTCCTCAGTTGATAGTCTGGTGCTTTTGCCAGGCTATATTTGTAATTTTCTTACACTGCACTGTACTGTGTTTACCTGTTTCCCGAAAGCCTTCCCCTCCGTTTGCAGCGGGAAAACCGCACAGGGTGAAAACATTCGGCGATGATTTAGGCATTTGGCTGATATTGTTCGTTGTTTGTACCTGTTTCAGGTCAGTAAAATACGACTCTGATCATGTAATGAAAAAAAACAACATTTTTTCCCGTCATTCCTCACCGCTTGCGCTTGCGGAGGGGTATATTCTTGCTAAAACGCCCGATGATTTCACCCATTAATGAAATCGTTTCCATTGATGAGCGCCCTGTTACTAATGAACATGCTGGAAAAAATCCAGTCCCGACTGGAACACCTTAGCAAATCTGAACGCAAAGTGGCGGAAGTGATCCTTGCCACCCCCGCGCAGGCCATTCATTCGAGCATCGCCGCCCTCGCCCTTGAGGCCGGAGTGAGCGAACCGACCGTCAATCGCTTCTGCCGTAGTCTCGAAACCCGCGGCTTTCCTGACTTCAAACTGCATCTCGCCCAGAGCCTTGCGCACGGCACGCTCTATGTTAACCGCAATGTTGATGAAGACGACAGCGTTGAGTCATACACGGGAAAAATATTTGAATCGGCCATGGCGAGTTTAGATCAGGTCCACCATTCTCTCGACATGTCGGCGGTGAATCGTGCGGTGGATCTGCTGACTCAGGCAAAAAAAATCGCCTTTTTCGGCCTCGGCTCCTCGGCGGCGGTCGCTCATGACGCGATGAACAAATTTTTCCGCTTTAACGTGCCGGTCATCTATTCCGACGACATTGTCCTGCAACGCATGAGTTGTATGAATTGCGATGACGATGATGTGGTGGTGATTATCTCACATACCGGAAGAACCAAGAGCCTGGTAGAGCTGGCGCAGCTGGCGCGTGAAAACGATGCCATGGTGATCGCTCTCACCTCCCCCGGCTCGCCGCTGGCCCGGGAAGCCACGCTGGCCATTACCCTGGATGTGCCGGAAGATACCGACATCTATATGCCGATGGTCTCGCGTCTGGCCCAGTTGACCGTCATTGACGTGCTGGCGACAGGCTTTACCCTGCGCCGGGGGGCAAAATTCAGAGATAACTTGAAGAGGGTCAAGGAAGCGCTGAAGGAATCGCGTTTTGATAAAGAACCGTTCGTACCCAGTGATAATCAATAAAAGTTGATAACAAGCAGTACCCCATTACACCTTCGATAACGATCCGGCTGTGCGACGTTGCAGGCTGGCGCTACCGAATCCATGTTCACGCAACACCAAAGTTGTATCAGTCAACGGAGTATTACATGTCCAGAAGGCTTCGCAGAACCAAAATCGTTACTACCTTAGGCCCGGCAACTGACCGCGATAACAACCTGGAAAAAGTTATCGCCGCGGGCGCAAACGTAGTGCGTATGAACTTCTCTCACGGCACCCCGGAAGATCATCAGCTCCGTGCCGATAAAGTGCGTGAGATTGCGGCAAAACTGGGCCGTCACGTGGCCATCCTCGGCGACCTCCAGGGACCAAAAATTCGCGTATCGACCTTCAAAGAAGGCAAAATTTTCCTCAACGTCGGCGACAAATTCCTGCTCGATGCCAACCTCGGCAAGGGCGAAGGCGATAAAGAGAAAGTCGGAATCGACTATAAAGGCCTGCCGGCGGACGTCGTGCCTGGCGATATCCTGCTGCTCGACGATGGTCGTGTGCAGCTGAAAGTCCTCGAAGTTCAGGGGATGAAAGTCTTCACTGAAGTGACCGTTGGTGGCCCGCTGTCCAATAACAAAGGGATCAACAAGCTCGGCGGCGGCCTGTCTGCCGAAGCGCTGACCGACAAAGACAAGGCCGATATCGTCACCGCCGCTAAAATCGGCGTCGACTATCTCGCCGTCTCCTTCCCGCGCTGCGGCGAAGACCTGAACTACGCCCGTCGCCTGGCGCGCGATGCCGGCTGTGATGCGAAAATCGTCGCCAAAGTCGAGCGTGCGGAAGCCGTCTGCGATCAGGACGCCATGGACGACGTGATCCTCGCCTCCGATGTGGTGATGGTTGCCCGCGGTGACCTTGGCGTCGAAATCGGCGATCCGGAGCTGGTGGGCATCCAGAAAGCGCTGATTCGTCGTGCACGTCAGCTGAACCGTTCCGTCATTACCGCCACCCAGATGATGGAGTCGATGATCACCAACCCGATGCCGACCCGTGCGGAAGTCATGGACGTGGCCAACGCCGTGCTGGATGGTACCGATGCCGTGATGCTCTCCGCGGAAACCGCTGCCGGCCAATACCCGTCCGAAACCGTGGCCGCGATGGCGCGCGTGTGTCTGGGCGCCGAAAAAATCCCGAGCCTCAACGTCTCCAAACACCGTCTGGACGTCCAGTTCGACAACGTGGAAGAAGCGATTGCTATGTCGGCGATGTATGCCGCCAACCACCTGAAAGGCATCACGGCTATCATCACCATGACCGAATCAGGCCGCACCGCGCTGATGACCTCGCGCATCAGCTCCGGTCTGCCAATTTTCGCTCTCTCCCGCCACGAGCGCACCCTGAACCTGACCGCCCTCTACCGCGGGGTGACGCCGGTGTTCTTCGACAGCCAGAATGACGGGGTGGCCGCTGCGCACGATGCCGTCAATCTGCTGCGGGACAAAGGCTACCTGGTCTCCGGCGATCTGGTGGTTGTTACCCAGGGTGACGTGATGAGCACCATCGGCAGCACCAACACCACGCGTATCCTCACCGTCGAGTAAGCCTCGGTGTATACCTGCCAGCGATACGGCTGGCAGGTTTTTTTTTGCCCTCCGGCAGGCTACACCATCCAGCTCAGTAATAGCGTCGCGGCGATCACCGTCGACGCCCCGCCGATACGCGTCGCAATCTGTGCAAACGGCATCAATCCCATGCGGTTTGAGGCCGAGAGAATGGCCACATCCCCCGTTCCGCCTAACCCGCTGTGGCAGCTGGTGACAATGGCGGCTTCCACAGGATACATATTTAGACGTGAAGCGATAAAGAACCCGCTCAGCGCCATGGCAATGACAATTGAGCCGCACACCACGACGTAGCCAACGGAGAAGACCGATACCACGCTCTCCAGCGGTACATACAGCATGCCCAGGCCGATCATCAGCGGCCACACCAGCGCGGCGGAGACGAACTTGTAGCAGCTGTGCGCCCCCAGCTCCATCGCCGCCGGGATAACTTTGGTATATTTGCAGAATACCGCCGCCAGAATCATCAGCACCGGCCCCGGAATATGCACCACCTTCTCCAGCAGGCCGCCGACAATAAAAAAGGCACAAATCATCAGCAACCCGGCGCCCATGAGCTGAAAATCGGTCGGCTGCGTACTCTGATTCTGCGCAAAGACGCTGTTATCTTCATGGCTGCGGATCAGTAGCCCGTTGCCGGACAGCGCCGGGCGACGGGCGCCCATGCGGGCCAGAAAGCCGGCGCAGATAATGGCGAAGATGTTACCCACCACCGCCGCCGGCGCCAGCTGGGCCACGTAGACATCAGGCGTCTGCCCGAGGATCGCCGAATAAGCCAGCGACAACGGCAGGATCCCTTCGCCAATGCCGCCGCCGATAATCGGCACAATGATAAAGAAGAAGGTGTGATACAGACTGTAGCCGAATAAGCTGCCCACCAGCAGGCCGGTGGCGATTGCCGCGCCGGTCCCAACTACCAGCGGGACAAACATGCGCACCATCCCCTGGATCAGAATCGTGCGGTTCATTCCCAGGATACTGCCGACCACCAGGCAGGCGATGACGAAATAGAGGAGATTGGCCTCCTTCATCAGTAAATGCACGGTATCGAGCGTATGCGCTTCAAACACGCCAAAGTAGACCAGCACTGAGGGCATCATCAAACACAAAATCGCCGGACCGCCAATATCTTTTAACACCGGCACCATGCGGCCAATTTTCGCCAGCGCGAACCCCAGGGTCATGATGACCGCCAGTCCGCCAATCATGTTTTTTGGCAACAACCCCGCGCCCGCGGAGAGCGCCACTATCGCGGCGATACCGATGAACAGCGTTAATGGCACAGCGCCGACTTCGATATTGGCGAAAAGTCGAGTCGCTTGCCCGTTTGGCAATGTTTTATCTATCGGTTGGTTGAGTGAATTATTTTTCATATTTTTACCTGAATAATAAAGAGGTCACGTAGGGTCAGGATGCAATATTAAAATTGCGCAGCACTATGAATTCAAAAGCGCTAAACGCCGTATCAACTAAATACACCGAAACGGTAACACAGGACTTTAAAACTAAAAACGACAACCGTATTAACGCTGTCGGCTTTGTGACTGAACCATAAAGTTTATTTTAAGTAATTTAATTTATTATCACGAAGCTAAAGTTATCGCCCGCTAAAATAATTATTCCTGTTAATGCAACCCCATGATTTAATCCTCTTTTCCCTATTTGTAACTAAAGTAGCCAAGGCGAAATTATTTAAATCCAGATGACTGTGATGGCTATCACCTTTTAAATATTAGGGGATCGTTAGATTGGCAGCACAACAAACCGATAATATATGTCAGGACATTTTATGCCTTCACTGCTCTTGCAATCTCTTTTCCCGTTGGTATTTATCATGCTGCTCGGATGGCTTAGCGGCAAACTCGGCTATACTCGCCGTGAGGACGCATCCGTTCTCGCCACGGTAGTTATCCGCTTTGCGCTTCCTTTTCATCTTTTTATCGGCGCATTACATACCAGCCCGGATAAAATAAAAAACTTCACCTTTATGGCGGTGCTGGTTATCGGTCTGATGGGGTCGTATTTTCTTACGCTACTGATCTCGCGCTATGTTTTTCGTCATGATATTAAAACTAGCGCGATTCAGTCGCTGGTTTGCGCCTTCCCCGATATGGCCTACTTCGGCGCTCCCGTGCTGGCGGTGCTGATAGGTCCGGAGGGCTTTCTCGGGGTGCTTATCGGAAACCTGGTGACCAGCGTGTTGATGATCCCTCTGACCATCATCCTGATCCGCATGGGAGACCAGCCCGGAGACGCTGGGGCTCCCCAGCTCCACGCCGGGCAGTTGATCCTGCAAAACCTGCTGAAAGCCGTGAGAAACCCCATTGTCTGGATCCCCATTTCCGGCGTACTGCTCAGCCTGGCCGGGATCCAGCTGCCGCATCTGCTCAGCGTACCCGTTGAAATGGTGGGTAAAATCGCCGGCGGTCTGTCACTCTTCGCCCTTGGGCTGCTGTTTTACGGTGAACGTCCGACGGTCAATATTCAAACCTGCACCAACATCAGTATTAAAAACCTGATCCAGCCGGCCATGATGGCGCTGGCCGGGCTGGCCTTTGGGCTCAGTCATACCCTGATGCAACAGGTTATTATCATCGGCGCGACGCCTTCCGCTATCGCGGCAGGGATGTTTGCCCTGCGCAGCGATACCTATATTGAACCCGCCTCATCTTCTATTTTGCTGGGCACCGCCATCGGCGTGGTCACCGAAGGCGTCATGATTTATCTCATTTCGTAATCACGGAAATAAAATACCTAGACATCAGGCAACGTTTTAATTTGATATTCAGGAGTCATGTCATGTTAGCCACAGAAACCTTATACACCCCCTATAATGGTGCCGTCCTGCTGGAAAACCCGTTATTAAATAAAGGCCTCGCGTTTACGGAAAGCGAACGCACAGCGTTTAATCTTCAGGGACTGTTACCGCACAATGTGGAAACCATTGAAGAACAAACCGAGCGCGCATGGGGCCAGTTTTGCCAGTTCAAAAAAAGTATTTCGCGCCATATTTATCTCAGAAATATTCAGGACACCAACGAGACGTTATTCTATAACCTGCTGCGCAGCCATATGAAAGAGACGCTGCCGATTATTTATACCCCGACGGTGGGTGAAGCATGCGAACATTTTTCAGAAATATATCGCCGAGGACGCGGCCTGTTCATCTCCTGGCCCAACCGTCACCATATTGACGAGATGCTGCAGGGATTTTCCCGCAACGATATCAAAGTCATCGTGGTGACCGATGGCGAGCGTATTCTGGGGTTGGGCGACCAGGGGATTGGCGGGATGGGGATCCCCATCGGCAAACTCTCGTTATATACCGCCTGCGGGGGTATTCATCCGGCATCAACGCTGCCCATTATGTTAGATGTCGGTACCAACAATCCGCAGCATCTGGAAGATCCGCTGTATATGGGCTGGCGACATCCGCGCATCAGCGACGAGCAATACCTGGAGTTTATGGACATGTTTGTCCATGCCGTTCAACAGCGCTGGCCGAATGTCTTGCTCCAGTTTGAAGATTTTGCCCAAAAAAATGCCACGCGACTGCTCAACCGCTATCGACACCAGCTGTGTTGTTTTAACGATGATATTCAGGGAACCGCCGCCGTGACATCGGGGACGCTGATCGCCGCCGCTGCCGCCGCCGGGACGCCGCTCCGCGATCAGCGGGTGGTTTTCCTTGGCGGCGGTTCGGCCGGATGCGGCATTGCGGAAAAAATCATTGCGCTGATGGTGGATGATGGGCTCTCAGAGACGGAAGCACGCCGACGCATCTTTATGGTTGACCGCTTTGGTCTGCTGATTGATGAGATGCCTAATCTGCTCGATTTTCAGCGCGAGCTGGTCACCCCCCGAGCCAGTATCGCCCACTGGGATACCGAGGCGGCCCAGCTGTCGCTGATGGATGTCGTACGCAACGTCCACCCTACCGTGCTGATCGGCGTGTCAGGCCAGCCGGGGCTGTTTAGCGAAGAGATAGTGAAAGAGATGCATCGGCACTGCCCGCGTCCGATTATTATGCCGCTCTCTAACCCCACTTCCCGGGCCGAGGCCCAGCCGAAGGATCTGCTGGAGTGGACTCGGGGTAGCGCGCTTATCGCCACCGGCAGCCCGTTCGACCCCGTCTTCTATGACGGCAAAACCTACGACATCGCCCAGTGCAATAACGCCTATATTTTCCCCGGTCTGGGGCTGGGGATCCTTGCCAGTAAAGCCGAGCGCGTCACCGAAGCAATGCTTATCACCTGCAGTAAAACGCTGGCCGCCCACTCGCCTCTGGCGACCCGCGAAACCGGCGGGTTGCTGCCGCCGGTAGAAGAGATCGAAATGATTTCCCGGGCCATTGCCGCTGATGTCGCCCGCGCGGCTCAGCAGGACGGCGTAGCGCCGCAGATTGACGAGGTGCAACTGGCGGCGAATATCGATAAAACCTTCTGGCGAGCGCGCTACACCGCGTATAAACGTTCGTCATTGTGATCGCTCATCTCGCGGGAAGCCGGCAGGCTTCCCGCCACTCGGGGGAACCACTCATGTTCAATGTGCTGATTGTCGATGATGATCCCATGGTGGCCGAACTGAACCAGTTATTTATCAGCCGGGTAGCTGATTTTCACTGCTGCGGAGTAGCGGCGACGATCGCCGACGCCAAAGCGATGCTAAGCCATCTGGCGCAGGTCGATCTGCTGCTGCTGGATGTCTATATGCACCAGGAGAGTGGCCTGGACCTGCTGCCAGCGCTTCGCGCTGATGGGCGGAATATTGACGTCATCATGATGACGTCCGCTGCCGATGCGCTCACCGTCCAGACGGCACTGCGCTATGGCGTGGTTGATTACCTGATTAAACCGTTTCAGTTGTCGCGCTTTGAGGAGGCGCTGCGGACCTGGCGCAATAAACGCGATGCGAAGCAAGCGAAATCCTGCTACGCCCAGGCGGATATCGACACCCTGCTACGCCGCGGGGTTCTGCAACAGGACGGTCCCCGCCGCTTGCCGAAAGGGCTGACGCCGCAAACGCTTCGCCTGGTGTGCCGGTGGATAATCGCGCATCAGGCGCGGGATTTTTCAACCAATGAGCTGGCGGCGGAGCTGCAGATCTCCCGAGTATCGTGCCGCAAATACCTGATCTGGCTTGAGCAGATCAACGTGCTCTTCACCAGCAATCACTACGGCATCACCGGCCGCCCGGAGTATCGCTACCGGCTTGTGGCCGAGAGCGTGATGTTGCTGACGCAATATAGCCAGTGAGCCTGGAATGCCCACTGGCGCGCTTGCAGTCTACTTCTTAGGGTACAGCTCTTTGCGTTTGTAGGGCTCGATTTCACCCGGCTTGCGCGTCTTCAGCAGCTTCAGGATCCAGGTGTACTGCTCGGTGTGCGGCGTAACAAACACCTCCACCTCTTCGTTCATCCGCCGGGCGATTGTTGTATCGTCAGCGTCCAGCAGATCGTCCATCGGCGGGCGCACCAGCACCGTCAGGCGATGCGTCTTGCCATCGTAGACCGGGAACAGCGGAACGACGCGGGCGCGGCATACCTTCATTAAGCGGCCAATCGCCGGCAGGGTGGCCTTATAGGTAGCGAAGAAATCCACAAACTCGCTGTGCTCGGCGCCGTGATCCTGATCGGGCAAATAGTAGCCCCAGTAGCCCTGGCGCACCGACTGAATAAACGGTTTGATCCCGTCGTTGCGCGCATGCATCCGTCCGCCAAAACGACGACGCACGGTATTCCACACGTAATCGAAGACCGGGTTGCCCTGGTTGTGGAACATCGCCGCCATCTTCTGCCCGCCGGAGGCCATCAGCATCGCCGGGATATCCACGCCCCATGCATGCGGGACGAGGAAAATCACCTTCTCGTTATTGCGCTGCAGCTCGTCGATGATCGCTTTACCCTGCCAGTCGACGCGGGCGAGAATTTTCTGCGGATCGCGCAGACCCAGCTCGGCCATCATCACCATCGCCTGCGGCGCCGAGGCGTACATGGCGTCGATGATCGCTTCCCGCTCGTGCTCGCTTTTTTCCGGGAAGCAATACAGCAAATTAATCTGCGCCCGGCGGCGCGAGCTTTTCGCCAGACGCCCGACCAGACGACCGAGTTTGCCGAGGAGCGGATCGCGGAAGGATGGCGGCGTCAGCGCAATACCGGCGAAGGCAAAAACACCCAGCCAGGCGCCCCAGTAGCGCGGCAGTAAAAAAGATTTTTCAAACTTAGGGATAAACTCAATATTATTTTTTTTCGTTTCCATGCCCAATCCGCAGATCGACTGCTTAATCAAGATAATGGGATAGTGTAGCGAGACGTTGGGTATCCTACAAAAGAAAAAGCCGGCGCCCTGGGGCACCGGCTTTCCACTGACCGGTGGTTAGTCAAACCGCAGCTGCGGAACGACCTCTTTGACCTGCGCCAGATAATCGGTACGGTCGGAACCGCTCAGCCCTTCGGTACGCGGCAGTTTCGCCGTCAGCGGGTTGACCGCCTGCTGGTTGATCCACACTTCGTAGTGCAGGTGCGGCCCGGTAGAGCGTCCGGTATTCCCCGATAGCGCAATACGATCGCCGCGCTTCACTTTCTGCCCCGGCTTCACCAGCAGCTTACGCAGGTGCATGTAGCGAGTGGTATAGGTACGGCCGTGGCGGATTGCCACGTAATACCCGGCGGCGCCGCTGCGCTTGGCCACCACCACTTCGCCATCGCCCACTGCCAGCACCGGCGTTCCCTGCGGCATCGCAAAATCGACGCCACGGTGCGGCGCGACGCGCCCGGTGACCGGATTCAGACGACGCGGGTTAAAATTAGAGGAGACGCGGAACTGACGCGCTGTCGGGAAGCGCATAAAGCCTTTCGCCAGCCCTGTCCCGTTGCGGTCGTAGAATTTACCGTCTTCGGCACGGATGGCAAAGTAGTCCTTCCCGTCGGAGCGCAGACGCACGCCGAGCAGCTGGCTTTGCTCGCGTTTGCCGTCAAGCATTTCGCGGGACATCAATACCGAGAACTCATCGCCTTTCTTCAGCTTACGGAAATCCATCTGCCACTGCATGGCCTTGATCACCGCGCTGATTTCCGTGCTGGTCAGCCCGGCATCGCGCGCGCTGGAGACAAAGCTGGCGCCGACGGTGCCCTTCAGCACGCTGTTGACCCAGTCGCCTTTCTGCAGCTCGCTGCTCATTTTAAAGCCGTTATCCACGCGGGTGTAGGTGCGGGTTTCGCGGCGGGACATCTCCCAGGTCAGACTCTGCAGATCGCCGTCGGCGGTCAGGGTCCAGGAGAGCTGCTGGCCAATCTTCAGATTACGCAGCTCTTTATCGGCGGAGGAGAGCTGGGCGATATCACCCATATCGATACCGTACTGATTCAGGATGCTGCTAAGGGTATCGCCGGTCGACACCACGTATTCGTGCCCGCCGGCATCGCTATCGGCTTTTTCGTCGAGTTCATCCTGAGGAATGGCTTCTTCTTCCTGCGGGGCCTGATCGATCGGCTCGGAGGCTTCCGGCAGCAGGGAGCGGATCTCGCTTTTTTCCAGCTCAATGGTTCTGACGATGGGGGCGGATTCCGGGTGGTAAATGTAGGGTCGCCAGACGGCGACCGCTAAGGTAAGAACGCTAAGCGACCCCAGCATAACGCGATGAGGTCGTGGCAGATTGTTAAATGCCTGAGTGACAGCGCGGGCTATCTGTTGCACGTATTCACTTCCTCGTTAATCTCCTTTCAGGCAGCTCGAATACTGATTCGCCAGTTGGGTGAGGAATTGCGGGTAACTCGCTTTACCCAGCTTAATTCCGCTACCCAGTGGATCCAGGGTCCCCATGCGCACAGACGTGCCCCGGGCAACAGCTTCGATAACCGCTGGCCTGAACTGTGGCTCAGCAAAAACGCAAGTGGCTTTCTGCTCAACCAGTTGTGTTCTGATTTCGTGTAAACGCTGCGCACCAGGCTGTATTTCAGGATTGACGGTAAAATGCCCCAGCGAGGTTAAACCGTAGTGCTTTTCAAAGTAACCGTAGGCGTCATGAAAAACGAAATAACCCTTTCCTTTCAGCGGTGCCAGCTCATTGCTAACCTGCTTGTCGGTCGCCGCCAGCGCGGCCTCGAACTGCTGCAGGTTGCTGTCGAGTTTGGCTCGACTCTGCGGCATAAGTTCCAATAATTTATCGTGGATTGCAACCGCCGAAAGCCGTGCTATCTCTGGGGATAACCACAGATGCATATTGTAGATACCGTGATGGTGATCGCCGTCACTTTTTTCCGCTGCGCCATGGTTATGACCATGATGATCGTCATCATCGTCAGCGCCGGCGATCAGCAGCGGTTTGACCCCATCCAGCTCAGCGATGGTCACCTTTTTATTCGCCGCAATGCTTTGCGTCGACTTATCCATAAAGGCTTCCATTTCCGGACCGATCCACACCACTAAGTCTGCGTTCTGTAAGCGTTTTACATCGGAAGGACGCAGGGAATAATCATGCTCAGAGGCACCATCGGGCAGCAGCACCTGGGTGTCGGTGACCCCATCGGCGATGGCTGCTGCGATAAAGCCCAGCGGTTTCATGGAAGTCACCACGGCGGCGCTGGCCTGCGGTACCTGTGCGAACAAAAAAACAGCGCCAAGTCCAGCGCAAAGAAGCGTATTTTTATGTAACATAATGCGTCTAGTCATCGAAACGAGTGAGTGTGATGTGATATTATAACATTCACTAGCTTGTGCAACCCCTAAATGATTATGACAAACCTTGTAACGCTGGAAAATGTCTCGGTGGCCTTTGGCCAACGCCGCGTGCTTTCTGACATCTCGCTGGCTCTCACGCCAGGCAAAATATTGACCCTGCTGGGCCCCAACGGCGCCGGCAAATCGACGCTTGTGCGGGTGGTTCTGGGGCTGGTAGCACCGACAGAGGGTGTTATCAAGCGCGAAGAACGCCTGCGGATAGGCTATGTGCCGCAGAAACTGCATCTGGACGCCACGCTGCCGCTGACCGTCAGCCGCTTCCTGCGTTTACGTCCGGGTACCCGCAAAGACGACATCCTGCCGGCGCTGAAGCGCGTGCAGGCCGGGCACCTGATCGACGCGCCGATGCAAAAACTTTCCGGCGGCGAAACCCAGCGCGTGCTGCTGGCCCGCGCCCTGCTCAATCGTCCGCAGCTGCTGGTGCTGGATGAACCGACCCAGGGCGTCGACGTCAATGGCCAGGTGGCGCTCTACGATCTTATCGACCAGCTGCGCCATGAGCTGGACTGCGCGGTGCTGATGGTCTCCCACGACCTGCATCTGGTGATGGCCAAAACCGACGAGGTATTATGCCTGAACCAGCATATCTGCTGCTCTGGCGCACCGGAAGTCGTCTCGATGCATCCGGAGTTTATCTCCATGTTCGGCCCGCGCGGCGCGGAACAGCTGGGGATCTACCGCCATCACCATAATCACCGCCACGATCTTCAGGGGCGAATTGTATTGCGTCGGGGAAACAGCCGCTAATGATTGAACTTCTCTTACCTGGCTGGCTGGCCGGGATGATGCTGGCCTGCGCCGCCGGCCCGCTGGGCTCCTTTGTGGTCTGGCGCCGCATGTCCTATTTCGGCGATACGCTGGCGCATGCGTCGCTACTCGGCGTCGCTTTCGGTTTACTGCTTAACGTCAATCCGTTTTATGCGGTGATCGCCGTGACCCTGCTGCTGGCCGGCGGGCTGGTATGGCTGGAAAAACGGCCGCATCTGGCGATTGATACCCTGCTGGGCATCATGGCGCACAGCGCGCTGTCCCTTGGGCTGGTGGTGGTCAGTCTGATGTCTAACGTCCGCGTCGATTTGATGGCGTATCTGTTCGGCGATCTGCTGGCGGTCACGCCGCAGGATCTGATCGCCATTGCTATTGGCGTGGTGATTGTGATTGGCATTCTGCTCTGGCAGTGGCGGAATCTGCTGGCGATGACCATCAGTCCGGACCTGGCGTTTGTCGATGGCGTGAAGCTGCAGCGGGTCAAGCTGCTGTTGATGCTGGTCACCGCCCTGACTATCGGCGTGGCGATGAAGTTCGTCGGGGCGCTGATCATCACTTCTCTGCTGATTATCCCGGCCGCTACCGCCCGCCGTTTTGCCCGCACGCCGGAGCAGATGGCCGCCGTGGCGGTGGGCGTGGGCATGCTGGCCGTCACCGGCGGGTTAACCTTCTCAGCTTTCTACGACACGCCGGCCGGGCCGTCGGTGGTGCTGAGCGCTGCGGTGCTGTTTATTCTCAGCATGACGAAAAAAGCCGCCAGCTAAAAGTGAATAAGCCCGGTCGCGCTGCTGACCGGGCTTCACCATGAACGGCTCAACCACAACGCGCTACGGCATTTCCGGCGGCGTAATCCCGAAATGGTTCCAGGCGCGCACCGTCGCCATTCTTCCCCGCGGCGTACGCTGTAGAAAACCCTGCTGAATTAAGTAGGGCTCCAGCACATCTTCAATGGTTTCCCGCTCTTCGCCAATCGCGGCGGCGAGGTTATCCAGCCCCACCGGCCCGCCGAAGAACTTATCTATCACCGCCAGCAGCAGCTTGCGGTCCATATAGTCGAACCCTTCCGCATCGACGTTGAGCATATCCAGCGCCTGGGCGGCAATGTCGGCGGAGATAGTGCCGTCGTGGCGCACTTCCGCGAAGTCACGCACCCGGCGCAGCAGACGGTTGGCAATACGCGGCGTGCCGCGTGAACGGCGGGCCACTTCCAGCGCGCCATCGTCGCTCATCTCCAGCCCCATATGGCGGGCGCTGCGGCTGACAATATGCTGCAGATCGGGGATCTGATAGAACTCCAGACGCTGCACGATGCCAAAGCGGTCGCGCAGCGGCGAGGTCAACGAACCGGCCCGGGTGGTGGCGCCAATCAGGGTAAACGGCGGCAGGTCGATTTTAATCGAGCGCGCCGCCGGCCCTTCGCCAATCATGATATCCAGCTGGTAGTCTTCCATTGCCGGATAGAGCACCTCTTCCACCACCGGCGAGAGGCGATGGATCTCATCGATAAACAGCACATCGTGTGGTTCGAGGTTGGTGAGCATCGCGGCGAGATCGCCCGCTTTCTCCAGCACCGGGCCGGAGGTGGTACGCAGATTCACCCCCATTTCATTGGCGACGATATTGGCCAGGGTGGTTTTCCCCAACCCTGGCGGGCCAAAAATCAGCAGGTGATCGAGGGCGTCGCCGCGCAGCTTCGCCGCCTGGATAAAGATCTCCATCTGCGAACGCACCTGCGGCTGGCCGACATACTCTGCCAGCAATTTTGGGCGGATGGCGCGGTCAGCGGCCTCTTCGAAGCCGCTGCTGTCTGCCGATACCAGCCGGTCTGCTTCAATCATCCCTTACCTCACAACGCGGCGCGCAGCGCTTCGCGGATTAGCGTTTCACTGTTGGCGTCCGGACGCGCGATCTTGCTGACCATCCGGCTGGCCTCCTGCGGTTTATAGCCCAGCGCGACCAGCGCGGCAACCGCTTCCTGCTCGGCATCGTCCGCCGTCGGGCCTGCCGGCGAGGTTAGCACCAGATCGGCCGCCGGGGTGAACAGATCGCCGTGCAGCCCTTTGAAGCGGTCTTTCATCTCGACGATCAGGCGTTCAGCGGTTTTTTTACCAATCCCCGGCAGCTTCACCAGCGAGGCGACCTCTTCCCGCTCAACGGCGTTGACGAACTGCTGCGCCGACATGCCGGAGAGGATCGCCAGCGCCAGCTTTGGCCCTACGCCGTTGGTTTTAATCAACTCTTTAAACAGGGTACGCTCCTGTTTATTGTTAAACCCATACAGCAGCTGGGCATCTTCACGCACCACAAAGTGGGTGAAGACAATCGCCTCCTGCCCGGCCTCCGGCAGCTCATAAAAGCAGGTCATTGGCATGTGCACTTCATAGCCGACGCCCGCCGTTTCCAGCAACACCAGCGGGGGTTGTTTTTCGAGAATGATGCCTCTGAGTCTGCCTATCACGTGGGGCTCCTGCGTTATGGTCTAAGTATCTGGCGGTATCATAAAAAAAGGCTGGATAGATATCCAGCCTGATTTGCGATTATCGTAAGCGCCCTCGCGCCAGATTGAGCCGGGTCTCGCTGATCTGAGCGGCATTCTGGCTGACATGGCAATGGGTGATGGCGATCGCCAGCGCATCCGCCGCATCCGCCTGCGGATTGGCAGGCAGCTTGAGCAAGGTGCGCACCATGTGCTGGACCTGACTCTTTTCAGCGCTGCCGATGCCGACAACCGTCTGCTTAACCTGGCGGGCGGCGTATTCAAACACCGGTAGCGACTGATTGGTTGCCGCCACGATCGCCACCCCGCGCGCCTGCCCGAGCTTTAACGCCGAGTCGGCATTCTTGGCCATAAAGACCTGCTCAATGGCGAAAAAGTCGGGCTGGAACTGGGTGATGATCTCCGTCACCCCGGCGTAGATCAGCTTCAGCCGCGACGGCAGATCGTCCACTTTGGTGCGGATACAGCCGCTGCCAAGGTAGCTCAGCTGCCGGCCGACCTGACGGATCACGCCATAACCGGTAACGCGCGACCCCGGGTCAATGCCGAGAATAATAGCCATCACGCGCCTCCGGTGAACCGTGGATGCGGCTGCATCACAGGGTGGCTGCGACCTCGTCGGAGATCTCGCCGTTATGGTACACTTCCTGCACGTCGTCGCAGTCTTCGAGCATATCGATCAGACGCAGCAGCTTCGGCGCCGTCTCGGCATCCATATCCGCTTTGGTGGACGGGATCATCGAGACTTCAGCAGCGTCGGCTTTCAGGCCAGCGGCTTCCAGGGCGTCGCGCACGGCGCCCATCTCTTCCCATGCGGTGTAGACGTCGATCGCGCCGTCGTCATAGGTCACCACGTCTTCAGCGCCAGCTTCCAGCGCCGCTTCCATGATAGTGTCTTCATCGCCTTTCTCGAAGGAGATGACGCCTTTTTTGCTGAACAGGTAGGAGACAGAACCGTCGGTGCCGAGGTTACCACCGGTTTTAGTGAAGGCATGACGCACTTCCGCAACGGTACGGTTACGGTTGTCGGACAGACATTCCACCATCACCGCGGTGCCGCCAGGGCCATAGCCTTCGTAAATGATGGTTTCCATGTTCGCGTCTTCATCGCCGCCGACGCCGCGCGCGATGGCGCGGTTCAGAGTGTCGCGGGTCATGTTGTTAGACAGCGCTTTATCCACCGCCGCACGCAGACGCGGGTTGGACGCCGGATCGCCGCCGCCCAGACGCGCTGCGGTAACCAGTTCGCGAATGATTTTCGTAAAGATTTTACCGCGCTTGGCATCCTGTGCCGCTTTGCGGTGTTTGGTGTTGGCCCATTTACTATGACCTGCCATAAAAAACTCTCCAAAAAGCGCGCCCTTTCAGGCGGCGTTAATTACAAATTCTTCAATCGCCTGCCGGTTGCTCCACGACTTGGTCAGCGCAGCGGCTTCCGTCGCGCTGACCCAGCGGTAGGCCAGATGTTCGGTAAAGGTAATTTCCCGCTCATGAGGCAGCGCAAGACAGAACCAGAATTCCGTATTTCGCTCCACTCCCGGCGCATAGCGATGACGCAAATGAGAAAAGATCTCAAACTCCACCGTGCGCTGACAGTCGATTAAGGTCAGTTGCTCGCAGGCAACGTCAATGGCGACCTCTTCCTTTACTTCACGCGCGGCAGCCTGCAGCGCGGTCTCTCCTGCTTCCAGGCTGCCGGTGACCGACTGCCAGAACGCGGGATCGTCGCGCCGCTGCAACATCAGCACCCGTTTCGTATCTTCGGCGTAAATCACCACCAGCACCGAAACGGGCAGCTTAAATGACATATTACTTGTTCTCCAGAGACGCTTTTGCCTCTTTCTCCACAACCTGAATACCCAGTTCACCGAGCGCCGCCGGATTGGCGAAGCTTGGCGCTTCGGTCATCAGGCAGGCGGCCGCAGTGGTTTTCGGGAAAGCGATAACGTCGCGGATGTTATCGGTACCGGTCAGCAGCATGGTCAGACGGTCAAGACCGAACGCCAGGCCCGCATGCGGCGGGGTACCGTATTTCAGCGCATCGAGCAGGAAGCCGAATTTTTCACGCTGCTCTTGCTCGTTAATGCCCAGAATACCAAATACCGTCTGCTGCATGTCGCCGCGGTGGATACGCACCGAACCGCCGCCGACTTCATAACCGTTAATGACCATATCGTAGGCGTTGGCCACGGCCTCTTCCGGCGCGGCTTTCAGCTCGTCCGCCGTCATATCTTTCGGCGAGGTGAACGGATGGTGCATCGCCGTCAGGCCGCCTTCGCCGTCGTCTTCGAACATCGGGAAGTCGATCACCCACAGCGGCGCCCATTTGCTCTCGTCAGTCAGGCTCAGGTCTTTACCCAGCTTCAGACGCAGCGCGCCCAGCGCGTCGGCCACCACTTTCTTATTATCGGCGCCGAAGAAGATCATGTCTCCGTCCTGCGCACCGGTGCGGTCAAGGATCGCTTCCACGATTTCAGCGGTGAGGAATTTGGCCACCGGGCTGTTGATCCCGTCCATGCCTTTGGCACGCTCGGTCACTTTAATATAGGCCAGCCCCTTCGCGCCGTAGATCTTCACAAAGTTGCCGTATTCGTCAATCAGCTTGCGGGTCAGAGAAGCCCCGCCCGGAACGCGCAGCGCCGCCACGCGCCCTTTCGGATCGTTGGCCGGGCCGGCAAAGACCGCGAACTCCACCGATTTCAGCAGGTCGGCGACGTCCACCAGCTCCATCGGGTTACGCAGATCCGGTTTATCGGAACCGTAGCGACGTTCGGCTTCGGCGAAGGTCATGATCGGGAAATCGCCCAGGTCGACGCCTTTAATCTCCAGCCACAGCTGACGCACCATCGCTTCCATGATCTCACGCACCTGCGGCGCGGTCATAAAGGAGGTTTCCACGTCGATCTGGGTAAATTCAGGCTGACGGTCGGCACGCAGGTCTTCATCGCGGAAGCATTTGACGATCTGATAGTAGCGGTCGAAGCCGGACATCATCAGCAGCTGTTTAAACAGCTGCGGCGACTGCGGCAGCGCGTAGAATTTGCCTTTATGCACGCGGGAAGGCACGAGGTAATCGCGGGCGCCTTCCGGGGTGGCTTTGGTCAGCATCGGGGTTTCGATGTCGAGGAAGCCATGGTCATCCATAAAGCGGCGCACAAAGCTGGTGATTTTCGCGCGAGTCTTCAGACGCTGCGCCATTTCCGGACGACGCAGGTCGAGGTAGCGGTATTTCAGACGCGCTTCTTCGGTGTTGACGTGATTGGAGTCCAGCGGCAGCGATTCTGAGCGGTTAATGATCGTCAGATCGGAAGCCAGCACTTCGATAGCGCCGGTGGCCATGTCCGCGTTGATGTTTTTCTCTTCACGCGCGCGAACGGTGCCAGTGACCTGAATGCAGAACTCATTACGCAGTTCAGAGGCTAACTTCAACGCATCCGCACGATCCGGATCGAAAAACACCTGAACGATGCCTTCGCGGTCGCGCATATCGATAAAAATGAGGCTACCGAGATCGCGACGGCGGTTGACCCAACCACACAGAGTCACCTGCTGCCCAACGTGGGACTGTCGAAGCTGTCCGCAATATTCTGTACGCATGAGATATCCCTTAACTTAGCCGTCGGCGGATTGTCGTCTGCCCTGCAGGCGACGAGGTCGCAGCTTTAGCTGATGTCACAACTGAATGAAAAAAGGCGGCTATTATACTGGAAATTCTGTCGTTCGATAAGTCCGACGCACGATGTACGCTGCTTTGCTGCGCGCTTAACGTCCACACTCACATAAATTAACAAAATTTGTTACCCTTTTGCTGAAGCCGCAAAGGTATTGTAGCCGCCTGACAACAGATGAAGATACGGGGATACCATGTTAGAACTCAATGCGAAAAACACGGCGCTGGTGGTGATCGATCTGCAGGAAGGCATTCTGCCTTTCGCCGGCGGCCCACATCGGGCTGACGAGGTGGTGGCGCGCGCCGCTCGCCTGGCAGACAAATGCCGGCAACAGGGTTCGCCGGTGATCATGGTCCGCGTCGGCTGGTCGGCCGATTTCGCCGAAGCGCTGAAACAGCCTGTCGACGCTCAGGCCGGGGCGCATACGCTGCCTGAGAACTGGTGGGCCTATCCGGCCGCGCTGGGTAAACAAGAGAGCGATATCGAAGTGACCAAACGCCAGTGGGGTGCGTTCTATGGCACCGACCTTGAGCTTCAGCTGCGCCGCCGCGGTATCGACACCATTATTCTCTGCGGCATCTCCACCAACATCGGCGTCGAATCCACCGCCCGCAACGCCTGGGAGCTGGGCTTTAACCTGGTCATCGCTGAAGATGCCTGCAGCGCCGCCTCCACCGAACAGCATCAGGGCAGCATGACGCATATTTTCCCGCGCATCGGCCGCGTGCGCAGCACCGAGGAGATCCTCGCCGCGTTATGATTTATATTGGGCTTCCCCAGTGGTCGCACCCGAAATGGGTGCGCCTTGGCATCACCAGCCTTGAAGAGTACGCCCGCCACTTCAATTGCGTCGAGGGCAACACCACCCTGTATGCGCTGCCCAAGCCGGAGATTGTCGCCCGCTGGTACGAGCAGACCCACGATGACTTCCGCTTCTGCTTTAAATTCCCGGCGACTATCTCGCACCAGGCCGCCCTGCGCCATTGCGACGAGTTAAGTAGTGAATTCTTCACCCGCCTGGCGCCGCTGGCCTCGCGCATCGGCCAGTACTGGCTGCAGCTGCCGGCGACCTTTGGTCCTCGCGATCTCCCCGCGCTATGGCACTTTCTCGATGGGCTACCGAAGGATTTCACCTACGGCGTCGAAGTTCGTCACCCCGAGTTCTTCGCCAAAGGGGAAGCGGAACAGCAGCTCAACCGCGGGCTGCACCAGCGCAACGTCAACCGCGTGATCCTCGACAGCCGCCCGGTCCACAGCGCCGCGGCCACCAGTCCGGCGATGATCGACGCGCAACAAAAGAAACCGAAGGTGCCGGTGCATGCAGTGATGACCGCCCGGCAGCCAATGGTGCGCTTTATTGGCGGCGACGATATGGTCCATAATCGGGAACTGTTTCGCGTCTGGCTGCAGACGCTGCCGAAATGGCATCAGTCGGGGACGCCGTGGCTGTTCCTCCATACCCCCGACATTGCTTACGCGCCGGCGCTGGTGGATACCCTGTGGGGCGATCTGCGCGCTGCCCTGCCGGCGCTAGGAAATGCGCCGTCGATTCCGCAGCAATCTTCTCTTTTCTGATATCCTGCTATCATATCCGGAGCCATCTGCCAGAGTTAAAGGGAGTTTTCGTATGGTCAGCGCGCTGTATGCCGTTTTAGGTGCGTTATTGTTAGTGAAGTTCTCATTTGACGTGGTGCGTTTGCGCACCCAATACCATGTAGGCTATGGCGACGGCGGCTTCAGCGAGCTGCAGGTCGCCATCCGCGTTCACGGCAATGCCGTCGAATATGTGCCGATTGGCCTCATTTTGCTGTTATTTATGGAGATGAACGGCGCCCAGACCTGGATGGTGCACGTTTGCGGCATTTTATTGATCCTCGGACGACTAATGCACTCCTGGGGTTTTCATCACCGTGTCTACCACTGGCGCCGCTCCGGCATGAGCGCCACCTGGTGCGCGTTGTTGCTGATGGTGCTGGCCAATCTCTGGTATATGCCCTGGGAGTTGGTTTTCTCCCTCCGTTAGCGCACAATACGCCGTTTTCGTTTTTTCGGGTTTAACGTTATGTCTCACCGCGATACGCTTTTTTCCGCGCCGATTGCCAGCCTCGGCGACTGGACCTTTGATGAACGGGTTGCTGAAGTCTTCCCCGATATGATCCAGCGTTCTGTGCCTGGCTACTCCAATATCATCTCGATGATCGGCATGCTGGCTGAGCGCTTCGTTCAGCCCCACACCCAGGTTTACGATCTTGGCTGTTCGCTGGGCGCCGCCACTCTTTCCGTGCGCCGCAATATTAGCCATCCGGGCTGCCGCATTATCGCCATCGATAACTCCCCGGCGATGGTAGAGCGCTGCCGTCGCCATATTGACGCCTATAAAGCGCCGACGCCGGTCGAGGTGATTGAAGGGGATATCCGCGATGTGGCCATTGAAAACGCCTCGCTGGTGATCCTGAACTTTACCATTCAGTTCCTTGAGCCGGGCGATCGCCAGGCGATCCTCAATAAAGTCTATCAGGGGCTGAATCCCGGCGGCGCGCTGGTGCTCTCGGAGAAATTTAGCTTCGAAGACGCCCACGTCGGCGAGCTGCTGTTCAATATGCATCATGACTTTAAGCGCGCGAACGGCTACAGCGAGCTGGAGATCAGTCAAAAACGCAGCATGCTGGAAAATGTAATGCTGACCGACTCTGTGGAAACCCATAAAAAACGCCTGCGTCAGGCTGGGTTCGAACATGCCGAACTGTGGTTCCAGTGCTTTAACTTTGGCTCGCTGGTGGCAGTAAAATCCGGGGAGCAGGCATGATCGACTTCAGTAACTTCTATCAGCTGATCGCCAAAAGCCCGCTTTCTCACTGGCTGGAGACGCTGCCTGCCCAGGTAGCCGCCTGGCAGCGCGAGGCCCTGCACGGCAAGTTTCGCGAATGGGAGCGCGCCGTTGAGTTTCTTCCGGAATTAACGCCCTGGCGTCTGGACCTCCTGCACAGCGTCACCGCCGAAAGCGAAACGCCGCTCAGCGAAGGCCATCGGCTGCGGATAGAAAATCTGCTGAAAAACCTGATGCCATGGCGCAAAGGGCCTTATTCGCTGTACGGCATCAACATCGATACCGAATGGCGCTCCGACTGGAAATGGGAGCGCGTCCTGCCGCACCTGTCCGATCTTAGCGGACGAACCATCCTCGACGTGGGCTGCGGCAGCGGCTATCACATGTGGCGGATGATCGGCGCCGGCGCGCATCTGGCGGTCGGCATCGATCCCACCCAGCTGTTCCTGTGTCAGTTTGAAGCGGTACGTAAGCTCCTCGGCAACGACCAGCGGGCGCATCTCCTGCCGCTGGGCATCGAGCAGTTGCCGGCGCTGGAGGCCTTCGACACCGTGTTCTCGATGGGCGTGCTCTACCACCGCCGCTCGCCGCTGGATCATCTGTGGCAGCTGAAAGATCAGCTGGCGCCGGGAGGCGAGCTGGTGCTGGAGACGCTGGTGGTCGAAGGGGATGAAAATACGGTGCTGGTTCCGGGCGACCGTTATGCGCAGATGCGCAACGTCTATTTTATCCCCTCGGCGGCGGCCCTGAAAATGTGGCTGGAGAAGTGCGGATTTATCGATGTGCGCATCGTCGACGCCTGCGTCACCTCGACGGAGGAGCAGCGGCGCACAGAATGGATGACCAGCGAATCGCTGGCCGATTTCCTCGACCCGCAGGATCAGCGCAAAACCGTGGAAGGCTATCCGGCGCCGCTGCGCGCGGTGATTATCGCCACTAAACCGGAAACCCAGCAATCGCTGGCAAAAAAAGCGAGATAAAAAAAGGCCCCTGTTTAATGGGCAGGGGCCTGGTACGGGCAATCATCATATTGGGCGACATGATGTGCAGCAAAAACCGTTTAACTTCTGTTAGCGGAAATTATCTTTTTCATCTCCGCCACCGCTGCGCCATTCACGGCGTAGCGTCTGTATTCGTCCGCATCGGGATCGGCTGACATCGAAACGCCTGGATGACGAAAGCGCATTTCCGATGGCAACCACTGGCCTGCAGAGCTATGAACCTCTTTCACCCCCGCCTGCAGAAACAGCGGCAGGTTCGCGGCGCGCACTCCCGCACCGGCCATAATGATTGGAGTATCCCCTGCGGCAATAAGTTCCGTAATTAATGAAATACCTTTCTCCGCCGAGGATTGCTGACCGGAAGTCAGGATACGTTTAACCCCCAGCTCACCCAGCGTCTTCCAGGCCTGACGCGGGTCGGCGCACAGATCGAACGCGCGATGAAAGGTCACCGCCAGCGGCCCGGCCGCAGCCATTATTTTTTTCATCCGCGGGATATCGACCTGACCATCGACATCCAGTACGCCGGTCACCAGCCCGGGAAAGCCGAGCTCCCGCACCATGCGGATGTCGCTAAGCATCGCGGCGAACTCCTCTTCGGTATAGCTGAAGTCGCCGCCACGCGGGCGGATAATCGGATGCACCGGGAGAGTAATCGCCTCGCGGACCGAGACCAGCACCCCGTAAGAGGGGGTTAATCCCCCTTCCTGCGGCGCGGCGCAGAGTTCAATACGATCGGCGCCGCAGCGCTCAGCTTCCCTGGCGCACGCCATGCTGTAACAACAAACTTCCAGTACCGCCATTCCTCACTCCCTGATTCAGACAACTTTCTTAGCATGTCATGATTTCACGCGGCAGACGCCGCGCAGCTTCACACTGTTACGTATCGGCTTGCTCGCTGGCGACGATTTGTTCAATAGACCACGGATGAAATTTGACCGTCACGCTGCCGTCGGTGACCGCCAGGGTGGGATTCGGCAGGCGCTCGTGTTCCCCTTTCGGCGAGCTGGTTTTGACGACGATCCCCGGCTGGCTGAGTCCGTCATCGGCCAGCAGCGCCAGAGCGCGGGCATTTAAGGTAGCCGGATCGCCGGGCAGGACAATTTCGATATGCTCCCAGCCTTCATGGGGATAGCGCTTTTCACCCGGCCACGGCAGCTCAACGATATGGAAGCGCCAGTGCGCCACGCAGACCGGCTCCGCCAGTTTAAACAGGCAGATAGGCCGGCCGTTGATTATATTCTCCGACAGCAGAGTGCCGCACTGCGCCAGACCGCTGCGCCAGCGCTCCGCGGTAGCGTTCTGATGACAGCGCAGGGAGATATGGTCGGCGTCGAGTCCGCCGATCTCCAGTCCCAGTCGCGCAGCGAAGCGCTGCAGCGCATCGGAAAATCGCGGGAGATCCGCCGTAATATCGGCCAGTTGTTCAATCTGCTGCCAGTTCGCCATGGGTTTGCTCGTCAATTAGGTTCGTCAATAATAAAAAGGCTAATCTACCGTGTTTCCGGCCGCGGACCAACCGCCACCCTGCCGATGCGTGACTGACCGGCGATGGATTGCCCACGCCGCCGGGCCGCGCGCGATGCTGACGGACGGGGACAAATGCAGTATACTCCCGCCCTAATTTGTCCACATTCCGGCGCCGCCTCCCTCGGGGGCTGGCGCATTACACGTAAGGTATTCCGGTGAATATTCAGGCTCTTCTCTCAGAAAAAGTCAGCCAGGCCCTGATCGCGGCAGGCGCGCCTGCCGATTGCGAACCTCAGGTCCGCCAGTCAGCAAAAGTTCAGTTCGGTGACTATCAGGCCAACGGCGTGATGGCTGTCGCCAAAAAACTGGGCATGGCGCCGCGACAACTTGCAGAGCAGGTACTGTCTCATCTTGACCTCAACGGCATTGCCAGCAAGGTTGAAATCGCCGGGCCGGGCTTTATCAATATTTTCCTTGACCCCGCGTTCCTGGCGGACAACGTCAACCGCGCGCTGCAGTCCGAACGCCTGGGCGTCGCCACGCCGCAGGTACAGACCATCGTCGTCGACTACTCGGCGCCGAACGTGGCGAAAGAGATGCACGTCGGCCATCTGCGTTCGACCATCATCGGCGATGCCTCGGTCCGTACCCTGGAGTTTCTTGGCCATAAGGTGATCCGCGCCAACCACGTCGGCGACTGGGGCACCCAGTTCGGCATGCTGATCGCGTATCTGGAAAAACAGCAGCAGGAAAACGCCGGTGAGATGGCCCTGGCCGACCTCGAAGGTTTCTATCGCGAAGCGAAAAAACACTACGACGAAGACGAAGCCTTCGCCGAGCGTGCGCGCAGCTACGTGGTTAAGCTGCAGGGCGGCGATGAGTACTTCCTGCAGATGTGGCGTAAGCTGGTCGACATCACCATGTCGCAGAACCAGATCACCTACGATCGCCTGAATGTGACGCTGACCCGCGATGACGTGATGGGCGAAAGCCTGTACAACCCGATGCTGCCGGGAATCGTCGCCGATCTGAAAGCCAAAGGTCTGGCCGTTGAGAGCGAAGGCGCCACCGTGGTGTTCCTTGATGAGTATAAAAACAAGGAAGGCGAACCGATGGGCGTCATCATCCAGAAAAAGGATGGCGGCTACCTCTATACCACCACCGATATCGCCTGTGCGAAGTATCGCTATGAAACGCTGCACGCCGACCGCGTGCTCTACTACATCGACTCCCGTCAGCACCAGCACCTGATGCAGGCGTGGACCATCGTGCGCAAGGCAGGCTATGTGCCGGACTCCGTGCCGCTGGAGCACCATATGTTCGGCATGATGCTGGGTAAAGATGGTAAGCCGTTTAAAACCCGCGCCGGCGGCACCGTGAAGCTGGCGGATCTGCTGGACGAAGCGCTGGAGCGCGCGCGTCGCCTGGTGGCCGAGAAGAACCCGGAGATGTCCGCTGATGAGCTGGAAAATCTGGCGAAAGTGGTGGGTATCGGCGCGGTGAAATATGCCGACCTGTCGAAAAACCGCACCACCGACTACGTTTTCGACTGGGATAATATGCTGGCGTTCGAAGGCAACACCGCGCCGTATATGCAGTATGCCTATACCCGCGTGCTCTCCGTGTTCCGCAAAGCCGGCATTGATGAAAACGCCCTCACCGACGCGCCGGTGGTAATTGCGGAAGATCGCGAAGCCCAGCTGGCCGCGCGTCTGCTGCAGTTTGAAGAGACCCTCTCCGTGGTCGCTCGCGAAGGGACGCCGCACGTGATGTGCGCCTACCTCTACGATCTGGCGGGCCTGTTCTCCGGTTTCTACGAGCACTGCCCGATCCTCAGCGCAGAGAGCGAAGCGACCCGCAACAGCCGCCTGAAGCTGGCGCTGCTGACGGCGAAAACCCTCAAGCTGGGTCTTGATACCCTCGGTATCGAAACCGTCGAGCGTATGTAAAACCAACCCGGCGAAAGCCGGGTTAGTTTTTTCAGGCGCCGCGCCAGCGGGCTCTCTTGCTCAAAAATACTTGCGCAGATACTCGGTCAGACAGAGGATCGCCATCGCCTGGCCGTAGGGCATCGAGGTGAGTGGGATCTGGCGATAGAAATCGAGGTCTGACCCCATTCCGGTGCCAAAGGAAGTCTGCAGCAGCTCCCCCTGCGGCGATATATTCTGCACAATTCCGCGAATCGCTTTTTCTGCCACCCCGGCATAGTGCTGCCCGACATATCGCTTGCGCACCGCTTTAAGTATGCCGTAGGCAAAGCCGGCGGTCGCCGAAGCCTCAGGATAAGAGTGCGGGTCGTCCAGCAGGGTATGCCACAGGCCGCTGTCATCCTGGCATTTCGCTAAAGCGGCAATTTGCGCGTTCAGCACCTCGGTCAGATAGCGCCGTACCGCATTCCCTTCTGGAAGATCCACTAACTCAAGAAAATCCGGGATCACCATGGTGAGCCAGCTGTTGCCCCGTGCCCAGCGCGCCCGGGCAAAGTTATGCCGACCGTCATAGCTCCAGCCGTGAAACCACAGTCCGGTTTCCCGGTCCATCAGGTTTTGCACATGAAGCAGGAACTGATAGGTCGCCTCCTCCACATAATGCGGACGGTGAAGCAGCTTGCCTATTTTGGCTAACGGCAACACGGTCATCATCAGCGTGTCATCCCACATTTGCTGGTGGTTCTCTTCCGCCAGGGTGATGTGCTGCATACCGCCCTGCTCGGTACGCGGCATCTCATACATCGCCCACTCCGCCCAGCTCTCCAGCCACGGCAGATACGCCTTACACCCGGTCTCTTCAAAGCGATAAGCCAGGGTCAGAAACGGCGCCATGGTATTGACGTTTTTGGTCGTGGCCCCCTCGGCGAAGCGATCGGCAAACCAGCGGTCGATGATATCGCGCATCTCGATATCGCCGGTTTGCTGATAATACTGATAGATGCCGTACAGTCCGACGCCGTGGGTCCACTCCCAGCCGGCCCAGCCTTTGGTATCAATAACGCGCCCGTCATCCAGGCGCAGTAAAAATTGCCCGCTCTCATCCTTAATATTCACCAGGTTTTGCGTCACGTTGCGGATCAGCGCCTGCAGTTCGCTGCGGGCGATAAAACGCTCAGGCTGACAGAGTAATGGGCTATGTTTGACCGGCCAAACTTTCATGTTGTTAACCTCGGGTATATGTCGAATTCAAAGCGCCGCCCTGGGTGAGCGCCGGGGCAGCAGGTTTATGACGATTCAGATAGCCAATATTGTTATTCCCCCACAGGCAGTCGTAGGGCATCCCCGCCAGCATCTCGACCACCGCGCGGTGTTCCGCACTGGTCAGCTCCGGCCGGGCGTGACCGCTTTCGCGCATTCTGAGGGTTTCGCTGCGCAGGACGCTGTGGGTATGCAGATTGAGTTTGAAGCGCAGTGAAACGAGGAAACCGCAGGCTAACACCACCAATGTACCGACGCTGAGGATCAGCAGAATGGTATGGCTGACCCCTTCAGGCTGTATTTTTTGCCCGGAGACAAACCCCGACAGTTGCATAATGATGCCCACCAGCATCACCGCCCCCGCCTGCGAGGCTTTGCGGGTCAGGGTCATGATGCCGGCAAAAATCCCCTCCCGGCGCTGGCCGGTGATCGCTTCATCGACGTCGGCAATATAGGTGTAGGTATTCCACGGCACGTAGTTAATCCCGCCGCGTCCCAGTCCGGCGACAGCAGAGATGAGCAACAATAATGAATAGGCGTCGCTCAGTCCGGCGTAATAGAGCAGCGCATAGGAGAGCGAACTCAGGCCAAAGAGGACCACCACCATGCGGTACGACGGCGCGGGGCCAAAGCGAATGCACAGCGGGATCATGGCGATCACGGCAATAAACTGGAAAATCGCCATCGTCCCCAGCAGATTCGAGGCGACAGAAGCTTCCTGCATCAGAACAAAGACCACGTAATAGGTAAACACGGCATTGAAGACGTCCTGGGCGATATAGCCCCCCAGATACATGCCGAGGTGCTGGCGGAAAATTTTTATCCGCAGCGTAGAGCTCAGCTCAATCACCAGGCGATTGAGGCTCTGGGCGAGAGTGAGGTTCTGTTTTTCCGCTTCCGCCCGCAGCGCCGCCTCTGACCAGGCCTCACGCGGCCGCTCCCAGGTGAAACACCAGACGAAGGTCAGCATCACCGCGCACAGGACCGAGAACACCAGACTGGCATAAAAGAACGAGCTGGCATTGTCTTTGCCGAGCCAGGTAAGGAGGATCCCCGGCAGAAAGGAGGCTAAAATCGCCGACATTTGCGCCATTGAGATGCGCGCGCCGGAGAATTTGGTTTTCTGTTTAAAGTCATCGGTCATCTCCGGCACCAGCGTCTCGTAGGGCACCAGAATCATGGTGTAGACCATATCAAACAGCAGATAGGTGACCAGGTAGTACCAGAATCCCATCTCGCCGACCCACATCGCCGAGTAGCTGAATACGCAGGGGATGCCGAGCAGAATAAAGAATTTTCTGCGGCCGAAGCGCTTGCCGAGCCAGGTGGTGCCGAAGTTATCGGTGAGAAAGCCCATCAGCGGGCTCACCACCGCATCCAGTACGCGGGCGGAAGCGAATATAAGCGTGGCTTCTATCGGGGAGAGTCCGCAGAAGGTGGTGTAAAAGTAGAGCAGCCATGCGGCGGTTAGCGCCGTGGTGCCGGCGCCGAGGAAATCGCCCGCGCCGTAGGCCAGGTAGTTAGCCAGTCCAATCTTTCGTGTTTTCATCGCCGTGATCCTGTGTCTTTTTTTAAGAGAACGCCGACAATCTTTCCGGATTTGCCACCGGAAGGGAGTGGGTACCTGGCTACACTAAAAGCAGTGAAACGACGTTACCTTTGTGTTTTTGCCACGGAAGAACCGCCGATGGCAAAATGACAAAGAGACGATGTCTCAACTTCACTCATTTATAAAACAGCATTTCTTTTAAATAAAAAATTAGGTTCATTTATGTGATCTTGTCGGGAAAACGCGGACTGGCGAAGAGCGTCGCAAATCACGGGAGCGGCCCTTGCGTAGCCGGGTAAACAGGAGTAAAGAAGGAAAGAAAGGGTTATTCCGCGTATCTCAAGGAGGCCAGATGCCTTATTCACATCTGCTGGTTGCCGTCGCGCCAACGCCGGAGAGTCAGGTATTAATTAAAAAAGCGGTGTCAATTGCCCGCCCCGTGAACGCGAAAGTGAGCTTTATCACCCTCGCCACGGATCCGGAGCTGTATAACCAGTTCGCCGCGCCGATGATGGAAAATCTGCGCGAGGTGATGCAGGAAGAGACGCGTGATTTTCTCAACGAGTTGGCGCGTCACGCGGACTACCCGATAGAAAAAATGACCATCGCCTGCGGCGAACTGGGCCATCATATTAAGGACTTCTGCCGGTCACACCAGGTCGATCTGGTGATCTGCGGCAATCATAATCATTCCCTTTTTTCGCGCGCCACCTGCTCGGCGAAAAATATCGTCGGCAGCTGCGGCGTCGATGTCCTGCTGGTTTCCCTTGAAAAGGGCTAACGCCGGTTAGCCCTTTTCCTGAACTAGGCCAGTTTAGGGAACGTGGCTATCTTCCCCCGCAGGCGGCTCTCCTCGCTGCGCGGCGAAATATGCTGCAGATCGTCGACAAAGCGCGCCTGCCAGTTATGAATATCATTTTCTCTGATCACATCCAGCATCGCGGAATGACGGGCAATACGTTCCGCCAGCGGCATGCTTAGGGCGCGATCCAGCGCGGCGGCAACCTCGTCGCGATCGTAGGGATTGACGATCAGGGCGCTGTTCAGCTCCTGCGCCGCGCCGGCAAACTGCGACAGGACCAGTACGCCAGGGTTATCCGGATCTTGCGCCGCCACGTATTCCTTCGCCACCAGGTTCATGCCATCGCGCAGCGGCGTCACCAGCCCAACGTCAGAGTAGCGGAAGACCTTCATCAGCAGCTTACGATCAAAATGCTGGTTCAGATAGTAAAGCGGAGTCCAGCCAAGCTGGCCGAACTGGCCATTGATGCGTCCGGCTGCGGTTTCCAGCTGGTGGCGGATATCCTGATAGGCCTGCACATCGCCGCGGGACGTCGGCGCGATCTGGGTATAACGGATCTTACCGTGATGCTGAGGATACTTTTCGAGCAGCGTCTCATAGGCGAGGAACCGCTCCGGCAACCCTTTCGAGTAGTCAAGGCGCTCCACCGAGAAGATATTCTTCACGTTTTTGAGCTCGTTTTTCAGCTGGACCAGCTTCGGCGGCAGCGGACCTTTGGCATTGCGCGTAATCTCGTCCGGATCGATCCCTATCGGATAAACCTCGGTGCTAAACGCTTTACCCCACGCCTGATAGCGTTTGTCTCCGAGGTCGGAGAGTCGGGTCTGCATGGCTATGCTGTCGAGAAAAGCGGTTCTGTCGCTTTCAGTCTGGAAGCCCAACAGATCGTAGTCGCACAGTTGCTCCAGCAGCTCAGCGTGCGGCGGTAGCGCGTTAAAAATCTCCGGCGTCGGGAAAGGAATATGCAAGAAGAAGCCGATGCGGTTGTTGACCCCGCGCTTGCGCAGTTCGCTGGCGAAGGGCAGCAGATGGTAATCATGGATCCACAACGTATCATCTGGCTCGATCAGCGGTAGAAGCTTGTCCGCCAGCATGGCGTTAACTCGCTGATATCCCTCCCAGGCTTCGCGCTGGAAGCTGACCAGATCAAGACGATAGTGGAAGGCCGGCCACAGCACGGCGTTAGAGAACTGGTTGTAGTATTCATCATGGTCACGTTCGTTAAGGTTGAACGATGCCCATGAAATATTTCCGCGGGAGACCTGCTTCAGCGGCTGCTGGTCATCGCCAATTTCGCCGCTCCAGCCAAACCACAGACCCCCTGCCGCTTTCAGTGCCCCCAGGATGCCGACGGCCAGACCGCCAGCGCTCGATTTTTTATCGTCCGGTAAGGCGATACGGTTAGAGACTACGACTAAACGACTCATGGTCATCCCTCCTTTCGGTTTGCGCGTCATACGCCAGATGTTGCAACCACGTCCTTACGGCGGCGGCATCCGCCAACCGCCAGTGCGCCTGAGTTTCCCCGGCGCCAACTTTTATCGACATTCCCTGCAGTTGATTCACCACGCTGAATCCCGCCTCGTCGGTCAAATCATCGCCGACAAAAACCGGTTCGCGACCGGCAAACGGCGCTTCCTGCATGAAGGCAGTGATCGCCTCCCCTTTGTTGACACCGCGGGGTTTAATCTCCACCACGCACTTGCCAAGCTGCAGCGCCAGCAGCGGGTAGCGCTGAACAATGCGCTGCGCCAGCTCCAGCACCGCGGTCTGCTGCTGCGGGGCCTGACGGTAGTGCAGCGCGAAGGCCATCTCTTTACTCTCCAGCTCGCACCCGGGGAGCGCCTGCAGCGCCGAGCTCAGCTCAGCCGCGATTTCATCCCGCAGGGCCGACGGCAGAGAGACAATAAAGGTTTTACCATTGATATCACGGCGCTCGGCCCCGTGAACGCCGGCCAGCGGTAGCCGCCAGGGATGGGTCAGCGCGTCAAGTTCAGCCATTGAGCGCCCTGAAATCAATGCCACCGCCCCGCCCTGCTGCCGGGCCAGCGCGTTGAGCGCCTGCAGCGTGTTGTCGGGTATCACCACCTGATCGGGGTGCGGCTGGATATCGGCAAGAGTACCGTCGAGGTCAAAGAAAAAAGCGTAGTTTCCGGTTAGCGCAGGCGGTACAGATATCTGGTTATCCACCCTGTTTCCTCCTTATCATGGCCAGCCGAAGCTGGTTGTTAATTATATGTTAGCCATGTAAGTATAGACAGTGTGACCAACCTCGCCATTTTTGATAGATACCGCCAGCGAAACGGGCGCTGGCGGCAATTACTCTGTAGACTTAAAAGTTATGCCTGAAATCAGGCGGCACGTTTGGCTTTTTGTTTGTAGCGGTCAAAGATCACCGCCGCCAGCAGGATGACCCCGCGCACGACGTATTGCGAGAACGGCGAGATGTTAAGCAGGTTCATCGCATTCTCCACGGTCCCGAGGATCAGGATCCCGGCCACCACGTAGGAGATCTTGCCGATCCCGCCCTTCAGCGACACCCCGCCCAGCACACAGGCCGAAATAACAATCAGCTCATAGCCAATCGAAGTCATCGGCTGGCCGCTGGTCATTCGCGACGCCAGGATAATCCCCGCCGCGGCCGACACCAGACCGGAGAGCACAAAGATAATAATCTTGGTGCGCACCACCGGAACGCCGGCCAGACGCGCCGCCTCTTCATTGCCGCCTATAGCCAGCGTATTACGGCCAAAGGTGGTTTTGTTTAGTAATAATCCGAAAACCACCAGGCAGGCGACCGTCAGCCAGATCGGCGCCGGCAGACCAAACCAGTTGGCGTAACCGAGGGTGAAGAAGCGCTCATCTTCGATCCCCACCGCTTTACCGTCGGAGATAATGTAGGCCAGGCCGCGGACAATCTGCATAGTGGCCAGCGTGGTGATCAGGGCGTTTATCTTCAGACGGGCAATGACAAAGCCGTTGACCAGGCCACTGACCGCCCCCAGCAGCAGACCGGCGGCAATCCCGAGCCACAGACTTTCGCTCAGGTTAATCACCACCGCGGTAGTGACCCCGGCACAGGCGATAACCGACGCCACCGACAGGTCGAAATCGCCGGAGGCCAGGCAGAAGAGCATGCCGCAGGCCACCATCCCGGACATCGAGATCGCCAGCCCCAACCCCTTCATGTTGACGAATGAGGCAAAGTTAGGCACAAAAATTACGCAGCCGATAAACAGCACCGCAAACACCACCAGCATGCCAAACTGATCCCAGATACGGGCGAAGCTAAAGGCAGAGCGGGTAGCGCCGGACGTAGTCACTGATGACATCATTTACTCCTTACTCAGGCGACAGCCTGACTCACTTTTGGCATCGCAAGGCTTAACGCCTGCTGTTCATTGGCTTCTTCATGCAGCAGTTCGCCGGCGACTTGCCCTTCACGCATCACCACGATGCGGTCGGCGACGCCCAGCACTTCCGGCAGGTCGCTGGAGGCAAATACCACGGCGACACCGGCGGCGGCGAGGCCATATATCACGTTGTAAATTTCATGTTTGGCGCCGACATCGATGCCGCGGGTGGGCTCATCGAGCAGGATCACCTTCATCTCTTCCGACAGCCAGCGGCCAAGGATCGCTTTCTGCTGGTTGCCGCCAGACAGGTTCATGATCAGCTGTTCCGGGCCCGGCGTTTTAATGTTCAGCGACTGGATATGCTGATCGGCGTTGTCCGCCTCCCAGGCGTTGTTGATCAGGCAGCCGGCGTGGATATGCTTGCGCCGGGCGCTGATATTGATATTGTCGCGCACGGAGTGAACCGGAATAATCCCCTCCGCTTTACGATCTTCCGGACACAGCATCATCCCGGCCTGGATGGCCTGGGCCGGTTTGCGGATGTTGACGGGCTGGCCATCGATATACACCTGACCGCCGGTGATCCGCGTCCCGCCGAACAGACCTTTCATCAGTTCGCTGCGCCCGGCGCCCACCAGCCCGAACAGGCCGACGATTTCGCCACTGCGCACCGAGAGGCTGACCGGCGTGCGCACGCCCGGGGCTTTGACCTCCTCCAGACGCAGCCGCTCTTCGCCATAGGGACGAGGTTTCCAGCCGTAAATATCACCCAGATTGCGCCCGACCATCGCCTGGACCAGCGCGTCGTGGCTGACGCTCGACATATCGTCAAAGGTGCAGACGTAGCGACCATCCTTAAAGACGGTGATGGCATCGCTGAGGGCAAAAATTTCTTCCATCCGGTGTGAGACATAGATGATGACCCGCCCCTCCTCCCGTAGCTCGCGGATAACGCGAAACAGATTGTCGATCTCCCGGGCGGAGAGCGAGCTGGTCGGTTCATCGAAGGCGATAATCTTGGCATTACGCGCCAGCGCTTTGGCAATCTCCACCATCTGCCACTGGCCTATAGAGAGATACTTCAGCGGCGTCTCCGGGTCGATATCCAGCCCCAGATGCTCCAGCTGCAGACGGGCCTCATAGTTGAGCAGCGAGCGGTTGACGATGCCGCCTTTGTGCGGCAGCTGGCCAAGATAGATATTTTCGGCGACGGTCATCTCCGGGATCAGATGCAGCTCCTGATAGATAATCGCCACGCCGGCGTTGAGCGCCGCCATCGTATTAGTGAACGCCATCTGCTGGCCGCCGATCTGCAGGTGGCCAGCGGTGGGGGTGTAGTTACCGCTGAGAATTTTCAACAGCGTCGATTTGCCTGCGCCATTTTCGCCCATCAGCGCGTGGATCTGTCCTGGGTAGCAGTCAAAACTGATATCGGACAAGGCCTTTACGCCAGGGAACGTCATGGTGATGCCGCGAAATGAGAGATAAGGGGTAGACTGTTGCATAACGACTCCGCTCTTCTGCACTCAGCCCCCGCCGCGGCGGGGGCCAGTTCAACCGGGCTGTTACAGCCCTTTTTTCGCCAGCTCTTCTTTGAAGTTATCGCGGGTAATCAGCACCACATCGGTCACCGCAGTGAACTTCGGCGGCTCAACGCCCTTGGTGACCCAGTTGTAGAGCATTTCACTGGTTTTATAGCCATGGATGTCCGGGCTTGGCAGCAGGGAGCCATAGAAGCCGGTCGGCTGCGCCTTCGACAGTTCGTTGACGGCATCCACGCCGTTGATGCCAATACCAATCACATCCGGCGCTTTAAAGCCCTGCCCTTCTGTGGCACGCACGCCGCCAAGCACAGTGTTATCGTTCATCCCAACGATCAGCCAGTGTTTCACCTGCGGGTGCTGGACCAGCATTGAGTTACCGGCGTCAAACGCCCCCGGGATATCGTTAGATTTTGTCGGAACGCGGTAGATTTGCGCTTCCGGGAAGCCGGCCGCCTTCAGGGCATCGATGGAGCCGGTGGTGCGACGACGGGCGGTGTCCAGCTCATCGGCGGTGATGGCCATCACCGCAGTGTCTTTGACATCCCAGCCGCGTTTCTGCATTTCTTTATACAGCTCCTGTCCCTGGCGGGCGCCAATTTCGCTGGCCGCCATCATCACCAGCGGCACGCTCTCCATCGGTTTACCTTTGGCGTTGACGAACTGGTCATCGACGGTAATCACCTTCATGTCATAGCCGCGTGCTTTAGCGACTATCGCCGAGCCGAGCTTAGGATCGGGGGTACAGATGACAAAGCCCTTCGCGCCGCTGGCCGCCAGGCTATCGATGGCGTTCAGGGTTTTCTCACCATCCGGTACCGCTATTTTAATGACGTCAAAGCCTAAATCTTTTCCTGCTTTATCAGCAAATTTCCACTCGGTCTGGAACCATGGCTCTTCCGGCTGTTTCACCAGAAAACCTAATTTAAGGTTTTCCGCCATAGCTGATTGTGACATAACCGCTGCGAGACCAATGGCCGCCAGCGCTTTAGTAAATTTGTGCATGGTAAACTCCAGCTTTAATTCGCTTTCATGTAGGGAAAAATCGGAATTAACTTTTTTATCAGCATCAAAACAAGGCATTAGAAAAATCGCATCCCCTACTGCCGTTGTTAGAGTAGTAATACCCGGAAATTATTTCTCCATACGAGAGCATTATCACATCGCGGAATTACAGTAATTGCGTACATAGATTTAGCAAAAAAAGACATAAAAAAAGACATAATTGTCATACAATTTAACCAGTGAATAGCAGGATCATCTATACCACCAGCAGGCTTATCCTTGTGATGTCAGTGGGTGTTTAACAGAGGGTTACGGCACTGTTATAACCAGCGGCTAAGGGGATCGCAGCGGCGGTCGACTGCCCGCCGGCGCTGTTGTGCAACAGACGCGCGCCGCCAGTCCAGCGTCGGCCGTTTTATATCGCGATAAAACGGATCTTTTGCGTAATTTATTCCGAATTGATAAAAGATATTCCCGCTGCATAGAAAAGCCTGCAACAAAAAATAAAAATAATTATCATCACAACGAAACATTGCCCTCTGAAATAACTTATAGCTTTGAGTTATACGATGAATCTCGTAGTCAAATATCTATAACTTATACCTGACACACCGCACCCACGCCCCAGCCTGAGCCGCAATCCCACTGCATGTCGTCATGCAGGAATAATGGTGTAACAAAACGTAAATTATCCATCTTGAGAGTTTTCTTAATCACATTCAGCGAGTATTCTTAAATTGTCGGCAAGTGGAAAAATTACCCGACTCATACGGAATGTGTAGAGTTTTATTATTCTGCAACAGTGCAGCGCGTCACTCTTTTATCCTGTTGTTTGCTCCAGGAACCGTTGACGCGCACCAGTAACCCCTTCCCGGTTAATAAGGATATTTTTATGGCAGTTCCAGGAATGGCACAAAAGCTAAACACCCAGATGAACCTTGAGTTCCACGCCTCTAACGTTTACCTGAACTTAAGCGAGTGGTGTGCCCGGCATCGCTTCGACGGCGCCGCGACATTTCTGCGCAACCGCGCGCAATGCAGCATCACCCTCACCATGCGCGTATTTGACTATCTGAAAAAAGCCGGCAGCTGGCCGATAGTCAATCCCGACCGCGCCTGTAATCCCGAATGTACCTCGCTGGAAGATCTCTTTACCCAAACCCTGGTCGATTACCGCCAGCGGAGCAGTATGCTGAGCGGTCTCGCCGAGGAAGCCAAAGCGCAGAGCGATGACAACACCTGGCGTTTTCTGACCCGCCTGGCGGAAGAGCAGCAGCAGGATGGGCTGCTGCTGCAAAGCGTGCTCGAGGAAATTCGCAATGCCGACAAAGCCGGGATAGGTATGGAACAGACCGATCGCCGTCTGATGACCCTCGTCGGAGCGTCACAGAACCCCCACTAATCAGACGCGCCGGGCCTTTCTCGCCCGGTCAGGGGGAGCGCGTTCGCGCTGCCCCGCCCTGTTTATTAATCCGTTCTTGCTATTCTCCCCTGCTATTTATTCCTCAAACGAATAAAAAAGTTTTAACTCGATCCCATTCCCTCGTCACCGTTACCCCTTAGGGGGGATTAGTGAGCGCGGTCACTTTTTGTTGAGTCATAAAGAAATATAAAAACACTGTTTCAAAAATATAAAACACGAGGTTTATTTTTTATGGCTAGATACACGGCTTCAGCCTCTGAAGGGCTGCAGGGAAGACCGATCTTGTTACGCCATCAGTTAGCCTACGGCGGCGGTAACCTGTTAGGGAGTGGCGCACTGGCGATAAGCGGAGCATGGCTACTCTATTTTTATACGACCTTTTGCGGCCTGACGCTGATCGAGGCCTCATTTATCTTCTCCGTCGCCAGCATCATCGACGCCATCAGCAACCCGCTGATGGGCTATCTGACGGATAATTTTGGCAAAACGCGGTTAGGCAAGCGCTTTGGCCGTCGGCGCTTCTTTTTGCTGATCGGCATTCCTCTGATGCTGTTCTACCCGCTGCTATGGGTAGAGGGCCTGAGTTTCTGGTACTACCTGTGTACCTATGTGGTGTTTGAGATCATCTATACCTCCATCATGGTGCCCTATGAGACGCTGGCGACAGAGATGACCGATGATTTCTCGCTACGCTCAAAGCTCACCGGCTATAAAGCCATCTTCGGCAAGCTGGCCAACTTCCTCGCCGCGTTTATTCCCGGACAGTTCATTCTGCTGTACGGCAAAGATTCCGCCACCCCTTTCTTCCTCACCGGGCTGACCTATGGCGCGATCCTGATCGTCGCGATTACCTGCCTGTGGCTGTGCAGCTGGGAGCGCGAGCGTGCGGAAGCCGTGGATACCAGCGCGAAAAAGGGGCTGCTGAGCACCCTGCTGTCGCTGGCGAAAGACATGCGTTCCACCTTTTATCTGCGCGTGTTCCGCAAACATCTCGGTATGTACCTGTGCGGGTTTGGCGCGGAATGGCTGTTTGCCTCCATCTTCACCTATTTCGTGATATTCGTTCTGCAGCACGATCCGGCAATGGTGGCCGGGCTGAACAGCCTGAACTCGATTCTGCAGCTGATCTCCACCGCGCTGTTTATCGGCCTGTGTGTGAAAAAGGGCTTTAGCAAACCCTATATCCTCGCGCTGGGGATCGTGATTTTCGCAGTCCTGCTGTATACCTCGCTGTGGTTCTTCCATCTGCCGTCAGGCCTGGCGACAGTGCTGATGTTCGGTATTACCGTGCTGTTCGGCCTGGGGACCGGCGGGGTTTACTATATTCCCTGGACCGTTTACACCTTCCTCGCCGATGTCGACGAAATCTACACCGGACGCCGCCGGGAAGGCATCTATGCCGGCGCCATGACCTTCTCAGGGAAAATTCTGCGCTCGATTGTGGTGTTTTCGATGGGGGCCATCCTGAGCTTTTACGGTTTCCAGTCAAAAGCGCACAGCCAACCGGAAAGCGCCGTGACCGCCATCGCGGTGGTATTCTGCGTCGGTGTCGTCGCCTTAGCCCTGGCCGCCATCGTCTTCAGTAAGCAGATGAAACTGGACCGTAAAGCCCATCTGGTGGTTCTGCAGGAAGTCGCGCGGATTAAAGCTGGCGGTAAAATCAGTGATATTGCGCCGGAGGTGCGGGCAATCGTTGAGGATCTGGTTGGCCATCGCTACGAAGAGTGCTGGGGCAACAGCAAATTGTTTAAAACCGCTGAGCCTGCGCCAGTGCAGACCGTGGTTTCTCATTAAAGAAAAAGGCCCCGGCGGGAATCCGCGGGGCCGGTTATTAATGCGTTTCTTCCTGCGGGGTAAACTTCAGCTCAATCAGGGCAATCGCTTTTTGCACCGCGCGAAGCGTCACCGGGTCGGCAGAAGCCGGGTGACTGGCGAAGTCGATGGCTTTCAGCTGACTGGTCATTTTTTCACGCACTTCCACCGGCGCGATGACGTCAATCACGTCGAGGATCTGCTTGATAACCAGCTGGCAGGCAACCACATCGGAAACCAGCTCGTCGTGTTCGGTAAGATGTTGAGACATTAATTACTCCTTTTTTCAGGAGCGTAATAGTACCCTAAATCGATAACGATAATAAAACCTGCCGCGGCAGGTTTTTTTCACCACCCGAGTGGCTGGCGGCGCCTCTGCTGCCGCTTTGCCGAGGATCCTCTTGATGGCAGCGACAACATGAACACCGCGATCTCTTCCGGTAACGAACGTGCCTTTTCAGCCCCGGCGCTGCTGGTGGCTGGCGCCTTTTTTATGGAGTTTCTCGACGGGACGGTGATCGCTACTGCCCTGCCCGACATGGCGAGAGATTTTGGCGTCACCGCCGTCGAGCTTAATATCGGCATCAGCGCCTATCTGATAACCCTCGCGGTGCTGATCCCGGCCAGCGGCTGGATCGCCGATCGCTTCGGCGCCCGGGCTATCTTCACCCTCGCTCTGGCCATTTTTACCCTTGCCTCGATCTTTTGCGGCCTCTCCAGCGACGTGCATACCTTTGTCGCCATGCGTATCCTGCAGGGGATCGGCGGCGCGCTGATGGTCCCCGTCGGCCGTCTGGCGGTACTGCGCACCACGCCGAAACACCTGCTGATCAAGGCCATCGCCACCCTCACCTGGCCTGCGCTGGTGGCCCCCATTATCGGCCCGCCTTTGGGAGGCTTTATTACCCGCTACGCCAGCTGGCACTGGATCTTCTTTATCAATGTCCCGCTGGGCGTTGCGGCGATTATCCTGTCGCTGCGCATCATTCCTGATATCCGCGAAACGGAGCGGCGCGCCTTCGATATGACAGGATTTATCACGACCGCGGTGGCGATGGTTAGCCTGGTCACCGCGATGGAACGGCTCGGCGCTCGCCAGCCGGAGATCTGGCCCACGCTGGCCCTCGCGGCGCTGGGCTTCGGCTGTCTGTTATATTCCATTCGTCATTTCCGCCGGGCGGCGGCGCCTATGGTTCGTCTCGACGCCCTGCAGGTGCCGACGTTCCGGGTGACGATGTACGGCGGCTCGCTGTTCCGGGCCTCCATCAGCGCGGTGCCCTTTCTGCTCCCCCTGCTGTTCCAGGTGGGGTTCGGTATGGATCCCTTTCACTCCGGCCTGCTGGTGCTGGCGGTATTTGTCGGCAATTTAACCATTAAACCCGCCACCACGCCGCTGATCCGCTGGCTGGGCTTTCGTCGCCTGCTGTTGGTCAACGGCGCGCTGAACGTCTGTTCGCTGCTGGCATGCGCGCTGCTCACGCCGCAAACCCCGGTCTGGGCGATCATGCTGATCCTTTATCTCGGCGGGGTGTTTCGCTCTGTTCAGTTCACGGGCGTGAGCACGCTGGCCTTTGCCGATGTCCCCGCCGCGCAGATGAGCGATGCCAATACCCTGTTCAGTACCGCGTCGCAGCTGGCGGTGGGGCTGGGGATCACGCTTGGGGCGATCGGCATTCGCCTGGGGGAACAGGTCGGCGACTGGCTGCACCTTTCCGCCGTGCCGGGGATCAGCTTTCGCCTGGCGTTTGTGTTTATCGCGGTGATCTGTCTGGTGGGGATGATCGACAGCCTGCATCTGGCTAAAACGGCAGGCAGCAGCGTGTCGGCGAAGAAAACCTGAATGATGGAAGGGCCAGCGGCGCTGGCCCTGATAACGATTACCCGACGATCTGACGGACGAACGCTTCGATCGCTTTATCCTGGCAGTTTTCGAAGAAGCATTGCTGGAAGCGAGGGCCAGAGACCGCAGTTTTCACCAGCTCCGGATCGATGGCGCGCAGGGTGTCGAGATAATTTTCTTTGACTACCGCCGCTTTGACCTGGTTGAGGATCCCGGCATTACGCACCTGCGGTTCTTTGCGCTCCGGCGGGTAGCCTTCCCCGTTACGACCGGTAAAGGCTTTTTCAAAGATAAAGCGCACATTCAGCTCGGCGCCCCACCCGAAACCTTTGGCAAACGGCAGCGACAGCGCGTTACCGTTGTTGATCTGGGCAAACAGGAACGCGTCCGCCGGGTCGATACAGTAGCCGCAGACCACGCCAGGATGGATGTTCAGCGACATCAGCGCTCCCTGGCCGGTACCGCAGCCGGTGACCACGAAGTCAACCGCCTTCGAATTCAGCAGGATGCTGGCCATGATCCCGAGGTGAATATAGGTCAGATGATGATCGTTCTCATCGCTCATACCGACGTTAAAGACCGGAAATCCTTTTTCGTCGGCAACCGCGTTAAGCTCCTTGAGGATGATGGCGTTTTTGTTCGCCTGGCTGTTCTCCATCATCAGTGCAATCTTCATGGTTTACTCTCCTGAATGCTGTGCGGGCCTGCCCGCAGAATGTCATTGGCGTTGACTGCACTCTACTACCTGGAAAACAAACTTTCAAATTTTATGAAAAGTTGTTTTAAAAATTACGCAGCGCTTCACACTTTCACCGCCTCTGCCGCTCAGGTTACCGTGTCGCCCCTCATCAGGACCACTCCGCATGGCGCTCCCCACCAGGCAACCCGCAGAGGGCGTCGTTTCGCCTCCGGAAAAAACTAATAATAAATTAAAACCATTCTCATTTATTATTAAATTGCCAATGCGTGTTATTCCCATTAGCATTTTAAATAAATCCTTTTTAAATTTACTTTTTGCAAATAATTAAATAACAAATTATAGTGGCAGCCGATAACATCTATTTTTTAATTCCAGGAGCGCGACGATGCTGAAAACGGAAATGATCGACAAACTGAATGAACAGATGAATCTTGAACTTTATTCTTCTCTTCTTTATCAGCAGATGAGCGCCTGGTGCAGTTACCATAGTTTTGAAGGGGCTGCGGCCTTCCTGCGTCGCCATGCCCAGGAAGAGATGACCCATATGCAGCGCCTGTTCGACTACCTGACCGACACCGGCAGCCTGCCGCGCATCAACGCCATCGTCTCCCCGTTTGCCGAGTATGCGTCACTGGATGAACTGTTCCGCCAGACCTATGAGCACGAGCAGCTGATCACGCAAAAAATTAATGAACTGGCGCACGCGGCTATGACCAGTCAGGATTACCCGACCTTTAATTTCCTGCAGTGGTATGTCGCCGAACAGCATGAAGAAGAGAAATTATTTAAATCGGTAATTGACAAACTGACCCTCGCCGGGAAAAGCGGTGAAGGTCTGTACTTTATCGACAAAGAGCTGGCCACTCTCGATACGCAGAATTAATTGCTCGCGCCGCGACGCTTCTCCGTCGCGGCATTTTTAATGCTGGCAAATCTTATTTTCTGCGGTGGTAAACCCTGTCGCTCTGGCAATAAATTTACCTTTTTGCTCTAAAAACGCCACCAGCTCCGCAGCGCTCAGATTTTCCGCCGAACAGGTATGAAAGCGCGCCTCTGCGCCAAAGCGACGGTGAATGGCCGCCTCCAGCGAAGCTGCCGTCCAGCACTCCCCCGACGCCAGCATCATCTGCAGCACTTCATGACCATGTATAGAAGACATAACCCCTCCGGAAAAAAACGTCAGCTTAGGCCAGACCGGCGGCCCGCGCCTTGCGCCAGCGCAGGCTTTCGCCCTTTCGAATTCGTAAAGTTTTGATTACACTGCTTGTAACCCTGATTTGACGAAAGACGCAATATCCCCTACTCTGCGCGGCATAAATTATTGTGATTTGCTGTAGGGATAGCGAAAAGCGTGAAGAACCGCACTCTGGGCAGTATTTTAATCGTAGCCGGCACCACAATCGGTGCAGGAATGTTGGCAATGCCATTGGCCGCCGCAGGCGTCGGGTTTACCGTCACGCTGGGTTTACTTTTCACCCTGTGGGCATTGATGTGCTATACCGCCCTTTTGCTGCTGGAAGTCTACCAGCATGTCCCTGCCGATATGGGGCTCGGTTCTCTGGCGGCGCGCTATCTGGGCCGTTACGGACAGTGGATCACCGGGTTGTGCATGCTGTTTCTGTTATACGCCCTCACGGCGGCCTACATCAGTGGCGCCGGCGAATTACTCGCTTCCAGCCTCAACCAGTGGCTGGACTGGCAGCTGCCGCCGGCCGCAGGCGTACTGATCTTCACCCTGCTCGGCGGGGCGGTGGTGTGCATTGGCACCGCGCTGGTCGACCTGTTCAATCGCTTCCTGTTTAGCGCCAAAATCGTCTTCCTGGTGATTATGCTGGCCCTGCTGATGCCGCACATTCATCAGGTGAATCTCCTCACGCTGCCGGTTGAGCAAGGCCTGGCGCTGTCGGCCATTCCGGTGATCTTTACCTCCTTCGGCTTTCACGGCAGCGTGCCGAGCATCGTCAGCTATCTGGGGGGCGATATCCGTAAACTGCGCCGGGTGTTTATTATCGGCAGTTTTATTCCGCTGGTGGCCTATATTTTCTGGCAGCTGGCGACGCTGGGCAGTATCGACGCCCCAGCCTTTACCGCCCTGCTGGCGCAACATTCAGGTCTGAACGGTCTGCTGGAGGCGATCCGCGAAGTGGTAGCGTCACCGCACGTGGAGCTGGCAGTACACCTGTTTGCCGACCTTGCGCTGGCGACCTCCTTCCTCGGCGTCTCGCTCGGGCTGTTTGATTATCTGGCCGATATGTTTCAGCGCAAAAACAACGTCAGCGGGCGTCTGCAGAGCGGGATGATCACCTTTCTGCCGCCGCTGGCGTTCGCCCTGTTCTATCCCCGCGGCTTCGTCATGGCCCTGGGCTACGCCGGGGTGGCGTTGGCCGTGCTGGCCCTGATGTTACCGGCCATGCTGGTCATGAAGAGTCGCCGACTGCATCCGCAGGCCGCCTGGCGGGTGGCCGGCGGCGCCCCGGCGCTGTGGCTGGTCCTGCTGTGCGGGATCGGCATCGTGGCGATCCAGTTCTGCATCGTCGCCGGGCTGTTACCGGCGGTGGGATAAAAGAAGGGGCCAGCCGGCCCCTTTTTCATTTCGCTAAGCAACACTGCTTATACTTTTTACCGCTGCCGCACGGACAGGGATCGTTACGTCCGACTTTCGCCTCATTTCTTACCGGCTGCGGGACCACCTCCGGCTGCGGATTCGCCATCCAGTACTGGTAAAGCGCCAGCGCCGCCGGGGTGATACGCTCGATACTGGCGATAAATTCATCCGCCGTCAGATTATCCAGCGCGGAAAACTGTTCTTCGCTACCGTGAAGCGCAATCGCCTCCAGCTCAGGCTGAAGTTCAGCGGGCAGCGTCGACCAGTCGCTCAGCGCCACGCCGCGCAGATAGCCAAAACACCACTCTTCAACGATGGTCAGCTCCTGACCTTCCGCTTCGCGGGTGCCGAACAGCGGTTCGAACTGATCGGGATAAGACTCAAGTCGTTCGGCGATATCGCTCATATGCTGCAGCGTCAGATTGACAAAGCGATCGCGCTCGCGGTCGTTGGCCCAGCGTGGCACGTTATCTGCGCCACCCCAGATCGCCAACAGCCACTGGGCGGGTTCAATAGCGGTGGGCGCCGAGAGGATCGCCGTCAGCAGGCCATCCAGTTCAGAGACATCCAGAATAGCGCCCTCGGTGGCGTATTTCGCCAGCGTCTCGTCCAGCCATTCCAGTTCGTTTTCGTTTAAGGGTCCGGTATTCATTCACAGGCTCGCATGGTAAAAATCGGGCCTACAGTAGCCGAAATGCCGGCAGAAAGCCACCCGGCAGCGCCCATTGCGCCTGCGCTGACCCGACACAATCAGGCCAGCCCTTGTAGCGCCGCCGCCACGTCGCGACAGGCCTCCTCCCCTAACGGCAGCAAGGGCCGGGGAAGCGAGTCAGGGTCGCACAATCCCAGAATGGCCGCAGCGGCGGCGATCACCCGCAGGCTGCCGCCGTAGCGGTCAAAGCACCGCCAGAGGGGCGCCAGTTGCTTATTCAGCGCCGCCACCTGTTCCGCGTCGCCGTGACGGATGGCTTTTACCAGCGCCAGTGAGATCCGGGGAAAGAGTCCGCCGCAGACCGAGTACCAGACCTCACAGCCGGCCTGCAAGCCGGCTGTCGCCCGGACGTCACCGCTCACGCCAAGCGTGACGCCGCAAGGCAGATGACGACGCAGCGCCGCCACCCGTTCGCTGGCCTGTGGCGCGGGCAGACCGGGAATTTTAATCGAGGCGATGGCCGGTAAGGCGGCAATGCGCCCCTGCAGCTCATCCGATAACGTCACATGGGTGGTACGGGGATTGTCATACAGGCAAACCGGCACCGAGGCATGCCGGCAGACCTCCTCGTAAAAAGCATAGATCTCCTCCGCAAACAGCGGCTGATAGGACATCATCGGCAGGAGCAATGCATCCGCCCCGGCCTGCTGAGCATCCTCCACCAGCCGCAGCACCTCGCTGGTGGCGATGGCGCCGACGCCGACCATCATCGGGGTCGGCCCGGCATGCGCCTTCGCCACCTGCACGACCCGCTTGCGCTGCTCACGACTGAGATAAGCGTAGCTGCCGGTTGAGCCTAAGATGCCCAGGGAGTCGACTCCGGCATCGGTAAGACGAGCAAGAATACGAATAAACGCTTTTTCATCGATATTTTGCTGATGCAGCGGCGTTAACGGAAATGCGCAAAGCCCTGTGAACATGATGCCTCCGGCAGGCAGGGAGAAGTGTCCGGACGATAGTAGCAGGGAGAGATCGTTTTGTCCTGGGACAAATGAGCGATTGCCGGTGACAATGGGGTGGTTCCCCACTACGGGGTGATCCCATTCGCGATATTGCCGCTTTCAGCCCAGACATCGATAACCACCCGATTCTGCCGAGGATATTCAACGACGCCGTTCCCTGCAGTCGCTATTTTTGCTGCATTGCCAATCTTAAATCAATTTGCCATAAGACCGCATGATTGATGTTGTTATATATAAGCAGCAATTAAATAAGGTACCACTACGGCTTCAAATGGATAAAAAATGGCAGATGACAATCAGGAAAAATATCTAAAAATATGATTAATAAAGTCAACGTATAAAATATTACTGGGTCGACCTGGAGATCCTCACGCAACTTCTGACAAGCCGCTTGCAGAATCAGCGCAACTTCTTAACGCATCGCTGATAAACAGTGACGAGTTCAAGGGATTAACAACATCCAGAATGGCATTCGAGAATATGTGTCTCCCGCCACATTGTGTATCAGGGACGGAGACTCAAGAGCGGTTGGCTGTAAAGCACATTGTGTCGCCAGGAAGTCATTGTTTAACATCGCGGACACTGAAAAAATTCAATCTGAAAACACCACACTGCCTTTTGACTGGATTTTTTCCTGCCCCGCGATGGTCATCGATTGCCTGAAGGACGATTTTCACCCATCGCGATCCCTCGAACCGTTTAGGCGTATTACGTCCGGGCAGTAAATAGGTTCAGGAACATATTAAAAAGCGCGGATGGCAAGCTTTTTGTCATTTGCTGCAGAGAAGAGATCAATCTTGTAAAGGTGCCCCCGGCATTAGTCGCCGAACTTGCTCAGCATACGACGAACTTCTATCTGTTAGCTTTTTCACTGCGGAAACCCCCTCACCTTCAGCTGGAGAGCATCGCGTCCGGGGATAATTATTCGCTATATCGTTTTACTCCAGAGTCTGAAGAAAAATTTACCGGCAAATTCCCTTCGCTTACGGATGAGATGGTATTTATATCGAAAGTACTTTCTTTCAACCTCGAACTATAGAGACGGTTCCAACACCGGTCCGCTGTCTCGTATTCTTCCCACTCGCTTCCTCCCTGTTGGCCTGGGGGAGCGAGATCGTCCCGAACGTATAATCACCCACCCGTTAAGCCCATTATCCGCCGCGACCCGGACCTGCTTCACTACGGTAAGCTTCTATGCCAGAAGTCTGTGCTGACCACAGACCTTGACTTCAAGCCTCTCCTTGCCCGGAGTCAGAACGCCATACCGTATCATCAGGCGCAGGCTTAACCAGTGACAATAATTCGGGTGTAGCGCAAGATGGACAAGAGAAACAGGATGACATGTCGTGATGAAGAGGGATTTAAAAACAAAAAAACCACCCGTAGGTGGTTTCACGACACTGCTTATTGCTTTGATTATTCTGCTTTTATCCCAATGGTACCCGGAGTGGGACTTGAACCCACACAGCGCGAACGCCGAGGGATTTTAAATCCCTTGTGTCTACCGATTCCACCATCCGGGCTCGGGATATAAAGTGGAGGCGCGTTCCGGAGTCGAACCGGACTAGACGGATTTGCAATCCGCTACATAACCGCTTTGCTAACGCGCCTTTGATACTGAAGCACCCGCCTATGCCGATGCTATTAATTTGGAGCGGGAAACGAGACTCGAACTCGCGACCCCGACCTTGGCAAGGTCGTGCTCTACCAACTGAGCTATTCCCGCATCATCAAGTTATTTGCTAATCACTTGATTTTGTTATCGTCTGGAAGACTGTGCCGCCGTTCGATGCGTTGCATTCTACTTATCTCTCGCGGTGAGTCAACGGTATTTTTCGCAACTTTGCATCGTTTGCTGAAAATAACGGCGAAACGATCACTGATCAAGCAAATCGCCGCGCGCCGCGTTCAAATATTGCAGCATCGACCACAGCGTCAGCACCGCCGCCACGAGGAAAAGCGCGATCCCTGCCCATTCCACCCACGGATAAGGACGCCACAGCATCCACACCAGGGCGGTCATCTGCGCGGTGGTTTTTACTTTGCCAATCCACGAGACCGCCACGCTGCTGCGTTTTCCAAGCTCCGCCATCCACTCGCGCAGCGCGGAGATAATAATTTCCCGGGCAATCATCGTCGCCGCCGGCAGCGTAACCCACCAGGTGTGATAGTGCTCAGCGACCAGCACCATGGCGATAGCCACCATGACTTTATCGGCCACCGGATCGAGGAAGGCGCCGAACCGGGTACTCTGGTTCCAGCGACGGGCGAGGAAACCATCAAACCAGTCGGTCACAGCGGCAACAAAGAAAATCAGCGCACAGGCAAACGGCGCCCAGCTAAAGGGCAGGTAAAACGCCAGCACAAAGAACGGGATCAGGATGACGCGGAACAGAGTAAGCAACGTAGGGATATTAAATTGCATAGTGACGGGTAACTATCTGTTGTAAGTAAAAATTAGCCCTATGTTGCTACAGAGCCCCTAATGTTTCAACGAGTAGAAGATCTTTTCTGCCAGAGCGTGAGAGATGCCCGGTACTTTGGCAATTTCTTCGACGCTGGCCTGCTGCAGCCCCTGCAGTCCACCCATGTACTTCAGCAGCATCTGGCGACGCTTCGGCCCCACCCCCTCGATAGTCTCAAGTGAGCTGGTGTTCTTCACTTTCGCCCGTTTTTTGCGATGGCCGGAGATTGCATGATCATGCGATTCATCGCGGATATGCTGGATCACGTGCAGAGCCGGCGAATCCGGCGGCAGGCTAAACCCCTCGCCTTCCGGCTCAAAGAATAACGTTTCCAGGCCGGCTTTACGATCGCTACCTTTCGCCACGCCCAGCAGCAGCGGATGATGTTTATCCCAGGGGACGTCCAGCTCCGCAAACACCGCTTTCGCCTGCGCCAGCTGCCCCTTGCCGCCGTCTATCAGGATCACATCAGGAATCTTGTTGTCATCAATCGCTTTGCCATAGCGACGGCGCAGGACCTGATTCATCGCCGCGTAGTCATCGCCCGGGGTGATGCCGGCGATATTATATCGCCGGTACTCCGCGCGCAGCGGACCATTGCTGTCAAATACCACGCAGGAGGCGACGGTCTGTTCGCCCATGGTGTGGCTGATATCAAAGCACTCCATCCGCTTCACCGCCGGCAGCTCCAGCACGGAGGCCAGCGCCTGCAGACGCTGATGAATGGTCGATTGCTGAGACAATTTGGTGGTTAACGCCGTCGCGGCATTGGTGCGCGCCAGCTTAAGATAACGCGCCCGGTCGCCGCGCGGCCTGGTCTGCACATGGATTCGACGCCCCGCCAGTTCTGACAGCGACTCGGCCAGCAGCGTCTTATCTCCGAGGTTAAAGTCGAGCAAAATTTCCCCCGGCAGCGTGCGCATCTGGCTGCCCTGCAGATAGAACTGGCCGACAAAGGTCTCGACGACCTCGCCCAGCTCGGTGCCGCCAGGCACTTTCGGGAAGTAGCTGCGGCTGCCCAGTACTTTACCCTGGCGGATAAACAGTACATGGACGCAAGCCATGCCGGCATCGAAGGCAACCCCGATCACGTCAAGATCGTCGCCGGTGTTAGAGACAAACTGTTTCTCAGTCACGCGGCGGACGGCCTGAATCTGGTCGCGAATGCGCGCCGCCTCTTCAAACTCAAGGTTCTGGCTCGCCTTCTCCATCCGCGCGATGAGCTGAGTCAGCACCTGGTCATCTTTGCCGGCAAGAAACAGCCGCACATACTCCACCTGCTGTGCATACTCGTCTTCACTGACCAGCCCCGCCACGCACGGCCCGAGGCAGCGGCCAATCTGATACTGTAGACAGGGACGGGAGCGATTGCGGTAGACGCTGTTTTCACACTGACGGATGGGAAAGATCTTCTGCAGCAGCGCCAGGGTCTCGCGCACGGCATAGCCGTTGGGAAAAGGACCAAAATACTCGCCCTTCGCATGTTTGGCGCCACGATGCATCGCCAGACGCGGATGGGTATCGCCACTGAGGAAAATAAAAGGATACGACTTATCGTCGCGCAACAGCACGTTGTACCGCGGCTGGTACAGCTTGATATAGTTGTGCTCAAGCAGCAGCGCTTCCGTCTCGGTATGGGTGACGGTCACGTCGATTTGCGCGATCAGCGCCACCAGCGCTTCCGTTTTACGCGACGCGAGGTTGCTGCGGAAGTAGCTGCTGAGCCGCTTTTTCAAATCTTTGGCTTTGCCAACATAGATGACGGTTCCGCCAGCATCATACATCCGATACACACCGGGCTGGCTAGTTACCGTTTTCAGGAAAGCTTTTGCGTCAAAAACATCACTCACTGGCTTGCTAACGACTCCGCATTACACAGGCCATGGCGAATTGCCAGGTGGGTCAGCTCGACATCGCCATGAATGTTCAATTTGCTGAACATCCGATAGCGATAGCTGTTAACCGTTTTAGGACTCAGATTCAGCTGCTCTGAGATCTCATTCACCTTCTGACCTTTGGTGATCATCAGCATAATCTGCAATTCGCGTTCAGACAAACTGGCAAACGGCGATTCTGTTTTTTCCGGTTCAATCTGACTTAACGCCATTTGCTGAGCAATATCAGAGGCAATATAACGTTGCCCTGACGCGACGCAGCGAATCGCATTCACCACTTCCTGTGGCGCGGCGCCCTTACTGAGATAACCTGCCGCCCCCGCCTGCATGACCTTGGCAGGTAAGGGATTCTCAGTATGCACGGTCAACATGATCACTTTCGTGCCCGCTACCGAGCGCGCAATTTTGCGCGTCGCTTCCAGACCCCCGATCCCGGGCATGTTCATGTCCATCAAGACGACATCGGCGGAATTAGCCCGGCACCACTTGACGGCGTCTTCGCCGCAGCAGGCTTCGCCAGCGACTTTAATCCCTTTTATATCTTCCAGAATGCGTCGTATCCCTGCGCGCACCAGTTCGTGGTCATCAACAAGAAGAACGTTGATCAAAGGAATAATCTCCAGAATGAGGGATAACGCTACTGATACTTTATCTCCCACATATTACCGGGTTTTATTGCTATTTTAAAAGGCAAAAAAATGCCCTCGCCTCGATTTGGCTCTCATTTATGGCAATGTCTGTGCACACTCAGTGGAAAGTCATTGCGAACAGTCGGTTGCACGAGTCTTATTTTTTAACAATCCCCATACAGAAGGCACAAAAAACACAACAGATTACGTAGCGCATAAATACGAAGCTAAATATGTAACAATTATTAACGTACTAAATAGATAGTGGCAATTATTGGCCTGACGATGGCTATTACGTCTTATCTGAAGCATAAAACCATTCACAGCTCAGATGAGAGAACAGAAATTAAGCACTCCTTTTTTTTCTGTCGCTTGTGGTATACTGCGCGGCCTTCACATTGAGTAGAGCGCAATAGCGCAGCGAGTAAACGAGGATATCGATGAGCACACCAGATTTTTCCACTGCAGAAAATAATCAGGAACTGGCGCAGGAAGTCTCCTGCCTGAAAGCGATGATGACGCTGATGCTGCAGGCGATGGGCCAGGCAGATGCGGGTCGCGTGATTATTAAAATGGAAAAGCAGATCGCGCAGATGGAAGATGAGGCTCAGGCCGCCGTATTCTCCAGCACCGTTAAGCAAATTAAACAAGCTTATCGGCAGTAATCCTGTACCGGCTGAAAGTATGACTGACAGCCGGTATCACGTCTGGCACGCAGAACGGCAGGCGCCTTCAGATTAACCCTGTCGCCACAGCGTAACAGGCAATTTGCGTTTTATTCGGCGCGTTAAATTTCCGTTGCATATTCTTCTGATGGAAATTGACCGTATTTTCCGAAATCGAGAGGATCATCGCCACCTCCGCAGAGGTCTTTCCTTCCGCGGTCCATTTGAGGATCTCCAGTTCGCGCCGGCTGAACTTCATCTCCGGTGGCATCACCATCTCATCTTCAAGACGCAAGAGCGTCAGCAGGCTCAGCTCCGTCAGCGTTCGCAAGCGCAGCTCCAGCTCATCTTCAGCATAAGCATTCGGCAAACGGTTGTTCGCGGAGACGGAGAGAAAACCCTGAGCATGATTCGGCAACGTCAGGCACTGTGTCACCCCTTTTTGCAGACCATGGTCGCGCGCGCCGTCCCATAACGCCTGCGCATCGCGAAACAGCCCATCTTCCCACGGCAGATGGCCACGCATAAAATTCTCCGGGCGTAATACGGGATCTATGGCGAAATAATTCTCTGCCTGGTAATGAGACATCCATGCGCGGGGATAGGTCGACTGAAACGTGACGCGGGGGCGAGTGAAAGGCACCGGGTGACGCACACAAAGCGTATAGAAATCATATTCCAGCGTTTCTGTTTCTCGTTGCAGGAGATTATAAACCTCCTGAGCGGCGGCCATGGACTGAAATTGATGCAGCATATCCCGCCGCCAGCTGAAAAAATCATTGTCCCTCATAGCTGTGCAAATAACTCCTGATTGATAATCATTATTATAAATACAGAAAACTAACACATAAATCTTATTTATATGTATAAAATATCGTAGCTGTCGCATTTATTAGCCTGAAGACTTGCCTTTTCCCAGTTCGCTGCGCTGAAACTAAGGCCCCTCCCTTCATTTTCTACACCCTACAAGGGGGGATGGGAAGCGGTGTATACGGCCAGGGGAGTAAATAGCACAAAGACGTGACGATGGGGTGTTGCCCCAGCGTGGAATTGGGCTCATTGCGGCGGCTCACACGAAGGCGAGCCGCCGCGCCTGCGCCTGCTCTATTGCATCAGGAATTTTTCGAGGAACTGGCGGGTACGCGGCTGCTGAGGCGAGGCGAACAGCGCTTTGGCCTCGCCTTGTTCAACGATGCGTCCCTGATCCATAAAAATCGCCCGATCGGCAACGTCGCGAGCGAAGCTCATTTCATGGGTCACGATAACCATGGTACGTTTCTCCTGCGCCAGCTGGCGGATGGTATTGAGCACCTCCCCTACCAGCTCGGGATCGAGAGCCGAGGTCGGTTCATCAAACAGGATCACGTCCGGACGCATGGCCAGCGCGCGGGCAATGGCGACCCGCTGCTGCTGCCCGCCAGAGAGGCGGCGCGGATAGCTGTTCTCTTTGCCGCTGAGGCCCACTTTCGCCAGCAGATCGCGCGCCCGCGCCATCGACTCCTGCTTGTCTTCACCTTTTACGATGACCGGCCCTTCAATGATGTTCTCCAGCACCGTCCGGTGGGGAAACAGGTTGAAGTTCTGGAAGACAAAGCCAACGTGCTGGCGCAGCCGACGGATAAGCCCTTTTTGCGGCCCGAGGCTGCGACCAGCGTCGATCGTCACATCGCCGACGCGGATAGTGCCGCTCTCCGGTTGCTCCAGCAGATTAATGCTGCGCAGCAGGGTGGTTTTACCCGAGCCGCTGGGGCCGATGATTGCCACCACTTCGCCTTCCTGCACCTCGAGGTCGATACCGTGGAGCACCGTCTGGCCATGGAATTTTTTCACCAGGCTTTTTACTTCAATCGCACTCATTTCGGTTCACGCTCCTGGCGGTTCAGCTGGTTTTCAAAATAGTTCTGCAGCGAGGAGAGTACCGTCGCCATCACCCAGTAGATCAGAGAGGCGGCCAGATACATGGTGAAGACCTCCAGCGTACGCGAGGTGATAAGCTGCGCCTGACGGAACAGCTCCGGCACCTGGATCGTCGCCGCCAGCGAGGTATCTTTTACCAGGCTGATAAAACTGTTAGAGAGCGGCGGCAAAGCGACCCGCGCCGCCTGGGGTAAAATAGCCCGACGCATCGTCTGCCAGGGGGTCATACCGATACTGGCCGCCGCTTCCCATTGCCCTTTGTCAATCGAGGCGATGGCCGCGCGCAGGGTTTCCGCCGCGTAGGCCGCCGTGTTCAGCGATAAGCCGATCATCGCCGCCGGGATCGGGTCAAGCTCAATGCCAAACTGCGGCAAACCGTAGTAGATCATAAACAGCTGAGCGATAAGCGGTGTCCCGCGAAAAATGGAGATATACATGCGCGCCAGCCATTTTACCGGCCAGAGGGTCGACATGCGCATCAGCGCCAGGATAAAGCCCAGCACCAGGCCGAAAAACATCCCGCCAATGCTCAGCTGCAGCGTAAAGACGGCGCCTTTCAGCAGAAAAGGCGCAGAATCGATGACCAGTTGAATACTTTCTTGCATGCTGTGGTTTCTGTATTAGAGGTGAGGATGATAGGCAAACAGCGCCGGCGCTCCGCCGGTATGGACGAACAAAATCGGCCCTTCATCCTTAAAGCGTTTCTGCGTAATGCCATCGATAAGTCCGGCCATCGCTTTGCCGGTATAAACCGGGTCGAGCAAAATACCTTCCAGTTGCGCCAGCAGCTTCACGGCGGCCATTCCTTCCTCATTTGGCGTCCCGTAGCCTGGGGCAAAGTAATCGTCCCACAGGATGATGTCGGCTTTCGCCTGCAGCTCAAGGCTGTTGGCCACGGCCTGCTGCAGCGCTACCACTTTCGGCAGCTGGTCGGCAACCGCGCGCGACACCGTCACCCCAATCAGTTCCGCCTGCGGCATCAGCTGTTCAAGGCCGACCGCCAGTCCGGCATGGGTGCCGGCGCTCCCGGAGGCCACCACCACCGACGAAATCTCCACCGCGTCTTCGCACTGCTGGGCGATTTCCAGCGCGCTTTCCACATAGCCTAGCGCCCCAAGGGCGTTTGAACCGCCGACCGGAATGACATACGGGCGGTACCCCTGCGCTTCGATACGGGTCGCCAGCTCGTCGAGCTGCGCAGCGGGATCGGTCAGGGCATCGCACATCTCAACCTGGGTATTAAACAGATCCAGCAGCAGGCGGTTGCCATTGCTCAGATAGTTCTCCGCACGGGTGCCGATGGGATTTTCCAGCAGCGCCACGCAGTGCAGGCCCAGTTTGGCGGCGACCGCCGCCGTCTGGCGCACATGGTTAGACTGGATCGCGCCGGCGGTAATTAAAGTATCCGCCCCTTCGCGCAGCGCATCGGCGGCGAGAAACTCCAGCTTGCGCAGTTTGTTTCCCCCCATCGCCAGCGGCGTCGTATCATCACGTTTGATAAATATTTCGCGCCCGAGGTGATCGGACAGACGCGGCAGATACTCCAGCGGCGTCGGCGCGCCGATCAATTCCAGACGCGGAAAGCGGGTTAAATTTTGCAGTGACATGGCCCCTCCTGACTCAGTTATGCTTCATTATGCACACAGTTACGCGCTAAATAAAAAAAGGCGCTTCCAGGAGCGCCTTTTTTCACCGCTGGCCTTTATTTTGTCACGTCAGCGCCAAACCATTTCTCTGACAGGGCCTTCAGGCTGCCATCTTTCTGCATATCCGCGATCGCGCCATCTACCGCTTTCAGCAGGTCATCGTTGCCTTTGCGCAGTGCAACGCCAGCTTCCTGACGGGAGAACGCTTCGCCGGTTACCGCCAGCGTGTTGTTAGTTTTCTTCACCAGATCCAGCGCCGCCAGACGGTCAACCAGAATGGCGTCAATACGGCCTACGCGCAGATCCTGGTATTTGGTCGGATCGTCATCATAGGTGCGGACATCCACGCCCTGGACGTTCTGACGCAGCCACTCTTCATAGTTAGTGCCCAGCCCGACGCCCACTTTCTTGCCTTTCAGATCCGCCGCGGTTTTAATCGCGCCTTCGTTGCCTTTCTTCACCAGCGCCTGCACACCGGAGATCGTGTACGGGGTAGAGAAATCGTATTTTTTCTTACGTTCATCAGAGATAGTGACCTGGTTAATCACCACGTCAATGCGCTTGGAATCCAGCGAGGCCAGCATACCGTCCCACTTGGTCGGTTTGAGGTCAGCCTTCACGCCCAGATGTTTCGCCAGCTCGTTGGCGAACTCCACTTCAAAGCCGGTCAGCTTACCGTCATCGCCCTGGAAGCTAAAAGGAGGATAGGTGCCTTCGAGGCCCACGCGCAGGGTGCCGCGCTCTTTAATCTGATTGAGCAGGTTTTCCGCCGCAAAAGTTTTCACGCTAACGCCAGCCATCAAAACAACGGCCATCGCGCCCATCAGCGCCTGACGACCCAGAAGTGCTAATTTCATAGATACCCCGAAGGTTAGGATTTTCCTGTAGTGTAAAGCGCTTAACGGCCCGACACCAACATCGTTACGCTACATCTTATGCAAATTTATTATATATGATCCGCTTTAGGGTATAGCGAAATTCAGGGCTTTCCTCACCCGTTTTGCGGGATATCTCCCATACTGCAAAGGTCAGCCTGTTGACGTCTGGAGCATGGAAGATGAAAAACCCCACCTTGTTGCAATGTTTTCACTGGTACTACCCCGCCGGCGGCGAACTGTGGCGTGAAGTCGAAGCGCTGGCCCCCAGTCTTAACGAAATCGGCATCAATATGGTCTGGTTGCCCCCCGCCTACAAAGGCGCCTCGGGCGGCTATTCCGTCGGCTATGACACCTACGATCTCTTCGACCTCGGCGAGTTTGATCAAAAGGGCTCTGTCGCCACCAAATATGGCGATAAGACCCAGCTGCTGGCGGCAATCAACGCCCTGAAGGAGCACGACATCGCCGTGCTGCTGGACGTGGTGGTGAACCATAAAATGGGCGCCGATGAAAAAGAGGCCCTGCGCGTGCAGCGCGTCGATGAGCAGGATCGCACGCAAATTGACGAGACGATTATCGAGTGCGAGGCATGGACTCGCTATACCTTCCCGGTGCGCGCCGGGCAGTATTCGCAGTTTGTCTGGGACTACAAGTGCTTTAGCGGCATTGACCACATCGAGAATCCGACAGAAGACGGTGTATTTAAAATCGTCAACGACTACACCGGCGAAGGCTGGAATGAACAGGTCGATGACGAGCTTGGCAACTTCGACTACCTGATGGGCGCCAATATCGATTTTCGTAATCACGCCGTCACCGAAGAGATCAAATACTGGGCGCGCTGGGTGATGGAGCAAACCGGTTGCGACGGTTTTCGTCTTGACGCTGTGAAGCATATCCCCGCATGGTTTTACAAAGCGTGGATCGAGCATGTTCAGGAGGTGGCCCCGCAGCCGCTGTTTATTGTTGCGGAATACTGGTCCCATGAAGTGGAAAAGCTCCAGCAGTATATCGATCTGGTCGAGGGCAAGACGATGCTGTTTGACGCCCCGCTGCAGATGAAATTTCATGAAGCGTCCCGCCAGGGGCGCGATTACGACATGAGCCAGATTTTCAGCGGGACGCTGGTGGAAGCCGACCCCTTCCATGCCGTCACCCTGGTCACCAACCATGATACCCAGCCGCTGCAGGCGCTCGAGGCGCCTGTTGAGCCATGGTTTAAACCGCTGGCCTATGCGCTGATCCTGTTGCGTGAAAATGGCGTACCCTCGGTCTTCTATGCCGATCTCTTCGGCGCCTCCTATGAGGATACCGGCGGCGACGGACAAACCTACGCCATAGAAATGCCCGTTATCGAACAACTCCACGAGCTGATCGACGCCCGTCAGCGTTTTGCCCACGGCGTGCAGACTCTCTGGTTCGATCACCCCAACTGCATTGCCTTCAGCCGCAGCGGCACGGACGAGGATCCCGGCTGCGTGGTGGTGATGTCCAATGGTGATGAGGGAGAAAAGACCCTGACGCTGGGCGAGAATTATGGCAACAAACGCTGGCGGGATTTCCTGGGCAATCGGGAAGAGATTGTCGAAACCGACGGCGAAGGCTGCGCCACCTTTACCTGTAACGGAGGAAGCGTCAGCGTGTGGGTGCTGGAGGCGGTGCTGTAGTCATCTGACGCCGGACGGGCCAGCGGTGGCCCGCCGGAATCTTAGTGCGCGGTGGTCGGCGCGCTGACTGGAGCGGTGGCACGCGCTTTAGCCCACGCTTTCTCGCACTCCGGGGTGAGACGTTCAACGCGGGTCAACGTCATACGATCGTAGGAAAGGGTGTTGCCCTCGCGCTCGATCGGGTAGATATCCAGGGAAGCGGTCACGTTGTAGATATCGCTATCGCGGTTCATCAGTTTCCCCGGCTGGGCGATCACGCGCTGCCACTGGCGGCAGTCGAAGGTGTCCCCATCTTTGGTGACGATCAGGCTGGCGATGGCGTCCGGACTCATCATCTCACTCTGCGGCCCTTTCGTCTGCCAGTAGCCTTCCAGGCCTGCCGGCGCGGGGGCTTTAACAACGTCTTCGTAACGATCAACCTGCACGCATCCGGCCAGCGCCACCACCATGCCAGCAAAAACTAACTGTTTCATCATTCATCCCACAAGCTGATAAAAAAGTATTGTGGCATTAAAGCGTTAAGCCTTCCACCCCCGCTGCGGGCGGAGAAGCCGGGTAAAACACGGCCAGGCATCGCGACCTTCATATGAAATAAGGAAATTCTGAAAGTAAAAGAATCTTTGGCGCCTAACCATAGCAGCCACGGGCACTTTTTGTTTTTAATTCGCTCACACTACCGGTTCTCGACTTTACTTTAAGAGTTTTCCTGGCAAATTATATGCAGAGATGCGGAATAGTTTAATGGAACTAATGGGTTCTTTCTTAAACCTACTATTATTACCGCCCGCAAGGACTGCTTCGCACAGCCAGTGCGAAGTGTATATCGTTACGTGTTGATTGAGGATGGGTCATGTCAACGATGATTATGGATTTGTGCAGTTATACCCGGTTAGGACTTACGGGATATCTGACCAGTCGGGGAATTAAAAAACAGGAAATCGTTGAGGTCAACTGCGCTGAGGATCTGCACAGGCACTGTGCGTCATGTTGCCCGGCGGTGGTGTTTCTGAATGAAGATTGCTTTGTGCATGATGATGAAAGTAATAACATTATTCGCCAGATCATCACGCAAAATCCGGCGACGCTGTTTGTGATTTTTATGTCGCTGGCGAACATCCATTTTGACCGCTATCTGCGGGTACGTAAGAATCTGCTAATCAGTTCAAAATCGATCACCCCAAAAGACCTTGATGTCATTCTGGTTAATTATCTTAAATACAAGAACACGAGCCTGGGGCAGTTGAATTTACCGACGTTGTCGCTAAGCAAAACAGAATCAAATATGCTGCAAATGTGGATGGCCGGGCATGGTACTTCGCAAATTTCAACGCAAATGAACATCAAAGCGAAAACGGTATCATCGCACAAAGGTAATATTAAAAAGAAAATACAGACGCATAATAAGCAGGTGATTTACCACATCGTTCGGCTGACCGAAAACATTACCAGTGGTATTCAGGTGAATCTACGCTGAAACAAACTGGCGGTGGTCCCGCCAGTTCGGTTTTACGAGATTTCTTTTTCCACGAAGATCCCATCCGGGTGCCCTATTTCATTGAAAAACCAGATCCCCAGGGGATAGTCTTCCAGCGAAACCAGATACATCGTCCCTTCGCTAAACGACTCAATTGCCAGCACTACGCCCGATCGACGTGGGCCACCGTCGGTCTTCACCGTGACACGATCGTTCACCTGCATAATCCATCTCCTCTCTATTTTCAGCCAGTGTAGAACAAAACCACGCCGCTCGCAGCGTCGCGGCCGGTGACTGGCGTTTTTTTAGACCGACTATACTTAAAAAGGCTTGAGCGACGCTCAGCGAGGGGGTAATGATGAAGAACCGATTGACAGACCAGACCGGGAACGACGTTGATGTCAACGTTGATGCTCTACTGGCGGCGATTAATGAGATCAGCGAAAGCGAAGTCCACCGCATCCTCGATGACCCTCAGCGCGCCAGTATCGATGGCCGCGGGGCGCATACCTGGCGCGAACTGGCGGAGGCATTTGAACTCGATATTCATGATTTCAGCGCCAGTGAAGCCAACCGCTAGTGATGGGCGAAAAAAATCCCGACTCGCAGGAGTCGGGATCAAACTTGCTAATGCAAGAAGCACTTGAAAATTCGTTACACCGGGAAATCCGATGCGTTGAAACATTATCCTCAATTATTTTGCATGACAAGAGATATTCATGACGCAAAATATTGAGAAAGTCGGCGCTTCGCAGCAGAAAGGGCTGCAAGGCTGATGCGAGAAGGCTTAGCCGCAAACCGGTTTCATCCGATAGTACGATCGCCAGACATTACTTTAAGATAAATCTCAAATCCGCTGGCGCGAGCGAAACGTTTTACTCACGCTTCGCTGCGAAAACAGACCTGGTTGCGGCCATTCTGCTTGGCCAGATACAGTCGACCATCGGCGACCGACTGCAGCGCTTCAAAGTGATACTCTCCCTGCTCTTCGCTGGCGCTTACCCCTAACGACGCGCTGACCCGCAGCGTCACGTTATTATGCAAAAAGACCTCCCGGCCATGAATACGCAGGCGTAGCCGCTCCGCTATCGCCGCCGCTTCCTGCAGCGTGGTATTCGGCAGCACGACACAAAACTCCTCTCCCCCCACGCGGCCCAGCAAATCGCCTTCCCGCACAGTGCCGGCAAGGGTACTGGCCACCATCGACAGCACCCTGTCACCCGCCTGATGACCATAGCGATCGTTAATGCTCTTAAAGTGATCCAGATCGAGCTGGATCACCGCCAGCGGTAGTCCGCTGCGCTGGCAGGCGCTGGCGAGCGCCATCGCCTTTTCAAACAGCGCCCCGCGATTGAGCAGGCGGGTTAAGGCATCGTGCCAGGCCTGCCACTCCAGAGAGGTCTGGAGGACGCTCATATTGCGGACCATACGGCGGATCACCAGCCAGGAGAGCAGCAGCATCAAGGTGAAGAGGATCCACATCAGGGTCAGGGCGATGGTGATGGTGCCAAAGTTGCCGCGTACGCCTTCCCGCAGGGTGTGGATCCGCAGCAGCACGCCGTCAAAATTCCGTAGTTTGGCCCAACTGATATAGCGCGTCAGCAGACGCAGGCCGCCCTGGTTATCATGGGCAAACGCGCGGCTGAGCAGCTCCTGCTCGCGCGGCGACAGCAGCGTCAGGACATTCCCCGGCGCAGAGGAGGCCAGCAGGCTAAGATGGCTGTCATAAAGCTGGTATTCCCCCACCTGCCCGCCCTTCATCGCGCTGATTAAAAATGCTTTTATTTCGCTGACTGAGAAATCCATCGCCAGCACGCCGCGCCAGTAACCGGCAAAATCCAGCGGTATCGAGGCGGTAACCACCTGCTCTTCCAGCTGTGGGTCATCGTCAGGAAAGGTTTGCCAGATAACGCCGCGGTACGGATTGTTCCGCTGGGTCTGCCGGGTAAACCAGAGGGCGCTGATAGCGCGCGAATAGTGCGTCTTCACCTGCGATTCATCGCGCAGCGGCAGGGTCGAGGTGAAAAAGCCGCTGCGGGAGATATATTGCATCCGCTCGGCAAAATCGCGGTCATGCTGCGTCAGATTTAACAGATAACCCAGCTCCAGCGTCGCCATCAGTTCATTGACCACCAGCGGATCGTCCGGCAAGAGCAGCGGGTGCTCCCTGACGACGCTCTCCGAGACGCCAAACACCGGCAGCGTCCGGCGGTTCGGGAGCGCCACCCGCCAAATCTCCTGATGGCGCTGGTTCAGATAGCGCTGGCTGGCCTCGTGCAACACATCGACGTCGAGGGGGCGTTCAAGTGCGGACTGCATACCGTGGCGAAAAAACATCATCCTGTCGATGTTAAACTGCAGCAGCCCATCCATTTCATGCGCGACGTTAGCCAGATTATTGCGCTGGTTCGCCACGTAGGCCTCTTCCAGGACGTTGATTTCACGCCAGATCAACAGCGTGGAGAAAAATAGCACCACGATAAAACAAACGTTAACCACATGTGCCGGGCGAGTCAGGAAGTAGCGCTTTTTCAACTTCAACCGCAGTGGCTTATCCATCTTTCTCTCGTAGTACGTTGCGCAAACCTGACGTTGTCAGCGCACGCGGTTTCTGTCGATACCGGACGCGCTTTTTAGCGTAGACCACGCGGCGCCAATCCGCTGCGCCGCACCTGACTACTTCGCCGCGCCACGCAGGCGGCTCACCGCCTTGACGCCGGCCAGTACCACCGCACCGATGATAAAACCCAGCACCAGATTGACCACCATCGGCAGCAAGGCGGCCAACATGCCGCCCAGGCCCGCGCTCCAGTGCTCAATGGCATGGTGCAGCGGCGCAATACCGTGGACCACAATCCCGCCGCCAACGAGGAACATGGCCAGCGTCCCGACGACAGAGAGCAGTTTCATCAGCCAGGGAGCCACGGCCAATAACCCTTTGCCCAGCCACTGCGCCAGCGTACTGCGTTTCTCCGCCAGCCAGTAACCCATGTCATCCAGCTTGACGATCACCCCCACCAGGCCATAGACCCCGACGGTGACCAGAATCGCGATCCCTGAGAGAATGAGGATCTGATTCAGCAGCGGCGCTTCCGCGACAATGCCGAGGGTGATGGCGACAATTTCCGCGGACAAAATAAAGTCGGTGCGAATCGCCCCTTTTACTTTGTCACGCTCAAAGGCCAGCGGGTCACGATCCGCCAACGCCTGAAGACGCTGCTGCCGTTGCGCTGGGTCCTCCTTGTGCTTACGCGCTTCCAGACTGTGGAGCACCTTCTCCACCCCTTCAAAACAGAGAAACGCGCCACCCACCATCAGCAGCGGCGTGATCGCCCAGGGAATAAAGGCGCTGATCAGCAGGGCCAGCGGCACGAGGATGATTTTATTGACGAACGACCCTTTCGCCACACCCCAGACCACGGGCAGCTCACGATTTGCCCGCACGCCGGTCACCTGTTGGGCATTCAGGGAAAGATCGTCGCCCAGCACCCCCGCCGTTTTTTTCGCCGCCAGCTTGCCCATCATGGAGATATCGTCCAGCAGCGTGGCGATATCATCAAGTAACGTTAAAAGACTACTTCCTGCCAAAATGATTTTCCTTCTCTCTTCATCAATGTCTCCCTCGAGTATGCGTTAAAAAACGGCCGCTGCCCAAGGTACAATTAGTCAATATAAATTTAACAACCTGGCGCAAATTAAGCGCTCGCCAGCAGGATAGTTTTCACGTTTACTATATGTCCCCTTTCTATCTCTGCACCGTCGTGAGGAAGTATGTCTACCCGTCAGCTGTTACCGCTTATCGGGGCGCTGTTTGCGCTGTATATCATTTGGGGCTCTACCTATTTCGCCATCGCCGTCGGCGTCGCCAGCTGGCCGCCGCTGATGATGGCCGGAATTCGCTTTCTCTCTGCCGGCGTGCTGCTGCTGGGATGGCTGTTGGCCACCGGCCATAAACTGCCGGCCCGCAGGCCATTGCTTAATGCCGCGCTGATCGGGGTTTTGCTGCTGGCCGTCGGCAACGGCTTTGTCACCCTGGCCGAACATCAGCACGTTCCCTCCGGGATCGCCGCGGTGATGGTCGCCACCGTTCCGCTGTTCACCCTGTGCTTCAGCCGCTTTTTCGGCATCGCCACTCGGAAGCTGGAGTGGCTGGGGATTGCCATTGGCCTCGCGGGTATTGTGATGCTTAACAGCGGGGGCAACCTGAACGGCAACCCCTGGGGCGCACTGCTGATTCTGATTGGCTCTCTGAGCTGGGCCTTCGGCTCGGTTTACGGCTCGCGGATCGTGCTGCCGACCGGCATGATGGCGGGGGCAATCGAGATGCTCGCCGCCGGGATCGTCCTGCTGGCCGCCTCATGGCTGAGCGGTGAAACCTTAACCCGCGTTCCGTCGTGGTCCGGGATCGCCGCCGTAGCCTATCTGGCTATCTTTGGCTCGCTGATTGCCATCAACGCCTACATGTTTTTGATCCGCAATGTCACCCCGGCGGTGGCCACCAGCTACGCCTATGTCAACCCGGTGGTAGCGGTTCTCCTTGGCACCGGATTCGGTGGCGAAAGCCTGTCACTGATCGAGTGGCTGGCGCTGGCGGTGATTATTTTCGCCGTCGTGCTGGTGACGCTGGGCAAATATCTCTTCCCGGTTCGCAGCGAAGTTACTCCTTGTAAGGCGTCGAAATAAGCGCCAGTTCGCGGATCCCCTGGGTGTCGATCTGCGCGTCGTGTCCGGCGCCGCAGATCCACTCTTCCAGACGCTCGGTGAGCGCCTTGTCATTCAGCTTCAGGCGACCGCGCAGGGCGCACTCCCAGACGATAAGCACCCGCCAGCCCTGCGCGGCCAGCTTTTGCCGGTCACGGGCATCGCGCGCTACGTTGCCGGCGATCTTGTCCAGCCAGAACGCCGTCCGGGTGGCCGGCACCTTAAACAGGTAACAGTCATGGTGGTGCCAGAAACAGCCGTGGGTAAAGATGACGCAACGGTAGTCGGGTAAAGCGAAATCGGGGCGCCCCGGCAGCTCGCGATCCTGAGCAATAAAGGTGAATCCCGCCTGAGTCAACAGCGCCGCTATCCGCTTTTCGATCGCCGTATCGCGCGTGGCGATAGCCCGCATATTTTTACTGCGTGTGGCTTTATCGTGAACATCCGCCATCGTTATCATCCGCTTCGCGACGCGCCACCGCCTGAGCGATGCGCGGGGCCAGGAGCTTCGCCACCGCGGCGAAGACCGGAACCACTACCGAGTTGCCGAACTGACGATAGGCCTGGGTATCCGACACCGGGATGCGGAAACGCGCCCCCTGAGGCGATTCGAAGCCCATCAATCGGGCGCACTCCCGCGGCGTCAGCCGACGAGGACGCCGCTGTTGATTCTGCGGATCGTCAAAATGCGTCTCGCCCAGCGGCCGGTCCCAGCCGCGATCGACGAGAATTTCGGCGCCATCTTTATAGTAGCGGGCGGAGAGCGTCCGGGCCACGCTGTGAGGATTCGCGGGGTCCACCAGGCCATAACCAAAGCCATTGCCCCGCGCCTGATGCTTGCGCGCATAGCGATAAAGATATTTCCACAGTACCGGCGTGAGGATAAATTTGGCATCCACCGTCGGCTCCAGCAGCTCGCCAAATGTTGGCCGAACCGCCGGGTAAAGCGCCGCGATATCGCGCAGCGTAAACCCTTCGTGCAGCTGCAGATCGCGACGGAAGCCTACCAGCACGATGCGCTCCCGGTGCTGTGGTAAGAAATGGCGCCCGTCGATCACTTTCGGATCGTCCGGCCCGCTATGCCCGGCGTCAGCGACCTCATACCCCAGCTCATCCAGCGTCTGCATGATGATGCGGAAGGTGCGTCCCTGATCGTGACTTTTGAGATTTTTAACATTCTCCAGCACAAAGATCGCCGGCTGACGGGCGGCGATAATTCTCACCACATCAAAAAACAGCGTCCCCTGGGTTTCGCAGGCAAAGCCGTGGGCGCGACCCATGGCATTTTTTTTCGATACGCCGGCGAGTGAGAAAGGCTGGCAGGGAAAGCCGGCCAGCAGCACATCATGCTGCGGGATAGTCTCGCGGATATGCTGCGCCGCCTCGTCATCGCTAACGTCGGGGCGATGGCTGAGGGTGATATCGCGGATATCTTCATTGAAACGGTGTTGCTGCGGATCGCAATACCAGTTGGCCTTATAGGTGCGCACCGCATGCTTATTCCACTCGCTGGTAAAGACGCACTGCCCGCCGATGGCTTCAAAACCGCTGCGGATCCCGCCGATACCGGCAAACAGATCGACAAAGCGGAACCCATAGTGCGGATGATGGGCCGGCGGCGACGGCAGCAGCGTCGCCAGATGAGCGACCTCCTGCGGACGCAAACGCCCCGCCGCGCGGCTGAGGGCCGCCACGCGCTTGAGGATCGCCGCGCTCCAGTGCTGCTCCCCGACGCTCACCAGCTCGGCGACCAGCGTTTTCACATCGTAGATCGTCATCAGCTGACGCAGCAGCGCCTGAGCCTCTTCACCGGCCTGCTCCGTCAATGACAACGACCTGTTTTCCTTAATTAACTTTTGTGGCATACCCTCAACCAGCGCGGACGATTTTTGCAGAGAGTACCATAAATCACTGGTCGGTTGACGGCTGCGGTGCAAAGCGGCGTAAAACCGCCTCATCCAGCGCCATAGGCTCCCCCTTCAGCTCCGCGCTGATCTTGGCCATAAACTCAACGAGGAAGCGCGCATTATGCTGCGCCATAGCCCTTCCTGCGGCGGTCTGCATGGTTTCCGGCAGGCGCAGGAGTTTGCACTGGAAATGGTCGAGGGCATATTTTCTGTCATCCAGCGCTCGCCGGTCGGCGAAAGGATCGTCGGCATCAAACAGAATGGTGTTCAGGGCGCCGGCGACGGCGAAGACCCGCGCCAGGCCAATCGCCCCAAGCGACTCGAGACGGTCGGCGTCCTGGACGATTTTCGCCTCCAGCGTGCGCGGCGGGATCGCCGCGCTAAAGCTGTGCGCCTCAATAGCATGGCTGACCGCCGCATAGCGGTCTGCGGGAAAATCGGTAAACGACGACTGCAAAATCGCCAGGGTTTTCTCGGCAGCCATCATCGAAGAGCGGCTTCGCTCCGGATGATTTTTAGGCAGACTGACAATGTCATGAAAATAGCAGGCCGTGAGAAGCACCAGCCTGTCGACTTCCACCTCCCCGGCGGCCAGCCGGGTGGCGGTGGCCCAGACGCGACGAAAATGGGACAGATCGTGCGCCGCATCCTCCTGGGCGTGGTGCGTCAGTATCCAGTGCTCAAATCGTTGCTGCCAGTCTACCAGGTTCATAGGCGTTCCTTATCTGAAGGTCAGCCTCGAGCATAGCAACTTTACGACCGATGATCCCGCCTGCTTCTGGCGGGTCGTGTATACCAGACGACAGCACCTAGGATCGCGCCAATGCCGGCGAGCACCAGCATCCCCAACAGGGCGCCAAGCCATTTCCCTGCCATTGTGCCAAAGTCGCCCTCCGCGCTGGCGCCGGGAACGCTGTGAATTTTCCCAACCACCCACCAGTAACGCACAATGACCCAGACACAATATCCGCAAAAGGCATACAACGCCCAGAGCGCGAGTTTGCCGCCCGGGCTGCGTTTTGCCTGCTCTTCCATCTCATTCTTCTCCGTGACAAATCATACTACTGCCACCCAAAACGTGACACGCATCACATTATAGCGCCAACCTGCGCCACAGGCAGCAGTTTCATCCTTGTCTTCTGCACCCACTTATCACTTATGCTGCCAATGGAAATACCCAAGGGTTTGTTCTTTATTACTTACCCACAGGATTAAACATTAACGACATCAACCATGCCGCGTATTGTACTTATCTCACCCGGCGAGTTTGTCTCATAAATTATATTTAAATGCTGAACAACCCCCTCGCCGTAAATTAATAAAAATAATTTCATTTGGTTAACAGAGGTCGCAACAAAACAACATAACCCATTGCTATATAATAAAATAATAATAAAATCAGATTCATTCAAATTTAATATAACGAACCATTTGGAAATATTTTGCAATATTTTACATTATTTATTTACATATTTTATTTTAAATAAAAATGAACCTGGTCGTTAGTATCTGATAGTCATTCCGGAGGGATTGTCATAATTCACAGAAATTATTATTAAAAGGGAATATATAATGAAAAGAAAAGTACTGGCTCTCATGGTTCCGGCATTATTAATGGCCAATGCCGTTAATGCCGCGGAAATCTATAACAACAACGGCAACAAACTGGACCTTTACGGGAAAGTCGCCGGCCTGCACTATTTCTCAGACGACACTTCAGAGGACGGCGATCAGACCTATGCACGCTTTGGCATCAAAGGCGAAACGCAGATCGCTTCCGAGTTAACCGGCTACGGTCAGTGGGAATACAATATCAAGGCCAATACCAGCGAAAATGAAGGAGCGAATTCCTGGACCCGTCTGGCCTTCGCCGGTCTGAAATTTGCTGACTATGGCTCACTGGACTATGGCCGTAATTACGGCGTGGTGTACGACATCGAATCCTGGACTGATATGCTGCCAGAATTCGGCGGTGATACCTACACCCAGACCGACGTCTACATGACCGGCCGCACCAACGGGGTGGCCACCTACCGTAACAGCGATTTCTTCGGCCTCGTCGACGGCCTGCATTTCGCCCTGCAGTATCAGGGTAATAATGAAAACGCCGGTTCTGGCGAAGGCACTAACAACGGTGGTGCTCGTAAACTGGCGCGGGAAAATGGCGACGGGTTTGGTATCTCCAGCTACTACGATCTCGATATGGGCATCAGCTTCGGGGCCGCCTACTCATCTTCCGACCGTACCCATAACCAGCTGGCGGCAGCACGTAGCAGCCATATTTATGCCAACGGTGATAAAGCCGACGCCTGGACCGTCGGCGCCAAATATGACGCCAACAACATCTATCTGGCCGCCATGTATGCGGAAACCCGCAACATGACCTTCTACGGCAACGGCGCTATTGCCAACAAGACGCAGAACTTTGAAGTCGTCGCCCAGTACCAGTTCGATGAGTATAATTTACCGCTGCGTCCGTCTGTGGCCTATCTGCAATCAAAGGGTAAAGATCTCTACTCCTCTTCTCGCTTCGGCGACAAGGATCTGGTCAAGTATGTCGACATCGGCATGACCTACTACTTCAATAAAAATATGTCCACCTATGTGGATTATAAAATCAATCTGCTGGACGAAGACGACCGCTTCTACAGCAACAACGGTATCTCGACCGATGATATCGTGGCCCTCGGTCTGGTTTACCAGTTCTGATCCCCATCTAAGCCCGCGCTCAGCGGGCTTTTTCTTGTTCCCGCTCCGTTGAGATCACTCTTTTCGACATTGCCGCTTTCCAGGCGTACCTTCCCTCTTTATGATGCGTTTAAGCTCGTTCGGGCAAATTGCGGCGGTAAGACCACACAAGGACAAGGCAAAGTACCGCGTCTTTACGCTGAAACCAGGACGATGATGATGGCGATACCCCAGCGCAGGCGTTATACCTGAAGCTAACGGTGTTATTGAAGGGGAATGGTCAGAGAAAGAATAGTGGCGGAGAGAGGGGGATTTGAACCCCCGGTAGAGTTGCCCCTACTCCGGTTTTCGAGACCGGTCCGTTCAGCCGCTCCGGCATCTCTCCGCTGTTGTGGTTGCTATAATGCCAGGATCTTTGGCATTTTAATAGCTCCCGTTTCGGTAATCGTGTTCAAGTGACGACTTTGCGAGCAATATGATGTTTAAATGGCCCTGGAAAGCAGATGATGAGTCCGGCAACGCAGAGATGCCCTGGGAGCAAGCGCTTGCCATTCCGGTTTTAGCCCACCTTTCGCCCGCTGAGCAGCATAAGCTGACGCAGATGGCTGGCCGTTTCCTACAGCAAAAACGTCTGGTAGCGCTTCAGGGACTGGAGCTGACTCCGCTGCATCAGGCGCGGATAGCTATGCTCTTTTGCCTGCCGGTACTTGAGCTGGGGATAGAGTGGCTGGACGGTTTTCATGAAGTGCTGATCTACCCTGCCCCGTTTGTCGTGGATGATGAATGGGAGGATGATATTGGCCTGGTCCACAACCAGCGGGTGGTGCAATCGGGGCAAAGCTGGCAGCAGGGTCCCGTGGTGCTGAACTGGCTGGATATTCAGGACTCCTTTGATGCGTCAGGCTTTAACCTTGTGGTGCATGAGGTAGCGCATAAGCTCGATACGCGGAATGGCGATCGGGCCAGCGGGGTACCGCTGATCCCACTGCGCGAAGTCGCCGGCTGGGAGCACGATCTCCACGCGGCGATGAACAACATTCAGGATGAGATAGATCTGGTGGGGGAAAGCGCAGCCAGCATTGACGCCTATGCCGCCACCGATCCCGCTGAGTGCTTTGCCGTCCTATCGGAATATTTTTTCAGCGCGCCTGAACTGTTCGCGCCCCGCTTCCCGGCCCTGTGGCAGCGTTTTTGCCATTTTTACCGCCAGGATCCGCTGGCGCGCAGACGGGAGAATGGCCTGCAGGACGAAGACGATCGGCGCACTGTTCACTAAAACAACGTGTTGAGCTAAATTTAGCCATTTGAATCAGCAAGTTAATTTTAGTGTTGACACAAAAATGCCGGGCCAGTAGTATGCGCCTCGTTCACACCATTCCTCTGTAGTTCAGTCGGTAGAACGGCGGACTGTTAATCCGTATGTCACTGGTTCGAGTCCAGTCAGAGGAGCCAAATTTAAAAAGCCTGCTTTTAAGCAGGCTTTTTGCTTTTCGGGCCCCGCCGGGCCGCCATCCCGCATCAAGGCTTAACTTTTTCCACCGCTACAAACTTCCCTGCGCCGCTGTGGCGCTGATATTCACCGGCATGCCGGAGCGGCGCTGCAGGGTTTGCTCGGCCTGCGAAGAACTCACTCCCGGCCCCTGAGTAAACTCGCGCAGCGCCGAGGTCATCGGCAAGGGGACTTTTCTGTCGGATTCAAACTCCGCCCGGTTGCGCGACAGCGGCTCGTGCACCTCCAGCCAGTGGCTGCCGTCCGGCTCCACGGTATACTTCACCGGCTGATCGATCAGCTGGACGCGCGTTCCCACCGGGACGTTATCAAACAGGAATTTAATGTCGTCATTACGCAGGCGGATGCATCCCTGGCTGACGCGCAGCCCGATACCAAAGTTGGCATTGGTGCCGTGGATGGCGTACAGCCTGCCGATATAGATCGCATACAGCCCCATCGGATTATCGGGCCCGGGCGGCACCATCGCCGGCAGCGTTTTGCCCTCTTTCGCATACTCGCGGCGGGTATTGGCGGTCGGTACCCAGGTGGGTCCCTCCTGCTTGCGCTCTACCGCCGTCACCCAGTTACGCGGCGTTTCACGTCCCGCCTGACCAATGCCGATTGGCAGGACTTCCACGCTATTGCCCAGCGGCGGGTAATAATAGAGACGCATCTCGGCGACGTTGATGACGATCCCCTCCCGCACGGTGTCAGGCAGGATCAGCTGTTGCGGAATGGTCAGCGTCGAACCGGAGTGCGGCAAATAGACATCGACGCCGGGGTTAGCCTCCAGCATATTGCTCAACCCCTGGCCGTACTGGGCGGCAAAACTTTCCAGTGGTTGAGTGTTGTTCTCCGGCACGGCAATGGTAAATGCGCTGCCCACCAGACGGCTCCCCTCCGGCGGCAGCGGATAGCTAACGGCCAGCGCGCTGTGGCTGGCGAGCAGCATCAGCGCCGAACAAAGTAATTTCACACGCCGCATCGTCATTTTCCCTTCCTCAGTCGCGACTCTCGTGTGTGAATTATAGCGGTATTTCCTCTCCCCGATCCGCTGGCCAGCATTTCCTTAAATCTGATAGTCGATAGCGGCCTCTTCCGGCTCCATCGCCTGGCGCTTGATCTCATCCAGCGACAGTCCGGCATTGCACAATTCGATAAAGCGCCAGACGTAATTACGCTGCAGCTGGCCCCGCTTCAGTCCCAGCCACACGGTATTGGCATCAAACAGATGGCGGGTATCGAGGCGCGTAAAGGTGTCCGCTTCGCGGGCATCCCCGGACTGCTCGGCGACCAGCCCGACGCCCAGCCCCAGCTCGACGTAGGTCTTGATGACATCGGAATCCTGGGCGCTCAGCACAATATCCGGCATCAGCCCTTTGCGGTTGAAGGCCTCATCGATCCGCGAACGGCCGGTGATCCCCTGGCGATAGGTGATTAACGGCCAGCGGGCAATCGCCTCCAGCGTCAGAGGAGACACCTGGGTCAGGGGATGGTCTTTGGGTACCAGCAGGCTGTGATGCCAGCGGAACCAGGGGAAAGCCGCCAGCGTAGGATCGTTGCTCAGACGCTCGCTGGCGATGCCGATATCCGCCCCACCGTTATGCAGCAGCGCTTCAATTTCCTGCGGAGTGCCCTGCACCAACTCGACGCGAACGTCGGAGAACAGCTCGCGGAAGGCTTTAATCACCGGGGGCAGGCTGTAGCGCGCCTGAGTATGGGTGGTGGCGATGGTTAAGACGCCGGAGGCATCGTTAGTGAAGAGATCCGCCAGCCGCCGGACGTTGCTGGCTTCATTGAGGATCCGCTCGGCAATGGATAACAGCGCTTTACCCGGCTCGGTCATTCCTAACAGGCGTTTGCCGCGACGGATAAAGATCTCAATCCCCAGCTCCTCTTCCAGTTCCCGGATATGGCGGCTGACGCCTGACTGCGAGGTATAGAGCATATTCGCGACTTCCGTCAGGTTGTAATCCTGACGGGCCGCCTCACGGATAATTTTCAGTTGCTGGAAGTTCACCCTTTCCTCCGGGCCAATGGACTTAACGTATCTGCTATTGTTAAAGTCTGTTGTCCCGGGTAACAAATAATAAAAACCAGCAACTTATTCCTTAAGAGAATATAGCCTAACTCACCAGCTGCAGTTCACGGTTCTCCAGCGATGGACGGCTCACCAGAGACAGCAGGATCTCCTTCACCGCCTGCGCCTGCGGCGACAAACCGCCGCGCGCCGACATGTTCAACGACAGCGACAGGCTCATTGACGGCGTGCTAATCCGCGCCATCCAGCCGTTCGCCGCGCCGCACAGGGAGCGGGCAGCGGATTCCGGCAGGACCGTCGCCCCCATGCCGCTGGCGATGGCCGCGGTCAGGGTGGTAATGGATTCAATCTCGCCGATAATTTTCGCCGACAGCCGACGCAGGGTGAACGCTTCGGTGACCCGCGCCCGTACCGCGCTGTAATCGCGCGGCAGAAACAGGTTCATCTCCGCTACCGCCGTGAGGTCCACGCTCTGCCCCGGGCAATCGCGGGTACCGACCAGGTAGAGATCTTCTTTCAGCAGCGGCTGGCTGACGATGCCGGCCACCGGCGAACGCTCATACAGCACCGCCATATCCAGCTGGCCCGCCAGCAGCTTGTCATTCAGCGCCGTGCCGCTGCTCTCTTGCAGATAGACCATCACCTCGGGCAGTTCATTACGCACCGTCTGCAGCAACGGCATAGTAATGGCGGAGGCCGCCGTGCCCGGCGCCAGGCCGATCGAGACCTGGCCACGCAGCGTCTGACCGACGTTATTGACCGCCAGCTGCGCCTGCTCACACTGGCGCAGGATGGTCCGCGCATGGGTATACAGGATTTTACCGGCTTCCGTTGGCGTGACCCCTCGCTTAGTGCGTATCAGCAGCTGCTGGTCCATTTCACCTTCCAGGGTCGCGACCTGCTGGCTGAGGGCCGGTTGGGCGATGTGCAAGACTTCAGCGGCCTGGGTCAGACTGCCGATATCGACGATTTTCACAAAATATTTCAGTCGTCTTAAGTTCATTTTGCCTCCTGTAAGGAACGCCAGCGTTAACGCTGGAAGTATGATGAAACTGGTTTTGCAATTTGCTTGCCAGCTTTTCATTTCCGCTGCCGCTGCCCGCCACAGGCGGTGTTATAAGGGATAGTGATAGCAATCCGGTTTTTATTTGCCTGGTAAGCAGATTGCGGTATGCCCCATTAGGGGTACATTCGCACTACAACGGTGCAATCTGCTGAAAAAAACAGCGCACGAGTGAGGGTTGTTGAAATTGTCAGCAGTCGAACGCAATTCTTTGAATCAGGCTTTGACAAGGCCGGGTGGCATCGTTAATATGCGCCCCGTTCACACGATTCCTCTGTAGTTCAGTCGGTAGAACGGCGGACTGTTAATCCGTATGTCACTGGTTCGAGTCCAGTCAGAGGAGCCAAATTTAAAAAAGCCTGCTTTCGAGCAGGCTTTTTGCTTTTCCGCGCCAGCTGCGCGGCCGGAGGGCGAAGGCTCCCCTCCAGCAATGGCGCCCCTAGCGCAAACTCTCTTCCTTCAGGTCTATCTCCCGCAGCACCTCATAAAAGGTGATATCGCTAATGTTGTGGGCGCGACGCAGCCGGAACAGCTCCTGACGCTGGGCGATAATGACCTCTCTTTGCATATATTTCTCCAGCCTGGCGCGCTTCGCCAGCTCCAGCCCGACGTCCTGCCCTTCGTCATTGTCGTTATAGTGAAGCCGACGCTGGTAGGTTTCCAGTAGCATATTACCGGCATCCGCCCGCAGGGCCTGCTCAGTGGGATCCTCCACCGGCTCGTCGAGTAGCGCATTTAGCCGGTTGATGGCCACTTCGGTCATGACGGCGCCAATATCGTCCTTGCCGGTGTCATGGGGTAAATCATCGGCAAGATAGCGGGTCATGAACGGCAGACCGATAGCCGCCACCACCAGCGACATCAGGATCACCGCCATTGAGAGAAAGATCAGCAGTTCGCGGCCCGGGAATGGTGAACCATCCGCCAGCACCGCCGGCAGCGTCAGAATACCGGCGAGCGTCACGGAGCCTTTAACCCCCGCCAGCGCCATGACGGCGAGGATGCTGAATCGCGGACGGACGGTGATGGCCTTGCCCCGGCGTTTACGGCGAAAAATGGTCAGCGTCATCGACAGCCATACCCAGGCGAAACGCATCAGACCGAGCGCGAGAGTGATGGCCACGGCGTACAGCAGCAGATACCAGGGCGAAGGGACGCCGGCCTGGCTGGCTACCGCCGGCAACGTCCTGAGCATGCGGGGCAACTGCTCGCCCAGCATCAGGAAGATCATCCCATTGAGGGTAGTCTGCAGCATGGACCACACCGCGCTGCTTTTCATCCGCGTCGCGGGAAGCCGTGGCCCCGACAGCTGCTCATAGTGCATCGCAATGCCGGCGGCGACGGCGGCAAGAATGCCGGAGACATGGAACGCCTCGGCCAGCAGGTAGGCGGCGAAGGGGATGAGCAGGCTGATCAGGATCTGGATGGCCGGCTCCTCGCGGGTGCGCCGCACCAGAAAGTTATTACATTTGCCGGTGACCCACACCACCACGAGCCCACTGAGGATGCCCCCGAACGCCATCAGGAAAAACTTCATCACCGCCTCTCCCGGTGAGAAGCTGCCGGTCAGCACCGCGGCGATGGCGAAATTAAAAGCGACGAGACCCGAAGCATCGTTTAACAGCGACTCCCCTTCGAGGATATGCGCCATCCGGGAAGGCAGCGGCGAGCTGGCGGTCATTGCCGATACCGCCACCGGATCGGTGGGTGACAGAATCGCCGCCAGGGCGAACCCCGCCGCCACGGTAATCGCCGGAATAAGCCAGTGAATAAACAGGCCAATACCGAGGATAGTCACCATCACCAGGCCTATCGCCAGCGACAGAATAGGCTTCATATCGCGGAAAAACGCGTCTTTCGGGATCCGCCAGCCATCGAGGAAAAGCAGCGGCGGGATAAACAACAGCAAAAAGATGTGCGGATCGAAATCGACCTGAAAACCACCGGCGGCCAGCGCGGCGCCCGCCGCAATCTGGATCAACGGCAGCGGCACTTTAACGGGCAGAAGATGGGAAATGAACACCGTCACCACGATGGCCATGATAAAGACCAGCACAATAGCGATTAGCGACATTCCTCCCCTCCTTTGACGGCAATATTCATTCTGTACATCAGGCTGTTATTCCTTTTTCGCAGGTGTGGTTTCAGCGGCGGGTTATTTATCCAGACGCCGATAATAAAGGACAGGCTTTCCTGTCTGGCGGCGTGTTTATTTAAACTGAGGTGGCAACCGGCGCCCGTTCAGGGGGGACAATGTGTTTTATCATGCCGGCATTGTCAATCCGCCATGGTCTGCAAATCATCGTCAGCCCGGCAATATAATCTCTACCATTCATCCTTATCATTCCGTGGCGACCAGAGAGATATATGGTCAGCGGAATAGCCTCAGCGGATTGATATTCTCTGCAGCAGCCGCGCGGAGAACCACACATTAATAATTGATGATAATCCGCGTCGCCTTCTGCCTCGAAATCCCGCCCTTCTCTGCCATACATAGCTTGCCCCCCACCGGGATTGGGGGTACCCTGACAAACAATTAAACCATACGGTCTAAATGATGAATCCCGCTACCTCCGCCAACCTGAAGCCCCGCCGCGGCCGACCTCCAAAGGCCGATCGGCAGTTTGTCGACACTCGCCAGGCGCTGATTCGCTCGGGCCTGGAGGTGCTGACCGAAACGGGCTATCTCGCGGCGGGGATTGATGCGGTAATCAAGAATATCGCCGTGCCAAAGGGGTCGTTTTACCACTGTTTCAAAAGCAAGGAGGCCTTTGGCCTCGCCGTGCTTGCCGCCTATGGCGATTACTTTGCGCATAAATTAGATAAATTCCTGCTGGACGACGCCGTGCCGCCGCTGGAACGGATGGCGGCCTTCGTGCGTGATGCCGGTCAGGGAATGGAGAAATACCAGTTTCGTCGCGGCTGTCTGGTAGGCAACCTGCTGCAGGAAGCTCCGCTGTTGCCCGAGGCATTTACCCAGCGGTTGCAGGCCATCCTGGCGGCATGGGAGGAGCGCGTGGCCCGCTGCCTGCACGAGGCGCAGGCTGCCGGGGCGATTGCCAGCGACACCTCACCGGAGGCGCTGGCCCAGGTGTTCTGGATCGGCTGGGAAGGCGCGGTGATGCGCGCCAGGCTGGTCCAGTCCGCCGCTCCCCTTAACCAGTACTGGGATTTCTTTGCGCACAATATGATGACAATAACACCTGCACAGGACGGCGATAGCGCCGATAACTCCCTTCAGACGAGGAATACTCAGTCATGAAAGCATTAGTTCTGGACCAGATTGACAACCGCACCGTGGCCGCCGTCAAAGCGATTGACCTGCCTGCCCTTGCCGAAGGCGACGTGCGGGTCGCCATCGACTGGTCGAGTCTCAACTATAAAGATGCCCTGGCGATCACCGGCAAAGGCAAAATCATCCGCCAGTTCCCGATGGTGCCGGGGATTGATTTTGCCGGCAGGGTAAGTGAAAGCCGCGATCCGCGCTTTGTTCCCGGCCAGGCCGTGATCCTCACCGGCTGGGGCGTGGGCGAAAACCACTGGGGCGGTCTGGCCACCGAGGCCTGTGTCAAAGGCGACTGGCTGGTTGCCCTGCCGGAGGCACTCAGCGCGCGCCAGGCAATGATCATCGGCACCGCCGGCTTTACCGCAATGCTGTGCGTCGATGCCCTCGTCAGTGCGGGCATCACCCCGGAAAGCGGTGATATCCTGGTCACCGGCGCCAGCGGCGGGGTCGGCAGCACCGCCGTGGTACTGCTGAAAGCGCTCGGCTACCGGGTGACAGCCGTATCGGGCCGCGAGTCGACGCACGATTACCTTCGCCAGCTCGGCGCCGACGCCATCCTGCCGCGCAGCGACTTCGCAGAGACCCGCCCGCTGGAGAAACAGCTGTGGGCGGGCGCGGTGGATACCGTTGGCGGCACGATGCTGGCTAAAGTGCTGGCGCAAACGCAATATCGCGGCTGCGTCGCCGCCTGCGGTCTGGCCGGGGGCTTCGATCTGCCGACCACCGTAATGCCGTTTATTCTGCGCAATGTGCGTCTGCAGGGGGTGGATTCGGTGATGGTGCCCACCGCAGAACGCGACGCGGTCTGGCAGCGTCTGGCCCAGCTGCTGCCGGAGGGCTACTACCAGCAGGCAGCCACCGAAATCACGCTGGAGCAGGCGCCAGCGTATGCCGCAGATTTCCTCAGCAACAATATTCATGGCCGCACGCTGGTCAACATCGGCCAGTAATTCTCTCCTCCCGGCGCCCCATGGCGCCGGTCCCCGGGGCGATCCTGACATATCATTTCCTTCCCCACGGGATTATGATGACGCGAACGAATGGCTTTGCGAGTGGTAAAGAACGTAAATGGATGTCATAAGCATCATTATGGCGGCGGGCAAATCGTCCGTTGACGTCGCGCTGTATACGCTGTTGCCGATCATGGTGATCATGCTGATTATCATGAAATATCTGGAGGTCCGCGGCATCCTCGATGTGATTGTGCGCTGGGTTGCGCCATTGCTGAAGCCCTTCGGCTTAACCGGGATGAGCGCCTTCGCCCTGATCCAGATTAACTTTGTCAGCTTCGCCGCCCCGCTGGCCACGCTGTCGATTATGGACAAACGCGGCGTTTCTGACCGGCAAATGGCCGCCACGCTGGCCATGGTCTTCGCCATGGGGCAAGGCAACGTCTTCTATCCCCTCACCCCTTTCGGCCTCCACTGGCTGGCCTCGATCGTTATCTCAGTGGTCGGCGGCCTGTGCGCGGCCGCCGTCGCCTGGCACGTCACCGGACGGCGCTTATCGGTCGCCGAGAATCCTCGCGCGGAAGCGCTGCCCAACGCCGAGCAGAACAGTCAGGGCATTCTGGCGGTGATCAATAGCGCCGGCTCCGACGCCATCCGCCTGGCGCTCGGCGCGGTGCCGATGCTGATCCTGTCGTTAACCATCGTCGGACTGCTGCAGGGCGCTGGCGCCATCGACCTGCTGCAGCAGCTGCTGAAACCGGTGCTCGGCTGGCTGCACATTCCGCAGAACTTTGTGCTGCCGGCGCTGGTGAAGTGCGTCGCCGGAGGCACCGCTTACTTTGGCGTCATTTCCGAGCTGATCCAGCAGGGCAAAGTCACCGTCAGCCAGGTCAACGCCTCGGCAGGCCTGCTGATCCAGACCTTCGATCTGCCCGGAATCGGTATTTTCCTCGGCATCAGCTCACGGTTTGTCCGCCTGTTTCGCTTCGTGGTTCCCGCGGCGATCGTCGGCATTCTGCTGCGCACCGTCCTGCACCTGAGCCTCTTTTAACGCCTGCGCGCTGGCCTGCGCCTTCAGGCAGGCCACTACCGCCGCTTGCTCGCCGCAGGCGATATGCTCATCGACGCGCGCCAGCATCCACGGAAAGAAAGGATTAGAGGTGACGCGCATTAACGTCTCCAGCCCCACGCTCAGCGTTCCGGTTTCTCCACGCAGTGAAATGGTGCCCAGGCTAATGCCGTAGCGGTTCTTCTCGTCCGGCTCGCGGCCATACAGCGAGTCGCTCAGGGGAAACGGCACCGCCACATGCGACAGGGAGTACATATCCGCCGGCCAGGCAAGGTGTAGAGGATAACGATGCTCTTCCCGTTCCTGGGCCAGCGTAGTGCGGGCGACGGTCTGCAGCGTGTGCGCCGTCGCGTTGGTCACCACCGTGGTGGTATAGGCCCTCGGCGCCGGCGGCAGCAGCGTATTCACCGCCGCATAGAGCGCGGGACGGAACAGGACCCGGAGATCCGCCGCTTGGTTTATGTCGAACACCACCAGCTCACTGCCGTTGTCCGGCAGGTAGCGATACAGGGACTCCACCACCGCCCGGGTGCTGACGGTGGAATCCATCACCGACTGAAAGGTGAGGACTGGCGGCAGCGCTTTCAGCTCCCCCTGACGGGACGCGCGAAGAATCTGCTGCTGCAGCGCCTGGCTTAACAGCCAGGACTGTCTCGCCGCTTTTACCGGAAAAGAGTTGTACTTGAACGGGTTAAATTCAGGCGCCACGTTTAGCCAGGCCGCACGGGCAAACGCCGGGAAGATGGACGGCAGCCCGGCGAGACCGGCAAAACGGGCAAACGCCGTCACGCCGATCATCGGCGACAGCAGGATAATCTGCTGCGGCTGGCGTAAATGGCTGTCCTCCAGGCTATCGAGGGCATACTTGAGCGCCAGCGCGCCGCCGTTAGAGTAGCCGACCAGATGCAGCGGCACGTCCGCCCCGGCCAGGCGCGTCGCTTCGCGCACCGCCAGACGCGTTGCCGCCAGCCAGGTCTCCCAGTCAACGGCGGTTAACGCCCCCGGCGCGGTGCCATGGCCCGGCAAACGCGGCGCCACCGCCACATAGCCCCGCTGCCGCCAGAGTTGCGCCAGATAGCGCACGCTGTAGGGCGAATCGGTCAGGCCATGGAGCAGCACCACGCTGCCGCGCGGTTTGCCCTGCGGCAATAGTACAAAAGAGCGGTTCCAGTCCTGCGTAAACTGCCCCGGCCAGACCCGGCTATGGCGATAAAAGCGGTTGACAGGGGTTTTATCTTCTTCCGGCAAGGCCTCTGTCACCTCGCGCTGAAGATCGGCGAAAATCGTTTTCTCCCGCGCCAGATACTGGGCAAAGGTCGCCTGGTCGATCTCTTTGGCCGCCATCTCGTTGCCATGCCAGGTATGCCAGGAATGCAGCGCGGGGCCGCGCTGGGACTCATAGATCCGTCCGGCGAGAAACACCACCAGCAGCGCCAGCACCGCAACGATCCCTTTTTTTAACAGTGAGCCAATAACGGCGCCTGACGTTCGCCAGTGGCGTAAAACATGCTTCATGACGCTCTCTCTATTATTTTTCGCATAGCCGAACTCAGCTGCCCTATTCCTGACAGGCTATTTTCACTGTCTGCTTCTCAGCATAGCCATCGGCTCCGGCAAATTAAACCCGGCAGATCATTCATGTTCAGCGAAAAAAAGCCTACCGCTGAGATCAACGTTAGGTCGCCTATTTTTAAACACTGTATAAACCAAGGGGATAATCTTATTGTCAGGCCTTCAGGAAACATGAATTATCGGCAGGGATGTGATCAGGACAGGAAGATATAGATGGAGTGGTGGGTAAAAAAAGTGAGAAAAAATTCAATGACCAGCCCCTGCTGCGTCGTGCTTCAGAGCGGTACATTAGCGATGATTGCTGAAATTGAAGCCTGTCGCCTTCACCTGCAGGAAGGCGATAAACTTACTCCGCTGGCCGATGCGCGTTATTGTCTGAATAATAACCCGACACAGACGTTGAAGATCCTCAAAGCAACCCATTATAGCAGTGAGCGCTGGGCAAACGCCGGCAAATAAATCGGGTCCGACCCCTTTGCCAGAGATGATCGGGGTCTCTTCGCATCTGACAGATAAATTCCCCTTCGCCCTTTTCACGCTGTGACATACTATCGGGAATGTCAGCAGACCTGAAACAAGGAGCGAATCATGAATAACAAGGCCGCCAGTCTGACCCCGGAACAAGCGCTTGCCGAGCTGGAAGCGCGCTATGAAGCCTCGGTCACGGCATTACGCAAAGCCATCGGCGACTATATCGACCATAATACGCTCCCCGATACCGAAGCCCGCGCGGAAGGTCTTTTTGTCTATCCGCAGCTCTCGGTCTCCTGGGACGGCGCCGATCATAAAGCCCTCAAAACGCGCGCCTGGGGACGTTTCACCCATGCAGGGTGCTATACCACCACCATCACCAATCCGAAACTGTTCCGCCACTATTTGCTGGAACAGCTGACGCTGCTGTATCAGGACTATGGCGCGCATATCAGCGTCGAGCTGTCGCAGCATGAGATCCCCTATCCTTACGTGATAGATGGTTCCACCCTGACACTCGACCGCTCGATGAGCGCCGGTCTGACGCGCTATTTCCCTACCACCGAGCTGTCGCAGATTGGCGATGAGACCGCAGACGGCCTGTTCCATCCTACCGAGTTCTATCCGTTGTCGCACTTTGACGCCCGCCGCGTCGATTTTTCGCTGGCGCGTCTGCGGCACTATACCGGCACGCCGGCGGAACACTTCCAGCCCTACGTGCTGTTCACCAACTATACCCGCTACGTGGATGAGTTCGTCAGCTGGGGCTGCAGCCAGATCCTCGATCCCGACAGCCCGTATATCGCTCTCTCCTGCGCCGGCGGGATCTGGATCACCGCCGAAACCGAAGCGCCGGAGCAGGCCATTTCCGATCTGGCGTGGAAGAAGCACCAGATGCCGGCCTGGCATTTGATCACCCACGACGGCAAAGGGATCACGCTGATTAATATTGGCGTCGGCCCGGCCAACGCCAAAACCATCTGCGACCACCTGGCGGTGCTGCGCCCGGATGTCTGGCTGATGATCGGCCACTGCGGCGGCCTGCGCGAAAGCCAGGCTATCGGCGACTATGTGCTGGCCCACGCCTATCTGCGCGACGACCATGTACTGGATGCGGTGCTGCCGCCGGATATCCCCATCCCCAGCATTGCCGAAGTGCAGCGCGCCCTGTACGACGCCACCAAGCAGGTGAGCGGGATGCCGGGCGAGGAGGTGAAGCAGCGGCTGCGTACCGGGACGGTGGTCACCACCGACGACCGTAACTGGGAGCTGCGCTATTCCGCTTCCGCGCTGCGCTTTAACCTCAGCCGCGCGGTGGCTATCGATATGGAGAGTGCGACCATCGCCGCCCAGGGCTATCGCTTTCGCGTCCCCTACGGCACGCTGCTTTGCGTCTCGGACAAGCCGCTGCACGGTGAGATCAAGCTCCCCGGTCAGGCCAACCGCTTCTATGAGGGGGCCATCTCTGAGCATCTGCAGATCGGCATCCGGGCTATCGACCTGCTGCGCGCCGAGGGGGATCACATGCACTCGCGTAAGCTACGCACCTTCAACGAACCGCCGTTCCGCTAACCGGTGACGTGGGAATAAAGAGGAAAACGCTGGCGTTCCCCGCAGGGGAGCGTCAGCGCTCGGGTGAGCGAAACAAACGTCCCGGCGGTGACTCCGGGTTTTCGTCCGCAAGGAAACAGGCAGACAGAAAAGCAAAAAGCCTGCTCGAAAGCAGGCTTTTTTAAATTTGGCTCCTCTGACTGGACTCGAACCAGTGACATACGGATTAACAGTCCGCCGTTCTACCGACTGAACTACAGAGGAATCGTGTGAACGGGGCGAATATTAACGATGACGCCGGACGCTGTAAAGCCTGTTTTTAATAAAATGAATCGTTTGCCGAATTATTCCTCACTTTGCGCAAAAAATGGCGCTTATCCTGCAAATGGATCAGGTTTCCGGCGTTGAGGCCTTAACCCGCGGGTACTTCCACAGCCAGCGACCGCTCACCATGCGGAAGTAAAACAGCGCGCCGCGCACGGCCCAGTCGAGCACCATCCCTAACCAGACGCCGATCACCCCCATCCCCAGCACGATGCCCAGCGTATAGCCCGCCACCACCCGACAGCCCCACATACCGAGCATCGACACCCACATGGTATAGCGTACGTCACGGGCGCCTTTGAAGGCGCAGGGTAAAGTCCACGACAGCGACCAGATCGGCATAAACAGGGCGTTGAGCCACAGCAGCTGCTTCACCACCTCTTTTACATCCTCTTCATGGGTATAGAAAGAGGCGATAAAGCCCGCGAACGGGGCGCTGCCCCAGGCAATCAGCGTCAGAATAATGGTCGACAGCCAGAACACATGCCAGGCCTGGAATTCCGCCTGACCAATCTGCCCTTTCCCCAGCCGCTTGCCGGTGATGATCGTCGAGGCGGAGCCGAGGGCGTTGCCCGGCAGGTTAATCAGCGACGCCACCGAAAAAGCAATGAAGTTGCCGGCGATAACGTTGGTGCCCATCCCGGCGACGAACATCTGGGTCAGCAGCTTACCGCCATTGAACAGAACCGATTCGATACTGGCCGGGATGCCGATCCCCATCACCTCCCAGATAATGGCGAAGTTAAAGGGTTTGAAGTAGCCTTTCAGCGACAGCCGCAGCGCGGGATTGAGGCCCACCATCAGCACCCAGATAGTGGCGATGGCGCCAATATAGCGGGCAATGGTCAGCCCGAGACCGGCGCCGACAAAGCCCAGCCCCGGCCAGGAGAAGAGGCCATAGATGAGCACGCTGCTGATTAGGATATTGAGGATGTTCATCCCGCCGTTGATCAACAGCGGGATTTTAGTGGTACCGGCCCCGCGCAGCGCCCCGCTGCCGATCAGCGCAACCGCCGCCGCCGGATAGCTCAGCACCGTCAGCTCGAGATAGGTCAGCGCCAGGTCCTTGACCTGCGGGGTGGCATCGCCGGCGACAAAATTAATAATTTCCTGACCAAAGGCGTGGATCACCCCCGCCAGCACAATGGAAAACAGGGTCATAATGGCCAGCGACTGGCGCGCGGCCGCTCTCGCTCGCCGCCGATCTCGCTTGCCGAGGCTAAAGGCCACCACCACCGTGGTACCCAGATCGATGGCGGCAAAGAACGACATGATCACCATGTTAAAGCTATCGGCCAGACCCACCCCGGCCATGGCCTCTTTTCCCAGCCAGCTGACAAGGAAGGTGCTCAACACCCCCATCAACAATACGCAGGCATTTTCCAGCAGAATGGGCACAGCGAGGGGGCTGATTTCGCGCCAGTACAGCACACGATAACGCTGACGTTTTTTAAACCAGGATGTTCGTTCGACGGCCTGGCGTACGGCGGAGGTGACGTTCAAGAGAGACCTTAGTGAGAGATGTTGAAACAACATTTCAAATGATGATCGAGAAATGGATATCCTGCAAAGTATTTTTCCGTAATAATTGTCGGAAATGACAACAAATTGTTGATGGAAGCGGCAGTTGCACCTGAACGGACGAATTGATGTTTGACAAAAGATTTTTCGCCGCTAAGATACGACTCCACACGATTCCTCTGTAGTTCAGTCGGTAGAACGGCGGACTGTTAATCCGTATGTCACTGGTTCGAGTCCAGTCAGAGGAGCCACATTTAAGAAGCCTGCTTTCGAGCAGGCTTTTTGCTTTTCTGCGTCTCTGGCCTTAACGCAGAATCGCATCCAGCCCGGCAAGCACCTCATTGACAACGGCGACAGGTATGCGTTTCAGACGCTTGCCTTTCGCTACCGCCGCCCTACGCCCCAGGTATCCTCCATGAACACGCCGCCGCTCAGCCTGAAAAAGCGCCCGGCGGTAGGATGATTTTGCTGACGCTTGCGGGTGAGATAGCGTGAATGAATCACTCTGTCCCATGTCTTATAAGGAGGCGCCATGAACCTCAGACAACAGCAGCAGCAAGCGTTTGACCGCAGCGGTCAGCCGCTTATCGTCGGCGACGTCAACCACTGTCCACTGCCGCCGGAGACCCTCGCCGCGCTGGGTCCGGATTCCCCCTATGTGGTGCAGGTATACGGTTCGGGTCTGACCGGCGAGGTTTACCGGCTGCGCATCGCCGGCAAGGAGTATAATTTAAAGAAACGACGTGCCGTCGCCGGCGTTGCCAACCTTAACGGCCAGCTGTCGTTTTTGAATGAGGTACAGCGCCGGCAGGCGTTGCAACGGCTGAAGGATGACCCGAATACCGCACCGCGCTTCACCCACATCGTCCCAACGCTGTATGCCGACTATCGCCTCGGCATCCTGCTCTCCCCCTGGATCGATGGCGAGCCGATTCACCAGCTGACCCCGCCGCTGATCGCCCAGCTGTTCACCACGCTGGAAGCCTGCGAGGAGCAGGGGCTGATGGAGTGGGATCTCTGTAGCGGGAACCTGTTGGTGGACCGGGAGGAGCAGCTGTGGCTGTTCGATTTTGGCTATATGTATCCCTTCGACCCGCTGAAAGAATTCAACAGCAACGGTCTGGCCGATCCCCTGTTTCACTTTGTCGAGCGCTTTGAGACCCGCTTCTTTTTTAGCTGGCTGATGACCCGGGTGCCCGATGCCGAACAGCAGCTGGCGCAGTATCGCGAGATGAAGCGGCTGGCCGTCGAAAGCTACCGGCGCAAGCTGGTCTGGCTTCGCGCCCGGCGGGCAGCCCCGCAGGTGCAGGCTCATTTTCAGCAGATAACGACGCGCTGGGAGACGGCGCTGGCTGACCCTGCCGCGCTGCGCCGCTTGTTCGCCCTGGAAGCCTTCCGCTCCCATGTGCTGGATATTGAAGACGACCTGCATGGCCAGTCCTGCACCTTGCTCACCCTGCAACGTATCGACTGGGTGATAGGCCAGCTGGAACAGCATTATCGCTTTATCGCCGACGAAGGCGGCCTGTTTTACGACAACGCTGGGAAATCGCAGCAGGCGCTACTCGGTGACTATGCGCAGAAGCGGCAGCAGGCGCAGCAGTACCTGCTCAATGCCGCCGCGGCAAAGGATTAACGGCGTTCGCGCCCCTGTTTCTGCTTCGCCTGATACATCAGGCGGTCGGCGGTGGCCACCAGCGCGTTGAGACTGGGATGGCTGGCGGGATCGTACTCGACGCAGCCCCAGGAGAACGCCAGCTGCCAGGGGTGAGCCGCCTGTTGATTGAAACGCGCTACGTTGTGGCTGAGCGTCTCCATTGCCGCCGCGGCATCGTGGCGGCTGGTATTGGCGAACAGAATAATAAACTCATCGCCTCCCTGCCTGGCGAGGATATCGGATTCACGGAAGGCGGTTTTCATCAAATCGGCGATGGCGATCAGCGCGCGATCGCCCTCTTCATGCCCCCAGGTATCGTTGATGTGCTTAAAGCGATCGAGGTCGACAAACGCCAGGCTCACCGGCTCATGGCGGCGCTGGGCCGTCAGCAGGGCATACTCGGCCAGGGTGAGGAATCCCCGGCGGTTAAACAGTCCCGTCAGCTCATCGGAGGTTGCCGCATCCAGCACCTTGAACTCATCCTCCACGATCGCCGCCAGATCGCTTAAGATCTGTATTTCATGCGCGGAGAACGAACGCGGCTGATGGTCCATCAGACAAAAAGACCCCACCGTCGCGCCATCCGGCAGCTGAACCGGGTACCCGGCGTAAAAGCGGATAAACGGCGCCTGAATCACCAGCGGATTGTCGTGAAAACGCTCGTCCTGCTGCATGTCGTTAACGATAAGCGGGTCGGTTTGCAAAATGGTATGGGCGCAAAATGAAATATCTCTCGGCACCGTGTCCACATCCAGACCGGCACAGGATTTGATGTGCAGCAGATCTTCCCCTACCAGGCTGATGGAGGCCACCGGCAGGTTATACAGCGAACGGGCAAGCCTGGTCAGGCGATCAAAGCGTTCTTCTTTTCCGCTATTCAACAGCCCGGAAGAGCGAAGCGATTGAAGGCGACGCTGCTCGTCGGGATGAAGTCCGGCTAATTTCATTGTCTCTCTCTTGTCTCTTGCGCAGAATTCCACCGGGATTCCCGCTGGAAACCCGGTGTTTTATCCTGCCAGGGGAAAAATAGTCGTCAGGTATCCCATGAGTTAAGCAGATTTCCCCTGCTCGTCAACCGGCGCGCCCCGGCGACTGGCGGCCAGGGCGCTGGCGGAAGGCCATTGACGGCTTTCCGCCCGGCGAAAGGGAAGATCAGGCGCGGATAAACGCCAGCAGGTCGGCGTTGATGGTATCGGCGTGAGAAGTGTGCATCCCGTGCGGGAAGCCAGGATAAATGATCAGCTGGCTGTTGGGCAGCAGCTGGTCCTGCAGGATAGCGGCATTTTTATAGGGAACGACCTGATCGTCATCCCCCTGCATAACCAGCACCGGCAGCGTAATCGACTTAAGATCTTCGGTCTGGTCGGTTTCTGAAAACGCCTTGATGCCTTCATAATGGGCTTTGGCGCTACCGATCATCCCCTGTCGCCACCAGTTCTGGATCGTCCCCTGCGACACCTCCGCCCCGTCACGATTGAAGCCATAGAACGGGCCAGAGGCGACGTCGAGATAGAACTGGGCGCGGTTAGCCGCCAGCGCTTTGCGGAAACCGTCAAACACCTCGATCGGCGTGCCGCCAGGATTCTGTTCGGTCTTAACCATCAGGGGCGGGACGGCGCTGATGAGCACCGCCTTCGCCACCCGCCCCTGCGGCTGACCGTAGCGGGCCACGTAGCGGGCGACCTGGCCACCGCCGGTAGAGTGTCCAACATGGACCGCATTGTGCAGATCCAGATGCTCCACTACCGCCGAGACGTCTGCCGCATAATGGTCCATATCATGCCCCTCGCTGACCTGATCGGAGCGGCCATGGCCCCGGCGGTCGATAGCGATGACCCGAAAACCTTCGGCAAGGAAAAACAACATCTGGTTATCCCAGTCGTCGGCGCTTAACGGCCAGCCGTGATGGAAAACAATCGGCTGAGCTTCCTTTGGACCCCAGTCTTTGAAGTAAATATTGACGCCGTCTTGGGTGGTGACAAATGCCATGTTACAGACTCCTCTCTCAGGATAACCAGCCTGCAGGCCCGTGCCTGGGCTGAATGCCGACGGCGGCCGGCTGAGATGCCAGCCGCGCAGGAATGTGATGCCAGTAACAGTGTAGAAGAAATTTATCACCCCGCCGGACGACTTATCCCGTCTCGCTTGATCGGCTCGCTCAAGCCCAGCAAGCGCCAGCGGCTACGCCGCACTCTCCTGCTGGCGGATCCGCACAATCAGCGCGCCGAGCAGCGCCCAGTCCAGCAGCACGGCGAAGGCAAAGCACACACCGCCGCGTCCTGCCCCGGCGGTGTGCCAGGTCAGCAGCGTCGCCGCGATGGCGACAGCCACGCTCAGCGCCGTGGCGCCGCTGATGCGGCTACCCGACAGTGCCGCCCGTCCCGCGGCAACGCGCCAGGCGACAGCCGCCCCCGCGCTGCCGAACGTCACGCCGGGGAGCAGCGCCGGCCAGGCCTGGCCGCCATACCACGCCACCAGCGCCAGCAGCCAGCCGGCCGCCGACAGCAGGAAAGCCCAGCGCGTTGCCGCCAGGGGCGCCCGATAGAGCCTGGGCTGCGCGCGCGCGAATCCCCATCCGGCGCCGAAGGCCGCGATCAGGAGCGCCAGCAGACCCAGCGTGCCGCTCGCCCCGATAACGGGAGCCATGATTAACAGCAAGGCCCCGGCGGCGAAGAGCACGCTGAGAGCGATGGCGCGGCCGCGCGGGTCGATGGTTCCCGCCGCGTCCGCGGCGGCATGGTGGTGTAAAACGTGCATATTCAGCTCCTGACACTGTAAACGACATGAAAATAACTCATGCCATCGTCTTTACATGCCCGTAGCCTATCGCCACTATACAGGGACACACAAACGCATAGTTTTCAGCCATAGATGAGAAAAACTCAGCCATGAGAACACCCCGCCTGCCGCCGCTGGGCGCCCTGCGCGCCTTCCACGCCGTCGCCCGCCAGCGTAGTTTTAAACTGGCCGCCGGGGCGCTCGGCGTCAGCGCGACGGCGGTCAGCCATCAGATTAAACTGCTGGAATCGGTCCTGGAGTGCCGGGTCTGCGAGCGCAGCGCGCAGGGCGTCAGCCTGACCGCCGACGGCGAGATCCTCTACGCCGCCACCCAGCGCGCCTTCAGCGCCCTGGAGCAGGCCGTTGTGCAGATAGCCCAGGCCCGCCAGCCGCCATCCTTAACCGTCACCACCACCTCCAATTTTCTCACCCACTGGCTGGTGCCACGGCTGGCGGACTTCACCGCCCGCTTTCCGGCTATCGACCTGCGTCTGCACACCAGCGTCGAACGGGTAGATCTGCATCTGGGCACGGTGGACGCCGCGATTCGCTATCGCGAAACGCCCGAGCCGGATCTGTGCTGTACGCTGCTGCATGAGGATCGCTTTATCGTGGTCGCCAGCCCGACGCTGGCCCTCAGTCGGCCTGACGATCTGGCGCAAGTGACGCTATTTCACGTCGCCAACCGGCACGTACCGGCGGATTCGCCGAGCTGGGAGAACTGGCGTCGCCGCTATGGACCGCCGACGCTGAATATTGACGCGGGGTTAACTTTTAGCGATGAAACCCATGCCCTGCAGGCGGCGGTGGCTGGCCAGGGGGCGGTGATCGCCAGCGAACTGCTGGCGCGGGATCTGCTGCAGCGCGGAGTGTTATCCGCGCCATTCAGCAGCGCGTTACCGGGCGCCAGTTACTACCTGGTCACCACCGAGGCGGCAGCGCAGCGGGGGGATATTATCGCGCTGCGGGAGTGGCTGGTGGGGCAGATGGCCTCGGGCGACAGCGGCCAGCCGGCAGCGGGATAGCGGCCTTACCAGCCGCAAACGTTGGTCTCTTCGTCGGACTCATAGCCGCGGACGATATTGATCAGCTCCTTCACCGCATCGGCCGCGGTGAGCGGGTCGCGCAGCGCCGCCAGCGAGGAAAAGCTTTTATCGACCGAGACGCCGTTATTGTTATTGGTGACCGTCAGCACAAACTCCCCCTCTAAATTGTCGTCCGGCAGATCGCTCAGCAGCCCATTAACGGCCTCCACCGCCTGCTGCGGAATATACAATACCATCGGTTTGAGGAATATTTTTTCTTGTTTCCGCTGAAGGCGGCCATTCTCTACCGCTAAGGTATAACCTTTATTTTCACTGTTCATGCTTTTAGCCCTCGATGAGAATATTCGGATCAACATAGAAGTCGACATTAAATACCGTGTCCTCCGACAGGGCCTCAATGCAGTGCCATTTTTCCGGCGGAAAAACGCCAAACTGGCCGGCTTCAATGGTCAGGGTTTCAACCGGCTCGGGGCTGCTCTCATCGGCATAGCCGAGATAGCGGATCGCCCCCTGCATCACCGACAGCCGGGGATAGACCCCCTGGCGGGTGCCAGCGTCCAGATGGCGGCGCCAGATAGAAGCCGGCGCGGTCTCCTTTGTCCACAGCGGCGTGCTGCGGGTATGAACGTAATGGGTGGGAATAATAATTCGCTGCATGATTGCGCCTCACTTTACCGTCGCACAGGATACGGTCAGAAATAATCGATATGATGCATATCATATACCTCTTTCAAAGGGGAAGGATATTATTTTGCTGGTGAATTTTACCTCTACTCCTTTTTATACCCCTCAGGGATTAACGCTTTGATAAAATAAAAAAGGCGATTACAGTGTCCTGAAATCGCCCCGCAATAATTATGTTAAGCCGTTTACATTTAAATTAGCGCAGCGGACTCGGTTTGCCGATTAAATAGCCCTGCACCAGGTCGCAGCCCAGCGCCTGTAGCGAGGCCAACTGCTCTTCGGTCTCCACGCCTTCAGCCACAATACGCATATGCAGGCTCTTTCCCATGCTGATAATCAGGCGCACGATATCCAGATCGTCTTTTTGCTCCGGAATATTAATAACAAACGAGCGGTCGATTTTGATTTTGTCGAACGGGAAGTAGCTTAAACGTGACAACGAAGAATAGCCGGTACCGAAGTCATCGATGGAGATTTGAATGCCCTGCTCGCGCAGCTGGCTGAGAATTTCCAGCGAACGGGTGTTCTCATTGAACACGTCCGACTCGGTGATCTCCAGATCCAACCGTCGCGGGTCGAGGCCAGTCTGCTGCAATACGCTGATAATGGTGTCGGTCAGCGAGGTGTTCATCAGCTGAATCGGCGAAACGTTGACCGAGACCTTGAGCGGCGTCGCCCAGCTGGCCGCTTCGGCACAGGCGGTTTTCAGCACCCACTCGCCGAGGGCATTGATAAGGCCGATTTTCTCTGCCACCGGGATAAACACCGTCGGCGGCACGGCGCCGCGCACCGGATGGAACCAGCGAACCAGCGCTTCGTAGCCGTAGATTTCGCGCGTGACGGTATCGGCGATCGGCTGGTAGTAGACTTTGAATTCGTCATGGGACAGGGCCTGCAGCAGATCGTCTTCAAACGATTTATTCTCCTGCAGACGCTGCAGCATCCCCGGCCGGAAGATTTGTACATGGCCGCTGCCCTCTTTTTTCGCCTCATACAGCGCGAGGTCGGCGCACTTGTACAGATAATCGGTCCGGCTTTCGCCATCAGAGATCACGATCCCGATGCAGGCGTCGATATTAATCTGCGCATCGTAGATCTGATAGGGCTGGCTGATCTTCTCCCGGATAACATTGGCCCGCTCGAGGGCCATCTCTTCGGTGAGATCGTAAGAGAGCATCGCGAACTCATCGCCGCCGAGGCGATACAGCGTCTCAGAGGTTTTACGGAAAAAAGAGAGGCGGCTGGCCAGATCCTGCAGCAGCTTATCGCCGGCGTCATGGCCGAGGGTATCGTTTACATCCTTAAAGCTGTCGAGGTCAAAAAGCATCACCACGGCGCATCCGTTATAGGGACGCACCTGATTGACGATCTCCTGCAGACGCTGCCAGAAAGAGAGACGGTTTGGCATACCGGTCAGCGAATCATGGTAGGCGTCGTACTGCAGACGACGGTTCTGCACCTGCAGCTTCTCTTTCGAGACCTGCAGATCGTTGGCCAGGGTTTTCATACGAACGTGGGCGCGCCGCAGATTATTATTCTGCCGCAGCATCAGCAGCCCGAGGGTAATACACATGGCGATCAGCAAAATGGAGATCACCGAGTAGATATAATAGAGATGCTGAATTTTATCATGGGTGATATTAACGATATTAATATCTTGCGTCAGCGTGGCGGCCGCCATTGAGGTCAGGGGACCATCCAGCTCGCTTAACACCGGCAGGATCGCTTTAACCTGTGCCGGCGTCATGGTGTCAACTTGTTTATCAAGCAAATGAAGATTGCGGATCAGCGTGGCGACCACCGCCTTCCGCTGTTCGCTTTTATTAATAAAGCGACCCAGATCGCCCTGCTGCAGAAGTTCGATCTGGCTCATCATGATCTCGAGGCGCAGGCGCACCTCATCGTGGTCCGCCCCTTCGGCCCCAATCGCCATGCCCGCCAGACGAGACTCCAGTCGCATATATTCCGATACCATCTGCGACATTGACCACGAGTCCGTATAGCGGGTAAATTTTTGCAACTCACTTTGTCGCTCATGCACCAGATAAGTAATATATCCAGTAACAATAAACAACGACAAAATAATAGCCGTGAGTATTCGATTCAAGATCCAACCCTTACTCTATAATAATCTTAGAAACTTGCCAGGCCGATCGGGAATAATAGATCTGGTTCTGTAATTCAGCACTGCTGTCGTAAGGGTAGACGATAAATAACGGGCCTTTATCCCGAACGCGCATATATTCGCCGTTCATTTTTAACGCCATAATGACCGGGAATTTATAAAAATCGTCCATCGGGATAAGGGTGGTGTAGTCGTTGAGCGCCAGCACGCGGACGGATTGGCCTTTAGCGCCGACTAAATCCATGAGTTTATTAAGGGGAATGCCATCAAAACGGACCTTCCCGGTGTACCAGGGGGTGGTGGTTTCCACCGTCTTCATACCCAGTTTTTCCAGCATCGCGAGATCAAAAACCGCCTTGTCACCGACGTTCGTATTCCCGATTTTCCCGGAAATGGTCAGTACAGGTTTTCCTGTCGGCGCAGGCAGTTTTTCAGCATAAGCAGAAGGCAACATGACAGAACAAAATAAAACTGCAAGAAGTAGACGCATTTAACTCACCATTCCAGAGAAGGAGACATGTTAAGTGTAAACCATTTACGTCAATTCTTAAAAGGTGCTCCTCTTTGTTATCCGTTGATTTAATTAAAAGTATAAGCTGGCTGGCAAATTGCCAGAATGTTTAGTAAAGGGTGTGATTTCGCCCGCCTTTCCGGCCGCTTATTTTTGCACCAGTTCTCCGCTTAGCAGGCAAACTACTTTCCTCCACGGCCGCCGCGCGGTAGTCTCAGAGCAGACGCTACGCGAAAAGCGTCTCATTCCAATAACAACGAATATGTGACTGACAGGACAGGGTATGGATTCAACAATAAGCGTGCAGCCCGACGAGGCGCCGGATTCGCTGCATCGGGCCCGGCGGGCGGCATGGGGCAGCTTTGCCGGCGCCGTGGTCGACTGGTACGATTTTCTTCTCTATGGCATTACCGCCGCGCTGGTGTTCAACCGCGAATTTTTCCCGCAAATCAGCCCGGCGATGGGCACCCTTGCCGCATTTGCCACCTTCGGCGTCGGGTTTCTTTTTCGCCCGCTGGGCGGGATTATCTTTGGCCACTTCGGCGACCGTCTCGGGCGCAAGCGGATGCTGATGATGACCGTCTGGATGATGGGTATCGCCACCGCCTGCATCGGCCTGCTCCCGTCGTTCAGCCAGATCGGCTGGTGGGCGCCGGTGCTGCTGGTATTCCTGCGGGCGGTTCAGGGCTTTGCCGTCGGCGGCGAATGGGGCGGCGCGGCGCTGCTCTCGGTGGAGAACGCTCCGAAGGGAAAAAAAGCCTTTTACAGCAGCGGCGTGCAGGTGGGCTACGGCGTCGGCCTGCTGCTCTCCACCGGGCTGGTATCGCTGATCAGCAGCCTGACCACCGACGAGCAGTTTCTCAGCTGGGGCTGGCGCTTACCCTTCCTGTTCAGCGTGGCGCTGGTCCTGATTGCGCTGTGGATCCGTAACGGTATGGCCGAATCGCAGGAGTTTGAGGCCCAACAGCGCCAGACCAACGCGCCGCAGGTGAAAAAGCGGCTGCCGGTGGTGGAAGCCCTGCTTCGCCATCCCGGGGCGTTTTTACTGATTATTGCCCTGCGGTTGTGCGAACTGCTGACCATGTATATCGTTACCGCCTTCGCCCTCAATTACTCAACGCAAAACCTCGGCCTGCCGCGTGAGCTGTTTCTCAACATCGGCCTGCTGGTGGGCGGCCTCAGCTGTCTGACTATCCCCTGCTTCGCCTGGCTGGCGGACCGTTTTGGCCGTCGGCGGATCTACATTACCGGGACGCTAATCGGCACGCTGAGCGGTTTCCCGTTCTTTATGGCGCTGGAGAGTCAGTCCGTTTTCTGGATCCTGTTCTTCGCCCTGATGCTGGCCAATATCGCTCATGATATGGTGGTCTGCGTCCAGCAGCCGATGTTTACCGAGCTGTTCGGCGCCAGCTATCGCTATAGCGGCGCCGGCGTCGGCTACCAGGTAGCGAGCGTAGTCGGCGGCGGCTTTACGCCGTTTATCGCCGCGGCGCTGGTCACCTTCTCCGGGGGAGCCTGGCACAGCGTGGCCCTCTATCTGACCGCGGGATGCCTGCTGTCAGCACTCACCGCGCTGCTGATGAAAAAACATACCGTCGACTGACCAGCCTTCGGAGGGCGCGACCCGCGCCCTCCGGTAAGGAAAATGCATGTCTTTATTGCCTCTGGCCGACTGCTGGCCACGCCGCTTTACCCCCGCCTCGCTGGCGCTGCAGTTTTGCGAGGACCCCACCCAGGCGGAACAACCGCTGTTTGCCAAAGCCGGCGCCGGCGAGGCCGTCGCCCAGCTCTGGCAGGCGCCGCAGGGATTCGTGGTGCCGGGGAGCTATCGTCAGTTTGCGGACCTGCCGGCGGTCAGCGCGCATTTTGCCGCGCGGGGCTGGCCGGTATGGCTCCGCCGCTCCGGGGGCGGTCTGGTGCCCCAGGGGCCGGGGATTATCAACCTCAGCCTCGCCTGGCCGGTGCAGCAGCCGCTCGGCGAAGCCGCCGAACCCATCTATCACTCGCTGTGCGCTGTGCTTCAGCGCACCCTCGCGCGCTTCGGCGTTGCCAGCCACCCCCGGGCGGTGAGCGGTTCCTTTTGCGATGGCCGGTATAACCTCGCCTGCGGGGAGGGAGAGGCGGCGCGTAAGATTGTCGGTACCGCCCAGTACTGGCGGCCGCTGACGGCGAGCGGCGGCCATGTGGTGCTGGCCCATGCGGTGATCCTTATTGACGCCGACCTTAGCGCGGCGCATCAGGCGGCGAACGCCTTCGAAGCGCAGCTCGGCAGCGGGCGGGTCTACCGCGCCGACAAAACCGTCACCCTGGCGCAGTTGCTTCCCGGCGAGCGCCATCTGCTCCCCCGATTCAGCGAGGCGCTGGCGCGGGAGCTGGACGCGGCTCGCTGAAGGTCGCTTTCAGGTAGCGGCTGAATGTCTCCACCGCGCGCGACACCCGCGGAGCATAGGGCCGGATGACGTACAGCCGATCGGCGAACACTTCCACCGGCTGCCACGCCGGCAGCAGCTCCTGCACCTGCCCGCGGCCGATGGCCTCCCGGGCGCTAAAATCCGGCAGCAGCGCCACCCCCAACCCCGCCAGCACCGCATCGCGCAGCGACTCGCTGTTGTTGGTGGCGAACGGCCCCTGCACGTTGATGGTCACCCGTTCATCGGGCGTCTGGCGGGAGGCAAACGTCCACTGCGGGCGCTGGGGCCCACGGGGGTAGGTCAGGCACTGGTGATGACGCAGATCGTCAGGCGTCTCGGGGCGGCCATGGCGGCGGATATAGTCGGCGGACGCGACGATCAGCGTCGCGGTGTGGCACAGCGGCCAGGCGACGTGGGTGTCCGGGAGCGCCTCGCGCCGACAGTGGCGGATGGCGAGGTCGAACCCTTCGCTGCCGAGAGAGACCAGCCTGTCGGTCACCTCCAGCTGCAGATGCAGCTGGGGATGCTGATGCAAAAAGGGCGCGATCGCCGGCACCAGCTGTTGACGGGAAAAAGCCACCGGCGCGGTCAGGCGCAGCGTCCCCCGCAGCGGCCCGCCCTCATCGCAAGCGCCGGTGAAAATATCCCGCAGCTGGCCAAACGGCTCATTGAGCTCCGCCACCAGCCGCAGCCCGTCGTCGCTGAGGCTGACGCTGCGGGTGGTGCGATGGACCAGTGTTTTACCGGTCACCCGCTCCAGCTCGCTGATTTTCTGGCTGATGGCCGACTTGCTGATCCCCAGCTTTTCCGCGGCCCGGGTATAGCTTTTCTGCTCTTCCAGCACCGTTAGCCAGTAGAGATGGGCCCAGTAACTCTCCGGACGACTCTCGCTCATGTTGATTGTTCACCAGTAAAAACAATGTATTCAACTATAGCGGTTTTTGCCCGCGACGGCATCGGCTAGCATCTTTATCAGACCGCGATTATTGCCTAACGATAAGGAACACCTGCATGCCATTACTGACATTTGATCTGATTGAAGGCCGTACGGAACAGGAGATCAGAACCCTGCTGGATGCCGCTCATCGCGCCGTGCTGCGCGCCTTCGAGGTACCGGAACGCGACCGCTACCAGATTGTTCACGAAAACAAGGCCCATCATATGGTGATTGAAGATACCGGTCTCGGACTGACCCGCACGCGGGATCTGGTGGTGGTGCGGGTCTATACCAGCCCGCGCAGCGACGCGCAGAAGCAGCGCTTCTTCGCCATATTGCAGGAGGAGCTGGCGGAACACTGCGGCCTGAGCGGCGATGATCTGATGGTGTCGATTATCAGCAACCAGAAAGGCGACTGGAGCTTTGGCCGCGGGGTCGCTCAGTATCTTACCGGCGATCTCTAACCCGCGGCCGGGAGAGCGCTGTCAGCGGCGGCCAGCCGCCGCGATGCGCTGGCGCGCCTGCTGTTCGATATTTTCCAGCAGTTCCTGGACATCGTCTTCGTCAATATCGAGGAACTGTCCTTCCAGCAGCGCGGCGTGAATATCTTCCCGGGTAACCGAAATGCCCAGCGGCACCGTCCGGGATTTGACCTCCTCTGCCGCCAGCGGATGGGGGTAGCGGCGGCCAACCAGATTGTTAAACACGATGGCCAGCAGCGCCAGCATCAGGGAGTTGAGCAGCACCGGCGTCAGCACAAAGTGATAGCCTTCGCTGTGCACCCCGGCGCCGCCGAGGATCGCCGTCAGGGCCACCGCGCCGCCGGGAGGATGCAAGCAGCGCAGAAAATACATTCCGGCGATGGCCAGCGCCGCCGCCAGCCCGCAGGCCAGCGCCGGGTCGGGCACCAGCATACCCACCGTGACGCCGATCAGCGCCGACAGCACATTGCCGCCGACAATCGACCACGGCTGCGCCAGCGGACTGCTCGGCACGCCAAACAGGAGTACCGCCGAGGCGCCCATGGGGGCAATAAACCACAGGTTAACTTCGCCCAGCAGCCAGTGGCTGAACATGCTGGTCACCGCCAGGCCGGTGCCGGCGCCGATGGATCCCAGCACAATATGCCGTCGAGCCACCGGCAGCGCATGCGGCTTCAACCGCCCAAGGAAAATCCGCAGCCGTGAAAACAGGCCCGCGGGAATGACACTCAACATCGCTTTATCGCTCAGATCATAGGAATAACTTATATTTTATTTTCTTTTTTTAACCTTTCATTAACAACCCTGTATTTCGCAGGGGATTGCACGGGCGGCGATTTCCAGGCGGCACAGGGCTGTGAATTCTCGCCCGGACTGATAGAATCCCTTTTCTGTCAGGGGGATACCCCTTTGCGAACTGAAGGTCATAACCCAGTGAATAATAAAATCTCTTTAGCGAAAGAAGTGGCATGGGCCAGCCAGAATATGCCGCGTACCCTGCGCCAGGTCGCCGCCCTGCCCGACCTCAGCGGCGTCCGCCTGGCCTGCTGTATGCACCTCGACATGAAAATGATCCCGCTGGTGCAGGGGATCCTCGACAAGGGCGCTCAGGTCTTTTTAACTACCTGTAACCCCACCACCGTGCAGGACGACGTGGTGGCCTGGCTGGAGGAGCGTGGGGCCGAGGCCTGCGCCTGGCGCAATATGAGCGATGCCGACTGGCAACAGTCATGGGAAAAAGCGATCGCCTGGCAGCCGACTCATCTGTGCGAAATGGGAGCCGATATCACCACCCTCCTCCACCAGCGCGGCGAGTTCGGCAACATCGTGGCGGGTCTGGAAGCCACCGGCTCCGGCGTCAATCGGCTGGGGGATATTCAGCCCGGCTATCCGATCTTTAACTGGGACGATCTGCCGGTCAAAGAGGGGCTGCATAACCGCCATATGGTCGGACTCACCGCCTGGCATACCTTCTTCCAGACCACTCATCTCACCCTGCATGAGAAAAAAGTGCTGGTCATCGGCTACGGCCTGGTTGGCCAGGGCGTCGCGGCGGCGGCAAAAGCTTTTGGCGGCCAGGTGATGGTGGCGGAGATCGATCCTGCCCGTCGACTGCAGGCGGCCTATGACGGCTGGCACGTGGTCGATCTCCAGGAGGCTATCGCCTCGGCGGACGTGGTCGCCACGGCGACAGGCGGTAAAAACGTGGTTAATCGCCAGGCGCTGGACCGGGCGAAAGCGGGAGTGTTTATCCTTAACGTCGGCCACGTGGCGGAAGAGATCGACGGCGAATACCTGCGCCAGTATCCTCAGGAAGAGGTGATGCCGTATATCAACGCCTACCGCATGGCTGACAAAACCGTCTACCTGATGGCCAATGGCTCGATGCTCAACCTGACCGCCGGCTTCGGCGACAGCCTGAACGCCTTTGACGTCACCCTGGCGGTGATGGCCAGCGGTATCGGTCATATTGTCAGCGACGGTATGCGCGCCCCGGCGCAGGTTTACCTGCTACCGCAGGCGGTCTGGCAGCAGGCGCTGTAAACCCGGCGCATCGTCGAAACGATGCGCTTTATCATCAGGACGCTGGCGCGCTATCGGGCAGCACAATGTTGCTCTGCGCCAGGGTCCCCATCTGATGGTACATTGCACTGGCGGCATCCAGCAGGTGCATGGCCAGCGCGGCGCCGCTGCCCTCACCCAGGCGCATGTCCATATCGAGATACGGGCGCAGACCCAGCGCGTCGAGGGCGATCCGCGCCCCTTTCTCCGCCGACAGGTGCGAAGGGATAAGATACGGGTGCGCCGCCGGGGCCATGCGGCAGGCCGCCAGAGCCGAAGCGTAGGAGAGGAAACCATCCAGCACCACCGGCAGACCGCAGGAAGCCGCCCCGAGGATCACCCCGCTCATGCCCACCAGATCAAAACCGCCCACCTTCGCCAGCACGTCCAGCCCGTCCGCCGGGTTCGGCTGGTTATAAGCGATCGCCTGGCGCACCACCGCCACCTTATGGCCCCGCTGCGCCAGCGGCAGATTGGCCCCGCAGCCCACCACCGCGTCGGGGTCGCTGCCGGTCAGGACGCTGATCGTCGCTGCCGCCGGGGTGGTATTGGCCATCCCCAGCTCTCCCACGCCAAAGACTTTCACTCCGTCGGCGGCAAGCTGGCGGGTGAAACGCATGCTGGCCAGCAGCACCGTCTCCGCCTGCTGACGGCTCATCGCCGCCGTCCGGGCGATATTCCCGCTACCGCGGGCCACCTTGAGGTTGATCAGGCCCGGCAGCGGCTCGGCGTCGATGCCGACATCCACCACCTCCACTCTCACCCCAGCCTGCGCCGCCAGCACGCAAACCCCGGTGTTGCCCCGCACCATATTGCCGGCATGAATGGCCGTCACCGCCTGCGGCGAAGGGGTCACGCCTTCATGCCAGACGCCGTGGTCGGCGCACATGACCACGATGGCTTTATCGCTCAGCGCCAGCTGCCCCTGCAGCCCCGGCAGACCGGCCAGCTGCACCGCCAGGCTCTCCAGACGGCCAAGGCTGCCGGGCGGCTTTAACAGGCCGTCAATATGCTGCTGCGCGCGCGCCATGCCCGCCACATCGGGCTGCGGAATGGCAGCCAGTAACGCCGAAAGTGTTTCCATTCTGTTCCTCACCGTGGATACCAGGCCTTACAGTAGCGCCAGTAAAAAGAATACTTCGCCCAGCTCGATCGCCGCTCCGAGGGTATCCCCGGTCTGCCCGCCGAGGGTGCGCTTCAGCGCCCACCCCAGGCCCCCGATCAGCACCAGGGCGATCAGCGCGGCGCGCAGCCCCTGCAGCCCCAGCAGGGCGGTGGCCAGCGCGATCGCTATCGCCAACGTCGTTAGCGTCTGCTGCAGGCTAATTTTGCCAATAAACAGATTGCCCAACCCTTTTTCCCGCGCATAGCGATGGCGATACATCAGCAGTACCGCCATCCCGCGACCGACGGCGCAGGCCGCCGCCAGCGCTGCGATGGGGTTGACATCGCGCAGCAGCAGTTCGCCGACCACCAGCACCTTGGCCACCAGCACAAAAATCAGCGCCAGCCCGCCGTGGGTACCCAGCCGGCTGTCGCGCATGATCTCCAGCATCCGATCGCGGGTGCGGGCGGAGAAGATGCCGTCGCAGGTATCGGCCAGCCCGTCAAGGTGAAATCCGCCGGTGAGCAGCGCCAGCGCCAGCGCGCCGAACAGCGCCGCCAGCGGGACGCCGCACCATGGCTGCAGGAGGTACACCACCGCGCCGGCGATGGCGCCGAGCAGTAAACCGACCAGCGGGAAGGTAACGATACTGCGCTGGTACTGTTCGATCTCCAGGCCCTGGGATAACCGCGCCGGGACCGGCAGACGGCTGATAAACGAGAGTGCAGCAAAGAATGACTTAATCACGTGGGGTTGACTCCTGTCGGCGAAAGCAGCGGAAGAGTTCTGTCGCGCCCGGTCAGCACCTGAGTTTGTCTTCTGGCGAATCGATCGTCGGAGAGGTGAGAGGTGTTGAGATATCGCCCTGACGCCGCTGCGTCAGATGCCCGGCCAGGATGAGAGAAACCTTTCCGATATCAATACGTTTTCGCGGGGCAGTATAGCAAAGAGTCGGTGAGGAGAGGCAGTTGCCGGGACAAAGTTTTCGCAGGAATATGCGTTGAGGAGATGGTAGTGCTGAACAGTCCGGCGACGCTGACCGCCGCCGGACAGCAGGGATTAGCCTTCGACTTTAGCTTCGCCCATCACTTTCAGTTTTTTGGAGATGTCGCGACGCTCTTTGGACAGCTCGGCATTCTTGATGATGTAGTCATCAACGCGGTCTTCGTAATCGCTCTTCATGCTGGCGATGATGCCCTGGATGGCTTCCACGCTCATGCCCGGCTTGATGTAGTCGCTGAGGTTGTCCAGCAGCAGAACGCGCTTCTGGTTATCACGGATCTTTTTCTCAACGTCCTGAATTTCACGCTGCAGTTTGTTCTTACGACGGTACAGACGAACAAACTCCAGTACGTCCTGGAAAGAAGGCTTAGTTGTTTCCATTTTTACACCCCTAATAATTGAGATTCGGATTCGTAAAGCGACTGCGTTATAGGGCTAACATAACTGCTAGCAGTCGCTGATGACAATGTTTTTTCCTTTGCGTTTATCATAACCCTAAACGCTGCTGAATCGAAACAACCCATGCAGTTACCCGGCGCATCTGGTGATTATTTGCGCAATGCGCGGCAGATCAGATGCGACAGCAGCTCCAGCTGGCGTGCCAGTTCAATAGAGAGCCAAACATAGCCATGGATCGGGGTTTCCGCCAGGCTGTCGTCCCCCTGCTCTTTCATCAGCTGGCGCAGTTCGAGGACAATCTCGTTCAGCTTTTCATTGTTGGCGCGCACAGGCTGAGGGTTTCCTTCGTACAGCGCGTGGGCGATGGCCAACAGCGTCTGCTGGGTCATCTGCTGCGTCTCGCGCAGGGTGTGCGCATTGAGCATCACGAAGTGACCCGGACGGGTTGCCCACCAGGCGTTGATCTGCAGCTCCAGCATGCACACGAGGTTGCGGCTGACGGTCTGGATAGCCTCGAAGATCGCCTTCTGGATATGCGTCTCTTTGCTGGCGGGAGTGATCAGCCCGCGCATTTTGACGACGTCGTTGAGCGCCTGCTGAAGATGTTTTTCCAGCCGCGGCCGATCCACCAGATTTGGCGAGAAGCCGGCCTGGTAGAGGCGGTTGAAGTTGGTGACGTAGCTGGCCATCTGGATACGCCAGTGGATAAACGCCCGCTGCGGCCAGATACCGGTAAACAACATTGCCAGCAGCGAGCCGAAGATCACGTCGCCGCTTCGCCACAGCGCGGTATGCATATCGCCGGGCGGCGCCCCGACCACCACCGACAGGGTAATGCCGATCAGCAGCGCCTGATAGGGTTTCTTGCCCAGCGCCAGCCAGCCGCAGAGGAACATTGCCGCCGCGCACCAGAGGACCATCAGCGGCAGGGAGATAAGCTCAAGCTTCAGCGCCACCAGCCCCAGCGCCGAGCCGAGGATCGTGCCGCCGATGCGCTGAAACGCCCGCGGCACGACGTTGCCCCAGAAGGAGATCGGCCCCATCACCACCACCAGGGTAATAAGAGGCCAAGTCCCCTCGGGCACGTTCAGCAGCCGCACCAGCAAAAAGGTGAGCACAAAGGCCAGCGCAATCCGCACACCATGCACCACCCGATAATGGCGATACAAGCGGATCTCAAATGGCTTGAGTGATTTATCAGCGCGCACAACCCTCTCCGGCAAAACGAAAAGGCCAATTGTAACTGCTTTTTCGCCCGGAGCATGCCGGGAATGTAAAAATCCTTGTCCGGAACAGGGGTAAACCGCTACGACGCAACGCGCTCAACGGGGACATACATGTCGATATCCCAGTAGCCGTCATGGTTGCCATCGTTGAGATAGATCTCAAAACAGGGCCTGGGGGCCACGCGATGCGTTGTGCTCTGCAGCAGACTGTCGAAAAACTGCATCCACGGGGTAGCAAAATCGTAATCCACCACTCGCGCGCGGGCGCAGGCGTAATCCCCGCCGGCAATCGCCGCCAGTATCACCCCTTCGCTGTTGGCGGGAATGACGTAATCCTCGTCAACGGCGACCACGGTGGCGCAGCGTAGTTTTTCCGCTGGCACGTCCTCCGGGTTATCGTAGTAGACGGCAAGCCACTCGCGGGCGGGCACCTGATGGTTCTCAACCCACATCATCAGTTGCTCAAACCCCTGCTTGACGGTTTGATCCCAGGGCCCGACCAGATGGAAACCGGCAATGGTTTTCTTGCCGAGGGTGGTGACGCTGTAGTTCATCTTGCCTCCTTCGTGAACATATTACTGTATAAATGTACAGTTAATCTAGCAGGAGATCCCCCCTCAGTATGTGCGCGAATTCACAGAGTCGCCATTGCGGCTGATGAAAAAAACGGCGATTTTGTCGCCGCGTCTGCCGGGCGGCAGGCGAAAAAAAACCGCCTGCAAAGAGGCGGTTATCATGGTTACAGCTCGTGGTGCAGGTAATCGCTCATTCGCGAGAACACCCCGCCTTTATTGATGCTTTCGAGGGTGACCAGCGGATAGTGGCCCACGACCTTGTCGCCGTCATACAGCGAAATCTCGCCGACCCGCTGGTTGGCGGCGATCGGCGCCTCCAGATCCTTTTTATCCAGCACGTATTTCGCCTTAATCCGCGATACTTCCGCCTTCGGCAGCGCTAACCAGAAATCTTGATCGGTGCCGAGCTTAATCTGCTCTTTATCGCCGTACCAGATGCGCTCAGTGCCGACCTTCTGCCCTTTCTGCAGCACTTGCACGGTGTCGAAGTTCTGCTGACCCCAGTGCAGCAGTTTCGCGGCCTGCTGCTCGCGGCCTTTCGGGCTGTCGGCCCCCATCACCACGGCGATCAGCCGGCGCTGGCCATCCACCGCCGAGGCGATCAGGTTGAACCCGGCGCCCGATGTGTGGCCGGTTTTCAGGCCATCGACGTTCATGGTTTTATCCCACAGCAGACCGTTACGGTTTTGCTGGGTAATGCCGTTCCACGTCAGGCTTTTCTGGCTGTACATGTGGTAGACGTCAGGCTCGCCATGGATAATCGCCCGCGACAGCACCGCCAGGTCATAGGCCGAACTGTGCTGGCCCGGGGCATCGAGGCCGTGGACGGTTTCGAAATGGGTGTCCTGCAGATGCAGTTTTTCGACATACTGATTCATCAGGGCGACAAACTGCGGCTGACCACCGGCGACATAGTCGGCCAGCGCGACGCAGGCGTCGTTGCCGGAGTCGACAATCAGCCCGCGGCTGAGGTCGCGGACGCTGACGCGATCCCCTGGCTTTAAGAACATCAGGGATGACCCGTCGAACACCGGGTTGCCCTTCGCCCAGGCGTCTTTACCTACGGTGACGATATCGTCAAAGGTGATACGATGGCTGTCGATGGCACGATCGACCACGTAGCCGGTCATCAGTTTGGTCAGGCTGGCAGGATTACGCTGCTGATGTTCGTTACCCGCGGTCAGCACCTGACCGGTGGTGTAATCCATCAGCACCCAGGAGCCAGCCTGAATGGAAGGCGGCGCGACCGTAGCAGGTAAGTCGACGGCAAATGCGCAGGAAACGCTCGAAGCGAGCAAAGATACAGCAATAAACAAACGGCCTTTCAACGGCATATCCTCTAGATTTACAGATCCGCCGTCCTTTTTACGGAACTTCGCGTTTCATATCAGGGTTTAATTGCAAGAAAATATGACACAGCAGAGGAAGTTGCTTGCCGTTACCCTTCTGATGACCGGGCAAATCGTTTACCATACCGGTCGCACGCCACCACGGATAATGAACAGACTATGCAAGATAGCGTCAACCAGCCCGGATTTTTATTCCACGATTATGAAACCTTCGGCACCAGCCCTTCCCTCGACCGGCCGGCGCAGTTCGCCGCCATCCGCACCGACGCGGAGTTAAACGTGCTCGGCGAGCCCGAGGTGTTTTACTGCAAGCCCGCTGACGATTATCTGCCGCAGCCGCAGGCGGTGATGATCACCGGGATCACCCCGCAGGAAGCGCTGGCCAAAGGGGATAACGAGGCCGCGTTTGCCCGCCGCATCCACGATCTGTTCACGGTGCCGCAGACCTGCATCGTCGGTTATAACAACGTGCGCTTTGACGACGAAGTGACGCGGAATATCTTCTATCGCAACTTCTATGACCCTTATGCCTGGAGCTGGCAGCACGATAACTCGCGCTGGGATCTGCTCGACGTGATGCGCGCCTGCTATGCCCTGCGTCCGGAAGGGATCGTCTGGCCGGAGAATGACGAGGGTCTGCCGAGCTTCCGGCTTGAACATCTGACCGTCGCCAACGGTATTGAACACCAGAACGCCCATGACGCGATGGCCGACGTTTACGCCACCATCGCCATGGCGAAGCTGGTGAAAAACCGGCAGCCGCGGCTGTTTGACTATCTCTACAGCCACCGCAATAAGCGCAAGCTGGCGACGCTCATCGACGTGCCGCAGATGAAGCCGCTGGTGCATGTCTCCGGCATGTTCGGCGCCGCGCGCGGCAACACCAGCCTGGTGGCGCCCCTGGCCTGGCATCCGGAAAACCGCAATGCGGTGATCATGGTCGATCTGGCGGGGGATATGGCGCCGCTGCTGGAACTGGATGCCGACGCCCTGCGCGAGCGGCTTTACACCCCGCGCGCCGAGCTTGGCGATCTGCCGGCGGCGCCGATTAAGCTGGTGCATTTGAACAAATGTCCGGTGCTGGCCCAGGCCAATACCCTGCGCCCGCAGGATGCCGACCGGCTGGGGATCTCCATTCAACGCTGTCTGGAGAATGCCCAGCTGCTGCGGGCGAATCCGCAGGTGCGGGAGAAAGTGGTGGCGGTCTATGCCGAAGCCGAGCCGTTCGTGCCGTCCGAAAACGTCGACGCCCAGCTTTACAATGGGTTCTTTAGCGATGCCGACCGCGCGGCGATGAAAATCGTGCTGGAAACCGAACCGCGCAATCTGCCGGCGCTGGATATCACCTTCGCCGACAAGCGCATCGAACGCCTGCTGTTTAACTACCGGGCGCGCAACTTCCCCGGCACGCTCGATGAACATGAGCAGCAGCGCTGGTTAGAACACCGTCGTCAGGTATTTACGCCTGAGTTTTTGCAGGCCTATGCCGATGAGCTGCAGATGCTGTATCAGCAGTATGCGGATGATAAAGAGAAGCTGGCGCAGCTGAAGGCGCTGTGGCAGTACGCACAGGATATTGTCTGATTGGCGGACATGCCCGGGCTACAAACGATGACCGGGGAGGACGCCTGACCGTAGGCCCGCGCAAGCGCAGCGCCGCCGGGCATTGCCTCCCCAGTTCGTGCTTACCTTTTTGCCCGGTGGCGGCTTCGCCTTACCGGGCCTGGACGCTGGTACCAGAGTAGCCCGGGTAAGGCGCTAGCCGCTACCCGGGATGACTGGCTTAACTTTTCGCACGGCTGGCGATGATTTCATCCGCTACGTTGCGCGGCGCTTCCGCGTAGTGGTGGAACTCCATGCTGTAGGTTGCTCGTCCCTGAGACATCGAGCGCAGCGTGGTGGAATAACCAAACATCTCCGCCAGCGGCACATCGGCGCGGATGATCTGGCTGCCGAAGCGCTCTTCCATCCCCTGCACCATCCCGCGACGGGAAGAGAGATCGCCCATGATATTCCCGGCGTACTCTTCCGGCGTCTCCACCTCCACGTGCATCACCGGCTCAAGGATCACCGGGTCCGCTTTGCGCGCCCCTTCCCGGAAGCCGAAGATCGCCGCCATGCGGAACGCCATTTCCGAGGAGTCCACGTCGTGGTACGACCCGAAGGTCAGGGTCGCTTTCACGTCAACCACCGGATAGCCCGCCAGCACGCCGGTGCCCATCGCTTCGCGCAGCCCTTTCTCCACGGAAGGGATGTACTCGCGCGGCACTACCCCGCCTTTGGTGGCGTCCTCGAAGACGAAACCGCTGCCCGGCTCCAGCGGCTCCAGGGTCAGCACGACGTGCCCGTACTGTCCTTTACCGCCGGACTGGCGCACAAATTTGCCTTCCACGTCCGTCACTTTCTTGCGCAGGGTTTCGCGGTAGGTGACCTGCGGACGACCAATGTTGGCCTCGACGCCAAACTCGCGCTTCATCCGGTCGACAATGATCTCCAGATGCAGCTCGCCCATACCGGAGATAATCGTCTGGCCGGACTCTTCATCGGTATGCAGACGGAACGACGGATCTTCCGCCGCCAGCCGCTGCAGCGCGATGCCCATTTTCTCCTGGTCCGCTTTGGTCTTCGGCTCAATCGCCAGCGAAATCACCGGCTCCGGAAACTCCATCCGCTCAAGGGTAATAATCGCATCCGGGTCGCATAGGGTATCGCCGGTAGTGACATCCTTCAGCCCAACGCAGGCCGCGATATCCCCGGTGTGCAGTTCGTCAACTTCATGGCGATCGTTGGCCTGCATCAGCACGATACGCCCGATGCGCTCTTTCTTGCCCTTCACCGGGTTCCACACCGCATCGCCTTTCTTCAGCGTCCCGGAGTAGACGCGGATAAAGGTCAGCTGGCCGACGTAGGGGTCGGTCATCAGTTTGAACGCCAGCGCCGACAGCGGCTCATCGTCGCTCGGATGGCGTTCCGCCGGCTGGCCTTTCTCATCCACGCCCTGTATCGCCGGAATATCCAACGGCGACGGCATCAGCTCCACCACCGCGTCGAGCATGCGCTGCACGCCTTTGTTTTTAAAGGCGCTCCCGCAGAGCACCGCCTGGATTTCGCCCTTCACCGTGCGCTGGCGCAGACCGGCGACGATCTCCGCCTCGTCCAGCTCGCCGGTTTCGAGGTATTTATCCATCAGCGCGTCGCTGGCCTCCGCCGCCGCCGAGACCATTTTCTCCCGCCACTCGCGGGCAGTCGCCAGCAGATCGTCAGGGACCGGCCCGTAGCTGAAGGTCATGCCCTGAGTGGCGTCATCCCACAGGATGGCGCGCATTTTCACCAGGTCGACGACGCCGGTGAAGTGCTCTTCGGCGCCAATAGGGATGACAATCGGCACCGGGTTGGCCTTCAGGCGGTCGATCATCATCTGCACCACGCGGAAGAAATCCGCCCCGGGGCGGTCCATCTTGTTGACGAAGGCCAGCCGCGGGACATGGTATTTATTCGCCTGGCGCCAGACAGTCTCCGACTGGGGCTGCACTCCGCCGACGGAGTCATACACCATCACCGCGCCGTCGAGCACGCGCATGGAACGTTCCACCTCAATGGTGAAATCCACGTGCCCCGGGGTGTCGATGATATTGATCCGGTGCGGCTCGAAGCTGCGGTCCATACCCGGCCAGAAGCAGCTCACCGCCGCCGAGGTAATGGTGATCCCGCGCTCCTGCTCCTGGGCCATCCAGTCGGTGGTTGCCGCGCCATCGTGTACTTCACCCAGCTTATGGCTCATCCCGGTGTAAAACAGGATGCGCTCGGTAGTGGTGGTTTTACCGGCATCGATATGCGCGGAGATACCGATGTTGCGATAACGTTCGAGGGGGATGGGTCGGGGCATGATGCGTCCTTAGTCGTTTTGACTGTCAGTCTGCGGTCGGAATGATCCACAGTTCATTTAACTGCCGCCTATGATAGTACAATAGTACGAGTATATTCGAACTATTTTGACTATTATTATGATTGGTCAGGTTGCGGCGGCGCGCGTGGTATCAGACCTGGAGTTTGGGTATAGTAGCCGCCAGCCGCCGATACGGGCTGCGACCGCCATGCGCAGCGCCACCGCCGACACAGGATTATTATGATCGTCAATCACCCCGAACGAGAACAAATTCGCCTGGAAAATGTCCTTTCCGCGCTCGGCAACCCGCTGCGACTGGAGATCATCCGCACGCTGGCGGACGGCAGCGAGCAGAGCTGTAACGCGCTGCGTCAGGAAGAGGTGGCCAAGTCCACCATGACCCACCACTGGCGCGTCCTGCGCGACAGCGGTGTGATCTGGCAGCGGCCTCAGGGACGGGAGAATATGATTTCGCTGCGCAGGGAAGATCTGGACGCCCGTTTTCCCGGCCTGCTGGATACGCTGCTTAACGTGATGGTGCGGGAGGGATAAGTATTTACGCCGGGTAGCCACTGCGCCTGACCCGGCCTACGGAGGCCTCCCGTCAGCTTATATACCCCAGGCCCGGCAAGCGCAGCGCCGCCGGGCAAAAGATATAGCACCGGGCCAAACGAAAAAAAGCCGGAGGTTTCCCTCCGGCTTTTCTCAATCACATCACGCTACGCCTTACGCCACGTCTTCGTACTGCGGCACGGGGTTGCGGAAGCTTTTGGTCACGCAGGCCAGATAGACCAGACCGATACCGGCCCAGATCAGGCCCAGAATCATCGAGCTCTCTTCCAGGTTGACCCACAGCGCGCCGACGGTCAGGGCGCCGCACATCGGCAGGAACAGATACTGGAAGTGGTCTTTCAGCGTCTTGTTGCGTTTCTCACGGATCCAGAACTGCGAAATTACCGACAGGTTAACGAAAGTAAACGCCACCAGCGCACCAAAGTTAATCAGCGCCGTCGCCATCACCAGGTCGAAGTTAATCGCCAGCAGGGCAATAGCGCCGACCAGGATGATGTTCATCGCCGGAGTGCGCCAGGTCGGGTGGACGTAGCCGAAGAAGCTTTTCGGGAACACGCCGTCACGACCCATCACGTACATCAGACGCGCCACGCCAGCGTGCGCCGCCATACCGGAAGCCAGTACGGTGATGGTGGAGAAGATCAGCGCGCCCACCTGGAAGGCTTTACCTGCCACGTAGAGCATAATTTCCGGCTGTGACGCATCCGGATCTTTAAAGCGCGAGATATCCGGGAAGTACAGCTGCAGGAAGTAGGTGGCAAAGATGAAGATCAGGCCGCCGATCAGCGCGGTCAGGAAGATCGCGCGCGGAATGACGCGCTCTGCATCTTTGGTCTCTTCAGACAGGTTGCTGATGCCGTCGAAGCCGGTAAACGAGAAGCACAGGATCGTCGCCCCGGTAATCATCGGGATCACGTGCGCGTCACCGGACCAGAACGGACGGCTGCTGGCCAGCGTACCGGCGCCTTCGCCTTCAAACACGCCATAAATCACCATGCCGAGAATGACGGCAATCAGCACCACCTGCAGCACCACGATCACGGTGTTGAAGTTGGCTACGGATTTAATGCTGCGCAAGTTAAAGGCGGTCATAAAGGCGACCAGCGCGATAACAAACACCCACGACGGAATCGAAGGCACCAGCGCTTCAAAATAGATTTTCGCCAGCAGAATGTTGATCATCGGCGCGAACAGGTAGTCGAGCAGCGAGGACCAACCCACCATAAAGCCAACGGTCGGGCTGATGGATTTCTGCGCATAGGTATACGCCGAGCCGGCGGACGGGTAACGACGTACCAGCTTGCCATAGCTCAGGGCAGTAAACAGGATAGCGATTAACGCAAAGGCGTAGGCCGTCGGCACGTGACCGTCGGTCATACCAGAGACGATACCAAACGTATCGAACAGCGTCATCGGCTGCATATAGGCCAGGCCCATCATTACAACCGGAACTAACGTAAGCGTTTTACGTAATTCCACGCGAGAGGTATTTGGAGTAGCGTTATGCGACATAGTTATCCCCTTTTACGGTGAACGCCAGCGCGTAAGCAAAAAATTGCCCCATTTCTTTCTATTCCTCAGCGACAACGACTGTCGGTTTTTAGTAAATATCTATCCGGTACGAAGCCCGGCCTCTTGGTATTGAATGATGTGTCTTTCGACCAAAAAAATAACCGACACTTTAAAAAAAAGCGTCGGCTAGTCTCTGGTTTTCAGGCCGCATATTTTGCAACAAATTCAACGGCGTTGACAAGATGTTATGAAGTTCATTGCGTAAGCATATTTTTTAACGTGCTAATATCTATACGGTTTCCATATGATAAATTGTAAAAATAGCACTATTTGCTAATAGCGTTTCCCGCCACCATTTGCCAGCCAAACCGCAGGTAGCGTCATTCCAGCCGATCCACGCGTGCTGACGAGGCGACTGCCCGCGCACGGTCAAGCTGACCAGTTCGCCGCTCTCCAGCAGCCCCTGCACCTGGTAACGCGGCAGGCAGCCCCACCCCAGCCCCATGCGCAGCAGCGCCAGCTGCGCCGTAACGTCACATACCGTCAGGGTCTCCTGATCGCCGAGCAGCGCCCCGCCCTCGCCGGTGGCGACCGCGCGGTAACGGCGCAGAGTTCGCCAGCTCAACGGGGCGCGACGCTCCGCCAGAGGATGCTGCGGGGAGACCACCAGCTCCAGATCCAGCTCGCCAAGGGGAAGATAATCATAGCCGCTCAGCGGCGGCGGCTCGCCGAGCGCCCCCAGCAGGAGATCGGCCTGCCCTTCAGTCAGCGGCCGCCAGTCCAGCAGCGAGGGGTTCAGCGTGAAGTGCAGCCGGGTCAGCGGCTGCTGTTGATAAAATGCGGCGATCAGCGGCGAGAGTTGCGCCACGGGAAAAGTGCTGTCCACCGCCAGGCGGAGGGTATGCTCCCACCCCTGCTGCAGCTTAACCGCCCGGATCTCCAGTTCGCGGGCAATATGCAGCACTTCCCGTCCTTTCTCCAGCAGCATCTGTCCGGTGGGGGTAAAGCGCGCGCGGTGACCGCTGCGGTCGAGCAGCTGAATATTGAGATCGCTTTCCAGCCGGTGAATGGTGTAGCTCAGCGCCGAGGGCGTTTTAAAGAGCCTTGCCGACGCCGCGGCAAAGCTCCCCTCTTTTTCCAGTGCGTCGAGGATCACGAGGACATCCAGCAGTGGTTTCATCGCTACCCCCTTACGGTATGCGAATCACCGCTGGCGCATCACTCCATCGGCATCACCAGCGGATCGGGGTACTGGTACTCAAATCCCAGCTCATTGCAGATTCGATTGCCATCCACAATCTTGCCCTGGCCACCGTCCGGGCTGTCACTGAACACCGGCGGCGGCAGCCCCAGCTCGCGGGCCATCTGCGGATAAAAGAGGCCGCGTGCCGGATGGCGGGGCGCACATAGATTATAGATGTGCCCGCCCTTCGGAGCCTGCAGCAGCAGTTCGATGGCGGCCACCACATCCTGCAAATGCACCAGATTGACCACATGCTGGCCATCCGGCGCCGACTTGCCGGCGAAAAAACGTCCCGGATGACGGGACGGCCCCACCAGCCCGGCCAGGCGCAGAATATCCACCGACGTCCCCGGCAGGTTGTGCAGCCAGTCTTCCAGCTCCTTGAGCACCTGCCCGCTGGCGGTCTCCGGCAGTCGCGGGGAGTTCTCTTTCACCGTGCCGTTGACGTTGCCATACACCGAGGTGGAGCTGGTGAAGACGATCCGCGGAATATGGTACGCCAGCGCGGTATCGACGATCTCCTGCACCGCCTGCAGATAAAACCCTTCCCCCGCGCCGGTCCGCCGGGCCGGCAGCGTGATCACCAGCGCATCGACGTTCATCAGCGCGTCGAGGTCCTCGGTATCACAGACCAGCTGCGGCTCCAGGCGCAGCGGATAGCTGTCGATCCCGCACATCCGCGCCGCCTCCACGCCATCCTGCGTGGTTTTACTGCCGGTGACCTGCCAGCCTCGCGCCGTCAACGACAGCGCCAGCGGCATCCCCAGCCATCCCAAACCGACTATCGCGACCTTTTTCATCCCAGGCTCCTGACTCTTTCGCTGTGCTGATTACAGGCTACGCCAGCCAGCGGCAACTGACAATTTCTTCGCTCAATGTGAAATGAATTAATGATAGAAAAAAGCCCTTGCTTTCTGCGGCGGAAGTGGTTTAGGTTAAAGGACATCAAATGCATAGTCATTCACAGAGAATTTTATGAACCGCGTTCAATTTAAACACCACCATCATCACCATCATCCTGACTAGTCTTTCAGGCGATGTGTGCTGGAAGACATTTGGATCTTCCAGTGGTGCATGAACGCGCAGAGAGCCCCCGGAAGATTCACTTCCGGGGGCTTTTTTTTGGACCAAATTCGGACAGATTCAGACAGGTATTCAGAGGAAAAGAACAATGTTAGACAACACCCGTTTACGCATAGCTATTCAGAAATCAGGCCGTTTAAGCGAAGATTCACGCGAATTACTCAGCCGCTGCGGCATTAAAGTCAATTTGCACACCCAGCGTCTGATTGCGCTGGCGGAAAATATGCCAATCGACATTCTGCGCGTGCGTGATGACGATATCCCGGGCCTGGTGATGGACGGTGTTGTCGACCTCGGCATTATCGGCGAAAACGTGCTGGAAGAAGAGCTGCTCAGCCGCCGCGCCCAGGGCGAAGACCCGCGCTATTTCACCCTGCGCCGTCTCGACTTCGGCGGCTGCCGCCTGTCGCTGGCGACCCCGGTGGATGAAGCCTGGAACGGCCCGGCGGCGCTGGACGGCAAACGTATCGCCACCTCTTACCCGCACCTGCTGAAGCGCTACCTCGATCAAAAAGGTATCTCCTTTAAATCCTGTCTGCTGAACGGCTCCGTGGAAGTGGCGCCGCGCGCCGGCCTCGCCGACGCCATTTGCGACCTCGTCTCCACCGGCGCCACCCTGGAAGCCAACGGCCTGCGCGAAGTGGAAGTGATCTACCGCTCCAAAGCCTGCCTGATCCAGCGCGACGGCGAAATGGCCGACGCCAAACAGCAGCTGATTGACCGCCTGCTGACCCGTATTCAGGGCGTGATCCAGGCCCGCGAGTCGAAATACATCATGATGCACGCCCCGACCGAACGCCTTGAGGAAGTGGTTGCCCTGCTGCCGGGCGCCGAGCGTCCGACCATTCTGCCGCTGGCAGGCGACAAGCAGCGCGTGGCGATGCACATGGTCAGCAGCGAAACCCTGTTCTGGGAGACCATGGAAAAACTGAAGGCGCTGGGCGCCAGCTCCATTCTGGTGCTGCCGATTGAGAAGATGATGGAGTAATCGGCCAGCCGGTCACGGGACACACAGGGGAAAACAATCATGAGCTTCAACACAATCATCGACTGGAACGGCTGTAGCGCTGACCAACAGCGACAACTCTTAACGCGCCCGGCGATTTCCGCCTCCGACAGCATCAGTAAAACGGTGGCGGAGATCCTCGATAACGTCAAAGCCAATGGCGATGCGGCGCTGCGCGAATACAGCGCGAAGTTTGATAAAACCACCGTCGCCGCGCTGCAGGTGAGCGAGGCGGAGATCGCCGCCGCCGGCGAGCGCCTCAGCGACGAGCTGAAGCAGGCGATGGCGGTGGCGGTGCAAAACATCGAGACCTTCCACAACGCGCAAAAGCTGCAGGCGGTGGATGTCGAAACGCTGCCGGGGGTGCGCTGCCAGCAAGTGACCCGCCCTATCGCCTCCGTCGGGCTGTATATTCCGGGCGGCTCGGCGCCGCTGTTCTCCACGGTGCTGATGCTGGCGACGCCGGCGCGCATCGCCGGCTGTCAGCAGGTGGTGCTCTGCTCGCCGCCGCCGATCGCCGATGAGATCCTCTACGCCGCGCAGCTGTGCGGCGTGAAAACCATCTTTAACGTCGGCGGCGCGCAGGCCATCGCCGCCCTCGCCCTCGGAACCGAGTCGGTGCCGAAGGTGGATAAAATCTTTGGCCCGGGTAACGCTTACGTCACGGAGGCCAAACGCCAGGTCAGCCAGCGTCTGGACGGCGCGGCCATCGACATGCCGGCCGGCCCGTCGGAAGTGCTGGTGATCGCCGACAGCGGCGCCAATCCGGACTTTGTCGCCTCCGACCTGCTGTCGCAGGCGGAACACGGCCCGGACTCGCAGGTGATCCTCCTGACCCCGGACGCCGGGATGGGCAACCGCGTCGCCGAGGCCGTGGAGCGCCAGCTGGCAGCCCTGCCGCGCGCCGAAACCGCCCGCGTGGCGCTCTCCGCCAGCCGGATCATCGTGGCCCGCGACCTGACGCAGTGCGTGGCCATCTCCAACCAGTACGGTCCGGAGCACCTGATCATTCAGACCCGCCAGGCCCGTGAGCTGGTGGACAGCATCACCAGCGCCGGCTCGGTTTTCCTTGGCGACTGGTCGCCGGAATCCGCGGGCGACTATGCCTCGGGCACCAACCACGTCCTGCCGACCTATGGCTATACCGCCACCTGCTCGAGCCTCGGCCTGGCCGACTTCCAGAAACGGATGACCGTGCAGGAGCTGTCGCGCGACGGCTTTGCCGCCCTCGCCTCGACGATTGAGATTCTGGCCGCCGCCGAGCGCCTTGACGCCCACAAAAACGCCGTAACGCTGCGCGTTGCCGCCCTGAAGGAGCAAGCATGAGCATTGAAGATTTAGCCCGCGCCAACGTTCGCGCGCTGACCCCGTATCAATCCGCTCGCCGCCTGGGCGGGAAAGGCGATGTCTGGCTGAACGCTAACGAATTCCCCACCGCCGTGGCCTTCCAGCTGACCGAGCAGACGCTGAACCGCTATCCGGAGCCGCAGCCGAAGGCGGTGATTGAGAGCTACGCCCGCTACGCCGAGGTTAAACCGGAGCAGGTGCTGGTCAGCCGCGGCGCCGACGAAGGCATTGAGCTGCTGATCCGCGCCTTCTGCGAGCCAGGCGAAGACGCCGTGCTCTACTGCCCGCCGACCTACGGCATGTACAGCGTCAGCGCCGAGACCATCGGCGTCGAGTGCCGCACCGTGCCGACGCTGGCCGACTGGCAGCTCGACCTGCCGGGCATCGAGGCGCAGCTGGGCGGGGTGAAGGTGGTCTTCGTCTGCAGCCCGAACAACCCGACCGGGCAGATTATCGACCCGCAGTCGATGCGCGACCTGCTGGAGATGACCCGCGGCAAAGCTATCGTGGTAGCCGACGAAGCCTATATTGAATTCTGCCCGCAGGCGACGCTCGCCGGCTGGCTCAGCGACTACCCGCACCTGGTGGTGCTGCGCACGCTGTCCAAAGCCTTCGCCCTCGCCGGCCTGCGCTGCGGCTTCACACTCGCCAACGCCGAGGTGATTAACGTGCTGCTGAAAGTGATCGCCCCGTACCCGCTCTCCACGCCGGTGGCCGATATCGCCGCCCAGGCGCTGAGCGCGGAAGGGATCGCCGCGATGCGTCAGCGCGTGGCGCAGATCCTCGACGAGCGCCGCTACCTGGTGGAACAGCTGCGCGGCATCGCTTGCGTGGAACAGGTCTTCGATTCCGAAACCAACTACGTCCTGGCGCGGATAACCGCCTCCAGCGCAGTGTTTAAATCTTTGTGGGATCAGGGCATTATCTTACGTGACCAGAATAAACAACCTTCATTGAGCGGCTGTTTGCGTATCACTATCGGTACCCGTGCCGAGAGCCAGCGCGTGATTGACGCCTTGACTGCGGAGAATGTATGACCCAGAAGTATCTCTTTATTGACCGTGACGGCACCCTGATTTCCGAACCGCCGGTGGATTTCCAGGTGGACCGTTTCGACAAGCTGGCGTTTGAGCCGCAGGTGATCCCGGCGCTGCTGAAGCTGCAGCAGGAAGGCTATAAGCTGGTGATGATCACCAACCAGGATGGTCTGGGCACCGACAGCCTGCCGCAGGAGGCGTTTGATGGCCCGCACAACCTGATGATGCAGATCTTCGCCTCGCAGGGCGTTAACTTTGAAGAAGTGCTGATTTGTCCGCACTTCCCGGGCGACAACTGCGACTGCCGCAAGCCGAAAACCCAGCTGGTGCTGCCGTGGCTGGAAGAGGGCGTACTGGATAAAGCCCACAGCTATGTGATTGGCGACCGGGCCACCGACCTTGAGCTGGCGGATAACATGGGGATTATCGGTCTGCGCTATGACCGCGAGACGCTGAACTGGCCGACCATCTGCGAACAGCTGACCCGCCGCGACCGCTATGCCCACGTCGAGCGCATCACCAAAGAGACCCAGGTGGATGTGAAAGTGTGGCTGGACCGCGAAGGCGGCAGCAAGATCCACACCGGCGTCGGCTTTTTTGACCATATGCTCGACCAAATCGCCACCCATGGCGGCTTCCGCATGGAGGTCAACGTCGGCGGCGATCTGTACATCGACGATCACCACACGGTGGAAGATACCGGCCTGGCCCTCGGCGAAGCACTGAAGCTGGCGCTTGGCGACAAGCGCGGCATCAACCGTTTCGGCTTCGTGCTGCCGATGGACGAGTGTCTCGCCCGCTGCGCGCTGGATATCTCCGGCCGTCCGCACCTGGAGTATAAGGCGGACTTCACCTATCAGCGCGTCGGCGATCTGAGCACCGAGATGGTGGAACACTTCTTCCGCTCGCTCTCTTACACCATGGCGGTGACGCTGCACCTGAAAACCAAGGGCAAGAACGATCACCACCGCGTGGAAAGCCTGTTCAAAGCCTTTGGCCGTACGCTGCGCCAGGCGATCCGCGTCCAGGGCGATGCCCTGCCGTCTTCCAAAGGGGTGCTGTAATGAATGTGGTGATCCTTGATACCGGGTGCGCCAACCTCAATTCGGTGAAATCGGCGATTGGCCGCCACGGCTATGAGCCGGTGGTTAGCCGCGACCCGGAGGTGGTATTGCGTGCCGATAAACTGTTTCTTCCCGGCGTCGGCACCGCCCAGGCGGCGATGGACCAGCTGCGCGACCGCGAGCTGATCGACCTGATCAAAGCCTGTACCCAGCCGGTGCTGGGGATTTGCCTGGGTATGCAGCTGCTCGGCAAGCGCAGTGAAGAGAACAACGGCGTCGATCTGCTGGGCATTATCGAGGAAGAGGTGCCGAAGATGACCGACCACGGCCTGCCGCTGCCGCACATGGGCTGGAACCGGGTGTATGCCAAAGCAGGCGATCGTCTGTTCCGCGGCATTGAAGAAGGGGCTTACTTCTACTTCGTGCACAGCTACGCCATGCCGGTCAACCCGTACACCATCGCCCAGTGCAATTACGGCGAGGCGTTTACCGCCGCGGTGCAGAAAGATAACTTCTTTGGCGTGCAGTTCCACCCGGAGCGCTCCGGGAGCGCCGGGGCGCAGCTGCTGAAAAACTTTCTGGAGATGTGATGATTATTCCTGCTTTAGATTTAATCGACGGCACCGTCGTTCGTCTCCACCAGGGCGATTACGGCCAGCAGCGCGACTATGGCAGCGATCCGCTGCCGCGCCTGCAGTCCTATGCCGCTCAGGGAGCGGAAGTCCTGCACCTGGTCGACCTGACCGGGGCGAAGGATCCGGCGAAGCGCCAGATCCCGCTGCTGAAATCGCTGGTCGCCGGCGTTGACGTCCCGGTGCAGGTCGGCGGCGGCGTGCGGACCGAGGCGGATGTCGCGGCCCTGCTTGAAGCCGGCGTCGCCCGCGTGGTGGTCGGCTCCACTGCGGTGAAATCCCCGGAGGAAGTGAAAGGCTGGTTTAAACGCTTTGGCCCTGAGCGGCTGGTGCTGGCCCTCGACGTGCGTATCGACGCCGACGGCAATAAGCAGGTGGCGGTCAGCGGCTGGCAGGAAAACTCCGGCGTGACCCTGGAGGAGCTGGTGGAGAGCTATCTGCCGGTCGGCCTGCAGCATGTGCTGTGCACCGATATCTCCCGCGACGGCACGCTGGCGGGCTCCAACGTCTCGCTGTACGAGGAAGTCTGCGCCCGCTACCCGCAGGTGGCGTTTCAGTCGTCCGGCGGCATCGGCGATCTCAATGATATTGCCGCCCTGCGCGGCACCGGGGTGCGCGGCGTGATTGTCGGTCGCGCGCTGCTGGAAGGCAAATTCAACGTAACGGAGGCCATTCAATGCTGGCAAAACGGATAATCCCCTGCCTCGACGTCCGCGACGGTCAGGTAGTGAAAGGCGTGCAGTTCCGTAATCACGAGATCATCGGCGATATCGTCCCGCTGGCTAAGCGCTATGCCGACGAAGGCGCCGACGAGCTGGTGTTCTATGATATCACCGCCTCCAGCGACGGCCGGGTGGTCGACAAGAGCTGGGTGTCGCGGGTGGCGGAAGTAATCGATATTCCTTTCTGCGTGGCGGGCGGGATCAAGTCGCTGGAAGACGCGGCGCAGATCCTCTCCTTCGGCGCCGATAAGATCTCGATTAACTCCCCTGCTCTCGCCGACCCGACGCTGATCACCCGCCTTGCCGACCGCTTTGGCGTGCAGTGCATCGTGGTGGGGATTGATACCTGGTTTGATGCACAGACCGGCAAGTATCACGTTAATCAGTACACCGGCGACGAGAGCCGCACCCGGGTGACGCAGTGGGAAACCCTCGACTGGGTGGAGGAAGTGCAGAAGCGTGGCGCGGGCGAGATCGTCCTCAATATGATGAACCAGGACGGGGTGCGCAACGGCTACGACCTGCAGCAGCTGGCGAAGGTCCGCGCGGTGTGCCATGTGCCGCTGATCGCCTCCGGCGGCGCAGGCACCATGGAACACTTCCTCGAAGCCTTCCGCGACGCCGACGTTGACGGCGCGCTGGCGGCCTCGGTATTCCACAAACAGATTATTAATATTGGCGAACTGAAAGCGTACCTGGCGGCACAGGGCGTGGAGATAAGGGTATGTTGACTGAACAGCTGGACTGGGAAAAAACGGACGGCATGATGCCGGCCATCGTGCAGCACGCCGTATCCGGCGAAGTGCTGATGCTGGGCTACATGAATAAGGACGCGCTGGAGAAAACCGAAGCCACCGGCAAGGTCACCTTTTACTCACGCACCAAACAGCGGCTGTGGACCAAGGGTGAAACCTCGGGCAATGTCCTCAACGTGGTGAGCATCACACCGGACTGCGACAACGATACGCTGCTGGTGCTGGTGAACCCGATCGGGCCGACCTGCCACAAAGGCACCACCAGCTGCTTCGGCGACGCCGGGCACCAGTGGCTGTTCCTGTATCAGCTGGAGCAGCTGCTGGCCGAGCGTAAGCACGCCGACCCGGAGAGCTCCTACACGGCGAAGCTGTATGCCAGCGGCACCAAGCGCATCGCGCAGAAAGTGGGAGAAGAAGGCGTAGAGACCGCGCTGGCCGCCACGGTGAACGACCGCTTCGAGCTGAAGAATGAGGCGTCGGACCTGATGTATCACCTGCTGGTGCTGCTGCAGGACCAGGGGCTTTCATTACAAGATATTATTGCCAACCTTAAGAGTCGGCATAAATAATCTGCAGGATGAAAGAAAAAAGGCCGGAAGCTGAAAAGTTCAGCAACCGGCCTTTATATTTTCAGGTCGAATTTTTTAGCGATTCTTTTTAAATTCTGCAACCTTTTCAGCTAACAGTTTTTCACTGGCTTTTATTAACGATGTATATTGAGAGTTCTCAAAACCCCATAATGTTGACTGTTGCTCTTCTGCGTATCCTACAAGGAAAGGTAATGTAGTCACGACGACCAGATCTTGAGCTGATTCAACATAGCGGTCAATAGTATTGGTTTCGGCATCAATATTTTTCTCATCCCACTGGCTAATAAGATCCATACCACGGCGAGAATAAATATTCATAACCATACTAGTCATTTTGTCAATGTAGATATACTCAATACCATCCATTACCTTAACATCCAGTACCTTCGTGTCCTCATGCAGATGTGCAATTATGCCAGCAAAAATATGCCATTTAGCCTCAGTACTCTGTAGATGGTTAATAATTTTATTTAATTTATTATCATAATCAACCGGGAAAATAACATCATCTTCACAGATAATCCCCATTTCCGCCTTACTGGCCAGCATGCCTGAAAGCATATATTTATAGCTCATGCCACAACCAATCCAACCAATGCGATAACGGATCCCCTCGAAAAATTGGAATCCATGGGATGGACTAGCGAAAAAAGCTTTCCGGCGGACGGGTGTTTCAGACAATGATAAACAAAGGCGTGGGACATCTCCAGTTTGAAATTGCTCAAATGAGAAAATACTTTTGTATTGTGAAAAATTGAGTTTATCAATCGACAGCAGATAACGTCGCAGATAATAATTATTTTTATTATCTACATTAGTAAAGTGCTTAATTTTTTCTTTTCTTTCGTTGTAATATTCTTTATCAGATAACAAATTCTGAATTTTCTCGACCATTGCCGGAATATCACCGATGGGGCAAAAATCGATCACATCCTGTAGGTCTTCATGCTCTACAATATCTGAACTGCTTTCACTCACTACAGGCGTCCCAAGCGAAATCGTTTCATATAGACGTGTGGTTTCAAGCAACGCATTTTCATAGTAATGAATGTTGACGACGACTTTCGCATTCTTAACCATTCTGGTGAGTTTATCACCGAAAACTTCCGAAGCGACAGTGACATTAAAATGCTTCTTCAATTCCTGAAGATAGGCCTTGCGGCGCTCACAGTTTGGATCGCCATAGAATAGAACATCTGCGTGTATATCACCTTTCTGATCATCCAGTACATAACCGTTATCTGCTAAATGGGCTGGGTAATCTGGAAAGCTGGAAATCGGCATATAAAACAATTTCTGATACGGAATGCCTTTATCCAGTAAATATTCAATATTTTTCAAGGAATAATCAAAAATAGCAACAGCATTATTGAGACGAGAAAAATACTCATCGGTAAACCATCTTGAGTTGACCGACTGCTCCATCTGGAAAGCAATGTAGTTACGGGGCAGTTGTTTGAACATTTGCGGACAAACTACAATGTGCATCTGCCCCATATCCTGCTCAACGGAATAAGCAGTACTGACATGGCCCTTAATTCCGCAATCAAGCAGATTCTTTTCAATCAAATGTGCAACGAATAGGGTATGCTGAGTAGCAAGAATTCTTACCGTTCCAGTATCGACAAATGGCGTAGCTGGTGAAGAGTCGATAGCAGCTCGGCTTAAAACACGTTTAAAACCATCAACCATCCCTGACCAGTTTCCTGACAATAGAAGACGAATAGCCGTTTTATATTTCGATTTTGAAAGAAGTCCACCCGATAAAATATAGCGAGAAAAAACATTATTACCGGAAGTCGTGTATTCCCTCATCATTGCTTTTATAGTGCTAAATTCACCTCGGGAAATCCTACCAGACATACGAACTGGCATGGTTAACTTCCACGACAGACTTCTGCGCATACGATCTACTTCATCTTGTTTGACTGCCAGGGCGGAAACTAATATATCCCTGTCTTTTGCTGCCAAGTCTGCCGTTTGCTGGAGTTTGGTAATCGCTGCAGCTAATTTTTCGCGCTCAGTAACCTCGGCAGCAAGTTGCGTTTTCAAATCTTCAAGTTGTTTGTTATTCTCGGCTAATGAGTTTTCTAAAATGGTTCTCATGGTGATATCTTTGGAAATCGCTTCGTTTATTAATGTTGACAGCGTATGGCTGTTTTCTTCACGCTCATCCGGCATTTTAGAATAAAATTGCAGGTGTTTACGTACGATATCCAGTTCTGCTGGATGGTCCAACCTGAATCGCAAATATTCCAGATTAAATATAAGTTCAAAGGGCACCAGATAAGCAAACAGATAAAATGCCATGGCATTTACTCTGTTGGGACCTGAGGCCTCCTCAGCGACAAAAGCATAGGAACAATCACCGAGAATATTAGTCTTTTTCTCGCATAAAAGCGCCTCTAAGCCAACGCTTGAGTTAATAGTATAAATAGAATGACATTTTTGAATAAATTCGAGGCTGTTTGCCGATGCATCAATGCTAAATATGTCATCTCGTAAACGAAACAAACTCCCGGGATGCGCCCGAACTAATATATTCTCGAGAGAATGCTGTTGACGAACATAAGAAATTAGAGATATATTCGTAAAATTATGGCTGTAAGCAATGATATTGGAATCGTCTTCTACCTGTAACACAATCCCAGCAACTTGGTTTTCACTTGACGAAGGTAATGAGATTGCTTCAAGAAAATAACGATGCAAATCATTCATTGAGCACGTAATATTAATTTCCGTCTGGCAAGATTCATAGCGTGCCCGAGCCTCGGTATTACCATTAACGCCGGTGAAATCCAGATATGCTGTATTGCGATACATCGGGGCTCGCAATGGCCCGATCTCAAGGTGTATAACCTCTTTATTTAAAGCTCTTGCGACTTTTTCAAGCGATGGACAGTTGCAGATAGAGACAAAAGCATCAACGCGTTGAATTATTTCCTTTGTAAGTAAAGAAAACAACTCATTTTCAAGCTCGGAAATAGATTCGGTTAAAAATGTGGTAAATGATTTTATGGGGTCATGATGATGTTGAGCCAACATGGTTTCATACAAAGCATGATCAAGGTACAGATATTCATGTCTGGCAAGGCTTTGTTCATCAGGAATAGAATATCCTAAAGATGCCATCGAGGCAGCATCAAACTCCCAACGGGAATGTTGTGTTTCATCGTTTATTACTTCAACATAATCAGGACTTGTGATAAAAAGTATCTTTTCGTTTGAACAATGCAAATACTTTAAAAAAAGCCATAAATAAGGGGCTTTCACCCCTCTGAACGGATATGGAGGAAGAAAAACAGCAAACATGTTTTACTCTCCATTTGTAATGATTTTTAACGGAGCATGAATGACCCCGCCTAGCTCTCTGGCCGACCAAAACTTTATTTTCATCATCGGGCGACGTTGATCAAGCTCCTCTCGAGCACCGTTGCCAACCATAGCGAGGCCGCAGTGTATTAGGTAATCGCCCGAATTTATAGGCAGCGTTGCTTTATAAACGATACGCTGACTACCTGGACGAAGTGTAATTGGCGAACCTGCGCCAATATTACTATCTCCCCAAATATCCCCTCCCTGAGCTTTGGATATGGAAAGGCCAAGAGCAACATCCTTAATCTCTTCGGTAGCTAATATGGTGAAATCAAATGTAACTTCTTCACCTGATTTGATGAGTGGTTTCTCTGTCAAAGTCGTACCATCTGATTTGTAGATGGTAAGATTTTTAATAATAGCACGCGCAGTACCAAAACGTTTTTCCCCAATTTCTTCATTAGCAGTATGTAACTGAATGCTTTTGAGGTCTTCCAAACTGCAAGTTTCAGAAGAGCGGTTCTCTGCAAGTTTTGTAGGCTCTGGTTTATCGTTGGCCAGGATCATCCCTTTCTCATAGGCCAGAACTGCAGCGAGAACATCATTGGTATCACCGATTAGTTTTCCGTGTTCCATCACCAGGCAGCGATCAGCATACTCAAGGATGCTGCCTGTTGAATGAGTTACCATAATGATGGTTACACCTTTCGCACGTAATGCTTCCATCCGTTTATAGCATTTATACTGGAAGCCAATATCGCCAACAGCTAACGCCTCATCAACAATCAAAATTTCCGGTTCAACACATGCTTGAACGGCAAAGGCTAAACGGACATACATACCGCTAGAGTATGTTTTTACGGGTTGATCAATGAACTGGCCGATATCTGCAAATTCTTCAATTTCAGCAAACTTAGCCGCAATCTGCTCTTTGGTTAAACCTAATACCGAACCATTTAAATAAACGTTCTCACGACCGGTAAACTCCGGGTTGAACCCAGCACCTAATTCAAGTAATGCAGCAATACGCCCATTAACACGTACATCTCCAGCGGAGGGGGTTAGTGTGCCGCAGATAATCTGCAGCAAAGTCGACTTCCCGGCACCATTTCGTCCAATAATACCTACCGTTTCCCCTTTTTTGATACTGAAGGAAACGTCATCGAGGGCCCAAAACTCACGAAAATAGCAGTTTCGCTCTCTGCGGACCACCTGTTGAAGTTTCGGCACAAAAAACTGTTTTAGACGATCAGTTGGACGCGCATATATCTGATAACATTTACTCAGGTTTGTAACTTGAATGGCAATTTCATTAGAGGACATCAGCAAATCCCTTCCTGGTTTTCTGGAAGAAGGCAAAACCCATCCAGGCTATGACTAAGGCACCCAAAGAATATAAAAACAGACCGATAAAATTAGGCATACCACCCCAAATAAGAACCGTTCGGGCTTGTTCAATAATAAAGGTTAATGGATTGAGCATGATCCAGATATGATACTTTTCAGGCAAGGCGCTTATAGGGAAGAATACCGGTGATAAAAACATTAATACTGTAGTAATGATTACCGTAGTTTGACTTACATCTCTTAGGAATACGCCAAGTGATGCTAAGATCCACGAAATGCCAAGGCAAAAAATAATTAAAGGGAAAAAGACCACAGGTAAAAATACTATGGTCCAATGTAAATATCCATTAAAAATGAAAAACGCCATCAGTAACACACAAAGGCTGATACAAGTATGAAATAATGCCGCAAATAAAGAGATAACAGGCAGCGTTTCCAATGGAAATATAACTTTCTTCACATAGTTTGTATTTCCCAAAATAATCAACGGTGCTTTATTTACCACTTCACTTAAAAAACCATGAACTATCATTCCGACAAATAAAATTATAGCAAACTGTGTCCTGCTTTCATCCCCACCAGTTGACCATCTGGCTTTGAATACCACGGAGAAGACAAAAGTATATACTGTTAACATAAATAAAGGGTTCAGAAAAGACCAAAGCAGGCCCATCACAGAACCTTTATATCTTCCAACAACATCACGTTTAGCCATCTGCAGAATAATACTCCAGTGAGTGGCAATACTGCGCACCACTGCTAATGGTGATGATGAAAGTTTTTGATGAGGGTTTTTCATTTTAAACTCGTATTTTATGGCAAATAATATTAAATTATTTTTTTGGGAATTTCATATATGGCTTGCTTATTATACGCATGTCTTTTACGATCAAGAAACCATCCCCATTTATTAAAATAGGAGACTGCGGAGCGAATATGGTACCAAAGTAATAATTTGCTTTTATACGAACCTTTATTAAAGGCATGGACAATAGTTGTTCCAGGATAATAATATATTTTGGTTAGCTGTAATGCTCGGCGACATAAATCTACATCTTCCAGATACATAAAGTATCGTTCATCAAAACCGTTAAGTTTTTGTAATAATACATTACTTAATAACATGAAACAGCCAGATACCGTTGGTGGGGAAAATATCTCATCATAGGCTGCATCTTTCAGTTCATATTTAACATCGTACTTTATTGCAGTCACTGGAAAGAAACGTCTTAAAAAAAGATTACCGGGAGTAGGTAGTAGACGGCAACTATATTGTCTCTCACCATTTCTATATATTATTTGCGGGGAAACAAAACTATACTCATTTTCCCACGCAAACGAAACTAATTTATCAAGTGACTGCTTATCAAAGCTAATATCCGGATTACATATCAAGAAATAACCGTCAAAGTCTGCACTTGCTTTTATTGCAAGATTATGTCCAGCACCAAAACCACAGTTGTAAGGAGACTTGATATAGCTCACCTTAGGTTCATTCAATGATGCCGCCCACTGACAACCACCATTATCAACGAAGATTATTTTTTCAACGCTCTCTTCATGGCATAATGAGAGAAACGTATCTTTAATATCATCATAGGAATGATTAAATAATACAATAGAAGCGATAACTTTAGGCTTCATTGCTTTATAATTCATTAATCGATTACCTTTAGGATAAAAATTATTTTTTATTATTATTTTTGATAGTAACTTGTGATATCCATTATCGAACAAGAATATTTATACTTAAGCGTAGACTTCCGCAGTGGCCAGAGTATGTGCCCGCAGGTCTTTCTCCGACAGCGACAGCACGCAGTCGCTCAGCGCCGGCCAGTTAATCCCTATCTCCGGATCGTTCCAGATGATGCTCCGTTCTGACTGCGGCGCGTAGTAATTCGTCGCTTTATAGACAAACTGCACCGTGTCGCTCAGCGCCATAAACCCGTGGGCGAATCCTTCCGGGATCCACAGCTGACGTTTATTCTCTGCGCTGAGCACCGCGCCCACCCATTTACCAAAGGTAGGCGATGAACGACGGATATCCACTGCCACGTCAAACACCTCACCTTCCACACAGCGGACCAGCTTGCCCTGAGCGTGCGGATCCAGCTGATAGTGCAACCCGCGCAATACGCCTTTCTGGGACTGGGAATGGTTGTCCTGGACGAATTCCACCTGACGGCCCACCGCCTCATTAAACACCTTGCTGCTGAAGCTCTCAAAGAAGAAGCCTCGCGCATCACCAAACACGCGCGGTTCAAAAATCAGCACGTCAGGAATATCTGTTTTAATAATGTTCATCTTTTGCTAACCGTTTATTTGCCCAGGACTTCTGTTACCACGCGAGCCACACCCTGACGCCAGTCCGGGAGAGTCACCCCGAATGCCTGCTGGAATTTTTCATTCGACAGGCGCGAGTTGAGCGGACGCTTCGCCGGCGTAGGATAGGCCGTCGTCGGAATGCCCTTCACTTCCTGCACCGCCAGCTCGGCACCGTGCGCTCTCGCCACCTCAAACACATAGCGGGCATAGTCGCACCAGCTGGTTTCACCGCTGGCCACCAGGTGATACGTGCCGGCCAGCGCCGGATTACGCAGCGTTTCACGGATTGCCGTCGCCGTGCAGTCTGCCAGCAGCTCAGCGCCGGTGGGCGCCCCATGCTGGTCATCAATGATGGTGAGGGTCTCTTTCTCCCCCGCCAGGCGGAGCATGGTTTTGGCAAAGTTGGCGCCGCGGGTGGCATACACCCAGCTGGTACGGAAAATCAGGTGACGCGGGTTGCCCTGCTCCAGGGCCAGCTCACCGGCACGCTTGGTTTCACCGTAGACGTTCAGCGGGCCGGTTGCCTCATCTTCCCGGCGATAATGGCTGCCGGCGCCGTCGAACACATAGTCGGTGGAATAGTGCACCATCAGGGCACCGAGCTTCGCCGACTCCGCCGCCAGCACCGCCACCCCTTTGTCGTTCAGCAGGTCGGAGAGCTCCCGCTCGCTTTCTGCCTTGTCCACGGCCGTGTGCGCGGCGGCATTCACCACCACATCCGGGCGGACGGTACGCACGGTCTGCGCGATGCCTGCCAGGTTCGTCAGGTCACCGCAAAGCTCTTTATCAAAATAATCCACCGCGACCACGTCGCCGAGGGTGGACAGGGAACGCTGCAGCTCCCAGCCCACCTGGCCATTCTTGCCAATCAGTAAAATCTTCATTCTCTGTATCCTGTCGTTGACGAAGAAGGCATTAACGCTCGTTCAGCAGGCGCTTGAGATAAGCACCGTACTCGGTTTTCTTCAGGCGTTCGGCCTGAGCCGCCACCCCTTCCGCCGACAACCATTTGTTGCGGTAACCGATCTCTTCCAGGCACGCGACCTTCATCCCCTGACGCTTCTCAATGGTGTGAATGAACTGTGATGCGTCCATCAGGCTGTCATGAGTGCCTGTATCCAGCCAGGCAAAGCCGCGCCCCAGGAGTTCAACATGCAGGTCACCGCGCTCCAGATACATCTGGTTGAGAGTGGTAATCTCGAGTTCCCCGCGTGCTGAAGGCTTAACGTCCTTCGCCATCTCCACCACGTTATTGTCGTAGAAATAGAGACCAGTTACGGCCCAATTTGATTTCGGCTTTAATGGTTTCTCTTCAATTGACAGCGCTTTAAAGTGCTCGTCAAACTCCACCACGCCAAAGCGCTCCGGATCCAGCACCTGGTAACCAAACACCGTGGCACCGGAGGTCTTCGCCGCCGCTGCTTCCAGCTTTTTACCGAAGCTCTGGCCAAAGTAGATATTATCCCCCAGCACCAGGGCGCAGGCATCGTTGCCGATAAACCTCTCGCCAATGATAAAGGCCTGCGCCAGACCGTCCGGCGACGGCTGAATGGCGTAGCTGAAGTTCACCCCGAACTGCGACCCGTCACCCAGCAGGCGCTGGAAGGAAGGCATGTCGTCATGCGTGGAGATGATAAGGATATCGCGAATGCCCGCCAGCATCAGGACAGACACCGGGTAGAAAATCATCGGCTTGTCGTAGATAGGCAGCAGCTGCTTGGAGACGCCCTGGGTGATGGGATATAAACGCGTGCCGGAGCCGCCGGCCAGAACAATGCCCTTCATCTTCAGTTCCTTTTTTATTTATTCAGGCCAAGACGCTCGCCGGCATAGGAGCCGTCCAGCACACGCTGCCACCAGGTCTGGTTGTTCAGGTACCAGTGCACAGTTTTCTCAATTCCGCTCTCGAACGTTTCCTGCGGCACCCAGCCCAGATCGCGCTGGATTTTCGTGGCATCAATGGCATAACGCAGGTCATGTCCCGGACGGTCGGTGACAAAAGTGATCAGGTCAGCAAAGTGGGTGATGTTTCCCGGCTTCTGCGCCACCACCTTGTCGAGAATGGTGCAGATGGTGCGCACCACATCGATATTTTTACGCTCGTTATGACCGCCGATGTTGTAGGTCTCGCCGCTCTTGCCTTCGGTCGCCACTTTGTACAGCGCACGGGCATGGTCCTCAACATACAGCCAGTCACGGATCTGCTCCCCGTTGCCATATACCGGCAGCGGTTTACCCGCCAGGGCATTAAGGATAGTCAGCGGGATCAGTTTTTCCGGGAAGTGATACGGACCGTAGTTGTTGGAGCAGTTGGTCACCACCACCGGCAGGCCGTAGGTGCGGTTCCAGGCGCGAACCAGATGGTCGCTGCCCGCTTTGGAGGCGGAGTACGGGCTGCTCGGCGCGTACGGGGTTTCTTCGGTGAACAGGTCATCGGTGCCGTGCAGGTCGCCGTACACCTCATCGGTGGAGATGTGGTGGAAGCGGAAGGCCTGCTTCTGTTCCTCTACAAGCCCGGACCAGTAGTGGCGGGCTGCCTCCAGCAGAGTGAAGGTGCCGATCACGTTGGTCTGGATGAAGGCGGCCGGGCCATCAATGGAACGGTCCACATGACTTTCTGCAGCCAGGTGCATCACGATATCCGGATGGAACTCGCTGAACTGGGCCGCCACGGCAGCGGCATCGGTGATATCGGTCTGGGAAAACGAGTAGCGTTCACTCCCGGCAACCGGCGCCAGGGATTCAAGGTTGCCGGCGTAGGTCAGGCAGTCCATCACACGGACTTCGTCCAGGGTATTTTCAATGATATGACGAACCACGGCAGAACCGATAAAGCCTGCGCCCCCGGTGACAAGAATCTTCATACTCTCTCTCGTTTTTCAATGAATTACATACAATTTTCTGAAGTAGCAAACGACCGCAGGCACGCTACCGCCATTGGCTTTCGCAACCAAAATGCGTAGTGCCTGCAGTAATTTGTATATGTCATCAGCTAAAGTTAGCGGAACATGAACCACGCTCTCATTGTGCTGGAAACGGCAAGTCGGCCAAACAGCGGTCACTTTGCTTGCTTCTATGTCCTTTCGCTATCAGGACTTTCCCAAACAGCTAAAGGAATCTCTCTGAAGCAGAGAGATGCGCTCAGTGCCGGGCTATCATCCCTCTCAGCATCACTTCGGTCGTTGATATCATGGCAAAGCCGCACTATCACCATTACGAAGTGCAGCACACTCAACATCGCTTAGTACCCAACAAGGTAGCGCCGCATTATAGCGCTGGTTATACAGAATAAAAATCAAAAAGCGGTGTGAATTAATTCAAGGTATGAATGGAACACTTTTGATACAATGTTAAAACATTCAATAGCTTGCTATACATCCTTTGATTACAAGTTATCTCTGGTGACAACAACACTAATTAATTCGAATTTCACGAACAACAATACCTCTTCATTCGGAAATACATGTCATGTTTTTTCAAGATATCGAACTTGTATGGGCTGATTCCTGCAAACTGTTTTTTTCCGTGTAACCATAGTGATGGTTTGACTCGATTTCAAATGCAAATCATTTGCATTAAAGCATTTGATTTTCCCGGCCAGCTTCATGTCAACGCACACTCTGCAACTGTAAAGCAAGTGATCCCAACAGCAAGCCAGTGTAAAATCGGCACTTATGTAGAACGGGATATCCACACCCCGGAGGAAAAATATGAAGTTTTTGGTCACTGGTGCCGCAGGTTTTATCGGCTTTCATATCGCGCAGCGCCTGATGAATGAAGGGCATGATGTTGTCGGGATCGACAACATGAATGACTATTATGACGTCAGCCTGAAGCAGGCTCGCCTGGATCGTCTGACATCTCCGGCATTTCGTTTCCAGCAGCTGGATCTTGCCGACCGTGAGGGAATGGCGAAGCTGTTCGCCGCAGAACAATTTGACCGCGTGATCCACCTGGCGGCCCAGGCGGGCGTGCGCTATTCGCTGGAAAACCCCTATGCCTACGCGGACGCTAACCTGATGGGGTATCTGAACATTCTGGAGGGCTGCCGTCACACCAAAGTGAAACACCTGGTGTACGCCTCCTCCAGTTCGGTTTACGGCCTTAACCGCAAAATGCCGTTCTCCACGGAGGATTCCGTCGATCATCCGGTCTCCCTGTACGCCGCCACTAAGAAAGCCAATGAGCTGATGGCGCATACCTATTCCCATCTGTACGGCATCCCGACTACCGGCCTGCGCTTCTTTACGGTCTATGGTCCGTGGGGACGCCCGGATATGGCGCTGTTCAAGTTTACGAAAGCGATGCTGGAAGGGAAAAGTATAGACGTTTACAACTACGGCAAAATGAAGCGCGACTTCACCTACATCGACGACATCGTCGAGGCGGTGATGCGCGTCCAGGATGTGATCCCGCAGGCTAATGCCGACTGGACCGTTGAGAGCGGTTCCCCGGCGACAAGTTCCGCGCCGTATCGGGTCTATAACATTGGCAACAGCTCGCCGGTGGAACTGATGGACTACATCACCGCTCTGGAAGAGGCGCTGGGGATGGAGGCGAAGAAGAATATGATGCCGATCCAGCCGGGCGATGTACTGGACACCAGCGCAGACACCCAACCGCTATATGACCTGGTGGGTTTCAAGCCGCAGACGTCAGTGAAGGAAGGCGTGAAGAACTTCGTTGAGTGGTATAAGGATTACTATCAGATCTAACCTGTCTCTGCCCTGCCGCGATCAGCTGATTGCGGCAATGGATAAACCTCCCGTATTGCCTTCATTTATCATTCATTTCTTTATCCGAGCCTGGCACAGGCTATAATTTTTTGTACTAAAGAATAATTTTTACTGGTTTTAACGACGGTGCTGAAACCAGTTTCATCTACCCGCCAGCGAAAAAGACAACAACTATAAGCCTGGTCCCCTGCTGTCACTCTTTTCAATACTATTTTTAATGGCTCCTTCAGCATTTTCTCCTGATAAATAAAAGACATTACTTTCTATAGGAATTTTCTTAAGAACAGGATATGTTAGAGATCGCAATAAAGCACCTTCCACGCTGACATATTGCTTAACTTGCTAATGATTCAACCAACTAAAGCTGTGGTAGATATTATGGAAAACCTGTTTTTCTTAGTGGTGGCTGCCATACTACTTGCTGTGTCTGTTTTCTTTTTAATTTCATATCTGAAAGACAGAAAGAAAACGAAACTGACGTTTAATAAACGCAAGTGGTAAGTCCCGCTCCATATTGCAATTAGATTAAGATAATATTAAGAGATAAAAAAATGATATGACAGAATGACCGTTCATTCTGCGTTTTGGCATGGCCTTAAGGCAAGAAAAAAAATAACGCTATTCGCGCCCAGTCCCTCGTATTTCCCCAGGGCATAAATAACAAAAGCCTGCGTTGCAGGCTTTGTTTTACCTCCCGGCGCTTATCTCCGGCATCTACATCACAGTGACGGTAGCTCTTCACAAGGTAAGTTTAACTTATCGGACCTGTTTTCAACCCGCAACGGGTTTCGTGCAGGATCGTAATGTCCATCACAATTTATTGAGGTTAATCTGAATGTGCGAGAAATACGCGCAGTGAGGGATATAGCGGGGAGATAAAGAAGCATACTGGCGGCGAGGAGCCGCCAGTGTCAGACAGGCAGGATTAATCGTTACCAAACAGATCGCGGGTATAAACCTTTTCTGAGACATCCGCCAGCTCTTCCGCCATACGGTTGGAAATGATGACATCCGCCTCTTGTTTGAAGGCATCCAGATCGCGCACGACGCGGGAATTGAAGAACTCATCTTCCTGCATCACTGGTTCATAGATAATAACCGGAATACCTTTCGCCTTGATGCGCTTCATAATCCCCTGAATAGAAGAGGCACGGAAGTTGTCTGACCCGCTCTTCATGATCAGGCGATATACACCCACTACTTTCGGCTTACGGGCGAGAATAGAATCCGCAATAAAGTCTTTACGGGTACGGTTAGCATCCACGATAGCCGCGATGATATTGTTCGGGACCGATTCGTAGTTCGCCAGCAGCTGCTTAGTATCTTTCGGCAGGCAGTAGCCGCCATAGCCAAAGGACGGGTTGTTATAGTGGTTGCCGATACGCGGATCCAGGCATACCCCTTCGATAATCTGCTTGCTGTTCAGCCCCTGGCTTTCAGCATAGCTGTCGAGCTCGTTGAAATAGGCAACGCGCAGCGCCAGATAGGTGTTCGCGAACAGTTTGATCGCTTCCGCTTCAGTGGAGTCGGTAAACAGGGTCGGGATATCCTGCTTGATCGCGCCTTCTTTCAGCAGGTCTGCGAAACGTTCGGCACGCGCAGAGCGCTCACCAATGACAATGCGCGATGGGTGCAGGTTGTCGTACAGCGCACGGCCTTCACGCAGGAACTCAGGAGAGAAAATAACATTATCAATCCCTAAACGTTCTTTGATGTCGCGGGTGAACCCCACCGGGATGGTCGATTTAATGATCATCACCGCGTTCGGGTTGATCTCTGTGACATCGCGAATAACCGCTTCCACTGTAGAGGTGTTGAAGTAGTTGGTTTTGGGATCGTAATCGGTCGGCGTCGCAATGATCACGTAGTCGGCATTACGATAGGCGTCGTGCTTGTCCGTGGTAGCACGGAAATTTAACGGTTTTTCTGCCAGATATTCCTGAATCTCTTTATCCACAATCGGAGAGATCTTCTGGTTAAGCATATCCACTTTGGCCTGTACGATATCCAGGGCCACCACTTCGTGGTTTTGCGCAATCAGGACACCGTTCGATAAACCAACATAACCTGTACCGGAAATAGTAATTTTCATTCGATCACACTTTAATCAGTTAACTGGACGGCGGCTTAGTAACCACCCTGTAATCAACACTTGTGGCGGTTTTACTCTCTGTCTTAGTACATGTCAAGAAACTGACATGGGATGGTAGAGGACAAGCATCAGAACTCTAATAGGAGGATAAACATCCTTAACAGAAAGTATTTAAATAGAGAGAGTTTTATAGAAAAATCCCGGTTAGTAGATAACCGGGATTTGATTGTCTTTGTAGAAAATTATTCCATCCACTCAGTATGGAATACGCCTTCTTTATCAGTGCGCTTATAGGTATGAGCACCGAAATAGTCGCGTTGAGCTTGGATCAGGTTAGCCGGCAGGACTGCGGAGCGATAACTGTCGTAGTAGGAAATAGCAGCAGAGAATGTCGGAACCGGGATGCCGTTCTGCACGGCATAGGCCACCACATCACGCAGCGCTTGCTGATAGTCATCAGCGATCTGTTTGAAGTATGGTGCCAGTAGGAGGTTAGCAATGCCAGCGTTTTGCGCATAAGCATCGGTGATCTTCTGCAGGAACTGCGCACGAATAATGCAGCCAGCACGGAAAATCTTAGCAATTTCGCCGTAGTTCAGATCCCAGTTGTACTCGTCAGAAGCAGCGCGCAGTTGGGAGAAGCCCTGAGCATAGGAAACGATTTTACCGAGGTACAGTGCACGACGTACTTTCTCAATAAATTCAGCTTTATCACCGGCCGGCTTAGCCTGCGGACCACTCAGCACTTTTGAAGCGGCTACACGCTGATCTTTAAGCGAAGAAATATAGCGAGCAAACACAGACTCCGTGATCAGGGACAGAGGTTCCCCAAGATCTAGTGAGCTCTGACTGGTCCACTTACCGGTACCTTTGTTTGCTGCTTCATCAAGAATGACATCAACGAGGTATTTACCTTCTTCATCCTTCTTGGTGAAGATATCTTTGGTAATGTCGATCAGGTAGCTGCTCAACTCGCCTTCGTTCCATTCGGTGAAGGTTTGCGCCAGCTCTTCGTTGGAAAGTGCCAGACCGCCTTTCAACAGCGCATAAGCTTCAGCAATCAGCTGCATGTCACCATACTCAATGCCGTTATGAACCATCTTCACATAATGGCCAGCACCGTCAGCACCGATATAGGTCACACATGGCTCACCATCTTCAGCAACTGCAGCAATCTGCTTCAGAATCGGAGCAACTAACTCATAGGCTTCTTTCTGCCCACCAGGCATGATAGAAGGCCCTTTCAGAGCGCCCTCTTCACCACCGGAAACACCGGTACCGATAAAGTTAAAACCTTCGGCAGACAGCTCACGGTTACGACGGATGGTGTCCTGGAAGAAGGTGTTGCCGCCATCAATGATGATGTCGCCTTTATCAAGGTAAGGCTTCAGGGAATCGATGGCACTGTCGGTGCCAGCCCCGGCCTTCACCATCAACAGGATACGACGTGGTGTTTCGAGGGATTCAACAAACTCCTGTACTGTGTAGTAAGGGACCAGTTTCTTGCCTGGGTTCTCGGCAATCACTTCTTCAGTCTTTTCACGGGAGCGGTTGAACACGGAGACAGTATAACCACGGCTTTCGATGTTTAGCGCAAGGTTACGCCCCATCACTGCCATACCGACGACCCCGATCTGTTGCTTGGACATTACATACTCCTGTCTGGTGTGGTCACTGCGACACGTTCGCAGCTTAAATGTAGTGATTATTTTAGCGTAAGTTAAACAAAGGATATAGTAAAAAAACTTTTTTATCACTATGTTGGGAATGCCAGAAAATATAATATTGCATAATTATTCTAAGAGACACACAAATTAAACTATAGACACTACATTTTTCATTAGATTATGAACATATATTTAATACGCCGTTTTACTGACAAACCCTTTAAACACGGTCAATATTATAATATATAAATCAAACCAAATACTCCATTCTCTAATATAATCAAGGTCATACTCTACTCTCTTTTGCATTTTTTCAAGAGTATCAGTTTCCCCCCGCCAACCATTTATCTGGGCCCAACCAGTGATCCCAGGTTTTACTTTATGGCGTAGCATATATCCTTCAATGAGATCTCTATATTGTTCGTTATGAGCAACAGCATGTGGCCTCGGGCCTACAATAGACATTTCACCCGAAAGCACATTAAAAAACTGGGGTAACTCGTCCAAAGAGGTACGTCTCAAAAACCGCCCAACTCTTGTGACACGGATATCATTTTGTTTAGCCTGAGTAACGACACCACCATCTTCCATGACCTTCATTGAACGAAATTTCCAAACCTTAATAGGCTTGCCATCCATACCATATCTAGTTTGCCTAAAGATAACAGGCCCTGAAGAGGTTAGTTTCACAGCAAACGAAATAATGATGAGAACTGGGGATATTAAGGTTAATATAAGAATTGACAAAATGATATCTTCTAATCTTTTAAAAACCATATTAATGCCGTTTAAAGGTGTATCAAATAAGGGGACGACAGGAACCCCATTGACTTCCTCAGTACGTGACTGAAGAATATTAAACGTAAATATATCTGGAATCAACATAACAGAGCAAGTAGTATTCGTTAATTGCCTAACCAATAACTTTATTTTCTTTTCATCACTCATATTCATTGCTATGTAAATACGGTCGAGTTTACCGTTTTTTGCATCAGCAATTAGTTGTTCAAAATCCCCTACATATCTTATACCCGCAGTGTGAATAACATTGTCATTATAGATCCCTTCAACTTTAAAACCAAGCCATGGCTCATCATTAAAGCTTTTCAACAGCTCGATACCAGCTTCCATAGAACCAGCTATTGCGACACGGCGGGTATTATAACCAAAACGCCTCAGTTTTCCGAAGCAGTACCTGATTAAAATTCGACAAAGCACAATCCCAAATGAGACAACAACATACCAACACATATAAATATCAAAATTAATTTGAAGGTGTGTTGAAAGAGAAATAAAACCAACAGCAATAATTAAGCTCAAACTCCAGTTCTGCAAAACAAGCTTAAGTTCAGAAATTAATCTTACGCCACGCCAGGACCTATAAAAATCCGTAACCCCGCCAATCATCTGGAATACAAAAAGAACAATCAACGCGTTCAAAAATAGATTACTTGATATATCAATGCCAGCAACATAATATACAAAACATAAACCAAAAATGATTACTGATACATCAAAAAAACGTTGTACGATGGAGATCAAAGATGCATTGGTTTTTGAGTGAGTTCTTCGCTTGAGTATTTTCATAGTAATTAACTTTTAGTTGAAATATAATTCATTGCAAGCATTATTAGGACATTATTTAACTAACCTTTGATGAAGTCCTAAACAGGATATTTTTATGCACTTTAAACACAATTCCATGCTTAAAGAAATAATTTAAAACTGTGAGAGAGAACAGCTCAGTAGCTAACGTCGCCCAAGCAGCTCCCTGCATCCCATAATACTTAACAGAATAATAATTAAAACATGCACTTAAAAATAAAACAACGATAGTTTTTTTAGCTAAATATGAATAACCAGAATATTTGGCAATAAAACGAGAAGAAATAACGCCTAAAGATGAAACCATTGTTGATATAGACAATATTATCAAGGGTTCAAAAGAACTAGAGTATTTTTCTCCATACAAAAGTTGAAGCAAATACCCACCGATTAAATAAATAAAAATTATTATAAAAATGGATATAACTAAAATCACTCGCCCCAAGTTACCTGCTTTTCTTATTGCTTCTAAATCTTTATTTTCCGAAAAAATCTGTGGAAAACTGGAAGTAATAATCGCGAGTAAAACAAACGACCATGAACTAGCTAATGAGACTGCTATGGAAAAAATACCTACATAAGATTTCCCATAAAAATAATCAAGAAACCAGATAGATAGACGTGTATATATAGCAACAGATACAGCTGAGATGACAAATGTCATCCCTGTTAACAAGAGGTATCGAGAATATTTAAAGACTTTTCTTCTGTTGATATTGACACCATCGTTTTCCATACGATTAAACATTATGCTACGTAAAATGAAAGGTATCAGAGTAGTCACTACAATAGGTATTGATAATGTTTCAGCAGGTAATTTAAAATAGGCAATAACCCATCGAATTATTAGACTTATAACTAACCCGACAACATTTATCATTGCATTTTTTTTTGACTCCAAACGAACATTATAGTAAATACTATAAACATCTAAGGATGAAAACAAACAAGCAAAGAATGATGCTATAATGAAATAATTTATAGTATGGCTATTGATATCAAAATTCAAGATGACAATCGGGATAGAAACAAGACTATAAATAAAAATTCTAATAGGAACTGTAGTCTTTAGTAGCCGTATACCAGATTTCTTATTCTTGCTTAAGCGCTTAAAAATAATAACATCACTGCCGAGTTGAGCTATCACTAAAGTAATTTGAAACAATGATGATACGTAAGCTATTTCCCCATAAATATATGGCCCAACATACTTAGCGACAAATGATGTAACAAAAAAAAGGCCAAAAATTGAGACAATTTTTTCAGACACCATCCATATGGAGTTAAATAATATTTTCTTATTCAACTAAATCACCTCAATTTTATTTTATTTAAAACCTTGAATTTTATTGCACGAAACCCGGTGAAAGGAAGGTTAAGCATGGCATATAATACAGCTTTTAAATTATTATTATCCATTCGACATCTAGACGGAAGAATATATGCTCTATAAGCGCATCGCTCCCTGAAACGCATAATACTCTTCATTTCCTTTAACCAAAACAATGAATATGCTTCAGACTCTTTTTTCCCATTTAGAGCACGAGCGCTCGTATTATTAAATTTATTATAGATAGTTAAGACTTCATCTATAAAGTGGAATTTAATCCCTAAGTAATCACAATGGATACAAAAATCATAATCTTGGTGTCTAATAAACTTCTCATTAAACATAACCTTATCAAGTATTGATCTATGGGCCACGATTGTGCTTGTCTGTATAAACCCATTTAAGGAGAAAAGATATTCCGCAATACTCATATTCGGCTCATGATCAACTCCATAGCTAGGTCGAATAGCCATAATATTCCCTGTTTCAATATCTCTTATTTTCAATTTGCTATAAAAAACTTTTTTCTCGTTTTCTATATCAACTTTTTTAATCACTTGATGATAATATGATAATTTAATAGGAAGCCATTCATCATCCGCATCTAAAAATGCTATATATTCACCATTTGCAAGTGTGATACCTAAATTACGAGCAGCAGCTCCATTTTTATTTTCAATATGCCTAACAATAGTGAATGGAACTATTCCAGATAGGGAATCAATTATTATTTTCTCTGTATTAGAAAAATCATCCGAGGCATCATCTACAAATATAACTTCAAATGAAGTGAAAGTTTGCTTTTTTAACGAATCTAATGTCAGATTTATTGTTTTACTATTGTTATGCATTGGGACAATAACTGAAAAAAAAGGATTTTCCATTTAAACTGCCTTATTCAGAAGTGGGGGCGACAATAACATTAGATACGGTCATATTTTTATCAATTTTGAACTTTGAATCATATCCAGAATATCTACTAACTGCAGTAGAAAGTTTTAGAGTGCCAGCATATATATTGTCCCCAAACCCGGACACCCTTAAAATCGGCTCATTATCAAAATAAAAAATCATATTATCAGTTTGCCATTTTATTCCATACAAATGAAATTCACTACTTAAGTTAGATTTTGTCTTGAATATAAACCCATAAGAAAGAGGTTTACCATCAATCCATTTATGAATAGTAATATTTATAATATTTGGCGAATGGATTTCAGCAATATCAATTTCATATCCATTATCTGATTTGAACCAAAAAGCATTATTTATCCCTTTAGATGCTGATTTAATCCTCGCTTGGTAATATCCATAATGAACATCTTTATAATAATCTAAATATGCGGTTGAATATTTTGATTTGTTAGGGCAGTTATTCTTCGAAGTAACAAAAACAATATTTCCATCTTGAGAGGAAATATTGTTCTTTAGCCTACAAGATAAAATATTATTATGAAAATCTTCCTTTGCGATCCAAGTTTTAGATAAATTTGCATCCATTTTATCAATACTATTTTGTAACTGTTTTTTTCCAAAATCCTCCTCTAAATTATGAGGGAAAATAGAATAATCCCAATCATCGAAATAATTTGAATTAGAAAATTTTTTTATAAGTTGAATATTTTCAGTACAAAAAGCATTGTAACTGAATAAGGATATAAAGAAAAATAATGTCTTATATTTCATATACTATCCACTAATCAAATCATAAATAAATAAAATAGGGAATAATATACCAGCCCTAATATATCTTAGTCTAGTATGCTTTTCTTTAACCATTCGATATACAAATCTCAAATTAAATCGATTTATCCATGTTGGATAATATGCATTGCCTGACATTGACAATTGATGAAAAAAACCTCCACATGTAAAAGCCAACTTACCAAAACCTTGGGATTTGAGCTCTAGTAAGAATTTCTCCTGTAACCCGCACCCCATTCCAGCAATAACAATATCGACATTTTGTTTCATAATCCCATTAGCAACACTAATTAATTCCTCTTCATTCTTAAAATATCCATGCCTATGTCCAATAATAAATATACCAGGATAAGAACCCTCAATTACCTTTTTAGCTTTATCTACAGATAATTCATCAGAGCCAATAATATAAATACTCTTATGATTCTTTACGGCATATTGGAATACCATAGGTGCTAAGGAGGTCATATCAAAACTAAATCTTTCCAGTTTTTCACGATAGAAGAAGTTTATAAATTTAACTAAAACTCCGCCATCACAAAACACACCAGTGAAACCATCAAGTAAATTAGTTTTTCTAAGTTGTAAATACGAAACTGGATTTAAAAAAGTATAGATCCCTCCCTTTTTGAAAATATCAATCCGGGAAGTCTTTATTATTTTCTTTATGTATATTTTCATTTATAGATATCTCACAATATTGCTTAAACTGGTATTCCTTATCATTATGTGAATTCCATTCGCTAGTAGCAGCAAGCAACTCTTCTGAAAATGTGTCTGTCGAAAAAACACTATTCATAATTAATTTGAATTTAGCAACTCCCTCTATCTCATATAGATCGTGGAAAGTGCACATATCGTAAGCAGAATTGCTAGTGAACATTTCTTGGGGAATAGAATAATGTGTCCCACAAAAAGGAATCCCCAAACTCCTGGTTTCCGCAATAACAATAGGAAAACCTTCAAACTTACTACTTAGCACTAGAAGCTTGCATTGAGCCAGAAACTTATATGGATTTACCTGGAAATCAATTATAGTTACTTTTTCCTCTAATTTTAGTTCTTTAATTTTTTGTCTTAAATTTTCTTCGTTCTCGCCTTCCCCCATTATCAACAAATGGACTTTATTTTCTATTGGATTATCTTTCAAATATTGAGAAAATGCATACAATAAAGAACCTTGGTTTTTTTGATCACTTAACCTACCAATATTAATAGCATAGCTTACATCATCGTAAAAATTAAATTCCGTAACCTCTTCTCTGCTTTTTATATGGATAGCATGCGAATCAACAAAATTATTGACAACAAAAATATTTTCTCCATCCACATCGAAATTATTAATTAAATCTGTTTTCACTTGCTCTGATACAGCAATTATAGTTGTTTTATCAGAGTTATAGATGGACGATATTGCCTTTGCCCACAATTTTTTTATAGTCGGATTTGCAATTTTTAAATATTGAATTGATAAAACATTGTGAACTGTGCAGACGTGTTTAACACCCTTAAAATTAGATAAATAAGAGAAAATGTTACTTTTTTCTAAAAACGTGAATATTACATCATATTTGCCACAGTTTATTTTTGTAAGCAGCCGTGTATAGATCTTAATATGTGTAAAGAGTTTAGAGGCCATACTGGCCCCTACCTCCTTATTACTTCCATAAGTTACACGTAGATTATCCAACCAGGGACTGCTCGTAGCCTCACGGTAAAGCACATAAATATCAACTTTATGACCACATTTAATTAAATAATTATAGTAGTCAATTAATATTCGTTCCGCACCACCAGTTCTAACTCTATCAATCACTAGTAAGTAATACTTCATAATATTAAATTTCTCTCAGAATATTCCTAAGATTATTGATTTGTTCATCTTGATATGTAGATAAATTAGTAATACCTACCACCTCGTTTTTTACATTACTTAAATTCACATTATCAAAAAGAGCGACTCTTTTGCTATGCGAGTAAATTCTGCATTTCCCACCAAATGATAGAGTTGGAATACATGAATGAACCCTATCAGAATGTACTTCCTTAGCATTAGCTAATAAGATCAGATAATCTAAAGGAGTGTCTGAAACAAAAATATCTTGTGCTAATAAACTTTTTACATAAGACAAAGGGTAAGGTTTATTATTAGTCACAACAACTTTATTAAACTTACCAGACAGTTCTTGAATCATATGATCATTTTTTGGGTGATCAAAATTCAATACAACATAATCTTCGCTTGCAATATTTTTGGGTACTGTAACTTTATTAACAAAAAATGCATTATCAATACCATTATGTGATACTTCAACAATATCTTTGTAGTTCTCATATGCTACATGGTCACGGAAAATAATTCCCTTTGGCTCTAGTTTCTTAATATATTCTTTAACAAATGATACTTCATAATCTGTATAATAATTACCGCTAGCCCCCAAAAATATTAACTCGGTACCTTTATTTTTTAATGCTTCTAATTCAGCACCAAAAATTTTAAAAAATGGAACTGTCAGTACACAACCAGGAATAATCAGGGCATCTAGTTTGACATAATCCATTAAAGTTATAGTTTTTTTAGTTGGGATCGCAGTGTATAATTTGTCATGAATTTTATGTGCATGATTTTTCATTACACCATTCCAGACTGCACGTACAACTCGAGATTCTCTTAGTCCCATCCCAGCTTGCATTGCATTCACAAAAGACTGAAATTGGCTAACTTTTACTAACTGATAGCCATCTGGTAATGCCCCCTCGATAGTTGCTTGCGCACCAAAATCAATAAACGCGTTACCGATATTATTAAAATACACAGATGTAAAAAGCCCGATATTTTTCATAGATTCCTCAGTTTATAAATTTTTTCTTTTTTGAAAAGATGTTAGTTAATAAAAAAAGCCTAGGAATTATATTCATATTTCTAAGCAGGAAACTAGCAGCAATAATTTTACCTCGAATACCGCCTAATTTAATAAATGATATTAACACAGCAAGCATTTTAAAAGAAATAAATTCTTCAAAAACAGCCATATCACTTGGTCCTAACGAACCATCCTGATTTATTTTATCAAAAAAAGCTCTCAACTCCTTATGGAACCTATCCAACGAGAAATATTTAAATGAATCAAATTCACCCCAGTTATATTTTAGCGAATCTACCGAAAATTCAAAAGAAAAGTCATTTTTAATATTTTTTGCAGAAAGAGCAATCAGTCGGTTATGCTGTTCATTCTGTTTAGTTCGACTGATACTATTCGGATTAAAGCGATAATAAAGGAGCTCATCGTCAATAGTAAAGCATTTATATCCAGCATTAAAGAGTCGTAGCCATAAATCGTAATCCTCAATATGCAATACCTCTTCTGAATCCCGATATTTGAAATGCTGCATAATATCTTTTTTTACCATGACACCTGGGTGCATGATCATGTTTCTTAGATACTGCAAATATCTCATTGTATTTGAACTAGCTGCGAAACTACCTTTATTTTTTGTATAAAATGTTCCAGAATCATTGAGGATGTAAGCTTTAATATTTACTATATCTATCGATTCATCATTTTCTAAAACTTCAATCTGCCTCTTCAATCTATTTGGCATACTTATATCATCGGCGTCCATTCTTGCAATATATTTCCCTTTTGCATTATCTATCCCTTTGTTTAAAGTTTTTATAATGCCTAAGTTAATAGTATTTTTCAAATAGACAATTCTATTGTCGCTGAATGATTTAATAATATCTTCCGTAGAATCTGTACTCCCATCATTTATTATGACCAATTCAATATTTTTTAGACTCTGATTCAAAATACTTGATATCGATTCTCGTAAAAAAATCTCAGCATTAAATGCTGGTAGAATAACCGAAACTAAAGGGGTAGACATTTAAAACTCCATAAACTTATCACTTTGAATTATGATATAATATCACCATTTGCATTTTTAATTATCGGTTTATGGCCAATAATGATACTATCATCTGGTACGTCTTTCATTAAAATAACACCGGCCCCCAGCTTCACGTTATTACCAATGGCAATATCATCACCAAGAATACATGAATTGGCACCCATAGATACATTGTCTCCAATGCGTACTACCCCGGCCCCTAAAGACCTATTAGCACCACATGTACAACACTGCCTGATATGAAAGTTCTTACCGATGCTACAACGTGAGCTAATAACAACAGAATACGCATGCCAGATAACAAAGCCATTTCCAATTTTAGCTTTGTAGCTTATTTCCACACCAAAAATGAGCTCATTGAATATTTTATGCATTAATAAAAAAAATAATGTAAAGGGATAGAGTATAATATTACTATTAGCATGATATGTAGCTAAACGAAAAAATAAAACTGCCAACTTGGATTTAAGCCCTGGATTTAATTTAAATTCTTTTATTATTTCAATAATACTCATCTAATGCTAACCCCACCTTTCACTAGAAATAATTTTAGAATGCCCAAACTGTGTATGGGACTATCCCACCGAAATCCTTAATAATTGAATTAGTAAAGTAAACAAATCCATACATTATGACTGAAAATTTGAATGTAATCCTAAGCAATTGATTTTCTGTATAGTACCAGAGATAGGTGTAATATATAATATTGAAAATCAAGAAACAGCTTGCCACCCGTATAAATAAAGGATTTATAGCCCCCATAACATTTAAGATAAATATACCTAACACATAGGAAAAAAGATATTCTCGCGGTGTATTTTTAGAAGAAATAAATATACAAAATATACAAAAAAGAGTGTGCAATGTAATTGTAATAGTTGAACTATCAACTGCAGCCTCTCCTCTTAGGTGCATTGTATATCGCTCACTCAAGAAATAAATACTATGAGCGAAACTAATCACTGGTCCTTTAAGAATAAAAAGACAGTAACTCAATAAGACGGGTATGAGTAATAATTTCTTTTTCTTCAACGCTTCAGACCAGTTGAGTTTGAAGATAAGAAGAAAAAGAAGTATAAATAATGTATTATGGAATAGAAATGCCGTTGTAGCTATAGTAATAAAGAGTAAACTTGTTTTAGTTTTAACATAAGGATAAAGACCTAAAATAATACCCAGGCCAAAAAACTGTCTCATTATATTAAAATTATAAAAATAATAATAAAAAATGTAAAAGAAAAAGAGAGTTAATATAGGTCGATCACTTTCTTTTCGAATGAAGTTCACAAACCCCAAAAATGCAAATATAAAAATCGCTCTAAAAAAAAGTGTGGGTTCTTTAGTAACAAAGTCTTTATAAAATGCTATAAGGTAATTAAATCCATCTTCGAATTTTGTACAATAATTCCAAGTCGCAGGATTAAAACTAATTTGTTTAAAATTACATGTATATATTCCAATATCTGTACCTACGCTATCCCCTCTAAGAAAACCGACTAGAAATAATATAACTACTGAGATAAAGAAAGTGACTGTATCATATTTCCTTTTAAGAAATATGCTTAAAAGCAAAAATAGCAATATCAGGAAATAAATAAACATATACTCACCGGTATTTATTAGTAATAATACCATTTAAATCTGAAAAAGAGGGGCTCCCCCCTCTTTTCGATTTTATTTATCGGAGGAGCTTTCATAGCTATAACCATAGTGGTTATAACCGTAGCCATAATAGCTACTGGATTTTTTTACAACTCCATTTAAAATACACCCTTTTACCTTCACACCACTTTGTTCGAATCGTCTTATACTTATCTCAATCTCTTTAGTTGTATTTTTTTCAAAACGAGCAACCAACAAAGTAGTGCCGGAGTAATTACCTATTATAGCTGCATCCGTGACTGCTAAAATTGGAGGAGTGTCAATTATGACCAAATCGTAATTCTCGCCTCCCCATTTAAGGAGTTCACCAAATCTTGGATGCATTAATAATTCAGCAGGATTAGGGGGTACTGTTCCTCGAGTTATATAATCAAATCCACCACCAGACATTCTCTTGATTGCATCGGTAATATTAATACCTCCCGATAATATATCCGACAAGCCATTCTCATTCGTAGAATTAAATAACTTATGAACATACCCTTTTCGCATATCCGTATCAATGAAAAGAACTTTTTTACCGGTTTGTGCTATCACAGCTGCTAAGTTAGTACTTACGAATGTTTTACCCGCATTAGGGCTAGCACCCGAAATCATTAAAATATTATTTCGAGCTTCCATCATTGCAAAATGTAAACTAGTTCGTAGGCCTCTAATTGTCTCTATTGCTATATCTGCAGGGTTAGCAATTGCAAGAAATGACTTATGTTCTAGTTTATCCGCTCTTATTCGTATACCTTTCTTCTGATTATAATTTGACAGAGTATCAGATACGGGAATACTTGCATACACATTAATACCCACTTCCTCTAGCTGTTCAGGAGATTCAATACCACGACGTAGAAGCATTCTAAGAAGCACTATGCTAATTGAGGCCATTACACCTAAAATAAAACCAACAATAACTATTATTGTTTTTTTAGGTTTTACAGGCTTGGGATGTGTAATCGCATCATCAATAATGCGAACATTCCCTATGGCACTAGATTTGGCGATACTTAGCTCTTGCTGCCTATTTAGTAACTGCATATAAACTGCCCGTCCTGACTCGACATCTCGGCTTAATCGTAACACCTCCTGTTGCGTACCGGGCATATCAGATACTTTTTTATTAAGTTTATTTTTCTCGTCCTGTAACGTCTTCCGTTTTTCCATTAATGCTTTATATGTTGGATGCTCACGGGTGTATAGTTGAGAAATTTCTGACTCACGAAAAGTCAACTCATTAAGTTGATTTTCGACATTAACGATTTGGTCTAATACAGATTTTGCTTCCAAAGTTAGATCAACCGAGTCTTTTGTCCGCCGATAATCGTTTAACTTATCCTCAGCGATGTCAAGGTCACTTCTTACTTTGGGAAGTTGTTTATTCAAAAATTCTAAACTTTTCTCATCCTGAGCAGCCTGTCTATCTATATTTTGCATTAAATAATTAGTTGTAATATTATTTAATATCTTAGTGATAAGTTCTGGGTCTTCTCCAACTAATGATAAGGAAAGAATCCCCGTATCCTTACCTTGTTCTTCTATTGTGAAGTTTTTCTGAAGAAGACTTATAGCTCTAAGTCTACTCATGTAAGTAATTTTGAACCGAGAACCTTCAACCGCATTTATTTCATTAACTTCTAATAATAAATTTTTATTTTTTAATTGCTCGCCTACTTTACCCGAAATTTCATACCCATTTCCGGTTATAACGTAATGTTCTTTATCCTTGACCGTTAAATAAATACTATCTATGTCGTCATCTGTTCCAAATAAAGAAAATCTTGAAACAGATATAGAACCAGGTTTCTCACCAAGTAATCTTGCCCATCCCTCTCCAAATATAGGAAAATATTCCGGTGTAACTAACGCCTGTAAGTTAAGATCCTCTACTGATTTACCTAAAATCATCCGTGATTGCAATAAAGCCATCTCTGGTGCAGATTGTGGCTGCACATTAGGTAGTACTTGACTTAGGCTACTAAGAATTGCATTCCCTTGTTTTTGCTCAACTTGCACTAGGGCATCAGATTGGTAAATAGGGGTTGCAAATAAAGCATATACTAGTGCTATCAAGACGAAAATTGAAGTTACCGAAATAATTAACTTACGGTGATCGATTAACTCACCAATTAATCGGCCTAAATCAATTTCAGCTGACTCTGTTTTATCGATTTTATTTTTAATTGAAGACATTAATTTTTTCCCGTATCTTAGTCACTAAGTTTATCAGCCCAATATCGTCCAGACGTTTCAATTAACTGATAGACTGACTCAAAAGCCTCATTACTTTTCCTATACGGATCTGGTATATCTCGCTGATTTAACCAATGACCATAAAGCATAGTTTTCCCACGAAGCTCAGGTGCAAGAAAACTTATTTTATTAAGGTGTTCCTTTTCCATTACTAATATTAGTTCGTATTCCCTTCCCAATTTAGCTGTAAATTGACGGCCACTATGTCCTTCAAGAGATAAACCATGCTTGCTAGCTACCTCGACAGCACTAGCATCTGCAGGATAATTAACCAATGCTGAAGTCCCTGCAGAATCAATTCTTCTTCCTGGAAGAAGTTTGCGTAACACCCTTTCTCCTATAGGTGAACGGCATATATTTCCGGTGCACACAACGAGAATTGAATCAAACATAATTATGGCCACGTTCTGATGTAACGAACAGTTTCTGTCATATCATGGACCCCAGTGATTGTCGGTACTAATTGCGAGATCACTCGGTTCCAGCGAACAAGAGGAGCTGTTGTTACATAAACTATATCATAAGGTTGCAACTGGAATTCCGTGCCTAGCACCATTGCTGACGCATCCTGTGCATTAAGCTGATATATATTTGCAATCTTACCCTGTTTATCGCCTTTCAACTGACGGATAACAAAAATTCCCGTTGCATCACTCATTGTCTGAGATAAACCATCTGCATTACCTAATGCTTCAGCAAGGGTCATACCACTACGATCCATCTTCATCGTACTCTGCTTACCAACTTCACCCATTACGAACACTTTTAGATCATCGTTACGAGGAACAAACAGAATATCACCAGGATACAGTAGATGATTCTGGGTTAAATCGCCTTTTTGCATTAACGCATACAAAGAAATTTTTGTATCTTTACCATTATGCGTCAACACAACATTACGCCAATCGGCATTAGCTTCTAATCCGCCGGCAGCATTCACAGCATCCATTACCGTCAACGGTATATTTGTAATTGGTTGCTGACCTGATTTAGCAACCTCTCCTGTAACATATACCTTTTGAGAACGGAAAGCAGCAATACTTACATCAACCTGCGGGCTTTCAATATAGGTAGTCAAGCGACTAGTGATCTCCTGTCGTACCTGACTCAGAGTCTTACCTGCCACCTTGACCTTGCCAATATAAGGATAGAATATGGTTCCGTCAGAGTTGACCCAGTTACCTGTATCGCTGGCACTACGGTACTGACCAGCAGGGGTAGTCAGTTCAGGGTGATCCCATACTGTAACCATCAGTACGTCACCAACCCCAATGCGATATTCGTAACTGCGCAGTAAATTATCAAGCTGCGGGTTTGGACGAGCGAGTACAGTCTCCGGACGAAGCTGATCGATCAGTCCTGGGGTCATTGGATACACGTTAACCAGTTTATCCAGATCGTAGTCACTGTCCGGAAGCTCAACCACGTTCTTGCGCAGACTATTTAATCCTTGACCAGGGATGATTGTACAACCCGATAAGAACCCAATTGCCAATGCTAACACCGAAAATCTAACAAGTTTTTTCTTCATAATGTCACATCATCAGTAAACCAAAATTTGCCAATTCCTGAGCAGCTGTCATCGCCGTTGCTTCCCTGCCGGCTTGTGGAGAGATAAAAACTGACTGCCTCCTGCAGCACTACCACCCTCTCTCCTCTATTTTCAGCATTCAGCCTTATAAACTAAACGGTATCTCTATCCCTGCGCTGGCCCCAACATCGTCGCTGTCGCTGTTGTTAGCGTTTGTGTACCACAAAGAGGTATTCAGACGAACAGACTGATACACATCCCCGCTCCAACCGAGCTGTACACCTTTCAAGGTATCAGCATGAGGGAATGCTTTATTGATCGACTGATTCTCCGGGTTAACTTTGGCGTAAACCAGGCGCGTACTCCAGCGCTGGTTATCTTCTGTAATAAGTTCAATCTTACCGGCAATGAGTTGACCATCCCCGCCCATCGCATCCCCCAACGGATATCCCTGTTGGTAGTAACCATCCTTGTAAATATGATGCGTGTAAATGTAGTTAGTACGGCTCATATTAGATCTTGTATCGTGGGCCTCAACGTACCAGTTTACCGCATCCTTACCCCAGCCGTGGTGCCCTTCCACCCCACCAAGGAATGTATTTGCTGAAGGAAGAAAACCAGCCTCATCCTCGCCGATCATCTGTCCGTAAAAACTCACCGGCCAACCAAGGGTCGGTTCCAGTTTAAACTTGAAGTCAAACCCGGCCAGCTGGTTCCCCGGTTCGTTATCTGTCCCTGTATTATCCTGTCCGGTGAACCCGTCCCAGAAACTACTCAAAGATTGCGGACGCCCTTTCCCACCCCACTGCATAATGCGTGATGCGCCTAATTCCAGTGACTGGAACGGCGTAAAGGTGAAACGGCCACCGATAATTTTCGTGTGTGGCACAGCAGTATATTGATTCATCTGGCTGGCGGAGATCTGGTACTGCCATGGCCCCACCCAGCGTAACCACCAGGTTTCCGGCGCCGCCTGCTCTGCGCGCTGCATCAGGAAACCGGTCATCGGCCGCATCGCATCCCCGCGGATCAGGCTACCTTCATAGCCAGGTCCCCACCACTGCGGAACCTGACCAAAAGAGAGCCACTGGTTCCAGAACTTCACCGCGCCGTATGCGCCGTTGGCGTTGAAGCGCGATCCGTTGCTGATCCGCTCCCCTCCTTCGACGTTGCCCTGGAGGTGGATATCCCACCACTCGCCGCTGTTGTTGAACGCCAGGCCTAACGAGTTATCTGCCGGCTGTGTCTGACCAAACCCCTGCGGAGTGCCCGGCTGATCGGTTGAAGTGTAGCCGGTGACCCGGAAATCGGCTTTTAAGGCAGACAGTCGCTGGTTAATACGCGCCAGCACCACTTGTTCAGAAGAATAGGACGGTTTAGCCTTTTTCAGTGCCCGGGCGATCTCTTCCTGGCTCAGCGGCCAGGTCGACAGGCTCAGATGGATGACCCCGCGATCGGAAAGCCAGGCCAGGTCGTTACGCAAGTCGTTGTCATTTACCACTAACCCGGCCGCGTAAGCCTGGGCTCCCAGGGAGGAAAGCAAACCCAACGTCACGGCAATGCGCGCAATTTTTATCATTGTACAAGATCCATTTTCAGCCCCGCTGTCGTATCTCAATGAGAATGAGGGGAATACCAAGATAGAAAGCGCTCGCGGCACCAGCTGACTTCGCTGTGCAACACCGGCGAGGCAAGTACATTTACCCTAAGCTGCTTGTTAGCCTTATAACATCCACTCAGCTCACAATGTAGGCGAATATTACCCTACAGGCTATCGATGAGACAGGAAAGTTAATGTCCAGGCGATATCAGCAGCCGCTCCTGGCCAACTTCTGAGGATATCCGTAGAAAATTGATAGATATCTATTGAGGGCGATCATCCTGACCGGGACGATTTTTCAGCCGTTGAAGAGAACCTCTGTGCAGCAGCAAGTGGCTTCAGCGACGCTACCGCCCCTGGCTTAACAGCTACCAGCGCACTGACTACCTGAACGACTTAATTTTTTATCGACCTGTGGATGAATAATTGGTCAGGCCATTATTTTTGGCGGCGTTAAGTTTACGGGATTTCGGTCACAATTGGGAGTGTTGTTACCGAATATCTGCCAATTAATGCCGCCTGTCGTCCTACTGACAAAAAATAAGCGGGTCACCAATTAAGATTATTCCCTGATTTCCAGGGTTAAAGATCTTCCCGGTACTGCTACAACAACACATATGCAGCTAACTGCCTGTAAAAAAACGTCTTTTTCCATAGCTCATCTTCATGCAAAAATCAGATGATGGCGTTATAGTCAACTACAATTTCTAATAGTTTCCAGTGTCTGGATATTCATTGAATGTGCATCAGGTAACGTCTCAGCGCATTTAAGAAACGTCTGATCAAAGCTATATCCAGACAAATATGCAATAACAATGTAGTAGCACTTCATTATTTCATAAATATGAATTATCAATTGCCTGTCATATAGTAGATTATTGTCTTATTTGTCTAATTAACCGGCGAAAACTTAATTTCCCCTGTAAAACAAATGGCGATTACCAGACCTGCTTATGTAGATCAGTTCGAGTAAAGGGTTTATCCAGCGGCCCAATTGCAGTGGCGATTTGCCCCAGCAGGGACTGAGTCGGCGCTTTATTGCCGCTATGCAACAGGATAAGCGGGACCATCACCAGGCACGCGACGCCGCCCCAGGAAATACTCAGGCTTTCCGAAGGGGTGGTACGTTTTTGCAGCAACAGGAACAAAGCGCTGCCAGCAGCGCCGAGTAGCAGGCCAGCTATCACTTCCGAGACGGAATGCGCATGGATGACCAGCCGTGAATACCCCACCACTGCGGCTAAAGCATAGCCGGCAGCGACAGCTGCTTTTTGCACACCCGCCGAAAAACGGGCGCTGAGCAGCCATAAGAAGATAGGCCAGAAGGCCGCGGAGAGCGCGGAGTGGCCACTGAAGCCGGTGTAATCCAGCTCACGAATACCCAGCCCCCAGCCCATAAAGGCCAGTTTAGAGGCGCAGACGATAGCGCCGGTGATGCCGAACAGCAAACTCCACTGCCACGCCAGCAACCGCGACGTTTTACGCAGCATCAGGACAATAAACAGCGCCGCTGCGCTGGGCAGCAAAACGGTGCTATCGCCAAAAAATGAGATGAGTTGCCAGTTCATATACCTGTGATCCTTCGATGATGTCCACTGCCGTGCTCAGGGATTATCCGTAATGTCTGTACCAGCCCGCATGCCAATTCATTTCACATTTTTATGCATGCAAGTGAGATGTTTAAAGCGGAAACATGATCGCAGTCAAGTTTTATTTTAGGCTGACGTTGACCGCTTACCCTGCACTTTAGGAATTGTCGCACTAAGTGACTATTCGCAAAGCATTATTGCCGCTACTCCGACCATTGCACCACAGAGGCCAGAGACAAACTACCAGAAGTCTCCGAAGCCATACGTTTCTTTACAATCGTTATAACATTCACGTTATGAATAAATTCTGCATAACGTTATGAGCGGCGTGGCGAAAGGTTTTGCCCTGCCGCTCATCTTTACGCCAGCGGTCAGGCCAGCAGTTTTTTAATGCTTTCGCGGAATTTGGCACCTTCTTTCAGGTTACGCATTCCGTAGGTGACGAAGGCCTGCATGTAGCCCATTTTCTTACCGCAGTCATAGCTTTCGCCGGTCATCAGCATCGCGTCAACGGACTGCTTCTTCGCCAGTTCGGCAATGGCGTCGGTCAGCTGGATACGGCCCCAGGCACCCGGTTCGGTACGCTCCAGTTCGGCCCAGATATCCGCCGACAGCACATAGCGGCCCACCGCCATCAGGTCGGAGTCCAGGGTCTGCGGCTCGTCCGGTTTTTCAATAAACTCAACGATACGCGCAACCTGCCCTTCCGCCACCATCGGCTCTTTGGTCTGAATCACGGAATATTCGGAGAGATCCCCCGGCATGCGTTTCGCCAGCACCTGGCTACGGCCGGTCTCGTTAAAGCGGGCGACCATGGCGGCGAGGTTATAGCGCAGCGGGTCCGCAGTGCCGCCGTCGAGGATGATATCCGGCAGCACCACGACAAACGGATTATCCCCGACGACCGGGCGGGCGCAGAGGATGGAGTGGCCCAGACCCAGCGGCTGTGCCTGGCGCACGTTCATGATGGTCACGCCCGGCGGGCAAATGGCCTGGACTTCCGCAAGCAGCTGGCGCTTCACGCGCTGCTCAAGCAGGGCTTCCAGCTCGTAGGAGGTGTCGAAGTGGTTTTCCACCGCGTTCTTCGAGGAGTGCGTCACCAGGACAATCTCTTTGATCCCGGCGGCGACGATTTCATCAACGATGTACTGAATCATTGGCTTATCAACGATCGGCAGCATCTCCTTTGGAATTGCCTTTGTGGCCGGCAGCATATGCATGCCTAGTCCTGCGACCGGAATAACCGCTTTCAAATTCGCCATATTCATCTTCACCTGTTTGGTTGCAAAACACGCAGTTATGCAAAATTGTACATGTCACAAATCCATTGAAACTGATAATACACGGATACTGCCCGGGCATCTGCCCGCCAAATTCTTAAATTCACTGTCACGTAAAAGAATACACACAACTTCCATTTACCAACAGTTAGAGCTGAGAATAATCTTATTTTCGTTCAGGTTATTCAGCGGCTCGTTTACTACACCACGCCATGTGGCGGAGAGGCGCGCCAGGCGGGCTTTCCGGGGCGCCGGGCCAGCCACGCTGTGCCTGTGCCCGCAAAGAATAGATATAGATAATAAATTTCGCCAGACAATATATTTCAGCATAAACAGCCAGATATGGTGACATATTACCGCAATTCGGCGTCTATGAACTGCGATCTGCCCTATTCTGCGCTCACTTCATAATATGAATTTTGCCGGTTTTGTGAGCGGGCTTCGCGCTTCGCGTCTCCTGTGCGCATCAATGCTCGCCGTAACGAACCGTGGGATGAAGCCCTTTTACCGCCCTCGCTGATACGCAGCCGAAAAGTTCTTATACCGGCTCGCTTATTCCAGAGCAGTCGCCATGGTGTTATTTTCTCACTGTTCTTTACCGGAACATAATTCTTATCGGTTCGCTTTATGTGCTGGAAATATATCCATCCATGGCAGGGCGATATCCGCGTCGTTATTGCATTTTAGACTCATCTTATCCATGATCGTGGTAACACATACCGCAGTCGTACAGGTTTTAATACATATGGAATGGATTGCCGATCCGTCAATCTGGGCAGGTCTCGTCACGCTGGTGGTTATCGAACTGGTGTTGGGCATCGATAACCTGGTCTTTATCGCTATCCTCGCCGAGAAGCTCCCGCCCGCCCAGCGCGACCGCGCGCGGATCACTGGTCTGATGCTGGCGATGGTCATGCGTCTCCTGCTGCTGGCCTCTATCTCCTGGCTGGTCACCCTGACCAAACCGTTAATTGCTTTTCGCGACTTCAGCTTTAGCGCCCGCGATTTAATCATGCTGTTTGGCGGCTTATTCCTGCTGTTCAAAGCGACCGTCGAGCTTAATGAGCGGCTGGAGGGGAAAGACAGCGATAACCCCACCCAGCGCAAAGGGGCGAAATTCTGGGCCGTGGTGGCGCAGATCGTGGTGCTCGACGCCATCTTTTCGCTCGACTCGGTGATCACCGCCGTCGGCATGGTCGATCACCTGGCGGTGATGATGGCCGCCGTGGTTATCGCCATCAGCCTGATGCTGATGGCCAGCAAGGCACTGACGCGCTTTGTTAACAGCCATCCGACCATCGTGATCCTCTGTCTGAGCTTCCTGCTGATGATCGGCTTCAGCCTGATTGCTGAAGGCTTCAGCTTTATTATTCCGAAAGGCTATTTATATGCGGCAATTGGCTTCTCGGTGATGATTGAAGCCCTTAACCAGCTGGCGCTGTTTAACCGCCGTCGCTTTCTTTCCGCCAATATGACGCTGCGTCAGCGCACCACCGAGGCGGTGATGAGCCTGCTGAGCGGTCAGAAAGAAAAAGCTGAACTGGATGCTGACACGGCGTCACTAGTCGCCGATCAGGATCATCATCCGCTGTTTAATCCGCAGGAACGCTTGATGATTGAGCGGGTGCTGAACCTGAATCAGCGCAGCGTCAGCAGTATTATGACCTCCCGCCATGATATCGAGCGCATCAACCTCAGTGCGCCGGAGGAAGAGATCCGCAGCCTGGTGGAAAAAAATCAGCATACCCGCCTGGTGGTGACCGGCGGGAAAGATAATGAAGACCTGCTGGGAGTGGTGCATGTTATCGACCTGCTCCAGCAGTCCCTGCGCCAGGAGCCGCTGGATCTGCAGGCGCTGGTGCGCCAACCGCTGGTCTTTCCTGAGGGGCTGCCGCTCCTCTCCGCGCTCGAGCAGTTCCGTCAGGCCCGCACCCACTTTGCCTTTGTGGTGGACGAGTTTGGCTCCGTCGAGGGGATTGTGACCCTGAGCGACGTGATGGAGACCATCGCCGGCAACCTGCCCAACGAGGTGGAGGAGATCGACGCCCGACACGATATTCAGCATCATCAGGACGGTTCATGGACGGTCAACGGCCATATGCCGCTGGAGGACCTGGTGCAGTACGTTCCGCTGCCGCTGGATGATAAGCGTGAGTACCACACCGTTGCCGGTCTGCTGATGGAGTATCTGCAGCATGTGCCGCAGGTGGGGGAAACCATTGAGATTGACGGTTATACCCTGCGCACGCTGCAGGTCGACAGCCATCGGGTGCAAAAGGTGCAGATCGTCCCGCCGGTAAAGCAGGAAGAGCTGGATTATGAGGTGTAATCCTAAGGGATAAATAACGGCCCGGGGTATCCCGGGCCGTAAAATTGATAGCCAGGTACCCTGTTTATTGCCTGATGGCGCTTCGCTTATCAGGCCTACGGAATAGGCGACACAAACCGGGGAATTACCCCCTGCTGCACAACCCAGGCGGAGTCAAGCGTAGCCGCCGCCCGGCATTAACGTGACATCACACTTTGACGACATGCTCACATCACAGGGAATTGATGCTCTACAGCCGCCACACTGCCTGATGGCGCTTCGCTTATCAGGCCTACGGAATGGCGACACAAACCGGGGAATTACCCCCTGCCGCACAACCCTGGCCGGATCAGGCGTAGCCGCCGCCAGTCATCAACATGACATCACACTTTGACGACAATGACACAGCCCGGAACTCCCGGGCTGCTGGTCTGGACAATTACAGCTTATCGAGCAGCTTTTTGGCGTCTTTGCTCTCTTTGCTGCCTTTATTACGTTCGACCCAGTCGTTGAGGCGCTGCTTCGCTTCATCCTGCAGCTGTTTGCGCAGGATCTGGTCGACCTGCAGGCTGTAGCTCAGCGACTGCCAGTCGCCATAGATGCGCAGCGGGATAGCGGTCTGTTTCAGGCGGTCGATAAGTTTGCCCTCGCCTTTCCAGCCGCCGAGCACGCGCACGTTAAAGCGCATATCGCAGTTCTCTTTCTGCAGATCGAGCTGACCTTCGCCGGTCATCGCCATCACATCGGACTGCCCCTGCAGGCGGTTCAGCGTCACCAGCCCGTTATCCAGCGTGAGCTGGCTGCTCACGGCATCCAGGCGGGTGGTATTGTCATAATTCTCCTGCGCCCGCACGTTGGTGCTGCGCTCCACGGCCTGTTGCACCAGCTGCTGGAAGTTAAGTCCTTCGGTTCGGGTATCGGTCATCTGGAGCTGCGCCTGGCCCTGCCAGTGACGGCGGAAATCATCCGCGTCAATGCGCGTTCCGGAAAACTCGCCGGTCAGCGACAGCTTGCCGGTCAGGCTTAATGAATAGTTGAAGGCTTTGATCAGCGAACCAATCTCCACGTTCTGCAGCGCCGGCTGGAACGTCGCCTGCGGCGTGTCGCCACGGGCATCCAGAGTGCCGGGGAGAGAGAGCTGGCCGCCGTCGAGGTTGCCCTGCATTTTGCTGACTGTCAGCAGCCCCTGCTGGTTGCTGATTTCGCTCTGCACCTGGGTGAAGTTCAGGCCGCGCCACTGCAACTGGTCGGCGCTCAGGGCCATCCGGCCGTTAAAGCCGCGCAGGCTCTGATAATCTTCGCGCTCATCGCTGTCGGCGATCACCGGACGCAGCGGTCGCGTCTGGCTCTGGCCCTGCTGGCTGGCGCTGCTGTCGGTCGCCGGCGAAGAGGATGCCAGCAGACTGTCAAGATTCAGGGTGGTGGCGTGCAGATCCAATGACCAGTCCGGGCGGTCTCCCAGCACCACGCTGCCGTTGCCGGTGAGGGTGCTGCCGCTGGCCATCAGGTTCAGATTATCAAAACGCAGGGTTTTGCTATCTTCCTGCCAGCTGGCCTGCAGGCTCCCCTGACCATTGATGCCGTCGGGGGGCAGCTCGGCGCCGCGCAGCTGCCAGCTGAGCTGGCTAAAGTCGGCTTTTAACGAGTGCGGATAGTCGCCACCCTGCACGGTGGCGGAGAAGCTCAGCGCCAGGTCGCGCTGGTCGCGGTTGACGCGGCCGGAGAAATCGACGGTGGCCCGGTGGTTCTCATCCTGCTCCATCTGCAGGCGGATGTCGCGCACGGTCACCTGCTCGCCGTTCTCATGCTGGAAGAAGAGCACGCTGTCGGCCACCTGCAGCTGGCGCACATCGTAGGACCATCCGCGGTCCTCCGGAGCCAGCGGCAGGGTGTTGTCATGCGGCACCACCGGCGCGGCGCTGTCGCGAACCGCCTCGGTTTTCGGGGTCAGCTGGATCACCGCCCCCTTGAGCATCACCTGCTTCACCTGCAGCTGGTGCGAAAGCAGCGGCAACAGCGCCACGTCGAGGCGCATGTTGTCGGCGCGGATCACCGGCTCCTCGGCGCCTCGGGCGGTCAGCGTCATGCGTCCGCTGAGAATGCTGAGCTGCGGCCAGACGTGCCAGCGCAACGGGCCATCGAGTTCAAGCTGATAACCGCTGCGCTCTGCCACCTGATGCACCATATAGGCGCGAAAATCGTTGGGATTGACCAGCAATACCAACGAGGTAAGCCCGGCGACAATGACCGCCAGCAGGATCATCAGCGTTGTCAGTATTCGTCTCATGGCACCCTCAGCAACACCCCGTTGACGTTATCAATCCTTGTCGATTCGGCTCGCCACCGCGCCCTGTTGGTCGCGATATTTGGCGTCTTCACGGCGATTATATGGCCGCGCCGCCGGGCCCGATAAGGGTTCAAAGCTCAGCGCGCCGATGGGCATCCCCGGGCGCAGCGCCAGCGGCAGTTTGCCGGAGTTGTAGAACTCAAGCACGATGCAGCCGGACCAGCCCGGGTCGATGCGGTGCGCAGTCACGTGCACCATCAGCCCCAGGCGCGCCAGCGAGGAGCGTCCGTCAAGCCAGCCCACCAGGTCGGCAGGCAGGGTGACCGACTCGTAGGTCACCGCCAGCGCCAGTTCGCCCGGATGTAGGAAAAAGGCCTCCCCTTCCGGCAGGACAATCTCTTCGCTCATCACGCGGTCCAGCGCGGCGCTGACCTCGGCCTTCGGGCCGCTTAAATCGATAAACGGCGCCGTGTGGCCGCGGAAGGTGCGGAATTTATTACCCAGCCGTACATCAACCGTCGCGCCATTAATACGCTCAACGGGCGGGCGCGGATTGATGGCCAGTCGCCCTTCATCCAACCAGGCTTCGATATCTCGGTCACACAGACGCATGGGCTTTCTCCTTATAAGGCTGCTTCCCGCACGCTTCGCGGCGGAGAGGGCAACAGGGCTACTCTTTGCACGTTACACAATTCGGCCAGGTTATTCAAAGAACTGACTGATTTTGGCCTTCAGAATATCAATCGCGATGCGGTTTTTGCCGCCGCGCGGCACGATGATGTCGGCATACTGCTTCGACGGCTCAATAAACTGCAGGAACATCGGGCGCACGGTTTTCTGATACTGGGCCATCACCGAGTCCATGGAGCGGCCGCGCTCGTTTACGTCGCGCTTAATGCGGCGCATCAGGCAAATATCGAGCGGGGTGTCGACGAAAATAGAGAAGTTGAGCTCGTTACGCAGCCGCGCGTCGGTCAGCAGCAGGATCCCTTCAAGAATAATCACCTTCTTCGGCTCGACGTGAATGGTGTTCGGCGTGCGGGTATGCTCGACGTAGCTGTAGACCGGCAGTTCAATCGGCTGGCCGCTTTTCAGCATCTGCAGGTGCTGGAACAACAGACTGTGGTCCATTGAGCTCGGGTGGTCATAGTTGGTTTTGACGCGCTCTTCCATCGACAGATGACTTTGATCTTTGTAATAGCTGTCTTCCGGAATGACGCCAATATGTTCGTCGCCAACTTGTTCACGCAATTCGCGATAGAGAGTACTGGCAATAAGACTTTTGCCAGAAGCCGATGCGCCGGCGATACCTACAATGACGCACTGATGGGACATATCAGTCATAAATTTTTGCGACCTGATTAACCTGGATAGAGATGGAGGGTGGCGGCGGACCGCCAAACGCGGCAATTATAGGGATTTCAGCGTCCCGATACCAGTGGTATGCGCCCCGGACGGCTATTCCGCCGCCGGCGCCCAGTCATCGGTATACCAGATATGCAACAGCGCATAAGATCGCATCGGCTGCCAGCGGCGGGCATAGCGGGCGATGGCGGCTGGCGTCATTCCCGGAAAGCGCTGTTTAATCAGGTAGTCGTCCGGCAAAAAGATATCCTTCGCCTGCCAGCCGCGCAGGGCAAAGTAGTTTGCCGTCCAGCGGCCAATCCCGGGCAGAGTCTGCAGCTGACGCAGCCCGGCGTCGATATCGGCCGGTGCCGTCAGGGGCAGCTCGCCGCTGAGCGCCGCCCGGGCGAGGTGGATCAGCGCCTCCGCGCGGCGAAGCGGCATCCCCAGCGCCTTCAGCCCCTGCGGATCGGCCCGGGAGAGAGCCTCCGGCGTCGGGAATAAGACATAGCCGGGGGCGTCCGCCAGCGGTTCGCCCCAGCCGGCCGCCACTTTGGCGGTGAGCCGGGCGGCCATCGCCACGCTCACCAGCTGGCCGAGCACCGCGCGCACCGCCTGTTCGAAAGCGTCCAGCGCCCCGGGCAGGCGCAGCCCCGGTCGCGCCTGTGCCAGGTCGCCCAGCGTGCGAGCGACCTGCTGCGGGTCGCAGGCCAGATCGAACAGCTGGCCAATTCGCGCATAGCAGATCTCAGCCACCGGCTGCAGCCCCGGGGAGAGCGTCACCCGCAGGCCCTGCGCCTCCTCGTCCGGCGCCAGATGAATCAGCCCGCCGTGGCCTGCTACGCGAAAGCTGCGGCTGTAGCCGCCGTCATGAAAACGCTCAACGCCAGCGACCGCACGCGCCTGCAGAAAACCAACCATCCACGCCCAGTCGTAAGGCGGGGTCCAGGGTAACAACACCATAAGCTCTCCTTTATATAGCGTTTCAATGATAGTCGCCCTTCACCGTCAGCGCCTTGCTTTTAAATTCCGGTTGTCGGCATGACGGCGATCCGCTAAAGTCGCCCCCCTTCTTCACCGGCATGGGGATTTTGCAGACGATGTTTATTGGTTTTGACTACGGCACCGCCAACTGTTCGGTGGCCGTGATGCGGGAAAACAAGCCCCAGCTGTTGACGCTGGAAAACGGCAGCGCCCTGCTGCCCTCCATGCTCTGCGCGCCGACGCGCGAAGCGGTCAGCGAGTGGCTCTATCGCCATCACGATGTGCCCACCCACAGCGACGAAAACCAGGCGCTGCTGCGCCGGGCGATTGCCGCCAACCGCGACGAAGACATCGAGGTGCTGCGTAACAGCGTGCAGTTCGGCCTCGCCTCACTGCATCAATATGTTGAAGATCCGCAAGAGGTCTACTTCGTTAAATCGCCAAAGTCCTTCCTCGGCGCCAGCGGCCTCAAGCCGCAGCAGGTGGCCCTGTTTGAAGACCTGGTCTGCGCCATGATGCTGCACATCAAACTGCAGGCGGAAAGCCAGCTGCCCGAGCAGATTGACCAGGCGGTGATTGGCCGACCGATTAACTTCCAGGGCCTCGGCGGCGACGACGCCAACGCCCAGGCGCAGGGGATCCTTGAGCGGGCCGCCCTCCGCGCCGGTTTCCGCGACGTGGTCTTCCAGTTTGAACCGGTGGCCGCCGGTCTGGATTTCGAAGCTACCCTCAATGAAGAGAAGCGGGTGCTGGTCGTCGATATCGGCGGCGGCACCACCGACTGTTCCCTGCTGCTGATGGGCCCGCAGTGGCGGGAGCGCGCCGACCGCCAGCAGAGCCTGCTCGGCCACAGCGGCTGCCGCATCGGCGGTAACGACCTCGACATTGCCCTGGCCTTTAAATGCCTGATGCCCCTTCTCGGCATGGGCGGCGAAACGGAGAAAGGCACCGCGCTGCCGATCCTCCCGTGGTGGAATGCGGTGGCGATCAACGACGTCCCGGCGCAGAGCGATTTCTACAGTACCGCCAATGGCCGACTGCTGAACGATCTGCTGCGTAGCGCCCGGGATGCCGATAAGGTGGCCCTGCTGCTGAAGGTCTGGCGTCAGCGTCTGAGCTATCGCCTGGTGCGCAGCGCCGAAGAGAGCAAAATCGCCCTCTCCAGCGCCGCCCGCGTTGAGACCGCGCTGCCGTTTATTCAGGACGAGCTGGCTACCGATATCGCTCAGCAGGGTCTGGAAGCGGCGCTGGATCAGCCTCTGGCCCGCATTATGGAGCAGGTGCAGCTCGCCCTCGACAGCAGCCAGACCACCCCGGATGTGATCTATCTTACCGGCGGTAGCGCCCGCTCGCCGCTGATCAAAAAGGCGCTGGCGGCCCGGCTGCCCGGTATTCCGCTGGCCGGTGGCGATGATTTTGGCTCGGTAACCGCCGGGCTGGCCCGCTGGGCGCAGGTGGTTTTCCGCTAGTCCCCCCCGGCGCTGCCGCGCAGCAGGTCTGTCCTGATCGTGGCGCTGCAGATTACGCTGGAATATTCCTGGTCTCCCACGCAAAATGGCCTGTTCTTCCGGACAGGCCTGTCCACTTTCCTCCGATTCAGGGGGCGTATTATCCATACCGTAGCCAGTCGTCTGCGGTCAGTAATCTTTGCATGCCGCAAGGGGGCGTGATTGAAAAGGGTGTCTGCGATCTTCGCGGCGGTCCGGCGTTGCCGGCCGCAGTTCCTGACAGGCTGGCTGGTCAACTGCGGATTGCTCTTGCTGCTGGCCGCCCCACAGGCGCAGGCGGCGCCCCGACAACTGGGGACGGATATCCCCGTCGAATGGTACGCGGACGACAGCGGCCAGATGACCATCGATCGCTTTGCCGGCCTGCCCGTGGACCAGCTCGCCACCACCCGGCAGATCCCCTCCTTCGGCTATTCACGCAAAACCCTGTGGCTGCGCAGCGAGCTGCCTGGCAGCTGGTTTGCCGACGAGTCGCGCTGGCTGCAGATTGGTCCCTCTTTCGTCGACCACCTGACTCTCTATTACCGGCCGTTGGGCAGCGACGCGCCGTGGACAGCGCGTACCTTTGGCGACCGCGACCCGGCCCGCGAGAGCGATCTTCACTATCGGGAAAGCGTGCTGATCCTCCCTCCGCCGCCGACCGCCGCCGGCTATGAGATAGTCTTTCGTCTGCAGAGCACCAGCACTCTGATCCTGCTGGCCTCGCTCTCTTCGCCGCAGGCCTATGTGCAACGGGCCGCCGCCGACACCGCCTTCTGGAGCTTCTATTTTGGTCTCGCGGCGGTCGCCAGCGGCGTGGCGCTGTGGCTGGCCCTGGCCCTGCGCCGGCGTCTGCTATGGGGCATCTGCTTCTTCTCGCTCAATTATCCGCTGGTGGCTGCCCTGCACGGCTTCCCGGAGTGGTTCTTCGGCCACGCCGCGCTGCCCTTCCAGGATTTTATGATCAGCAGCCTCTCGCTGTTCAGCTATGCCACCGCCCTCTGGCTACACAGTGAGATATTCGATTTAAAGAAAAATATGCCGCGGCTTTACCGGCTGCTGATCGCCGCCGTGGTGCTCAACCTGCTGCTGCAGGTCAGTATTCCGCTGGGTTTTTACGGCCTCGCGATGCAGATTGAAGGAGTGATCTTTATCATTATCACTCCGGTGCTGCTGTTCACCTCCTGGTGGCTGTGGCGCAAAAAAGCTATCGACCGCAACACTCTCCTGCTGGGGCTCCTGCCGCCGTTCTATGTCGCCGCCGCGGTGCTGGTGCAGCTGTCGATCCACGGTATTATCCCGTTTCATATGGCGATCTATTCCCTCTGGCAGTATGCGCTGATCGTCCACATCATTACGGTGCTGATCATTGCCATCCTGCGGGTGCGGGCTGAAAACCGCCAGCTGGAGCAGAAGCAGCGCCTGGCGCGCGAGCTGCAGATTGAGCGCGAGGCCAGCTTCCACCAGCGGCAGTTTATGGGCATGGTGGCGCACGAATTCCGCACCCCGCTGGCGGTGATCCAGGCTGCGCTGGAGAATCTCCGCCTCTCGGCGGCCTCCGCCAGCCAGGAGGCGCGCTTCGATCGCATCGGCCGCGCCGCCACCCGTCTGGTACAGCTCACCGATAACTGCCTCGCCGACGCGCGCCTCGCCTCCCACGATCTGCACGTTGACCGCCAGCAGACCGCCCTGCTGGCGGTGATCAACATGGCCGCCTCGGTGGTAGCCATCTCCCATGATCACTACCTGAACATCCGCCATCACGGCGCGGTGGAAAGCCCCCAGCTGCAGGCCGATGCCGGTCTGCTGTGCATCGCCATCGCTAACCTGCTGGATAACGCGGTCAAGTATTCGCCGCCGGGCGAAATCACCATCGATATTCACGCTGATGCCGGGCAAACAGAGCTGCGCATTCGCGACTACGGCCCTGGGCTCCCCGCCGGACAGGCGGAACTGATCTTTGAGCGCTATCGCCGCGGGGAACATACGTCGCCGGTGCCGGGCGGCACCGGTCTCGGACTGTATGTTGCGCGTCAGATCGTGCAGGCTCATGATGGCAAACTGTGGCTGGCCGAGCATGGCCCGGACGGCTGCACCTTTATTCTCACCCTCCCCACGGTTGCTTAAGAGGAGAACGACGCATGGCTTTACGGCTGGCGATAATTGAAGATAACCCCGATCTGCTGGATGAACTGCTGGCCTGGTTGGGCTATCGCGGCTTCGAGGTATGGGGGACGCGGAGCGCTGAGGCCTTCTGGCGGCAACTGCACAGCCATCCGGTGGACATCGTGCTGATTGATATCGGTCTGCCCGGCGAGGATGGCTTCAGCGTGCTGAGCTACCTGCACGAGCTGGGGCACTACGGTCTGGTGGTGGTCAGCGCCCGCGGCCAACAGCAGGATAAACTGCAGGCGCTGAGCCTCGGGGCCGATGCCTATCTGATCAAGCCGGTTAACTTCGCCCATCTCGCGGAGACCCTGACCGCCCTCGGCGCCCGCCTGCAGCAGGATCGGCCGGCCCCTCAGCAGCCAGAGATGGCCAGCGCCGCCCCCGCTCCCGCCCCCGCTCCCGCTCCCGCTACCGGACTGTGGCGTCTGCATGAGGATAAACTGATCTCCCCAGACGCCCGGACGCTGGAATTAACCCAGCAGGAATATCGCCTGGTGGAACTCTTAATGCGCAATCGCAACGAAGTGTGTAGCAAACTGGATCTTCATGCTTGCCTGTTTGCCCATGAAAGCGAGCCTGACCTGCACCGTATCGACGTGGTGGTTAGCCGCCTGCGCCACAAGGCTCGCCAGCAGGGGATCCACCTGCCCGTACGCGCAATCTTTGGTAAGGGGCTGGCTTTTATCTCCTGAACGACGGGGCATGTCGGCGGCCGCGCGGGATATGAATGACTCGCAAGTGTTAATTTTTCTCATTTTCTGAGAGAAATGAGAGGAATGAGACTGACGATAACCTTAAGAACTTTCTTATAGTGCTACTACATCAGGATGATGTCGTATGATTTTCATCGGACAGAAAAGCATATAACAAAACGTATTAGCCGTTCGCGGCAAATTCTGACACCATGCAACACAAACAAGGTATAAACAATGGCCATGCAAACGTGGTTAGTTTTATTGCTATGCATTTTTTTCTTTAGCATCTCTGTATACAGTTTTATTTCCTATCTGAAAGACAGGAGACGGCAGAAATTTACCTTTAACGATAAGCGTTCAATGCGTCGTAAATAATTCACTGTAGAATAATAAAAACATATTGTAGGTACTTTAATACAGTCAACACACCGCATACGCCCGGAGGATGTGTCACAGCATGGCGTTATGTTTTTGCGTAAGGAAATAACGCCATGAGAAACATTAATGTCACCATCAACACCCGCAATACCTTTGTCCGTGAATCGCTGATGGCTATGGTCAATGACCTCACGCAGGGCGAAATACGGGCGCGTTTTTCCTGGCGTAATAATGACCTGTCAGGGGAAGATATCATCATTTGCGAAGTGATCCCCGGCGAAATCTACCTGTGCAATACGCTGATTAAAAACAGGAAAAAAGGCAGTTCGCTGATTATCCTCCACAGCTACGACCAGTTGCCGGAAGATGATTTCATGATTAACTGCCTGAAAGGGGTTATTTTTGTTTCGCTAAAAACCGCCAGTATTCCGCAACTGCTGACGATCATTAAAAGCGAGCTCCAGCATTGTATGAGCCCGGCAGCCACCGACGCCGCGGGTCGGGAACTCAGCTGCGCCAGCTGCCCGCACCGCGTGCTGTCGCGCTCGCAGACCGCCGTGGTGCACGGTATTCTCGAAGGGATGGATATGAGTAAAATCGCCGCCCTGCAGCGCGTCAGTCCCCGTACCGCCGCCTATCATAAAAATAAGATTATGGAAAAATACAGTCTGAATAATAACCATGACTTTTTCCAGTTTATGAATCTGTTACGAGAGCGCTGGTAGCTAAATAGCGAGCAGAAGAGAATAAGATATTCGCCTGGCGATATTGTCGTAAATCCGAAAATAGCCACAGGATGCTAAAAAAGCGCCAGCGCTGCCAGACATAACGTTAAACTCTGACGCTTCCTCGGTATAAAGACGTTACCGCGCGCCTTTATATAAGAAAAAAGACTATTTACGAGGAAAACTGATACTTCGTCACATTGCCCCTGACGTGCCTGTCAGGGGTCTTTTTTTCGGTGTGGAATGGCGCCCTCTGCGCGAGGGCGCGGCAGGATCAGGCTTCCACTTTCTCCACTTGCCAGTCCGGCTGCGCTTCCTCGTCGGTCAGCAGACCTTCGTTTTTCGACAGCATAGCGGTGGCGATGCCGTTACCCAGCACGTTGATGGCGGAGCGCCCCATATCGAGGAAATGGTCGATGCCCATCAGCAGCAGGATCCCGGCAACCGGGATATGGAAGCTGGGGATAGTGGCCGCCAGCACCACCAGCGCCGAACGCGGTACCCCGGCGATGCCTTTCGAGGCCAGCATCAGGGTCAACATCATGACCGTAATCTCGCTGAAGCTCAGCGGGACGTTATAGGCCTGGGCGATAAACATCGCGGCGAAGGAGCAGTAGACCATCGAGCCGACGAGGTTAAACGAGTAGCCAATCGGCAGAACGAACGAGACGATATTGCGCGAACAACCAAACTTCACCAGCCGTTCGAGGGTCTTCGGATAGGCAGCTTCCGAGCTGCTGGTGGTAAAGGCTACCAGCACCGGATCTTTCAGCATGTTCAGCAGACGGAAGACCTCTTTCTTCAGCACCATATAGCCGACGGCAATCAGCACCGCGCTGGTCAACAGCACCGCCAGGTAATAACCGCCGATGAACGAAGCGTAGTTGAGTAAAATCCCCAACCCCTGCGAGGCAATCACCGACGAGATGGCGGCGAAGATGGCCAGCGGCGCAACGTACATTACATAGCCGGTCACCTTCAGCATAATGTGCGACACCACGTTAAGGGCCGCCACCAGCGGAGCATTAAACTTCTCGCCCAGCGACGCGCCGGCGATGCCAAAGAACATCGAGAACACCACGATCTGCAGGATCTCGTTGTTGGCCATCGCCTCGGTGATGCTGGTAGGGATGGTATGCGACAGGAACCCTTTCAGGGTCATGCCGCTGACCGCCAGGCCGGTATCCACCGCCTCTTTCGGTACCGTCAGGTTCAGCCCGGCGCCCGGGTGCTGGAAGGTGACGATCACCAGCCCGACGAGAATGGATAATACCGATGAAGTGATAAACCACACCATCGCCTTACCGCCCACCCGGCCGATGGTCGCCGTCTCGCCGAGGCGCATGATCCCGACCGTCAGGGTGCTGAACACCAAGGGCGCGATAACCATTTTGATTAAGCGCAGAAACAGATCGGTCAGCAGCGTGATGTTGTCTGCCCAGGCGGAGATAGTAGTCGGCGTCGCGTAGGCATGGATAGCCGCGCCGGAGAGGATCCCCATCAGCATAAAAATGACGATGAAGAGCGTGAGTTTGTTTGCGTTTGCCACAGCAATGACCCCTGATTATTTAACACGTTGATTTTTAAGTGCATATTTTATTATTATGGGAATGCACGGATTTATTCACCGCATAAATCTAATTAAAGCCCCCGCGGATACAACTATTTTTTGCTTTTTTTAAACTAAAAGTTGATATCACCCCGGAAATCAGCGACGAGACCGCCCGCCATCGCCGCCGTTATCCAGACATTTCTCAACCTTCTTTTCATAATTCCTCCATTTTTACGGCCCCTTCCCTCACTAAACTAGTATCATTCAGCGAAACGCTTCAGGATGAGACCGTAAACTAATGAAAGGCAGTAACATACGTCGTTGGGGCGCCGCGCTGGCGGTAGTGATTATCGCCGGGGCCGCCTACTGGTTCTGGCACGATCGTGGAACGAGCGGCAGCGGGACGCCCGCCGCCGGGCAGGGTCCGCAGGGTCCGGGCGGCGCGCGCCATGGCCGCTTTGGCGGCGCGCTGGCGCCAGTGCAGGCCGCCACCGCGACCGAACAAGCGGTCCCGCGCTATCTCACCGGGCTGGGTACCGTGACGGCAGCCAATACCGTCACCGTGCGCAGCCGGGTCGACGGCCAGCTGCTTAGCCTTCACTTCCAGGAGGGTCAGCAGGTCAAAGCCGGCGATCTGCTGGCGCAGATCGATCCCAGCCAGTTTAAAGTCGCCCTCGCCCAGGCGCAGGGTCAGCTGGCGAAAGATAACGCCACTCTGGCGAATGCCCGCCGCGATCTCGCCCGTTACCAGCAGCTGGTGAAAACCAATCTCGTCTCCCGCCAGGAGCTCGACACCCAGCAGTCGCTGGTGGTGGAATCCGCTGGCACCGTAAAAGCCGATGAAGCAGCCGTCGCCAGCGCCCAGCTGCAGCTGGACTGGACGCGCATTACCGCGCCGATCGACGGCCGCGTTGGGTTAAAGCAGGTCGATATCGGCAACCAGATTTCCAGCGGGGATACCACCGGGATTGTGGTTCTCACCCAGACGCATCCGATCGACGTGGTCTTTACCCTGCCGGAAAACAGCATCGCCACGGTGGTGCAGGCGCAGAAAGCGGGTAAAGCGCTCAGCGTCGAAGCCTGGGACCGCACCAATAAGCAGAAAATCAGCGTCGGGGAGCTGCTGAGCCTCGACAACCAGATCGATGCGACCACCGGGACCATCAAGCTGAAGGCGCGCTTCAGCAATCTGGACGACGCCCTGTTCCCCAACCAGTTCGTTAACGCCCGCCTGCTGGTGGACACCCAGCAGAACGCGGTGGTCATCCCTGCCGCCGCCCTGCAGATGGGCAACGAAGGGCATTTTGTATGGGTGCTGAACGATGAGAATAAGGTCAGCAAACACAGCGTCACCCCGGGGATCCAGGACAGCCAGAAAGTGGTCATCAGCGCCGGGCTTTCCGCCGGGGATCGCGTGGTCACCGACGGGATTGACCGCCTGACCGAAGGGGCGAAAGTGGAAGTTGTCACCGCCAGCGGCAGCGAGCAGGCGCAGCCCGCCCCGCGCCAGAGCGGTAAACACGGAGCGCGTTCCTGATGCAGGTGTTACCCCCAGGCCGCACCGGCGGCCCGTCCCGGCTGTTTATTATGCGTCCGGTGGCCACCACTCTGCTGATGGTGGCGATCCTGTTAGCCGGGATCATCGGCTACCGCTTTCTGCCGGTCTCCGCGTTACCGGAGGTGGATTACCCGACCATTCAGGTAGTCACCCTCTATCCGGGCGCCAGCCCGGACGTGGTGACCTCCGCCATCACCGCCCCGCTGGAACGCCAGTTCGGCCAGATGTCCGGGCTTAAACAGATGTCATCGCAAAGTTCCGGCGGCGCCTCGGTCGTCACGCTGCAGTTCCAGCTGACCCTGCCGCTGGACGTTGCCGAGCAGGAAGTGCAGGCGGCCATCAACGCCGCCACCAACCTGCTGCCGAACGATCTGCCCAACCCGCCGGTCTACAGCAAGGTGAACCCGGCGGATCCGCCGATCATGACCCTCGCCGTTACCTCCTCCGCGATCCCGATGACCCAGGTAGAGGATATGGTGGAGACGCGGGTGGCGCAGAAGATCTCTCAGGTTTCCGGCGTCGGTCTGGTGACCCTCGCCGGCGGCCAGCGCCCGGCGGTGCGGGTGAAGCTTAACGCCCAGGCCATCGCCGCCCTCGGCCTGACCAGCGAAACCGTGCGCACCGCCATCACCAGCGCCAACGTTAACTCGGCGAAAGGCAGCCTCGACGGCCCGGCCCGCGCGGTAACGCTTTCCGCTAACGATCAGATGCAGTCCGCTGAGGATTACCGCCGCCTGATTATCGCTTATCAGAACGGGGCGCCGATCCGGCTCGGCGATGTCGCCAGCGTCGAACAAGGGGCCGAAAACAGCTGGCTGGGGGCGTGGGCCAACCAGCAGCGGGCGATCGTGATGAACGTCCAGCGTCAGCCGGGGGCCAACATCATCGACACCGCCGACAGCATTCGCCAGATGCTGCCGCAGCTCACCGAGAGCCTGCCGAAATCGGTGAAGGTGCAGGTTCTCTCCGACCGGACCACCAACATTCGCGCCTCGGTGCGCGACACCCAGTTTGAGCTGATGCTGGCCATCGCCCTGGTGGTGATGATCATTTACCTGTTCCTGCGCAACGTGCCGGCGACCATTATTCCCGGCGTCGCGGTGCCGCTGTCGCTGGTGGGTACCTTCGCGGTGATGGTGTTCCTCGACTTCTCGATCAACAACCTGACGCTGATGGCCCTGACCATCGCCACCGGCTTTGTGGTGGATGACGCCATCGTGGTGATCGAGAACATCTCGCGCTATATCGAGAAAGGCGAGAAGCCGCTGGCCGCTGCGCTGAAAGGCGCGGGAGAAATCGGCTTCACCATCATCTCCCTCACCTTCTCGCTGATCGCGGTGCTGATCCCGCTGCTGTTTATGGGCGATATCGTCGGCCGCTTGTTCCGCGAATTCGCCGTTACCCTCGCCGTCGCCATCCTGATCTCGGCGGTGGTCTCCCTGACCCTGACGCCGATGATGTGCGCCCGCATGTTAAGCCACGAATCGCTGCGTAAGCAGAACCGCTTCTCGCGGGCCAGCGAGCGCTTCTTTGACCGGGTGATCGCCGTCTATGGCCGCTGGCTGAGCCGGGTGCTGAACCATCCTTGGCTGACGCTCGGCGTCGCCCTGAGCACCCTGGCGCTGTCGATTCTGCTGTGGGTCTTTATCCCGAAAGGCTTTTTCCCGATCCAGGATAACGGCATTATCCAGGGCACCCTCCAGGCGCCGCAGTCGGTCTCCTTCGCCAGTATGGCCCAGCGCCAGCAGCAGGTTTCCGACATTATTCTCAAGGATCCGGCGGTTGAGAGCCTGACCTCGTTCGTCGGCGTCGACGGCACCAACCCGGCGCTGAACAGCGCCCGCCTGCAGATCAACCTCAAGCCGCTGGATGAACGCGACGACCGCGTCCAGACGGTGATTAGCCGTCTGCAGCAGGCGGTGGCCGGCGTCCCGGGCGTGGCGCTCTATCTGCAGCCGACCCAGGATCTGACCATCGACACCACGGTGAGCCGCACCCAGTACCAGTTCACTCTGCAGGCGAACTCCCTCGAGGCGTTGAGCACCTGGGTGCCGCCCCTGCTCAGTCGCCTGCAGGCCCAGCCGCAGCTGGCCGACGTCAGCAGCGACTGGCAGGACAAAGGCCTGGCCGCCTATATCAAGGTGGACAGGGACAGCGCCAGCCGCCTCGGTATCTCGATGGCCGATGTCGATAACGCGCTGTACAACGCCTTCGGCCAGCGGCTGATCTCCACCATTTACACCCAGGCGAATCAGTATCGCGTGGTGCTTGAGCAGGATACCGAGGCGACCCCGGGCCTGGCGGCGCTGGATAATATCCGCCTGACCAGCAGCGACGGCGGCATCGTGCCGCTGACCGCCATCGCCACGGTGGAGCAGCGCTTTACCCCGCTGTCGGTGAACCACCTCGATCAGTTCCCGGTGACCACGATCTCGTTTAACGTTCCGGACAACTACTCGCTGGGCGAAGCGGTAGAGGCTATCCTCACCGCCGAACAGTCGCTGGATTTCCCGAGCGATATTCGCACTAAGTTCCAGGGCAGCTCGCTGGCCTTCCAGTCGGCGCTGGGCAGCACCGTCTGGCTGGTCGTGGCCGCGGTAGTGGCGATGTATATCGTCCTGGGGGTGCTGTATGAGAGCTTTATCCATCCGATCACCATTCTCTCCACCCTGCCCACCGCCGGGGTCGGGGCGCTGCTGGCGCTGTGGCTGGCGGGCAGCGAGCTGGACGTGATCGCCATCATCGGCATCATTCTGCTGATCGGCATCGTGAAGAAGAACGCCATCATGATGATCGACTTCGCGCTGGCCGCCGAGCGCGAGCAGGGCATGCCGCCGCGGGAGGCGATCTACCAGGCCTGTCTGCTCCGCTTCCGACCGATCCTGATGACCACCCTCGCCGCCCTGCTCGGCGCCCTGCCGCTGATGCTGAGCACCGGCGTCGGCGCGGAGCTGCGGCGTCCGTTGGGGATCGGCATGGTTGGCGGCCTGATGCTCAGCCAGGTGCTGACCCTGTTCACCACCCCGGTGATCTATCTGCTGTTCGACCGCCTGTCGCTGCACCTGAAGCGCCGCTTCCCGCGTCAGGAAGAGGAGGCGTAAGTGAAGTTTTTCGCCCTCTTCATTTACCGCCCGGTGGCGACGATCCTCATCTCGCTGGCCATCACCCTGTGCGGCATTCTCGGCTTCCGGCTGCTGCCGGTGGCCCCGCTGCCGCAGGTCGATTTCCCGGTGATTATGGTCAGCGCCTCGCTGCCGGGGGCCTCGCCGGAGACCATGGCCTCGTCGGTGGCCACCCCGCTGGAGCGCTCCCTGGGGCGGATTGCCGGGGTCAATGAGATGACCTCCTCCAGCTCGCTCGGCAGCACCCGCATCATTCTCGAGTTTAACTTCGACCGCGATATCAACGGCGCGGCGCGCGATGTCCAGGCAGCGATCAACGCCGCGCAAAGTCTGCTGCCGAGCGGGATGCCCAGCCGGCCGACCTACCGCAAAGCCAACCCGTCGGATGCGCCGATCATGATCCTGACGCTGACCTCCGACACCTACTCCCAGGGTGAGCTGTATGATTTCGCCTCCACCCAGCTGGCGCAGACCATCGCGCAGATTGACGGCGTCGGCGATGTCGACGTCGGCGGCAGCTCCCTGCCGGCGGTGCGCGTCGACCTCAACCCGCAGGCGCTGTTCAACCAGGGCGTGTCGCTGGACGCGGTGCGCACCGCCATCAGCGACGCCAACGTGCGCAAGCCGCAGGGGGCGCTGGAGGACAGCGCCCACCGCTGGCAGGTGCATACCAACGATGAGCTGAAGACCGCCGCCGACTATCAGCCGCTGATCGTCCACTACCAGAATGGCGCCGCGGTGCGGCTGGGGGATGTTGCCACCGTCTCAGATTCGGTGCAGGACGTGCGCAACGCCGGGATGACCAACGCCAAGCCGGCGATCCTGCTGATGATCCGCAAACTGCCGGAAGCCAATATCATTCAGACGGTGGACAGCATCCGCGCCCGCCTGCCGGAGCTACAGCAGACCATCCCGGCGGCCATCGACCTGCAGATCGCCCAGGATCGCTCGCCGACCATCCGCGCCTCGCTGGAGGAGGTGGAGCAGACGCTGGTGATTTCGGTGGCGCTGGTGATCCTGGTGGTGTTCCTGTTCCTGCGCTCCGGACGCGCCACGCTGATCCCCGCCGTCGCCGTTCCGGTTTCCTTAATCGGCACCTTCGCCGCGATGTACTTATGCGGTTTCAGCCTCAATAACCTGTCGCTGATGGCTCTGACCATCGCCACCGGCTTCGTGGTGGATGACGCTATCGTGGTGCTGGAGGATATCTCCCGCCATCTGGAAGCGGGGATGAAACCGCTGCTGGCGGCGCTGCAGGGGAGCCGCGAAGTCGGCTTTACCGTGCTGTCGATGAGCCTGTCGCTGGTGGCGGTGTTTCTGCCGCTGCTGCTGATGGGCGGCCTGCCCGGCCGCCTGCTGCGCGAGTTCGCCGTCACCCTGTCGGTGGCGATCGGCATCTCGCTGGCGGTGTCCCTCACCCTGACGCCGATGATGTGCGGCTGGCTGCTGAAAAGCGGTAAGCCCCACCAGCCGACGCGCAACCGCGGCTTTGGCCGCCTGCTGGTGGCCGTGCAGGGCGGCTATGGGAAATCGTTAAAATGGGTGCTCAGGCACAGCCGGCTGACCGGCCTGGTGGTGCTCGGCACCATCGGCCTCAGCGTCTGGCTCTACATTTCGATCCCGAAAACCTTCTTCCCGGAGCAGGACACCGGGGTGCTGATGGGCGGCATTCAGGCCGACCAGAGCATCTCCTTTCAGGCGATGCGCGGCAAGCTGCAGGACTTTATGAAGATCATTCGTGAAGATCCGGCGGTGGATAACGTCACCGGCTTTACCGGTGGCTCGCGGGTCAACAGCGGGATGATGTTTATCACCCTCAAGCCACGGGACCAGCGCCACGAGACGGCGCAGCAGGTGATCGACCGGCTGCGCAAAAAGCTGGCCAACGAGCCCGGGGCCAACCTGTTCCTGATGGCGGTGCAGGATATTCGCGTCGGCGGCCGGCAGTCGAACGCCAGCTATCAGTACACTCTGCTGTCCGACGACCTGTCGGCGCTGCGCGAGTGGGAGCCGAAGATCCGCAAAGCGCTGGCGGCGCTGCCTGAGCTGGCGGACGTCAACTCGGATCAGCAGGACAATGGCGCCGAAATGGACCTGGTCTATGACCGGGACACGATGTCGCGCCTCGGCATCAGCGTCCAGGACGCCAACAACCTGCTGAACAACGCCTTCGGCCAGCGGCAGATCTCCACCATCTACCAGCCGCTCAACCAGTACAAGGTGGTGATGGAGGTGGATCCGGCCTACACCCAGGACGTCAGCGCCCTCGACAAGATGTTTGTTATCAACAGCGAGGGCAAGCCGATCCCGCTGGCCTACTTCGCCAAATGGCAGCCGGCCAACGCCCCGCTGTCGGTGAACCACCAGGGGCTGTCGGCGGCGTCCACAATCTCCTTTAACCTGCCCACCGGCCGCTCGCTGTCGGAAGCCAGCGAGGCGATTAACCGCGCGATGACCCAGCTCGGGGTGCCGTCCACCGTACGTGGCTCATTTGCCGGTACCGCTCAGGTGTTCCAGCAGACCATGAACGCGCAGGTGATCCTGATCCTCGCGGCCATTGCCACGGTCTATATCGTGCTGGGGATGCTCTACGAGAGCTATGTACATCCGTTGACCATCCTTTCGACGCTTCCCTCCGCCGGGGTGGGCGCGCTGCTGGCGCTGGAGATATTCGATGCCCCATTCAGCCTAATCGCCCTTATCGGGATCATGTTATTAATTGGCATCGTGAAGAAAAACGCCATCATGATGGTTGATTTTGCCCTTGAGGCGCAGCGCACCGGCAACCTGACGCCGGAAGAGGCGATTTTCCAGGCCTGCCTGCTGCGTTTCCGGCCGATTATGATGACCACCCTCGCCGCGCTGTTCGGCGCCCTGCCGCTGGTGCTCTCCGGCGGCGACGGCTCCGAACTGCGCCAGCCGCTGGGGATCACTATCGTCGGCGGTCTGGTGATGAGCCAGCTGTTAACGCTCTACACCACGCCGGTGGTCTATCTTTTCTTTGACCGTTTGCGGCTGCGTTTTTCGCGTCATTCCACTCAACCGGTAAGCGAATAAGATGACAGACCTCCCGGCCAGCGTGCGCTGGCAGCTATGGATAGTGGCGTTCGGCTTCTTTATGCAGTCGCTGGACACCACCATCGTCAACACCGCCCTCCCCTCGATGGCCAAAAGCCTCGGGGAGAGTCCGCTGCATATGCATATGATCATCGTCTCCTATGTCCTGACGGTGGCGGTGATGCTGCCGGCCAGCGGCTGGCTGGCCGACCGGGTCGGGGTGCGCAATATTTTCTTTACCGCCATCGTGCTGTTTACCGCTGGATCGCTGTTTTGCGCCCGGGCCAGCACCCTTGACCAGCTGGTGATGGCGCGGGTGCTGCAGGGTATCGGCGGCGCGATGATGGTGCCGGTCGGTCGCCTGACGGTGATGAAGATCGTCCCGCGCGATCAGTACATGGCGGCGATGACCTTCGTTACCCTGCCGGGCCAGGTCGGCCCGCTGCTCGGCCCGGCGCTGGGCGGGGTACTGGTGGAGTACGCCTCCTGGCACTGGATCTTCCTCATTAACATCCCGGTGGGGATCGTCGGCGCCATCGCCACCCTCAGCCTGATGCCCAACTACACCATGCAGACCCGACGCTTCGATCTCGCCGGCTTTGTGCTGCTGGCGGCCGGGATGGCGACCCTGACCCTGGCGCTGGATGGCCAGAAAGGGCTCGGCATTTCCCCCGCCTGGCTGGCGGGACTGGTGGCCGTCGGCCTCGCCGCCCTGCTGCTCTACCTGTGGCACGCCCGCGGTAACGCCCGGGCGCTGTTCAGCCTTAACCTGTTTCGCAACCGCACCTTCTCCCTTGGCCTCGGCGGCAGCTTCGCCGGGCGCATCGGCAGCGGCATGCTGCCGTTTATGACCCCGGTGTTTCTGCAGATCGGCCTCGGTTTTAGCCCCTTCCACGCCGGGCTGATGATGATCCCGATGGTGCTCGGCAGCATGGGGATGAAGCGGATCGTGGTCCAGGTGGTCAACCGCTTCGGCTACCGTCGGGTGCTGGTCGCCAGCACTCTGGGGCTGGCGGCGGTCAGCCTGCTGTTTATGTTTTGCGCCCTGGCGGGCTGGTATTACGCGCTGCCGCTGATCCTGTTTCTGCAGGGGATGATCAACGCCAGCCGCTTCTCGTCGATGAATACCCTGACCCTGAAAGATCTCCCGGACGATCTGGCCAGCAGCGGCAACAGCCTGCTGTCGATGGTGATGCAGCTGTCGATGAGTATTGGCGTGACCATCGCCGGGCTGCTGCTGGGGCTGTACGGCCAGCAGCATCTGAGCCTCGACGCCGCCGGCACCCATCAGGTCTTTCTCTATACCTATCTGAGCATGGCGGCGATCATCGCCCTGCCGGCGCTCATCTTTTCCCGGGTACCGGATGACGTCGGCAGCAATACCGTCATCCGTCGACGCAACAGGAGTGGATCGTGAAATTTTGGCGCCCGGGCATTACCGGCAAGCTGTTCCTCGCTATTTTCGCCACCTGCATCGTGCTGCTGATCAGCATGCACTGGGCGGTGCGCATCAGTTTCGAACGCGGGTTTATCGATTACATCAAGCGCGGCAATGAGCAGCGGTTAACCATGCTTAGCGACGCGCTGAGCGAGCAGTATGCCCAGCACGGCAGCTGGGCGTTTCTGCGCAACAATGACCGCTTTATCTTCCAGCTGCTGCGCACCTTCGAACGGGATAATGACGACCGCTCGCCGCCGGGGCACGCCATGAAGCCGGGGGCGATGGACTCCGGTCCCGATGGGCCGCCGCCGGATGGTCCCCCTGACGGCCCGCGCCCGAGGCCGGAAATGCCGCCCCACGGCTGGCGCACCATGTTCTGGGTGGTCGATCAGTCTGGCCGGGTGCTGGTGGGCCCCCGCGAGCGCGTGCCGGAGGACGGCAGCCAGCGCAGCATTATGGTCAACGGCGTGGAGGTAGGCAGAGTGATCGCCTCGCCGGTGGAGCGGCTAACCCGCAATACCGACATTAACTTCGACCGGCAGCAGAAGCGCACCAGCTGGCTGATTGTCGCCCTCGCCACCCTGCTTGCCGCGCTGGCCACCTTCCCGCTGGCCCGCGGCCTGCTGGCGCCGGTGAAACGGCTGGTGGAAGGCACCCATAAGCTGGCGGCGGGCGACTTTTCCACCCGCGTGACGGTGACCGGCGGCGATGAGCTCGGCCGCCTGGCGCAGGATTTTAACCAGCTCGCCAGCACCCTGGAGCGCAACCAGCAGATGCGTCGCGACCTGATGGCCGATATCTCCCATGAACTGCGTACCCCGCTGGCGGTGCTGCGCGGCGAGCTGGAGGCGATTCAGGACGGGGTCCGGCGTTTTACCCCTGAATCCATTCCCTCTCTGCAGGCTGAAGTGGCCACCCTCACCAAGCTGGTAGACGATCTCCATCAGCTGTCGATGTCCGATGAGGGAGCGCTGGCCTACCAGAAAACCTCGCTGGATATCATCACCCTGCTGGAGGTAGCCGCAGGCGCTTTTCACGAGCGCTTCGCCGGCCGGCAGCTGAGCATCCAGGTGTCGCTCCCGGAGCAGGCGATGATCTTCGGCGACCGCGACCGCCTGATGCAGCTCTTCAACAATCTGCTGGAAAACAGCCTGCGCTATACCGACAGCGGCGGCAGCCTGCACATCACCGCCCGCCGCAGCGGACGGATGCTGGTGATCGACTTCGCCGACAGCGCCCCCGGGGTCAGCGATGAGCAGCTGGCCCGCCTGTGCGAGCGCTTTTACCGGGCAGAAGGATCGCGCAACCGCGCCAGCGGCGGCTCCGGCCTTGGGCTGGCGATTTGCCTCAATATCGTAGCGGCCCACGGCGGCACCCTGCGTGCCGACCATTCGCCTTTTGGCGGGGTTAGCATTAAAGTTGAGTTACCTCTGGAACATGATTTACCGAGAGACGTATGACTGAATTGCCTGTAGATGAAAACACCCCGCGCATTCTTATCGTGGAAGATGAACCCAAGCTCGGCCAGCTGCTGATTGATTATCTGCAGGCCGCCGGCTATGCGCCTACGCTGATTAACCATGGCGACAAGGTCCTGCCCTACGTTCGCCAGACTCCGCCGCACCTGATCCTGCTGGATCTGATGCTGCCCGGTACCGACGGCCTGACGCTGTGCCGCGAAATTCGCCGCTTCTCCGACGTTCCGGTGGTGATGGTGACGGCGAAAATCGAAGAGATCGACCGCCTGCTGGGGCTGGAGATTGGCGCCGACGACTATATCTGCAAGCCCTACAGCCCGCGGGAAGTGGTCGCCCGGGTGAAAACCATTCTCCGCCGCTGCAAGCCGCAGCGCGACCTGCAGGCGCTGGACGCGCAGAGTCCGCTGATTGTCGACGAGGGCCGTTTTCAGGCCTCGTGGCGCGACAAGCTGCTGGACCTCACCCCCGCCGAGTTCCGGCTGCTGAAAACCCTCTCCCAGGAGCCGGGGAAGGTCTTCTCCCGCGAACAGTTGCTCAACCATCTGTATGACGACTATCGGGTAGTGACCGACCGCACCATTGACAGCCACATCAAAAATCTGCGGCGCAAGCTGGAGGCGCTGGACGCCGAACAGTCGTTCATCCGCGCCGTGTACGGGGTTGGCTACCGCTGGGAAGCCGACGCCTGTCGACTGGCGTAGTGAGCCTTTTCCCGGCTCGCGCTGCGCTTAGCCGGGCTACAAGTCCACCGCCGTCTGCAATCCGTAGCCCGGGTAAGGCGTTTACGCCGCAACCCGGGAAACTCCGTAGCGACTATGACACCAGGCGTTATGAGCGCTGTCAGTGTGAGCACTGCCCAGGTTCAAAATGGCAAACAAATTAGCCATACTGAAAGATACCCATCTGATATTTACTCCCCTTCGCCGCGGCGCTACAATGCCCGCCCTTAATGTGGGGACACTCCCCAACTCGCCGCACCCGGTGCGGCGAATCTGACCTGTCATCAGAACGAGAACACCATGTTTAAACCAGAACTCCTTTCCCCGGCGGGGACGCTGAAGAATATGCGTTACGCTTTCGCCTATGGCGCCGATGCCGTTTATGCCGGCCAGCCGCGCTACTCACTGCGCGTGCGTAACAACGAATTCAATCACGAAAATCTGCAGCTCGGCATCAATGAAGCCCACGCGTTGGGTAAAAAATTCTATGTGGTGGTCAACATCGCCCCGCATAACGCCAAGCTGAAAACGTTTATTCGCGATCTGAAGCCGGTGGTGGAGATGGGTCCGGACGCGCTGATCATGTCCGATCCGGGTTTAATCATGCTGGTGCGGGAAAACTTTCCGGATATGCCGATCCATCTTTCGGTGCAGGCCAACGCCGTCAACTGGGCGACGGTAAAATTCTGGCAGCAGATGGGCCTCACCCGCGTGATCCTGTCGCGTGAACTGTCGCTGGATGAAATCGAAGAGATCCGCCGCCAGGTGCCGGAGATGGAAATTGAGATTTTCGTCCACGGCGCGCTGTGCATGGCCTACTCCGGCCGCTGCCTGCTCTCCGGGTATATCAACAAGCGCGACCCGAATCAGGGAACCTGCACCAACGCCTGCCGCTGGGAATACAACGTGGCGGAAGGTAAAGAGGACGACGTCGGCAATATCGTTCACAAATATGAGCCGATTCCGGTGCAGACCGTGGAGCCAACCCTCGGCATTGGCGCGCCGACCGATAAAGTCTTTATGATCGAGGAAGCCAAACGTCCGGGCGAGTACATGACCGCCTTCGAAGATGAGCACGGCACCTACATCATGAACTCGAAAGATCTGCGGGCTATCGCCCACGTTGAGCGTCTGACCCAGATGGGCGTTCACTCGCTGAAGATCGAAGGCCGCACCAAATCCTTCTACTACTGCGCGCGCACCGCCCAGGTTTACCGCAAGGCGATCGATGATGCCGCCGCCGGCAAACCGTTCGATACCAGCCTGCTGGAAACCCTTGAGGGGCTGGCCCATCGCGGGTACACCGAAGGCTTCCTGCGCCGCCATACCCATGACGATTACCAGAACTATGAATATGGCTACTCCCTCTCCGAACGCCAGCAGTTTGTCGGTGAATTCACCGGGGAGCGTAACGGCCCGCTGGCGGCAGTGGCGGTCAAAAATAAGTTCAGCGTTGGCGACAGCCTTGAACTGATGACTCCGCAGGGTAACGTCAACTTCACCCTCGAGCATATGGTAAATGGCAAAGGCGAAGCCATGCCGGTGGCCCCGGGCGACGGCTATACCGTATGGTTGCCTGTGCCGGACGACCTGCCCCTGCAGTATGCGCTGCTGATGCGCAACTTTACTGGTCAGACAACCAGAAACCCGCACGGTAACTAGTTAATTTGCGTTATTTTTTCACGATGTAAGGATATTAGAATCGGATCACATACCGTTTCGATCGAAACAGGTATCATCCATTTCGCTGAAAAACATAACCCATAAATGCTAGTTGTACCAGGAACCACCTCCTTAGCCTGCGTAATCTCCCTTACGCGGGCTTATTTTTTTGCCTCTCTTCCGGCCTTCGCTTGCGTCATGCGGTACACTTTATGCAACATTGAGCAATAAAGGTTCCCTTGATGATGTCTACGTTTCCTGCCAGCTTACTGATCCTTAACGGCAAAGGTGCCAATGAACCGCAGCTACGCGAAGCGGTTAACCTGTTACGCGATGAAGGGATTGATATTCACGTCCGCGTGACCTGGGAAAAGGGCGATGCCGCGCGGTTTATCGATGAAGCCCTGCAGCTGAACGTTGAAACGGTGATCGCCGGCGGCGGCGACGGCACGATTAATGAAGTGGCGACCGCGCTGGTGGAGCGCGGCAGCAACATGGCGCTGGGGATTTTACCGCTGGGCACGGCCAACGACTTCGCCACCAGCGTCGGTATTCCACAGGATCTGGCCAGCGCCCTCAAGCTGGCGATCGTCGGTCGCGATGTGCCGATAGATATCGCCCGGGTTAATGATAAGACCGGCTTTATTAATATGGCGACCGGCGGGTTCGGCACCCGGATCACCACCGAAACACCGGAAAAGCTCAAAGCCGCGCTCGGCGGTGTCTCTTATTTAATCCATGGCCTGATGCGCATGGATACCCTGAAGCCGGACCGCTGCGAGATCCGCGGGGAGAACTTTCACTGGCAGGGCGATGCGCTGGTCATCGGCATCGGCAACGGCCGCCAGGCGGGCGGCGGCCAGCAGCTATGTCCGGAGGCGTTGATTAACGATGGTCTGCTGCATCTGCGCATTTTCACCGGCGAAGAGCTGATCCCTGCCCTCTTCAGCACCCTGGCGAATCCGGAAAACTCGCCGAATATTGTCGACGGCGTCTCCTCCTGGTTTGAGATCACCGCCCCCCATGAGATGACGTTTAACCTCGACGGCGAGCCGCTCAGCGGAAAAACCTTCCGTATGGAGCTGTTACCGGCGGCCCTGCGCTGCCGGCTGCCGCCCGACTGCCCGCTGCTACGCTGATCAGGCTTCGCAAAGCAAAGACGGTGCCCGGCTGGTATACAGCAGCCGGGTTCGTTGATTGAGCCTCTGAATGTTAAGGTAAAACGGCACCTGCGGCTGCAGGAAAAACCTAGGCAGGATATCGATCCAAACAACGCGCTTACATTAATAGACGATACCTACAACCACAAAAAACCTATAACATCAAATAGTTACCTATTAAAATGGGCGCATCTTCCGTGAGACAATGCGCCATAAAGCTTAGTATTCCGCCACCTCACGCGCCATTTCGCGCGTATATTGCCGACTGGCGTTAACCAGCATCTGCGTATAGGCCGTCTGCGCCTGGCCGCTGACCAGCGCATCGACCGTCAGGGTTTCGAGGATCTTCCCGTACTGCATCACCACCACTTTCTGGCATAAGTGGGCAATAACCCCAAGATCGTGGGTGACCATCAGGTAAGTGAGCTTAGCCTCCCGCTGCAATTCTGCCAGCAGGTTAAGGATCTCAGCCTGCACCGACACATCCAGCGCCGACGTCGGCTCATCCAGCAGCAGCACCTGAGGCTCAAGAATCAGCGCTCTGGCTATCGCCACGCGCTGCCGCTGCCCGCCGGAGAGCTGATGCGGATAGCGCTCGCGAAAGGCGCGGTTGAGGCCAACTTTATCCAGCAGCACATTGATCCGCCGGTCGCGGTCGTTGATACGATGGATCTGCAGCGGCTCTTCGAGGATATCGCCAATGGTGTGACGGGGATGCAGCGATCCGTAGGGGTCCTGAAATACCATCTGCACCTGACGGCAGCGCTCGCGGCTAATTTCATGCCCTAAGGGCTGAGCATCGATGGTCAGTTCCCCCTGCCAGTGGGTAAACAGCCCCGCCAGGCACTTGAGCACCGTCGTTTTACCGGAACCGGACTCTCCTACCAGACCGTAGATCTCGCCGGGCTTAACGTGGAAACTGACGTCATACAGCACCTGGTTACGCTTCTCCCCCTCGCCAAACGCGAGGTTGAGATGTTGAACTTCAATCATTATCCGCTCCTTAATCCGTTAACCAGCTGGCCTGACGCTGCAGCACCGGCAGTATCGGGCGACGATGCTGCATATCCGGCAGCGAGTTAATCAATCCCTGAGTGTAGGGGTGACGGGCGTGATCGAGATCTTTAGCGGCGATGGACTCCACTACCCGTCCGGCGTACATCACCAGCACCCGGTCGCAGAAGCTGCGCACCAGGTTGATATCGTGGCTGATAAAAATCAGCCCCAGCCCGCGCGACTGGACCAGGTCATCCAGCAGGCCCAGCACCTGCAGGCGCACCGACACGTCCAGCGCGGAGGTGGGCTCATCGGCAATGATCAGCTCCGGGTCGGTAATCAGCATCATGGCGATCATGATGCGCTGCCCCTGTCCGCCGGATATTTCATGCGGATAAAGCTGATAAACGCGCTCCGGCTGGCGAATACGCACCACCTCCAGCATCTCCAGCGCCCTGGCTTTCGCCTCATCTTTGCGCCCGGGATGATGAGTAAGCCAGGCCTCGGCGATTTGCTTACCCACGCAGACCACCGGATTAAGCGAATATTTCGGGTCCTGCATAATCATAGAGATACGTTTGCCGCGTACGCCGCGCATCTGCGCTTCGCTAAGATGCTGCAGATCGAGGTCGGCAAACTGCATCCGGCTGGCGCTGACGCGGGCCTTTTTCGGATGCAGCTGCAGCAGCGCGCGCCCAACGGTGGACTTACCCGAACCGGACTCGCCGACAATAGCCAGCTTCTCATGCCCCAGCTGGAAGGAGACGCCGCGCACGGCGTGGGTCACCGCGCTACCGTTAACAAAGTCGACGCACAAATCGCGCACGTCGAGCAGCGGTGCATTATTCACTACGGGGATCGAGGATGTCACGTAGGCCATCTCCTAAGAAGTTGAACGCTAAGCTATTGATCAAAATCGCCAGCCCCGGAATGGTTACGACCCACCAGCACTCCATCATATAAGTGCGCCCGCTGGAGATCATCGCTCCCCACTCCGGCTCTGGCGGCTGCGCGCCGAGGCCGAGAAAGCCTAGGCCGGCCGCGGTCAGAATGATCCCGGCCATATTCATGGTGATACGGATAATGACCGAGGGCAGACACAGCGGCACGATATGGCGCCAGAGGACGCGGGCCGATGAAGCGCCCTGCAGACGCACGGCGGAGATAAAATCAGCCTGGCGCAGAGAGAGCGTTTCGGCGCGCGCCAGACGGGCAATCGGCGGCCAGGCGGTCAGCGTGATGGCGATAACCACGTGCTCCAGCCCCGGTCCTAAAGCGGCGACAAACGCCAGCGCCAGGACCAGACTCGGGAAGGAGATGAAAATATCGGTGACGCGCATCAGCACCATATCGACTTTACCGCCGAAATAGCCGGCACTGACGCCCAGCAGCAGTCCGAGCGGACCGACGGTCACTGAGACCAGCAGCACGATATAGAGCGTGATGCGGGAGCCGTACACCAGGCGACTAAAGATATCTCGGCCAAACTCATCGGTGCCGAACCAGTGCTGCGCATTCGGCGCGACCAGCGCACTATTCAGGTCCTGTACCAGCGGGTTATAAGGCGCAATCAGCGGCGCGAAAATCGCCACCACCAGCAGCATAAAGATAATTCCTCCGCCGATGGCCGTGAGCGGATTGCGCGCCATTTTGCCGATAAACCCGACGGCCCGCGCCGCCGCGCGTTGCAGCCGCTGACGGCCTTCGCCCGCACCACCTGAAAGCGGCGAATCCAGAGAAACGGTCATGATTTTGTCCTCGGGTCAAAGAATTGATACAGCATGTCGGAGAGCAGGTTGAGCATCACGAAGATCACCCCCACCAGCAGCACGCAGCCCATCACCGCATTCATATCGCCCAGCAGCAAGCTTCCGGTAAGGTAGGAGCCAAACCCCGGCCATGAGAAGACGGTTTCAATCAGCACCGCGCCTTCCAGCAGCGCGCCGTAGGCCAGCGCCACCACCGTCAGCAGTTGCACGAGGATGTTACGAAACGCATGGTTCCAGATAACCTGGCGCTCGGTCAGCCCTTTCACCCGGGCGGTAATAATGAACTCCTGCGACAGCTGGGCCAGCATAAAGCTGCGGGTCATACGGCTGATATAAGCCAGCGAGTGAAAACCCAGCAGCGAGGCGGGAAGAATCAGATGATTAATGGCGTTCCAGAACACCTGGCCGTTGCCGGCCAGCAGCGCATCAACGGTCATCAGCCCGGTGCAGCGCGGCACCACACCATCCAGCCCGAGCTCTACCCTCCCGGCGCCGCCTACCCAGCCAAGCCAGGCATAGAACACCAGCAGCCCCATCATCCCGACCCAAAAGATCGGCATCGAGTAGCCCGCCAGGCTGATAATGCGTACCACATAATCGGAGACGCTATTGCGCCGCGCCGCCGCCAACACGCCCAGCGGAATACCAAGACCCGCGCCGACAATAATCGCCATCGTTGCCAGCTCCATGGTGGCCGGGAAGACGCGGATAATATCGTCCACCACCGGTTTCCCGGTCAGCAGCGCGTTGCCCAGATCGCCGTGCAACAGGTTGACGAAATAGATGCCAAACTGGGTGGTCAGCGATTTATCAAACCCCAGCTGCTGGTAAACCTGCTGATAGGTACTCTGGTCAGCATCCGGGCCGACAATCGCCAGCACCGGGTCGATGGGCATGACGCGGCCAATGGTAAAGGTCAGCAGCAGCAGGCCGAACAGTGTAATCACCACCTGCAGTAGCCGTTTTGATAAGCGCCGGCCGCGTGAGCCGGGCGCAAGGATTGCGGTACTCATCCTTTCTCTCCTTCGCGGACTTTATAGACGTCACGCAGAAAAGTGGTGGCGGAGGGGTGCGGCTGATACTCCCGTACCTCGTTGCGCACGACGACCGAATCAACCATCTGCGAAAGCGGAATTAAAGCCGGAACCAGCTGGTCGTAGCGTGTCTGGATGGCCTGGTAGTCAGCCACCTGTTTTTGCGGATCGCGTTCCAGCAGGGCCTGGTCAATCATCGTATTCAGTTGCGGGTCGTAAAAACCGGTACGCCAGCCCTGGAAGTTGGTCAGGCGCGCCTTATCGCTGTTATCCGGGTTATAGACCAGCGCGCGCAGGCTGGAGTGCGGATGCGGCTCCATCCCGCTGCCGCCGCGACCTACCAGCAGGTCAAATTTACGCTCGCGCATTGCGCCGTAGATCTGGTTACCAGTGCCGGTGATGATTTTGGCGTTAATCCCCGCCTGCATCAGCGTCGACTGCACGGCGATAGCGATGTTAAGAAATGGCTGATCGGAGAGTACCCGCAGCGTGGTATCAAAGCCGTTGGGATATCCCGCTTCCGCCAGCAGCTTTTTCGCCCGCGCCACATCCAGCCTGTAGCCGGGATCGGGTAGCGTGGACGGCATTCCCGCTTTGATAGGCCGCTGGTGCAGCACGCCGTAGCCCGGCATCAGCGCTTTATTGATACCCTGGTAATCAATCAGATAGCGCACCGCCTCGCGCACTTTCGGATTGGCGAAGTGCGCCTCTTTCATGCTCATCGCCACGTAGTACATGGTGCCGCGCTGCACCGCATCGACGGTCAGCTGCGGATCGCTGCGCAGGGCGTTGATATCGGAAACCGCCATATTGTTGGCAATATCAAGGTCGCCTTTTTCGATCATCAGGCGCAGAGTTTGCGACTCCTGGAAATGACGCAGTACCACGCGGCTCATTTTCGCCTCGCCGCGCCAGTAGTCCGGGTTGCGCTTCATGCGCAGCACATCTTTCGCCTGCCAGGTTTCGAGGATAAACGGCCCGGAACCGGCTTCATGGGTGGTTAGCCAGCGGTTACCCCAGTCGTTATCCTGCTGGTGGCTTTGCACCGTTTTACTGTCCAGCACTCCGAGGTTGCCCAGCGCCGCCAGCGAGTAAATCACCAGCTGCGGATCGTTATCTTTGGGTAATACGATTTGCACCGTGAAGCGGTCCGGCGCGCTGACCTGGCTGTCGATATTTTTCTTACTGAAGCCATAGGATTTCCATACTGAGGCCTGGGCCAGGTTGAGGTGCAGGATGCGCCGCATTGACCACACGACGTCGGCGGCGGTCAGCGGGTTGCCGGAGTGAAACTTAACGTCATCGCGCAGATGAAAGGTCAGGGTTTTGCCGTCGGGGCTGATATCCCAGGATTTCGCCAGCGCGGGCCTGACGGTGGTGAGCTGCTCAGGGTCAAGCTCCACCAGCGAGTCGTAGAGGTTGACCACGATCCCCACCACTTCGTTACCGGTCATCGCCGCCGGGTCAAGGGTGAGCAGGTTATTCATATTCATGCCGATGATCAGCTGGTCGGGCGGCGTTTTCGCCACCGCCTCCCCGCTCCCCATCGACATGGCGAGCGCGAGAATACACGCTCCCAGTAAGGAGGTTTTTTTCATATCTCTGTTTGCCTGTACTGTAGGGTACATGTTGCCGGATGGCGGCATTTTCGGCTTATCCGGTCTACCGGGCCGCAGGCTCGATAAGCGCAGCGCCATCGGGTATTTATTTTTTTAAATCAGTCGTGGCTAATGGTATTGGCTTCGATATACGCAAAATTAATGTCTTCACCGAGACCCGGACGTTGTGACAAATGCACAAATCCCTGGTCATCCATCGGGTCGACAATGCTGTTGAGATAGGCCGCCGGTTCATCGTAGTCGAGGAACGGATGCAGCAGGCCGCGCTCGTACCAGCGGCAGTTGCGGATCGCGCCCACCACCGCCAGGCTTGCCGCTCCGTTGCCGTGGACTTCGCAATCCATGCCGAAAGATTCCGCCAGCGCCGCCACCTTCATGGTCGGTGTAATCCCCCCCACGCCGTTAGCGCCGGCGCGCAGAATGTCGCAGGCCCCGGCTTTCACCCATTCGGCGCGCATGTGGTGCTTGCCGCCGAAGCTCTCCGGCCCGACGATGGGAATCGACAGGTTTTCCGCCAGCCACGCATAGGAGGACATCGAATCCTCCTCCATCGGCTCTTCAAACCAGGCGAAATTGAGTTTTTCCAGCTCTTTGCCGATCCACAGCGCCTCGGCGCGGCTGTACCAGTGATAGCCATCAATCATCAGGTCAATATCCGGCCCTACGGCTTCGCGCACCGCCGCGCAGGCTTTAATGTCCATTTTGGGATTGGGCGCAAAAGAGATTGGCGGCATCCAGGTGTGCAGCTTGATGGCCTTGTAGCCGCGGGCGACCAGCTTCTCAGCAAAAGCGGCATACTCTTCCGGGGTCGACAGGCCGCCCGGCAGATCGTCGCCGCACATGGTGCTACCGTAAGCCGGGACAGTGTCGCGATAGCCGCCGAGCAGCTTATAAACCGGCATCTTAAGGCTGCGGCCGATCAGGTCCCACAGCGCCTGTTCAACAAACGACAGCGCGCGCTCCGTTAGCTGATGTGCGCTGCCGCGCTGCCAGTGGTTAAGATCCTGCCAGATACGCTCACGGTTAAACGGGTCCTGTCCCACCAGCACTTTGCGAAAAAAAGTATTCACCACGAACGGGCGCACGACTTCCGGAGGCGCAAACGAAAAGCCCTGCGCCCCATCATCAGCGGTGATGGTCAGCATCGCCATTTTGGCCATGCTTTCACCCCCCGGATGGGAGTGCCCGGCGCTGTCGGAAACCCGACGAGTGGGATATTGGAAAACGGTGACATTCACAGATTCAATTTTCATGCTCGGTCCTTATCACGGCCAAATCCGATCGACATAATCAAATCGGCAAAGCGGTTTCACATTATTGAAAATACGTTTCAATATATAATCTAAGCACAACTTCGTAGTAGTGCCTCGGACAAACACCGCTAAGCAAGGCCATAAATTTGGGCATTGGCACAACAAGACGTGACTGTTTTCACAAAAGATGAGCGAAATGTGAGGCAGATCGACCAGGAGAAAAAAGGGCGTGAGCGCAGAGAAGAGATTAACCGACCAGCTACATCCCGGGAATGTCTGCGCCCACAAATGGCTGACTTAAACCGCCGCCGCTGGCTCCGCGCTAAGCGCTTCCAGCAGTTCAGGTAAGGTTTGATAGCGGCCAGCGGCGGCCTGAAAACGCGCGTGCTGGCTATCTTCTGCAATCACTATCGTGGCAATCCCCGCCGACTGGGCCGCGCAAAAGCCGGTAAAGCTATCCTCAATCACCAGACACTGGCTGGCGTTGAGATTGAGCTTCCGCAGCGTCGTGAGGTACACCGCCGGGTGCGGTTTGCCGCGTGGTTCATCATCTGCGCTGGAGATCGCGTCAAAAAAGTGCCAGAGCGAGAGCTTGTTCAGCACGGCGGCGATAACCTGGCGGGATGATGACGTGGCGAGCGCAATTTTATAGCCGGCAGCGCGAAAATAGCCTAACGCCTCCTGCACCCCACGCATCGGCTCGCCATCGGCGGCAATCAGGCCGGTGATGCGCTGCAATATGGCCTCTTCCAGCAGCGATGGGGCAAGGTTAAGCTGAAAATAGCGGCACCAGGTGTCGGCGATTTCGTCGAGACGCTTGCCCTTGGTCAGGGTTTCACACTCAGCCACGCTCGCCGTTGTTCCCCACTGCGCAAGGGCGTCAATCTGCGCCTGGCGCCACAGCGCCTCGGAATCAATAATCACGCCATCCATGTCAAAAATAACCGCCTGCATACTCATTCGTTCACCTCATTAAGGCTGGCATGGAGCCCATGCCCGCCGCATCACCTTAAGAGAATTCAACCTGCTCACGGGCAGTCGCTTCCTTGTGGGAAAATCCCGTCTGCTCCACGCGGATAAAGGCGCAGAGGAAAAAGGCCACCACGTACAATGCGGTGTAGGCGATCACCACCCCGATGGTGCTGAAGAACGGCAGCAGCACCACGGCAATCGCCGGCGCGAGAAAGTTCGACATCCCCGCCGACAGGTTATAGACCGAAATCGCCGCGCCTTTGTGCTTCGGCTCCAGCGCCGGGAACACGGCGGCCAGCGGCACGAAGGCGGCGACAAAGATCCCGAGGGCGATGGCGGGGATCAGCGCCATCGCAAAGCTATGGCCAAAGTGCTGAGGGATGTAGTAAAACGCCAGGCTGGAGAGCGCCATCCCAATGCAGCCGAACCAGCGCACCACCTTCATCCAGCCCAGTTTTTCACCCAAAATGCCCCACAGCACGTTAGAGAAAATGGTGGTGAAGAAGAAGACCGCCCACACCTGAAGCCATTCTGAAGTGCTGAAGCCCAGCTCATCAACGAACATCATCGGCATAATCACCGCAAACCCGAACAGCGAGAGGGTATTGATGATCCTGACCATGCTCGACAGCAGAATATTGCGGTTGGTATAGAGCAGCGTCGCGGCGCGTCCCAGCTCGGCAAACTTCTCACGGGTGGTGAGATTCTGCATATGCTGCGGCGTTTGAATATGGCGCAGGGAAGCCAGAGCAATCCCCCCCCCGGTAAGGCAGAAGGCCAGCGCCAGCCACAGGGTGCCCATTTCGCCAATATGCGGAATGGTGAAACTCGGAATATAGCTGCCGAAGACCCCGATGCCGATGGAATAGACCGCCCAGAACCAACCGATGGCCGAGCTGGCGTTGTCGCTTTTGACGTTATGGACAATCGCCACGATAAACGAGTAGAGGAACAGCGGATAGGCGAAGCCGCGGATGCCGTAGAAAAGCAGGATCAGCGCATAGTTGGCGTGACCGAGGCCGAAAACGAGGAACAGCACGTGGAACACGCACCACAGTACGAAGCCAATCATCATCGTTTTCAGCGGGGTGATAATTTCCGCCACCACGCCGGAAATCCACGCCGACAGCGCGGCGGCCAGGCCGTAGAGGGTAAAGGCAAAGGAGGCCTCCGCCGGAGAGAAGCCGAGCGCTTTGATATAGTGCGAGAGAAAAGCTAATTCGAAACCGTCGCCGGTCATAAATACGGCAATGGCGATGTATCCCCAGAGCAGGTTCAGGGGTAAACCGAGCCACTGTTTATTATTGATAGACATAATGACCTCGTTTTCAGGGTACAGGGTGGCCGCTCCGCGACGTTCAACGAAGCGGCTGTGGTGGTAAAATCAGTGCTGCCGATAGTGCAGATCGTTTAAATACAGGGCCTTAAACTGCGCGTAGCGTTGCATCAGGGTGTGGTGGCGAACAGGATCCGCACGCCAGGTCTGCCAGACTTCCGGTTTTTCACACACCGCGTCAATGGGTTTGCCCGTCGCCAGGCAGGCCAGCCGCGCCGCTCCCAGCGCGCCGCCGGTCTCTCCGCCTTTGTGGGTCACCACCGGCATAGCGAGAATATCGGCCAGCAGCTGGGCCCAGAACGGACTGCGGGCGCCCCCGCCCACCAGCGAGCACTGCGCGATCGGCGTCCCGCTCTCTTTCAATGCCTGCAGACCGTCATTGATGCCAAAGCTCACCCCTTCCAGTACCGCGTAGCCGAGCTGGGCACGCAGGCTGGAGTGGGTCATGCCCCAGAAGATGCCGCGGGCGTCAGGATCGTTATGCGGGGTTCTTTCCCCGGAGAGATAAGGCAGGAAGAACGGCGCGTTGGCTTTATCCTCCTCGCTTAGCTCGGCAATCTCCGCCAGCAGCGCCACCTCCGTGGTGCCGGTGAGGCGGCAGAACCACTGCAAACAGCTGGCGGCGCTAAGCATCACGCTCATCTGATGCCACAGGTTCGGCAGAACGTGACAAAACGCATGGACCGCCGACTGCGGCGCCGGACGATAGGCGTCGGTCACCACAAACAGCACCCCGGAGGTACCGAGCGAAATAAACGCGTCCCCCGGCGAGACCGCGCCGACGCCAATGGCGCTGACCGCGTTATCGCCGCCGCCCCCGGCCACCACCACCGAGGCGTTCAGCCCCCAGCGCGCAGCCACCTGCGGGTCAAGGGTGGCGGAAACCTCACAGCCTTCCACCAGCATCGGCATCTGGCTGCGCGACAGGCCGCATTTATCCAGCAGCGAGTCGGACCAGTCGCGCTTCGCCACGTCCAGCCACAGCGTTCCGGCGGCGTCCGACATATCGGAGACTTTCTTCCCGGTCATCCGGTAGCGCAGATAATCTTTCGGCAGCAGCACCGTGGCGGTGCGCTGAAAGTTTTGCGGCTCGTGACGACGCACCCACAGCAGCTTCGGCGCGGTAAAGCCCGGCATCGCCAGGTTGCCCGCCACCTGATGCAGCTCCGGCGCCATCTCCTCCAGCTCTGCGCACTCTGCGGCGCAGCGGGTGTCGTTCCACAGAATGGCCGGACGGATCGTCTCCCCCTTTTCATCCAGCAGCACCGCGCCGTGCATCTGTCCGGAGAGGCCAATCGCCTTGACGGCCGACCAGTGCTGAGCGCATTTTTCCCGTAGGGTGGCCATCAGGTACTCCGTCGCCTCCCACCATAACTCCGGCGATTGTTCTGACCAGTGCGGATGAGGCCGCTGAATGCTCAGCGGCGCGCTATGGCTGGCGATAACCTGATTGTTCTCATCAATGATCAGCGCTTTGACTTCCGATGTGCCAAGATCGATACCCAGATACATAGCCACCTCTTATTTAATCAGCGTGTAAACAGCGGCGACTTTCTCGCGCATTAGCGCCAGGAAATCCGCGTTGTCGGCCAGGTCGCCAAACAGGGCTTTATCACGGGCGAAGACAGCCACCGGATCCTGAGCCTCATACATCTCATGCACCGCCTGCTCATCCAGGATGCCGTCCTGGTACTGATACGGCAGGGTTCCCTTATGCCACTGCTCCATAAAGACGAAGAACAGCGCCGGCAGCATGGCGGTCGCTTCCGGACGGACGCCGCGCTGATAGCACTCCTGCAAGGTTGGCGCGATCATCGCCGGAATCTTTGAGAAACCATCGGCGGCAACGCGCTGGTTGGTGTCCTGGATATGCGGGTTGGTAAAGCGCTTGAGCACCACATCGCGGTAGGTCGGCAGATCAATGCCGTTATCGTGGAGGCAAGGAATGACATCCTCCGTGACGTAGCGGTCGGCAATGGCGTAGATAGCATCGGTGAGCGTGCTTTCGTGAATATACTGCTGGCCGATTAAGGTCCCCGCCCAGGCAATGCAGCTGTGGGACGCGTTCAGGATGCGGATTTTCGCCTCTTCATAGGGGATAACCGACTCGACCATCTCCACGCCGACCGCTTCCAGATTTGGGCGGGCATCGCGGAAGTTGTTCTCCACCACCCACTGGATAAAGGTCTCGCCCATTACCGGCGCCTTATCGTCAATGCCGGTTTGCGCTTTGATACGGGCCGGCAGATCGGCCGCCGGACGCGGGGTGATGCGGTCCACCATGGTATTCGGACAGGTGGTATTCGCGGCCATCCAGTCAATCACCGCCTGTTTGCCGGTAAGCTGCAGGAACTCCACCATCCCGTCGTGGAAGCGCTCACCGTTATGCCGCACGTTGTCGCAGTTGAGCAGGGTCAGCGGCCCGGCGTTGTCCGCCATGCGCTTTTCCAGAATTCGTGCGAGGGTGCCGTAAATGGTTTTGCATTCGCCTTTCAGGTCGGCCTGCAGATCGGGGTTGCTGGTTTCCAGCTGATGGCGGGTGTTCAGGTAGTACCCCCCTTCCGTCACGGTAAAGGCGATAACTTTTGTTTGCGGATTGGCCCCTTCGTTAATCAGCGGCTGCAGCCCTGCCTGCCACGGCAGCAGTTTCTGAATAGAGGTGATTTCTTCATATTCGCGCTCCCCTTCCGGGCTGACGGTCTCCAGCACGTAACGTCCTCCCTGCGCCGCCAGCGCCTGCACCACCTGCTCGGCGTCGTTGCGGATATTGCCCGCCGCGATGCGCCAGCGCTTATCCCCGGAAGCCATCAGACGATGCAGATACCACGCCTGATGCGCGCGATGAAAAGAACCCAGACCAATGTGAAGCCATGTGAATTGATTGTTCATGTTCTGCTCTCCTTGAGTTGATGGCGCCACTGTAATTGATCATTTGACCAAAATAAGAGCCACAGATCACAAAAGAACAATTACCCAATTAAATTACAAATGACCAGTCGAGAGCAAAAGCTTGCCAGTTATGCCAACCACGGCGAGAATGCGGGTATTCGCCGGGCCAATTGCGTGCCCAGGCCAGCAACTTAGGGCGGGAAACCATGAGTAAAGAAGACGATATCCGGTTGGATCAGAAGGTGCGTGCCGCATGGATGTACTACATCGCCGGCCAGAATCAGAGCGAGATTGCCAGCCAGCTGGGCACCTCCAGACCGGTGGTGCAACGGCTGATCGCCGCCGCGAAAGAAGAAGGGATTGTGTCGATTAATCTGCACCATCCAGTGGCGAACTGCCTCGATTATGCGCAGTTGTTGCAGGAAAAGTATCGGCTTCTTGAGTGCAATGTGGTCCCCGCCTTTAGCGAAGAAAGCACCCTCGATAGCGTATCGTTTGGCTGCTATCAGCTGATGGCTCGCTACCTGCAGGATGATAAAGAGAAAATCATCGGTCTGGGCTCGGGCCTGACCCTGAAAAAAGCGCTGCAGCGCATCGATTTCGACAGCCTGAATACCCGCTGCGTGGCGCTGATCAGCGCCATGGACGCCGACGGGCAGTGCAACTATTACGATGACGTGCCCCTGCTGCTGACGAGCAAAATAAAAGCCAAGTACTATCAGTGGCCGGCGCCGCGCTACGCCCAGACCGCGGATGAGTATGAGATGTGGTGCACCAATCGCTTATTCCGCAGCGTCTCTGGCGTCGCCCGGGAGGCGGACGTGATTTTTGTCGGTATTGGTCCGCTGGGCACGCAAAGCCCGATCTTTAAAGACGGATTTATCAATCAGGCGCAGATGGATGAGCTGACCGCCCGCGGCGGCATCGGGGAGATCCTCGGGCGGTTTATTGATGCAGAAGGCGAGGTGGTCGACAGCGAGATCAACCGCATGATCACCAGCTATGATATCCGCCAGAACCACTGCCCGCGGATTGCCGCGGCCTGTGGAGAATACAAACGACCGGCGATCCTGGCCGCCCTTAAAGGCGGCTGGATCAACGGCCTGGTGACCGATGAACATACCGCTCGCTGGCTGCTGACGCGCTAACGGCAAACAGCAGACAGCGACTCAACTGCTGCTCATCAGTCGCGGCGGAATTTCAATCCGCTGCTGGCTGGCTTCGCCGGCGTCAATAATCGAAAAAACAGCGTCCAGCATCGCCGGCACGTCCTGCTGCACCATGTCGATATCGTGCCCCAGCAGATAGACAAACGGATCCCAGTCGAAGCAGCCCATCGGCGGCTGCTCGCTGCCGGTCAGCCCCACCTGCGACAGCCAGCGCACAACCCCTTCAAGGGATATCGTCGAGTTAACAAATATCCCCTGCAATAGCGTCTTCGCGCTGCCAAACCGCTCCTGCAGGCAGTCCTCGACGTGACCTTTCGAATAGCCGGGAGCCAGAATATTCGCCTGCGGCACGCTCAGCCCCTGCTCGTGATGCGCATCGTGGAAACCGCGTAAACGCTCGCTGGTGTTATGGTCGCTGCTGCGCCCGCCGATGAAGGTCAGCGGCGCCAGCGATCCCCGACGGCGGGCGCTGTTAGCGAGGATCTTGTGGGTCAGCGCTTTCGCACCGCCGTAGTTATCCGAAATCACCGACGGAGAGAGAGACCCCGGCAGGTCGAGATTGACCGTAGGCACGCCCGCCTGCTGGCAGAGCGCGGAAATTTTATCCGGATTGGTCGCCCCGGTCGCGATCACCCAGTCAACCTGCCAGGAGAGCATCGCTTTTACCGCTTCGAGCTCCAGCTCCGGGCTTCGGCGCGTACAGGTGATAATCGGCAGCAGGCCACGCTCGCGGGCCATCTCCTCAAAGCGTTCAGCGACGGAACCGAAGTAGCGGTTATCGTATTTGGGGATAATCATGCCAATGACGTGTGATTTTTTACTGCGCAGCATGCTGGCCTGGCGGTTAATCGCATAGCCCTGCTCCTCAGCAATCCGGGTCACCTTCTCGGCAAGCTTTGCGCTGATGCGGCGCTTTTTCCAGTTACCGTTGAGGATAGCGCTCACCGCGCTCGCCGAAACGCCGGAAAGCTCCGCCAGGTCGTAAATCGTTATCTTCTTCATTTTTCCAACTTGCGTCACAAAATCATGTCGCTGTTAATTTCCCCACTTGCTCAATCGATGAAGCGAGCGCAACATAGCTTCATCGATTGAGCATCCATTTCACGCCAGAAAGTACGCGCGCATACTGCCTTAACATGCCAGCAAGCCTGAATAATGATGCTGATATTCAATATGTTACCAGGTTTTTGTCCATAACCTCGAACGCGATGCCCTCGGGTTCGATAGTTTTAACCAGACACGGCAAAGGATTATAAAATGAACCACTCCGTCTCCTCTATGAATACTTCCCTCAGCGGTAAAGTCGCCGCGATCACTGGCGCGGCGTCCGGTATCGGCCTCGAGTGCGCGAAGACCCTGCTGGGGGCTGGCGCAAAAGTAGTGCTAATCGACCGCGAAGGCGAAAAGCTCAACAAACTGGTCGCCGAACTTGGCGAAAACGCCTTCGCTCTGCAGGTGGATCTGATGCAGGCGGACCAGGTCGATAATCTTCTGCAGGGCATTTTGCAGCTTACCGGGCGTCTCGATATCTTCCACGCCAACGCCGGCGCCTATATCGGCGGGCCGGTGGCCGAGGGCGACCCGGACGTCTGGGACCGCGTGCTGCACCTCAACATCAACGCCGCCTTCCGCTGCGTGCGCAGCGTCCTGCCGCATCTGATCGCGCAACAATCCGGCGATATTATTTTCACCAGCTCCATCGCGGGCGTGGTGCCGGTGATCTGGGAGCCTGTCTATACCGCGTCGAAATTCGCCGTGCAGGCGTTTGTCCACACCACTCGTCGTCAGGTGGCGCAGTATGGCGTGCGCGTCGGCGCCGTACTGCCGGGCCCGGTGGTGACCGCGCTGCTGGACGACTGGCCAAAAGCCAAAATGGATGAAGCGCTGGCCAACGGCAGTCTGATGCAGCCGATTGAAGTGGCGGAGTCGGTGCTGTTTATGGTGACGCGTTCGAAAAACGTCACCGTACGCGACATTGTGATCCTGCCGAACAGCGTGGATCTCTGACCCGTAACCAGCCTGTGAGAGGATGTGATGCAAAACGATACGCAAAACATTATTGGTGTGGATGTCGGTTCGGGCAGCGTGCGCGCCGGGGTCTTCAATCTGCGGGGCGAGCTTCTCGCCCACGCGACCCGGGAAATTACCCTGTTTCGCAGCGCCGGAAACAAGGTCGAGCAGTCGAGCCGTGAAATCTGGCAGGCGGTGTGCTACTGCATTAAAACCGCGGTGGCCAGCGCCGGCGTCCCGCCGTCGTCGATCGCCGGGCTCGGCTTCGATGCCACCTGCTCGCTGGTGGTGATTGGCGATAACGACGCGCCGCTGGCGGTCGGGCCTTCGGACGATCCGGACCGCAATATTATTGTCTGGATGGATCATCGCGCCACCGCGCAGGCGGAAAAGATCAACGCGACGGGCCACCCGGTACTGCAGTACGTTGGCGGCAAAATCTCGCCGGAGATGGAAACGCCGAAAATTCTGTGGCTGAAGGAGAATCGCCCGCACATCTATCAGCAGGCGCGCCACTTCTTCGACCTCGCCGATTACCTTACCTGGCGCTCAACCGGCGATGACGCCCGCTCGGTCTGCACTGTGACCTGTAAATGGACCTACCTGGCGCATGAACAACGCTGGGATGCCGACTACTTCCGCCAGATTGGCCTCGACGAGCTGGCGGATGAAGATTTTGTCCGCATCGGCCAGCGGATTGTCGACCCTGGAACCCCCTGCGGCGACGGTCTTTGCGCCACGGCGGCAGAAGAGATGGGCCTGCCGATCGGCACGCCGGTAGCGGTGGGGATGATTGACGCTCATGCGGGCGGCATCGGCACCGTTGGGGTGCTTAACGGCGCGGTCAACAATATGGCCTACGTCTTCGGCACCTCCTCCTGCACCATGACCACCACTGAGGAAGCGGTGTTCGTCCCCGGCGTCTGGGGCCCCTACTATTCGGCGATGGTCCCGGGCTACTGGCTGATTGAAGGCGGACAAAGCGCCGCCGGCGCAGCAATCGACCAGCTGCTGAGCTTCCATCCGGCGGCGGCGGCGGCTCGCGAGCAGGCTAAAGCCGCGGGCGTCCCTCTGCCGGTCTGGCTGGCAGATCGCGTACTGGCGCAGGCTGCCTCGCCTTCTGAGGCTGTCACGCTGGCCGCCGGTCTACACGTGGTGCCCGAGTTTCTCGGTAACCGCGCGCCGCTTGCCGACCCCCACGCGAAAGCGCTGATTGCCGGGCTGGGGATGGAGCGGGACCTGGATAACCTGACCGCGCTGTACGTTGCCGGGTTATGCGGGATTGGCTATGGCCTGCGACAGATCCTCGACGCCCAGCGCGCCTGCGGAATTGAGAGTGAAAATATCGTCATCAGCGGCGGGGCCGGACAGCATCCGCTGGTGCGGCAGCTGCTGGCCGACGCCTGCGGCGTTAGCGTCGTGAGCACCGCCTGCAGCGAGCCGGTGCTGTTAGGCTCCGCCATCCTCGGCGCCGTCGCGGGCGGAATCACGGCTTCGCTGCCGGAGGCCATGAAGCAATTTACTCAGGTGGATGCCACCTATCACAGCGAGACTGCGTTTAGCTCGCTACATCAGCGCAGGTATGAGGCCTATAAGGCGCTACAACAGGCCGGCAGGCTGATTCGCGAATAACAACCCTCTTTTTTAATAACAATAATGCTCCGCTGCTGTGCAGCGGAGACACTCATCTGCACTCTGAAATCGAGGTCAACATGTCCGTTAATAACAAACAGTGGTACGGTCTACCGCTCAACCTCATCTGGGGATATGTCGCCATCGCCGTGTTTATGACCGGCGACGGCTTTGAGCTGGCTTTTCTGTCGCACTACATCAAAGCACTCGGATTCACCCCGGCGCAGGCTTCCTTTGCCTTTACGCTATACGGTCTGGCCGCCGCCCTGTCGGCGTGGGTCTCCGGCGTGGTGGCGGAGATCATCACCCCACGCAAGGCCATGATGATCGGCTTCGTGCTGTGGTGCGTATTCCATGTACTGTTCCTCGTCTTCGGCCTCGGTCGCGCCAACTATGCGCTGATCCTGCTGTTTTATGGCATCCGCGGCCTGGCCTACCCGCTGTTCCTCTACTCATTTATCGTCGCCATTATCCACAACGTTCGCAGCGACAGTTCCAGCTCTGCGCTGGGCTGGTTCTGGGCGGTCTACTCCGTGGGCATCGGCGTGTTCGGCAGCTATATTCCGAGTTTCACCATTCCTCACATTGGCGAAATGGGCACCCTGTGGCTGGCGCTGGTCTTTTGCGCCACCGGCGGCATCATTGCGCTGGTGTCGATGCGTCATACCGAAACGCCGCGCCATATGCAGAACCTGACCACTCGCGAAAAACTCGCCGAACTGGGGCGCGCCGCGACGCTGCTCTATACCAACCGCAGCATCCTGTTCTCGAGCATTGTGCGCATTATTAACACCCTGTCGCTGTTTGGTTTTGCGGTGATTATGCCGATGATGTTCGTTGATGAGCTGGGCTTTACCACCTCGGAGTGGCTCCAGGTGTGGGCGGCCTTCTTCTTCACCACTATCTTTTCGAACGTTTTCTGGGGGATCGTGGCGGAGAAAATGGGCTGGATGAAGGTGATTCGCTGGTTCGGCTGCATCGGGATGGCGTTCTCCAGCCTGGCGTTTTACTACATCCCTCAGCACTTTGGCCACAGCTTTGCGATGGCGCTGGTGCCGGCTATTGCCCTGGGTATTTTCGTCGCCGCATTCGTGCCGATGGCGGCGGTGTTCCCGGCGCTGGAGCCGAACCATAAAGGCGCGGCGATTTCGGTCTATAACCTGTCAGCCGGGCTGTCGAACTTTCTGGCGCCGGCGATCGCCGTGGTGCTGCTGCCCTATTTCAGCACCATCGGGGTGGTGATTGCCTATACCGCCTTATATATCCTGGCCTTCTTCCTGTGCCCGTTAATCCGCGTTGAACAGCCTGGCTTTACCAGTGCTCAGGGCGCAAAACCGTTTACCGCCAACGCGGCGGAGTCTTAATAAACCCGACATCGGGTAGGAACAACGAGCAATCCGGGCGGTAACGCCCGGATTTTCGCCTTAGGCGATGGTGACTTTGCCGTCGAGGTAGACATCCTGCACGGCATTGATCAGCTTCACGCCGTCGGCCATCGATTTCTTAAACGCTTTACGGCCGAGGATCAGCCCCATGCCGCCGGCGCGTTTATTGATCACCGCCGTGCGCACCGCGTCGGCAAGGTCGGTCTCCCCGCCCGCTGCGCCGCCGGAGTTAATCAGCCCGGCGCGGCCCATATAGCAGTTGGCCAGCTGGTAGCGCACCAGATCGATAGGGTTATCGCTGGTCAGTTTGCTGTACACCCGGTCGTCGGTATAGCCGAAGTTAACCGCTTTGTAGCCGCCGTTATTCTCCGCCATTTTCTGCTTAACGATATCGGCGCCGATGGTGGCCGCCAGGTGGTTGGCCTGACCGGTCAGGTCAGCGGAAACATGATAGTCGACACCGTCTTTCTTGAAAGCCGAATTGCGCAGATAGGCCCACAGCACGGTGACCAGGCCCAGATCATGCGCCCGCTCAAAGGCAGCGGAGATCTCTTCTATCTGACGACGCGATTGTTCCGAGCCGAAATAGATCGTCGCGCCCACGGCCACCGCCCCCATATTGAACGCCTGCTCAACGCTGGCGTAGAGGGTCTGGTCGTACTCGGTGGGGTAGCTCAGCGTTTCGTTATGGTTGAGCTTCACCAGGAAAGGAATGCGATGCGCGTAACGGCGCGACACCGAGGCCAGCACGCCGTAGGTCGACGCCACGCAGTTACAGCCGGCTTCGATCGCCAGCTCGACGATATTTTTCGGATCGAAGTACAGCGGGTTGGCGGCGAAGGAGGCCCCCGCCGAGTGCTCCACGCCCTGGTCGACCGGCAGAATGGAAAGGTAACCGGTCCCCCCCAGACGTCCGGTGTTGTACAGGGTTTGCATATTGCGTAGCACCGCCGGTGGCCGGTTGTTATCCACCATCACCCGATCAACATAATCTGCGCCAGGCAGATACAGCTGGTCGGCCGGAATGGTTATACAACGGTGCTGCAAAAGGCTCTCGGCATCTTTGCCCAGCAACTGCGTAATATCAGTCATAGCAATCTCCCGTAAGGCCGGCCGGAGCCGGCATGCATTATCCCAACCCAATTATTTTGGGCAGGTTAAGCCTGGTACCGACTTAGCCTATTTTCCAGCCGGGAGGGCATTTTTTCAGGAGATTCTGCTGTCCCGTTACGCTGCCATTTACCACCAGGCGTGGAAATGGTGTACCGGTCCGATGCCGTGGCCCACCTCCAGGGAGTCGGCCTGGGCCAGGGCCGCCGACAGCCAGGCCTTGGCCTCGGTAACGGTGGCCGCCCAGTCGGCGTGACGCGGGCGCAGCGCCGCCAGCGCGGCGGAGAGTGTGCAGCCGGTGCCGTGGGTGTTTTTGGTCTGCACTCGCGGCGCGGTAAATCGCTGTTCCCCTTCGCGGGTGAAGAGCCAGTCCGGGCTTTCGGCATCGTCGAGATGGCCGCCTTTCATTAATACTGCGCCGCAGCCCAGCGCCAGCAGCGCCCGCCCCTGCTCCAGCATTTCGCGCTCGTTGCGCGCATGGGGGGCGTCAAGCAGGGCGGCCGCTTCCGGCAGGTTTGGAGTGATCAGCGACACCTGCGGCAACAATCGTTGACGCAGGGTCTCTACCGCCGAGGCCGACAGCAGCGGATCGCCGCTTTTCGCCAGCATGACGGTATCCAGCACCACATTGGCCACCCGGTAGCGCGCCAGCCGCTCGGCCACGGCTTCCACAATATCGGTCTCCGCCAGCATGCCGATTTTGGTGGTATCGATGCGCACATCGCTGAATACCGAATCGAGCTGCGCCGCCACAAAGTCCGGTTCAATACGATAGACCGACTGCACGCCGCGGGTATTCTGCGCCACCAGGGCGGTGATCGCCGAGCAGCCATAGGCTCCCAGCGCGGAGAAGGTTTTCAGATCGGCCTGGATACCGGCCCCGCCGCTGGGATCAGTGCCGGCGATGGTCAGGGCGTTGATGCGTTTCATCCCTGCACCTCCTGATACAGCGCGTCGAGAAACGCCGGAATAAAGCTGCCTGGGCCTCCCTGACAGGCGGCGATTTCCCCGGCCTGCTTCATTAGCCCGCAGGCGGCGGCCACGTTTTCCAGCCGGTCGCCCGGCAGCGCCGCGCTCGCCGCCACCACCGCCGACAGCGCGCAGCCGGTGCCCACCACCCGGGTCATCAGCGCACTGCCGCCCGCCACGCTGAGCACCCGCTCGCCGTCGGTGACGTAGTCCACCTCGCCGGTGACCGCCACTACGGTACTCAGCTGACGAGCCAGCGCCTGGGCCGCCGGCAGCGCTGCGGCGGCCGTATCGGTGGTATCCACCCCGCGCCCGCCACCGCTCATCCCGGCCAGCGCCAGAATTTCAGAGGCATTGCCGCGAATGGCCGCCGGCTGCAGGGCCAGCAGCTCGTGACAAAAGGCCGTGCGCACGGTCAGGGCGCCGACCGCTACCGGATCCAGCGTCCAGGGCTTGCCGGCCTGGCGGGCCTGCTCCACTGCGGCGCGCATGGCCACGGCGCGGTCTGCGGTCAGGGTGCCGACGTTGATTAACAGCGCATCGGCGATGGCGGCGAACTGCGCCGCTTCGCGGGGATCGATCACCATCGCCGGCGAGGCGCCGACGGCCAGCAGAACATTGGCGGTAAAGGTCTGCACCACGTCATTGGTCATGCAGTGCACAAGGGGGGAATGGGCGCGCAGCAGATGGCGCAGGTGCGCGACAGGCGCGGGATTCAGCAGCTCAGGCATGGTTTGCTCCCGCCAGACGAGGTAGAAGCAATGACCCTGCGGTCTCTGACTTCCCTACGCTGGCATTATCCAGATCAGGTGGTACGGGTATTTCTCAGCCTTCAACGAAGAAGGGCACCCCGAGTCAAAATAGTGAAATTGTTAAGCGTTGTGGAATTTACCGCAACTCACCGGTTCATACAACAAGCCTTTAACCCTGCATACGATACCATCGCGGCCATCATGCTCATCAAGCGACCGGGCAAGATTGCATTCCGCTGCTGGCGGGCGGAAAATGATGACATCATGAGCTAATTAGCCTACTGAGGATATACGCCATGGCCGTTTATCACCATGCGCTGGTACTGATTAACAGCAGTCAGGACGGCGTCCCGCTGCTCGAGCATGCCGCCAGAATGGCAGAAGAGAACGGCATGCGCATCACCATCGCCCACATCAGCACCGACTACCGGGCGCTGAACTATGTTTCCGACAGCCTGCGCGACGATCAGGTCTCGCAGGAGGTGATCCAGGCCAAAGCCCTGCTCAACGAGCTGGCCTGCACCGTCTCCCTGCCGGTGGATACCCTCTCGCTGGTGACCACCCGCCGGTTTGAAGACGTAGAAACCTGCGTTCGGCAGCGGCAGATCGATTTAATTATTGCCGGGCACCATAACCGGTTGCTGGGCGTCCTCTCCTCACACTCGCTGGAGTACATCAACCACTTAACCGTAGACGTGCTGATCAAGCACCTGCCCTAGCGCAAGGCGGCCTGCAGCAGGGAAAAACAGTCTTCAATAAGCGGGGGCAGCGCCTGCGGGCCGCGCATCAGGGCCACCGTGCGGGTCAACGCCGGCTGCTGCAGGTGGGCGACCCTGAGCGCCGGGTCCTGCAGATGGGTGGTGTACAGCGCCGGCAGAATCGCCACCGCTAAGCGCGAGCGCACCAGGCCATACAGGGTTTCGATATAGTCCACCTGGTAGCGGGTGGTCAGCGTCAGGCGATGGCTCTCCACTAATGCCGCCACCAGCCGCTGGATATTGCCCTTCGAGAACACAGCAATATCCCGCCCCACCAGCTGTTTCCACGGCAGATGCGCCTGCGCGGCCAGCGGATCGTCGCGGTGCAGCACCGCCACGAAGGGATCGTCGCGTAGCGGATAGACCAGCAGTTCTGCGGGCAGTGAGCTGTCGATCGCCCCGATGCCGAAATCAATCTCGCCGCGCTGCAGCGCCTGGATAAGCGCATCGTTGGTCTGATCGTGAAATTCAATGCGCAGACGCGGAAAGGCCTCAGCCAGGGTCTGCGGCAGCAACGGAAACAGCAGCGAACTGACCGACGGCACCAGACCGATACGCACCGTCCCGTCGCCACCCGCCTCGACAATCTGCTGCATATCGGAAAAGGCCGCCTGCGCCACGCTGAGGATCCGCTGGGCGTGGGGTAAAATCGCCGCCCCCAGTTCAGTCAGAGTGACCGTCGCAGCGGTACGGTTGACCAGTTTGCCGCCGAGTACCGTTTCAATCTGCCGCAGGGCGCTGCTCAGCGCCGGCTGGCTAATCGCCAGCCGACTGGCGGTATCGGTAAAATGGCGCAGCTGGGCCAGGGTGACGAAATACTGAAGCTGTTTAAGAGAGAGCGCGGGCAGCCGCTGCCAGGGTTCGTTCATCATCGGGTTCGCTACGGTGGTCCTGCACAATAACCCGAGCTTATCGGGTGATAAATTTATTCATCTGGGCAAACGTTTGCTGTGCCTCTAGAGTATCCGCATTATCCTTGTGCCGGAGTGGTTATGTCCAGCAATGCTCAAGTCCGCCGTCGCGCCGTACAGGCCGCGCGCGGCGAATCCCCGTTTGATCTGCTGCTGGTCGATGCGCAGATCGTCGATATGGCCACGGGCGAAATTCGCCCCGCTGACGTCGGTATCGTCGGCGAGATGATCGCCAGCGTCCACCCCCGCGGCAGCCGCGCCGACGCCCATAAAGTGCGTTCCCTGGCCGGTAGCTACCTGTCGCCCGGCCTGATGGACACCCACGTGCACCTCGAAAGCTCGCATCTGCCACCTGAGCGCTACGCCGAAATCGTCCTCACCCAGGGCACCACCGCGGTGTTCTGGGATCCGCATGAGCTGGCCAATGTGCTCGGCGTCGAGGGCGTGCGCTACGCGGTAGACGCCAGCCGCCACCTGCCGCTGCAGGTGATGGTCGCCGCGCCGTCGAGCGTGCCCTCCACCCCCGGCCTCGAAATGTCCGGCGCCGATTTCGCCGGCGCGGAAATGGAGACCATGCTCGGCTGGCCGGAAGTGCGCGGTGTGGCGGAAGTGATGGATATGCACGGCGTGCTGCACGGCAGCGAGCGGATGCAGGAGATTGTCCAGGCCGGTCTCAACAGCGGCAAACTGATTGAAGGCCACGCCCGCGGCCTGAGCGGCGCCGACCTGCAGGCCTACCTCGCCGCCGGCGTCACCTCCGATCATGAACTGACCTCGGCGGACGACGCGCTGGAAAAACTGCGCGCCGGTCTGACGATCGAGATCCGCGGCTCGCACCCCTATCTGCTGCCGGATATCGTCGCGGCGTTGAAAACGCTGCCGCACCTCTCCTCGCAGATCACCGTCTGCACCGATGACGTGCCGCCGGATATGCTGCTGGAGAAAGGCGGGATCATCGCCCTGCTCAACCTGCTGATCGAACACGGTTTACCGGCGGTCGACGCGCTGCGTTTCGCCACCCTCAACGCCGCTATTCGTCTGCAGCGCCACGATCTCGGGCTGATTGCCGCCGGGCGACGCGCCGACCTGGTGGTGTTTGATTCCCTGGAAAAACTGGCGGCCCGCGAAGTCTATGTTGGCGGGGAACGGCTGGCCCATGCCGGCCGCCTGCTGAAGCCGATCGCCCCGGCGCCGGGCGTGACGCCGCCGCGCGATACCTTACAGATAGCCCCCCTCGCCGCCGATGACTTTATCCTGCGCATCAAGGGCATTCGCCACGGCGTCGCCCGCCTGCGCCATATCCGCGGCGCGCGCTTCACCCAGTGGGGTGAGGTCGAGGTGCAGATCCGCGACGGCCAGGTCCAGCTGCCCGCCGGCTTCAGCCTGATCTGGGTCAAGCACCGCCACGGCCGCCATCAGGCGACGCCGCAAATCGCCCTGCTTGAAGGCTGGGGCGAGCTGCGCGGCGCCATCGCCACCAGCTACTCCCACGACTCACATAATCTGGTGGTGCTCGGGCGCGATGCTGAGGATATGGCGCTGGCGGCCAACCAGCTTATCGCCTCCGGCGGCGGGATGGCGCTGGCGCAACAGGGCGAGATCCTCGCCCATGTGGCGATGCCGATTGCCGGCATGCTGTCGGATCTGCCGGCCGCCGAGCTGGCGCGTCAGTTCCGCGAGCTGCGCGATCTGAGCAGCAGAGTCGCTGACTGGGAGCCGCCGTACCGGGTCTTCAAGGCTATTGAAGGCACCTGTCTTGCCTGTAACGCCGGGCCGCATTTAACCGATTTGGGTCTCACCGACGGCGGCAGCCGCCAGATAGTCGACCCGTTGATAGCCTGCCGGGAGACCCCGGCGCCAACGCCTCACAACAATAATCCTCAGGGAGCCTGAACATGGCCGATAACACACTTCACTCTTCCGCCCGCGATAACTGGCTGGAGCGCCGCTTTGCGCTGCGCTCGCGCGGCGGCACGCTACGCACTGAATGCCTGGCCGGGATCACCGGTTTCCTCGCCGCCGCCTATTTACTGGTGGTCATCCCGGGACTGCTGGCGATCGGCGGGATGGACAAAGGCGCCGCGACCACCGGCACCATTCTGGTCTTCGTCGTCGGTTCGCTGCTGATGGCGTTTTACGCCAACCTGCCGTTTATCGTCGGCCCGGGCATTGGCGGCTCGGTGCTGGTAGGGGTCACGCTGGCAGGTAGCGAGGGGATTGGCTGGCAGACAGGCCTCGGGATCGCCTGCTGGTCAGGGGTTCTCTTCTTCCTGCTGACCCGCTTTGGCCTGCGCGAAGTGGTCACCCGCTCGGTGCCACAGTCGATCAAGCTGGGGCTGACGGCCTCCATCGGCCTGTTTGTCGCCGTTCTCGGCTTTCGCAACGCCGGGCTGGTGCTCGCCAATGCCAAAACCAACGCCCTGATGCTCGGCGACTTTCTCGCCCCCAGCGCGCTGGTGGCGCTGTGCGGCCTGTTCCTGGCGATAGCCCTGCAGGCGCGTAAGGTGCCGGGCGCCATTTTGTGGGCCATTCTGTGCGCTACCCTGGTGGGGATCCCGTTCGGCGTGACCAAACTGCCGACGCATTTTATCGATGTCCCCCACTCGCTGGCGCCGGTGCTGGGACAGGTCGACCTGCTGGGGGCGTTAAACATCGCCTTCCTGCCGTTCCTGTTCGTCTTTTTCGCTTCTGAGTTTTTCTCCACCATGGGGACGACGCTGGCGGTGGGCGGCGAGGCAGGTCTGCTGGATGAAGAAGGCAACATGCCGCAGATTAATCGCCCGTTTATGGTCGATTCGATTGCTGCGGCGCTCGGCCCGTGGGTGGGGATTCCGGCGGCAACGGCGCTGATCGAGTCCTCGGCGGCAGCGGAAGCCGGCGGCAAAACCGGCCTCACCGCGCTGTCGGCGGCGGTGATGTTCCTGCTGATGCTGCTGTTCACGCCGGTGGCGCTGATGATCCCGAAGGAGGCCACCGCCCCGGCGCTGATCCTGATCGGCCTGAACATGTTCAGCGGCCTGCGCAAAGTGGATCTCGGCAACTTCACCGACGGCCTGCCGGTACTGATGATGGTGATGATCACCCTCATCGCCAACAGCTTCGGCACCGGTATCGCCGGCGGGCTGCTGTTTTACATTGTGATCAAGGCCATCGCCGGCAAGTGGCGGGAAATCCCGATTGGCCTGTGGGTGCTGGCCGTCCCGCTGGTCTACTACTTCGCGACCTTAGTCAGACATTAAGCCCTTCACAATGTGCTTTCACCTCTTCATATAACAAACGCACCGCGGCAGAGAGCTGCTTGCGGTGCGGACAAATCAGGTTCAACGGCACCATATCCCCCTGGTAACGCGGCAGCAGGCGCCGCAGGCGGCCCGCCCGCAGATCGTCGCTGACGTCGAGCATCGATTTATAGGCAATGCCCTCCCCGGCCACCGCCAGCCGCCGGATCACCTCCGCGTCGTCGCTCATCACCGTGCCGGAGACCTTCTGCTGCTGAACTTCTCCGTCGAGGCTCAGTGACCAGCGGTCGAACGGGCGGCCGCGCAAAATGTAGATCAACGCATTGTGCTGGCCGAGCTCCTGAAGGGTCTGCGGCTCGCCGTGGCGGGCGATCCACTCTGGGGAGGCCACCAGCACCCGACGATTTTCCGGCGCCACCGGCAGCGAAATAAACGAGGCGTCATCGTTATTGCCATAGCGGAACGCGACGTCCACCGGATCTTTAAACACGTCGGTCAGCTGGTCGGAAAAGAGCAGCCGCAGGCGCAGCGCCGGATGGCGTTGCCGAAAGTCGCGGAACAAGGTCAGGAGCAGGTTACGCCCGAGGTCTGACGGCACGGCAATCTGCAGCATGCCGCGAATTTCATCATCCGGGGTCTGGATCTTCTGCAGGCCGGCCTCGAGGGTATCGAGCATCTGGGTGGCATACGGCAGCCAGGTCTCCCCCTCCGGCGTCAGGCGCAGGCTGCGGGTCGAGCGGGCGAACAGGCGAATATTGAGGATCGTCTCCAGACGTTTAATCGCCGCGCTCACCTGCGCCGGCTGCTGCCCCGCCTCGCGCGCGGCGTCGCTAAAACTGCCCAGTGCCGCGGCGCGGACAAATAAGGTCAGATCTTCCAACCTGAACATGCCGATTCTCCCCTGCTTCAGATTGCTCCCAAAATACGCATCACCGTCGCTGCAACGCAAGCGGCGCAGGACTTGCGCCGTGTTTTGCTTACACTTTTTAAAAATCCAGTGCTTGCCATTTCAGCAACGCATCAGGAATGATACGAGGCTGCTATTTTGAGTCCAGGTAATATTGAGGAAATTATGCGTAAAACAAAAATGATGCTTCTGGGCGTACTCCTTGCCACCGCTGGCGCCAGCTGGACGGCTTCTGCCGCGGGGATCGAGCAGTATGCGCTGAAAGAGTTCACCGCCGACTTCACCCAGTTTCACATTGGCGACACCGTTCCGGCGATGTACCTTACCCCGGAATACAACATCAAAGGCTGGCAGCAGCGTAATCTTCCCGCGCCGGACGCCGGCAGCCACTGGACCTATATGGGCGGTAACTACGTGCTGATCACCGACACCGAAGGCAAAATCCTCAAGGTGTACGATGGCGAGATCTTCTATCATCGCTGATCCGCTTAATATCCGCATCCGCCCCGGCGAACCAGCGGACTCTCCGGCGCTGCGCCAGCTCTTCCTGCGGGCGCGCAGTGTATCGTGGACCTGGCTTCCCTCCACGACCTGGCGGCTGGAAGATTTCGATGCCGCCACCGCGGATGAACAGCTGTGGGTCGCGGAATGCGACGGCCTGCCGGTGGGCTTTGCCGCCGTATGGACCGCCGATAATTTCCTTCACCATCTGTTCGTCGACCCGGACTGGCAGGGCAAACATATCGGCAGCGCGCTGCTGGCGCAGGTCGAACGGACCTTTACCGCCAGCGGGACGCTGAAGTGCCTGATGGAAAATAAAAACGCCCTGCGCTTCTACCAGCGTCACGGCTGGACCATCGAAGCACAGGGCGCCTCGCCCGAGGGCGGATACTGGCTGATGCGCTCGCCGCGGCCTTAAACGGCGCGGAAGGCAATCTCACCCGGGATCACTTCTCCCTGCCAGTACATCTGGGCCGCCACCCGGCCCGCCAGCTGGCGGTAAATGTCGGTAAATTCGCTTTCCGGACGCGCCACCACCGTCGGCGTGCCGTTATCCAGATCTTCCCGCAGCGTAATATGCAGCGGCAGCTGGCCCAGCAGCTGGGTGTGGTATTTCTCGGCCAGTTTTTGCGCGCCGCCGGTGCCGAAGATCGGCTCGTGGTGCCCGCAGTTGCTGCAGATATGCATGCTCATGTTTTCCACGATCCCCAGCACTGGCACTTCCACTTTCTCGAACATCACGATGCCCTTTTTGGCGTCGATCAGCGCGATGTCCTGCGGCGTGGTGACCACCACCGCGCCGGTGACCGGAATGTTCTGCGCCAGCGTCAGTTGAATGTCGCCAGTGCCCGGCGGCATATCCAGCACCAGGTAATCCAGATCCGGCCACAGGGTCTCCTGCAGCATCTGCATCAGCGCCTTGCTGGCCATCGGGCCGCGCCAGACCATGGCGTTGTCGTCAGTCACCAGGTAGCCGATGGAATTGGTGGCCAGCCCGTACTTCATGATCGGCGCCATATGGGTGCCGTCCGGCGAGGTCGGGCGGCTGTCCTCCGCGCCAAGCATGGTGGGAATCGACGGGCCGTAGATATCGGCATCCAGAATGCCCACCTTCGCCCCTTCCGCGGCGAGTGCCAGCGCCAGGTTTACCGCCGTGGAGGATTTACCGACGCCGCCTTTCCCGGAGCTGATGGCGATAATGTTCTTCACGCCGTTGATCCCGGGCTGGTTTTTCACGCGCTTGAGGGTGGCGATGCTGTGGGTCAGCTTCCAGTCGATAGCCTTCGCGCCAGTGATGCGCAGCAGCTCGGCGCTACACTGCTCTTTCAGCGCTTCGAAGGCGCTGCTCCAGACGAACGGCATCTGCAGCTCAATATGAATGGTATCATCCAGCCAGGCGACATGGTGCAGCGCCTTGAGGGTGGTGAGGTTATGCTTCAGGGTTGGGTGCTGGAAATTGGCCAGCGTCCCGGCGACCATCGCACGTAGGCGCTCGGGGGATTTGGCCTGGGATTGCGAATTCATCCCGACTCCTTTGTTGTTTTGAGATGCTTTCAGTAATCACAGAGTTTATCACAGGTAAGGATTATCCATATATGGGCAGCCATTTATGGCGCACCCACAGCCCTTTTGGTAATATCGGAAGCCCTTTTTACAACAGAAGATGTAATGCTCACTATGACTCAAGTCGCGAAGAAAATTCTGGTAACGTGCGCCCTGCCGTACGCCAACGGCTCCATCCACCTCGGCCACATGCTGGAGCACATCCAGGCTGATGTCTGGGTCCGTTACCAGCGAATGCGCGGCCATGAAGTCAACTTCATCTGCGCCGACGACGCCCACGGCACGCCGATTATGCTCAAGGCGCAACAGCTCGGTATCACTCCGGAGCAGATGATTGGCGAGATGAGTCAGGAGCATCAGACCGATTTTGCCGGCTTCGACATCAGCTACGATAACTATCACTCGACGCATAGCGATGAGAACCGCGAGCTGTCGGAGCTGATCTACACTCGTCTGAAAGAGAACGGTTTTATCAAAAACCGTACCATCTCTCAGCTCTACGATCCGGAAAAAGGCATGTTCCTGCCGGACCGTTTTGTGAAAGGCACCTGTCCGAAGTGTAAATCTCCAGACCAGTACGGCGATAACTGCGAAGTGTGCGGCGCGACCTACAGCCCTACCGAGCTTATCGACCCGAAATCGGTGGTCTCCGGCGCCACGCCGGTGATGCGTGACTCCGAACATTTCTTCTTCGACCTGCCATCATTCAGCGAAATGCTGCAGGCGTGGACCCGCAGCGGCGCGCTGCAGGAGCAGGTGGCGAACAAAATGCAGGAGTGGTTTGAGTCCGGCCTGCAGCAGTGGGACATCTCCCGCGATGCGCCGTACTTCGGCTTCGAAATTCCGAACGCGCCGGGCAAATACTTCTACGTCTGGCTGGACGCGCCGATCGGCTACATGGGCTCCTTCAAGAACCTGTGCGACAAGCGCGGCGACACCACCAGCTTCGACGAATACTGGAAGAAAGACTCCACGGCCGAGCTGTATCACTTTATCGGCAAGGACATCGTCTACTTCCACAGCCTGTTCTGGCCGGCGATGCTGGAAGGCAGCCAGTTCCGTAAGCCGACTAACCTGTTCGTGCACGGCTACGTGACGGTCAACGGCGCGAAGATGTCCAAGTCGCGCGGGACCTTTATCAAGGCCAGCACCTGGTTAAATCATTTCGACGCTGACAGCCTGCGCTACTACTACACCGCCAAGCTCTCTTCGCGCATCGATGACATCGACCTTAACCTGGAAGACTTTATCCAGCGCGTGAATGCCGACATCGTCAACAAGGTGGTTAACCTCGCCTCGCGCAACGCCGGCTTTATCAGCAAGCGTTTTGACGGCGTGCTGGCCGCTGAGCTGGCCGACCCGGCGCTGTACAAAACCTTCACCGACGCGGCGGAAAGCATCGGCGAAGCGTGGGACAGCCGCGAGTTCGGTAAGGCCATCCGCGAAATCATGGCGCTCGCCGACGTGGCCAACCGCTATGTCGATGAGCAGGCGCCGTGGGTAGTGGCGAAACAGGAAGGCCGCGACGCCGACCTGCAGGCCATCTGCACCATGGGTCTGAACATGTTCCGCGTGCTGATGACCTGGCTGAAACCGGTCCTGCCGCAGCTGGCCGCGCGTGCGGAAGCGTTCCTCAACAGCGAGCTGAGCTGGGACGCCATTCAGCAGCCGCTGCTGGCGCACAAGGTCAATCCGTTTAAGGCGCTGTACAACCGCATCGAGATGAAACAGGTGGAAGCCCTGGTTGAAGCGTCAAAAGAAGAGGTGAAAGCCGCAGCTGCGCCAGTGACCGGCCCGCTGGCGGACGATCCGATTCAGGACACCATCACCTTTGATGATTTCGCCAAAGTCGATCTGCGCGTGGCGCTGATTGAGAACGCGGAATTTGTTGAAGGCTCCGACAAGCTGCTGCGCCTGACGCTGGATCTGGGCGGCGAGAAACGTAACGTCTTCTCCGGCATCCGCTCCGCTTATCCGGATCCGCAGCCGCTGATTGGCCGCCTGACGGTGATGGTCGCCAACCTGGCGCCGCGCAAAATGCGCTTCGGTATCTCGGAAGGGATGGTGATGGCCGCCGGCCCTGGCGGGAAGGATATCTTCCTGTTAAGCCCTGACGACGGCGCCAGGCCGGGTCAGCAGGTGAAATAATAAAAAAGCCGGATTAACCATCCGGCTTTTTTTTGCCCGGCGGCGCTGCGCTTGCACGGGCCTACGGGTTATGTAGACCGGGTAAGGCGAAACCGCCACCCGGCAAAAATCACGGTTTCGGGTGATGCACCCGCTGGGTCAGCCCGCGCAGGAAATTGCGCAGAAACTGGTCGCCGCACTCGCGGTAGTTTTTGTGGTCAGGCGATCGCATCATGGCGGTCACTTCCGGCACTGACACGCGGTATTTCTGCTCGCTCATGATCGCCACAATATCGTCCGTTTTCAGCGAGAAGGCGATCCGTAGCTTTTTCAGCACCGTGTTGTTATTCACCCGACGCTCCAGCGCTAACTCCGGCGCCGAATCGTCTTTGCCGCGCTTATCATAGATCAGGCCGTTGAGGAAACCCGACAGAATAATGTCCGGGCAGCGGACAAAGCCCTCTTCATCCTCTTTCGTGGTCCAGGTGTCGAAGCTGGCGGAGGTGGATTCCATAGCGGATAGCGCAAGAATGCGCACCATATCGTTATTATTGACTTTCAGGGTGTAGCGCAGGCTACGAAGAATATCATTACTGAGCATGAGTGCCTTTTACTGTCGATGATGCAATGGGGCGCAGTGTAGCAGCTTTACAGGCCAATCGCCTCTTTCAGGCTTTTTAAATAGCGTCGGCTCACTGGCACCGTTTGCCCGGCGCGCATTAGCAGCTCCGCCTGACCATTCTCCTCCAGGCGAATCTCCTTCAGGTGCGCCAAATTCACCAGATACTGGCGATGGCAGCGCAGCAGCGGCGTGCGGCTCTCAAGGGTGCGCAGGGTCAGCTCGGTAAACCCTTCCTTGCCCTCGCGGTCGGTCACGTAGATGCCGCTCATCCGACTGCTGACGAAGGCTACATCCTCCATCTGCAGCAGCCAGATACGGCTGTGACCGGTACAGGGTATGTATTTCAGCGTCTGCTGAGCATCATCCAGCAGCGACACATCCTGCAGATTACGCTCCTGGCGCAGGCGGGCGAGGGTTTTCTCCAGCCGCGCAGCTTCAATCGGCTTGAGCAGATAGTCAAAAGCATGCTCCTCAAAGGCTTTCACCGCGTATTCATCAAAGGCGGTGAGAAACACAATATAGGGGCGGTGCTCCGGGTCGAGCATCCCGACCATCTCCAGACCGCTGATGCGCGGCATCTGGATGTCGAGAAACAACACGTCGGGACGCAGTTTATGTACCGCGCCAATCGCCTCCACCGCGTTGCCGCACTCGCCGACGATCTCGATATCGCGCTGTGTCTCCAGCAATATACGCAGGTTTTCCCGCGCCAGCGGCTCATCATCGACGATCAATACTCTCAGCATGCATTCTCCTCCAGGGGCAGACGTAGGGTGACACGGGTAAAGCGCTCCGGCTCGCAGGTGACGCTGATGCCGCAGTCGGCGCCAAAACGCGCCCGCAGCCGCCTGTCCACCAGATTCATCCCCAGCCCGCTGGCCTGAGGGTTGGCCTGGTACAGCCCGGCGTTATCTTCGATATCCAGCTGCAGCCAGCGATCGTCCTGGCTGGCGCGAATGGTAATTTCGCCGACGCCTAGATGCTGCGATGTGCCATGCTTAATGGCGTTCTCCACGATCGGCTGCAGGGTAAAGGCCGGCAGCTGGTGATGCGCCAGCCCTTCCGGCACCGCCATCTGGATCTGCAGGTTAGCCTGAAAGCGGGCCTTCTCAATCTGCAGATAGGCGTTAACATGCTCTATCTCATCGGCGAGGGTGACGATTTCCGTCGGCCGCTTCAGGTTCTTGCGAAAGAAGGTCGACAGATACTGCACTAGCTGGCCGGCCTGCTCGCTGTCGCGACGGATCACCGCCTTCAGGGTGTTGAGCGCGTTAAACAGGAAGTGCGGGTTAACCTGGGCATGCAGGAGCTTGATTTCGGATTGCGTCAGCAGCGCCTTCTGCCGCTCGTACTGCCCGGCGAGGATCTGCGCCGACAGCAGCTGAGCAATACCCTCTCCGAGGGTGCGGTTGATCGAACTGAACAGACGGTTTTTCGCCTCATACAGTTTGATGGTGCCGATCACCCGCTGGTTCTCACCGCGTAAGGGGATCACCAGCGTCGATCCCAGCTTACAGTGCGGATGAATCGAGCAGCGGTAGGGCACCTCGTTGCCGTCGGCATACACCACCTCCCCGGTCTCAATCGCCCGTTGCGTATACGACGAGGAGATAGGTTTGCCCGGCAGATGGTGGTCGTCGCCGATGCCGGTAAACGCCAGCAGCTTGTCGCGATCGGTGATCGCCACCGCGCCGATATCCAGCTCCTGGATAAGCACCTGGGCCACCTTCATGCTGTTCTCTTCGTTGAACCCCTGACGCAGGATCCCCTCGGTGGACGCCGCCACCTTCAGCGCCGTGGCGGAAAAAGCGGAGGTGTACTTCTCGAACATCGCCCGCTTGTCCAGCAGAATGCGCATAAACAGCGCCGCACCGACGGTATTGGTCACCATCATCGGCGCGGCAATGCTCTGCACCAGATGCAGGGCGTCCTGGAACGGGCGGGCAATCAGCAGAATGATCATCATCTGCACCAGCTCGGCCACGAAGGTGATCGCCCCGGCGGTGAGCGGGCTAAAGACTTTGTCCGGCCGGCCGCGTTTGACCAGCACGCTGTGCACCAGACCGCCCAGTAGCCCCTCGACGATGGTGGAGACCATGCAGCTTAAGGCGGTCATCCCCCCCAGCGAGTAGCGGTGCAGTCCGCCGGTCAGCCCCACCAGCCCGCCGACCACCGGGCCGCCGAGCAGGCCGCCCATCACGGCGCCGATGGCGCGGGTGTTGGCGATAGAGTCTTCGATATGCAGACCAAAATAGGTCCCCATAATGCAGAAAATGGAGAAGGTGACGTAGCACAGCAGCTTGTGCGGCAGGCGAACGGTGACTTGCATCAGGGGGATAAACAGTCGGGTTTTGCTCATCAACCACGCGATGACCAAAAATACGCACATCTGCTGAAGCAGCAGCAACACCAGATCAAACTCGTACATACCCGCAAACCACACATTTCAGAAAGCGCGTACCATACCCTGACTGGCGAAAACTTTCTTTGAAGCCCTGCATAAAAATGAAAAATGACGGGCAGGATCACACTTTTTTGCGGCGCGTTGCTCAGCCAAATAGGCAAAAAGCCCGGCGCGGCGCGCTAAACCGCAATTAATGTTTCATTAACACCTGCGCTTCACCGTATAATCCCCCTGTTAACATCAGGAGCCTATTATGAAGCCAGCGAAAATCGCGGTCGTCACTCTCTTCTTACTTATGGCCATCGGCGGGATCAGCGGCGTAATGCTGGCCGGCTATTCCTTTATTGTACGTGGCGGTGTCGGCTGATCCAGCGGGTCAGACGCTCAAACGCGCGGTCGACAATGATCGCCGCCAGCGCCACCAGTAGCGCCCCCTGCACAATATAGGCGGTATTAAACCCGCTCAGGCCGATGATGATCGGCGTCCCAAGCGTATTGGCCCCTACCGTCGAGGCTATCGTCGCGGTACCAATATTGACGATGACCGAGGTGCGGATCCCCGCCAGGATCACCGGGGCCGCCAGCGGCAGCTCCACCTTATACAGACGCTGCCAGCCGGTCATTCCCATCCCTTCTGCCACATCTGACACGCCCGACGGTATCGATCCCAGCCCGGCCAGCGTCCCCTGCAGCACCGGCAGTATGCCATACAGCGCGAGGGCGATCAGCGCCGGCAGCCAGCCAAAGCCCAGCACCGGTACCGCCATCGCCAGCACCGCCACCGGCGGAAAGGTCTGCCCGATAGCGGCGATGGTCTCCACCAGCGGACGAAAAGCGCTGCCCGCGGGCCGGGTAACCGCCACCCCTGCCCCCAGCCCGACGGCGGTTGCCGCGAGGCTGGATACCACTACCAGCCAGCCGTGATCGAGAGTGAGCGCCCAGAAGCTCTCCTGCTGGTAAACCGGCCGCGGCAGTTCCGGAAACAACCGACTGAACAGCGGCGCGCTGTAGGGTAGCCCCATCAGCAGGCCGATGAACAGCGCGATAAGCCACCACAACGGCTCACGAAGCGCCTTCATGACTCGCCTCCTGGCGCAGCAGATCGGCAAAATGCAGCGTGCCGCAGGGCTGCCCCTCGGCATCCACCACCGGCAGCGCCTCGCAGCGCCGGGCGACAAACTGCGATAGCGCTTCCCGCAGGGTCATGGTGACGGTCAGCCCCTCGCCCGCCAGCCGCTCGTCGGGGCGCAGATAGTCCCGCACCTCACGCAGCGACAGCAGGCGCACGCCCAGCTCGCTGCGGCCAAAAAAGGTCTGCACAAAGCTATTCTCTGGCCGCAGGAGCATCGCCAGCGGCGCCCCCTGCTGGACCACCTCGCCACCATCCATCAGCACCAGGTGGTCCGCCAGGCGCAGCGCTTCGTCAATATCATGGGTCACCAGGACAATCGTCCGCCCCAGCAGGCGGTGAATGCGCAGCATCTCCTGCTGCAGCGCCTCGCGGGTCACCGGGTCGAGGGCGCCGAAGGGTTCATCCATCAGCAGCACCTCCGGGTCTGCCGCCAGCGCCCGCGCCACCCCGACCCGCTGCTGTTGGCCGCCGGAAAGCTGATGGGGGTAGCGGTCGCGCAGCGTCGCCTCCAGCCCCAGCAGCGCCATCAGCTCGTCGACCCGGTCGGCGATCCTCGCCCGCGGCCATTTTTGCAGCTGCGGCACGGTGGCGATATTCTGCGCCACCGTCCAGTGGGGAAACAGGCCGATAGACTGGATGGCATAGCCCATCCGTCGCCGCAGGGTCAGGAGCGGCTGCTGGCGGATGTCTTCGCCGGCAAAGCGAATCATGCCCCGGTCCGGCTCCAGCAGGCGGTTGATCATTTTCAGCGTCGTCGACTTGCCCGAGCCGGAGGTTCCCACCAGCACCGAAAATGCGCCTTCGCGCAGCTCCAGGGTCAGGTCCTTCACCGCCGGGGGGCCGGCAAACGCTTTGCTGACCCCTTGAAACTCAATCATTGGCCTCTCCTTTTAGCCAGGCGCCCCACAGGGCGAACAGAGCATCCACCACCACCGCCAGGGCAATGGTCGGCATCACGCCCAGCAGCACCAGATCCAGCGCGCTGCTCAGCAGCCCCTGAAATACCAGCGCGCCAAAGCCGCCGGCGCCGATCAGCGCCGCCACCACCGCCATGCCGACGGTTTGCACGCTGACCACCCGCAGGCTGCGCAGCAGCACCGGCATCGCCAGCGGGAGCTGCACCTGACGAAAGCGCTGCCCGGCGCTCATGCCCATCGCCGTCGCGCTCTCCAGCGCATCCTGCGGCACCTGCTGCAGGCCGGTCACCACCCCGCGCACCAGCGGCAACAGCGCATACAACGTCAGGGCAATCAGGGCCGGCGCCACGCCGGTCCCGGAGACGCCCAGCTCGCCCAGCGCCGGAAAATAGCGCGCCACACCGGCAAGCGGGGCAATCAGCAGGCCGAACAGCGCAACCGACGGGATAGTCTGGATCACATTGAGCACGGTGAAGGCCGGCGCCTGCCAGCGCGGACGCCGCCAGAGCCATACCCCCAGCGGCAGGCCGATCAGCAGGCCCGGCAGCAGGGTGCCAAACAGCAGAAGCAGATGCTGGCGCAGAGCGTCGTCAAACACCTCCTGGCGGTTGGCATACTCTTTCAGCAGCGAGAGCTGATCGAGCGCCCCGGCGGCGAGCAGGATGATGGGCAGAAGCCAGACTTGCGCATTGAGCAGCCAGCGCCACAGCGGCCGGGCGGTAAGAGGACGAATGGCCTCGCTGGCCAGCAGCAGGCAGAGCGCCAGCGACAGCCACAGGCCGCTGCCGGGCGAGGTGCGCGCCAGCGGCGAGCCGTGCCGGGAGAGCTCAAGCGCCGCCTGGCCGCTGCCCCAGATAAGCAGCGGGAAGAGCAGTTCGGCCAGCAGCAGATGGAGAAGCGGCGCGACCCTGCCCGGCAGCCAGCAGAGCAGGATCCCGGCGAGGGCTGCCGCCAGCTGAACGCCGGCGAGCCAGGGCATCACCTGCCACAGCCCGCGCCCTTCCCCGGAGAGTAAGCGATTCGGCGCGTAAGTGATAAACGGCAGCGCCAGCGTAACCAGCAGCAGGCCTGTCAGCAGCAGGCCGACGCGGTGAGTACAGCGAATGGTCACCGGTGGCTTACTTCAGCAGGCCTTTCTGCTGCAGATAATCTGCCGCCACGCGCTTCGCATCCTGGCCTTCCACTGCGATGCGGGCGTTGAGCTGCTGCAGGGTCTTTTCATCGAGGCTGGCGAAGACCGGCTTCAGCCAGTCGGCGATCTGCGGGTAGGCTTTCAGCACCGTCTCGCGCACCACCGGCGTTGGGGCGTAAATCGGCTGCACGCCCTGCGGGTCGCTCAGCGTCTGTAATCCCAGGGCCGCCACCGGGCCGTCGGTGCCGTAGGCCATCGCCGCGTTGACGCCGGAGGTCTGCTGCGCCGCCGCTTTGATGGTCACCGCCGTATCGCCCCCGGCCAGCGACAGCAGCTGGTTCTGGTTAAGTTTGAAGTCATACGCTTTTTCAAACGCCGGCAGCGCGTCCGGGCGTTCAATAAACTCCGCCGAGGCCGCCAGCTTAAATTCGCCGCCCTGCTGCAGATAGCGGCTGAGGTCGGCCAGCGAAGTCAGGTGATTTTTCTCCGCCAGCTCCTGACGCACGGCGATGGTCCAGGTGTTGTTGGCCGGCGCCGGGGTAAGCCATACCAGCTGATGTTTCTCCTGATCCAGGCGCTTCACCTTCTCATAGCCCTGCTGGGCATTCTTCCATGCCGGGTCGTTTTCATCTTTAAAGAAAAAAGCGCCATTGCCGGTATATTCCGGGTAGATATCCAGCTCGCCGGCGACAATCGCCCCGCGCACCACCGGCGTGGTGCCGAGCTGGATTTTGTTAATCGTTTTGACACCGTGGCTTTCCAGCACCTGCTGGATCATATTACCGAGCAGCGCCCCTTCGGTATCAATTTTCGAGCCGACCTTCACCGGCTCTGCCGCCTGCAGCGGCACACTTATCAGGGCGACCAGCGCCAGCGCGCCGGACCATTTCGTCGCCATCTTCATCCCGCATCCCTCAGTTCTTTTGCGCTTCGCTTACAGAAGCTTAAGAGAAAAGCGTAGTCCATTTGCCAGCGATACGAAAAAGAAAAGGCCGATTAATCGGCCTTTTAAGTGTGACGTTGCGCTTAAGGGCTATGTCTTACAACAGCTCAAACTCGCTCTGCTTCACGCGGGCGGAGTCCACGCCGATAAAGACATTGAATTTGCCCGGCTCAGCGACGTATTTCATCTGCTGGTTCCAGAACTTCAGCGCGTCGACGTCGATCGGGAAGCTGACGGTTTGCGTTTCGCCCGGCTTGAGGTTGACCTTTTTAAAGCCGCGCAGCATTTTTACCGGCCGGCTCATGGAGGCGGTGACATCCTGCAGATACAGCTGAATGACCGTCGCCCCTTCGCGTTTGCCGGTGTTGGTCACCTGCACGCTGGCGGTCACGCTGCCGTCGCGCGGCAGGGTGGCCGACGACATGGTGACATCGGAGACGCTAAAGGTGGTATAGCTCAGGCCGTAGCCAAACGGGTACAGCGGGCCGTTGGCTTCATCGAAGTAGCGCGAGGTGTACTTGTTCGGCTTCTCAGGATTATACGGACGACCGGTATTCAGGTGGCTGTAGTAGGTTGGGATCTGCCCCACCGAGCGCGGGAAGGACATCGGCAGCTTGCCCGACGGGTTATAGTCGCCAAACAGCACGTCGGCGATGGCATGCCCGCCTTCGGTGCCGGCAAACCAGGTCTCCAGCAGCGCATCGGCTTGCTGATCCTCTTTCACCAGCGCCAGCGGACGGCCGTTCATCAGCACCAGCACCAGCGGTTTGCCGGTGGCCTTGAGGGCGGCAATCAGGTTGCGCTGGCTCTGCGGCAGGGTGATGTCGGTCCGGCTGGAGGCCTCATGGGCCATGCCCTGCGCCTCGCCCACTACGGCAACCACCACGTCGGATTGCTTCGCCGCCGCGACGGCTTCGTCGATCATTTCCTGCGGCGAGCGCGGGTCAACCTGCACCGCGTTCTCATACAGGTTAAGGAAATCGACAATGCCTTTGTCGTCGGTAACGTTCGCCCCTTTGGCGTAAATCACTTTGCCGTTATCGCCCAGCGCTTCTTTGATGCCGGTCAGGACGGTCACCGACTGGTCGGCCACGCCCGCTGCCGACCAGCTGCCCATCATGTCGCGTTTGCTGTCCGCCAGCGCGCCCACCACCGCGATAGTGCCGGATTTTTTCAGCGGCAGCGTATCAAGCCGGTTTTTCAGCAGCACCAGGCTCTCGCGGGCGACTTCCCGCGCCTCTTTACGATGCAGACGGCTTTCTGCGTTGGTGTCCTGCGGGTCAGAATCTTTTGGCCCCAGGTGGCTGTAGGGATCGTTGAACAGCCCCATATCATATTTGACGTTAAGCACGTGACGGGTGGCGTCATCCAGCTCGGCCATGGTCACCTTGCCGGACTTCACCAGCCCCGGCAGGTACTTGCTGTAATACTCGTCGCTCATGCTCATGTTGATGCCGGACTTGAGCGCCACGCGCACCGCGTCTTCCGGGTCGGAGGCCACGCCGTGCTTGATCAGCTCTTTAATGGCGCCGTGGTCGGAGACCGTGATGCCTTTAAAGCCCCACTGGTCGCGCAGGACATCTTTCAGCAGCCAGGAATCGGCGGTCGCCGGGGTGCCGTTCAGCGAGTTCAGGGCCACCATCACCGCGCCGCTGCCGGCATCCAGCCCGGCTTTATACGGCGGCATATAGTCGTTGAACAGGCGCTGCGGGCTCATGTCGACCGTGTTGTATTCTTTCCCGCCCTCCACCGCGCCGTAGGCGGCGAAGTGCTTGACGCTGGTCATCACCGAATAGCGGTCCGCCGGGCTCTTACCCTGCATCGACTCCACCATCGCCTGACCCATCATCGTGGTCAGATAGGTGTCTTCCCCGAACCCTTCGGAAGCGCGTCCCCAGCGCGGGTCGCGGGAGACGTCGACCATCGGCGCCCAGGTCATGTTCAGCCCGTCATCGGCGGCTTCATAAGCTGACACCCGGCCCACGGTCTTCACCGCGTCGAGGTTAAACGACGAGGCCAGGCCGAGGCTTATCGGGAAGACGGTGCGCTGGCCGTGCAGCACATCGTAGGCAAAGAACAGCGGGATTTTCAGGCGGCTGAGCTGCATCACCTGATCCTGCATAACGCGGATATCCGGGCGGGTAACGGTATTAAAAATCGCCCCCACCTGACCGTTTTTGATCATTTCACGGATCGCCTCTTTGGGGTTATCCGGGCCGACGCTTATCAGACGCAGCTGGCCGATTTTCTCGTCTACGGTCATTTTTTTCAGCAGGTCGGTGACAAAAGCATCCCGCGCCTGCGGGGTCAGGGGGTGGTTACCAAACAGTTCATCCGCCAGCGCGGGTTGCAGCGCCAGACTCACGGCGACGCCTACAGTGCAGAGCCATTTCATTGTTATCTCGCTTTTTCTCAGACGGGGACTCGGTAAAACATAATAAAAACCGCAGTTTGCCATATATATAAACAACGCGCCCGCAGAATGCTAAGGTTCTTCTCTGATTTTTGCGAAACATTCATGCATCAAATTGTCATACAAAGCGCTATGCTTATCCTCGATATTTCGCGCACCACCACAAGGAGTGGAACATGTCATCTGCACCCACTAACACCAATAAAACGTTTCTGGCTGACCTGGCGCGCCTGGTTGGCCCTTCGCATCTGCTGACCGACCCGGCAAAAACCCAGCGCTACCGCAAAGGCTTCCGCTCCGGTCAGGGCGAGGCGCTGGCGGTTGTCTTTCCCGGCACCCTTTTGGAACTCTGGCGCGTGCTCAACGCCTGCGTCGACGCCGATAAAATCATTCTGATGCAGGCGGCCAACACCGGCCTGACCGAAGGCTCCACCCCCAACGGCAATGATTACGATCGCGAGATCGTGATTATCAGCACCCTGCGCCTGGATAAACTGCATCTGCTGGACAAAGGCGAGCAGGTGCTGGCCTGGCCCGGCACCACGCTCTACTCACTGGAAAAAGCGCTGAAACCGCTGGGGCGCGAGCCGCACTCAGTGATCGGCTCATCGTGCATCGGCGCGTCGGTGATCGGCGGGATCTGCAACAACTCCGGCGGTTCCCTGGTGCAGCGCGGGCCGGCCTACACCGAGATGTCGCTGTTCGCACAGATTGACGCCGACGGCAAGCTGAAGCTGGTCAACCATCTGGGCATCGATCTCGGCAGTACGCCGGAGCAGATCCTCAGCCGACTCGACGACGAGCGGATCAGCGATAGCGATGTGCTGCACGATGGCCGCCACGCCCACGATCACGATTATGTTACCCGCGTGCGCGATGTCGATGCCGACACCCCGGCGCGCTACAACGCCGACCCGGACCGCCTGTTCGAATCCTCCGGCTGCGCCGGCAAGCTGGCGGTTTTCGCCGTGCGTCTCGATACCTTCCCGGCGGAAAAGCGCCAGCAGGTGTTTTACATTGGCACCAACCAGCCGCAGGTATTGACCGAGATCCGCCGCCATATCCTCGCCGAGTTCCAGCATCTGCCGGTGGCCGGGGAATATATGCACCGCGATATTTACGATATCGCCGAGCAGTATGGCAAAGACACCTTCCTGATGATCGACAAGCTCGGCACCGACAAAATGCCGTTCTTCTTCACCATGAAGGGGCGCACCGACGCGATGCTGGAGAAAGTGTCGCTGTTTAAACCGCACTTTACCGACCGCTTTATGCAGAAGCTCGGCCACGTCTTCCCGGCGCATTTACCGGAGCGGATGAAAACCTGGCGCGACAAATATGAACACCATCTGCTGCTGAAGATGGCCGGCGACGGCATCGAAGAAGCACAGCGCTGGCTGACGGAATACTTCCAGCAGGCCGAGGGAGATTTCTTCGCCTGTACGCCAGAAGAAGGCAGCAAGGCATTCCTCCACCGCTTTGCCGCCGCCGGCGCGGCGATCCGCTATCAGGCGGTGCATGCCGACGAAGTCGAAGATATTCTGGCGCTGGATATCGCCCTGCGCCGCAACGATACCGAGTGGTTCGAACATCTGCCGCCGGAGATCGACAGCCATCTGGTGCACAAGCTCTACTATGGCCACTTTATGTGTCATGTGTTCCATCAGGATTACATCGTCAAGAAAGGGGTCGATGCCCATGCGCTGAAGGAGCAGATGCTGGAGTTGCTGAAAGCGCGCGGCGCCCAGTACCCGGCGGAGCATAACGTGGGTCATCTGTATGAAGCGCCGGAGAGCCTGCAGCAGTTCTATCGCCAGAACGATCCGACCAACAGCATGAACCCGGGGATTGGTAAAACCAGTAAGCAGAAATATTGGGGTGAAGCGGCCCCGGCGCCGGTCTCCCCGGCGGATCCGCAATAATCGGCGGCAGGACTATTCAGCCTGGCGCTTCTGTATTACGCTGCACGCCGGAGAATGTCTCTCCGGCAGATTCAGGAGCGCCGCCATGCCCGCAGAGGCCCCGTTACTCGACAGTGATTTAGAAATTCGTGAAGCGCTGCCCGACGATGCGCACGCCATCGCCGCGCTGTATGTCTGGCACGTGCTTAATGGCCGCGCCTCCTTCGAAGAGATCCCCCCCACCGTTGACGAAATGCGTAAACGGATCCAGACCGTGCGCGATAACGGGCTGCCCTGGCTGGTCGCGCTGTGGCGCGGGGCTATCGTCGGCTACTGCTACGCCACTTTCTATCGCCCGCGCCCGGCCTATCGCTATACCCTCGAGGAATCGATCTACGTGGAATCCGGAATGGGCGGGCGCGGCATCGGCAGCGCGCTGCTGTCGCGGCTGATCGCCGAATGCGAGAAAGGCCCGTGGCGGCAGATGCTGGCGATCATCGGCGATGGCCATAACAATGCCGGCTCGCTGGCGATCCATAAAAAGTTCGGTTTTACCGTGGCGGGTCAGCTGCGCAGCGTCGGCTATAAGATGGGCGACTGGCGGGATACGTTGATTATGCAGCGCGCGCTGGGTGACGGCGACTGGACGCTCCCGGAGTAATATTCGGCGTCAAATCCCCGGCTCGCGGCGTAAACGCCTCAGCCGGGCTACCGTTCAGCGCGGTTCCCCAGGCCGGATAAGGCGTCAGCCACCATCCGCCACTCGGCCTGATTGCCCGGCGGCGCTGCGCTTGCCGGGCCTACGAAGGGGGCGAACCCGGCGCCAAATCACGTAGCCCGGATAAGGCGCAATGCGCCGTCATCCGGGGGATGTGCAGATTAATCGTTCTGCGCGGTCTGGGCGCCGCCTTTCAGCATCGCCTCCGCCATCTGCGCTTCGCGCTGCTTCTTATAGCTCAGCGCCGAAGCCGGCACCGGCATCACCTTCCCGGTCTCGATCCACGTGCGCAAACGGCTGGCGTCGGCAAAGTGGGTATATTTGCCGAAGGCATCCATCACCACCAGCGCCACCGGGCGTTGGTTGATCACCGTGCGCATAATCAGGCAGTGGCCGGCGGCGTTGGTGAAGCCGGTTTTGGTCAGCTGGATGTTCCAGTTGTCGCGATACACCAGATGGTTAGTGTTGCGGAACGGCAGGCTGTAGGCCGGATGGGCAAAGGTGGCGGTCTCTTCTTTGGTGGTGCTCAGCTGGCCGATCAGCGGGTACTGCTCGCTGGCGATCAGCAGTTTGGTCAGATCGCGGGCGGTGGAGACGTTATGCACTGACAGTCCGGTGGGCTCCACGTAGCGGGTATGGGTCATCCCCAGCGCCTGCGCTTTGGCGTTCATCGCGCGAATAAAGGCGTCGTAGCCGCCCGGATAGTGATGCGCCAGGCTGGCGGCCGCACGGTTCTCGGAAGACATCAGCGCCAGCAGCAGCATATCGCGGCGGCTGATTTGGCTGTTGAGACGCACGCGCGAGTAAATCCCCTTCATTTCCGGGGTATGGCTGATATCCACCGTCAGCATCTCATCCAGCGGCAGATGGGCATCGAGCACCACCATGGCGGTCATCACCTTGGTGATCGACGCCATCGGGCGCACCAGATCCGGCTGGCTGGAGTAGATGATTTTTTTGGTGGCCAGATCGACGATCATGGCGCTGCCGGAAGCGATGTCCGGCTGCGAGGCGGTCACCGCCGTCGGGGTTTTTGCTAACGCCTGGGGCGCAAAAGGCACAGCCAGCAGCAAGGTCAGGCTGAGCAAAGAGACTCGAAATTTCGGCATCATGGGCATTCTGAAAAGTATTTTTGCACGTTATGCAACGTACGCCGCGAGGTTAAGTGGGCAACTTCGCTGGCAAACGCCATCATACCGCGCTGTAAGGCCCTGTGCCTAATAAGAATCGTGAAGAAATGCTGCATTGCCGACATAAAATACATATTTGCCGGCAATGCATATTGACCCGTTACGTCCGATCAGAAGAGTCGGTAGCCATACCCCCACAGCACCACGGTGATCGCCAGCAGGACTTCCAGCACCAGCACCCCGATGGCCAGGGTTGAGCTGGCGAAACTGAGCCCCTCTTCCCGGTTAATGCTCAGGAAGGTCGGGATCCCGAGATAGAGCAGATAGCCAGTATAGAACAGGGCAATGGTACCGATCAGCGCGCATAGCCAGACCAGCGGATAGAGCGCCACAATCCCGCTCAGGAACAGCGGTGTGGCCACATAGCCGGCAAATACCATGCAGCGTTTCAGGGAAGGCTGCTGTGGATACTGCCTGGCCATCCACCAGATGACCCGCCCCATGATCGCCACCCCGGCGAGCATCACGGCATAAAACAGCACCGCCAGCGCCAGCCCGGTCAACATCGACAGTTTAATAATAGTGCCGTCGCCGAAGTTCCAGCCCAACTGCGTGGTGCCGATAAAGGCGCAAACCACCGGAACGGCCGCCATCAGCAGCACATGGTGCGTATAGTGATGAGAAATGGTTTCATTCTCGCTCTTAATCACGCTCATCTCCCGGTTGGGATGAGCGAAGAGCCCCCAGACATGGTTCATAGCGTCCCCCTTGTCACGGCTTCGTACTGCACTGATCCAAGTATAATTCACCCTGTAGATTATTTTGTGTACAGCGCAAAAAATCTGCCTCGCCGCGTTTTGGTCAGTAGGGTGTATGATTAAGAGGTGATGAGGTAAGGAGAAAAGCTGTTTATGGATATCAATCACCTGATTTCCCAGTATGGCTACGCGGCGCTGATCGTCGGCAGCATGGCGGAAGGTGAGACCATTACCCTGCTGGGCGGCGTCGCAGCGCATCAGGGGCTACTGAAGTTTCCCCTGGTGGTGATCGCCGTCGCCCTCGGCGGGATGATTGGCGATCAGCTGCTCTATCTGCTTGGTCGCCGCTTCGGCGGGCGCATTCTGCGCCGTTTCGCCAGCCAGAAGGCGCGGATCCGGAAAGCGCAGCGCATGATCCAGCACCGGCCGTGGCTGTTTGTCATCGGCACCCGCTTTATGTACGGCTTCCGGGTGATCGGCCCCCTGCTGATCGGCGCCAGCCGCCTGCCGCCGCGCATTTTCCTGCCGCTGAATATTGTCGGAGCGCTGGTGTGGGCCCTGCTGTTTACCACCATAGGCTATCTTGGCGGCGAGGTGGTCGGCCCGTGGCTGCACCATCTGGACGCCCATCTGAAGCATTGGATCTGGCTGATCCTCGCGGTGCTGGTGGTCGTGGCCGCCCACTGGTGGCTCAGGCGGCGCGAGAGTAAGAAGAAAGACTGAGCGGCGCGCCCGCGGGCGCACCGTGGTTGGCGGTTACTTCACCGTCTGGTGGTAGCCGCCGCCAAGGGCCGAGGTCAGCTGAATGCTGGCGTCAATCCACTGGCCGTGCAGGCGCAAGGCGGTGATACGCTCCTGCAGCGCCGGGAGTTTCGCCAGGCTCACCCTGGAGCCGGGCAGGATCCCCGCCGCCATTCGGGCCTGCGCCAGATCCACCACCCGCTGGGCGTCTTTTTCAACCTGCTGCTGCTGTTGGCTTTTGGCCATCAGCGTCTCGACCTGGCTGGCGGTTTTCGCCACCTGGTTGACGGCGTCCACCACCGCTTTGTTGTATTGGGCGATGGACAGGCTGTTCTGCGCGCTGGCGATATCCAGATTAGCATTGAGACGACCGCTGTCGAAGATCGGCAGCGTCAGTCCGGCGGTGACGCCCATCTGCTGCGCCGAATGGCGGAAAAGATCGCTTAAGTGCAGGGCATCCTGCTGCAGGAACGCCATCAGGTTGATGTCCGGATAAAACGCCGCCTTCGCCGCGTCCACTTCGCTCAGCGACGCCTCGATATACCAGTGAGCGACCTGCAGATCCGGGCGGCGCGCCAGCAGCTCATAGCCGAGGGTATCCGGCAGCTGCGCGCTGACCGTCGGCAGGCTGGCGGGTTTGAGGTTTAGCGACTGGCTCTGGCTGTTGGTCAGGGCCATCAGCCGCGCTTCAATCTCTTTCATCGTGCCCGCCACGTCCGCCAGCTGCTGGTCGGTTTTGCTGACGTTAATATCGTTCTCCGCCCCTTCGGCGGAGTTGGTGATCCCGCGCTGATACAGGGCCTTGTCGACCGTCACGATATTATTTTGCTCGTTTTTCACCTGCTGCAGCACCGCTTTGATCGCCGCTTCCGTCTGCCACTGCCAGTACAGGCGCGCCACGCTGCCGGAGAGCAGCTCGCGGGTCTGTGCCTGCTCGGCCACCTGGGCTTTCAGCTCGCCGATGCGCGCTTTCACCAGCGCGCGGTTTTTGCCCCACAGATCGAGATCCCAGCCGGCAGTCAGGCCGAAGGTGCCATTGGTGTACCACGGGCCGGTATTGCCGTCGGTATCGGTGGCGAACGGCCCCATCAGGCCTTCAGCGGACATTTTCTGCCGTTCGATATCGGCGGAGAAATCCATCTCCGGGCCAAGATTCGCCTGCGACATTCGTGCCTGCGCTTCAGCAAGCCTGATGCGCTGTTCGGCAATCTGCATGTCCGGCGCGTTGGCGAGTGCGCGCTGAATCAGATTATCCAGTTGGGCATCGTGGTAGTCTTTCCACCAGTCGGTGTGTGGCCAGCCATTTTTGACGGCGGCGGGAAGATCCATGGAAACGTGGGAAGCCGGAATTTGCTGCTGCGGCGGATTAGCGACCTCATGAGAAGGCGCGCAGCCAGCCAGCGCGATGGCCAGGGGCAACGCCGCCAGCACGCTATTTTTTAATATCAATTTCATTTAACAGGTCAGATAACGTAATCAGGTTGGTTATCATAAATTAATTGAATTAAACGCGTTTAGTAAAGCGTGTGACTAAATTATTAGTTAGCTAAAAATAAACAACCTTATCAATTCAAGGGATGAATATGAGTCAGAATATTTATGACGACCCGCAGTTCTTTGCCGGCTATGCGACCCTCGATCGCTCGGTGAAGGGACTGGAGGGTGCACCAGAGTGGCCATCGCTGCAGGCAATGCTGCCGCCAGTAACCGGTTTGCGGGTGGTGGATCTCGGTTGTGGCTACGGCTGGTTTTGCCGCTGGGCGCTGCAGCAGGGAGCCAGCCAGATAATTGGTTTTGATATCTCCCGACGTATGCTGGCGCAGGCGCGAGAGATGACCCGCGGGGATGAGATTGACTACCGCTGCGCCGATCTGCAAACCCTGACGTTGCCCGCCAACAGCTGCGATCTGGTCTACAGCTCACTGGCGCTCCATTACTTACCAGACATCGCCCCGCTCTTCACCGCCCTGCAGCAGGCGCTGGTCCCTGGCGGCATCCTGGTCTTTTCCGCGGAACATCCCATCTATACCGCGCCGCTGCAGCAGGGATGGCAGGTAAATGAGCAGGGGCAAAAAAGCTGGCCGGTCAGCCACTATCAGCAGGAGGGCGAGCGCGTAAGCAACTGGTTTGCCGAGGGCGTCATTAAACAGCACCGCAAACTCTCAAGCTGGGTAAACGCGCTTATCGCCGCTGGTTTTGTGCTGGAGCAGCTGGATGAGTGGGGTCCGAGCGCCGAACAGATTGCTCAACAGCCCGCCCTGGATGAAGAGAAAGAGCGTCCGATGATCTTTTTACTGCGCGCGCGTAAACCGGGCTGATCCCTCGCCCGGCGATGGCCGGGCGGGGAAGCATTACACTTTCAGGCTGGCGCCGCGGCTGGCAATCACCTCTTTATACCAGTCAAAGCTCTTCTTCTTACTGCGTGCCAGGGTGCCGGTGCCGTCATCATGGCGGTCGACATAGATAAAGCCGTATCGCTTCGACAGCTCCGCCTTCGAGGCGCTCACCAGATCAATCGGCCCCCAGCTGGTAAAGCCCATCAGCTCAACGCCATCGTCAATGGCTTCCCGCGCCTGCACCAGGTGGTCGTTCAGGTAGCTGATGCGGTAGTCATCATTAATGCTGCCGTCGGCTTCCACCTTATCTTTGGCGCCCAGACCGTTTTCCACGATAAACAGCGGCTTCTGATAGCGATCCCACAGCACGTTCAGCAGCGTACGCAGGCCGAGGGGGTCTATCTGCCAGCCCCACTCCGAGCTCGCCAGGTGCGGGTTCGGCACCATGCTGAGAATATTGCCGCGCGCCTGCTGGTTCAGCGCCTCATCGGCGGTGACGCACCCGGTCATGTAGTAGCTGAAGGAGATAAAATCGACGGTGGTTTTTAAGCGTTTCGCGATCGGCCTCGGTGATGTCGAGCGTGATGCCGTTGTCGCGGAAAAAGCGCTGCATATAGCCCGGGTACGCCCCGCGCGCCTGCACGTCGCCGAAGAACTGCCAGCTGCGGTTCTCCTGCAGCGTCGCAAACACATCTTCCGGTTTGCAGCTCAGGGGATACATCAGCCCGCCGAGCAGCATATTGCCGATTTTGCCCTCGGGCACCAGCTCATGACAGGCTTTGACCGCCAGAGCGCTGGCCACCAGCTGGTGATGAATGGCCTGATACACCTCGCCTTTACTGCTGCCGGCCGGCAAGCCGACGCCGGTCATCGGGGCATGCAGCGACATATTGATTTCGTTAAAGGTCAGCCACAGTTTGACTTTGTTTTTATAACGGCTGAACACCGTCCGGGCGTAGCGCTCAAAGAAGCCAATCACCTGCCGGCTGCCCCAGCCGCCGTAATTTTTCACCAGCGCCCATGGCATTTCATAATGCGACAGCGTCACCAGCGGAGTGATGTTGTGCTTCGCCATCTCGTCGAACAATTTGTCGTAGAAGGCGAGTCCGGCTTCGTTCGGCTCGGCGTCGTCGCCGTTGGGGTAGATGCGCGTCCAGGCGATGGAGACCCGCAGGCAGTTAAAGCCCATCTCAGCGAACAGGGCGATATCTTCCGGGTAGCGATGGTAAAAATCGATCGCCACATCCTTTATGCCGCTGTCGCCGGGTACGCGCTCGACCACTTCGCCGAAGACGCCGTGCGGCTGCACATCGGAGGTGGATAACCCTTTGCCATCTTCCAGGTACGCCCCTTCCACCTGATTCGCCGCGGTCGCGCCGCCCCATAAAAAATCTGTCGGGAATGTTTTCATCTCTCTCTCCTGTGATTAATGGCTGACTGACAACAACGGCTGACCGGCTTCGACGGCGCTGGGCGCCACCGTGTCGATCTCACGATAGCCATCGCTGTTGCTGATAATAATCGGGGTCGCCAGGTCGTAACCGGCGTCCAGAATCGCCTGACGATCGAACTCAATCAGCAGATCGCCGGCCTGTACCCTGTCGCCCTCTTTCACATGCGCGGTAAACGGCACGCCATCGAGTTTGACCGTGTCGATGCCAACGTGGATCAGCAGCTCGATGCCGCTGTCGCTCTGCAGGCCGATGGCGTGTTTAGTCTGAAACAGGGAAGCCACTTCGCCCGGGAATGGGGCGATGACTTTGCCCACCGCCGGGATAATGGCGACTCCTCTCCCCAGCAGGCCGCTGGCGAAGGTGCTGTCCGGCACCTGATCGAGGGCGATGACGCTGCCGCTCATCGGCGCCAGGATGTCATTTGCCGAGACCGGCGCTACCGCCACGGCGCCCGGCGCGGCGCTGGCGCGCGGCAGGCCGGCGAAGAAGGTCAGCACGCAGGCGAGCACGAAAGCCACGCCGGTGCCGATAAGCCCGCCCCAGACGCTGGCGTCAATCCCGCCGGGCGGGATCATTTGCGCCGGGAAAAAGATGTTTGGCAGGCCAAACGAGTAGGCATAACTGTTGCTAAAGGCAGTGATCGCCCCGCCAATCGCCCCGGCGACACAGCCGAAGATAAACGGACGGCGCAGCGGCAGAGTCAGGCCATAGATAGCCGGCTCGGTGATGCCGAACAGCCCGGCGGAGAAGGCGGAACCGGCCAGCACCCGCTGGCGCGCATCGCGGGTGGCGAGGAAAATACCGAGCACGGCGCCCACCTGGGCAATCACCGCCGGGAGGATAATAGGCAGCATGGAGTCGTGACCAAGCACCGTCATGTTATTGATCATCAATGGCACCAGCCCCCAGTGCAGGCCGAAAATAACGCACACCTGCCACATGGCGCCCAGTACCGCGCCCGCCAGCCATGGCGCAAACGCATAAATGAACTGGTAGCCGTTGGCCAGCAGATGGCTCAGCCAGGTGGCGACCGGGCCAATCACCAGGAAGGTGAGCGGGACCACCACCGCCAGGCAGATGGCCGGGCTGAAGAAGTTTTTCATCGATGACGGCAACAGCGCGTTGCTCTTGCGCTCCAGCCAGCAGGAGACCCATGAGGCGAGAATAATCGGGATCACTGACGAGCTGTAGTTGATAAAGGTCACCGGAATGCCGAGAAAGTGCTCCACCGCCGCGCCCGGCGCCTGGCTGGCCTCAAAGGCCTGAATCATCAGCGGGTGGGTTAACGCCCCGCCAATCACCATCGAGATAAACGGGTTGCCGCCAAACTTCTTCCCGGCGGTATAGCCAAGAAACAGCGGGAAGAAAAAGAACAGCGCGTCGCTGGCAGCAAACCAGATTTTATAAGTCCCCTGCTCCGGCGTAAGCCAGCCGCAGGTCACCGCCAGCGCCAGCAGGCCTTTCAGCAGACCGGTTGCCGCCATCACGCCGATAAACGGTGTAAAAATGCCGGAGATGATGTCGATAAGCTGGCTTAACACCGATCCTTTGGCCGCTTTTTCCTCGGCAACCGGTTCGCTGTCATCGCTTAACCCCGCCTCCTGGCGCACCGCCAGCCAGACGTCGTGAACGTGGTTGCCAATCACCACCTGAAACTGGCCGCCGCTCTCCACCACCATAATCACGCCCGGATTGGCCTTCAGCCCTTCGGCATCGGCTTTGCCGTTATCCTTCAGTTTAAAACGCAGACGTGTCGCACAGTGAACCAGACTCACAATGTTCTCTTTGCCGCCGACGCGGTTGAGAATATCCTGCGCGAGTGCTTTATATTCCATGCTCTTTTCCTTACTGCCGCTGCCCGCAGACAACCGGCGACTGAGTAGTAAAAATAAAAAAAACCCGAGAACCACGCCGGTAGGCGTCGCGCTCAGGTTTTGCCTGCATCATGCAGTAACAATCCAGTTTGTCGGGAGACTTAGCGTCCCTCTTTTCTTACCCGTTCAATATGAATGGCAAGAAACATAATTTCTTCGGTGGTCAGCGCACGCTGATACTGCTTTTGCAGATGCGTCGCCACCGTTTCCGCACACTTCCACGCTTTGGCGTAGTTGTCTTTCACCGCGCTGTGCAGCGAGACGTCGTCATCTTCCACCACCGTGCGGGTCAGCATCCGCTGAGCGAAAAACTTCAGGTGGGTGACGAAACGCTGATAGCTCAGTGACTCCTCGTCGTAGTTCAGCTGCAGCTGATACTTCACCAGCTGCAGGATCTCCTGCATCACCCGGGTCACGTGCATGACCTCCGGCATTTCGCTGTTGAGCTGCGCCGTCACCAGATGCAGGGCGATAAATCCGGCTTCATCCTCCGCCAGCGCCACGCCTAGCCTTTTGGCAATGATGGCCCTTGCCTCCTGGCCCAGCGCGAACTCCTTCGGATACAGCCGCTTAATCTCCCACAGCAGCACGTTACGCAGTGCGATGCCCTTTTTCTGCCGCTCGATAGCAAAATGACAGTGATCCGTTAACGTGATGTACAAACTTTCCTGTAACTTGCCCAACCGCCCGCGTGCCAGGTCGATAATGCGATCGCAGGTGGTCATCACTTCTAACGGAATCTGACTGAGCAGCTCGCCTAAGCGGCCGACCAGCTCATCGCTTTGTAAGGCGAAAACTTTTTCAATTTTACTGTCGTCCAGCACGTCGCCCGGGCGTTTCTGAAAGGCCAGCCCTCGCCCCATCACCACCTGTTCGCGCCGGTGCTCGTCGAGAACCACCACCACATTGTTATTGAGTACTTTGGCGATTTGCATATAGACCCCAGAAACAAAAAAACCTGACCCCCGACGAAACGCCAGGTGATCAGGTTTTGCCTGCCGCAGCAGTTGCAATCCAACGCCAGCACTGTAACAACTTCTGCTGCGCGCTCAACCTGACAAGTGAAAAAACGTGATTAAGATCGCGACTATCAGAAGGTCACGATGGTTTTCCACTCCACTACCCACGCGTCCTGGGTCTGCGCGACGCCGCCCGGACGGTGCCAGTACTGCAGGCCCGGCTGCAGCTCCAGCCAGGAGACCGGGCGGAAGCGATAATAGAGTTCACCGTTCAGCGAATGACCGGCCACCGGCTGGTAAGCCGGATCGTTATAGTCGGTGGCGCCGCTTATCTGATTCATATAGCGCTGATTACGTGCGTAGTGGCTGCTCATGTCGATCCACGTCAGGCCGAAGCCGATCCAGTCCTCCGGACGGGCGTCAAACAGACCGCGGTAGCGCATGGAGGCGGCGACGGCGGAGTGGATATAGTTGCTGCGCTGGTCGCTGAGGCTGCCGCTCAGCGAGACGCTCATTCCCCGCAGCGGATCGTCGGCATGGCGGGTGATCTGCTGGTTCAGGCCAGCGTACATAAACCAGGTGCTGTCGTGCTCGGCGTAGCCTTGCGGGTCCGTCGCCCCGGCGCCGCCGGATTTACCGCTGTAGAGGTCGCTCTGCGGCGCGTTAGTCCAGACCACGCCAAGGTTATAGGCTCCCGGCAGGCCATTAATCAGCGGACGGGTTTCGATCTCCATCGGCAGTAAGATGCCTTTGCTACCCTTCGTCGACCAGCTCCACGCGTGGCTGCGCGCGGTAGCCTGCGGGTTTTGCTCCATCACCCCGCCTTTGAGGGTGACGGTCGGCGTCAGCTTGTACTCCAGGGTGGTGCCCCAGGTATGAATGTTCCAGTTATTCCAGGTCAGCGAGTTGGCCGATTTCCCACCGCACTGGGTCAGCAGCTGAAAATCGCAGGGTATGATCTGGTCGAAGGTTTGCACCTTGTTCATCATGCCGATGCGCCAGGTCAGGCGGCGGTCGTCAAAGCTGCGGGCAAAGGTCAGCCAGCCGAGACGGGTGATCGACCCGCCGCCCCAGCTCTCCTGCGACAGATCGTTGAAGCTGACCCGCGGATCCTGCAGCCGTTTCGTGGTGAGGTTTTCATCATGGTTGCGATTGACGATATTACCCTCAAGCCGCGCGTCCGGTATGCCGGTCCAGCGCTCCAGATCCTGGGTAAAGGTCAATGACACCTGGTCAATATAGGCCAGATGTTTATCATGGTTATAGCCGCCGCCGGCGTTGTAGGCCATCTCGTTAAGATAGCCAAGATTATAATGAAAGCCGTTCTCTTCAAGGATGGGACGAATGCCCAGCATATCGCCCAGCAGCCCTGGCTGTCCGGCTTCAAACCCCAGCACGCTGCCGTTCCACGCCGGGGTTTGCGCCGCGTTCACGGCGGGCGCCATAGTCGCCAGCGCCGCGCCGATAAAAAGCTGATTTATTTTTTTGTTATGCATTGTGATCTCCACCGTGACTGAATAAAAACAAAGGGGATCCCCAGGCTATTTATTTACCCGTTTTCTTTTTTTAAAAATGAATGGCAAAAAGCGTCCGTCGGTAATAAAACCGCGACAATGCCAGAGAAATCGTTATTCACATCTCATTGTTTTACATCATCATTTTATCCACCCTGAATTTTTACCAAAAAAAAACCTAAGCACTTTGCGCCACGAATGACGAAAGTGCTTAGGTTTTGCCTGAGTTCAGTAGCAATCCTGAATTGATTGACCGCACATTATCACTTTATTCAACCCATGCCTATCATCAATAGGCATGCAAGTAATAATATGTGAAGCGAATAACAGTATGGCGGTTAATAGCGGCCGATCGCCACCGCTATTTCAGCAGACGTTTGCAGGGCGCGAATTTCATTAAACAGGGTCAGCGCCTCGGTATATTCCTTGCGTAAATAGCCTAACCACTGCTTAATTCTCGCCACATGATACAGGCCGGTATCACCCTGCTTTTCCAGGCGGGTATATTTTTGCAACAGCTGGACCACCTGCGGCCACGGCATGCGCGGTTCATTGTATTTGATCACCCGGCTTAGGTTCGGCACATTGAGCGCCCCGCGGCCAATCATCACCGAATCGCAGCCGGTGACGGCCATACAGTCCTGCGCGCTTTGCCAGTCCCAGATCTCGCCGTTGGCGACCACCGGGATAGTCAGGCGCTGGCGGATCTCGCCGATCGCCTGCCAGTTGATGCGTTCGGCTTTGTAGCCATCTTCTTTGGTACGGCCGTGAACCACCAGTTCGCTGGCCCCCGCCTGCTGCACCGCGTCGGCGATTTCAAAGCGCCTTTCGCCGCTATCCCAGCCGAGACGCACCTTGACGGTCACCGGTAAATCCGCAGGGACCGCTTCGCGCATGGCTTTCGCGCCGCGATAGATCAGCTCTGGATCTTTCAGTAGCGTCGCCCCACCGCCGCTGCCGTTCACCAGCTTCGACGGACAGCCGCAGTTTAAATCAACGCCCCACGACCCCAGCGCCACCGCGCGGGCGGCGTTTTCCGCCAGCCACTCGGGATATTGTCCCAGCAGCTGGACGCGCACGCGGGTACCGGACGGGGTGCGGCTTTGATGATGCAGTTCCGGGCACAGCCTGTAGAACGATTTGACCGGCAGCAGTTGGTCCACCACGCGCAGAAATTCGGTGATGCAAAGATCGTAATCGTTAACCTCGGTCAGCAGCTCGCGCACCAGCGAATCGAGCACGCCTTCCATCGGCGCCAGTAGTACACGCATATCGTTACCCGGAAAAAAAAGAGGCGCTATGGTAGCGCCTCCGGGCGTTGGTTGAAAGCGCTCAATGCGTCCGACCCGGCGCACTCCGGTCCCTGGACGCCCGAGGCGGCAAAACGGCGAGATAATCTCTATGCTTTACAGGGGTCTGTGGCGTCTCATTTACCTTTATTTGCCGCGCCTCGTCCAGCAAGGTAGCGTGGGGAGAGAAACCGTCTAAGCCGCAAGGCTTCGGACTCTGACGGGCGAGACGATGGTTCCCGTAAGCTATAAGCGCTATGCATAGAATTCATGATGTGATCGGTAGCACATTTTAGGGATTAATTGTATGATGAATTCACTTCATCAAGGGTTATTACCATGAGTAAATCGCTGACTATTATCTGGCAGTACCTGCGGGCTTTCGTCCTGATTTACGCCTGCTTGTACGCCGGAATATTTATCGCCGGGCTGCTGCCCATCACCATCCCCGGCAGCATCATCGGCATGCTGATCCTCTTCGTGCTGCTGGCGCTGCAAATCATGCCGCCGCAGTGGGTCAACCCCGGCTGCAATATCCTGATCCGCTATATGGCGCTCCTGTTCGTGCCGATCGGCGTCGGCGTGATGCAGTACTGGGATCTGCTACGCGCCCAGCTTGGGCCTGTCGTTATCTCCTGCGCCATCAGCACGCTGGTGGTGTTTGTGGTGGTGAGCTGGAGTTCCCATCTGGTGCATGGCGAACGTAAAGTGATTGGGCAAAAGGAAAAGAAAAATGATGCATGAAATCTGGTGGTCGCTACCGCTTACCCTGATCGTCTTTTTCCTCGCCCGCAAACTGGCGGCCCGCTTCAAATTCCCGCTGCTCAACCCGCTGCTGGTGGCGATGGTGGTGATTATTCCCTTTCTGCTGCTGACCGGGATCTCCTATGAACGTTATTTTGCCGGCAGCAAGATCCTGAACGATCTGCTGCAGCCGGCGGTGGTCGCGCTGGCCTTCCCGCTATATGAACAGCTGCACCAGATCCGCGCGCGCTGGAAATCGATCATCACCATCTGCTTTATCGGCAGCTGTGTGGCGATGATCACCGGCACCACCGTGGCCCTGCTGATGGGCGCCACGCCGCAAATCGCCGCCTCTGTTCTGCCCAAATCGGTGACCACGCCGATTGCGATGGCGGTGAGCGGCAGTATCGGCGGCATCCCGGCCATCAGCGCCGTGTGCGTGATTTTTGTCGGTATCCTTGGCGCGGTATTCGGCCATACGCTGCTCAACCTGATGCGTATTCGCACCAAAGCATCACGTGGCCTGTCGATGGGCACCGCCTCGCACGCCCTCGGTACCGCCCGCTGTGCGGAACTGGACTATCAGGAAGGAGCGTTCAGCTCGCTGGCGCTGGTGCTGTGCGGGATCATCACCTCGTTGATGGCGCCATTTTTATTCCCGCTGATCCTCGCGGTGGTGGGATGAATTGTGATTCAAGTCACATTTCTTAATGCAACAAAGAAAAGTTGCATTAGCAATGGGATGTAAATCACATTTGAAACCCCTTGACGCCCGTACACTGGTTCCCCATTACACTGTTATGAGGCAACGCTATGCACTCACGTTTTCAAGCTGCTTTGACTACCCTGGCAGCAGACCTGCAGGCGGCCATCTCCCCGATGCTCGCCGACCCGCACTTCCCGGCGCTGCTCGAAGCCGATCAGGTGGCGACGCTGCAACAGGCGACAGGTCTGGACGAAGACGCGCTGGCCTTTGCGCTACTGCCGCTGGCCGCCGCCTGCGCGCGCGCCGACCTTTCTCACTTTAACGTCGGGGCTGTCGCCCGCGGCGTCAGCGGCCGCTGGTACTTTGGCGGCAACATGGAGTTTCTCGGCGCCACCATGCAGCAGACCGTCCATGCGGAGCAGAGCGCCATCAGCCACGCCTGGCTGCGCGGTGAAACCTCCCTGCGCGCTATCACGGTGAACTACACGCCGTGCGGCCATTGCCGTCAGTTTATGAACGAACTGAACAGCGGACTGGCGCTGCGCATTCATCTGCCCGGTCGTGAAGCCCATGCGCTGCAGCACTATCTGCCGGATGCCTTCGGCCCGAAAGACCTGGAGATCAAAACCCTGCTGATGGACCACCAGGACCACGGCTTCCCGGTCAGCGGCGATGCCCTGACGCAGGCGGCGATTGAGGCCGCTAACCGCTGCCACGCGCCGTACAGCCATTCGCCTTCCGGCGTGGCGCTGGAGCTGAAAGATGGCACCCTTTTCAGCGGCAGCTATGCGGAAAACGCGGCGTTCAACCCGACGCTGCCGCCGCTGCAGGGGGCGCTAAATCTTCTCAGCCTCAACGGCTATGATTATCCGGACATCCAGCGGGCGATCCTGGCGGAGAAAGCCGATGCGGCGCTGATTCAGTGGGACGCCACCGTCGCCACCCTGAAGGCGCTGGGCTGCCACAATATCGAGCGCGTGCTGTTAGGTTAATCCGCCTGCGCAGATGGCCGGATGGCGTCTTCGGCTTATCCGGCCGACCTTTTATACCCTTAGGTGTCGGGTGGCGCTACGCTTACCCGACCTACGGTTCGCGCCATGGCGAGCTGAAGATCCCTATGCCGGGTGTCGGCTCACCCCTTACCCGGCCTGCGTTCGGCGATCTGTCTATATTGCTGAAAATCCCCGCAATCAAACGCGGGTTTCTTGCGCTTACCCGGCGGGTAAAGTAGCCTGAAGACTCCGTTGTCTATTATTGAGCCAAGTTCATGTTAAAGCGTGTGTTCTACAGCCTGTTAGTCCTGCTCGGCCTGCTGCTGTTGACCGTGCTGGGTCTTGACCGTTGGATGAGCTGGAAAACCGCGCCCTATATCTATGACGAGCTGCAGGACCTCCCCTACCGCCAGGTCGGCGTGGTGCTGGGCACTGCTAAATACTACCGCACCGGCGTCATCAATCAGTATTACCGCTACCGCATCCAGGGCGCGCTCAACGCCTACAACAGCGGCAAGGTCAACTATCTGCTGCTGAGCGGGGATAACGCCCTGCAAAGCTACAATGAACCGATGACGATGCGCCGGGACCTGATTAAAGGCGGCGTCGATCCGGCGGATATCGTGCTGGACTATGCCGGTTTCCGCACGCTTGATTCGATCGTCCGCACCCGCAAAGTGTTCGACACCAACGACTTCATTATCATCACCCAGCGCTTCCACTGCGAACGGGCGCTGTTTATCGCCCTGCATATGGGGATCCAGGCCCAGTGCTACGCGGTGCCGTCGCCGAAGGATATGTGGAGCGTGCGGCTGCGCGAATTCGGCGCCCGCTTCGGCGCGCTGGCGGACCTCTACATCTTCAAACGGGAACCGCGCTTCCTCGGTCCTTTAATTCCGATTCCGGCGCAGCAGCACGACGTGCCGGATGACGCCCAGTCCTACCCGGCGGTCACGCCGGAGCAGCTGCTGGAGCTGCAGAAAAACACAAAACCCGCCAATGAGTGATATAAGATACATTAATCATGCGATGCCAAAACAATGCGTATTATAAGTAACGTTAATTGCATAAATGCTCTTTAATGAGTAATATTTCACTCATCATCCTTTTTGGAGGGCGAGATGGAAACATTAACGGTACAAGCCTTTCTCAATGCGGAGTGGCAAGACATTGCGTTGATAAAATTCCCCGGTAGTGAGCAAGGGGACTGGTTTACAACACAAATCGACTATCTTACCGATTACGCCATCGACTTTCTGGAACGCGATGACTATCACGCCGTGTCGCTCAACCACCCCGTTTCGCTTTATTTTGAGGATCACGGAAATCCTGGATGGTTAAGATTTATAGACGATATCATTCCAAGCGGCGCCAGCCGACGTTACTGGGTTAACTTTTTAGATATCAGTGAACTTCCTCAGGGCCAACAGAATTTCATCTTGCTCAAATTCGGCACGATGTCGCCAGTGGGAAATTTACGCATTAAAGACTCGGTGCCGGACTGGGATAGTCTGGCAAGCAGTAAAACGTTCTCTGTCACTGATGTCATGAATCGTGCCAGTGATTTTCTCGACTATGCCCAGGAACGAGGAGCCGCAGCAGGAGGGGCTACAGGTGCTGGCGGCGAAGCGCCGAAACTGCTGCTGCGCTGTAGTAAGAGGCAAGAAATCTGGATCGATACCTGGCAAAACGAACCAGGCTCTGACGATCTTTATTACCTGGTGAAGTATCCGCGAGGCAGCAGAAGCGAAGTGGACTGTAATATTTTACGCGCCGAATTTCATTACTACCATGAACTCACCGCCATGGGCTTTTCGACTATTCCTGTCGATAATATGCGTCTTGAGGAGGGGCTACATTATCCCTCTCTCTGGTTGCCGCGATTTGATATCAGAAGAGACGGTGATGGCCGGATAATGAGATTGGGAATGGAGTCAGTCTATTCTCTGTTACAAAAAGCGCCAGCGACGATACTCGATCATGAAACCACGCTGCGGATCCTGATCGAAAAGATCACATCCAGTCATATGGTAAGAGTACAGAATTATCGCTTTGATGTTCAAGGATTTATCATAGATTGGGTACGTCGAGACTTATTAAACATTATTTTTGGCAATAGTGATAACCATGGACGTAATACTGCATTTATGAAAGCAGATAATGAAATTACCCTTGCGCCAATCTACGATTTTGCACCAATGAAAGCCGACCCGGAAGGTATACCGCGCACGATGAAGTGGTCATTAGCCTGCGAATCAGGAGGCGAATACAACTTTGGCGCCATCGCACAAGCTTTGGCTGAATGGATCGCCCCTGACACATTGCTTAATGCTTTAAGAGAAACCGCATCTCAACTCATTGATTTACCATCCCGTCTTAAAGCACGCGGCGTTCCTGTTCAGATTCTGGAAATGCCATCAATTGGTTTTAAATTTATACCTGACAAACTCGCTCGCTGGGGGCTGTTATGAAGACCCTGAATAAAAAAGAAACAGAAATCCAAAATACCTTAGCCAGGCTGCGGGCGGAGAACCCACCATCCCTACCCGCCACCGAGGTAACGGCTACGGAAAAAAAAGCTCGTTCAGAGATAAGCAGACAACGCGTCTCGACTGGTTTAAAAAAAGTCAAAACGATCGATCGTCAGGCGGTCATTCACGCCATTATCCATGACATCATGCTAGGTGCCATCAGCCAGGGAGAGGCCCTGAAAAAACTGAGAGTAGAAGTTCTGGGTTTACGCCAGGATGAATATGCCCGGCTAGTGGATGTCTCTCGTAAGACCTTATCTGATGTGGAAAATGATAAAGGCAATTATTCTGCTGAGATCATTAATAAAATCTTTAAGCCGTTTGGCCTTGAAACAGGACTCGTCCCTATTTCTAAAACACTCATTTCTTCTCTATTTAAATAGTAAAAACCCGCGCCAGGCGCGGGTTTTTGATGCGTTCAATCTTATTTCTTACGGGCGTATTTCAGGGAATCCAGCGCCACGGCGAAGATAATGATCGCCCCCTTGATGATGTACTGCCAGTAAGGGTTGACGCCAATGTAGGTCAGGCCGTAGTTGATCACGGTGAAGATAATTACCCCTGTCACCACGCCGAATACGGTCCCTACCCCGCCGCTGAACGATACACCGCCCACCACGCAGGCGGCGATGGCGTCCAGTTCGTACATAAAGCCGAGGTTATTGGTCGCCGAGCCGATACGACCGGCTTCCAGCAGGCCGCCGAAGGCGTAGAACACCCCGGAGAGGGCATAGATCATCAGCAAGTTCAACGCCACGTTAACCCCGGAGACTTTCGCCGCTTCCGGGTTACCGCCGATAGCGAAAATGTTTTTGCCAAAGCGCGTCTTGTTCCACAGGATCCAGACAAAGAAGACGGCAATCAGCGCGTAGAAGGTGATATAGGACAGGCGGAACGAGCCCAGCGCCACAAACCCCTGCGCGAAATGGGAGAAGTGACTGTCGAAGCCGGAGATCGGCGACGCGCCCACGAAATCGTAGTACAGCGAGTTAATGCCGTAGACGATGATCATGGTCCCGAGAGTGGTAATAAACGGCGTTACGTTCAGATAGGCAATGACGATCCCGTTAATCAGCCCGATGACCGCCCCGATGGCGCATACCAGCAGGATGACCAGTGGGATCGGCATGGTCGCCATATCTGGGAACACCTTGTTGGCATTATCCACCGCCTGCAGCATGGTCGCGGCAATCACCGCCGCCAGTCCCACCTGACGGCCGGCGGAGAGGTCCGTGCCCTGCGTGACGATCAGTCCGGCCACGCCGAGGGCAATAATAATACGCACCGAGGACTGGGTCAGAATATTACTCAGGTTGAGCAGACTTAAAAATGTCGGATCCTGGAAAATAATAATGGCCAACAGGACCAGAAGGACGACATATATCCCACCCTCTTTCAGGTAAGTGAGAAAACTCTTTTTATTTAACGCACTCATGTGAAGCCCCTGATCTTAAAGGTGCAATGACGCAAGACGCAGTATTTCGTTTTGCGTGGTGGTTTTAGTCTCAACAATGCCCGCGACCAGGCCGTTGCTCATTACCAGAATGCGGTCGGTAATCCCCAGCAGTTCCGGCATTTCGGAAGAAATAATAATGATCCCTTTATCTTTTTTAGCCAGCTCGGCAATCAGCTGATAGATCTCGAATTTGGCACCGACGTCGATACCGCGCGTCGGCTCGTCCAGCATCAGGATCTCCGGCTGGGTCAGCAGCCAGCGGCCAATAATGACCTTTTGCTGGTTACCACCGGAAAGCGAACCAATCTGCGTATGCTGGCCGGGGGTTTTAACGCGCATGGAGTCAATCACCCATTGGGTATCGCTCTTCATCCGCGAGTTATCCAGCAAGCCGACGCTGTTTTTATATTTCTTAATATTGGAGATCAGCGAGTTAAAACCGATGTCCAGATAGGCGTAAATTCCGGTGGAGCGCCGCTCCTCGGTTACCAGCGCAAAACCGTGGTTAATCGCCTCATTGGCGCTGTGGTTGTTGATCTTCTTCCCGTGCAGGGTAATGGTGCCGCTGGCCTTCTCACGGATCCCGAACAGGGTCTCCACGATGTCGGTACGCTTCGCGCCCACCAGACCGGCGATACCGAGAATTTCGCCCTTATGCAGGTCGAAGGAGACATCGCGAATGGAGGGCTGGCGCAGGGAGGTGAGATTGCGCACCTGGAGGATGACTTCCCCCGGGGTGTTTTCACGATCCGGGAAGCGCTGATTGAGCGAACGCCCGACCATCATGGCGATGATCTTGTCCATATCCAGCCCTTCCAGCGGCTGGGTAGCGATCCACTGGCCGTCGCGCAGGATGGTAATTTCATCGCACAGCTGGAAAATCTCTTCCATTTTGTGCGAGATATAGACGATACCGCAGCCGCGATCTTTCAGCTTGCGGATGATCTTGAACAGATGGTTGACCTCTTTCTCCGTCAGCGATGACGTCGGCTCGTCCATGATGACGATTTTGGCGTCATAGGAAAACGCCTTCGCGATCTCAATCATCTGCATCTGAGATACCGATAAAGTCCCGACGCGGGCGCGCGGATCGATATCAATATCCAGCTCATCAAAAATAGCCTTGGTATCCCGGTACATTTTGTCCTGATCGACAAACATGCCTTTGGTGGGATAGCGGCCGAGCCACATGTTGTCCATGACCGAACGCTGTAAGACCAGGTTTAATTCCTGATGCACCATCGAAATACCGTTTTCCAGGGCTTCTTTCGCCGAATGGAAATCGATCTCTTTTCCCTGAAAAAGAATGCTGCCGGAATCTTTTTGATAGATCCCAAAAAGGCATTTTAATAATGTCGATTTTCCGGCGCCGTTCTCACCCATTAACGCATGAATGGAGTGCGGACGAACCTTCAGGTTGACATTATCAAGAGCCTTGACGCCAGGAAACGATTTGTTGATGTTGGTCATCTCCAACAAATATTCGCCTGACCGTTCGCTATTATTGCTGACCATAGTTATACCTGGCTGCGTTCATGCAAGCCCCGTCCGGCGCAATTACGCCAGCAGGAGTCTGGTTCTGTATCAGGAATAATCGGGCGTGGATAACCCACGCCCGCAACTCACATCACGATTATTTGCCGGTAAACTGGCTCAGGTTGTCTTTATCGACTCCCACGTAGGGGACGCGAACAATCTTGTTGTCAATTTTCCAGTTGGTGCCTGCCGCCGCCTCTTTTCCGTCGGCAAGGTTTTTCGCCAGCTCGAAGGTCGCTTTCGCCTGGTTGTTGGCATCGTTCAGCACGGTACCGGCCATCGCGCCGGATTTCACCAGCGCCAGGGCTTCCGGCAGGGCGTCAACGCCGAACACCGGAATGCTGCTCTTGTTGTGCGCTTTCAGCGCTTCAACCGCACCCATCGCCATGGCGTCATTGTTGGCGATCACCACTTCAATCTTGTTCGCATTCGGGCCGGAGAGCCAGGCGTCCATTTTGTCTTTCGCCTGGGCGGTATCCCACATAGCGGTGTCCATCTGCAGCTGCTGGGTCTTCAGACCTTTATCGTTCAGCTCTTTGATAACGTAGGTAGTACGCGCTTCCGCATCCGGATGGCCCGGCTCGCCTTTCAGCAGGACGTACTGGATCTGGCCGTCTTTATTCAGATCCCAGTTCGGGTTGGCTTTCCAGTGCTTGGCGATCAGATCGCCCTGAATAATCCCGGACTCTTTCGAGTCGGTACCGACGTAGTAAGCCTTGTCATAACTATCCAGCGCTTTACGGGAAGGCTCTTTGTTGAAGAACACCACCGGAATATTCTGCCCGCGCGCTTTTTCGATGACCGTTCCCGCCGCAGCCGGGTCAACCAGGTTGATCGCCAGGGCTTTCACGCCTTTCGCCAGCAGCACGTCAATCTGATCGTTTTGTTTCGACTGGTCGTTCTGCGAGTCATTCATCAGCAGCTGGACGTCAGGCGCGGATTTGCCATCTTTTTCAATCGCCTTACGCACCACCGACATAAAGTTGTCGTCATATTTATAAATCGTCACGCCGATACGGGTATCTGCTGCGTGTGCTGCGGCGCCAAATAACAGACCAGCCATTACAGCAGAGAGGGTAAACACCTTCTTATTCATGGAATCTCCGGTTTTATTATGCAGGGTCATTTTTGTGAAAAGTGCGGGCGGGACTTGTTGCATTAGTGTTACCGCACAACGCATTTCACGACGAAAATTCGGTCTTCCGTGTCGGGTAACGCTCCAGGAAAATACGGCTCTAATACTCGTTTAACGCCTTGTTCCTAATAGTAAAAGTGAGGATTTCCCATCACCTTGTGGTTCAGACTGGTAAACGCTGCCATCATAATCAGGCGAATGTTAATATACTGTGAATTTACTCACAAATTGAAAGCGGTTACATCCCACTGCCGCTTCAGTTAGTGATCGGCCCCACAGTTTGCCGCTGGGCAACGGAGTGACGGCGCACCAGGGTCGGCATAAAGCAGTGCGTCGCCTCGCGATCCAGCTTGCCGGCCGCCCCCAGCAGCGCCAGCTCGGTGGCCAGCTTCGCCATCGACATCACCGGATAGCGCACGGTGGTCAGTTGAGGATCGGTGTAACGGGAAATAGGAATATCATCAAAGCCAATCAGCGACAGATGCTGCGGCACGACAATGCCGTTATCCTTTAGCGTTGTCAGCGCGCCGGCCGCCATGCTGTCGTTATAGGCGAACACGGCGGTGAGGCCGAGATTCCGCCCCAGCAGTTCGACCATCGCCGCTTCGCCGCCCTGCATGTCCGGGGAGCCGGACCCGACCCAGCTGTCCGGGGCGATGATGCCCTGCTCCTGCAGCGCTTTGCTCCACCCTTCCCGGCGCATATCGTCGTCTTCAATGCCGTGATTTGAGGAGAGATAGCCGATGCGCTGGTGGCCGTGATTGAGCAGCATGCGGGTAGCCATCAGCGCGCCGCTGACGTTGTCGAGACCCACGCAGCGATGGGCAAAGCCCGGCACGATGCGGTTGATCAGCACCATCCCCGGGATATGTTGCATAAAGTCGCTCAGTTCAGCATCGCTGAGCGCTTTCGAATGGACGATCAGCGCCGAGCAGCGCTGGCGGATCAGCACCTCGATGGCGTGGCGCTCTTTTTCCGCCTCGTGATAGCTGTTGCCGATCAGCACATACTTCTGATGCTGCTGGGCGACGGTATCCACCGCTTTCACCAGCGCGCCGAAGAAGGCATCGGAGACGTCCATCACCACCACGCCGATGGTATCGCTGACCTGGGTGGCCAGCGCCTGGGCATTGGCGTTTGGCCGGTAGCCCAGCTGGGTCACCGCTTTCATCACGACGTCGCGCGTATCCGGACTCACCAGCGCGCTGTTGTTCAGCACCCGCGACACGGTGGCCACGGATACGCCCGCCTGGCGGGCGACATCACGAATGGTGATCATACTCAGCGACCTTAAGAGAATTACAGCACGTCACATTCACCTCCTGTGCTCAGCAAGGAGGCTATTCTGGCAGCGACCCGCGGTCCGCTACGTGAGTGAGGTCACACGGCTGGAAACGTTTACATCCGTTTTGTTAATGATTGTGATCGAGATCGTTATCTGGATGTGTCTTTCAATGATGTCCCTGACGCACGCAGGGTTAACTGACGCCACAGCCATTCCACCGGCCCCTGGCGGAAGCGGCGCAGCCAGAGTGATGACAGAAGGAGGTTTACGGCCCAGATGGGGGGAACAAAGGCCAGCAGCTGCAGACGATCGAAGCGCATAAACAGCCCGAGATGATAAAACAGGGTGGTGCAGATCAGGGTCTGCAGCAAATAGTTGGTCAGCGCCATGCGTCCAACGCAGGCGATAGCCCCCACCAGGCGGAAACGGCAGAGCTGCGGCCAGTAGCCCCAGGCCAGCGAGGCATAGCCGATAGCCTGCAGCGGGGCGCTCAGTTCACGCGGCGCCTGCAGTAAAAACGCGCACCAGCGATAGTCCCAGGCCAGATACCACTGGGCGACGATGGCCGGCACATTCACCGCCATCCCGGCCGCCACCAGCAGCACGCCGGTGCGCCGATAGTGACGCTGGCTGAACTGCCCTTTCAGCCAGCCGCTGCGCATCAGCGCCGCGCCTATCAGCATCATCCCCGCCAGCTGCCAGCCATACTGCGCGCCGAGCGCCAGCAGATTGTCCGACAGCATATCCGCCCGGTTGCTGACCGCCTCCATGCCGCCGTGTAGCTTCCAGTACTGCTCATACTGCAGATTGGCCGCGTCCGGGACCCAGGAGCGATTGGCCGCGGGTCCGGAGATCATCCCCAGCAGGACCAGCACCGCAATGCCGGTGAGGTAGAGCACCACCCCGGTGTTGAACAGCGATTTGACATGCTGCGCCTCGCGCACCATGCGCCAGCTCACCAGCCCCACCAGGGCGTAGGCCAGCAGAATATCGCCATCCCAGAAGAAAAGACCGTGAATGAAACCAAGCAGCGCCAGCAGGGTCAGGCGCGACTGGATCCAGCGTTTTCCGCGGGGGAGCAGAAGCTGCAGACCGGCGCCAAACAGCAGCGCGAACAGGGTGAGAAATTTCACCTGCGCCAGCAGGTCGAGAAGCGCCCAGGTCCAGGTATCGCTGAGGGTCGCGCTTCCTGACCAGGCCGGATTGAGGTAAGCGGCCTTCGGCAAGCCGAAGGCGCTGATATTGAGAAGCAGGATACCGAGGATGGCGACGCCGCGGACAAAGTCCAGCGTGACATTTCTCTCCATGTACCCTGCTCCGTTTTAGCTGTGGTGACGTACTGCGCGCAGGAATTCCTGGCGGGTATTCTGGCTGGATTTGAACAGGCCACCGAGGGAGGTGGTGGTAGTGGCGCTGGTCGCGTCGCGGATGCCGCGCGCTTTCACGCAGTAATGCACCGCGTCAATGGATACCGCCACGTTGCTGGTGCCGAGCAGCGTCTGCAGCGCAATCAGGATCTGCTGCGTCAGACGCTCCTGGACCTGCGGACGCTGGGCGAAAAACTGCACGATACGGTTGATTTTCGACAGGCCAATCACCGAATCTTTCGGGATATAGGCTACCGTCGCTTTACCATCGATGGTGACGAAATGGTGTTCACAGGTGCTGGTCAGGGTGATATCGCGTACAGTGACCATTTCATCGACCTTCATTTTGTTTTCAATGACGGTGATTTTCGGGAAGCGAGAATAATCCAGTCCGGAGAAGATCTCATCGACATACATTTTGGCGATGCGATGCGGGGTCTCCATCAGACTGTCATCACTCAGATCCAGATTCAGCAGTTGCATAATCTCGGTCATATGACCGGTAATCAAACGCTTGCGTGTTTCGTTATCAATTTCTTGTACTGGCGCACGCATCGGCGTCTCCAGCCCACGAGCGACCAGCGCTTCATGAACGAGGACGGCTTCTTTACTCAGTGATGACATTTGGGTTTCTCCTGCAGGTGTGGCGCTCTTTGCTTTTTCTGGGGGCAAAGTTTGTATTCATTGTGCGTGAGGCGGCGCACAGAATCCAGTAGCCGTAACGATAATTATTGAAATTGGCGCTGCCTTTTATTAAGGCGCGAAGTCTCGCCTCAAGCGCGGCGCCAAATCCCTACCGCCGAATCCGGAATGATCCAACCGCTGTACGCATCCATAAGCGCCATCGCTACACCGGCATGTTGGCTATAAGTTGCATTAATGATGCAGTAAGTTCTCAAAAGGAGAAAGTGAAAGTTGCTCACCGGCTAATGAAATATCTGTATTATTAACGTTTACGCGCACACCCCTTCCGAGGAGCCTTGCATGGAACTGCTTGAAGAGCATCGCTGTTTTGACGGCCGGCAACAACGCTGGCGTCATCACTCCCCTGTCCTGAACTGCGCCATGACGTTCAGCATTTTTTTACCGCCTGAGCGCGAAACGCCGCCGCCGGTGCTGTACTGGCTGTCCGGGCTGACCTGTAACGATGAAAACTTTACCACCAAGGCGGGCGCGCAGCGCATTGCCGCCGAGCTGGGCATCGCGCTGGTGATGCCGGATACCAGCCCGCGCGGTGACGAGGTGGCCAACGACGACAGTTACGATCTGGGGCAAGGCGCCGGCTTCTACCTGAACGCCACCCAGGCGCCCTGGGCGGCGCACTACCGAATGTACGATTACCTGCGCGACGAACTGCCCGCGATTATCCGCAGCGAGTTTAGCATCGGCGACCGCTGCGCCATCAGCGGCCACTCGATGGGCGGTCACGGCGCGCTTATCATGGCGCTCAACAATCCCGGCCGCTACGTCAGCGTCTCCGCCTTCGCGCCGATCGTCAATCCCTCCCAGGTGCCGTGGGGTAAGAAAGCGTTTACCGCCTATCTCGGCGCCGATGAATCGACATGGCACGCCTGGGACAGCTGCGCCCTGATGCAGGCCAGCCAGCCGGCGGACGCTGTGCCGACGCTTATCGATCAGGGCGACAGCGATCCATTCCTTGCCGGACAGTTGCAGCCGGCGGTACTGGCGGAGGTCGCGCGGCAGAAGGCCTGGCCGTTAACGCTGCGCATCCAGCCCGGTTACGACCACAGCTACTACTTCATTGCCTCGTTTATTGAAGACCATTTGCGCTTCCATGCGCAGCATCTCTTTGGCTAAACGCAAATGCGCCGCGAAGCTGCATCGCGGCGCATGTTCAGGCCTACAGGACGCGTTTTAGCGCCGGCAATCAGAAGCGATAATCCACCGCCATAAAGTAGCGACGGCCCTCTTCGGTATAGCTGTAGTCGTCCCGGCTGAGATCTTTATCGCCCACGTTCTGCACCCCGGAGCGCAGTTTCACATTCTTGGTGACCTGCCACGCCGCGCCGACGTCAAACAGGGTATAGCCGCCCGGCGTTTTGCCGGTGGCGCTCACCGCGCGCTGCTGGCCAGTATAGTTGGCCGTCACGTAGAAGGACCAGTCATCCAGCGGTTTCCAGTCGAGCGTGCCGTTGGCGGTATGGAACGGCAGCGTCTGCAGCGGTTTGTCGCCGCCGTTGCTCAGATCGCGACCATCGTTGTAGGTGTAGTTCACCGTCAGCTTCCACTCATCGCCAAACGGGATCTTCACCTCGGTCTCCACCCCTTTGATGCGCGCTTTGTTGACGTTGAAATAGCGGAAGATCGGCACGCGCTTGCCGTTGACGGTTTTCCAGCCGACAAAGTTCGGGTAGCCCGGCGCTTCGCTGGCGCTGGAGGTGCGCAGAACATCGATCATGTCGTCGACATTATTCTGGAAGGTGGTGATGCTGCCTTCGACATTTTCAAGCCAGCCCTCTTCCCCGCGGTAGTAGAGACCGAGCTCGAAGCTTTCGCTGGTTTCCGGTTTTAGATCCGGGTTACCAACGATGCTGCACGAGCCGCGGCAGGAGTTGGTGGTCCAGTCGGGATTAAGCTGCAGCAGGGACGGGGCTTTAAACGCCGTCGCCCAGCCGCCTTTAACGGTGACGGTATCGGTGGCGTTATACACCAGATAGGCGCGCGGGCTCCAGTGATCGCCATAGGTCTGATGGTCGTCCATACGAATGCCGGTGGTCAGCGCCAGCGGCTCGATGATGCGCCATTCGTCTTCAATAAACAGGGCGTACTGGCTGGCCGACGTTGACTGACCGCCGCTGCTCAGGTTGACCGGATCTTTCAGCTTGTCGTGGCGCCATTCGCCGCCGAAGGTCACCAGCTGGTTAATCATGTCCAGCGGCAGAACGTACTTGCCGTCGATGGCATTGCTTTCCGAAGTGATGGTCCCATTCTGCCCCGGATTTTTGTTATCCACCTTTTCGCCGTAGAACTTGAGCTCGCTGTTGCCCATATCCCAGCGGCCGTTATGGCTCAGGGAGTAGTTCTCACGCTCAAGGCGGTTGCGGTCAAGGGAATCGGAGTCGCGATCCTGGCGGTCAAAGCCATAGCCCGCGGTGAAATCGTGGCTGTCGTTCGGCGTCCAGGCGAATTCAACATTGCCATCGCGGCTGGTGAAGCCCTCGATGCGCGGCGTTTCGCCGGTGGCATTGCTGGAGGACTGCGGATCGTCCTTGGCGCGTTTCGCCAGGCTGCCGTAGGCCTTCATCCCGAGCACGCCGTCGATCAGCGGGCCGCTGGTGAAGAACTGGCCGTTCCAGGTATCCCCGCGGTCGCGGTGCTCCTGGATGGTGGTATCAGCACTCAGCGTCCCGGTCCATTTCTGGCCGATTTTTTTGGTAATAATGTTGACCACGCCGCCGAGCGCATCGGAGCCGTACAGGGAAGACATCGGGCCGCGCACCACTTCGATACGTTCGATGGCATCCACCGGGATCCAGTTAAGGTCGAAGTCGTTGTGGCGGAAGACGGCGTTCCGCGAGTTGACGCGCTTGCCGTCAACCAGGATCAGGGTATAGCTGCTGCTCAGACCGCGGATGCTGACGCCTTTGCGGTTATCCCCTTCGTTGGTGAGCTGGACCCCGGGCACATCGCGCAGTACGTCTTTCAGGTTCTGGACCGGCTTGCGCTGCAAATCCTGCTGAGTGATGACGCTGATGCTCGCCGGCGCGTCTTTGACGCTCTGTTCAGTCGCCGAGGCGGTCACCACCAGCGTTTCTTCATTCACGTCGGCCAGGGCCGGAAACGCCAACGATACGACGGACGCAGACAATCCCGCCCGGATAAAAGGGTTTAACCTGAACATTCCAAATCTCCATGAGGTGTACAACCAAACAAACAAAAAAGGTGCTGCTCACACGCGCTGGCGGCCTGCCGCTCTGTCGGCGGTAGACTCGCTGTTTTCTTGTCGATGTGGCTGGTCGCCCGATGTCAGTCTGTACACATGGCAGAGACGGGGGAGTGGCTTCATCCGTAATGGTCGGAAATGATAAAGATAATGATTTCTATTATCAATATAATTATGAAGAATTGTGTCAGGCTGTAACTGCGCGGACATAAAAAAAGCCCTCTGTATCAGAGGGCTTATGCTGTATCACCGCCGGGATTAACGCTTAAAGCGGTCCGGGAAGGTCATATCGCTGTAACGAACGAAGCGGGTGCCTTTCGCCAGTTTGTAGCCAAACCAGATGACGAGGAACAGCGGAATACCGATGTAGGTCGCCGCCACACCGCCCCAGTCAATGGTGTCCTTGAGGAACGCTTCATAGTTCTGTCCCAGGGTGATGATGAGGCACAGCACGAAGGCGAAGATCGGCCCCAGCGGGAAGAACCCGGAACGATACGGCAGGTTATTGAGATCGTTACCCTGCAGGACGTAGCCGCGACGGAAACGGTAGTGGCTGATGGCAATCCCCAGCCAGGCGATAAAGCCCGTCATCCCGGAGGTGTTCAGCAGCCACAGGTACACCGTCTGGTTACCGAACATCGAAGTCAGGAAGCACAGCGCCGCGATAACGGTGGTCGCGTACAGGGCGTTGCGCGGCACGCCGCCACGCGACAGCTTCGAGAAGATGCGCGGCGCTTTGCCGTCGCAGGCCAGGGTATACAGCATACGCGTAGAGGCGTACATCCCCGAGTTACCCGCCGACAGAACGGCCGTCAGGATAACGGCGTTCATGATCGCCGCCGCCGACAGCAGACCGGCGTGCTGGAAGACCAGCGTGAACGGGCTGACGGAGATATCTTTAACGTCGTTGCGCAGCAGGCTCGGATCGGTATATGGAATGATCAGGCTGATAATCAGGATCGCGAAGACGTAAAACAGCAGGATACGCCAGAAGACCTGGCGCACCGCGCGCGGAATGTTCTTCTCCGGGTTCTCAGACTCACCGGCGGCAATACCGATAAGCTCGGTGCCCTGGAAGGAGAAGCCGACAATCATCGCCACGCCGATCATCGCCGAGAAGCCGCCGGCAAACGGCGCATCCGCGATCCCCCAGTTGCTCCAGCCGGCAGGCTGCGCCCCTTTGAAGATGCCGACAATCATCATCACGCCGACGATGATAAAGATAATGACGGTGGCCACTTTGATCAGCGAGAACCAGTATTCCGCCTCGCCAAAGCCGCGCACCGAGATCCAGTTCAGCAGGAACATAATGCCGAGGAACAAGGCGCTCCAAATCCAGCCCGGGGTGTCAGGGAACCAGTAGCTCATCACCAGCTGCGAGGCCACCAGATCAACGGCGATCGTTACCGCCCAGTTGTACCAGTAGTTCCAGCCCAGCGCGAAGCCAAAGCCCTCTTCAACATAATTCTGCCCGTAGGTGGCGAAGGAACCGGACACCGGCATAAACGCCGCCAGTTCGCCCAGGCTGGTCATCAGGAAATAGACCATCAGACCGATCAGAATATAAGACAGCAGCGCCCCGCCGGGACCTGCTTGCGAAATCGTTGCGCCAGAGGCAACAAAAAGACCCGTACCGATGGAACCGCCGATGGCGATCATGGTCAAGTGGCGCGCCTTCAGTTCACGACGTAGCGTGGGCGCTTCTGTGGTTTTAGTTTCCGAAACCATGTGATAATGCTATCCATCCAAAAAATGAGGCGCGATTGTAGCAGACGATCGGGGTTCCATCCGGTACAAATGCAAAGTTATAAGAGAGCTTCATGATCGACCGCAAATTATTAGTAAAGCACTAACCTGCGGAATTGCCAGCAAATTCCCCCCACCATTATCAGGCGATAAAGCCGGATCGCTACACCTGGCAATACTGCAGAAAACGTTGTAATGCTTTAGAAATATGCTTCTGCCGGTGGTGGATCCGCCATAGCGTGCGCGTCAGCCGGGGCAGCGGTACTTTCAGCTCCGCCAGCGTGCCGGAGGCCAGCTGTTCGGCAATCACCCGCCGCGATAAGCAGCTGATCCCCAGCCCATGGCGTACCGCGTGTTTGATCGCCTCCGAGTTGCCGAGCTCCATCCCCAGATGAAACGCCGGCAGATGCGACAGCAGAACGTAATCGACAATCTCCCGGGTGCCGGATCCATGCTCGCGCAGGATCCACGGCGCCTCGGCCAGTTGCTGCAGGGTCACCTCCCCCGCCAGCAGCGGCGAGTCAGGCGCGGCAAACACCACCAGCTCATCTTCCAGCCACGGCTCGGCAATAATATCGGCGGCATGACACGGCCCCTCGATCAGACCGAAATCCACCCGCAGGTCGGCAACGGCGTTGATCACGTCCAGGCTGTTGCCCACGCTCAGCTCAACCGGCAGATCCGGGAAGTCATGGCGATAGCGGGCGATGATCTCCGGCATAATATAGTTGCCGATGGTGCTGCTGGCGTAGACCCGAATCGCCCCGTTGTCGCCGCGAAACAGCTGCTCGATCTCCAGGGCCCGCTCCAGCAGCGCCAGGGCGCGCGGATAGAGCAGCCGTCCATGCTCATTGACCACCAGCCGCTTGCCGACGCGGTCGAACAGCTGTACGCCGAGCTGCCCTTCCAGATCGGTCAGCGCGGCGCTGACCGCAGATTGCGAAAGCGCCAGCATCTGTGACGCCTGAGTGGTCGACCCACTCTTGTGGACTTCGGCGAACACTTCCAGCTGCCGCAGCGTAATATGCATAACCCACCCGTTGAGTAATCCAGTCTGAATAACCTTTCTTACTATGGTGACACAAATCGAGGCGGCTGATGGAAGGAAAATCCCCTTACGTCACAAAATCATCGTCTTGCTGACAAGAACAGCTCGCCTCCTCGCCTCACTCCCCTGCCCCATTGTCACCGGCGAAGCGGTCATTAACCACTTATTACGATTGATTATAAACATATAATCAATTTTATATTTAATCCCGCGCGGCGTAACCTTTAGGCAGACAAAGGAGAAGGTTATGACAGCACTCACTTTACCCACCAAACATCGTTCCCTGTGGCATTTTGTCCCAGGCCTGGCGCTGACCGCCGCCCTGACCGGCGCCGCCCTGTGGGCCGGTAGCTTTCCGGCCATTGCCGGGGCGGGCTTCAGCGCCCTGACCCTCGCTATCCTGTTCGGGATGGTCGTCGGTAACACGGTCTATCCGAAAATCTGGCAACCCTGCGACGGCGGGGTGATCTTCGCCAAACAGCATCTGCTGCGCCTGGGGATCATCCTCTACGGCTTCCGCCTGACGTTCGCCCAGATTGCCGACGTCGGCGTGAGCGGTATTTTGATTGACGTTCTGACGCTCTCCAGCACCTTTTTCATCGCCTGCTTCCTGGGCCAGAAAGTGTTTGGGCTCGATAAGCACACCAGCTGGCTGATCGGCGCCGGCAGCAGCATCTGCGGCGCGGCGGCTGTGCTCGCCAGCGAGCCGGTGGTCAAAGCCGAAGCCAGTAAAGTGACCGTCGCCGTCGCCACGGTGGTGATCTTCGGTACCATCGCCATCTTCCTCTACCCGGCGATGTACCCACTGCTGGCGCACTGGTTTACCCCGGAGACCTACGGGATCTATATGGGTTCCACCATGCATGAAGTGGCGCAGGTCGTCGCCGCCGGCCATGCGGTCAGCCCGGATGCGGAGAATGCCGCGGTTATCGCTAAAATGCTGCGCGTGATGATGCTGGCCCCGTTCCTGCTGTTCCTGGCGGCGCGTGTTAAACAGCTGACCCCGGCGGGTAACGGCGAGAAAAGCAAAATCACCATTCCGTGGTTTGCCATTATGTTCATCCTGGTGGCAGTGTTTAACTCCTTCCATCTGCTGCCGAAAGCGGTCGTGGATATGCTGGTGACGCTGGATACCGTCCTGCTGGCGATGGCCATGGCCGCTCTTGGGGTGACCACTCACGTCAGCGCGCTGAAAAAAGCCGGGGCGAAACCGCTGCTGATGGCGCTGATGCTGTTCGTCTGGTTGATTGTCGGCGGCGGGGCCATTAACGTCGCGATCCACAGCCTGATGGCATAAAGCACTACATCTTTCTCCAGTTAAGCCGCTATCATTACCCACCCCCCAGCGGCTTTAACTGGAGTTTTTTTATGAAATACGTAGGAGCGCACGTGAGCGCCTCAGGTGGACTGGCCAATGCCGCCATTCGCGCCGCCGAAATCGAAGCAACCGCCTTCGCCCTCTTCACCAAAAACCAGCGCCAGTGGCGCGCCGCGCCGCTCAGCGACGAGACCATCGCCGAATTCAAAGCCGCCTGTGAAAAGTATCACTTTGGGCCCGGGCAGATCCTGCCGCACGACAGCTACCTGATTAACCTCGGCCATCCGGTGGAAGAAGCGCTGGAAAAATCCCGTGATGCCTTCATCGATGAGATGACCCGCTGCCAGCAGCTGGGGCTGACGCTGCTCAACTTCCACCCCGGCAGCCATCTGCAGCAGATCCCGGAGGAGGAGTGCCTGGCGCGCATCGCCGAATCGATCAATATCGCGCTGGCCAAGACCGAAGGCGTCACCGCCGTGATCGAAAACACCGCCGGCCAGGGCAGCAACCTCGGCTTTAAGTTCGAGCATCTCGCAGCCATCATCGATGGCGTGGAAGATAAAACCCGCGTCGGCGTCTGCATCGATACCTGCCACGCCTTCGCCGCCGGCTACGACCTGCGCAGCGCCGAAGCCTGCGAGAAGACCTTTGCCGACTTCGAGCGTATCGTCGGCTTTCAGTATCTGCGCGGCATGCACCTCAACGATGCCAAGAGCGCCTTTGGCAGCCGGGTTGACCGTCACCATAGTCTGGGGGAAGGCAACATCGGCCACGACTGCTTCAGCTGGATCATGCAGGACAGCCGCTTCGACGGCATTCCGCTGATTCTGGAAACCATCAACCCGGATATCTGGGCGGAAGAGATAGCCTGGCTGCGGGCGCAGCAGATCGCCGAAGTGGCGTAAACAGAGACATAAAAAAAGGGCCGAACAGTCGGCCCTTTTTTATTGCGGAGAGATTATGCCGCTTTTTCGACTTCCGCTACCTGCGCTTCCGGGCGTTTCAGCACCGCGTAGGAGAGGCCCGCCACCAGCGTCCCGGCGACAATCGCCAGCAGGTAGCCCAGCACTGGCGTAATCGCCCCCGGGATCAGCAGAACAAACAGCCCGCCGTGCGGCGCCATCAGTTTTGCGCCAATTGCCATCGAGATAGCGCCGGTTACCGCGCCGCCGACGATACAGCAAGGCAGCACGCGCATCGGGTCACGGGCGGCAAAAGGAATCGCCCCTTCAGAGATAAAGCACAGGCCGAGAACCAGCGCGGCTTTGCCCCCTTCCCGCTGCCCTTTGTCGAACTTATTGCGGGCAACCAGCGTCGCGACACCCATCGCCAGCGGAGGCACCATACCGGCCGCCATGATCGCCGCCATCGGCGCGTAAGTCTGGGTACTCAGCAGGCCAACGCCGAAGGCATAGGCCGCTTTGTTCACCGGGCCGCCCATGTCGGTACACATCATCGCGCCGAGGATCGCGCCCAGCAGAACCGCGTTGGCGGTGCCCATGGTTTGCAGCCAGTGGGTCAGCCAGGCAAGGATACCGGCGACCGGTTTACCGATCAGGTAGATCATCGCCAGGCCCACGATCAGGCTGGAAACCAGCGGAATGATCAGGATTGGCTTCAGCGCTTCCATACTCTGCGGCAGTTTCAGCTTAGTGCTGATGGCTTTCGCCACGTAACCGGCAAGGAAACCGGCGATGATCCCGCCGATAAAGCCGGAGCCGCCGCTGACCGCCAGCATACCGCCGATAAGACCCGGGGTCAGACCCGGACGGTCGGCAATAGAGAAGGCGATAAAGCCCGCCAGCACCGGCACCATCAGCGCGAAGGCCGAGCCGCCGCCGATTTGCATCAGCGCCGCCGCCAGGGTGTCTTTTACTTCAAACGCTTTGATCCCGAAGGCAAAGGAGAGCGCGATACACAGGCCGCCCGCCACCACCATCGGCAGCATGTAGGAGACGCCAGTCAGCAGGTGGCGGTAGGCGCCCGCCGACTCTTTTTTACCTTCGCCAGCAGCCTGAGGTTTCCCGGAAGGCTGGTACGGTTTGGCTTCCACCACCGCTTTGTCCAGCTCCTGGGCGGTTTTCTTCAGCGCCAGACCGGTGGTAGTGCGATACATCGGCTTGCCGGCGAATTTCGCCAGGTCGACTTCGATATCGGCGGCGACGATCACCAGATCCGCCTCGGCCACCTCTTCCGGGGTGATAGCATTGCCCGCGCCGACGGAGCCGCGAGTTTCCACTTTCACCCACCAGCCGCGTTTTTTCGCTTCGGTTTCAATGGCTTCAGCGGCCATAAAGGTATGGGCAACGCCGGTCGGACAGGCGGTGACCGCGACAATACGTTTCGGTCCGCTGGTGGCCGCCGGGACTGCCGCGGCGGCAGGCGCCGCGTACGGCGTCGCATGGCCCTTGGCTTCGCTCAGGAACAGCTCCGGGTGCGCCACGGCGCGATTAATATCGCCGAGGAAAACCTGTTTGCCGTTCAGCGCGCTGTCAGTGGGCAGCGCCGACCCGAGAACAATCACCAGTTCGGCGTCGTTGGGGTTATCAATCAGTTCAAGGTGCGCTTTTGGCGCGGCGGCGCCCAGCAGGGTTTTCGCCATATAGGCGCGCGCCTGTCCGAGTCCGGCATCAATAATCAGCAGCGTTTTCATTATGCCTCTCCTGCTGTCAATTAAAGGGTTGTAAGTCGACGCGCGCCATCATCGCGGCCAACTGGGTACGGTCGGTGATCCCTACATTGCTCTGGCTGACGGCCAGGGCAGCGACAGCGGTCGCCAGGCGCAGGGTATGTTCGCTGGATTCACGCATCAGCAGGCCGTAAATCAGGCCGCCGACCATCGAATCGCCGGCGCCAACGGTGCTGACCACTTCGACTGAAGGCGGCTTGGCAATCCACTCGCCGGAGGCGTTCACCCACAGCGCGCCCTCTTCGCCCAGGGAAATCACTACGTGAGCGATCCCCTGCTCGCGCAGCGCATGGGCGGCGTCGATAACGTCTTTCATCTCCGGCAGCTTACGGCCAGCCCAGATTTCCAGCTCACGACGGTTCGGTTTCACCAGCCACGGCGCCGCTTTCAGTCCGGCAACCAGCGCTTCGCGGCTGCTGTCGAAAATGATGCACGGGCACTGGCTGCGCAAACGGGTCATCCAGTCGGTAAAGGCCTCCGGGCTGACGCCGGACGGCAGACTGCCGCTGACGCAGACCATATCGAACTGCCCGAGCCAGCTCAGGGAGTCGTTGACGAAGCGTTCCCAGTCGCCCGGGGTCACTTCGAAGCCGGAGAAGTTGAAATCGGTCACTTCGCCATCTTTTTCCGTCAGCTTAACGTTGATACGGGTCCGGCCCTGCACCACCTGGAAACGGTTGGCGATCCCCAGCTCGCTGAACAGCTGCTGAAAGCCATCCTGGTTGTCTTTCCCCAGGAAGCCGCCGACGGTGACGTCAATGCCAAGATCTTTCAGCACTTTCGCCACGTTGATGCCTTTCCCGGCGGCGTGCAGGCCGGTGGTACGCACCAGGTTCACTTCACCGCGCTCGATCTCCGGGGTGAAGCCCACCAGATCGTACGCCGGGTTTAAAGTAATTGTTGCTACACGTCTGCTCATTTATGCGCCCTCCCCAAGGCCTGCGGCGATCGCTTCGCCAATCGCATCCAGCGCTTGTTGCGCATCTTCACCCTGCGCGGTAAAGCGCAGACGGTGACCTTTTTTCACACCCAGCGCCACGACCTTCATCAGGCTACGACCGTTGGCCGGCTTGCCGGAACCGTCGAGGTTAGTGACGGTGACGTCACTGGAAAATTGTTTAATGGTGTTGACCAGCATGGTGCCCGGACGGGCATGCAGGCCATGCTCATTGCGCACCACAAATTCGGCGCTCAGCACATCTTCGGCAATCGCGTCGTCGCTGGTCAGCAGCGCCAGCACGGTGGCGGCGTCGGCTTTCAGCAGATGGTCAGCTTTCTTGTCCAGCAGCAGCTTGCTCAGGCGGTTCAGCACCGCGGTTGGCTGCTCGTCGGTCATCGCCACCGTGACCAGCAGGGAAACCGGCTGATCGTCGCGGGTGAAGGCGGTGGCGGCGCGGCTGACCGCCACGGCGCTGCGCAGATTGCCTTCAGCGCTGTCGTTCAGCCAGATGCCCTGACCGAGGTTCAGCGGCGTATCGTTAATGACGTGGCTAACGAAGGCGGAATCCACCGCTCCTGCTTCTTTCAGACGCGCGGCGTTCAGCGCCTGCAGGGTCAGCAGATCGCTGGCCGCGACGTCAAGACTGAGGGTCTCGTTATCCAGCTTCAGCGCTTCGCTCTGTTTCTCTCCCATCAGCAGCGCACGCAGCTCTTCCGCGGTGGTGGCGGACTGCAGCTGGGCGGCGACGGCGTCATCGCTCAACACGTGGGTCAGCTGACGCAGCAGGCCGAGGTGTTCATCTGAGCTGGCGGCAATCCCGATCGCCACATAGGCGGTCTGCCCTTCGCCCCAGGTGACGCCCTGCGGGAACTGAAACACCTGAACGCCGGTCTTCAGCACCTGATCACGCGTATCCGTCGTGCCGTGCGGGATCGCGATCCCGTTGCCGAGGAAGGTCGAGGTCTGCTGCTCGCGTGCCAGCATGCCGTTCACGTAGCCATCGGCCACGTTGCCGGCGCTGACCAGCGCGGCGGCGACCTGCCGGATGGCCTCTTCTTTATTACCGGCCTGCTGGCCGGGATGAATATCCTGCACAGATAACTGGAACATGGTTCTCCTCTCCTGCTGAATTGAATCGTTTCAGCTAACTTGAGAAAAAAGGCGCCATCTGACGGTGAACGATATGTCGAATGACGCTGAAACGTTTCAAGAATTTTGTACCTTTCTTGCTCAATGCGCAAGGTACGTCAGCGACTTGATTGCAGAACTTAGAGGTACTGCACACTTTTGCTGAAGCCCTGGCGCCTGGCTGGGGTAAGCGTCAGCTTTTTGCTGAACCTTGTATTTTGAAACGCCTTTTTAATTATTCGTGCCATACTACTGTTTATTTTCAGCCAGCAGGCGTAAACTCCGCGCCGTCTCCTGAAACTACAGAAAACCAAACACATGGAAAACCGAAGCGCCGCCCTTCCCCGACGCGGATTCGATGTCACCTCTTCCGCCTTCCTGATCGTCGCCTTTCTGACGGGCATTGCCGGGGCGTTGCAGACGCCGACCCTGAGCCTGTTTCTGACCAATGAAGTACACGTCCGCCCGGCGATGGTGGGTTTCTTTTTTACCGGCAGCGCCGTCATAGGCATTCTGGTCAGTCAGTTCCTCGCCGGACGTTCTGACCGTCAGGGCGACCGCAAGCAGCTGATTGTCGTCTGCTGCCTGCTGGGAGTGCTGGCCTGCGTGCTGTTTGCCTGGAACCGGAACTACTTCATTTTGCTGTTCGTCGGCGTCTTCCTCAGCAGCTTTGGTTCGACCGCCAACCCACAGATGTTCGCCCTCGCGCGCGAGCATGCCGACAAAACCGGCCGCGAAGCGGTGATGTTCAGCTCCATTTTGCGCGCCCAGGTTTCCCTGGCATGGGTGATTGGTCCCCCGCTGGCCTATGCGCTGGCGATGGGGTTTGGCTTTACCGCGATGTACCTCAGCGCCGCGGCGGCGTTTATCGTCTGCGGGATAATGGTCTGGCTGTTCTTGCCCAGCATGCGCAAAGCGAAGGCGGTGGCGACCGGCCGGCTGGAAGCCCCGCGCACGCACCGCCGCGATGCGCTGTTGCTGTTCAGCATCTGCACGCTGATGTGGGGCACGAACAGCCTGTACATCATTAATATGCCGCTGTTTATCATTAACGAGCTGCATCTGCCGGAGAAGCTGGCCGGCCTGATGATGGGTACCGCCGCCGGGCTGGAAATCCCCACCATGCTGATTGCCGGTTACTATGCCCGGCGCTTCGGTAAACGCTTTCTGATGCGCCTCTCCGCGGTGGCTGGGGTGCTGTTTTATGTGGGCATGCTGACGGTGCATACGCCGGGGCTGCTGCTGGCGATGCAGGTGCTGAACGCCATCTATATTGGGATCCTCGCCGGGATTGGCATGCTTTATTTCCAGGATTTGATGCCCGGGCAGGCAGGCGCTGCCACCACCCTCTACACCAATACCACCCGCGTCGGTTGGATCATCGCCGGCTCACTGGCGGGCGTGGTGGCAGAGATCTGGAGCTATCATGCGGTGTTCTGGATTGCGCTGGTCATGGGGATCGCCACGCAGGCCTGCCTGTGGCGGATCAGGGACGTCTAGATAAGGTTGCCCGGCCGGAGCCGGGCAATGGGGATTAATGATCCAGATAGAGATAATGCAGCCAGCTGGTCATGCGCAGCAGCACTTTGCGCATAATCGACACATGGGCAAAATAATCGGTATACACCGCCGCCTGGGCGCTGACACCGTCCGGTAAATGTTCCACTTCCGGATGGGGATCGAGGTCGATCAGCACGTAAATGCCCTCTTTCGCTGCCCCGGCGTTCAGTCCTTGCAGCGCGCCGCTGGCCTGGTAGCTGCCGTCCGGGACGGTCGGCAACACCCGCGATACCTTACCGCTGTAGACGCTGCCTGGCAGACCGTTAAACACCACCTCCGCGCTATCCCCGGCCGTCAGACGCAGGACCGAATTCTGGCGGAATACCGCCACCACCTGGCGCTTTTGCTGGGGAATAAACACCAGCACCGGCTTGAAGGGCAGACGCACCGCGGTCATCCCCGGCCGCGCCAGAAGCTGGGTGACGTAGCCGTCGCTCGGCGCGCGAATCACGGTTTGCGCCAGATTATACTCCGCTTCAAGGATCTGCGATTTCAGGCTGGCAATATTGGCATCCAGCCCGTGGTAGCGTCCGGATACCTGCTCTCGGGCGTTTTGTAATTGCGCTTTCGCCGCCTGCAGTACCGCCGACTGGATCTGCACCTGCTGCCTGGCATGAGTCACATCCTGTTCCGAAAAAGGATTCACCGGCATGGCCGCTCCCTGGGCATAGCGCTGGTAGTCGCGGGTGACCCGGTCGTACTCCGCCTGCGCCTGCTGTACTCTGGCGCTGGCATCGTCAATGGTTGCCTGCTTCGCCCGCAGCGTGGCCTCCTCGGCCGCCAGATCGGCTTTCAGCTTGTTCAGCCGTGCGCGGTAGCGGGTATCGTCGATGCGAAACAGCAGTTCGCCCTTCTTCATTAACACATTGGTTTTACTGGTCACCTCCACCACCTCGCCTGATACCTGCGGCACCATCGGAATGGAGACGACAATTTTTTGCGCTCGCATCGTATAGGGGTGGTTATAGTTCATCGTTAATATTAGTGCACCGACGATCACTATTCCGCCTAATATAGCGGTGGGGATCGTCCATTTATTTACTGGAATGCGAAATATTTTAAACACGCCCCAGGCAATGGCGACATAGCAAAGGATAATTAACAGATCCATATTATTTCTCGCTATTCTCCACCGACGCCTGCTGGCTGTTTTTTAATGCCGCTTCAAGTAACGCAATGCGTTTCTCCAGCTCCGCTCGCTGCTGATGTCCTTCGGTCTGTGAGGCCATCCCCCAGCCACGATCAGGCCGGTACAACGTGGCCCAGATCCACAGAAAAGGCCAGATAGCATGCAGGGTAAACAGGCTTATCCAGCCTGCTACATGAATCGCGTCCTGATGGGGATGCTGGCGTTTTTGCGCGATGTGATAGGGAATATCGTGGATAATAATAACTCCATAAAACAATATGAGAAATACCAGTATTAATACAAACAAAGCAAAATAATTAAGCAGCATGGTGCATATACACTCAGTAAGCCAGCGGGAAGATCGTTATTTTTAATCACGTCGAGAACCACAAAAGAAGCAATAAAACGCACAGATTTCCTTAAATAAACGACTGTTCAACGCAAAGGCCATCATACGTTCAGCGGATCAATAAATCACATGGCAATTCAGCCAAACTGGTATATCATTTTTGATATACTATTAATATCAGACAGCGATAAGATGTTGAAAGACTTTAAAATGGACGAGCTGAGGATCCTCTGCGCCATCGCCGAAACCGCCAGCGTAAGCCGGGCAGCCCAGCGCCTGAATATGCCCCAGTCTAACGTCTCACGGACGCTGACCAGCGTGGAGCGGAAAGTCGGTCTGGCTATTTTTCTGCGCACCGCCAGGGAACTGGTGCGTACCGAGTTCGGCGAGCAATTTATTCACGCCAGCAGCGCCGTTCTTGCGCAGCATGAGCAGCTTATCAACCTCGCCGACCGTTATAAGAACACACTGCAGGGCGTTGTCACCCTTGGCGCGCCCATCGGCATCCACCAGTTTCTCGGGCGCTATATTCTGCCAGCGCTAAGAAAAACGCTGCCGGAGCTGCAGATCAATCTGGTCACCCGCAACGCCAGCGAGCGGGAACAGAAATACGGCGCCATTTTCAATAGCGACTGCGATCTGCTGATAAGCCCCTTTAAGCCACAGAATGAAAACCTCATCGCCCGCCCGTTTACCCGCTTTCGTACCGGCGTCTTCGCCTCCCCGGATTACCTCGCGCAACACCCTATCGCCGAACCGGAGGCGCTGGTGGATCATGAGTGCATCACCCTGCGTATGCTGGGCGGCAGCGACAATATCTGGACCTTCAAAAGCAAAAACGGCAAACCGCTTAATCTCACGGTAAAGGGGGGATTCGTGTGCGATAACACGCTGCCGGCGGTGGAGCTGGCGAAGCTGGGGATGGGGATCGTTTATGCGCCCTACTATTCACTCGCCACCGAGCTGGCGGCAGGACAGTTGGTTCCCTGTCTGAAAAAGGAGCGCTGTATCGATCTGCAGGCCTGGCTTATCTACCAGCGACGGGACATTCTTCCGCTGCGCGTCCAGGCGCTGCTGGACGGCCTCAGCGTCCATATCAAAAACCTGTCTCATTTGCTGCTTTAAGCTCAGGGCGCGGTGGCCAGCTCAAGCGCCAGCAGCCAGGTAATGGCTTCATCACGATGAGTCAAGCACATCTCCGGCGAGGGCTGCAGGCTGGCGCACACCTTCGGGCGCAGTGGGGAACCGAAAATGAGGCACAGATTGTGCTCGGAGAGCTGAATACAGCGAGTGTTGGCCGGCTTGCCCTGCGGCATACCGGGGATCGGCGATGATATAGAGGGGGCGATGCAACATGCGCCACAATCAGTACGACATTCCACAACCCAGCTCCCGAACGCTCATTTTGCGCCACAGCCTAAACGTTTTGCCAGAAGATAGCAAAACTCGCGAATTCCACTTGCCTGAATGCCCGGGCGCGAGTAGTTTTACGCGATATTTTTGACTCGTTAAGTGACAGGATTACTGCAATGCCAAGAGCGAATGAAATTAAAAAAGGTATGGTGCTGAATTACAACGGCAAGCTGCTGATTGTGAAAAATATCGATATTCAGTCACCCAGCGCCCGCGGTGCTGCGACACTGTATAAAATGCGCTTCTCCGATGTGCGTACCGGCCTGAAAGTAGAAGAGCGCTTCAAAGGCGACGATATCGTCGATACCGTGACCCTGACCCGTCGTTTCGTTGACTTCTCTTATGTCGATGGCAACGAATACGTGTTCATGGATAAAGAAGACTACACCCCTTACACCTTCACGAAAGAGCAGATCGAAGAAGAGCTGCAGTTTATTCCGGAAGGCGGCATGCCGGATATGCAGGTGCTGACCTGGGATGGGCAGCTGCTGGCGCTTGAGCTGCCGCAGACCGTGGACCTGGAAATTATCGAAACCGCGCCGGGGATTAAAGGGGCATCCGCCAGCTCCCGCACCAAGCCCGCCACCATGAGCACTGGCCTGGTGATTCAGGTGCCGGAATACCTGACCACCGGTGAGAAAATCCGCATTCATATCGAAGAGTGCCGCTATATGGGCCGCGCGGATTAATCTTCCGTGACGAGTTGACATAAAAAAGGACAGCCGCTGGCTGTCCTTTTTATTATCCCCATTGCCGCGATTACAACAGTTCAGGGTATTTGGTCATCTTCAGCGCCAGCTCCACGCCGCGTACTTCCGCCATCCCCTTGAGACGGCCAATCGCCGAATAGCCTGGGTTGGTTTTCTTGCGCAGATCGTCGAGCATCTGATGACCATGATCCGGACGGAAGGGGATCGGGCGCAGATCGCCGGCCTGCTTACGCCGCTGCTCTTCACGCAGAATCGCATCCACCACCGCCACCATATTAACGTCGCCGCTAAGGTGCGCCGCCTCGTGGAAGGTTTTCGGGTTCGCTTCACGGCAGGTGGAGCGCAGATGGGTAAAGTGGATACGATCGCCAAAGGTCTCCACCATCTTCACCAGATCGTTATCGGCGCGGACGCCATAGGATCCGGTGCACATGGTAAAGCCATTATTAATGCTGTCCACTGTCTCTTTCAGCCACTGCATATCTTCAATGGTCGAGACGATACGCGGCAGGCCAAGGATCGGCCGCGGCGGATCGTCCGGATGCACAGCCAGACGGATCCCCACCTCTTCGCACACCGGCACGATGGCCCGCAGGAAATAGGCCATATTTTCGCGCAGCTGCGCTTTATCGATGTGGTCATATTCCGCCAGACGCGCGCGGAACTGGTCGAGGGTGTAACCCTCTTCCGCCCCCGGCAGGCCGGCGATGATATTGCGGGTCAGTTTCTCAATGTCCGCTTCGCTCATCGCCTTGTAATACGCCTCGGCCTGGCGCTGCTCTTCTTCGCTGTAATCCGCTTCCGCCCCCGGGCGTTTGAGGATATGCAGTTCAAAGGCGGCGAAGGCGATCTGATCGAAACGCAGCGCCCGGGAGCCGTCCGGCAGCTCATATTCCAGATCGGTGCGCGTCCAGTCGAGGATCGGCATAAAGTTGTAGCATACGGTATCGATGCCGCAGGCCGCGAGGTTGCGGATGCTCTGCTGATAGTTGGCAATCCAGGTCGTATACTGCCCGCTGTGGGTTTTAATATCCTCGTGCACCGGAATGCTTTCGACCACCGACCAGGTCAGCCCTTTCGCCGCTAACAGCGCCTGACGCGCTTTAATCTCGTCGACCGGCCAGACCTGACCGTTTGCAATATGGTGCAGCGCAGTGACGACCCCGGTCGCCCCTGCCTGCCGTACATCATCAAGCGATACCGGATCGTTCGGCCCATACCACCGCCAGGTTTGCTCCATCGCTATGCCCTCACAAAAGTTGTTATACCAATAATGGCGACACTCATGACGACTACCATACATGTTTCTCAGCAGGCTGCAAACAGTGCCGGTGCATTGATTGATCCAGCTCACAGTCAGCGGATAATTTCGGCTTACCAATTTAATTTCCTGTCATATAACTTTAGACTGGCAATGTTAATAAGCAGTTAAACAGGTGTGTGAAGAATGACAACAATTGCAACCGCTACGCTACCGGAAAACGTGCAACGTCCTCAGTACGATCGCAGCCAGCTCCGCTCGCGTATTGTCCATTTCGGCTTTGGCGCGTTTCATCGCGCGCACCAGGCGCTGCTGACCGATCGCGTGCTGAATAACATCGGCGGCGACTGGGGGATCTGCGAAATCAGTCTGTTCAGCGGCGATACGCTGATGAGCCAGCTTCGCGAACAGGACCACCTGTTTACCGTACTGGAAAAAGGCGCCGACGGTAATCAGCCCATTATTATCGGCGCAGTGCACGAATGCCTGAACGCCAGGCTCGATTCGCTGGCGGCGATTATCGAGAAATTTTGCGAGCCGCAGGTGGCGATTGTCTCGCTGACCATCACGGAAAAAGGCTATTGCATCGATCCGGCGACCGGCAAGCTGGATCCGACGCATCCGCGCATCGTTCACGATCTGGAAAATCCGACGCTCCCGCAGTCGGCTCCCGGTATTTTAGTTGAAGCGCTGGCCCGCCGCCGGGAACGCGGCCTGCCGCCCTTTACCGTGCTCTCCTGCGATAACATTCCCGATAACGGCCACGTGGTGAAAAATGCCGTCCTCGGCATGGCGGAAAAACGCAGTCCGGCGCTGGCGAGCTGGATCGCCGACAACGTTAGCTTCCCGGGCACCATGGTGGATCGCATTGTTCCCGCCGCCACCGCCGAGTCGCTGGCAGAAATCGCCGCCGTGCTGGGAGTGGAAGATCCCTGCGCCATCAGCTGCGAACCCTTCATTCAGTGGGTAGTCGAAGACCACTTTGTCGCCGGGCGCCCCGCCTGGGAGACGGCAGGCGTGCAGATGACCGACGACGTGCTGCCCTGGGAGCAGATGAAGCTGCGGATGCTCAACGGCAGCCACTCTTTCCTCGCCTGGCTTGGCTATCTGGCAGGTCATGCGCACGTCAGCGACTGCATGCAGGATGAGGTCTTCCGCCGCGCCGCCCGCCAGCTGATGCTTGACGAACAGGCCCCGACGCTGACCATTACCGGCGTCGACCTGGCGGCCTATGCCGACAGCTTAATCGCGCGCTTCAGCAACCCGGCGCTCAAACACCGTACCTGGCAAATCGCCATGGACGGCAGCCAGAAGCTACCCCAGCGCATGCTCGACGGTATTCGCGTGCATCTTGAGCGCGGCAGCCGCTGGCCGCTGCTGGCCCTCGGCGTGGCCGGCTGGATGCGCTACGTCAGCGGCACGGATGATGCCGGTCAGACCATCGACGTGCGCGATCCGCTGGTGGACAAGATCCAGCAGCGGGTGGCGCAGAGCGATGAGCAGCAGCGTGTTGACGCCCTGCTGGGTCTGGAGGAAATATTTGGCCGCGACCTGCCGCGCAACGCCCTGTTTGTCGCCGGGATCCGCGCCGCCTGGCAGCAGCTGGCGATGCACGGCGCCCGCGAGGCAGTTGCCCGCGCGCTCGATTCTTAACAATATTTGCGCTTATGCGGACAGAATTCCCTTCTGTCCGCCTCAGGACTTCTCTTTTCCCTCTTTTTTCGTCAGGATAGGCATAACTGTTACAACATTACATTTATCCTGGAGAAAAGAGTGACCAGAACCAATTTGATCACCGGCTTTCTCGGCAGCGGTAAGACGACCTCGATTCTTCATCTGCTGGCGCAGAAGCCTGCGGATGAAAAATGGGCCGTACTGGTTAACGAGTTTGGCGAAGTCGGGATAGACGGCGCGCTGCTGGCCGACAGCGGCGCCCTGCTCAAAGAGATCCCCGGCGGCTGCATGTGCTGTGTCAATGGCCTGCCGATGCAGGTCGGACTGAACACCCTGCTGCGCCAGGGGAAACCCGATCGTCTGTTGATCGAACCTACCGGACTTGGCCATCCAAAGCAGATCCTCGATATTCTCACCGCGGCGGTGTATGAACCCTGGATCGATCTGCGCGCGACCCTGTGCATCCTCGATCCGCGTCAGCTACTGGACGAGAAAGCGGTCAACAACGACAACTTTCGCGACCAGCTGGCGGCGGCGGATATCATCGTGGCCAATAAAAGCGATCGGGAAACGCCCGAAAGCGCTCAGGCGTTTGCCGACTGGTGGCAACGCTGGGGCGGCGAGCGCCGCCAGGTGTCGGCGACCCAGGGGAATATCGACCTCGCCCTGCTTGATGAACCCCGGCGCAACACCGCCCCACTGCCGGCGAGCGCGGAGCACGCCCATCGCCATCCTCCAACAGCCGGTCTCGCCGCCCTTAGCCTGGCGGAACACCAGCGCTGGCGCCGCCACCTTAACAGCGGCCAGGGCTATCAGGCCTGCGGTTGGATCTTCGACGCGGAAACGGTCTTTGACACCATCGCCCTGCTGGAGTGGGCCCGGCTGGCGCCGGTGGCGCGCGTCAAAGGTGTGCTGCGCATTGCCGAAGGGGCGGTGCGGATCAACCGCCAGGGTGAGGATCTGCATATCGAGACCCTCAGCGTTGCCCCGCCCGATAGCCGCATCGAGCTTATCTCCGCTAATGAAGCCGACTGGAATGCGCTCCAGACCTCATTGTTGAGGCTTCGTTTAAGTTAAGGCGGCTAAGGTTGCCGCCGACTGTCACAAAATCGCAATGGCTATGATGAAAAACCGAATTCCTTTAATCTTGCTGCTAAACATCGCGGGTGTGGCGCTATTTTGCTCCTGGTATCTGCCAGCCAACCACGGCGCGTGGGCGCCTGTTGACTCCGCGATCTTCCATTTCTTTAACCATGGTGTCAGCGTCAGCCGCGCTTACGCCTGGCTGCTGGCGATCATCAACAATCGCGCCTTCGACGCCTGCTCGCTGCTGGCGATGGGGTGCCTGATGCTTAGCTACTGGCTCAAGGCGCCGGCGGCAGGCCGTCGTCAGATCGCCATTATGGGCCTGGTGATGCTGCTGGCGGCGGTGATCATCAACCAGCTGGCGCAGCACCTGATGCCGGTTCAGCGCGCCAGCCCGTCGCTGTTTTTCAGCGATGTGACCCGCGTCAGCGACGTCGTTAACTTCCCCACTAAGGATGCTTCCAAGGACAGCTTCCCCGGCGATCATGGGATGATGCTGCTGATCTTCGCGAGCTTTATGTGGCGCTATTTTGGTCGCCGCGCGCTGGCCGTGGCGCTGGTAATATTTGTGGTCTTTGCTTTCCCGCGGGTGATGATTGGCGCCCACTGGTTCAGCGATATTGCCGTCGGCTCGCTGACCGCCGTGCTGATTGGCGCGCCCTGGGTATTGATGACTTCCCTGAGCGATAAACTGATCGCCTTTTTCGATCGCTACTTACCCGGTGGAATATCAGCCAAATAATGTCTCCGGCAGTCGCCAGACTCATTATCTATAAGGGGACCTTTTGGGTCCCTTTTTTTCAATTGTCCTTTTTTTCTACATCACGTTCATCTTCTTGTCACATTAATCCCGTGACAAATGAAGGAATTGTCTGTTTTTTGCCCGATATTGTCGCTATTTTGGCCTTTCCCGATGATTCACTTTTTGTCACCAAAATACTTATAAGAAATCGCGCAAAACCGCTCGCCATGCGGCGTTTGATAGGGTAATCTCGTTCTCGTTTTGCCTTTTCCGCAACATTAATTCAAGGCGTGAATAAAATTGTGCGTGACTGCACAAATTTAAGCTTAAGGAATTGTCTCATTGCGGATGGGTATTTAGGCTCTAACACGTTTGGCATTTTTATAACGACATTGTCGTTAAGGACAACAAGGGAAAATAAACAGCATGGTCAAATCTCAGCCGATTTTGAGATACATCTTGCGGGTAGCCCCCGCGATTGCAGTAGCGGTTCTGCTTTCCGCGTGTAGTTCAACAAGTACCGCCAGGAATATGCATTCTGAGACGCATGCTGTGGGTAGTGGCGATTTATCATCACTGCAAGCCTCTCAGGATGAATTTGAAACGATGGTCCGTAACCTGGACGTGAAGTCCCGTTTAATGGATCAGTATGCCAGCTGGAAAGGCGTGCGTTACCGCCTCGGCGGCAGCACCCGCAAAGGTATCGACTGCTCGGCGTTCGTGCAGCGCACCTTCCGCGAACAATTTGGTCTGGAACTGCCGCGTTCAACTTCTGAACAGCAGGAAACCGGAAAATCGATTTCCCGTACCCAGCTGCGTACCGGCGATCTGGTTCTGTTCCGTGCCGGTTCTACCGGCCGCCATGTAGGGATCTACCTCGGCAACAACCAGTTTGTTCACGCCTCTACCAGCAGCGGGGTGACTATCTCCAGCATGGATGAGCCATACTGGAAAAAGCGCTACAACGAAGCGCGTCGAGTCCTGAGCCGCTCGTAAACTGTCCTCTACCGCCGCCGGTTATCCCTTGGCTGGAAGCGGGATAAAAAACACTGCCCCGGCAGTGTTTTTTTTTGCCACCTGATTCTGAACGACGCAAAATAAGCTATGTCTTTTAAGTGGGAATGAGAAAAACGACGACTGACAACCCGTTGCTGCGCATCAATAACACGGAAAGACTATAGCTATGCTGACTCGCTACTTTTCGCCCCAGCGTAAAACCTGGATAACCAGCTTGTGCGTGGGAGTTATCGTCGCGCTACTGGCCGGCAGCATTCAGTTTATGGTGATTTACCATAACCGGGCGGAGCGTTTCGACGCCATTATCAACAACGTTAATACCTATCTGAAGAGCTACTTTCACGACCTGCGGCAGACCATCGACGGCCTGCAGCCGCTGGTGGACCAGCCCTGCGAGAATATTGACTCCGGGCTCACCTCCCATGCCGCTTTCAGCCCTAACGTCCGCGCCTTTCTGCTGGTCAAAAACGGCGTGGCCTTTTGCTCCTCGGCAACCGGCGCCATGGATACCCCCCTCACCCAGCTGATCCCGGCCATTGATATCCGTAAACCCCTTGATATGGCCATTTTGCCGGGCACGCCGATGATGCCGAAGAGCGCGGCGCTGGCGTTGTGGGTAGGAAAACCTGGTGATAAAAACAGCGGCATTTTCGTGTCGATTAACGCCAATCTCACACCGTATATCCTCTATTCTGCACGGCAGAATGATTTCAGCGGCATTGCGCTGGCCATCGATCACACCGCCATCTCCACCTTCAGTAACCGGCTGGTGGATCCGCAAACGCTGCATAACGCGCCGATCCGCCAGACACAGATCGAGGGTTTACCGCTGAAGGTCTACCTGTATGCCAACAGCTGGCTGGCGGAAAATACGCAGTTTGCTCTGCTGCTCGGAGTGGTGTGCGGCCTGCTGGCGGGGCTACTCTGCTATTACGTGCTGACGATCAAATCGGATCCGCGAAAATCCATTCTCCTGGGGATCAAAAACAACCAGTTCTACGTCGTCTATCAGCCGGTGGTGAATGCCCAGACTCTGCATATCAGCGGTGTCGAGGTCCTGATGCGCTGGCGCCATCCGGTGGTGGGCGAAATCCCGCCCGACGTTTTTATTAACCTGGCCGAAACCCAGCAGATGATCGTGCCGCTAACCCATCATCTGCTGGCGCTGATCGCCCGCGATGCTGCGGTGTTGAAGCGTATTCTGCCGCGCGGCGTCAAGCTGGGGCTGAATATATCTCCTGCCCATCTGCAGGCCGACAGCTTCCGCGACGATATGCTGCGCTTCGCCGCCGCGCTGCCCGCCGGCCATTTTCACGTGGTGCTGGAGGTGACCGAGCGGGCGATGATTGATAAAGAAAAATCGATGGCTAACTTCGCCTGGCTCCACCGCCAGGGATTCGAAATCGCGATTGATGATTTTGGCACCGGGCATAGCGCGCTGATCTACCTTGAGCGCTATAACTTCGACTATCTGAAGATCGATCGCGGTTTTGTGCAGGCGATCGGCACCGAAACCGTTACCTCGCCAGTGCTGGATGCGGTACTGACCCTCAGCCGCCGGCTGAAATTAATGACCGTCGCCGAAGGGGTGGAGACCCAGGAGCAGGCGGAGTGGCTCCGCGCTGAGGGGGTTCATTTCCTGCAGGGGTACTGGATCAGCCGGCCGCTGTCGCTGGCGGCGCTGGTGGCCGCGCACGATGAACCCGCGAACTATTTCACAACGCGTTAAGTCTCACTTATGATGCGGGAACAGAAGTCGGCCATGGGGGCCGGCTATGACGGGGTATTCTGCCGCCTATGTATGCGCGACTTTTTCTGCTTCTGCTTGCTCTGTTTAGCCTGAGCGCTAACGCGCAATCCATTCAGGAAAGCGTCGCCTTCGCGATTATCGGCGAGCCCAAATACGCCGCCGGTTTCAGCCATTTTGATTATGTCAATCCACAGGCGCCGAAAGGTGGCACGCTCACCCTGGCGGCAATCGGCACCTTCGACAACTTCAACCGCTACGCGCTGCGCGGCAATCCCGCGGTACGAACTGAGGCGCTCTACGATCCCCTGTTCACCACTTCGGATGATGAGCCCGGGAGCTATTATCCGCTGATTGCCGAGCGGGCGCGCTACGCCGGGGACTATTCATGGATGGAGATCGCTCTCAACCCCCGCGCCCGTTTTCACGACGGCACGCCAATCACCGCCCATGATGTCGCTTTTACCTTCAAGAAGTTTATGACCGAAGGGGTGCCGCAGTTCCGCCTCTTTTATAAAGGCACCACCGTGAAGGCCATCGCGCCGTTGACTGTGCGTATCGACCTCGGCCAGCCCGGTAAAGAGAATATGCTGAGCCTGCTGAGCCTACCGGTGATGCCCGAGGCGTTCTGGCGCCATCACAAACTTAGCGACCCGCTGTCAAAGCCGCCGCTGGCCAGCGGACCCTATCGCATCAGCGCCTGGCGGATGGGACAGTATATTACCTATTCCCGGGTCGCCGACTACTGGGCGGCCGACCTGCCGGTCAACCGCGGTCGCTGGAACTTCGATACGCTGCGCTATGACTATTATCTTGACGACAACGTCGCTTTTGAAGCCTTTAAAGCCGGGGCCGTTGACCGCCGGGAAGAGACGGTCGCCAAAAACTGGGCTACCCGCTACGTTGGCCGCAACTTCAGCCGCGGCTACATCATCAAAGAGGAGTATGCCAACACCTCGGCGCAGGATACCCAGTGGCTGGCGTTCAATATCCAGCGCCCGGTATTCGCCGATCGCCGGGTGCGGGAGGCCATTACCCTGGCGTTTGATTTTGAATGGATGAACAAAGCGCTGTTCTACAGCGCCTATCAGCGCGCCAATAGCTATTTCCAGAACACCGAATATGCCGCCCGCAGCCTGCCCGACGCGGCCGAACTGGCCCTGCTGACGCCGATGAAAAACGAACTGCCCCCCGAGCTCTTCAGCCAGGTGTACCAGCCGCCGGTCTCCCGCGGCGATGGCTTTGACCGCGCCAACTTACTCAAAGCCGACGCCCTGCTCAACGCGGCAGGCTGGACGGTGAAGAACCAGCGCCGGGTTAACGCCGCCACCGGCAAGCCGCTGCGCTTTGAGCTGCTGATGCCGGCCGGAAGCAATGACCGCTGGGTGCTGCCGTTCCAGCACAACCTGCAGCGCCTGGGGATCGTCATGGATATTCGTCAGGTGGATAACTCGCAGTACAGCAACCGCCGCCGCAGCCGCGATTACGACATGATGCCAAGCCTGTGGCGTGCCATGCCCTGGCCGGGGACCGACCTGCAAATCTCCTGGGCGTCAGACTATATTCACTCCAGCTACAACGCGCCGGGGGTGCAGAGTCCGGTGGTGGATAAACTGATTGCGCAGATCCTGCAGTGGCAGGGTAATAAGCAGAAGCTGATCCCGCTCGGCCGGGCGCTGGACCGCGTCCTCACCTGGAACCATTATATGTTGCCGATGTGGTATATGGCGCAGGACCGCACCGCGTGGTGGAATAAATTCTCGTTCCCGAAAACCCGCCCCATTTATTCGTCCGGCCTTGATACCTGGTGGTATGACGCGAACAAAGCGGCCACCCTCCCCGCGGACAGACGCTAAGGACATACCATGGGCAGTTACCTGATCCGCCGTTTGCTGTTAGTGATCCCCACCCTGTGGGCCATCATCACCATTAACTTTTTTATTGTGCAGATCGCCCCCGGCGGCCCGGTCGACCAGGCCATCGCCGCCATCGAATTTGGTCAGCACGGCGGAATGCCAGGCGCCGGCGACGGCGGGATGGGCGCCAGCCATGCCCGCACCGGCGCCGGCAATATCAGCGAGGGGCACTATCGCGGGGGGCGCGGCCTCGATCCGGAAGTCATCGCCGAGATCACCCACCGCTACGGCTTCGACAAACCGCTGCACGAGCGCTACCTGAAGATGCTGGGCGATTATCTGCGCTTTGATTTTGGCGACAGCCTGTTTCGCAGCGCCTCCGTGCTGCAGCTGATTAAAGACAGCCTGCCGGTCTCGGTGAGCCTCGGGCTGTGGAGCACGCTGATCATCTATCTGGTCTCCATTCCGCTGGGCATCCGCAAAGCCGTCAGCAACGGCAGCCGCTTTGACCTCTGGAGCAGTACGCTGATTATCATTGGCTATGCGATCCCCGCCTTTCTGTTCGCCATCCTGCTGATCGTGATTTTTGCCGGCGGCAGCTATTTCGACCTTTTCCCGCTGCGCGGTCTGGTCTCGCCAAACTTCGACACCCTGCCGTGGTATGAAAAGATCCTCGACTATCTGTGGCACATCACCCTGCCGGTGCTGGCGACGGTGATCGGCGGCTTCGCCGCCCTGACCATGCTGACCAAAAACAGCTTCCTCGACGAGATCCGCAAACAGTATGTGGTTACCGCCCGCGCCAAAGGCGTCGGGGAGAAACAGATCCTCTGGGGACACGTGTTCCGCAACGCCATGCTGCTGGTGATCGCTGGTTTCCCGGCCACCTTTATCAGTATGTTCTTTACCGGCTCGCTGCTGATCGAAGTGATGTTCTCGTTGAATGGTCTGGGGCTGCTGGGCTATGAAGCGACGGTCTCCCGCGACTATCCGGTGATGTTCGGGACGCTCTATATTTTCACCCTGATCGGCCTGCTGCTTAATATCGTCAGCGATATCAGCTATACGCTGGTCGACCCGCGTATTGATTTTGAGGGCCGCTAATGTCGTTCTTCAGTCCCGTTAATCAGGCCCGCTGGGCGCGCTTTCGCCACAACCGTCGCGGTTACTGGTCGCTGTGGCTGTTTTTAATTCTCTTCCTCTGCAGCCTGGGGGCTGAGCTGCTGGCCAACGATCGGCCGCTGCTGGTGCAGTACCGGGGCCAGCTGTACGTCCCGGTATTAAAAAACTACACCGAGCAGACCTTCGGCGGCGCATTCGCCACCGCCGCTGACTATAAGGATCCGTGGCTGCAGCACCAGCTGGCCAGCCACGGCTGGGCGCTTTGGCCGCCGGTGCGCTTCGGCGCGACGACGATCAATTTTGCCAGCACGGTTCCTTTTCCCTCGCCGCCCTCAGCCAGCAACTGGCTCGGCACCGACGCCAACGGCGGCGATGTGCTGGCGCGGATCCTCTATGGGACGCGCATCTCGGTACTCTTTGGCCTGCTGCTGACGCTGTTCTCCAGCGTGCTGGGGGTGCTGGCCGGGGCGATCCAGGGTTATTACGGCGGTAAAATCGACCTCTGGGGGCAGCGTTTTATCGAAGTCTGGTCCGGCATGCCGACGCTGTTTCTGATCATTCTGCTCTCCAGCGTGGTGCAGCCGGGCTTCTGGTGGCTGTTGGCGATCACCGTCCTGTTTGGCTGGATGACACTGGTGGGCGTGGTGCGCGCTGAATTTCTCCGCACCCGCAACTACGACTACATCCGGGCGGCGCAGGCGTTAGGGGTCAGCGACCGGCAGATCATCCTGCGGCATATGCTGCCCAACGCGATGGTGGCGACCCTCACCTTCCTGCCTTTTATTCTCTGCAGCTCTATTACCACCCTGACGTCGCTGGATTTTCTCGGCTTCGGCCTGCCGCTTGGCTCGCCCTCACTCGGCGAGCTGCTCCTGCAGGGCAAAAACAACCTGCAGGCGCCCTGGCTGGGTATTGCCGCGTTTCTTTCCGTCGCCGTGCTGCTGACGCTGCTGATTTTCATCGGTGAAGCGGTTCGCGACGCCTTTGACCCCAGTAAGGCGGTGTAATATGACCCACCCGCTGTTAGCTATCGACAATCTCTCTATCGCCTTTCGCCAGCAGGGCGAGACGCAGACCGTCGTGCATAATCTGTCGCTCGAGGTGGCGGTCGGCGAAACGCTGGCCCTGGTGGGTGAATCCGGCTCCGGTAAGAGCATCTCCGCCCTGTCGGTGCTGCGGCTGCTCCCTACCCCGCCGGCCAGCTACCCCAGCGGCGATATCCGTTTTCATGGCCAGTCGCTGCTGCATGCGGATGAGGCGACCCTGCGCGGCGTGCGCGGCAACCGGATCGCGATGATCTTTCAGGAGCCAATGGTGTCGCTCAATCCCCTTCATACCCTGGAAAAACAGCTCTACGAGGTGCTGTCTTTACACCGGGGAATGCGCAAAGAGGCGGCGCGCGGGGAGATCCTCGACTGTCTGGAGCGCGTCGGGATCCGACAGGCGCCACGGCGGCTGGCGGACTATCCGCACCAGCTCTCCGGCGGCGAGCGCCAGCGGGTGATGATCGCCATGGCGCTGCTGACGCGCCCTGAGCTGCTGATTGCCGACGAGCCGACCACCGCTCTCGATGTGTCAGTGCAGGCGCAAATTCTGCAGCTGCTGCGCGAGCTGAAGCGGGAGCTGAACATGGGGATGCTGTTTATTACCCATAACCTGAGCATCGTCCGCCAGCTGGCTGACCGGGTGGCGGTAATGCAGAACGGCCGCTGCGTGGAGCACAATCACTGTCGGACGCTGTTCAGCGCGCCGGCTCATCCCTACACCCAACGCCTGCTGGATAGCGAACCGGACGGTGAGCCGGTGCCGTTGGCCGTCGATGCCCCGGTGCTGCTGCAGGTGGACGATTTAAACGTGGCATTTCCTGTTCGCAAAGGGATCCTGCGCCGGGTTGTCGATCACCATCGGGTGGTCAACAGCCTCAGTTTTCAGCTACGCGCCGGCGAGACGCTGGGGCTGGTGGGCGAATCGGGAGCGGGGAAAAGCACCACCGGTCTGGCGCTGCTGCGCCTGATCTCATCCGAGGGCAGGATAACCTTTACCGGTCAGCCGATTCAGGGGCGTAACCGTCGACAGCTGCTGCCGCTGCGCCGACAAATGCAGGTGGTTTTTCAGGATCCGAACTCGTCGCTCAATCCGCGCCTGACGGCGCAGCAGATTATTGAAGAAGGATTGCGCGTCCACCAGCCGACGCTGACGGCAGTCGAACGCGAACAGGCGGTAATTTTTGCCATGCAGGAGGTCGGGCTCGATCCGGCCAGCCGCCAGCGCTACCCGGCGGCATTCTCCGGCGGCCAGCGCCAGCGTATCGCCATCGCCAGAGCGTTAATCGTCAAGCCGCAGCTGATCGTCCTCGACGAGCCGACTTCCTCGCTGGATAAAACCGTTCAGGCGCAGATCCTGAATCTGTTGAAAGCATTACAGCTGAAGCATCAGCTGGCCTATATTTTTATCAGCCATGATTTAGGCGTGGTGCGCGCGCTATGTCACCAGGTGATGGTGCTGCGGCAGGGAGTGGTGGTTGAACAGGGCGAGTGCCAGTCCGTCTTCAGCGCGCCCCGGCATGAGTATACCCGCCAGCTGCTGGCGCTAAGCTGACGGTCAGAAAGGGTTATTGCCGGAGAAGGGCTCGGCGATCGCCACGCCAAAATTTTTCAGACGACAGGTGGCGGCAAACTCATCCTGCAGATTAACGAACAGGCAGGGTTCGCCTTCGCACTCAAGAACGGAACAGTCGACTTCGATGTCGCTTAACGCCTGGCTGAGCTTATGCATCACCGGCCAGGCTTTTTCACCGTCCGGACTCAGCAGTTTCAGGGCGACGAGACTGTTTTCGTTCTGCGCGCCGTTTTGCGGAATCGGTTCAACTCTGGAACCCGCAAAACCGGCCAGCCAGCGATAGCTCTGCGGCAGACGGTGTACGATAGAGAGTTGTTGTGTATTCACGTGGTTTCCCCGGAAGCAAAAGGCTTCACAATAAATTTACATCAATATTAACACACTGTTGACAAATAGTCCTGCTCAGACGCAGAAAACGTTTACAGCCGCGTCGGACCAGGGTTAAGCGCTTATATTCCAGCGTGTTATTTTTTAACCCGGCAAGCCGATTGGCGCTATATGTACCCGTTTCTGTGATCCAAAACAACTTTTTTATCGCAACAATGCGACTTTTTACACTAATTGATTTTACATAAAGGAAACAAATCACAGAACCCTGAAGCCCATTGCGGTTGACATGCATCAAGAAAGGGGCGATTTCGCCCCTGAAAATGTGACCTAGCGTGCGATTTTTCGCCGGCGGGAAGCGTAAAGCGAGAAGAAAATAGAGCTGGTGGCGCAGAAGGCGATAGAGATCAGCATCGGCCAGGCGGTGGTAAAGGTCGCCATCGACAGCAGCGCGCCGATAATCGCCCCGATACCAAAGCGGAAAGTCCCCGCCAGCGACGAAGCGGTGCCCGCCATATGCGGAAACTCATCGAGGATCACCGCCATAGCGTTAGACGACACCATCGATACGCAGCCAACGAAGGCCGCCACGCCGATCACCAGCGACCAGAAACCGACGTCGAGCAGCGCGCAAACCACCATCCACACCGCCATGGCAAACTGGATCCACAGCCCGGCGCGGAACATGCGCAACGCCCCTACCCGCCGCACAAACCGGCTGTTGAACATGGTCATCAGGAACAAAAAGACAATGTTCAGCGCAAAATAGTAGCCAAAGTGCTGAGGCGCAACGTGGTTAATATTGATATAGACGAAAGGCCCGGCGCTTAGGAAAGAGAACATGCCCGCGAAGCTAAAGCCACTCGCCAGCATATAGCTCAGGACCCGCTTATGGCGGAACAGGGTGGCAAAGTTACCCAGCGTGGTGCGCAGGTGGAACGGCTGACGCCTTTCAGCCGGTAGCGTTTCGCGGATAAACAGGCCGATCATCAGCGAGGCCAGCAGGGCCACCAGGGCAAGGATCCAGAAAATGGCATGCCAGCTGAACCAGACCAGCACCGCCCCGCCGACCATCGGCGCCACCAGCGGCGCAATGGTCGTCACCAGCATGACAAACGACATCATCCGCGAAAACTCATCTTTCGGATAGATGTCGCGCATCAGGGCGTTAATCACCACGCTGGCCGCCGCGGCCGCCAGACCGTGGAAGAAGCGCATGGCGATCAGCATCTCGATGGTCTGCGACAGGGCGCAGGCCACCGCGGCCGCCGCGAAGACCAGCGTTCCGCCGAGGATCACCGGCTTGCGGCCGAGGCTGTCAGCCATCGGACCGTACAGCAGCTGACCCAACGCAAAGCCGAGGATATAGGTGCTGAGGGTCATCTGCGCGCTGCCGTCCGGCACGTGGTACTGGGCAGCGATCACCGGCAGGGCCGGGAGGTACATATCGATCGACAGCGGCATCAGCATGGCCAGCAGGCCAAGGATAAACACAATCCCCAGTGAAGAATTCTGCTTCAGCGTCACGTTTTACTCCGTGGCTGCGGGGCGCCCACGCTGGCGATTTCCGCTTCCGTCAGCGGACGATATTCACCCGGCGCCAGCGATTCATCCAGCTGGATGTCGCCGATGCGTTCCCGATGCAGGCCAACCACGTGGTTACCCACGGCGGCGAACATGCGTTTCACCTGATGGTAGCGGCCTTCGCTGATGGTGAGGCGCACTTCGGTCGGAGTGATAATTTCCAGCACCGCCGGTTTGGTGAGATCTTTTTCGTTATGCAGCTGGACCCCTTTGGCGAACAGCTCCGCGGTCCCTTCCGCCAGCGGGCTTTCCAGCGCCACCAGATAGGTTTTTTCACAATGGTGGCGTGGCGAGGTAATGCGGTGCGACCACTGGCCGTCATCGGTCATCAGCACCAGTCCGGTGGTGTCGATATCCAGCCGTCCGGCGGCGTGCAGCTTATGCGCCACCGGCTCGTCGAGGAAATAAAGGATAGTCGGATGATCGGGATCGTCGGTGGAACAGACGTACCCTTGCGGCTTGTTGAGCATAAAATAGCGCGGGCCGTTCTGCTGGGTCAGCGTGTTCCCGTCATACTCCACCTCGTGCTCCGGCTGAAGCTTAAAGGAAGCATCTTTTACAATGTCGCCGTCCACGGTAACGCGGCTGCCGCGGATTTCACGCCCGGCAATAGCCCGGCTGACGCCAAGCTGCTGAGCGATAAACTTATCAAGTCGCATGAGATTTTTTTAGCCTGTCAAAGTGCTGGAGCGGGCAAATCGCCCGAAAAAGAAGAATTTCACTGGCTAGTATAACGGGCTCTTAACACCACTCAAGGGAAAAGATTCATGGCATACTATTCGCGAGTTAATTAGCCCCGTGAATTCATGACTTTTACATTACGTCCTTACCAACAAGAAGCCGTCGATGCCACCCTCGCCTGGTTCCGTCGCCATACCGAGCCGGCGGCGATTGTCCTGCCCACCGGCGCGGGCAAAAGCCTGGTGATCGCCGAGCTTGCCCGCCTGGCCCGCGGCCGCGTGCTGGTGCTGGCCCACGTCAAAGAGCTGGTGGCGCAGAATCATGCCAAATACTGCGCCCTTGGCCTCGAGGCGGATATCTTTGCCGCCGGTCTGCAGCGAAAAGAGAGCCACGGCAAAGTGGTGTTCGGCAGCGTACAGTCGGTGGCGCGCAATCTAGACCAGTTTCGCAGCGAATTTTCGCTACTCATCGTCGATGAATGCCACCGCATCAGCGATGATGACGACAGCCAGTATCAGCAGATCATCGGCCACCTGCGGCAGGTTAATCCGCAGATCCGGCTGCTCGGCCTGACGGCCACTCCGTTCCGCCTTGGCAAGGGCTGGATCTATCAGTTCCACTACCACGGGATGGTGCGCGGCGATGAAAAGGCCCTGTTCCGCGACTGCATCTATGAGCTACCGCTGCGCTATATGATTAAGCACGGCTACCTGACGCCGCCGGAGCGCCTCGATATGCCGGTGGTGCAGTACGATTTCAGTCGCCTGCAGGCGCAAAGCAACGGCCTGTTCAGCGAAGCCGATCTTAACCATGAGCTGAAAAAACAGCAGCGTATCACCCCACATATCGTCAGCCAGATCGTGGAGTTCGCCGAAAGCCGCAAAGGGGTGATGATCTTCGCCGCCACCGTGGAGCACGCCCGGGAAGTGACCGGCCTGCTGCCGGCAGGCCAGGCGGCGCTGATCACCGGGGAAACCCCAGGTCCGGAACGGGATCGCATCATCGAGGCGTTTAAAGCGCAGGAGTATCGCTATCTGGTGAACGTCGCGGTGCTGACCACCGGCTTCGACGCCCCGCACGTCGACCTGATCGCCATCCTCCGCCCCACCGAGTCGGTGAGTCTTTACCAACAGATCGTTGGCCGCGGCCTGCGCCTGGCGCCGGGAAAAACCGACTGCCTGATCCTCGACTACGCCGGCAACCCGCACGACCTGTACGCCCCGGAAGTGGGAACGCCGAAGGGTAAAAGCGACAACGTGCCGGTGCAGGTCTTCTGCCCGGCCTGCGGCTTCGCCAATACCTTCTGGGGCAAAACCACCGCCGACGGCACCTTGATTGAACACTTTGGCCGCCGCTGCCAGGGGTGGTTCGAAGATGACGACGGCCACCGCGAACAGTGCGACTTCCGCTTTCGCTTCAAAAACTGTCCGCAGTGCAACGCGGAAAACGATATCGCCGCCCGCCGCTGCAGGGAGTGCGACACCATTCTGGTTGACCCGGACGATATGCTGAAGGCGGCGCTGAAGCTGAAGGACGCGCTGGTGCTACGCTGCAGCGGCATGGCCCTGCAGCACGGCGGCGACGAGAAAGGCCCGTGGCTGAAAATCACCTACTACGATGAGGACGGCGCCGACGTTAGTGAGCGCTTCCGTCTGCAAACGCCCGCCCAGCGTACCGCCTTTGAGCAGTTGTTTATCCGTCCGCATACCCGCACGCCGGGGGTGCCGCTGCGCTGGATAACGCCGGCGGATATCGTGGCCCAGCAGGCGCTGCTGCGCCATCCGGACTTTGTCGTCGCCCGCATGAAAGGCCAGTACTGGCAGGTGCGGGAAAAAGTGTTCGATTATCAGGGGCGTTTTCGCCGCGCCAACGAGCTGCGTTAATCACCCGAAAGCTGAGGTTTTGATTGCCCGGGTGTCGTTTGGCGGCTATAATGCCGCCCGCTTTTGCATTCGCAAAGCAGATAATCCGCCTGTTGCTGGGTCGCCTGTAGCAGGCTTTATATATAGAGAGACATCAATGTTTACTATCAACGCAGAAGTACGTAAAGAGCAGGGTAAGGGTGCGAGCCGCCGCCTGCGCGCAGCTAACAAGTTCCCGGCAATCATCTACGGTGGCGAAGCTGCTCCGGTTGCTATCGAACTGGACCACGACAAAGTTTGGAACATGCAGGACAAAGCTGAGTTTTACGGCGAAGTTCTGACCGTCGTGGTTGATGGCAAAGAAGAAAAAGTCAAAGTTCAGGCTGTTCAGCGCCACGCGTTCAAGCCGAAACTGACTCACATCGACTTCGTTCGCGCGTAATCGCCGATAGCAAGTTGTATGGCAAGCGCCCCGGGGTCTTCGGCTCCGGGGCGTTTTGTTATCCGCGCCGCCAAAGCTCCGGCGCCTTGTCCACGATGTCGCTAAGCATCCGGTGCTTATTCATTCCGGGCAGCCAGAGCATCACCATGGTGACGTTCAGCCCCTGACTGCCGACCTCCGTCGCGATTTCACTGACTCCCTGCCACTCGCCTGGCCGCAAATGGTCCGGTAAAAACCCCCAGCCCCTCCCCTGCTCCAGCGCATGGCGCAGCAGAGTAATTTCGTTCATATACAGCGTATGGCCGGAGATCTGCAGCCGGCGGGCAATCTGATCGTCACTGCGCCGGTGCATCACTAACTGCGGCGTCAACGAAAGATTCAATAGCGTCAGCGGCCGCGGAGCGTCGTGGAACAGGCTGTCCGCCGCGTAGAAACGCAGATCCACGGTGCCGAGCGCCCGCCACTCCATTTCGCTCCCCAGCGTGCGGTTGTTAGCCTGGCACAGCGCCATATCCGCCACGCCATCGCTCAGCGCCTGCTCGGCTTCGCGCCGCGAGGCGCTCCAGCAGCTCAGGCGGATCTGCCGCCGGGCCAGCGTATCGGCCAGCGCGCAGAGAAAATCACGTGGGATAAAGGGATCGTACACCAGACGCAGCGCCTGTCCGGTGGTTTGCGGCAGCGTTTGCGCAAAAGACTCGAAAGCCTGCGCCTGGCGCAACAGCAGATGCGCCTGACGAAAAAGCTGCTCGCCTTCGGCGGTTAAGGTCAGGGTACGCCCTTCCCGGTTGAACAGATGGTACCCCAGCGCGTCTTCCAGATAGTCCAGCAGATCGCGCAGCGTGGTTCGGTCTTTACCTAAACGAATGGCCGCCCGCGACAGGCTTCCGGTCTCGGCGATGGTGGCGAATGCTTCAATCTGCGCGAAAGAATATTGCAGGGTTTTCATCCTTCCCTCCCTTACGGGGGAAAATCCCCCCTGTGCTGATTTTAGCCGGCGCGCGCCGATTTATATACTGCGCAGCGAATCTATGGCAAACGAGGAAAGGAAGATGATAAGAAAACCACTGGCCCTGGCGTTAATCCTGGCGGCGCTGCCGGCGGCGGCAATGGCGCAAAACTGCGGCGGCCTGACGCTGGATGTCTGCCCAACGCCTTACGATCAAACGCTACCCGCGGCCAAAGACATGCTCAGCTGGGATCAGACTTCACGCGTGATTGGCTTTCGCAATGACTATCGCAACTATGCCGGGGATGTCTTCCGCCACGGCGCCTCAGTGCCGCTGGAACGCGCTGAAAAACAATTGACCGATGCCCGCTATACCCTTAACGGCCATACCTGGACCCTGCAGGATTACCTGAAGCGCGAGAACGTCAGCGGTATGCTGGTGCTGAAAGACGGCAAAGTCGCCTGGAAATATCTTGGCGACGGCAACACCGATACCACCCTGTGGACCTCACGCTCGGTGGGAAAATCGGTGGTCTCGACGCTGGTGGGTATCGCCATTCAGCAGGGTAAGATCCACTCCTTCGATGATCTGATTACCGTTTATGAACCCGAACTGAAAGGCACCGCCTGGGACGGCGTGACGCTGAAGCAGTTGATGCAGCACACCAGCGGTGTGGAATGGAATGAAGACTACACCGACCCGCAGTCGCACTTCGCCCGCCTGACCCAGTGCGAGGCGCAGCCCGGCGCCTATGCCTGCGTGCGCAAGATCGTCACCGGCCTGGCGCGCCAGCATCCTGCGGGCGAGCAGTGGTCCTACTCTTCCGGCGGCGCCTGGCTGTTGGGCGATATCCTGGAGCGCGCCACCGGTATGCCGCTGGCCGCCTGGCTTGAGCAGTCGCTGTGGCAGCCCGCCGGGATGGCCCACGACGGCGTATGGCATGCTTATCAGCAAGGGAAGCATGATGTTGGCGCCCACGGCTTTAACGCCACCCTTGAAGACTGGGGCCGCTTCGGCGAATTCGTCGCCCGCGATGGTCGGTTAAGCAACGGCAAACAGCTGGTGCCTGCGGGCTGGTTCGATCAGGCCGCAAGCTGGACCACAGCGCTGAACTCGGTCTCGGCGGCGCATCCGCAAGGTATCTACGGCTATCAGTGGTGGAATAACGCCATTCCGGCGAATGCGCAAAACGTCCAGCCGACGCCGCAGGAAGGGCTGAAGGGCTCGCTGTGGGCGCTGGGTATCTACGGCCAGGTGATCATGGTGAACCGCGCGGAACACCTGGTGATCGTCCAGTGGTCGACCTGGCCGCAGGCGGAACCCTCCTTTAACGCCCAGCCGCTGGAAGCGGCGCTGATGTACAGCGCCATTGCCCGCGAGCTGCGTTAACCCCCCCAGCTCCTTGCCGCTCAGCCGGCGAGGATCGTGTCGGCATTCAGCGCCAGATGCTGCAGCAGGATAATGGTTTTGGCATCCATGATCTCGCCATCGCGAATGGCCTGCAGCGCCCGCGCCAGCGGCCACTCCAGCACTTCAATGTCCTCACCTTCCGCCGCCAGCCCGCCGCCCTCTCCCTGCCGGTCATCGGCCTGATATTCGGCGATAAAAAAGTAGAGTTTTTCGGTGACAGATCCGGGGCTCATAAAGACGGTGAAGACGGGCTCGATGCGCGTCACCCGAAAGCCGGTCTCCTCTTCCGCTTCGGCAACGATCCTCGCCTCCGGCGAGGCGTTATCCAACAGCCCGGCCGCCGCTTCAATGAGATATCCGTCGTGACCGTGAGTAAACACCGGAAAACGGAACTGACGAGTCAGGACCACCGTTCGCTTTTCCCGGTTGTAGAGTAAAATGACCGCGCCGTTGCCGCGATCGTAGGCCTCGCGGCTCTGCTCCTGCCAGCGTCCATCCCGGCGCTGCAGTTCAAAGGTATATTTTTTCAGCGTGTACCAGTTATCAGAGAGCAGCGTCTCGCGAATGTGGCGGACGTGCGGTGCATGAGTTTGCATGTTATATCCCCTTTAAGATGACAGCAGGCACCATAACATGCATAATCGTGCACAAACAAGATCACTCGTGAAGGAAAAATCATGCTCGCCAGTCAACGAAAACAGCAAATCCTGCAGATTCTTGCGGAGGAAAAACAGGTGATGTCCGGGGAGCTGAGCCAGCGGTTTAACGTCTCAGAGGACTCCATTCGCCGCGACCTGCGCGAGCTGGCGGCGGAAGGAAAACTGCAGCGGGTCCACGGCGGGGCGCTGCCGGTCTCCACTGCCATCGCCCCTATTGAAACACGCAAAAGCGTGCAAATCGCCTCCAAGCAGGCGGTAGCGCGCGCCGCCGCCGTCCTGATCCAGCCTGGACAGGTGGTGATTGTCGATGGCGGCACCACCACCGCGGCGATGATCGGCTTCTTACCCGCCGACCTCAGCTGCACGGTGGTCACCCACAGCCCCGGCATCGCCGTGGCGCTGGTCGATCACCCGCGAATCGAGGTGATCCTGCTTGGCGGCAAAGTGTTTAAGCATTCAGTTGTCGCCGTCGGCCCCGAAACGCTGGAAGGAATGGCGCGGATCAACGCCGATGTGTTCTTTATGGGGGTGACCGGCGTCCACCCGCGAGCGGGTTTTACCACCGGTGATTATGAAGAGGCAGGCATCAAGCGCGCGCTGGCGGCCAGGGCCGCGGAAACCGTGGTGATGGCCTCCCGGGAAAAGCTCAACGCCGCGTCGGCCTTTGCCATCGGCGAGCTGAACCTCGCCAGTACGCTTATCGTCGATGGGGATCCCGACGCCGCGCTGCGCCAGCAGCTGGTGCAGCGCGGCGTGGAGATCGTCCCCGTTCAGCGGTCGCGCTGAACGGGGCGCGGCGCTTAGTTGCCGCCGGAGGTCCGGCGCTGCAGCTGGTCGCGCAGGTTCGGCGGGGTGCCCTTAATGGTCAGAGTATCGGTGGCGGGATCCCAGAATACGCGTTCGCCCAGCAGCATCGCGTCGAAGTTAATGGTTAAACCGCCGCCGCTGCCGGCAAACTTGGTCAGCTGGCGTAAGGTGCTGCGATCCGCCGGGAAGCTCTCTTCCAGTTCGTAACCCTGTTCGGCGGTGAATTCCTGGAAGCTCTTTTCGCTGACGCCGGCCAGCTCTTTGGACAGCGATTCCAGCTCAATCTCTTCCCCGGCCTGCAGCTGTTCGTTGCAGTACGCATAGACCTGCTGACGCACATTCTGTCGCTCGGATTTATCAAGCTGCGCGTCGGCGGCGAAGTCATCCACCGCCTGCAGCAGGCCGCGGTTCTGCGCTTTGGCGTTGAGGCCTTCGCTGGCGCCGAGGAAATCCATAAAGAAATCGGCCACTTTGCGCCCCACCCGCCCTTTCAGGAAGGTTAAGTAGCGAGTCGACTCCGGGTTGGTTTCCCACTCGGTCAGATCGATGCGCGCGACGATATCGGCATGGTTAATATCCAGATAATGGGTCGAGCGGATATCCAGCTCTTCGTTGACGCGCATACTGCTCAGGTTATTGAGCACCGCCACCAGCAGATACTCGACCGCCAGGTAACGATACTGGCAGAAGAGGACAATGCCCCCTTCGGCGAACGGGTATTTCGCCAGCTCATCGCGTAGGCGGCCGGTCGCCGCGCGGCTGAACGCCAGAAACTCCTCTTCGCCCTGACGCTGCAGGCGCAGCGCCTGCGCCAGTTCGCTCTCTTCATTGAACAGCCCATAGGCTTTGCTTTTGGCGCTATAAACCCGGTGCAGTTCAGCCATCATCTCGACGACCGTCGCGTTCGGCTCCAGCAGTGACTCGCGCAGCACCAGCTCCAGATTTTGTTCATCACGTTTGATTAACTGATGCAGGGCAATCTGGTCGATATCCAGACTCATGTTAAACTCTCCTTTTAGACCGGGCGGTATTCAACCACCGCCGGGTAGCCGACGCAACTGGCGCCACACATTTCGACGTCATGACTGACGATCGGTGCGCTTTTGCGCCGCGGCGAAAAAATGCGGAAAAAAAGCTGCTGCTACGGTAATATGTTGCCCTTTCACGAACAAACAGATTTTGAGTTTATGCCGCAAATTTCCCGCTATAGCGATCAACAGGTCGAACAGTTGCTCAGCGAGCTGACGAACGTCCTGGAATCACACAAAGCCCCGGTTGACCTTTCACTGATGGTGTTAGGCAATATGGTGACCAACCTGATCAACAGTAGCGTCGCGCCGGCGCAGCGTCAGGCCATCGCCCGTTCTTTCGCGCAGGCTTTGCAATCTTCGATTAACGACGATCCAGCGCATTAAGGATAACAGCAACAGTATATGGTGACTCTACGTCAGCCCTACCGAGAAAAAGTCTCCCAGATGGTTAGCTGGGGGCACTGGTTCGCCCTGTTCAACATGTTGTTGGCCATGGTGCTCGGCAGCCGCTACCTTTTTGTCGCCGACTGGCCGACGACGCTTGCCGGACGACTCTTTTCGTACGTCAGTCTCGTCGGGCACTTCAGCTTCCTGGTGTTTACCAGCTATGTGCTGATCCTCTTTCCGTTGACCTTTATCGTGGTCTCGCAGCGCCTGATGCGCTTCCTGTCGGTGATCCTTGCCACCGCCGGGATGACGCTGTTGCTGATAGACAGCGAGGTCTTTACCCGCTTCCATCTTCATTTAAATCCGGTGGTCTGGGAGCTGGTCATCAACCCTGACCAGAATGAGATGGCGCGCGACTGGCAGCTGATGTTTATCAGCGTCCCGGTCATCTTTTTGATTGAAATGCTCTTCGCCACCTGGAGCTGGCAAAAGCTGCGTAGCCTGACGCGCCGCCGCCATTACGCCCGCCCGGTGGCCTGGTTCTTCTTTTTGTCGTTCGTCAGCAGCCACCTGGTCTATATCTGGGCGGATGCCAACTTCTATCGCCCGATCACCATGCAGCGAGCGAATCTGCCGCTTTCCTATCCGATGACCGCCCGTCGTTTCCTTGAGAAACATGGCCTGCTCGACGCCCAGGATTATCAGCGTCGCCTGGTGGAACAAGGGGCGCCGGAGGCGGTATCGGTCCAGTATCCGCTCAGTAACCTGCGCTACCGCGACCTTGGCGCGGGCTATAACGTGATGCTGATCACCGTCGACAACCTGAACTACTCGCGGTTTGAAAAGACGATGCCGGCGCTGGCGGCGTTTGCCAAAGAAAACGTTAACTTTACCCAGCATATGAGCTCGGGCAATACCGCCGACAGCGGCCTGTTTGGCCTGTTCTACGGCATTTCGCCAGCCTATATGGACGGTGTCCTCTCGGCGCGTATTCCCGCAGCGCTGATCACCGCCCTCAACCAGCAGGGCTACCAGCTGGGGCTGTTCTCTTCCGATGGGTTTAGCAGCCCGCTGTATCGCCAGGCGCTGCTCTCCGACTTCTCGCTGCCGAGCGCGAAGACCCAGAGCGACGAGCAGACCGCCAATCAGTGGATCAGTTGGCTGGACCGTTACGCGCAGGATGAGAATCGCTGGTTCTCGTGGATCTCGCTGAATGGCACCACTCTCGACGACACGCAGCAGCAGAACTTTGTCCGCCGTTATAGCAAGGCGGCAGGCGACGTTGATGCCCAGATCGATCGGGTGCTGAACGCGCTGCGCGAAGCCGGCAAGCTCGATAATACGGTGGTGATTATCACCGGCGGCCACGGCAAGCCGCTTAACGTCAAACACGACTCATTCGACTGGTCGCGCGAGCAGCTGCAGGTGCCGCTGGTTATTCACTGGCCGGGCACGCCAGCCCAGGAAATTGCCACCCTGACCGATAACAAAGATGTGATGACCACGCTGATGCAGCGCCTGCTTCACGTTTCGACGCCGGCCAATGAGTATTCGCAGGGTGAAGATCTGTTCAGCGCCGCGCGGCGTCGGAACTGGGTCACCGCGGCCAACGGCGATACGCTGGCCATTACCACCCCGACCATCACCGTGGTCCTCAACCATAACGGCACCTACACCACCTGGAGCCGCGACGGCGAGAAAATCAAAGATCAGAAACCGCAGCTCAGCCTGTTGCTGCAGGTCCTGACCGACGAAAAACGCTTTATCGCTAACTGATTGATTAATTATGAATCAATCGCGCGCGACCCGCTTGCATTCGCCTGGGGAACGGGTAATATTATTCCCCACGCGTCGGCACGTAGCGCAGCCTGGTAGCGCACCGTCATGGGGTGTCGGGGGTCGGAGGTTCAAATCCTCTCGTGCCGACCAAAAATCCCAGAGAAACCAGCCTTTTAAGGCTGGTTTTTTTATGTCTCTCTTTTACGCCCGTCCCCCACCTCGTTGAATTTGTGCCCTTTCCGCGCCACAGCGTATAGAGTACGACTATCCTGATGGTAAATTACGTCGTAGCATCTATTATTCGACCGTATGACTCATAAGCAGGAGCGGATGACATGAGAGTTAATGGACTTACCAAAGGATTTTTCATCCTTATCGTCTTCATTGTAACCCTGGCCTTTTTTGATGTTCTCTCACCCTACTATTCCGCCATTCTCTGGGCCGCGATCCTCGCGGTGATTTTTAATCCGGTCAAAAACAAAATTCGCACCCGCCTCGGCGAGCGTAATGGCCTGGCGGCGCTGATGACCATCGTCATTATCTGCCTTATCGTGTTTACGCCGCTGGCGATTATCCTGTCGTCACTGGCCTACGAGCTGAACGTGGTGTACAGCAAACTGCAGCATAACGATACCCAGTTCCCGACGGTGGTCGCCAGCCTGATTGCCCACCTCCCCGGCTGGGCCAGAAGCTTCCTGGCAGAACATAACCTTGATAGCGCGCAGCAGATCCAGCAGCAGCTCTCCGATGTCGCCCTGAAAGGTGGCCAGTATCTGGCCGGCAGCGCGTTTCTGATTGGCAAAGGGACCTTTGGCTTTACCGTCAGCTTCGGCATCATGCTGTACCTACTGTTTTTCCTGCTGAAGGATGGACCTTACCTGGTGCTGTTGATCCTCGAATCTCTGCCGTTATCCAGCTATGTGAAGCAGCACCTGTTCGCTAAGTTCGCCGCAGTGGCCCGCGCCACGGTAAAAGGCACCGTCGCCGTGGCGCTGGCGCAGGGGGCGCTGGGCGGCTTAGCCTTCTGGATCGCCGGTCTGGACGGCAGCATTCTCTGGGGGGCGCTGATGGCGTTCCTGTCGCTTATCCCGGCGGTGGGCTCGGCCATTATCTGGGTGCCGGCGGCTATTTACCTTTTTGCTACCGGCCAGTTGTGGCAGGGCGCCTTTATCGTGGGCTTCTTTGTCGTTGTGATTGGTCTGGTGGACAATATTCTGCGTCCGCTGCTGGTGGGCAAGGATACCAAGATGCCGGACTACCTGATCCTGATCGCCACTTTAGGCGGCATGGAGATCTACGGTATCAATGGATTCGTGATCGGGCCACTGATCGCCGCCTTGTTTATCGCCTGCTGGAATTTGCTGTCGGGACGGGAACATGCTGGCAACACCGATGAAATCGATGAAGAGTTTATTGAGGAAGCAAAAAATAGCCGTACTGAATAGCTTCTCCGGCAGGCGTCTGGCGGCCCGCCAGCGCCACTGTCGCGCTCTGAACGCTGCCCTTTTGCCAGTAGATAACACTATTCACTTTGCAAAAAATGGTAAATAAATCTTAACATTCAGCTAAGTGATGATAGGCTATCCCTGTCAGGAACGAAAATAAAGGATGATCAACCGTGAAAAAAATCACTACGCTAGCCGTTTCTCTGCTCACCGCCGCCTGCATGTCTGCCGGTGCCCTGGCCGCAGACCAGCCGCTGGAAAAAGTCGCGCCGTTCCCGAAAGCGGAAAAAGGCATGAAGCGTCAGGTTATTCAGCTGCCGCAGCAGCAGGATGAGTCGGCGTTGAAGGTTGAGCTGATGATCGGCCAGACGCTGGAAGTCGACTGTAACCACCATCGTTTTGGCGGGCAGCTGGAAAGCAAAACCCTGGAAGGCTGGGGTTATGACTACTATGTCTTTGATAAGCTGAGCGGCCCGGTATCCACCATGATGGCCTGCCCGGACGGCAAGAAAACGAAGAAATTTGTTACTGCCGGCCTCGGCGATGACGCTATGCTGCGCTACAACAGCAAGCTGCCGATCGTCATCTACACGCCGACTAATGTCGATGTAAAATATCGCATCTGGCGCGCCGACGAGACTATCGGCAACGCCGAGATCCGCTAAGGCGCGCAATTAAATCAGCAATAAAACAACGGCAGCCCGCAGGCTGCCGTTTTTGTCAGAGCGCGATGTCCGCCATCGGCTTGCCGCCGCTCAGCGGCTTCAGCTCCGCCTGCGGAGCTTCATCCGCCGCCGCGGCCGGCTCATATTTCAGCTCCAGCACTTCACTGGTCCACGCCAGCGCTTTCTCAATCTCCGCCGGGTTGCCATCAAGGCGAATACCGTAGGTCGGGATGATCGCCTTCAGCCTGGCCTGCCATTCGGGCGAATTCACTTTGTCTTTAAACACTTTTTCCATCAGCTGCAGCATGATAGGCGCCGCGGTGGAGGCGCCTGGCGATGCGCCGAGCAGCGCCGCGACGGTGCCTTCGTCATCGCTGACCACTTCGGTGCCCAGGCGCAGTACCCCGCCCTTCTTCGCATCGCGCTTGATGATCTGCACGCGCTGACCGGCCTGCCACAACCGCCAGTCCTCTTTCCGCGCTTCCGGATAGTATTCGCACAGCGCGGCCAGACGATCTTTATCTTTCTGCATCACCTGGCTAATCAGGTATTTCACCAGATCGAAGTTGTCCAGGCCGACGTTGAGCATCGGCAGGATATTCGAGGTATTGGTCGAGGCCAGCAGATCCCACAGCGAACCGTTCTTCAGGAAGCGGGTCGAGAAGGTGGCGAACGGCCCGAACAGCACCACGCGTTTACCGTCGATAATACGGGTATCGATGTGCGGCACTGACATCGGCGGCGCGCCCACTTCGGCCTGGCCGTAAACCTTCGCCAGATGGTGGTTTACTACCTCCGGATTTTCGCAGACCAGGAACTGGCCGCCGACCGGGAAGCCGGCATACTCTTTGGCCTGCGGAATGCCGGTTTCCTGCAGCAGGGTCAGCGCCGCGCCGCCGGCGCCGATAAAGATAAATTTGGCTTTAATAACCCGCTTCTGACGACGGTTGTCGGCATCCGCGAGGGTCACCGTCCAGCTCTTATCGGCGTTGCGCTTGAAGCGACGCACCACGGTGCCCAGCTGCAGGGAGAAATTATCATGCTTTTGCAGGCTGGCGATCAGCTGGCGGGTGATTTCGCCATAGTTGACGTCGGTTCCCATTTCCGTACGGGTGGCGGCCACCTTTTGCAGCGGGTCGCGGCCTTCCATCACCAGCGGCGCCCAGGCTTTGATCTGCTGATGGTCTTCAGAATAACGAATGCCGCGGAACAGTTCGCTCTGCTGCAGCGCCGCATAGCGCGCGCGCAGGAAGTTGACGTTATCTTCGCCCCACACAAAGCTCATGTGCGGCACGCTGTTAATGAATGATTTTGGTTTGTTCAGGACGCCGCGCGTCACCTGATGCGCCCAGAACTGACGCGAGATGTGGAAGGCTTCGTTGATGTCGACCGCTTTGTCGATATTGATGCCGTTGGCGGTCTGCGGCGTATAGTTCAGCTCCATCAGCGCCGCGTGGCCGGTACCCGCATTGTTCCACCCGTTTGAGCTCTCTTCCGCCACGCTGGACATCTGCTCAACCATGGTAATAGACCAGTCTGGCTCAAGCTCCTGCAGCCAGGTTCCCAGTGTGGCGCTCATAATGCCGCCGCCAATCAACAATACATCCGTCTCTTGCTCATGGCGGGTGTTGGTCCGAGTGCTGTTGGGACCAACCGCCTGTGAGCGTGGTACGGCCATCTTTTTATTCATCGGATTTGAGCCTTACTTTACTCGCTGTTTTATTTAGCGCAGGTGATACGATTGTCACCCCTCACGTTACCACCGAAGCTCAAAAATTTAAATATTGTTTAAATTTTAAGTTCTGTTTTGAGATCCGTTATAAAAATGTTTAATAAATGTATACACCAAATCGCTTTTTGTACTGGTGCCCTGGCAGATTCCGCGCTATCATCCCTGGTTTTGTGACAGACCGCACGGAAGCAGGGCCTGACACCGCTCCTCCTTTTTTTATAATCTGCGAACTTTTTTTATGCCCCCAGTTTCAGACCCCGCCGCTTCCGGTAACCTGCGTCCAATCCTTCGTTCTCCGTCGCTGCTGACGCGCGAAGTCCTGGCCGGCGTGCTCACCGCCCTGGCGTTAATTCCTGAAGTGATTTCGTTTTCGGTTATTGCCGGCGTTGACCCGCAGGTGAGCCTGATTGCTTCCGTCGTGCTCTGTCTGGCGATGTCGCTACTCGGCGGACGCCCGGCGATGGTCACAGCCGCCGCGGGATCAGTGGCGCTGGTCATTGGCCCGATGGTGAATCAGCACGGCGTGGGTTACATTCTGCCAGCCGTCATTCTGGCGGGTATGATTCAAATTTTGTTTGGTCTGTGCGGCATGGCGCGCCTGATGCGCTTTATTCCCCCGGCGGTGATGACCGGGTTCGTCAACGCCCTCGGGATCCTGATTTTCTTCGCCCAGGTGCCGCACTTCTGGAGCCGCCAGCCGCTGATCGTCGGCCTGTTCGTCCTGACGCTGCTTATCGTTCTGTGGGCGCCGCGCTTTATTAAGACTATCCCGGCGCCGTTGATCGCCATCGTCGCGCTCACTCTCTATACCGCGACCACCGGCCAGCTGCTGCCGACCGTGGGTGATGAAGGGTCAATGAGCGGCGGCCTGCCGGGGTTCACCGCCCTGACCGTTCCCCTGAACCTGACCACCCTGCAGATAATCTGGCCGTGCGCCCTCAGCATCGCCTTTGTCGGCCTCATGGAGTCTCTGCTGACGGCTAAGCTGGTGGATGACCTGACCCATACGCCGTCGAATAAATCGCGGGAGAGCGCCGGGCTGGGGATCGCCAACATCCTCGCCGGCTGTTATGGCGGTATCGCCGGCTGCGCGATGATCGGCCAGACTATCGTTAACGTGGAAATGGGCCGGGCCCGCAGCCGTCTCTCAACGGTTATCGCCGGCCTGGTGCTGCTCCTGCTGGTGACAGCGCTCAGCCAGGTGATGGCGAAGATCCCGATGGCGGTCCTGGCCGGGGTGATGGTGATCGTGGCGGTGAAGACCTTTAGCTGGCACAGCATTCTCCCGGGCGAGCTGGCGCGCAATCCGTGGCCGGAAACGCTGGTGATGCTGATGACCGTCGCCGCGACGGTGGGAACCAGCAATCTGGCGATTGGCGTGCTGGCGGGGATTGTCGCGATGGCGATCATCCCCCGCCGCCTGCGGGCAAAAGCGCAGGCTACATCAGAAACAGCGTCGCCAGACCCAGAAAAATAAAGAAGCCGCCGGTGTCGGTGATAGCGGTAATCATTACGCTGGAGCCGACCGCCGGGTCACGCCCCAGCTTCACCATGACCATCGGGATTATCACGCCCATCATCGCCGCCATCAGCAGGTTGAGCATCATGGCCAGCGTCATCACCCCGCCAAGCTGCGGATCGTCATACAGCCACCAGGTGATGGCCCCCATGATCCCGCCCCACACCAGGCCATTAATCAGTGCAACGCCCATTTCACGCAGGATCAGAAAGGTAAAGCTGCCGGGCTGGATCTGCTGCAGCGCCATCGCCCGAACGATCATGGTGATCGTCTGGTTGCCGGTATTGCCGCCGATCCCGGCGACGATCGGCATCAGCGAGGCCAGCGCCACCAGCTGTGAAATGGTATGTTCGAAGCCGTCGATGACCCTGGAAGCGATAAACGCCGTACACAGGTTCACCGCCAGCCACGCCCAGCGCGTTTTCACCGCTTTGCTGACCGGGGCGAAGACATCTTCTTCATCGCTCAGGCCGCCCATCCGCCGCAGATCGTTGTCGGTCTCTTCATAGACCACATCGACGATCTCATCGATGGTCAGACGGCCGATCAGTTTGCCATCGGCATCGATAACGGCGGCGCTGAGCAAGTCATCACGCTCGAAGGTGCGCGCCACCTTCTCCGCTTCTTCATGCGGCTGAAAGGTGACCGGATCGCCCTCCATCACCTCCCCCACCCGCTTCTGCGCATCGTTGAGCAGAATGGTCTGCAGCTCCAGCTCGCCGAGCAGCAGCTTATTGCGGGTGGTGACGAACAGTTTATCGGTGTTCTCCGGCATTTTCCCGAGACGCCGCAGATAGCGCTGGACCGCCGCCAGGGTGGCCTCCGGCCGCACCGTAATGACCTCAAACTCCATGATCGACCCGACGCTGTTGTCGGCGTAGCGCATAATCTGGCGAATACGGGCGCGCTTCTCAGCCGGCAGGGTCGCCAGCAACCGTCCGGTAAGATTGCGCGGCAGATGCTGCAGCAGGTAAACCTGTTCATCGATATCCAGCGGCTGCATCGCCTGCAGCAGCTCGTGGTCGCTCATCTTATCGATGAGGTCGCCCCAGACGTTTTCTGAAGCTTCCAGCAGCACTTCGCCGCGTTTATCGTCGGGCACCAGGCACCACAGCGCGGTGCGGGCGTCATAGGGGAGCGCTTCCAGCGCATCGGCGAGATCCGGCGGCGGCAGATGCGAGACCAGCATTTCCACTTCAGCCAGGTCATCGGCCAGCGTCCCTTCATCGTAACGTTCGGCCAGCGTCAGTTTGCCCAGCAGCGCGGAGGTCACCGCTTTATCGGTGCTCAAGAGCCAAATCAGACGGGCGCGCTCTTCGTCACGCAAGCGGGCGCTTTTTTTATGCAAAACGGACATCGGTCAGGCAATCCTTTTGAGAATAGTGAGCCGGCCTGCGGGCCGGAAGCCTTAAGCATAGCGCGAGGAGGGGGAAATAATAACCGTCAGCACTGTAGACGCTGAAAATTTCAGCGGCGCCCGGCTTTCCCCGGGCGCGCAGCGTGAATCAGGCCGTGCGGGCCACCGCATCGCGGGAGGCCTGCGCCCGCTCTTCGCCAGTGAGCTCGGACAGCTGCCCGGCACGCATCTCCAGCAGGCGATCGGCGTGCTGGAAGTAGTGATCGTCATGGCTGATGGCAAACACGGTTTTCCCCATCTGCTTCATCAGCGGCAGCAGGACCTGGTAGAACTCGCGGCGGAAATGCGGATCCTGATCCGCTGCCCATTCATCCAGCAGAATGATATCCCGGGACTCGGCCAGCGCCAGCAGGAGCGCCACGCGCTTCTTCTGCCCTTTCGACAGCCGCAGGTCGCCGATCTTACCGTTTTCCAGCTGCAGCTTGTGGGCCATTTGCAGACGCTCCAGCCACGTTGCCACCAGCGCCGGATCGGCCTCCTCGCCCTGCGGCCCGAGCAGACGGTCGAACAACCAGACGTCAGTAAACACCGCGGAGAACAGTTTGCGGTACGCCTCCGGTTTATCCGCCGCCAGCGGCTGGCCATCCACCAGAATCTGACCGGAAACCGGCTGATACAGGCCGGTCAGGAGCATCGCCAGGGTTGATTTGCCGCTGCCGTTGCCGCCGATCAGAAACACCAGTTCGCCGCGTTTTAGCGTCAGATTAAGCGGCCCTACCGCAAAGCGATGGTCCGGATAATGGAAAGTGACATCGCGCAGCTCCAGCGTCTGCCAGTCAGCCTGCGGCTGCGGCCGGGGGAAATCCGCCCGGTAAGGGGCGAGCGAGAACTGGCGCAGCTTGTTGAACGCCACCTGGGCGCTAAGCAGCGTGGGCAGCGCGCCGACGGCGGAGAGCAGCGGCGTGCGCAAAAACAGCAGCGTCAGGGAGTAGGTCGCCGCCACGGCGGTATCGGCCCAGCCGAGGCTGTTGGCCATCCAGAACACCAGCCCGATGGCGCCAAGCATCATAATATTCGACCAGTTGACCGCGCTGAGATGAAAGGTATCGGCGCGAACGATGTGGTGCCGGTAGTCGCGGGCGTCCGGGAGATAGAGCTGATTAAACACATACTCCGCGCGCTCGCGGTTGAGGGTCAGCTCTTTGCGCCCTTCCAGCACCGTCTGGTAGTCGTGATAGAGCTTATCTTCCGTTTCGCGCAGGCTGGCCATATGTTTGTACACCCGCGACACCAGCACAAAGCCGCCCCAGATGGTGAGCGCCATCCACAGGGCCGTCACCAGCATCATTTTTCCTGACAGCCAGGCCAGATAAGCGGCGGAGCCGAAGGTGAGAATGATCCCCTGCACCAGCTCAGGGAGGCGTACAAAGGCGATGGTAATATTGCGGATATCGCTGGTCAGCCCGGCAAGCAGCGACGCGCTGCCGATCTTCTCCACCTGTTCAATCTGGGTATCGAGGATGCGTTTCACAAACTCGCCGCGCAGGCGAAAAACAAAATGGTGGCCGAGGGTGGTCAGCGCCAGCTGCGAGCCCAGCGTTACCGCCATTAACAGCCCCAGCAGGCCAAGAAATTCCGGCAGCACCCGCAGCGAGGTATCGACAGTGGCGATCAGGCGCATGTTAATAAAAGCGATTAAGCCGATACCCAGCGCGGCGCTGAGCAGGCTAAGGGCAATAACGCCCAGAAACGGCCAGCGATACTGGCGCCAGACGAGAGAAAGAAGTTCCATAACAGGCTATCCGGAAAAGCAAAACAGCCAGCAGTTTAAACGGCTCGCCGGTGACATCAAGAATAATTCTTATTTTAATCGCCGGGACGGCCCGCCTGCCGAAAGGTGAGGTTATATCGACAGTCGCCGGTCTCGGGATGATGGCCCGCTTTCAGCGGCTGAACGCCATGATAAAACAGGCGCGACTCCCCGCCCCAGACCACCACATCGCCATGCTCCAGCAACAGCCGCCGCAGCGGGTCGCTGCGCTGCAACCCGCCAAACTGAAAGATGGCCGGCAGGCCCAGGGAGACCGAGACGATCGGCGCCCGTAGATCCTGTTCATCTTTATCCTGATGCAACGACAGCTTTGCGCCGGGCTGGTAGCGGTTAATCAGACAGGCGTCGGGGGAAAAGCCCGGATAGCCGCCGGCCGCGGCTGCCGCCAGCGCCAGTTCATGGAACACGGCCGGCATCGGCGGCCAGGTATGACGGGTGACCGGATCGATCGGGGCGTAGAGGTAGCCGTGGCGATCGGTGGTCCAGCCCAGCCGGCCGCAGTTGGTCATCGCCACCGACATGGTGTACCCGCCCGGCGTGACCATCTGGCGAAACGGCGACTGGCGGGCGACGTCGGCAATCGCCTGCAGCAGCCCTGGGGCACGCTCGCGGGCAAAGCGGCGAAGCACCACCGCGCCGGGGGCCAGCGGCTCCTGCCACGGTGGGGTATCGCTAAACAGATCGAGCATTACTCCTCCTCTCGTTGCGCCTCGCGCGCCAGCAGCTGCGCTTTTCGCGCCGTTCCCCAGCGATAACCGGATAGCGCGCCATCTTCACGCACCACCCGATGGCAGGGAACGATCACCGCCAGTGAATTCGCCGCGCAGGCGCCGGCCACGGCTCTTACCGCCCGCGGCTGGCCAATATGCTCGGCCACCTGGCGGTAGCTGCGGGTCTCCCCCGCCGGGATCTGCCGCAGCGCCTGCCAGACCTGCAGCTGGAACGCGGTGCCCCGCAGATCCAGCGGCAGCGACACCGGCCGCCGGCTGTCGTCGAGGTGGGCGAAAATCTCCGCCATCTGACGACGAAACTCAGGGTCGCCCTGACGCAGCTCGGCGTGGGGAAAGCGCTGGCGCAGGTCGTCGAGCAATGCAGCATCGTTATCACCCGGCAGCACAGCGCAGACGCCGCGTTCACTTTGCGCCACCAGGCAGCGGCCCAGCGCGCAGTCGCCTGTCGTCCAGGTCACCACGGTGGCGGCGCCGCCGCGGCGAAACTGGCTGGCGGTCATCCCTAATGCGGCATCGGCCTGGCGATAATAGCTGCTGCTGTCGGGAAAGCCGGCCGCCAGCGCGGCGCGGGTCACCGGTTTCCCCTGCTCCAGCGCCTCCCGAAGGCGTCGCGCGCGCCACGCCTGCTGCCAGGCTTTCGGGGTCATGCCGGTGACGGATTTGAATAAACGGTGGAAATGAAACGGGCTGACCGCCAGCTCGCGCGCCAGCGCCTCGAGGGTCAGGGGCGCCTCCTGCTCCAGCAGCCGACAGGCCTGCGCCACCTTGTCGATCCTTTGCTGCTGCGGATAGTCTTTATCCGGCTGGCAGCGTTTGCAGGGGCGGAATCCCGCCGTCACGGCAGCAGCGACGTCGGCAAAAAAGCGCACGTTTTCCCGCCGCGCGCGCCGCGAGCGGCAGGAGGGACGGCAGCAGACGCCGGTGGTCAGTACCGCAAAGACGAACTGACCATCGGCCCGGGTATCACGCTCGCAGACCGCCTGCCAGCGGCGGTCATCGGTATCGGCAACTATCGATTTCATCACGGGTCTCCTGCTGTAAGTGTATCCTCAGTCTGCGGTAAAGCCCGCAGCAAAAAACCCGCAATCTTGCTTTTTAATTTTTTTCGCCGACGAGAAAGGTACGGAACTGCGGCGACATCCAGGTTTTAAAGCCCTCCCCCTCTTTGACGATCATGTAGACCGCCAGGCCCTGCTCGCGCACCACCTGCTGCGCTTTTTCCGGCCCCAGCACCATCAGCCCGGTATCCCAGCCGTCCGCCTCCAGCGCCGTTGGCGCAATGACGGTCACGGAGACCAGCTTATGGGTTATCGGCTGCCCGGTCTGCGGATCGATGACGTGCGAGATACGTTTGCCATCGAGTTCATAGTAGTTGCGATAGCTGCCGGAGGTGCTGATGCCGTGACCATTGATGTCGACAATCGCCTGAACGGCGTTTTCCCGGTCGGTCGGTTTCTGGATCGCCACCCGCCAGGGCTTGCCTTCGCCGTTCATCCCGCGGCTCACCAGCGCCCCGCCCACCGACACCAGATAGCGGGAGATCCCCTCCTGCTCCATCAAGCGCGCAAGGTGGTCGGCGGCATAGCCTTCCCCCACGGTGGAGAGGTCGACAAACAGATCGGGAATATCTTTTTGCAGGAACTGCCTGCCGCTCTGATTGATAACCTGCAGATGCTGCAGGCCGGTGCGCGCTTTCGCCGCGGCGATCGCCTGCGCATCCGGAGTGGCGACCGGCTGTTTATCCGGGCCAAAGCCCCACAGATTGACCAGCGGCCCGACGGTGATATCCATCGCGCCATGCGTTTTGGCGCCAATCCGCAGCGACAGGGTGACGATATCCGCCATCGCTTCGCTCACCGGCCAGGGCCGGGTATCCGTCGCGTGGTTGAAACGCATCAGCGCCGAGTCGTTTTTCCAGGTCGACAGCAGGCGATCGTCGGCGTCCAGCTGGGCCTGAACCTTGGCGCGCAGCGCCTGGGCCTTTGCCTCATCCACGCCGATAACGCTGACCCGCCAGAAGGTGCCCATTGTTTTACCATCCAGCACGGTGGCCGTTGAGGCGGGTGTCGCGGGAGTGGTGGCTGAATCGCAGCCAGAGAAGAGTACGCAGGCGCCCAACAGCGCGGCGCGAAAGAAAGTCATATCCATTAATCGAGGCTCCTCTTACCAGGGCGACAAGAGTATACCAGCGAGGTTAAACCAGACATAAAAAAAGGCGCCGGAGGCGCCTTTTTGTTTTGCAGCTTGCGACTTAGAACTGGTAAACCAGGCCCAGTGCAACCACGTCGTCGGTAGAGATACCGGCGTTGCGGGTGAAGCTGTTGTCGTCCAGCAGGTTGATTTTGTAGTCAACATAGGTGGACATGTTTTTGTTGAAGTAGTAGGTCGCGCCAACGTCAACATATTTCAGGATGTCCTGGTCGCCGTAGCCTTCCAGATCCTTACCTTTAGACTGCAGGTAAGCCACGGACGGACGCAGACCGAAGTCGAACTGGTACTGAGCAACCACTTCGAAGTTCTGCGCTTTGTTAGCAAAGCCCAGAGAACCAGCGCGGGTCGCGTTGTAGGTCTGGGTGTACTGAGTGGCCAGGTAGATGTTGTTCGCGTCGTATTTCAGACCGCCGGTGTAGGTTTCAGCGTTGTCGCCACGACCCAGTGCCAGCTTGCTGTTCTGGTCGCCAAGACGTTTGGAGTTAGAGTATGCGAAACCAGCACTGATGCCATCAAAGATGTCATAGGTCAGAGAGGTACCGTAACCGTCGCCGTTCTGTTTCAGAGCGGTACGACCGTTGTTGGTCGGAGACAGAGCGCCTTCACCGCTCGGGCTGCCGTTTTTACCCTGGTACTGCAGAGCAAAGTTCAGGCCGTCAACCAGACCGAAGAAGTCAGAGTTACGGTAGGTTGCAACGCCGTTAGCACGGGACTGCAGGAAGTTGTCAGAACCGTAGGTGTCGCCGCCGAATTCCGGCAGAACGTCGGTCCAGGACGTTACGTCGTATACTACGCCGTAGTTACGACCGTAGTCGAAAGAGCCCGCGTCGCCAAATTTCAGGCCTGCGAATGCCAGACGAGTCCATGCCTGATCGCTGGAGCTTTCAGTGTTGTTCGCCTGAACGTTGTATTCCCACTGGCCGTAACCGGTCAGCTGGTCGTTGATCTGGGTTTCGCCTTTCACGCCTACACGCATGTAGGTCTGGTCGCCGTCGACGCTCTTGTCGTCAGAGAAGTAGTGCAGACCGTCAATTTTACCGTACAGGTCTAATTTGTTGCCGTCTTTGTTATAAATTTCAGCCGCATTTGCTGCGCCTGCTACCAGCAGAGCCGGTACCAGGAGGGACAGTACTTTAACTTTCATGTTATTAACCCTCTGTTTGTTATATGCCTTTTATTATGCCACTGCTTACTGATTACCCTTCTAATCAGTCGGCTATTTCATTGTGCTGCAAAATGCAGAATAATCCAACAAGAATATGATACTAAAACTTCTAAGATGTTTCAAAGTTCCCACAAGATGTTTCAATTTGTAAATATGGCGGAACTTTTTTTTACCCCAAAATGGCCAGGGAAATACGCACTAATAATCAAAAAAATTATTTAGCCATTTAAAATCAACATGATATACAAAACCAAGCCTATAGCACTGAATGGTAAAACAAAATGATCATCGGTGACTAAAATAACAGTCGCTATCATCATTAACTTTATTTATTACCGTCATTCAGTTCTGAATGTCTGTTTACCCCTATTTCAACCGGATGCCTCGCATCCGGTTTTTTTTACCCTTCTTTACACAACTTTAATTTACCTGTGCTACAGCCAATGATTCCCTAACGACTATTAATCAATCAATTAGGCCGTCTTTTGCGCTTATTCTGCCAATGTCTTGTTATTTCGTGCGATTCCTGGCTTTTGTTTCTGTCAATATCGTCACTGGTCAGTCTTGCGGACGCGGTTTCATTTACGCTTCGTTTCTAAGATAATTCCTGGGCGGTATCGCGCCGCTGGCACCAATCTGTAGTATGGATTTACGCCATTAGCCTTTATACTGCCTGCAGCATCTGCTTTGTTGCCAGTTACTCTGGCGCTACATCCTGTTTACAAACAATGATGAGTCGTTCAGCCACAAGATGACCCCGAAAAAATTCTCTCTGATCCCCGGCAACATCAGCCGCTTCTTCATTTTGATGGTTATTGTCCTGCTGGCGACGATGGGGGTGATGATTCAAAGCGCCGTCAATGCCTGGCTGAAAGAGAAGAGCTATCAGGTAGTTGATGTCTCCCATGCCCTGCACCAACGCATTGATACCTGGCGCTATGCCACCTGGCAGATCTACGACAATATCGCCGCCACCTCCGCCAACACCGCCAGCGGCGGTCTGCAGGAGACGCGTTTAAAGCAGGACGTGTACTATCTGGAGAAGCCCCGGCGTAAAACCGAAGCCCTGATCTTTGGCTCCCACGACAGTTCGACCCTCGAGATGACGCAGAAAATGTCCGATTATCTCGATATTTTGTGGGGCGCGGAGACCATTCCGTGGTCGATGTACTATCTCAATGGGCTGGACAATAGCCTGATCCTTATCTCCACCCTGCCGTTGAAGGACCTCTCCTCAAGCTTTAAAGAGTCAACGATCAGCAGCGTGGTGGAATCCCGGCGCGCGGAAATGCTGCTGCAGGCCAATACCCTTGATGAGCGCGAGACCTTCTCGCCGCTGCGCCATCTTGCCTGGCAGAACGCGCACTACTTCACGTTACGTACTACCTTCAATCAGCCAGGACACCTGGCAACGGTGGTCGCCTTCGACCTGCCGATTAACGATCTGATCCCGCCGGGCATGGCGCTGGATAGCTTTCGTATCGAGCCTGATCCCACGCAAAATGTGGCCGCCAGCCCCGAGAAAGAGGCTAGCGATCATATCGGGATCACCTTCAACGGCATGCAGATTGACATCGCCACCGACATCAGCACCACCGGTATGCAGTTAGTGTGGACGGTACCGATGAGCACCATGCTGCTGGAATCCCTGCAAAACATTCTTCTGCCGCTGCTGCTTAACATTGGCCTGCTGGCGCTGGCGCTGTTCGGTTTCACGACCTTCCGGAATTATAAAGGTCGCAGCAGCACCTCGGGCGCCGGGCTCCCCTCCGCCGCCAATAGCGAACTGCGTTTACTGCGCGCCCTTAATGAAGAAATTGTTTCTTTGCTGCCGCTGGGGCTGCTGGTCCACGATCAGGAAGCCAACCGAACGGTGATCAGCAACCCGATTGCCGACCATCTGCTTCCGCACCTGAATCTGCAGAACATCACTAACATGGCGGACCAGCATCAGGGGGTGATCCAGGCCACCGTCAACAACGAACAGTATGAGATCCGCCAGTATCGCAGCCAGGTCGCGCCTCGCACGCAGATCCTGATTATCCGAGACCAGGACCGCGAAGTGCTGGTCAATAAAAAGCTCAAACAGGCCCAGCGCTTGTATGAGAAAAACCAGCAGGGCCGGACGACCTTTATGCGGCATATCGGCAGCGCCCTGAAGCAGCCAGCCCTTAACCTGGCGGCTGAGGCAGCGGCGCTCGACGGCGCGGAGAGCCGGACGCTGGCGCAGCATGCCGATGAGCTGGTCAAACTGATCGATGATATTCAGCTCGCCAACCTGCTGGAAAGCGATGCCTGGAAAACCAGCCAGTCGCTGTTCTCGGTGCAGGAGCTGATCGACGACGTCGTACCGGAGGTGCTGCCGGCGATGAAGCGCAAGGGTCTGCAGTTGCTTATCAATAACGCGCTGCCTGCCGGCGAGCAACGCTATGGCGACCGTGAAGCCCTGCGGCGCACGCTGGTACTGCTGATCCAGTATTCCATCACCACCACGCCTATCGGCAAGATCACCCTCGACGTCTGCCAGGAAGAGTCGGCCAGCGATCGCCTGACCTTCCGCATACTGGATACTGGCAACGGGGTCTCGGCAAACGAGATCGACAATATGCACTTCCCGTATCTCAATGAGACTCAGAGCGATCTGTACGGCAAAGCGAACGCCCTTACCTTCTGGTTATGTGACCGTATGACGCGCAAGCTGGGCGGGCAGTTGACCATCAAAGCGCGGGAGTCGCTGGGGACTCGCTATAGCCTGCATCTGAAAATGCCGGCCAGCGAAGAGGCGCCAGAGGCGGGAGAACATCTGCTGGATGACGTTATCGTCCTGCTGGATGTGACCTCCAGCGAAGTACGGCGGATTGTCACCCGCCAGCTGGAGAGCTGGGGAGCGTCCTGCATCACGCCGGACGATCGAGCGACAAGTCAAGCGTTCGATCTGTATTTAACGGATAATCCGTCTAATCTTACTGCTTCGGGCTTGCTTTTAAGCGATGATGAGGTTGGGATACGCAAAATCGGCCCGGGCCAACTGCGGGTCAACTTTAATATTAGCACGGCGATGCAGGAGGCTATCCTGCAGCTTATTGAGCAGCAGCTGGCGGAGGAGGCGGTTCAACCCGCCACCTCAGGAAACGAGAGTAACGCCGAACTCCATGCCAGCGGCTATTACGCACTGTTTGCCGATACGGTACCGGATGATGTTCAGAGATTGTATACTGAAAACGAAGCGGGTGATTTTGCTGCTCTGGCGCAAACCGCCCACCGCCTCAAAGGGGCATTTGCTATGCTTAATCTGATACCCGGCAAGCAGTTATGTGAAACGCTTGAGCATCTGATTCGCGAAAAGGATGCGCAAGGCATAGAAAAATATATCAGCGACATTGACGCTTACGTCAAGAGCTTGCTGTAGAAGGTAGCCTTATACATGAACACTATGAACGTAATTATTGCCGATGACCATCCGATCGTACTGTTCGGTATTCGTAAGTCACTTGAGCAAATTGAGTGGGTGAACGTCGTTGGCGAGTTTGAAGACTCCACGGCCCTTATCAACAATCTTCCGAAGCTGGACGCCCATGTGCTGATCACCGATCTGTCCATGCCCGGTGATAAATACGGCGACGGGATCACGCTGATCAAATACATCAAGCGCCACTTCCCGGATTTGTCGATCATTGTTCTGACCATGAACAATAACCCGGCGATCCTCAGCGCGGTGCTGGATCTGGATATCGAAGGGATCGTCCTCAAGCAGGGGGCGCCGACCGATCTGCCTAAAGCGCTGGCCGCGCTGCAGAAAGGGAAGAAATTCACCCCGGAAAGCGTCTCTCGTCTGCTGGAAAAAATCAGCGCCAGCGGCTATGGCGATAAACGCCTGTCGCCGAAAGAGAGCGAAGTGCTGCGTCTGTTCGCCGAAGGCTTCCTGGTGACCGAGATCGCCAAAAAGCTGAACCGCAGCATCAAAACCATCAGTAGCCAGAAAAAGTCGGCGATGATGAAGCTGGGCGTCGAAAACGACATCGCCCTGCTGAACTACCTCTCCTCCGTCTCGCTGAGCTCGACGGACAAAGAGTAATCCCGACGCGCTCTCCGTCTCGCCCCGGCGAGACGGAGCTCCCCATTATTCCCGCCCTTTACGTACCCGCGCCGCATATACCGTCAGCGTTTGCTTCAGCACGTCAAGCGTCACCGGCTTGGACAGACAGCTGTCCATCCCCGATTCCAGACAGCGCTGCTTCTCTTCCGCCAGGGCATTGGCCGTTACGCCAATCACTGGCAGCGTCAGGCCAAGCTGACGAATGCGCTGCGTCAGACGATAACCATCCATATTAGGCATGTTGACGTCGCTGAGCACAATATCGATGTGCTGCTTGCTGAGGACGTTGAGCGCGTCGACCCCGTCGTTGGCGGTCACGCACTGGTAGCCGAGCGATCCCAACTGATCCGCCAGCAGGCGGCGGTTGATCGGATGATCGTCGACCACGAGAATCATCATGTCGTCGTTATTGCCGACCTGCGCCTCCGGCGCCATCAGCGCCCGGCTATTCTCCACACTGGCCAGCGCGACGTGGAAAATACGTCCCAACAGCGGCAGCAGTTCATGCGGCGTCGTCACGCTATGCAGCCACTCGCCGGCGGCCCGCTCCTGCGGAATACCGATATGACGACGGCAGAAGATGACCATCGCCCTTCCCTGCCAGCCGCTCAGCGCTTCATCGTCAGTGAGTAAGACATCCTCGGCGTCCGGGGTTTCTCCGGCATGGCGGCGTACCGTCAGGCCGTGATAGCTGAGCAGCGAGGTGACGAACATCGCCAACGAGGTGTTGTGGATGGCCAGCCAGCAGGTCTTGCCAGCGAAACCGTCCGCCGTCACCTGCAGCGTGTTCTGCACGCCATACAGCGGGATGCGGATGGTAAAGCGGCTGCCCATTCCCGGCTCCGTTTCCACGGCGATATCGCCATCCATCATGCTGATCAGTTTTTCGCAGATCGCCAGGCCAAGGCCGGTGCCCTGGAAGTTGCGCTGCACGCCGGTCCCCACCTGGAAGAAAGGGTCGAAGAGGCGCAATACCTCTTTCGCCGGGATCCCCTCCCCGGTGTCGCGGACGCTAATCTGCAGATAATCTCCCGCGCACTGAACGTGGAGGATAATGCAGCCGGTGTCGGTGAACTTGATCGCATTGCTCAGCAGGTTTGAGATCACCTGCTGCAGACGCATCGGGTCGCCGGACATCTGTTCCGGAACGTCCGGTTCGATAAAGCAGTACAGACCCAGCTGCTTGCGCACCACCAGCGGCAGATAGTTGGCGGAGATATGGTTCATGACCTCGCGCGGGGAAAATTCCCGCGGCTCGATCTTCAACTGCTCGGACTCGATTTTGGAGAAATCGAGAATATCGCTGATGATTTTCAGCAGCAGGCTCGAGGAGTTGTTCATCGCCGTCACCAGGCGATCGACGCCTTTCGGCAAGGCTTTAGTCTGCAGCAGATCGAGGTTACCGATGATGCCATACAGCGGGGTACGCAGCTCATGGCTGACGGTGGCAAGGAACATCGATTTCGACTGGCTGGCCTGCTCCGCCGCCTGGGCCATCTCCTGCAGCGACTCCTCCATCTTCACGCGGGCGGAAACGTCCACCAGCACGCAAATCGCCACGTTTTCATTGCGATAGCGCGAGTGGACAAAGCTAATCTGCAGGTTGGTATGGTTGCTGGTCAGCACATCGACAAAGTTGACCTGCTGGCCGCAGATAATCTGCGTCAGCCGCTGGCGGTCCTCGTGGGTCAGCATGTTCAGATAGTTGTGCGCCAGCTCGTTACTGAGAATGTTGGTCCCGTCGAGGGTGCGCAGAATACAGATCCCCACCGGGGCGGAGGCCACGATTTTGCGGTTGAACTGCTCATGCTCTTCCAGCCGTTGAGCGTCATTTTCCGCCGGGATAAAAATGCGCCGCTCATACATCCGCGCCAGCGCAAACAGCATCGCGCCGCTGAGGATATTGAGAACGATGGCGTTGATGATCAGCATGCGGATCCGCTCCAGCACCTGGTCTACCGAGACGGAATAGACGATGCTCAGGGAGGACGGCGCGAGGCTTTTCTTCAGCACCAGCTCGCGGAAACCCGTGCTGTAGCCAAACCACATTCGCTCCTGCATCCACTTCGCTTCGCTCTGGACTTTGCCTTCCGCGCCGGCCAGCGAGATCAGCGGCTGGCCGTTATCGTCGAAGATCGTCACGCTCATCGGCAGGCTGCCCGGCGTAAAGAAGCTTTCCATGCGGATGGTCTGCTCCACGCCGAGCATCGCCTGCAGGCGATTGGCCATATAGATCGGCGTCAGGGCGTAAAAGTAGCCCACCCCGGGGCGCACGCCCTGACTTATCCAGAACAGGTTGTTGCCGCGCTCGTTTTGCGGCGCATTGCGGTATTGCTCAATGCGTTGATGCAGGACTTTCAGCGCCTGATCGCGCTCAATCGGCACGTCCCTCAGGCCAAAGTTGGCCATACAGAGATTATCGCTGCCGATGAGAAAGATGCGGTTAAGGTCGTAGGCGGCGGTAAAATTATCCCGCCAGTAGCGCATAAACCACGCCAGCGATTGGAGCGAATTACGCCATGCACTACTCATTGCGCTGCAGTCGGAGTCAGGATACAGGGGTTCAAAGCTGGGGATCGCAATATCGCCGCTTTGCCCTTGCGCTACCGCATCCCCTGCCGACAGCCGGTTACCGGCGACATACTTGAGCTCTTTAATCACGTCCGCCGTACGCTGAATGTAGCGCTGGGCCTGATCGGCATTGAGATTGAGCTCCTGATGGATCTCGGCTTCCCGCTCGTGTAGCGCGTTGACGATATAAAACACAGAGACAAACGCAATCAGCAGCCACAGCAATACCGCCAGCGCTCTGAACAGATAACGTGAAACCTTCAGGGTTGTGTGGAAAGAGGCAAGATATTTCAATGTGGCGATGCTCGGCCGTCAGGGACTCAACAGAATGGGGTTAAAGTAGCGGTAAACCGGCTTTGCCGCAATGTTAATGCAAAAAGGGCCGGGAGAATACCCGGCCCTTTCAGAACATTTACCTGGGACGATTACTCTTCGTCTTCGGCGATGTCGTCATCGGTATCTGCTTCCGGGGCGATATCATCATCGCCTTCCGCCGCGCTACCGTCGATGGCGTCCAGTTCTTCGTCGTCTACCGGCTCAGCGACGCGCTGCAGACCCACCACGTTTTCATCTTCCGCGGTGCGGATGAGGATCACGCCCTGGGTGTTACGGCCCACGATGCTCACTTCGGAAACGCGGGTACGCACCAGCGTCCCGGCGTCGGTGATCATCATGATCTGATCGCAATCATCCACCTGTACGGCGCCGACCACGGAACCGTTACGCTCGGTGACTTTGATCGAGATAACGCCCTGGGTGGCACGCGACTTGGTCGGATACTCAGCCGCGGCGGTACGTTTACCGTAACCGTTTTGCGTCACCGTCAGGATCGCGCCTTCGCCGCGCGGAATAATCAGCGAGACGACGCTGTCGTTTTCCGCCAGCTTAATGCCGCGTACGCCGGTGGCGGTACGGCCCATGGCGCGAACGGCATCTTCTTTGAAGCGCACGACCTTGCCGGCCGCGGAGAACAGCATCACTTCGTCCTGACCAGAGGTCAGATCGACGCCGATCAGCTCATCGCCTTCGTTCAGGTTCACCGCGATGATGCCAGCGGAACGCGGACGGCTGAACTCGGTCAGCGCGGTTTTCTTCACGGTACCGCTGGCGGTGGCCATAAAGACGTTAACGCCCTCTTCGTACTCGCGGACCGGCAGGATAGCGGTGATACGCTCATCGGCTTCCAGCGGCAGCAGGTTGACGATCGGACGACCGCGCGCGCCGCGGCTGGCTTCCGGCAGCTGATAGACCTTCATCCAGTACAGACGACCGCGGCTTGAGAAGCAGAGGATAGTGTCATGGGTGTTGGCCACCAGCAGGCGGTCAATAAAGTCTTCTTCTTTAATGCGCGCTGCCGATTTGCCTTTACCGCCACGACGCTGTGCTTCGTAGTCGGTCAACGGCTGATACTTCACATAGCCCTGATGCGACAGGGTGACCACCACGTCTTCCTGGTTGATCAGATCTTCGATGTTGATATCAGCGCTGTTGGCGGTGATTTCGGTACGACGTTCGTCGCCGAACTGGTCGCGGATCAGCTCCAGCTCTTCGCGAATCACTTCCATCAGACGGTCGGCGCTGCCGAGGATGTGCAGCAGTTCCGCGATCTGTTCCAGCAGCTCTTTATATTCGTCGAGCAGTTTTTCATGCTCAAGGCCGGTCAATTTCTGCAGACGCAGATCCAGAATCGCCTGAGCCTGCTGCTCGGTCAGGTAGTATTTACCCTCGCGCACGCCGAACTCTGGCTCCAGCCATTCCGGACGCGCGGCGTCATCACCGGCACGTTCCAGCATCGCCGCGACATTACCGAGATCCCACGCCTGGGCAACCAGCGCCGCTTTCGCTTCAGCCGGGGTCGGCGCGCGACGGATCAGTTCGATAATCGGGTCGATGTTGGCCAGCGCCACGGCCAGCGCTTCGAGGATATGCGCCCGGTCGCGCGCTTTGCGCAGTTCGAAAATCGTACGACGGGTCACCACTTCGCGGCGGTGGCGCACGAAGGCGGCGATGATGTCTTTCAGGTTCATGATCTTCGGCTGGCCATGGTGCAGCGCAACCATGTTGATACCGAAGGAGACCTGCAGCTGGGTCTGGGAATAGAGGTTGTTGAGCACCACTTCCCCTACCGCGTCGCGCTTCACTTCAATCACGATGCGCATCCCGTCTTTATCAGACTCATCACGCAGCGCGCTGATGCCTTCCACGCGTTTTTCTTTTACCAGCTCGGCGATTTTCTCAATCAGGCGCGCTTTGTTCACCTGATAAGGAATTTCATGCACGATGATGGTTTCGCGGCCGGATTTGGCGTCCACTTCCACTTCCGCGCGCGCGCGGATGTAGACTTTACCGCGACCGGTGCGGTAGGCCTCTTCAATGCCGCGACGGCCGTTGATAATGGCGGCGGTCGGGAAATCAGGGCCAGGAATATGCGCCATCAGCCCTTCAATGCTGATGTCTTCGTCGTCGACATAGGCCAGACAGCCGTTGATCACTTCCGTCAGGTTATGCGGCGGTATGTTGGTGGCCATCCCGACGGCGATCCCGGAGGCGCCGTTTACCAGCAGGTTAGGAATTTTGGTCGGCATGACGTCCGGAATACGCTCCGTACCGTCATAGTTGTCAACGAAATCGACCGTCTCTTTTTCAAGATCGGCCATCAGCTCATGAGCGATTTTCGCCAGACGAATTTCGGTATAACGCATCGCCGCGGCGGAGTCGCCGTCGATGGAACCAAAGTTACCCTGGCCGTCCACCAGCATGTAACGCAGCGAGAACGGCTGCGCCATACGGACGATGGTGTCGTATACCGCGGAGTCGCCGTGCGGGTGGTATTTACCGATTACGTCACCAACGACACGGGCTGATTTTTTATAGGCTTTGTTCCAGTCATTGCCCAATACGTTCATGGCGTAAAGTACGCGACGGTGTACCGGCTTCAGGCCATCTCGGACATCCGGCAGCGCACGGCCAACAATGACCGACATCGCATAATCCAGATAAGAGTTCTTAAGCTCTTCCTCAATGTTGACCGGTGTAATTTCTCTCGCAAGGTCGCTCATCTAACCGCTATCCCTCTACTGTATCCCGGATTCAAAGGTCGCAAATTATAACACAGCCGCGCTAAGAGAGGTAAAGCAATACGGTTTATTCATGGCGCGCTGCTGATATACTCCCAGGTCTGAACAGAAAAGGAGTAAAAGCGCCCATGAATGCCGAAAAAACGTCGGTAGCCCCTAACGTCGATCATGCTGAAATCGCCAAATTCGAAGCCGTCGCCTCGCGCTGGTGGGATCTGGAGGGCGAGTTCAAACCGCTCCACCGCATTAATCCCCTGCGGCTGGGCTATATCGCCGAACGCTCAGGCGGCCTGTTCGGTAAAAAAGTCCTCGATGTCGGCTGCGGCGGCGGCATCCTCGCCGAGAGTATGGCGCGCGAAGGCGCGACGGTTACCGGACTGGACATGGGCGCAGAGCCGCTGCAGGTGGCGAAACTGCACGCCCTGGAGAGCGGTATTCAGGTGGAATATGTTCAGGAAACGGTTGAGGAACATGCCGCGAACCACGCGCAGCAATACGATGTCGTCACCTGCATGGAAATGCTGGAGCACGTCCCTGACCCACAGTCGGTAGTCCACGCCTGCGCGCGGCTGGTGAAGCCTGGCGGTCAGGTCTTCTTCTCCACCATCAACCGCAACGGTAAAGCGTGGCTGATGGCGGTGGTCGGCGCGGAATATGTCATGAAGATGGTGCCCAAAGGCACCCATGATGTGAAAAAGTTTATCAAGCCGGCCGAACTGCTGGGCTGGGTAGATCAGACTACTCTGAAAGATCAGCATATCATCGGTCTGCATTACAATCCGTTGACCAACACCTTCAAGTTGGCGCCGGGGGTTGATGTTAACTATATGTTGCATACCAGCGCCAAAAAAGCGTGACGTCAGCAGCTGCGCTTATGATGATTGCGCGGCATCAAGCCGCGTGATTATTTCTTCCGATGAAGAAATCAGCACTCGATCAAATTTTCATTTTTTTTTCTGTTTTATTGACTTCTTCTCCAGGCCTTATGCGACGTGGACTTGCGGATTATTACCCTTCCGCAACCTCAATTTAACGTCAAAATCAACCCTTGTACTCAAAAGATTCCTTACTAAAATACTCACCATATAGCGTTCCTTTTATCGACAACCCCCTACATATAGTATTTATCCACAGAGTTAGTCACAACGGCCTTCTGTGGATAAACGGGGGATATTTTCTTTCACGGACAGGTAAAATCCACATGAATCAGAGTCTGCTGGTGACAAAGCGCGACGGGACCACCGAGCGCATCAATCTCGACAAAATCCATCGCGTACTGGATTGGGCGGCAGAAGGACTGAATAACGTTTCGATTTCCCAGGTAGAGCTGCGCTCGCATATCCAGTTCTATGACGGCATTAAAACCGCGGACATCCACGAAACCATTATTAAAGCCGCTGCGGACCTGATCTCCCGCGAGGCGCCGGATTACCAGTACCTCGCCGCGCGTCTGGCGATCTTCCACTTGCGTAAAAAAGCCTTCGGCCAGTTTGAGCCGCCGGCGCTTTACGATCACGTGGTGAAGATGGTCGAGAAGGGTAAATACGATCATCATCTGCTGGAAGACTACACGGAAGAAGAGTTCCAGCAGATGGACGGTTTCCTCGACCACTGGCGCGACATGAACTTCTCCTATGCTGCCGTGAAGCAGCTGGAAGGCAAGTATCTGGTACAGAACCGCGTCACCGGCGAAATTTATGAGAGCGCGCAGTTCCTTTATATTCTGGTGGCTGCCTGCCTGTTCTCTAACTACCCGCGCAAAACGCGTCTGGACTACATCAAGCGTTTCTACGACGCGGTGTCGACCTTTAAAATCTCGCTGCCGACGCCGATCATGTCCGGCGTGCGTACCCCGACCCGTCAGTTCAGCTCCTGCGTGCTGATCGAGTGCGGCGACAGCCTGGATTCCATCAACGCCACCTCCAGCGCGATTGTGAAATACGTTTCCCAGCGCGCCGGCATCGGCATCAACGCCGGCCGCATTCGCGCGCTGGGCAGCCCGATCCGCGGCGGCGAAGCCTTCCACACCGGCTGCATTCCGTTCTACAAACATTTCCAGACTGCGGTGAAGTCCTGCTCGCAGGGCGGCGTTCGCGGCGGCGCGGCGACCCTCTTCTACCCAATGTGGCATCTGGAAGTGGAAAGCCTGTTGGTGCTGAAAAACAACCGCGGTACCGACGCCAACCGCGTTCGTCACATGGACTACGGGGTGCAGATCAATAAGCTGATGTACACCCGTCTGCTGAAGGGCGGCGACATTACCCTGTTCAGCCCTTCCGACGTCCCGGGCCTGTATGACGCCTTCTTCGCCGATCAGGACGAGTTTGAGCGCCTGTACACCCAGTACGAGCAGGACGACAGCATTCGCAAGCAGCGCATTAAAGCGGTTGAGCTGTTCTCGCTGATGATGCAGGAGCGCGCCTCCACCGGCCGCATCTACATCCAGAACGTCGACCACTGCAACACCCACAGCCCGTTCGATCCGGTGGTCGCCCCGGTGCGCCAGTCTAACCTGTGCCTGGAGATCGCTCTGCCGACTAAACCGCTGGAAGACGTCAACGACGAAAACGGCGAAATCGCGCTGTGCACCCTGTCGGCCTTCAACCTCGGGGCTATCGACAGCCTCGACGAGCTGGAAGAGCTGGCGGTGCTGGCGGTGCGTGCCCTGGACGCGCTGCTGGACTATCAGGATTACCCCATCCCGGCCGCCAAACGCGGCGCAATGGGCCGCCGTACGCTGGGCATCGGCGTGATCAACTTCGCTTACTATCTGGCGAAGCATGGCAAACGCTACTCCGACGGCAGCGCCAACAACCTGACCCACAAAACGTTCGAAGCGATTCAGTACTATCTGCTGAAGGCCTCCAACGAGCTGGCTATCGAACAGGGTGCCTGCCCGTGGTTCAACGAAACCACCTATGCGCAGGGTATCCTGCCGATCGATACCTACAAAAAAGACCTGGACAGCATCGTCAGCGAATCCCTGCACTACGACTGGGAAGCGCTTCGCGAGTCCATTAAAACCCACGGCCTGCGCAACTCTACGCTCTCCGCGCTGATGCCGTCCGAGACCTCGTCGCAGATCTCCAACGCCACCAATGGCATCGAGCCGCCGCGCGGTCACGTGAGTATCAAAGCCTCGAAGGATGGGATCCTGCGCCAGGTGGTGCCGGACTACGAAAACCTGCAGAACGCCTACGAGCTGCTGTGGGAAATGCCGAACAACGACGGCTACCTGCAGCTGGTGGGTATCATGCAGAAGTTTATCGACCAGTCGATCTCTGCGAATACCAACTACGATCCGACGCGCTTCCCTTCCGGAAAAGTGCCGATGCAGCAGTTGCTGAAAGACCTGCTCAACGCCTATAAATTCGGCGTCAAAACGCTGTACTATCACAACACCCGTGATGGCGCTGAAGACGCTCAGGATGACCTGGCCCCGTCCATTCAGGACGACGGCTGCGAAAGCGGCGCTTGTAAGATCTAAGGTATTTTTGCCGGGTGGCGCTACGCTTACCCGGCCTACGATTTTGTAGGCCCGGCCAACCCATTCCCGCCGGGCAATACAGTTCAACAGGACTCACTTCAATGGCATACACCACTTTTTCACAGACGAAAAACGATCAGTTGCTTGAGCCAATGTTTTTTGGCCAGCCGGTTAACGTGGCCCGCTACGATCAGCAAAAATACGACATCTTTGAAAAGCTGATTGAAAAGCAGCTCTCCTTCTTCTGGCGCCCGGAAGAGGTTGACGTTTCCCGCGATCGCATCGACTACCAGGCGCTGCCGGAACATGAAAAACACATTTTCATCAGCAACCTGAAGTACCAGACGCTGCTCGACTCCATCCAGGGCCGCAGCCCGAACGTTGCTCTGCTGCCGCTGATCTCCATCCCGGAGCTGGAGACCTGGGTGGAAACCTGGGCCTTCTCTGAGACCATTCACTCACGCTCGTACACCCATATCATCCGCAACATCGTCAACGATCCGGCGACCGTGTTCGACGATATCGTCACCAACGAGCAGATCCAGAAGCGTGCCGAGGGGATCTCCCACTATTACGATTCGCTGATCGAGATGACCAGCTACTGGCACCTGCTGGGCGAAGGCACCCACACCGTCAACGGCAAGACCGTGACCGTCAATCTGCGCGAGCTGAAAAAGAAACTCTATCTGTGCCTGATGAGCGTTAACGCCCTGGAAGCGATCCGCTTCTACGTCAGCTTCGCCTGCTCCTTCGCTTTCGCCGAGCGCAAACTGATGGAAGGCAACGCCAAAATTATCCGCCTGATCGCCCGCGATGAAGCGCTGCACCTGACCGGCACTCAACATATGCTGAACCTGCTGCGCTCCGGCAGCGACGATCCGGAAATGGCGGAAATCGCCGAAGAGTGCAAACAGGAGTGCTATGATCTGTTCGTGCTGGCGGCCCAGCAGGAGAAAGAGTGGGCGGACTACCTGTTCCGCGACGGCTCGATGATTGGCCTGAACAAAGATATTCTCTGCCAGTACGTCGAGTACATCACCAATATCCGCATGCAGGCGGTGGGCCTTGATCTGCCGTTCCAGACCCGCTCCAACCCGATCCCGTGGATCAACACCTGGCTGGTCTCCGACAACGTTCAGGTGGCGCCGCAGGAAGTAGAGGTCAGCTCTTACCTGGTCGGCCAGATCGACTCTGAAGTCGATGCCGACGATCTGAGCAACTTCCAGCTGTAATGAAGCGGATCTTCTTGAAAATCTCTGACACTCGCCTTGAGTGTCAGGATGAACACCCTTCCCTGTTGGCTGCTCTTGAATCGCATAATATCGACGTCGAGTATCAATGCCGCGCAGGCTATTGCGGCTCCTGCCGCACCCGTCTGGTCTCCGGCCAGGTTGACTGGCTGACCGAGCCGCTGGCCTTTATCCAGCCGGGCGAGATTTTGCCCTGCTGCTGCCGGGCGAAAGGCGATATTGAGATCGAGATGTAGTCTTGTCAGGTGGCGCTACGCTTACCTGACCTACTGTTCCAGGACCGGCCGTTTACGCACTGCCGCCCTGGGCTACTGAAACTGCCGGTGTTGACGGCCTCAAAATCGCTGAGACGTTCCCGGAAGGCCGGGGCAGCCCGCATGGATGCGGGCTGAGGGCCGTGTTTTGCATGGACGCTGCCTCGGCCCGATCCGAAGCCTGCAGGGATAAGTCGAAGGTACCACGCAGCGGCGATTTTGCTGGCCGGAGCCCGGGGGTACAGGGGGAGGCGGCGACTGGCCTCCCCCTGTGCGCTCCCTGCGCTATGAAAGGCATAACGCAGAAGAAATATCGGGAGCGCCATCTTCCAGGAAATATCATAGAACAAACGTTATTCCCGGGTCGAAATCGTTGCACGCCGAGAACCGTGTCAACAAAACCGCAGTTCGTACGCCGGGTAAGGCGCAACCGCCACCCGGCTTTTTAGCGTTTAGCGTCCAGGAACTGCACCGCTTTATCCGGGAAATCGGTAAACAAGCCGTCGACGCCCGCCTGGTTATACAGCAGGTCATAGAGCTGATTAACGTTAGTCGCGTACTCCGGCAACTGATCCGCGCGCACGGTGTACGGATGCACCTGCAGATGGCTGGCGTGCGCCTCTTTCACCATCGCCGTCAACTTCACCGCCCCCGGCTTTGAGCCTTCCGCCACCAGCATATGGTAATCCGGACCAATGCCGTCGGCGTATTGTGCAATCTGCGCCATGGCCCCCGGCTTGAACATCCAGTCATAGCTGTAGTTCACCCATTGGCCATCGGCCTGTTTCTGCTGGGTTTCATTCCAGTCGGTATAGGCGATGAGCTGCACCAGATTAAGATCCATGCCCATCTTCGGCTCCAGCTCATTTTTAATGCGCTTCAGCTCGTTGGCGTCAAAGCACTGCAGATAGACCTTATCCTGCTTGCTGGTGTAGCCATACTCTTTCAGCACTTTCAGGGTGCTGGCGGCAATATCTTTGCCTTCCTGATGGTGGAACCACGGCGCTTTGATTTCCGGGTAAATACCGATGTTTTTGCCGGTGGAATGGTTCAGTCCCTGGACAAACTCAATCTCCTCTTCAAAGGTATGAATGCGGAAATCGGATTTGCCCATCGGGAAACGCCCGGGGTAGGTTTGCACGTTCTTGCCATCTTTCGGCTCAAAGCCTTCGGTAAACTTCAGCGACTTAATCTCGGCCAGGGTAAAGTCGATGGCATAGAAACGGCCATCTTGACGCGCCCGCTGCGGGAAGCGCTGAGCGACGTCGGTCACCCGGTCGAGATAATGGTCGTGCAACACCACCAGCCGGTCGTCTTTGGTCATCACCAGGTCTTGCTCAAGGTAATCCGCCCCCTGCGCGTAAGCCATCGCTTTCGCCGGCAGGGTATGCTCAGGCAGATAACCGCTGGCGCCCCGGTGGGCGATGACAAGTTTATCCGCCGCTGTCGCGCTGAAGCACAGCGCCGAACTGGCCAACATCATGCCGCTCATTAGCGCGGTGAGTTTCATGTTCATCGCCGCTCCTTAGGCTTGTTTCAGCTGTTGATGATGGCGGCGTTCACCGAGCATCACGATAACCAGCAGGACGACCGCCAGCACGCTGCCGCCGATCATCACCATAAAGCCGCCGTCCCAGCCGAAGAAATCGACGGTGTAGCCGACGATGGCGCTCGCGGCCACGGAGCCGCCGAGGTAACCGAACAGACCGGTGAAGCCTGCCGCAGTGCCGGCAGCTTTCTTCGGCGCCAACTCCAGCGCATGCAGACCAATCAGCATCACCGGGCCGTAGATCAGGAAGCCGATAATAATCATACAGGCCATATCCACGCCCGGGTTACCCGCCGGGTTCAGCCAGTACACGATGGTAGCGATGGTCACCAGGGTCATAAAGAACACGCCGGTGGCGCCGCGGTTGCCTTTAAACACCTTATCCGACATCCAGCCGCACAGCAGGGTGCCCGGGATCCCGGCATACTCGTACAGGAAGTAGGCCCAGGAGGATTTATCCAGCGCGAAGTGCTTCACCTCTTTCAGGTAGGTCGGCGACCAGTCGAGAATGCCGTAGCGCAGCAGATAAACGAAGACGTTGGCGACCGCGATGTACCACAGCAGCTTGTTCGGCAGAATGTACTGCATAAAGATCTGCTTCGCCGTCAGCTCTTCTTCGTGCTTTTCGCTATAGTCATCCGGATAGTCGTTTTTATACTCTTCGATTGGCGGCAGGCCGCAGGATTGCGGAGTATCGCGCATCATCGCAAAGGCGAAAATCGCCAGCAGGATAGCGGCGAACGCCGGCATATAGAGCGCCGCGTGCCAGTCGTTAAACCAGGCCATACCCAACAGGAACAACAGCGGCGGGATCCCGCCGCCGACGTTATGCGCGCAGTTCCACACTGAAACAATTCCGCCACGCTCTTTCTGCGACCACCAGTGGACCATGGTACGGCCGCACGGCGGCCAGCCCATCCCCTGGAACCAGCCGCAGAGGAACAGCAGCACGAACATGATCATGATGCTCGAGGTGGCCCACGGTACGAAGCCCATCACCAGCATCACCAGCGCGGCGAGGATCAGCCCCGCCGGCAGGAAAATGCGCGGATTCGAACGGTCAGAGACCGATCCCATGATGAATTTCGAAAATCCGTAGGCAATGGAGATGCCGGAAAGGGCGAAACCGAGGTCGCCGCGGGAGAAACCCTGCTCGATAAGATAGGGCATCGCCAGGGCAAAGTTCTTACGAACCAGATAGTAAGCGGCATAACCAAAGAAGATGCCGATAAAAATCTGCCAGCGTAACCGACGATAGAGCGGGTCGATCTCCGCGGCTGGCAAACGCGCTTTATGCGCGGCGGGTTTAAAAATACTTAACATATCAGCCTCCGTGGCCCTTGCTGTTTTTTACTAACGTCACGACAACAATCCCAGATTAATCACTAACTTCGAATCTGGCCGCGATGGTAGGCAATACGTAGAACTGATACTGTGAAACATCGCACAATTTGTTACAGAAATATGACAAAAGGTTCCAATGTGAGCACGAAATCACATAACACGCTCAAATAACGCGCGAATATGCTCGAAATCAAACAATAACCTTATAGACTGTGGCTAAATGGTGTTAAACGAAAGCAAAGGAGCTGAAGATGACGGGACGTCTGGATAGCGAGGTTATTATCATCGGCGGCGGAGCAACCGGCGCCGGTATCGCCCGCGATTGCGCCCGGCGCGGATTACGCACACTGCTCATTGAGCGTCATGATATCGCCACCGGGGCCACCGGCCGTAATCATGGGCTGCTGCACAGCGGCGCCCGCTATGCGGTGACCGACAACGAATCCGCCCGCGAATGCATCAGTGAGAACCGCATCCTGCGCCGCATCGCCCGTCACTGTATCGAACCGGCCGGCGGTCTGTTCATAACCCTGCCTGAAGACGATCTGGCATATCAGCAGACCTTTATCGCCGCCTGCCAGCAGGCTGGCATAGAGGCCACGCCGCTCTCTGCGCAGGAGGCGCTGCGCCGCGAGCCCGCCGTCAACCCGGCGCTGCTGGGGGCGGTGCAGGTTCCGGACGGCACCATTGACCCGTTTCGCCTCACCGCGGCCAATATGCTCGACGCCCGCGAACACGGCGCGCAGATCCTCACCGGCTGCGAAGTCACTGGCCTGCTGCGCCAGGGCGATCGCGTCTGCGGCGTCCAGGTATACGACAGTCAGCTTCACCAGGCCCGCACGCTGTACGCCGGGGTAGTGGTTAATGCCGCCGGGATCTGGGGGCAGCGCATTGCGGAATATGCCGACCTGCGCATCACCATGTTCCCGGCGAAGGGATCGCTGTTGATCCTCGACCACCGGATTAACAACCTGGTGATCAACCGCTGCCGTAAGCCGGCCGATGCCGATATTCTGGTGCCCGGGGATACCATCTCGCTGATCGGCACCACCTCGATGCATATTCCTTATGACGAAATTGACGACAACCGGGTCACGACCGCGGAAGTCGATACCCTGCTGCGCGAAGGCGAAAAGCTGGCGCCGGTCATGGGCCGCACCCGGATCCTCCGCGCCTACTCCGGCGTCCGCCCGCTGGTGGCCAGCGACAACGATCCCAGCGGACGCAGCGTCAGCCGCGGCATCGTCCTGCTCGATCATGCTCAGCGTGACGGCATGGAAGGCTTCATTACCATCACCGGCGGCAAGCTGATGACCTATCGCCTGATGGCCGAGTGGGCCACCGACGCCGTCTGTCGTAAGCTGGGCAACACCACCCCCTGTACCACGGCCGAGAGCCCGCTGCCCGGCTCACAGGAGCCGACGGAAAGCACCCTGCGAAAAATTATCTCCCTGCCTGGCCCGCTGCGCGGCTCTGCCGTCTACCGCCATGGCGATCGCACTCCGGCCTGGCTTGGCGACAGCCGCCAGCACCGTAGCCTGGTCTGCGAATGCGAAGCCGTCACCGCTGGTGAAGTGAAATACGCGGTGGAAAATCTGGCGGTTAACACCCTGCTCGACCTGCGCCGCCGTACCCGGATTGGCATGGGGACCTGCCAGGGGGAACTCTGCGCCTGCCGCGCCGCCGGGCTGCTGCAGCGCTTTAACGTCACCACCCCCGCGCAGTCGTTGGCCCAGCTGTCGGCGTTTCTCAATGAACGCTGGAAGGGCGTGCAGCCCATCGCCTGGGGCGACGCGCTGCGCGAAAGCGAATTCACCCGCTGGGTCTACCTCGGCCTGTGCGGACTGCCACAGGAGCATCAGGATGAAATTTGACTGCGCGATTATCGGCGGCGGACTGGCCGGTCTGCTGTGCGGCCTGACGCTGAATCAGTCCGGCCTGCGCAGCGTTATCATCAGCCGCGGGCAAAGCGCGCTGCATTTTTCCTCCGCGTCGTTAGATCTGCTCTCGGCGCTGCCGAACGGCGATAACGTCACTGACCTCGCGCAAGGTCTGCAGCAGCTCGCTGAACTGCTTCCTGAGCACCCTTATTCCCGGCTCGGCGCCGGGGCGGTGCTCGAATACGCTAAACAGACTGAAGCCCTGCTGACCGCCTGCGGGGCGGTGATGCAGGGCGACGCGCACCACCCGCACCGGCGAGTAACGCCGCTGGGGACGCTGCGCGCGGCGTGGCTATCGCCGCAGGAGGTTCCTGTCGCGCCACTCCCCCGACAAGGGGTCTGCCTGGTGGGGATCAGCGGCTTTGCCGATTTTCAGCCGCATCTCGCCGCCGCCGCGCTCGGGCAAACCGGCGTTACCGCCGTGGCGGCGGAAATCGAGTTACCGCTGCTGGATGTGTTGCGTGACAACCCCACCGAATTTCGCGCCGCCAATATCGCCCGCCTCCTCGACGATGAAAACCACTGGCCTGCCCTGCACACGGCGCTGCTGCCCCTGGCGCAGCAGCATGAGCTGCTGATCATGCCCGCCTGCTTTGGTCTCGCCGACGATCGCCTGTACCACTGGCTGCAGGCGCGCCTGCCCTGCCCGCTGCGTCTGCTGCCGACGCTGCCGCCTTCGGTTCCCGGGATGCGCCTGCACAGTCTGCTGCAGCGGCAGTTTATTCGCGGCGGCGGCACCTGGCTTGCCGGCGATGAAGTGGTGAACATCAGCCATCGACAGGGCGCAGTCGAGGCCGTCTGGACGCGAAATCACGGCGATATTGCGCTGCGTCCGCGTTTTACCGTGCTGGCCAGCGGCAGCTTTTTCAGTAACGGTCTTGTCGCCACGCGGGAGAGCGTGCGCGAACCCATTCTTGGTCTCGATCTGCAACAGACCCTGCCGCGCGACGACTGGTACCAGCGGGACTTCTTTGCCTCCCAGCCGTGGCAGCGCTTCGGGGTGAAAACCGATGCCCTGCTGCGTCCCCTGCTGGGCGGGCAGCCGTTCAGCAATCTGTTCGCCATCGGTTCACTGCTCGGCGGGTTCGATGCCATTCAGCTCGGCTGCAGCGGCGGGGTCTGTGCCGTCACCGCGCTGCACGCCGCCAGACAGATCCACGCCCTTGCCGGAGGCCGGCCATGAACGATACCCATTTTGAAAGCTGCATTAAGTGCACGGTCTGTACCACCACCTGTCCGGTAAGCCGGGTCAATCCGCGTTATCCCGGGCCGAAACAGGCGGGGCCGGATGGCGAACGCCTCCGCCTGAAGGATGGCGCGCTTTACGATGAGGCGCTCAAGTACTGCATCAACTGCAAGCGCTGTGAGGTGGCCTGCCCGTCGGATGTGAAAATTGGCGATATCATTCAACGCGCCCGGGCACAGTACGGCCAGCAAAAGCCGACCCTGCGCGACGCCATCCTCAGCCATACCGACCTGATGGGCACCCTTTCCACCCCCTTTGCCCCACTGGTTAATGCCACCACCGGCTTAAAACCGGTACGCCGCCTGCTCGACGCAGCGCTCCATATCGATCATCGCCGCACGCTGCCGAAATATGGCTTCGGTACCTTCCGCCGCGCTTACCGCCAGCTCGCGGCCCACCAGACGCAGTACCCTGAGCAGGTGGCCTTCTTTCATGGTTGCTACGTCAACTATAACCACCCGCAGCTGGGCAAGGACCTGATTCGCGTCGTCAATGCGCTGGGCACCGGCGTGCAGTTGTTATCAAGGGAAAAATGCTGCGGCGTGCCGCTGATCGCCAACGGCTTTTTTGACAAAGCGCGTAAGCAGGCGCTGAGCAACGTCGCCGCGATGCGGGAAAACGCGCTGCCGATCATTGCCACCTCTTCGACCTGCACCTTTACCCTGCGCGATGAATACCCTCACCTCCTGGATGTTGACAACAGCGATCTCCGCGACCGGGTGGAACTGGCCACTCGCTGGATCTGGAAACAACTGGATAGTGGCAAAACGCTGCCGCTGCGCCGGCTGCCGCTGAAGGTGGTCTATCACACGCCGTGCCATATGGAGAAAATGGGCTGGTCGCTGTATACCCTCGAACTGCTGCGGCTGATCCCCGGCCTGCAGCTGGAGGTGCTGGATTCGCAGTGCTGCGGCATCGCCGGCACCTACGGCTTTAAGACTGAGAATTACGCGGTATCCCAGGCTATCGGCGCCCCGCTGTTCCGTCAGATTGAGGAGAGCGGAGCCGACATCGTCGTCACCGACTGCGAGACCTGCAAATGGCAGATTGAGATGTCCACCAGCAAACGCTGCGAACATCCGCTGACGGTGCTGGCGCAGGCGCTCGTCTGAGTCCGGCGCCAGCCTGCGCCGTCAATAGCTCGCTTTCCCCTGCGGCTGAGCGCTGGCGGATTTAAACATCGCCAGCCGGCGGTCCAGCGCCTCGGTGTAGAGCATGGTATCGACCCCGACGGCGACGAAATTGGCCCCCCAGGCGAGACATTTTTCCGCCATCGCCGGGTCGACCGCCAGAAATCCGGCCGCTTTTCCCGCCGCGCGAATGCGCCGGATGCTCTGCTCAATCACCCGCTGCACGTCAGGATGGCCGGCATCGTCCGGGTGCCCCAGCGAAGCGGAGAGATCCGCCGGACCGATAAATACGCCGTCAATGCCCTCCACCTCGAGGATAGCGTCCAGATTTTCCAGCGCGGTTCGGCTCTCTACCTGAATCAGCAGACAGAGCTCGTCATTCGCCTCCGCCATATAATTCTCCACTCTGCCCCAGCGTGCCGCCCGGGCCACGCCGGCGCCCACGCCGCGGCTACCGACGGGAGGATAACGGGTTGCCGAGACGACTTCCCGCGCCTGCTCGGCGGTATCGACCATCGGCACCAGCAACGTTCTGGCGCCAATATCCAGCACCTGTTTTATCAGACTGCGGCTGCCCTCCACCGGTCGGATCACCGGCTGACTGGCATAGGGAGCGATGGCCTGGAGCTGATGATAAAGGTCCTGAATGGTGTTCGGGGCATGCTCGCCGTCGATCAGCAGCCAGTCATATCCTGAGGTGGCGGCAATCTCCGCCATATAGGAGGAGGTCGAGCTCAGCCACAGGCCAATTTGCGTCTCACCGCGTAATAATCCACGTTTGAAGGGGTTAGATAACAGTGCGTTCATAGCGATTCCTTTAATCAATGCTGTACGCTGCCGCGCTGAGGAACCGCGCGGGTGAGGCTTAATGAGAAGATGATGATCACCCCGACGATGGCCACACCGGCCAGGGTTAACAATCCGGCGGCGCTGCTGGCGAACAGCGTTTCGGCCTGCACGCGAACGATTGGCGCCAGAAAGCCGCCGATGGCGCCAAACAGGTTAACGAAGCCAATCCCGGCGGCCAGCGCCGTGCCGGAGAGCAGCTGCGTCGGCATCGTCCAGAAGACCGGCTGCACGGCAATCACCCCAACCGCCGCCACGCACAGCGCGATGATAGCCAGCACCGGCGCCACCAGTCCGGAAACCGCAATCCCGACCGCTGCCGCCAGCAGCGTCAGCGCGGCAATATTGCGCCGCTCGCCGGTGCGATCGGAGTAGCGAGGGATAAGCCAGGTGCCGAACAGCGCCGCCACCCATGGGATAGCCGTCACCACCGACGCAATGAAGCCGACTTTGGTGCCCAACAGCGCGGCGACCTGAGTAGGCAGGAAGAAAATCAGGCCATAGACCGCCACCTGAATGGTCATGTAAATCAGCGCCAGCTGCCAGACCCGCCCGTTACGCAGCGCATCGGACAGGCGCGAGGTGACCTTTTTCTCCTCCTCTCGCGCCAGCTCGCCGATCAGCGCCTGTTTCTCCGCAGCGCTCAGGAAGCGGGCATGCTGCGGCGAATCGTCCAGCCAGAAGAAGGTGAACGCTCCCGCGGCGACAGCAAGCAGGCCTTCAATCACAAACATCCAGAACCAGCCGGGATGGCCCATAAACCCATGCATCTCCAGCAGCGCGCCGGATAAAGGCGAACCGAGCGTCAGCGCCAGCGGCGCCCCCATATAAAAAAGCCCCATAATGCTGGCGCGGTTTTGCTGGGGAAACCACTGTGAAGTGAGGTAGATCATGCCGGGGAAGAAGCCCGCCTCCGCCGCGCCCAGCAGGGTGCGTACCAGCAGGAATTTCGCTTCCGTATCCGCCCACGCCATCGCCGCCGACAGCACGCCCCACAGCAGCGTGGTGCAGCCGATCCATTTTCTGGCGCCGAATTTGCGCATCAGCAGGTTGGCCGGTACCCCGAGAAAGGCATAGACCACAAAGAAAATCCCCGCCCCCAGCGCATAGGCTTCGTTGCTGAGGCCCGTATCCAGCTGGTAGGTCTCTTTGGCGAAACCGATATTCGAACGGTCAAGAAACGCCAGCACGTACAGCGCCAGCATAAAGGGGATTAAGCGGGCGCGGTTTTTCTTCACCACGCTCTCCAGCAGTGTGTTGCTCATCATAATATCCTCAGGCGTGGGCCGCCGGGCGGCCCGGGGGATCAGTGTTGATAAGGACGTTTCAGGCTGCAGTCGCGATTGAGCTCGACGCCAAAGCCGGGTTTATCCAGTACCGATTTATGAATGCGCCCCCTCTCAGGCACCGGCTCGCCGAGCAGGATCGGGTCGAACTGCGGACGCAGCGTGGCGCAGTCCGGACTGGTCATCAGAAACTCGCTGAACGGCGTGTTGGTGAAGGTGATCACCGCATGATGTGAGTACACCGACGAGCCGTGCGGCACCACCAGCTGACCGCGCGCTTTTGCAATAGCCGCAATCTCCACCAGCGTGGTTAAGCCGCCGCACCAGCCGACGTCGGGCTGCATAATATCAATCCCGGTCTCCGACAGGGTGCGGAAGGACTGCAGGGTGCCGTGGTGCTCGCCGCTGGTCACCATCATCCCGGCGGGCGCCTGGCGCTTCAGCTCGCGATAGCCTTCATACTGCTGCGGCGGCAGGCACTCTTCGATCCACTTGAGGTTGTAAGGGACGCAGGCATGGGCAAGTTTGGTGGCATAGTTAACGTCCTGGCTCATCCAGCAGTCCAGCATTAACCAGAAATCCGGGCCGCATTTTTCGCGCATGTCCGCCACCATGGCGACGTCTTTGCGGATCCCGGCGTCGCCATCGTGCGGCCCCCAGTGGGTGGGCATTTTGCCGCCGATAAAGCCCATCTCCTGCGCCAGATCCGGACGAGCGCCGGTAGCATAGAACTGGATTTCGTCACGCACCGCTCCGCCCAGCAGTTTGTAGACCGGCAGGCCAACCACTTTCCCGAACAGATCCCACAGCGCGAGGTCGACACAGGAGATAGTGTTCATCACCAGACCGCCGGATCCTGCGTAGTAGAGGGTGGCGTTGAGCATCTGGTCATGGATCAGTTTGATATCGCTGACGCATTTGCCTTCGATAAAGCGGTTGAGATGTTTTTCGACGATAAAGCAGCCCATCTCTCCGGCCGTCGACACGGCAAAGCCGGTCTGCCCGTTGTCAGCCTCCACTTCCACAATCAGCGTGCCCAGCACGTTGATGCCAAACGACTGGCGGGACTGCTCATACTGTTTATATTTGCTCATCGGGGTAGCGATATGATCGTCAATCCAGTGGTTAGCCCCCTGATCGTGGTAATCGCCGCCGCCGGCGCCCTGCTCTGCCGTGGCGCCGCCGGTAAACCAGGCACGGACGTGTTTAATTTTCGGTAGGGTCATGGTGTTCTCCTTATGATGAGGCGAGTTGTTCGAAGGGGCTTTTCCACCCCAGCAGTCGTGAAATATCTTTCGCGCAGGCAATCGCCTTACCGGCCAGATAATCGCGATTGTCTTCATTGATTTGCAGACGGGTGCCCACCACCGAGATGGCGGCGGTCAGGTCGTTATTGGCGTTAAAAACCGGGGCGGCCACGCAGCGCACATCCGGGTAGTCCTCGCCATTATCAAAGCTCCAGCCCCGGGCGCGGATCCGCCGCAGCTCCTCCCGCAGCTGTTGAGCATTGCTGATGGTCGTTGGCGTAGCCCGCTCCCACTGCAGTTCATCGATAATGGATGCCTGAACCCCGGCGGGCTGCCAGGCCAGCAAACATTTGCCGATCCCGGAGCGGTAAAGCGACAGGCTCTTTCCTTCGTGCGAACGCACGCTAATGGTGGCGGGTGATTCAATTTTCAGAATGTAGTAGGCGTTACCGTGATCGATAATGCCCAGATGGCAGAGCAGGCCGCACTCATCCATCAGCCGGGTCAGGCGTGGCCGCGCCAGCTCGCGCAGGTCCATTTTGCTTAGCGCCTGCCCGGCCAGCTCCACCAGTTTGGTCCACAGGCAGTAGTTATCCTGATTATCCATACTGATGAAGCGCTGCTTTTTCAGCTCGCCCAGCAGCAGATAAACCGTGCTTTTCGGGATCCCCAGCTCCGCTATTATCGTCGCCGCGCTGCAGGGTCCGATGCGGCCAATTAAATTGAGGATCTCAATCGCGCGGGTCAGCGCCGGGACTTTCGTTGATTCCAACATACTGGACTCCAATCCTGAATACTGGAATCAGTGTTGCGGTTGTCCGGGCGGTAAAGTGTGAGCGACATCGCGGGGCAATCGCTTTCCCGTATGCTGGACCGTTCGCAGCGGAAAATTGCGACTTAACGCACAGAATTTTTTCAGGAGAGTACAACAGGCTGGACAACCGGCGCCAGGGAGAAGCCCGTGCGCCGGGAAACGACTTACAGCGAGAGGGAATCCACCACGTTAATCCAGCCATGTTCGCTGGCCAGCGGTTGGCCATTCAGCCAGCGACGCAGCAGGTTTAATGCCATCATGGCGCAGACTTCCTGACGTACCGCCAGGCTGTGGCGGGTGACGCTGAACTTCACCCGCAGCGCGAAGGTGCCGTCCGGGGTGGCCAGGGCCACGTTAAGATGATCGTTCTCCTGGCCGCTCACCGCCAGGGCCAGGCCGGCAAAATGGTTTATGCGCCGCTCGGCCGCCCAGCGGGCCGCCTGCGCCAGCGTCTCCTCCTGCGCCGGGACCACTTCGCTGGCCAGCAGCGGCGCGCCGGCGCGGGACAGCTGGAGCGCCAGCAGACCGCCGGTAAACTGCTCGCTGAGCGTCAGGCTCAGCTGCCGCTCCTGCAGGCAGCGCGCAATCTGCGCCGGTAACCCTTCTGTGCCTTCGAAAATCAGGCTGTCGCCAGCCACTTTACGCACTTCCGGCCACAGAGCCAGCATGGCGTCACGCTGCTCAGCCGGTCCGGTCAGCTTCAGCTCAATGATCGGCATCGACGAGCGGTAGCCCATCACGACGCCAGGCGGTAACGTCAGCGGATTAAGGCTTTGCGCCAGCTCGCTCTCCGAGCGGCCAAAGGTGGTCAGACGCAGGCATACCGGCGGCTCCGGCAGCGTAAAGCGCTGGCGCAGACGCGGTAAAATCTCCTGCTCGACCATCACTTTAAATTCAGAGGGTACGCCGGGGGTGAAAAACATCAGGCAGCGATTGAGCTGGATGGCAAAGCCGCAGGCCGTGCCCACCGGGTTATTGATCATCTCGGCGCTGGCGGGGATTTCCGCCTGCTTACGGTTGCTTTCCGCCATCGGCCGCCCACGTTCGGCAAAGAAGCGGGTCATGGTATCCAACCACTCCGGATGCAAAATAAGCCCTTCGCCTTTCGCGGTGGCCGCGGCCAGCGCGCTCAGGTCGTCGCTGGTGGGGCCGAGGCCGCCATTGACGATCAGCACATCCGCCTGTTCGCTGCGTTCGCGCAGAATCGCCACCAGCGAATCGAGATCGTCGCCGACGGTATGACGGCGCGTTAACGGTAAACCCTGATTAAAAAAGAAATCCGCCAGCCATGCTGCATTGGTGTCAACGATTTGACCATGCAACACTTCATCGCCAGTGGACAGCATTTCCACATTCAACATTGCTCACTCCTTGCCTGCCAGGTGGCAAATACTATAACGCAAAGCGGGAGGCTGACGAGGAGGAAAATCTGGCGCGGCAAGAAGAGACCGCGCCGGAGGAGATTAGAAGCTGGCGCTGGCGCCGATGTACGGGCCGTCGGCGATGGTGTTATCGCGGTTGCCATCTTTACCCGCCAGGTTCAGATAGCGATAGCCCGCCTGGATGCTGAGCGGACGCATAATGGTCCAGCTGGCGCCGACGTTGGCTTCCTGATAGCTGTCAATACCGCTGGAGAGGGAATCTGGAGAATAGTAGTAGTCGCCATACAGACGGAAGCTGTCGCCGATTTTCCACTGCAGGCCGCCGCCGACCGCGGCCGCATAGCCTTCATCACCCTGTTTCGGGTTGGTGTATACCCCTTTACCGCCCACGGTCGCGAGGAACGGCCCCAGCGGAATATTCAGGCCCAGGCCTAAACCCGCGGCGTCGCCGTCGTTATCGCTGTGCAACCAGTTACCCGAAACAGCCAGACCGGTGGACTCGGTGCCGAAGCCGACCCCAAGGTTGGTGTAATGCTCGCCTGCTTCGCCGGTAACGCTGATCGCATGGGCCGCCGAAGAAACCAGCATGACGCCAGCCAGCGCCATAAAAATGCTTTTTTTCATTATTTACTCTATCCAGAAAATTAAAATCAAAGAAGTCCCGAAAAAACCCGAAAATTCTACTGCGCACTCGTCAGGAATCAATGACCTGGCGAAATGATTTTTCACAAGAGTGTAACCAGTTGCGTCTTTTTACGGCATCGGACGTTGCCGGTGCGGGGCGTCGGGAATTCAGCGTCATTCATATTGATGTTTAATATGATTTACGCCAAATACATTGACGTTAAACGGGCACACCGCACGATCGGCGCGGCGAGGGGGAATTCGTCGCCCTTTCCATGGCGGTGCTCCATACGGTTATTTTCGCTTAACGTAGCACTCGACAAGGCCAGGGCTTTATTTCTGTTGCGATTTACCGAGGCGGCTCGCAAACTGTTTCATCAGCCTACCACCCTATCCCCTGAAGGAGAAAAACCATGCGTCAAAGGACGATTGTTTGCCCGCTAATCCAAAATGATGGCCATTACCTGTTGTGCAAGATGGCTGCCGACCGCGGCGTTTTTCCCGGACAATGGGCCTTATCCGGCGGCGGCGTAGAGCCGGGGGAACGTCTTGAAGAGGCGCTGCGCCGGGAAATCCGCGAAGAGCTCGGCGAAAAACTCATCCTTACCCATATTGCGCCGTGGAGCTTCCGCGATGATACCCGCGTTAAAACTTACCCCGACGGGCGCCAGGAAGCGATCTATATGATCTATCTGATCTTCGACTGCGTCAGCGCCAATCGTGACGTGACGATCAACGAGGAGTTTGACGATTACGCCTGGGTGAAAGCGGATGAGCTTAAAAACTACGATCTCAACGCCGCCACCCGCCTGACCCTGAGCATGAAGGGGCTACTCTGACGCCACGGTCGGCAGGCGCAGCGTCGCCTTCAGTCCGCCCAGGCTTTCGCTGCGCGAAAGCTGCAGGTGGCTACGATGCAGACGCGCGATATCGTTTACCAGCGCCAGCCCCAGCCCGGCACCGGGTATCGCGCCCGCGTTATCGAGGCGGCGAAACGGCATCAGCGCCTGGTGTACCTGCTGGTCGTCAATTCCCGGGCCGCTGTCTTCCACGCTGAGCAGCACGGCGTCGCCGTCGCGATGCAGGCTAAGCGTGACCGTACCATATTCCGGGGTATAGCGAATGGCATTGTCGAGCAGGTTAGCGCACAGTTCCCCCAGCAGAACGCTATCGCCTGCCACCTGTACCGCCGACTGCTCGCCCTCATAGCCAAGATCGATATGTTTGCTCCGCGCTTGCGCAATACGCGAAAAGCAGCTGTTGCGCACAATTTCCGGCAAGTTAATCACCGCAAACGCCTGCTCCCGCTGTTTTACCGTCGCCAGCTGCAGCAACCGCTCCGTTAACAAGACCGTATCGTCCAGCGTGGCGCGCATCGCCTGCAGGCTTTCGCGCCACAGTTGCGGATCGTCGCTGGCCAGCGCAACCGAAGCCTGCGTTTTCAGCACCGCCAGCGGCGTTTTCAGCTGATGGGAAGCATCGGCGCTGAAGCGCTCCTGACGGGAGATCATCACCCGCAGGCGGTCGATATAGCGGTTGAACGCGACAATCAGCAGCCGCGTTTCTGACCAGGGCAGCAGCTCCGGCAGCGGCGTCAGCAGGCCGGGTTCACGGCGCACCATCAGCGCGGAGAGCTGGCGCATGGGCCGCAGCACGCGGCGCAGCAGCCAGGCTGCCAGCACCAGCGTCAACAGGACCAGTAACCCCTGCGACACCCAGGATGAAAAGAGTAACTGTCCAGCCAGCCAGCGGCGGGACTGCAGCGTTTCGGCAATATAGATCTCCGCCATGCCCACGATCCCCCCTTCGTTGATGGGCTGCAGCAGGCGCGCCACGCGAATTGCCTGACCGCGATATTCGGTATGATAAAACCATGCCAGCGCCGGATAGAGCTGAGTTCGCGAGGTGGAGGGCGGCATCGCGGGCAGATCGTCATAGCCGGAAATGACCTTCCCCTGCGGGTCAAGCACCTTGTAATAGAGGCGATCGTTCATGTTGAGCTCGAAGCTGTCCAGCACCACCCAGGGCACATTCACCTCCAGTTGTCCTCCGCGCACCACCAACCGCTCGGCCACCGTCCGCGCTGACGACAGCAGGGTACGATCGTAAGCTTGCGTCGCCGCCTGCAGCGCGCTGACGTAGCTATTAAACGCGGAGAGTCCCCACAGCAGGACCAGCGGCAGGCCGAGAAACAGCAACAGTTGGGCATAGAGCGATTGCGGCTTACCCCATCTCATGGCGCTCGCACTCAAGCAGATAGCCTAACCCGCGCAGGGTGGTTATACGCACATTGCTCGCCTGAAGTTTCTTGCGCAGACGGTGAATATAGAGTTCGATGCTTTCCGGACTGACGTCGTCGCTGAGACTGAACACCTGTTCGAATAACTGCTGGCGCGAAACCGGGCGGGTGCGGCGAAACATCAGCACCTTCAATAACGCCAGCTCGCGCGGCGTCAAAGACAGCATCTGGCCACGGAGTAAAAAATAGCCTTCGTCACAATACGCCAGCTCACCAAGCTGCTGCACCTCATGCACCTGCCCTTCGCTGCGCCGGAGCAGCGCCCGCAGGCGGGCGTCGAGCTCTTCCAGCTCAAAGGGCTTGGGTAAATAGTCATCCGCGCCGGCATTTAAACCTTTCACCCGGTCCGCTACCGCGCTGCGGGCGGTCAGCAACAGCACCGGCAGAGTCTGCCCGCGCTTGCGCAGCCGCTGGACCACTTCAAGGCCATCGTACCCCGGCATACCGATATCCAGCACCGCCAGCGCATATTGCTCGCTTTGCAGCAGATGGTCGGCCGCACGCCCGTCAGCGACGCAATCCACGGCAAAACCGCCCTGCACCAGCGCTTTTTCCAGCCAGTGAGCCAGCTCACGGTTATCCTCGGCTAATAAGAGACGCATATCACATCCTGTAACGTTGCTGCCGCATTGAAAGGGAAATGAAAGGTAACTGTTTTAACAATCATGCAACCGAATCGCTATATGTCGGTTCACATAATCAAAAAAACCTGCCCTGTACCTGCTGAGGAAGCCTATGAAAACGCCATTTCTCCGTCATCTGAGCGCCATCGCGCTGTGCCTCTGTACCACATCCGCCTTCGCCGCGGAGGCCCCGTCCCGCACCGAATGTATCGCGCCTGCTAAACCGGGCGGCGGCTTTGACCTGACCTGTAAGCTGATTCAGGTGAGCCTGATGGAAACCGGCGCCATCGAAAAACCGATGCGCGTCACTTATATGCCCGGCGGCGTGGGCGCGGTGGCCTACAACGCCATTGTCGCCCAGCGCCCGGCAGAGCCGGGGACCGTCGTCGCCTTCTCCGGCGGCTCGCTGCTAAACCTGTCGCAGGGTAAATTCGGCCGTTACAGCGTCGATGACGTGCGCTGGCTGGCGAGCGTCGGCACCGACTACGGCATGATCGCCGTGCGCGCCGATTCGCCATGGAAAGATCTGAAATCGTTTATAACCGCGATGGAGAAAAACCCCTCCAGTATCGTGATTGGCGCCGGGGCCTCCATCGGCAGTCAGGACTGGATGAAAGCGGCGCTGCTGGCGCAAAAAGCCAACGTCGACCCGCATAAAATGCGCTATGTCGCCTTTGAAGGCGGCGGCGAGCCGGTGACCGCGCTGCTCGGTAACCATGTGCAGGCAGTCTCCGGCGATCTCAGCGAGATGGTGCCCTATCTGCAGGGCAATAAAATCCGCGTGCTGGCGGTCTTCTCCAGTGAACGGCTGCCGGGGGCGCTCGCCGATGTCCCCACTGCAAAAGAGCAGGGCTACGACCTGGTCTGGCCGATTATTCGCGGCTTCTTTATGGGCCCGAAAGTCAGCGACGCCGAGTACCAGTGGTGGGTCGATGAATTCACTAAACTGCAGCAAACCGAAGCGTTCAAAAAGCAACGTGAACTGCGCGGCCTGTTTGAATTCAATATGAACGGCAAGGCGCTCGATACCTACGTTAAGCAGCAGGTCAGCGACTACCGCGAACAGGCGAAAGCCTTTGGCCTGGCAAAATAAACCGCGGAGGCGCTCATGAGCGATCGTATTTTTGCCGGAGTATGGCTGTTGTTATGTACTGGCGGTCTGTTTATCGCCTGGCAGATCCATAGCGAATACTCCTATGAACCCGTCGGCCCGCGCCCCTTCCCGCTCGGGATCATCGGCCTGATGCTGCTGTGCTCGGCGTTAATGCTGTTGCGTCGCCCGGACGCCGTCGAGTGGCCGGGACGGCATGTGCTGCAGCGTCTGCTGACCATGGTCGTGGTGCTGGTGGTGTACGCCTGGGGGTTTGAATGGCTCGGTTTTCTGTTGGCCACCGCGCTGCTGACGGCGATCATTGGTCTGCTGTTCGGCGCGACGCTGCCGGCGGCGGGCATTGCCGGCGTCGCGATGGGCGTGTCGTTATGGTACGCCTTCGACACCCTGCTCGATGTCACCCTGCCCCTCGGCATCTGGTTTAATTAACGGAGGCGTTTATGGATACCTGGATCTATCTCTCGCAGGGCTTCGCCGTCGCCATGACGCCGGAGAACCTGCTGATCGCCCTGATCGGCTGCTTTGTCGGGACGATCGTCGGCCTGCTGCCGGGGCTGGGCCCTATCAACGGCGTGGCGATCCTGCTGCCGCTGGCTTTCGCCCTTCACCTGCCCGCGGAATCGGCGCTGATCCTGCTGGCGACGGTCTATATCGGTTGCGAATACGGCGGGCGAATCTCATCGATTCTGTTGAACGTGCCCGGCGATGCCGCCGCCATTATGACCGCCCTCGACGGCTATCCGATGGCCCAGCAGGGTCGCGGCGGCGTTGCGCTGTCGATTTCCGCCGTCAGTTCCTTCTTTGGCTCACTGATCGCCATCGGCGGCATTATTTTGTTCGCGCCGCTGCTCGCCCAGTGGTCGCTGGCGTTCGGTCCAGCGGAATACTTCGCGCTGATGGTCTTCGCCATCGCCTGTCTTGGCAGCATGATGGCGCAGAACCCGCTGAAGTCGTTCCTCGCGGCGTTAATCGGCCTGGGTCTGGCGACGGTGGGAGTGGACGCCAATACCGGGGTTTACCGCTTCACCTTCGACAGCGTCCATCTCTCCGACGGCGTGCAGTTTATTGTGGTGGTGATCGGCTTGTTCTCGGTTTCGGAGATCCTGCTGATGCTGGAGAGCACCAGCGGCGGACAAACCCTGGTGCGGAAAACCGGACGGATGCTGTTTAACACCAAAGAGGCCGCACAGTGCGTCGGCGCGACGCTGCGCTCCTCGGTGGTGGGTTTCTTCGTCGGTATTCTGCCCGGCGCCGGGGCGACCATCGCCAGCGCCATTACCTACATGACGGAGAAAAAACTCAGCGGTAACAGCGATAACTTCGGCAAGGGAGATATTCGCGGCGTGGCGGCGCCGGAAGCGGCCAATAACGCCTCCGCCTGCGGTTCCTTTATTCCCATGCTGACGCTCGGCGTGCCAGGGTCCGGCACCACCGCGGTGATGATGGGCGCGCTGACGCTGTATAACATTACGCCCGGCCCGGCGATGTTCACCGAACAGCCGGATATCGTCTGGGGGCTGATTGCCGCCCTGCTGATCGCTAACGTGATGCTGCTTATCATGAACATTCCGTTGATCGGCCTGTTCACCCGTATGCTGACCATTCCGCTGTGGTTTCTGGTCCCGGCCATCGCCGCGGTCTCCGCCGTCGGCGTTTACGCGGTACACAGCACCACTTTTGACCTGTTGCTGATGGTGGGGCTTGGCGTGCTTGGCTACATCATGCGCAAAATGCACTTCCCGATGTCGCCGCTGATCCTTGGCTTCGTGCTGGGGGAGATGCTGGAGCAGAACCTGCGTCGCGCGCTGTCCATCAGCAACGGCAACCTGGCGATCCTGTGGCAAAGTGGAGTGACCAAAACGCTGCTGGTGCTGGCCATCGCCGTGCTGGTGGTGCCGCCGCTGCTGCGTCTGCGGCGTAAACAGCGCCAGCGTCGCGCCGAAGCCAATATCGGCTAAGCCGGCGAATTGACCCATTCGCGCAGCGCCCGGCGCGAGATCTTAATCCCACCGTTCTTTAACGTTTCCGGCAGCCGCAGCCAACGCACCGGCTGCTGGAAACGCGCCAGCCGCTCCGCGCTCCATGCCGCCAGCACGCTCATCTCGCAGCCGTCATCGCATTCCACCACCGCGACCGGACGCTGGCCATATTCCGCATCGTCCAGCGGCACGACAAACGCCTGTTGTATCTGCGGATGCGCCACGATGATCCGTTCCACCTCCTCAGGCTGGATCCCTTCCCCACCGCTGAAAAAGAGATTATCCAGGCGCCCGAGGAGAGTGAGCCGTCCATTGATGATCTCGCCGCGATCGCGGGTGGCAAACCACCCTTCGTCGTTGGTCAATGGCAACAATTGACCGTCGCGCCAGTAGCCCGCGGCCATACTCGCCGCCCGCAGCCAGACCTCGCCGGCAACGATTTTCATCTCCCGCCCCGGCAACGGCGCGCCCACATCCGCCGCGCCGTCGGCCTCTTTGGCGCAGACGGTGGAAGCAAATTCGGTCAGGCCATAGCCGCAGTAGGTGCGTACCCCCTGCCCCCGCGCCCGCTCGGTCAACTCGACCGGGATCGCCGCGCCGCCAAGCAGCACCGCCTTGAGGGAGAGCGCAGCACCGTCATTCAGCAGGCGCCACAGCTGAGTCGGCACCAGCGAAGCGTGGGTGCAGCCCTGCAGCATCTGCGCCAGCGGCTGTTTATCGCGCACCGTCAGCCGCGCGCCGGCCAGCAGCCAGCGCCACATAATCCCCTGTCCGGAGACATGAAACAGCGGCAGCGACAGCAGCCAGTCATCTTCTGCGGCAAACGGCATCAGCGCCAGCACGCCGGCGGCGCTGGCCAGATGGGCGCTGGCATCATGCACTGCCGCCTTCGGCAGACCGGTCGACCCCGAAGTCAGCGTCATTGAAGCGAAACGATCCCCGCGCCACGGCACAGCATGGGTTCCCGCTGCCGCCTGCAGGGTTAACGCCGGTAAATCCCCCGGCAGCGCATCGCCGTTAAGCACCAGCTGATGCTGGACGGTCAACGCTGGCAGCAGTTCCTGCAGCAACGCTGCGGGCAGCTGCGGATTCAGCGGCAGCACCCGCGCGCCGCACTGCAGCAGCGCCAGCCAGGCCAGCAGCGTCGACGGCTGGTTAAAAGCCTGCAGCGCCACCCCGTGACCTGCCGTTACGCCCTGCGCGGCAAAGCCGGCCGCCAGCGCGTCAACGTGGGCGCACAGGTCGCGCCAGGTCAGCGGCTGGTCATTCAGGCGCAGCGCTTGCGCCTCTCCGCGCCGCTGGCGCCAGTGGCGCCAGGGCCAGTCGTGAAAGGTCACAGCAGCGGCTCCAGCGTATCCATGTTGATCATCGGCAGGGTGCTTTCCGGCCACGGCCGCACCAGCTGGGCGCCCATCAGCGACAGGGTGTCCAGTCCGGGGATGGTCTGCGGCGTCAGCCAGGCGGCAACCCGCGCCAGCTGGGTTAACCCGAGGCTGGACTCGATTGACGAGCTGATCACCGCGCTCAGCCCCAGCGCATGGGCCGCGGCGACCTGCTGCTGAACCTGTTGTAAACTGCCGGTTAGCGTCGGCTTGATCACCACCGCGCGCACGCCCGGCTCGGCGACGAAGCGAAAATCCGCCTCGCGCAGGCTTTCATCCCAGGCGATAGCGATCCCGGTTTCGCGGCTAAAGGCTCGTGAGTCCTCCGGCGTTTTACAAGGCTCCTCAATAAAGGCAATGCGCTGGCGATACGCCGGATTGACGTATTTCGCAAACTGCTGCGCTTTCAGCGGCGTCCAGGCCCGGTTGGCATCCAGACGCAGCTGCAGGTCGGGGATGGCTTCCAGCAGCAGATTAACCACCATGCCGTCGCGGACCGCCTCCCAGAGACCCACTTTCACCTTAGCGACTTTCTCGCCGGGCATCGCCGCCAGTCTGGCGAACAGCTCATCCGGATCGCCGGAGCAGAGCGGCGCTGCGCGATAATCCGCGGCCAGCGGCAGCTCGCCGCTGAGCTCCGCCTGCGCGCAGCTGATGCCAAACGCGACAGAGGGCAGCGCAGGAAGCGCCGGCTCCGCGCCGTCGCGCCAGGCCTGCGCCCAGAGCAATAGCGCCGCCTGCGCCTCCTCCAGGGTCTCTGCGCTGAATCCCGGCAGGGGAGATATTTCCCCCCAGCCTTCGCGTTCACCCTCCCGCAGGCGGATGAACAGCCCATCGCGGGTTTTTAACCGCCGTTCGCGCAGCACCACGCCCGCGTCCATCGGTATCTGCCAGCGGTAAACCTGCGAAATGCGCATTAGGGATTCCGTTTAAATTTGCTGAAGTCCGGCTGACGTTTCTGGTTGAAGGCATTGCGGCCTTCCTGCCCCTCTTCCGTCATGTAGAACAGCATGGTGGCGTTGCCGGCCAGCTCCTGCAGACCGGCCTGGCCGTCGCAGTCGGCGTTCAGCGCCGCTTTCAGGCAGCGCAGCGCCATTGGACTGTTCTGCAGCATTTCCCGACACCAGCGCACCGTCTCTTTTTCCAGATCCGCCAGCGGCACCACGGTGTTCACCAGCCCCATATCCAGCGCCTGCTGGGCGTCATACTGACGGCAGAGGAACCAGATTTCCCGCGCTTTTTTCTGCCCGACGATGCGCGCCATATAGGAGGCGCCCCAGCCGCCGTCGAAGGAGCCGACCTTCGGCCCGGTCTGACCGAAGATGGCGTTTTCCGCCGCGATGGTCAGATCGCACATCATGTGCAACACGTGGCCGCCGCCGATAGAGTAGCCGGCCACCATCGCCACCACCGGTTTCGGGCAGGTGCGGATCTGGCGCTGAAAATCGAGTACGTTGAGATGATGTACGCCGGAGTCATCCTGATAGCCGCCGTAATCACCGCGAACTTTCTGATCGCCGCCCGCGCAAAAGGCTTTCTCACCTTCGCCGGTCAGGACAATCACCCCGATATTGTCGTCATAACGGGCATCCGCCAGCGCCTGGATCATTTCTTTGACGGTCAGCGGGCGGAAGGCGTTGCGCACCTGCGGGCGGTTGATAGTGATTTTGGCAATGCCGTCGGCCGATTTGTGGTAGCGAATATCGGTATAGCCTTCGGAACAATCGTGCCATTCAACAGGGGCATAGAGCATTGCTTCATCAAGAGAGATCATAGAATGTCCTTCAGTTAACTTGCCAAAATCTGCGCCAGACAGGCAATCACCGCCGCCGGGTTGTCCCGGTGCGCGTTGTGTCCGGCATGGTGAATAAGATGGAGATCCGCCGCGAGCGCCTGGGCGATGGCATGAAACTTCGCGTCGCGCTCGCCGCACAGGTAATGAAAGGGGAAATCGCGCGCCTGCAGGGATGCGCGCAGATCGGCCTGCCCGGCAAGGGAGGTTGCCTGCAACATCGCCGCCAGCGTCGCGCCGTTGTTCCGGCTGCGTAAGGCGACCAGCGCCGCGCGCTGCCCGGCGTTCAGTGAAGCGAAGACCGGCTGCTGATACCAGTCGGCAAAGACCTGCGCCAACGGCTCATGGCGAAAACGGTCCGCCCAGGCGCTGTCGTTGCTGCGCCGCACCAGCCGCGCTTCGGCATCCTGCAGGCCCGGATGGCCGCCTTCGACGATCAGGCCGCGCAGACCCGCGCGCGGCTGGCAGGCGAAGTTCATCGCCACCCGGCCCCCCAGCGAGTAACCGATCAGCCAGTATTTAAGTATGTTGTAACTATTAAGCGTAGCCTGCAGCAGGATATTGACCCCGGCAAAGTCCTGCACTGCGATATTCGCGGAGCCGCCGTGGCCCGGCAGATCGAGATACAGCCGCGGCCAGGCGCGAAACGCGTCGCCCACTTCCCGCCACTCGTTGCGGTCGCCGGAAAAACCGTGCAGAAAGACCAGCCAGGGATAACCCGGCTGGCCATGTTCGATAGCCGCGCTGAGAGTCACAGGCGGCTTACCTGCGCCAGCAGCTGCTGGAGGGTCTGTGTGCCGTCGGTCTCATTGACCGCCAGCTCAATCACCGTCGCCCCTGCACTGCGCCAGGCGCCGGCCAGCGCCTCATCCAGCGCCTGCCAGTCAGCCGGGCGATGATAGGCCAGGCCGAACATCGCCGCCGCGTGGCTGAAATCAACATCCTGCGGCATTAAGTAGAACTGACGCCGCTCGTCCTGCGGCGTCGGCAGCATGGAGAAAATCTGCCCGCCGTTGTTGTTCACCACGATCAGCACCAGCGGCGCCGACGCCTGGCGCAGTAGAGCCAGCGAGTTGAGATCGTACAGCGCCGAAAGATCGCCGACGATGGCCAGGGTTGGCCTGGCGCTGGCGCGCTGCACGCCGGCGGCGGTGGCGATCAAGCCATCAATGCCGCTGGCGCCGCGGTTGCTGTAAACCGGGTAGCCGGCCGGCAGCTGCGCCAGGGCGTCGATCAGGCGCACCACCAGGCTGTTGCCGACAAACAGTTGCCCCTGTTCCGGCAGATAGCGGCGAATTCGCTGCGCCAGCTGCGCTTCGCCAAAGGGTTCGTTGCTGGCGACCGCCGCCTCCCACGCCTGACGGGCCAGTTCAGGAATGGCCGTCGCCCACGGCTGGCGTTTCTCCGCCGGGTGCAGCTCAAGCCAGCGGTCAACGCTGGCAAGCAGACGGCGGCCGCGGTGCTGTGCCGGATCGAGACGACCGGGCAGATTATCCACCAGCCAGTATTCATCAGGCTCGCAGGTGGCCTGCCACTGCAGAACCCGCTTGCCGGTCAGGCTGCTGCCGAGCTGAACCACGATCTGCGCCTGCGCCAGCTCGCTCACCGCTTTGCCATTGCCCAGCCACAGGTCAGCGCACGGCAGCGGCTGCCCGGTCTGCGACAGGACATCGCCGATCAGCGGCCAGCCGAGGGTTTGGGCCCACTCGGCCACTTTTTTCCCTTCGGCAGCGCTCATTCTGCCCGCCACGACCACGCCGCGCTTTTGCCGCCAGAAGAACCAGTCGCGCTGTTTCTCACTTTCCCTCTGCAGCGCCTGACGCAGCCAGGGCTTATCGCTCTGCCACCAGCTGCCGAGCTGCTGCTGCCACTCCACGCCGGTATCATCCATATCGCCATACAGCGGTTCGGCGAACGGGCAGTTGATATGCACCCCGCCGGCGTGCAGCTCGCCCAGCGCCTGGTCGATGGTCGAGACCAGCCAGCGGGCGGAAATATCCTGCGAGGGACGCGGCAGAGAAATCGTCTGCGACGGATGGGAGGCGAACATCCCCGGCTGACGAATCGCCTGATTGGCGCCACAGTCGATCAGCTCCGGCGGACGGTCGGCGGTCAGGAGAATCAGCTTTTCCCCGGTGAGACCCGCCTCAATCAGCGCCGGATAGAGGTTCGCGGTGGCGGTCCCGGAGGTCACAATGACCGCCACCGGCTGGCGACTGGCTTTCGCCAGACCGAGCGCCAGGTGGCCGAGGCCGCGTTCGTCAAAATGGGTATGATGGATAAAGGCGCGGTTTTCCGCCGCCGCCAGGGTTAAGGGTGTCGAGCGCGAGCCCGGCGCGATGCAGATATGCTGCACGCCGTGGCGCGTTAAAGCTTCCAGGATCACTGCCGCCCAGCGTCGGTTAAATGCGCTTACTGACATGAAATTGTCCGGTATCAAATATTGATGCTAAGTATAGATAAGCCAAAGTGACGGCGTTTTGATATGCATCGTCATTCCCGCTTATGGACAGAGTAGCGAGCGCAGCCCGGCCGCTTTGTTGTCAATCTCCTGCCACTCCTGCAGCGCATCGGAGCCGCTGACGATCCCCGCCCCGGCATACAGTCGCAGGGTGTCGTTGTCCACTTTCGCCGAACGCAGCGCCACGCAAAACTCGCTTTGCGCCAGCGACAGATACCCGGCGGAACCGGCGTACCATTCACGGGAAAAAGGTTCATGGCGCTGAATGAATGCCAGCGCCGCCCGCCGCGGCAGGCCGGCCACCGCGGCGGTAGGCTGCAGCTGCAGCAGACAGCGGCTGTCGTCAGGCTCCGCCAGCTCGGTCCAGATGCAGCGTCGAAGATGCTGTACCTTGCGCAACCTCACCACCTGCGGCGGCAGAACGTCCAGCGTCGAGGCCTCACTCTGCAGGCGCTGGCAGATATCCTCCACCACCAGCATGTTTTCCCGCTGATTTTTGTCGTCTTTCATCAACCAGTCGGCCAGCTGCTGCGCCTTCGCGTCATCCTGATGGTTCGCGACGGTCCCCGCCAGCGCTTCGGTGCGCAGCAGCGCGCCGCGCCGGCGCCACAGCCGCTCCGGCGTGGAGCCGAAAAACGCCTGCCGGGGATTAAACGCCATCAGGAAATGAAAACAGTTAAGATTGCTGCGGCGGCTGGCCGCCATGATGCTCACGGCATCCAGCGGGGCGGCAAACTGCAGGTCGGTTGCCCGCGCCAGCACCACTTTATCCATGTCGCCGGCGGCAATGGCCTGCGTCGCCTGGTCTATCATTGCCTGCCATTGAGGATAGTCGGAGGAGTGGCGCTCGCTCAGCAGCGGCGGGATAGCGCCAGGGATCGCCTGGGCGGTGGTCAGGCTGGCGAGAAAATCACGCGCCGTCACGGCATCGTCGCGAAGGGAGCGGTCGCTGTGCAGCACCAGCCGCATCACGGCCCTGCCGCCGCACCGACGCCATTCCAGACGCGGCAGCACCAGCCGGCCCTGCTGCGGTTCAAACGCATTCAGGCCGCAGATGCGCAGATCCTGCCGTCCGGCCTGGTGTAAAAAGCGGTTCGCCGCGTCGAGCGAGGGAAAGCTTTTTACCGCCCCCAGCGCCGCCAGTTCCTCATCGCCATTGCGCTGTTGCCAGTAGAACTGCGGCCACTGCGGCTGCTGGCCGCACCATAGCAGCGGATCGAAGGCATCATTCAGCGGAAAGGCAATATCGATAATTCGCGTGCCGGGTGAGTCAGGAAAGGGCTCACTCAGGCCGTCACGTAAACGGGCCAGCGCAGTGGAAACAGACAGCACGCAAACCTCCACGGTGGTAAAACCCCACATTATAAGGGGTTCGACGGCGGAATAGCAGTACCCATGACGAGGGAGCGGGTTTTATCTCACCTGCACGCCGGCCCGGAACAGGGTTGGAATATGAGTGTTGAGGGGTCAAACAGCGCGGCTTTCCCGCGCCATGCCGATGTGCGGAATGCCATCCTCATCATAGACCTCAGTCACCGCCGTAAAACCGAAGTGGGCGTAAAAAGCTTGCAGGTGCGCCTGCGCCCCAAGGTAAATCGACTTTTGCGGCCAGTGCCGCTGACAGCTGGCCAGCGCCTGCGCCATCAGCTGATGGCCAAGCTTTTCGCCGCGCGCGGCGGGGCTGACGATAACCCTGCCAATCACCACCGGATCGTACATCTCTTCGCTTTTAAGGATCCGCGCATAAGCCACCAGTTCGCCATCGCGCCAGCCGAGCAGATGGCGATTTTCCCCAACCAAATCATCGCCGTCGACATCCTGATAAGCGCACTGCTGCTCCACGACAAAGACTTCGCTGCGCAGCTTCAGCAGCGCATACAGCTGGGGAACGGTGAGTTCACTATGATGGAGATCCTGCCAGGTCATCATCTGCTGCTCCTTATTGATATACTGATGTTTTGCGACTCGCCCTGAGGACACTGGACGATGGAATTAACTTTTTTGGGGACATCCGCCGGGGTGCCGACCCGCACGCGTAATATGACGTCGATAATACTCAATTTGCAACAGCCAACCCGCGCCGAAATGTGGTTGTTTGACTGCGGCGAAGGGACCCAGCATCAGTTTCTGCATACGCCCCATCATCCTGGCAAACTGAATAAGATCTTTATTACCCATTTGCACGGCGACCATCTGTTCGGCCTGCCCGGACTGCTGTGCAGCCGCTCGATGCAGGGGAATTCGCTGCCGCTGACGGTCTACGGACCAACAGGAATAAAAGAATTCATTGACACCGCGCTGCGCCTCAGCGGCTCGTGGACCGACTATCCTCTGACCATCATCGAAGTCGGCCCCGGTCTGGTGTTCGACGAAGAGGGCTATCGGGTCACCGCGTTCCCGCTTAGCCATCCGGTGGAGTGCTACGGGTATCGCATTGAGCAACACGACAAGCCCGGCGCCCTCGACGCCGCCCAGCTGATTGCCGACGGCGTGCCTCCCGGGCCGCTGTTTCACCGCCTTAAGCGCGGTGAACAGGTGACGCTGGCGGATGGCCGGGTGATCGACGGCAGCCGCTACCTGGGGCCCGCCACGCCGGGTAAAACGCTGGCCATCTTTGGCGATACCGCTCCCTGCCCGCAGGCGCTGGAGATGGCGCGCGGCGCGGATGTGATGGTCCACGAGACCACCCTGGAGCAGGCGATGGCGGAGAAAGCCAATAGTCGCGGCCACTCCTCCAGTCAGCAGACCGCGACGCTGGCTAAAGAGGCAGGCGTCGGCACGCTTATCGCCACCCACTTTAGCTCACGCTACGATGCCGAGGGCTGCCTGCGGATGCTGGCGGAATGCCGGGAGATTTTCCCGGACACCCTGCTGGCGGAAGACTTTATGGTTTACACGGTGGCGTAACATTCCGGGCATAAAAAAACCGCCATTCCGGCGGTTTTTTTATTGAGTCAATCCACTTACATCAGCGGCGTCGCCAGCTGCACGATGCTAATCAGCGGCTGCGGCCAGATACCGAGCACCAGCACCAGCAGGGCAGAGATCAGCACCACGATACCGCCAGCGCTGTACTGCCAGTTCGACGGCGCATCACGGTTCAGCTGCTCCGGCGCGCTCAGGTACAGGCTCACCGCCACGCGCAGGTAGTAGTAGAGACCGATCGCCGAGCCGACAACCACCGCGGCAACCAGCCACCACAGATGGGCGTGAACACCGACGGCCAGCACGTAGAACTTACCGATAAAGCCGAGAGTCATTGGGATACCGGCCAGGGAGAGCATCATCACCGTCATCACCGCCGACAGGATCGGACGGTGCCAGAACAGACCGCGGTAGGAGAACAGCGAGTCCGCGTCCGGGCCACGGTATGGGCTGGACATCAGGCTGACCACGCCGAACGCGCCGAGGCTGCTGAACAGGTAGCCGGCCAGGTAGACGCCAACGGCTTCCATCGACATTTCGCCGCTTTGCAGGGCGATCAGCGCCACCAGCAGATAGCCGAGGTGGGAGATAGAAGAATAACCGAGCAGACGTTTGATATTGGTCTGGCTCAGCGCCATCAGGTTACCGAAGATGATAGAGGCGAAGGCGATCAGCCCCAGCACCACGCGCACCGCTTCGCTGTTGCCCACCGGCATGTACAGGAACAGACGCATCACCACGCCGAAGATGGCGATCTTGCTGGCGGTCGCCAGGAAGGTGGAGACCGGCGCAGGCGCCCCCTGGTAAACGTCCGGCGTCCACAGGTGGAACGGCACCAGCGACAGCTTAAAGCCAAGACCGACGATCATCAGGCCGAGACCCGCCAGCAGCAGCGGCTCGTGCAGCGTGTTGTCCGCCAGGCTCTTGCCCAGCGCAAGGAAGGACAGGTTGCCGGAGTTCGCATACACCAGCGCCATACCGAACAGCAGGAAAGAGGAGGCTGCCGCGGAGAGGATGGTGTATTTGATGCTCGCTTCCAGCGAACGCTTCTGGCGGAAGGCGTAGCCGACCAGGCCGAACAGCGGCAGCGAGATTAACTCAATGCCGAGGAACAGCGCCGCCAGATGATTCGCACCGGCCAGCAGAATGCCGCCCAGGGCGGCGATCAGCACCAGCAGGTAGAACTCTTCTTTGTTGTCCTTGTAACCCTCAAGCCACGGATAGGCGAAAGTACAGGTGGCGAGACTCGCCAGCAGCACCAGCCCAGTGTAGAGCATCGCGTAGCCGTCAACGCGGATCAGCGGCGTGACGTCCATTGCCCCATTCTGGCCGACGAACCAGAGCGAGACCAGCGCGGCATTAAGCCCGAGAACCGACAGCGTGGCATTGAGAAAATGATTGCGTCGCCACGCAATGGAGAGCATCACAACCACCACCGTCAAGCCGACGATCAGCAGCGGTAGCAGTGCGATCAGTTGTTGTGGAGTTATTGTCATGGCGAATTACGGCCTTGTAGTAGAAACAGAATTAACAAACCACTGCTGAATGTTGCTCATCGCAGCATGCGAGGTGTCGAGGATCGGCTGTGGGAAGAAGCCCAACAGCACCAGCAGCACCACCAGCAGCAGGATGATAGACAGTTCACGCAGGGACATCCCCGGCAGCGCTTTCGCCGCGATTTCGCTTTTCGCTTTACCGAAGTAAGCGCGATGCAGCATCGACAGCGAGTAAACGGACGCGAATACCAGACCAAAGGTCGAGATCACGGTGATCACCGGCACCACTTTATAGCTGCCGAACAGGATCATAAATTCGCCGACGAAGTTACCGGTGCCCGGCATCCCCAGGGTGGCGACGGCGAAGAACATCGACATCGCCGGCAGCCATTTAATTTTGCTCCACAGACCGCCCATCTGACGCATGTCACGGGTATGTAGACGTTCGTACAGCTGGCCGCAGAGAATAAACAGACCCGCCGCGGAGAGACCGTGAGCAATCATCTGGATCACCGCCCCCTGATACGCCAGCTGGCTGCCGGTGTAGATAGCAATCAGCACGAAGCCCATGTGGGACACGGAGGTGTAGGCGATAAGACGTTTGATATCAGTCTGGGCAAAGGCCATCCACGCGCCGTAGAAGATCCCGATCACGCCCAGCCACATGGCGATAGGCGCAAACTCGGCGGAGGCGTTCGGGAACAGCGGCAGCGCAAAGCGCAGCAGACCGTAGGCCGCAGTTTTCAGCAGGATCCCCGCAAGGTCGACGGAACCGGCGGTCGGCGCCTGGGAGTGGGCGTCCGGCAGCCAGCCGTGCAGCGGCACCACCGGCATTTTCACCGCGAAGGCGATGAAGAAGCCGAGCATCAGCAGATATTCCACGCCGTGGGACATCGGGGTTTTCAGTAGCTCTTCATAGTTGAAAGTCCACACGCCGGTGGCGTTGAAGTGGACGAATGCCAGCGCCAGAATGGCAATCAGCATCACCAGGCCGCTCGCCTGGGTATAGATGAAGAACTTGGTGGCCGCCGTGATACGCGTTTTACCATCAGAGGCTTTGTGGCCCCACAGCGCAATCAGGAAGTACATCGGCACCAACATCATTTCCCAGAAGAAGAAGAACAGGAACATGTCGATGGCGAGGAACACGCCGATGACGCCGCCCAGGATCCACATCAGGTTGAGGTGGAAGAAGCCCTGGTATTTTTCGATTTCGCGCCAGGAACAGAGCACCGCCAGCACGCCGAGCAGGCCGGTCAGCACTACCATCAGCAGCGACAGGCCGTCGATCGCCAGATGAATGCTAATGCCGAAGCGTGGGATCCACGGCAGCACGAACTCAGACTGCCACTGCGGAATACCCGCGGATTGCGTCAGAGAATAGCCGCCCTGCATCCACAGCTGCAGGCCAAGCACCAGCGTCAGTCCCATGGTAATCAGCGCGATCCAGCGCGGCACTTTCACGCCAAAGCGTTCGGTCTGCCAGCACAGGAAGCCGCCGATAAAGGGGATTAATATCAACCAAGGCAATAACATGGTGATTTTTATTCCTTATTTAAGTCCGGTTCAGGCTATCTTACTCGTCATAACGAACTCCGGCTGTGCTCACAATCCTCACGTACTTTAGTACGCTCCGATTGCTCCGCGCAGGCGGCGTCCACTTTGACTTCGCCGATAACGCCTGTCCTTTACGACCTGATTTTCAACGAATTCTCACAGAAAATTCACTTCGGTTTGAGGCTTGTTTTGTCGGGTGGAGCTAATGCTTACCCGACCTACGCTCCCGTAGGCCCGGCAAGCACCGGGCCGCCGGGCAACACAATCGTTCTCAAACTCAACGCAATACCATCAGCAGCGCCAGCACCACCACCGCGCCAATGCTCATTGACGCCACATACCAGCGCAGATAGCCGTTCTCGCTCACCAGCAGGCCTTTACCTGCGAAGCGGGAGAGGAGCGCCGGGATGTTCATCAACGAGTTCAGCGGATCGCTCTTCAGCAGCCAGGCAATGCCGAGGAATGGCTTAACGAATACTTTGTCGTATAACCAGTCGAAGCCCCAGGCATGGAACCACCAGATACCGAAGAAGCGGCCAGGCGCGCTGTTGGCGATAGAGGTCACCAGGGTGCGTTTGCCCAGCCACAGCCATGCGGCGATCAGGATGCCGGCAATAGCGATGATCCCGGAGGCAATCTCCAGCGTCATCACGCTGCCGTGCGCCAGTTCAGTGGTCTGCGGTAAGACGCCTTCCAGCGGCGGCACGATCAGCGCGCCAACGAAGGTGGACAGCACCAGCAGCACAATCAGCGGCAGATGATGGGTGATCCCCTTCCCTGCGTGCGCGTGAATTTGCTCTTTACCGTGGAACACAATGAAAATCATGCGGAAGGTGTACAGCGAGGTCATAAAGGCGCCGACCAGGCCCGCCACCATCAGGTTGATATGACCGTTGGCCATCGCCCCCGCCAGGATCTCATCCTTACTGAAGAAGCCTGCGGTAATGAGCGGCAGAGCGGACAGCGCCGCGCCCCCCACCAGGAAGCAGACGTACACCAGCGGAATAGATTTGCGCAGGCCGCCCATCTTGAAGATGTTCTGTTCGTGATGGCAGGCGAGAATCACCGAACCAGACGACAGGAACAGCAACGCTTTAAAGAACGCGTGAGTCATCAGATGGAAAATCGCCGCGTCCCATGCCTGCACGCCCAGCGCGAGGAACATGTAGCCAATCTGGCTCATCGTGGAGTAAGCGAGAACGCGTTTAATGTCGGTCTGCACCAGCGCGGCGAAGCCCGCCAGCACCAGGGTAACCGCCCCGACGATCCCGACCAGATGCAGCACTTCCGGCGTCATCAGGAACAGACCGTGGGTACGGGCGATCAGGTAGACGCCCGCGGTGACCATGGTCGCGGCGTGGATCAGCGCGGAAACCGGCGTCGGACCCGCCATCGCATCGGCAAGCCACGTTTGCAGCGGCAGCTGGGCGGATTTACCGACCGCGCCGCCGAGCAGCATCAGCGTCGCCCACTGCAGCGTGGTGCTGCCGTTAGCAAAGTGCTGCGGCGCCAGCTCAACCATTTCGCGGAAGTTGAGGGTACCCAGTTCGTTGTAGAGGATGAACAGCGCGAAGGCGAGGAACACGTCGCCGACGCGGGTCACCACAAACGCTTTCATCGCTGCGGCGCCGTTCTTCGGATCGGTGTAGTAGAAGCCGATCAGCAGGTAAGAGCAGAGACCCACCCCTTCCCAACCCAGGTACATCAGCAGCAGGTTGTCGGCCAGTACCAGAACCACCATGCTGGCGATAAACAGGTTGGTGTAGGCGAAGAAGCGGGAGTAGCCCTCTTCACCGCGCATATACCAGGAGGCGAACATGTGGATCAGGAAGCCGACGCCGGTCACCACGGAGAGCATGGTCAGCGACAGGCCGTCCAGCACCAGGTTGAAGCCGATGTTGAAATCCCCTACCGACATCCAGGTCCACAGCGGCACGCTGACCGCCTGTTTGCCGTTAGCGAAAAAGTCGACGCCGACATAGGCGGTGACCAACGCCGCCAGGCCTACCGAGCCCATGCCAACGGTGGCGGAAAGGTTTTCCGACCAGCGCCCGCGGGAGAAGGCCAGCAGCACAAAGCCAATCAATGGCAAAAGAATGGTTAAGGCAAGCATGTTCATCCACGCAACTCACTTACTGAATCGATGTTCAGGTTCTGGCGGCGACGATGGAGCTGCAGCAGCAGCGCCAGACCGATACTCGCTTCCGCAGCCGCAAGGCTGATGGCCAGGATATACATAATCTGACCATCTGCCTGGCCCCAGTAGCTGCCCGCCACCACAAAGGCCAGCGCGGCGGCGTTAATCATGATTTCCAGGCTGATCAACATAAATAGCAGATTGCGGCGGATCACCAGCCCCGTCAGACCAAGCACAAACAGGATGGCCGCGAGGATCAGTCCATGTGTTAAGGGGATCATGCGTGTTCCTCCGTTTTTCTTTTGTCGCTGTCGTTCACGCGGTTGCTCAGCACCTCGCCGGCGCGCTCTTCGCGACCGATGTGGAAGGCGACCACCAGGCCCGCCAGCAGCAGCATGGAGGCCAGCTCCACCGCCAGGACGTACGGCCCAAACAGCGCAATACCCACTTCTTTAGCGTTGATTGCCGCGCCGTCGATACCCTGGTCGTTAATCCCCAGAATGGCGTAAACGATAACCACCAGCAGCACTGCGGAGAGGATGGCCGGGCCAATCCAGATCCCCGGCTGCAGCCATTTGCGTTCCTGTTCGATTTCGCTGCCGCCCAGGTTGAGCATCATCACCACGAAGACGAACAGCACCATAATGGCCCCAGCGTAGACGATAATCTCCAGCGCCCCGGCGAAGTACGCGCCCAGCGAGAAGAACACCCCGGCAATCGCTAACAGCGAAATGATCAGGTACAGCAGCGCATGCACCGGATTGGTGTGGGTGACGACCCGCAAGGTTGCGAGGATGGCGATCAGGCCACAGATATAAAAAGCGAATTCCATTGCCCTCTCCTTACGGTAACAGGCTCTTGACGTCGATCGGCTTAGCTTCGTTTTCCGCTTCGCCCTTATCTTTGCCGTCGATTGCCATACCCGCCATCCGGTAGAAGTTATATTCCGGGTATTTGCCCGGACCGGAAATCAGCAGATCCTCTTTTTCGTACACCAGATCCTGACGTTTGTATTCACCCAGCTCGAAGTCAGGGGTCAACTGGATCGCCGTGGTCGGGCACGCTTCTTCGCACAGACCGCAGAAGATGCAGCGTGAGAAGTTGATGCGGAAGAACTCAGGGTACCAGCGGCCGTCTACCGTCTCTGCTTTCTGCAGCGAAATACAGCCCACCGGGCAGGCTACCGCACACAGGTTACAGGCGACGCAGCGCTCTGCACCGTCCGGATCGCGCGTCAGCACGATGCGGCCGCGATAACGCGGCGGCAAATAGACCGGCTCTTCCGGGTACATCCGGGTTTCACGTTTGGCGAAGGCATGCAGGCCAATCATCCAGATACTCCGGACCTGGGTGCCGAACCCCACCAATAATTCTTTTAAGGTCATGTTCAATTCACCCCTTATTGCGCCTGCCAGAGAATGACAGCCGCCGTTACCAACAAGTTGACCAGCGTTAACGGCAGGCATACCTTCCAGCCAAAGGACATTACCTGGTCATAGCGCGGACGCGGTAATGATGCGCGGATCAAAATGAACATCATCATGAAGAACGCGGTTTTCAGCGCGAACCAGATGAAAGGAGGTAACCACGGGCCATTCCAGCCGCCGAAGAACAGCGTGACGATCAGCGCTGAAACGGTGACGATACCGATGTATTCACCCACGAAGAACAGACCGAACTTCATGCCGGAGTATTCAATGTGGTAACCATCGGCCAGCTCCTGCTCCGCTTCCGGCTGGTCGAACGGGTGACGGTGACACACCGCCACGCCGGCGATGGCGAACGTCACGAAGCCGAAGAACTGCGGGATAACGTTCCACAGATGCGCCTGGTTGTTGACGATATCGGTCATATTGAATGACCCCGCCTGCGCCACCACGCCCATCAGGGAGAGGCCGAGGAACACTTCGTAGCTTAGGGTCTGCGCGGAAGCACGCATCGCCCCCAGCAGGGAGTATTTGTTGTTGCTCGACCAACCGGCGAACAGCACCGCGTAAACCGCCAGGCCTGCCATCATCAGGAAGAACAGGATCCCGATGTTCAGGTCAGCCACCACCCACGTCGGGCTGACCGGCACGATAGCGAAGGCCAGCAGCAGCGAGGTAAAGGCGATAACCGGCGCCAGAGTAAAGATCACGCGATCGGAAAAGCGCGGGATCCAGTCCTCTTTAAAGAACATCTTGATCATGTCGGCGACCAGCTGCAGCGAACCACCCCAGCCCACCCGGTTTGGCCCGTAGCGGTTCTGGAACAGACCGAGCAGACGACGCTCGCCGAAGCTCATGAACGCGCCGCAGGTGACCACCACCAGCAGAATGACCACGGCCTTCAGGATGCTTAACAGAATGTCGATAAGATCCGGCGTTAACCAGCTCATGCTTTCGCCTCCTGCAGTGAATCAATACGCGATCCGGTCAGTACCGGCGCAATGCCCGGCATGCCCATCGGTAAGCCAACCTGTCCTGCGGTCAGACCTTCAGAGATAACCAGCGGCAGACGCAGGGTCTGGCCTTCCACGCTAAAGGAGAGCATCGCCCCGGCGTTGACGCCAAGCTTCGCGGCATCCGCCGGGTTCAGCTTGATGTACGGCTCAGGCATCCGGCTCTGGAACACCGGCGCGCGCTGTGACAGCTCATCGCTGCCAAACAGGTGATAGTAAGGTGCGATACGCCATTTCCCCTCTTCCGCCTGGAAGCTGGCCGGCACCGCCGTGAAGTATTCCAGCCCGCTGGCGGAAGCTTCAAACAGGCGGACGCCCGGATCGCCATGGCGCAGTTTCCCGCCCACTTCATCCTGGAACTTGTTCCATGCCTGCGGGGAGTTCCAGCCCGGCGCCCAGGCGAACGGGATCTGCGAACGCGGGGCAGACGGCTGGTTGTTCCCTTCCATGGAGAAGGCGAACATCGTGTCTTTATCCTGCGGCTGACGCGGCTCGTGGACGCTGATGTTAGCGCGCATCGCCGTGCGGCCGCTGTAGCGGTGCGGTTCACGCGCCAGTTTCTGCCCACGAATGCGGAAGGTCGCATCCGGCGCGGCATCTTTTATGCCCGCCAGCTGCGGCAGTGCGGCAATCGCGGCATCGATAACATGGTCCAGCTGCGTCCAGTCAACCTGACGGTTGTTAACGGTGCTGTGCAGAGAATGCAGCCAGCGCCAGCTTTCCAGCATCACGGTTTTCGCGTCGTAGTAGGCCGGGTCGTAGACCTGGAAGAAACGCTGGGCGCGGCCTTCGTTGTTCACCACGGTACCGTCGCTTTCCGCAAAGCTTGCTGCGGAGAGCACCAGGTGCGCTTTGTCCATAATCGCCGTGCGCTGATGGTCAACCACCATCACCAGCGGCGCTTTGGAGAGCGCTGCGTCGACGCGGGAGGCGGAAGCATGACGGTGAAGGTCGTTTTCCAGCACGATAACTGCGTCTGCGGCGCCGCTTTCCAGTTCGTCGAGCGCCTCTTCAAGCGAGCCGCCGCCGATCATGCCCAGACCGACGCTGTTCACCGCGCGGGCAACCATCGTGATGCCAACATCGGCGCCGCGGCCTTTCAACGCTTTCGCCACGTTAGCGGCAGCCTGAATGATTTCCATGCTGCCGGCGTTAGTGCCGGAGATAATCAGCGGTTTTTTCGCCCCGGCCAGCGCCTGAACGATCACATCGACTTTACCCTGCAGGTCCTGGCTCAGGCCATCAACCGCCGGCGCGCTGTCATCCAGCGCATGGGCGATAGCAAAGCCCAGACGCGCCTGATCTTCCACCGGCGCGCGGTAGGTCCACGCCGCGATGTCATCGAGGCGAGTGTCGTCGATATTAGTGACAAATAACGGATGCTTGGCGCGCTGTCCGATGTTGAGAATTGCCGCAATCTGCCAGTCGGCCACTTTCTGCGCCGCCGCCATTTCGCGTGCTTTCCCTTTCACCGCCTGGCGTACTGCCAGGGCAACGCGCGCGCCGGTCTGGGTAATGTCTTCGCCCAGCACCAGTACCGCATCGTAGGATTCGATATCGCGCAGCGTCGGGGTATGGATCCCGCCTTCGCGCAGCACTTTAAGCATCATCTGCAGGCGCGCTTGTTCGCCTTTGGCGATGCCGGTATAGAAGTTTTCGCTACCGACCAGCTCGCGCAGCGCGAAGTTGCTTTCAATGCTGGCGCGCGGAGAACCGATACCAATGACTTTCTTCGACTGGCGCAGGATATCCGCCGCCCCCTGCATCGCCTGTTCGGCGTTGAGCGCGATCAGATCGTCGCCGCGGCGCTGAACCGGCTGACGCGGACGATCTTTGAGGTTTACGTAGCCATAGCCGAAACGACCGCGGTCGCAGAGGAAGTAGCGGTTAACGGTCCCGTTATAGCGGTTTTCGATACGACGCAGCTCGCCATAGCGTTCGCCAGGGCTGATGTTACAGCCAATGGAACACTGCTGGCAGATGCTCGGCGCAAACTGCATGTCCCACTTACGGTTGTAACGCTCGGAGTGCGTTTTATCGGTGAAGACGCCGGTCGGGCAAACTTCCACCAGGTTGCCGGAGAATTCGCTTTCCAGCGTGCCATCTTCCGGGCGGCCGAAGTAGACGTTGTCATGAGCGCCATAAACGCCCAGATCGGTGCCGTCGGCATAATCTTTATAGTAGCGCACGCAGCGGTAGCAGGCGATGCAGCGGTTCATTTCGTGAGAAATAAACGGCCCCAGATCCTGGTTGCGGTGGGTACGCTTGGTAAAACGATAGCGGCGGAAGCTATGGCCGGTCATCACCGTCATATCCTGCAGGTGGCAGTTGCCGCCCTCTTCGCAGACCGGGCAGTCGTGCGGGTGGTTGGTCATCAGCCACTCCACCACGCTTTCGCGGAACTGCTTCGCTTCGCCGTCGTCGATAGAAATAAAGGTGCCGTCGGATGCCGGAGTCATACAGGACATCACCAGGCGACCACGCGTGTCTTCCGCGTTCTGATATTGCTTCACCGCACACTGGCGGCAAGCACCGACGCTCCCTAGCGCCGGATGCCAGCAAAAGTAGGGAATATCAAGCCCAAGAGAGAGACAAGCCTCCAGCAGGTTGTCCGCTCCGTTGACCTCGTATTCTTTGCCGTCTACATGAATCGTAGCCATTAGCGTGCTTCCAAAAATAAAAAAACCTTTAGATTACCAGCGCGTCTTAAGCAGGTTCGGCTGAATCCCGTTGATTGCATGGGTATTGCTGAACTGCTGCTTAATGCCAGCCTCGAATTCTTCGCGGAAATATTTAATCGCGCTCTGCAGCGGCTCAACCGCGCCCGGCGCGTGCGCGCAGAAGGTTTTCCCTGGGCCCAGGAATCGACACAGTTGCTCAAGCGTTTCGATATCGCCAGGCTGACCTTCGCCGCGCTCCAGGGCGCGCAGGATCTTCACGCTCCACGGCAGACCATCGCGGCACGGCGTACACCAGCCACAGGACTCGCGGGCAAAGAACTCTTCGAGGTTGCGCACCAGCGAGACCATGTTGATCTCGTGGTCAACGGCCATCGCCAGCGAGGTGCCCAGACGGCTGCCCGCTTTACCAATGCTTTCGAACTCCATCGGCAGATCGAGGTGCGCTTCGGTGAGGAAGTCGGTCCCTGCCCCACCCGGCTGCCAGGCTTTAAACTTCAGGCCATCGCGCATACCGCCGGCGTAATCTTCAAGGATCTCGCGGGCCGTGGTGCCGAACGGCAGCTCCCAGACACCCGGGTTCTTCACGCGGCCGGAGAAGCCCATCAGCTTGGTGCCGGCATCTTTACTGGTGGAGATGTTCTGGTACCACTCGACGCCGTTAGCCAGAATCGCCGGCACGTTGCACAGGGTTTCCACGTTGTTGACGCAGGTCGGCTTACCCCACACGCCGGAGCTCGCCGGGAACGGCGGCTTGGAGCGCGGGTTAGCGCGGCGGCCTTCCAGGGAGTTGATCAGCGCCGTCTCTTCGCCGCAGATATAGCGTCCTGCCCCGGTGTGGACAAACAGCTCGAAGTCAAAACCAGTGCCGAGGATATTTTTCCCCAGCAGGCCCGCCTCGGTGGCTTCGGCAATCGCGCGGCGCAGATGCTGGGCCGCTTCGATATACTCTCCGCGCAGGAAGATGTAGCCGCGATAAGCCTTCAGCGCAAAGGCGGAGATCAGCATGCCTTCCACCAGCAGGTGCGGGAGCTGCTCCATCAGCAGGCGGTCTTTATAGGTGCCCGGCTCCATCTCATCGGCGTTACACAGCAGGTAACGGATGTTCATGGATTCGTCTTTCGGCATCAGGCTCCACTTCAGACCGGTGGAGAAGCCCGCGCCGCCGCGCCCTTTCAGGCCAGCGTCTTTTACCGCCGTGACGATCTCGTCCGGCGCCATGCCGGTCAGCGCTTTTCGCGCCCCTTCATAGCCATTTTTGCTGCGATACTCGTCCAGCCAGACCGGCTGCTTGTCGTCGCGCAGGCGCCAGGTGAGCGGATGCGTTTCCGCAGTACGAATTACGGTTTTCATTTGTACTGCTCCAGCAGGTCAGGAATTGCCTCCGGCGTCAGATGGCTGTGAGTGTCCTCATCAATCATCATGGTCGGTCCCTTGTCGCAGTTGCCCAGGCAGCAGGTCGGCAGCAGGGTAAAGCGGCCATCAAAGGTGGTCTGCCCTGGCTTGATGTTCAGCTTCTTCTCGATGGCGGCCTGAATCCCCTGATAGCCGGTAATGTGACACACCACGCTGTCGCAATAGCGGATCACGTGACGGCCAACCGGCTGGCGGAAAATTTGGCTGTAGAACGTCGCCACGCCTTCGACGTCGCTGGCCGGGATGCCCAGCACATCGGCAATGGCGTAGATCGCGCCATCCGGCACCCAGCCGCGCTGTTTCTGAACGATTTTCAGCGCTTCGATGGACGCCGCACGCGGGTCTTCGTAGTGGTGCTTCTCGTGCTCAATAGCCTCACGCTCTGCCGCACTCAGCTCAAAAGCCTCGGTTTGTGGTTGTTGATTCTCGTGCATAATTAGCGGTCCACGTCTGACATAACAAAATCGATACTACCCAGATAGACGATCAGGTCGGATACCAGGCTGCCGCGGATCGCCGACGGGATCTGCTGCAGGTGCGCAAAGCTCGGCGTGCGGACGCGGGTACGGTAGCTCATGGTGCTGCCGTCGCTGGTCAGGTAGTAACTGTTAATCCCCTTGGTCGCCTCAATCATCTGGAAGGATTCGTTGGCCGGCATGACCGGGCCCCACGATACCTGCAGGAAGTGGGTGATCAGGGTTTCGATATGCTGCAGCGTGCGCTCTTTCGGCGGCGGCGTGGTCAGCGGGTGATCCGCTTTGAACGGCCCTTCCGGCATATTGTCGAGGCACTGCTGAAGAATGCGCAGGCTCTGGCGCAGCTCTTCGACTTTCAGCATCACGCGGGTGTAGCAGTCAGAAACGCCGCCACCGGTCGGGACTTCGAAGTCGAAATTTTCGTAGCCAGAATAAGGACGCCATTTACGCACGTCGAAGCCGATACCTGTGGCGCGCAGGCCTGCGCCGGTGGTGCCCCACTCCAGCGCCTCTTTGGCGGTATAGGCTGCCACGCCGACGGAACGGCCCTTCAGAATGGTGTTGCGCAGGGCGGCTTTTTCATAGGAGTCCAGACGCTTCGGCATCCACTCGAGGAACTCACGCAGCAGACGATCCCAGCCGCGCGGCAGATCGTGCGCGACGCCGCCGATGCGGAACCACGCCGGGTGCATACGGAAACCGGTGATCGCTTCCACCAGATCGTAGATTTTCTGCCGATCGGTAAAGGCGAAGAAGACCGGCGTCATCGCGCCGACGTCCTGAATAAAGGTTGAGATATACAGCAGGTGGCTGTTGATGCGGAACAGTTCGGAGAGCATCACGCGGATCACGTTGACGCGATCCGGCACGGTGATCCCGGCCAGTTTTTCTACGGCCAGCACGTACGGCATCTCGTTGACGCAGCCGCCAAGGTATTCGATACGGTCGGTGTACGGGATGTAGCTGTGCCAGGACTGGCGCTCGCCCATCTTCTCGGCGCCGCGGTGGTGGTAACCGATATCCGGCACGCAGTCGACGATCTCTTCGCCATCCAGCTGCAGAATAATGCGGAAGGCACCGTGCGCGGACGGGTGGTTCGGACCGAGGTTGAGGAACATGAAGTCCTCGTTGTCGGTGCCGCGTTTCATGCCCCACTCTTCCGGTTTGAAAGTCAGCGCTTCCATCTCCAGATCCTGTTTGGCTTTGGTCAGCTCAAACGGATCGAATTCGGTGGCGCGCGCCGGGTAGTCTTTACGCAGCGGGTGGCCTTCCCAGGTCGGCGGCATCATGATGCGACGCAGATTTGGGTGGCCATCGAAGGTAATACCAAACATTTCCCAGGTTTCACGCTCATACCAGTTGGCGTTGGGGAACAGTTTGGTGAAGGTTGGCAGATGCAGATCGTTTTCAGACAGCGCCACCTTGAGCATGATGTCGCGGTTGCGGTCGATGGAAATCAGGTGATAGAAAACGGAAAAATCCGCGGCGGGCAGGCCATCGCGGTGCGTGCGCAGACGTTCGTCCATACCGTGCAGGTCAAACAGCATCACGTAAGGCTTCGGCAATTTCTTCAGGAAATCACCCACCTCAAGCAGCTGCTCGCGCTTGACCCATACCACCGGTACGCCGGTGCGGGTTGGCTGAACGGTAAAGGCATCCGGCCCAAAGCGGTTGCGCAGTTCGCCGATCACCGGGTCATCAAGGTGATCGCGGGTTTGCCAGGCTGGTGCGGCGTCATGCGCGGTTAAATCGGTCATATTGTTCACCATTGCAAAAGGTCCGTGGTGACTGCCGGGCGAGACTTCGCGCTGTTGTAGATTGATTTGCGAAGTGTTTCTCCCGCCCGCAGGCGCAAATTAAATCTCGTCCGGCGTCCGCAGATTGGTCACTGCAATACGTTCGCCGCGTTTACGCTCGCGTTCCGACTGCATATTGGCGCGATAGACGCCCTGATCGCCAACCACCCATGAGAGCGGACGACGTTCTTTACCAATGGACTCCTGCAGCAGCATCAGCGCCTGCATATAGGCCTCCGGACGCGGCGGGCAGCCCGGGATGTACACATCGACCGGGATGAATTTATCCACGCCCTGGACGACGGAATAGATGTCGTACATGCCGCCGGAGTTCGCGCAGGCGCCCATGGAAATCACCCACTTCGGCTCCAGCATCTGATCATAGAGACGCTGAATCACCGGCGCCATTTTGGTGAAGCAGGTTCCGGCGACCACCATCAGGTCCGCCTGACGCGGAGAGGCGCGCAGAACTTCGGCCCCAAAGCGCGCAACGTCATGCACCGCAGTGAATGACGTCACCATTTCCACATAACAGCAAGAAAGGCCGAAGTTATACGGCCAAATTGAGTTCTTACGGCCCCAGTTCACCATGTCATGCAGCGCGTGTTCGAGTTTCCCCATATACACGCTTTTGTTGACTTCCTGCTCCAGGGGGTCGGTAACGATCTCCTGTTTCTGCAGGGGGTAACGGTCGTTCTCACCGTTAGGATCTATGCGGGTGAGCGTATAATCCATCTTATTGCCTCGCTTTTACTGCATATGACGGTTAGTGGGACTGTCTGTTTCCGGGTTAACCAGCGTGCGACGGGAACGCGCAGGCGTCCAGTCCAGTGCGCCGATGCGAACGAGATAAACCAGACCAGCCAGTAGCACTAAAATGAAAATTGCGGCTTCCACAAAGCCGACCCAACCGCTCTCGCGGATGGAGGTCGACCATGCGTAGAGATACAGGGCTTCCACGTCGAAGATAACGAAGAACATGGCAACCAGATAAAACTTCGCAGAAAGACGTAAGCGGGCCGAACCAACGGAGTCGATCCCCGATTCAAACGGCGTGTTTTTGCTACGCGCGCGCGCGCGACCGCCAAGGTACCAGCCGCCGACGAGCATCAGGCAGCACAGGCCGATAGCGATGATGAGAAATATAGCGAATGCCCAGTGATGAGCGATGACTTCAGTGGATGTTGACATACGCATTGCTTAACCAAAAAAGTGTAGCGCCAAAACCCTCTGCTCTTACTGGCAGATGAACGCCACAGCGTTTCACGGGAGGAATAAAAAATAACCGTGCAAAAAAGCGTCCCTGGAAGATGTGAGAAGCCCAGATGCCGTGGCTTTTTACCCCTTTCTTTAACCTTTTGTCAACTTTAACAAAAGTTTTCATAACATTAATTTACATTGGAATCTTTTCATTAACATTAAATGCCCTTTTATGCGAAATAACCTTGCATACTGTTCGGTTTTAGTGTTGTTGAATCGTGTCCGTTTCCGTCGTAAATCAAAAATCCCTGCTATTTTGACAGGATTTAGCCTCGATTCCTCCCCCCAAAGAGGGGTATTTTCTTGATCTGCGACACGGTTTTGTTAATTACCCCAGGAAATCGGCAACAATCCATCCGGTTTTTTAACATTAGCAGGAAGTGTTGAAAGTGCTGGGAAAAGTCGGCAAGGTGAGCGCCAGGTCACGCCAATATGCTGATTTTCTTGCAAAGAAATAAAAAAAAGATTCAAAACATCAATAATAGTGCAAAAAAAAGAGCCACCAGACGGGAAACCCACCCTTGAGGCTCTTTTTGGGCACTTACATTCTGTTACCAGTTTTTGTGATCTTTGTTAGCAAAATAACCTTACAAAATGAAGGTGCTTCCTCCCTCTTCCGGAGTAAGTGCCGGCCCGGCGCGCCAGGGATCGCTCTCCTGGCTCAGAGATTGAAAAATCGCCTGCGGTAGTTCGCCCACCGTCTGCGGATTGCAGCTAACGACGTACCGGGTATCCGGCAGGACCGGCAGGCCATCGCTGATGCCGGCCACGCGCAAATCCGGGCTCATCATTTCGACCGGACGCGCGGTGACCCCAAGCCCGGCTTTCACCGCCGCTTTCACCCCGGAGAGCGACGAGGCGCCGTGAGCCAGATGCCAGGAGACGCGGGCAGCCTCCAGCGCGGCGATGATGTCCTCACGGAACGGGCCAGGCTCTTCGAGCAAGATGAGGGGGATCGATTCCCCTTTCGCCAGCACGTAGTCCGCTGCACAGTACCAGAGGGTAGGCGACGTTCTCAGCGTGAAAGCGGTAAAACCGGGAAGCTGATGGGTGGTTAATGCCAGATCGACCTCTCCCGCGCTCAGCATCGCCATGATGACGGCATGGGGATGGACTTTAATCTCCAGCGTCATTCTGGGATAGAAGCAGCCGATGCGGTTTAACAGAAACGGCAGGATAGTATCAGCGGTTTCTTCCGACGCGCCGATGGTCAGTCCCCCCTGCAGGCTGCCATACATCAGCGACATGCAGGCTTCATCGTTAAAGCGCAGGATTTTGCGGGCATAGCCCAGCAGCTGGATGCCCTGCTCGGTCAGCAGTTTATTGCGTCCGTGACGAGCGAAAAGCTCCTTGCCAACCAGTTGCTCCAGGCGTTGCATTTGCTGGCTGACCGCGGACTGGGTACGACACACTGCGGCGGCGGCGGCAGCGAAGGTGTTCAAATCAGCGACTGCTACAAAGGTGCGCAGCAGATCGAGATCGAGGTTGAGTATCGGACGTGTTGTATTAATCATCTTTCTTCACTTACAGGTGGCTAACGCTGACCTGCCTTGTTGATGCTTTACGCCAGGTTTCCGGCTATTCCCTGAGCCTCGTGCTCACCGTCTGATGGCGGATAAACAACTGGACGAACGTTATTACATGCCAAAGTACTCGTCTGAGCAAATGCGCAGAACACCGGAGTAATATATTGTTCGTATTTCTCATTATTATTTATTACCACGGCCAGCCAGGCGTCTTACGTCGCCCCGGAAAATCGCGCAGTAGTGGTGAGAAAGCCTCTCTTTCGCCGGACTTCTTTTTGGCGAACAACGAACAATAAAATCCTGTAATAACAATATATTAAATGTCAATTCAGCCATAATTCATGCCGACTACCACTGATATTAACGGCGATATTCTAACCGATTCCCATCCTTTTTATAAGCCTTAATAAGGATTAACTGAGATAATTTTAAATTTTTTTTCAGCATTTTATATAAATTAACAAACCTCAGATTATTACCTGTCAAAAATAATAATAATGCGCTTGCGCGCAGTTTTTTATTAAAATTATTTAACATCAAAATTACAAATCAACCGCTATGAGATTAAGAATAGCGTTTTCTAGCGGTCACCCATTCTCCAGCGCCCCGTTTACCTAACCAACAAACCAGATAAATGATGGTAAAAAAGGCACTACATCAACATAGACGACCGAAAAAATGCCATGAAAAGGCATAAACCATAGGAAAAACCAGCAACCAACAGATAAATCAATTACGCTTAAAATCCTGCATTAGCAAAATCTTCTCCTGCAAAGCCTTCAAAACAGCGGGGAGGCGGAGTACATTGTTCCGTGCTGACTTCCACGGCAGGGAGTGGCGATAACAGCTAAAAGGTCAAGATTCATGTCCCCCATCGAAAAATCCAGCAAGTTAGAGAACGTCTGTTATGACATCCGCGGACCGGTTCTGAAAGAAGCGAAACGTCTTGAAGAAGAAGGCAATAAGGTTCTGAAACTGAACATCGGCAACCCGGCGCCCTTCGGCTTCGAGGCCCCTGACGAGATCCTCGTCGACGTCATCCGCAATCTGCCTACCGCCCAGGGATACTGCGATTCGAAAGGATTGTACTCGGCGCGTAAAGCTATCATGCAGCATTACCAGGCGCGGGGAATGCGCGATGTCACCGTGGAAGATATTTACATCGGCAACGGCGTGTCCGAGCTGATTGTGCAGGCGATGCAGGCGCTGTTAAACAGTGGCGATGAGATGCTGGTTCCCGCTCCGGACTACCCGCTGTGGACGGCGGCGGTGTCTCTTTCCAGTGGTAAAGCGGTGCACTATCTGTGTGACGAATCCTCTGACTGGTTTCCGGATCTTGACGATATCCGCGCCAAAATCACGCCTCGCACCCGCGGGATCGTGATCATCAACCCCAACAACCCCACCGGCGCGGTCTACTCCAAAGAGCTGCTGCAGGAGATCGTGGAGATCGCCCGCCAGCACAACCTGATTATTTTCGCCGATGAGATCTACGACAAGATCCTCTACGACGAAGCCCAGCATCACTCGATTGCCGCTCTGGCGCCGGATCTGCTGACGGTGACCTTCAACGGACTGTCGAAAACTTACCGCGTCGCCGGCTTCCGTCAGGGCTGGATGGTGCTGAATGGCCCGAAAAAACACGCGAAAGGCTATATCGAAGGACTGGAAATGCTGGCCTCGATGCGTCTGTGCGCCAACGTGCCGGCCCAGCATGCTATCCAGACCGCGCTGGGCGGCTACCAGAGTATCAGCGAATTCATCATTCCCGGCGGGCGTCTGTATGAACAACGCAACCGCGCCTGGGAGCTGATCAACGATATTCCGGGCGTCTCCTGCATGAAGCCAAAAGGCGCGCTGTACATGTTCCCGAAAATTGACGCCAAACGCTTCAATATTCACGACGACCAGAAAATGGTGCTCGATTTCCTGCTGCAGGAGAAAGTGCTGCTGGTGCAGGGTACTGCCTTTAACTGGCCGTGGCCGGATCACGTGCGTATTGTGACCCTGCCTCGCGAAGACGACCTGGAGATGGCGATCTCCCGCTTTGGCCGCTTCCTCTCCGGCTACCATCAGCTTTAGTCGTGCTGCCGCCGGCATTTGCATCCGGCGGCGATCCCTGCGCACAATGGAACCCGATGTTGTCACTGATTAAGGGTTCCTATGAGTCAGAGTCATTTCTTTGCCCACCTCTCCCGTCTGAAACTGATTAACCGCTGGCCGCTGATGCGCAACGTGCGCACCGAAAATGTCTCCGAGCACAGCCTGCAGGTGGCGATGGTCGCCCACGCGCTGGCGGCGATTAAAAACCGCAAATTTGGCGGCCAGGTCAACCCAGAGCGTATCGCCCTGCTGGCGATGTACCACGACGCCTCCGAGGTTTTAACCGGTGATCTCCCTACCCCGGTGAAATATTTTAATTCACAGATTGCCCAGGAATATAAGGCGATTGAGAAAATCGCCCAGCAGAAGCTGGTGGATATGGTGCCTGACGAGCTGCGCGATATTTTCGAACCGCTGATTGACGAGCATCATTACAGTGAGGAAGAGCAGTCGATCGTCAAACAGGCTGACGCCCTCTGCGCCTACCTGAAATGCCTCGAAGAGCTGTCGGCGGGCAACAACGAATTTCTGCTGGCCAAAGGCCGTCTTGAAAAAACGCTGGCGTCGCGGCGCAGCGCGGAGATGGATTACTTTATGCAGGTGTTTGTCCCGAGCTTCCAGCTGTCGCTGGATGAAATCAGCCAGGATTCGCCGCTGTAATTTTTCAGGCCGGGCAGCGGTCGCTCCCTACCCGGCCTGCATCTCTTAAAACGGGAAGAGCACCGGGATCAGCAGAACGCAGACCACCATCACCAGCACGGTAAAGGGCACGCCGATTTTGACAAAATCGCTAAATGAGTACTTACCCGGGCCAAGCACCAGAGTATTAACCGGCGAAGAGACCGGGGTCATAAACGCCGCCGAAGCCGCCATCGCCACCACCATGGCAAAGGGATAAGGCGACACACCCATCGACTTCGCCGCCGCCAGGGCAATAGGCGCCATCAGCACCGCGGTGGCCGTGTTAGAGATAAACAGGCCTATCGCCGCGCACATCACAAACAGGCAGCCGAGCATCAGATAAGGCCCCTCGCCTCCGGCTACGTCCATTAGTCCCTTAACCACCAGATCCACCCCACCGGTTTTCTGCAACGCCAGGGCGAACGGCATCATCCCGACAATCAGAATGATGCTCGGCCAGTGGATCGCCTTGTAGGCGCTTTCGGCGTTGATACAGCGGAATTTGCCCATCAGCAGACAGGCGATGATCGCGGCGATGGGGTTGGGGATTTCATCCGTCAGCATCAGGGCCACCATCAGCACCAGACAGAAAATCGCGTGCGGAGCCTGGCTGTGGGCCGGCGAAGCGTCATCAACCTCAACCGGCATATTGAGCACCACGAAATCCCGGCCGCGCTTCGCCAGCAGGGCAATTTGCCGCCAGTTGCCGACCACCAGCAGAATATCGCCGAGCTGCAGAGGCTCATCGACCACGGAACCATCCATCGCCTTGCCATCGCGCTTCATGCCGACGATATTGAGGCCAAACCGGGTGCGGAAGGCTATCTCACGCACCGTTTTGCCTATCATCTCTGAATCCGGGATCAGCGCCACCTCCGCCATCCCCACATCCAGCGCCTGATCGGCAAAATACTCCCCGCGCAGCACCATCGGCTCGAGCATTTGCTCGCCGCAGAACTGGCGCAAGTCGACATCGGAGGCAGACATATCGATCAGCAGGACGTCGCGGGCGCGAAATTCCGAGACCCCATTGACGTTAACAATCACCCGACGGAACCGCCGCCAGCGCTCAACGCCGATGACGTTGGCACAGTAGCGCTCACGCAGCTTTAAATCATCCAGTCGCTGACCGATCATCGGTGAACCGGGTCGGATCGCCAGCCGGCGAGCGCGGCCGGTGAGGTGATATTCGCGGATCAAATCGCGAAAGGTACTTCTTTTTCGCCCATCGCGCGCGGAATCGCCATTATCCGTCTTCAGCATAAAGCGCACCGCCAGCATATAGACGATGCCCAGGATCAGCACCACCAGGCCAATCGGCGTGACGCTGAAAAAACTGAAGCCGTGCAGTCCTTCGCGCAGCAGTTCACTGTTGACCACCAGGTTGGGCGGCGTCGCCACCAGGGTCATCATCCCGCTGATAAGCCCGGCGAAGCTCAGCGGCATCATCAGCCGCGAGGGTGAGGTATTCATCCGCGCCGAGACGCTAAGGACCACCGGAATGAAAATGGCGACCACGCCGGTGGAGCTCATAAACGCGCCCAACCCGGCGACGGTGAGCATCAGGTAGATCAGCATTTTGGTTTCGCTGTTGCCTGCCACGCTAACCAGCCAGGCGCCCATCTTGGTGGCCACCCCGGTACGCACCAGGCCGTCGCCGATAATAAACAGGGCGGCAATCAGGATCACGTTAGGATCGCTGAACCCGGAAAAAGCTTCAGTCAGCGTCAGCGTGCCGCTGAGGACAAAGGCGACAATGACCATCAGGGCGATAGCATCCATGCGCACCTTACCGGTAGCAAACAGCACAACCGCGATGGCCAGGAGGGATAAAACCCAAATCAATTCACCGTTCACAACGTTTCCTTGTCACAAGTGGGAGTCGACATAGTGGCATAAAAAAGCCCCGACGACGCGGGGCGAAATCATGGGTTTACGCTTTAAGACGCACATTTACCACGCCGTCAGTCTGGCGTTCAACCACCAGATCTTCCAGGCTGCTCAGCACGAGGTCGGCTTCATCCCGACGGGGGGCATCGGCGGGCACGTTGACCGCGATAGTGCGACAGCCGGCCGCCAGTCCGGAGAGGAGCCCCGCCGGCGCATCTTCCACCACCGCGCACTCCCCGGCAGGCAGACCCAGCCGCTCGGCGCCCAGCAGATAGGCGTCCGGCGCCGGCTTGCCGTGCTTCACCTGCTCAGCGGTGACAAATACCTCCGGCATCGGCAGGCCCGCCGCGCGGTGACGCGCATGGGCAACCGGAATCGAGCCGGAGGTGACAATCGCCCATGGGATCCCGGCCTCATTGAGCGTATTCAGCAGGGCTAACGCCCCCGGTAGGGCGACGATGCCTTCGATATCAGTGGCTTCCATCTGCTCGAGATAACGGAATTCGGCCTGGATATCCTCCTCGCTGCGACCCGGCATAAAATGGCGAATGGAGGTAATGGCCTGCTTGCCGTGAATAAAACTGAGAATTTCATCATGGTCAATGGCGAAACGATCCCCCCATTTGCACCATGAACGCTCCACCACCGGCAAGGAATCCACCAGCGTCCCGTCTAAATCGAACAGGAAACCTTTACACTGCACGGGCACCTCCCTCAGGCATTGATGATTTGGTTAATTTCGTTACTGCTCAGATGATACTGGCGTGGGCAGGCGTGCCAGACGCTCAGCATCCGCTGATATTTCTCCCACATCGGGGTCTGCGAGTTAAAGCCATGGGTGCCGGCGTCAAAGTGGCTGTAACGGCCTTCAACGTTGACCATAAAGCGCACGTAGCCGAGAAAACGCGCTTCGGTGGCGGCATCAAATCCGAGGAAGGTGACCCGACGCTCGTCGATACCCGCCGCATCTTTCAGGTTGGTCCAGGAGACGTGTAGCGCGTGGTACATCTCCATGATGTCGATTACGGTACGGCAGGTTTCTTCCGTCAGCTGGCCGAACTCGCGGTCCAGTTCACGCATCTGCAGCCCATACCCACGCTCAATGATGGTTTGCAGACGACGGTAGCGCTCCGCATTGTCCGGGTCGAGCATCGTCATCATCTTGTACTGATTGGATAAAATCAGACGCTGCGCATTGGTCATTTCCATGTTGTGACTCCTGTAGCACGGTAGGGCGTGAAATAAAGAAGGCGCATAAATCATGCGCCTTCTTTTATATGCGTTTTCCGTAGTGAATTACAAATCATCAAGGAAAGTTTTATCGAGTTGTTTGAAGGCGCGCTTAAGCGTGTCAGCCAACGCCTGATAATCGGGCTTGCCTTCGACAGGCGCCAGCGCCTGCCCCGCCTCCTGCAGTTTGCCGCGTACTTCGTAGAACCAGTTAAGAATGGAAGGCGGCAGCGGCGTCACTGAACGTTTACCCAACCACCATAACCCCTGCATCGGCAGGCTCAGTGCAAACAGCGCAGTGGCCACGGCGGGCCCCAGCTGGCCGCCCAGCGCTATCTGCCAGCAGAGGGTGAAAATGGCGATCGGCGGCATGATGCGGATGGCGTAGCGGGTGGCACGAATGATGCGGTTTTCAATAAATACCGGCGCGAGGCGCTTGTCGAGAGGCCAGGTCTTCGCGTAGTGCTGCCCGCGGTTGAACAAGCTAAAGAAGCTAACGGGGCGTTTCTCAGGGGTCGACATGGCTTTACCTCAACTTTACATATAAAACTTAAAAAATTCGTGCAAAACACCAACTATGCATGACATCGTTCAAAAGATTTTGGCAAAGGATGCCGCAATCAGGTATCCTGTGCCCGCCTGAAAGGGCGGATAGACTCTTTTGCCAGGCTAGTCAAATTATCGCATATTCTGCCATTGGCTGAAAATTATGCAAAATGGCATAAAATCAAATGTACTTATCTCATCGTGCCTGAAAACAGAACAAGGCATGATGTTAATCATAAATGTCGAGGTCATCCTGCGCTACGCTAATGACACACTGACGTTTTTTTAGCCACGTATCATAAAAAGGTACTTCCATGTCGAGTAAGTTAGTACTGGTTCTGAACTGCGGTAGCTCCTCTCTGAAATTTGCTATCCTTGACGCCGTTAACGGCGACGAATACCTGTCCGGTTTAGCGGAATGCTTCCACCTGCCAGAAGCCCGTATCAAATGGAAAATTGACGGCGGCAAACAAGAAGCCGAATTAGGCGCGGGCGCCGCGCACAGCGAAGCACTGAACTTTATCGTTAACACTATTCTGGCACAAAAACCAGAACTGTCTGCTCAGCTGACCGCAATTGGCCACCGTATCGTCCACGGCGGTGAAAAATACACCAGCTCCGTCGTCATCGACGAGTCCGTGATTCAGGGCATTAAAGACGCGGCGTCCTTCGCACCGCTGCACAACCCGGCACATCTGATCGGCATCGCTGAAGCGCTGAAATCCTTCCCGCACCTGAAAGACAAAAACGTGGCAGTATTCGATACGGCGTTCCACCAGACCATGCCGGAAGAATCCTATCTCTACGCCCTGCCGTACAGCCTGTACAAAGAGCACGGCGTTCGTCGTTACGGCGCACACGGCACCAGCCACTTCTACGTGACTCAGGAAGCCGCTAAGATCCTGAACAAGCCGGTTGAAGAGCTGAACATCATCACCTGCCACCTTGGCAACGGTGGTTCGGTTTCCGCTATTCGTAACGGCAAATGCGTTGACACCTCCATGGGTCTGACCCCGCTGGAAGGCCTGGTGATGGGTACCCGCTCCGGCGATATCGATCCGGCAATCATCTTCCATCTGCACGACACCCTGGGCATGAGCGTTGACGCCATCAACAAAATGCTGACCAAAGAGTCCGGCCTGCTGGGCCTGACCGAAGTCACCAGCGACTGCCGCTACGTGGAAGACAACTACCAGGAAAAAGCCGACGCTAAACGCGCGATGGACGTCTACTGCCACCGCCTGGCGAAATACATCGGCTCCTACACCGCGCTGATGGACGGCCGTCTCGACGCCGTGGTCTTCACCGGTGGCATTGGTGAAAACGCCGCGATGGTGCGTGAGCTGTCGCTGGGCAAACTGGGCGTACTGGGCTTCGAAGTTGACCATGAGCGTAACCTGGCTGCCCGCTTCGGCAAGTCTGGCTTCATCAACAAAGAAGGCACCCGTCCTGCCGTGGTTATCCCGACCAACGAAGAGCTGGTCATCGCGCAAGACGCCAGCCGTCTGACCGCATAATTCCACACCGCCAGCCCTGACCCGCAATACTTCGCGCTGCAGGAAGGCGGCGACACAGCAGATCCCCGGCGCATACGCGACCGGGGTGAGCAAGTAGAGCCAACGCACGTGCAACGTGGAGTATGACGGGTCGCTGGTGGTGCTGTTTTGTATCCCGCCTGATACTGGCGGTAACGAAAGAGGATATACCGTGTCCCGTACTATCATGTTAATTCCTACCGGTACCAGCGTAGGTCTGACCAGCGTCAGCCTCGGTGTGATCCGCGCTATGGAACGCAAAGGCGTTCGTCTGAGCGTCTTTAAACCTATCGCCCAGCCGCGCTCCGGCGGCGATGCCCCGGACCAGACCACCACCATCGTTCGCGCCAGCTCCTCCACCACCACCGCTGCTGAACCGCTGAAGATGAACCACGTTGAATCTCTGCTCTCCAGCAATCAGAAAGATGTGCTGATGGAAGAGATCATCGCCAACTATCACGCGAACACCCAGGACGCGGAAGTGGTGCTGGTGGAAGGCCTGGTGCCGACCCGTAAGCATCAGTTCGCTCAGGCGCTGAACTTTGAAATCGCCAAAACCCTGAACGCGGAAATCGTCTTCGTCATGTCGCAAGGTACCGATACGCCAGAACAGCTGAACGAGCGTATTGAACTGACCCGCAACAGCTTTGGCGGCGCGAAAAACACCAGCATCACCGGCGTTATCATCAACAAACTGAACGCGCCGGTCGACGAGCAGGGCCGTACCCGTCCTGATCTGTCGGAAATTTTCGACGACTCATCCAAAGCGAAAGTCGTGAAGATCGACCCGGCTCAGCTGCAAAAAGGCAGCGCGCTGCCGGTGCTGGGCGCCGTACCGTGGAGCTTCGATCTGATCGCCACCCGCGCGATCGACATGGCCCATCACCTGAATGCGACCATCATCAACGAAGGCGATATCAACACCCGCCGCGTGAAATCCGTGACCTTCTGCGCGCGCAGCATCCCGCACATGCTGGAGCACTTCCGCGCAGGTTCGCTGCTGGTTACTTCCGCAGATCGTCCTGACGTGCTGGTTGCCGCCTGCCTGGCAGCGATGAACGGCGTGGAAATCGGCGCCATCCTGCTGACCGGCGGCTATGAAATGGACGCGCGCATCAGCAAGCTGTGCGAACGCGCCTTCGCCACCGGCCTGCCGGTGTTTATGGTCAACACCAACACCTGGCAGACCTCCCTGAGCCTGCAGAGCTTCAACCTCGAAGTACCGGTTGACGATCACGAGCGCATTGAGAAAGTTCAGGAATACGTTGCCAACTACATCAACGCGGACTGGATCGAATCGCTGACCGCGACCTCCGAGCGCAGCCGTCGTCTCTCTCCGCCAGCCTTCCGCTACCAGCTGACCGAGCTGGCGCGCAAAGCCGGCAAACGCGTCGTTCTGCCGGAAGGCGACGAGCCGCGTACCGTGAAAGCTGCAGCCATCTGCGCCGAACGCGGGATCGCCACCTGTGTGCTGCTGGGCAACCCGGATGAGATTAACCGCGTTGCAGCAGCGCAGGGCGTTGAGCTGGGCGCCGGTATCGAAATCGTCGACCCGGAAGTGGTGCGCGAAAGCTACGTGGCTCGCCTGGTCGAACTGCGTAAGAACAAGGGCATGACCGAAGCCGTCGCCCGCGAGCAGCTGGAAGATAACGTGGTTCTCGGCACCCTGATGCTGGAACAAGACGAAGTCGATGGCCTGGTGTCCGGCGCGGTACACACCACCGCCAACACCATTCGTCCGCCGCTGCAGCTGATCAAAACCGCACCGGGCAGCTCGCTGGTCTCTTCCGTGTTCTTCATGCTGCTGCCGGAACAAGTTTATGTTTACGGCGACTGCGCGATCAACCCGGATCCGACCGCAGAGCAGCTGGCGGAAATCGCGATTCAGTCCGCTGACTCCGCGATTGCCTTCGGCATCGAACCGCGCGTGGCGATGCTCTCCTACTCCACCGGTACTTCCGGCGCGGGTAGCGATGTAGAAAAAGTCCGCGAAGCGACCCGTCTGGCGCAGGAAAAACGTCCTGACCTGATGATCGACGGCCCGCTGCAGTATGACGCCGCGGTGATGGCTGACGTCGCGAAATCCAAAGCGCCGAACTCGCCGGTAGCTGGCCGCGCGACCGTGTTCATCTTCCCGGATCTGAACACCGGTAACACCACTTACAAAGCGGTACAGCGCTCTGCCGACCTGATCTCCATCGGGCCGATGCTGCAGGGTATGCGCAAGCCGGTCAACGATCTGTCTCGTGGCGCGCTGGTTGACGATATCGTCTACACCATCGCACTGACCGCGATCCAGTCAGCTCAGCAGCAGAAGTAATCGCCCGCTGAGAGAAAGCAAAAGGCAGCCAGATGGCTGCCTTTTTTGTCAGGAGGCGAACAGCAGTTGCTGCCACGCGTTAGCGCGTTTATTCGCGCTCGCTCTCTTCCGCGTCATCATACTCGTTGCCGGCGTTACGGGTCATCCACAGCGCCAGCGCTTTCAGCGAGTCGGGCGTGAACTCATCGCAGCGGGCGGTGATCTCTTCCGGCGTTAACCAGCACACCTCGCTCACCTCCTCTTCCTGCAGGGCAAACGGCCCGTGGGAGACGCAGCTGAACAGGCTTCCCCAGACGCGGCAGAATTTATCTTCGTAGTAGAACTGGCCGTGATCGGCAAACGGCACCCCGGCGATGCCTAACTCCTCTTCCGCCTCGCGACGGGCCGACTCCAGCAACTGCTCATCAGCCTGCACGACGCCGCCGGCGGTGGCATCCAGCATGCCCGGATGAAAGTCTTTTGTCTCGGTGCGTCGCTGCACCAGAATTTTCCCCATTCCGTCGTGAACGACGATATAGGTCGCCCGGTGGCGCAGGCACTGCGCGCGCATCTGCTCGCGGCTGGACTGTGCTATCACCTCATTGTTTTCATTAACAATATCGACCCATTCTGTGCTTGCCAAATGATTCTGTTCCGCCATCAGGAAACCTTACTTTAAAAGCGCTCTTGCGGCGCGTCTTTATGATTGAGGGCTAAATTACGGGTAAATTGCGACCTCTGCAATAACCTGATTATCATTGAGTGCTAAAACCTGCAGACGCCCCTCATCCAGTAGCCCATAGCTGGCGGAATATCCCCCTTTTGGGATACTCACTGAGCCTGGATTAAACAGAGAGAACGCCCCGCGTTTTTCAGCAACCGGAATATGAGTATGGCCATACGCCAGGACATCGCCAGCGGCAAGTGGCGGCAAATTATCCGGGCTATAAAGATGACCGTGGGTCAGAAACAGGCGGTAGCCTTCGCCAAGCACCTGCTGCCAGGGCGCGGTCATGGGAAAACGAAGCAGCATTTGATCCACTTCGCTGTCGCAGTTACCGCGAACCGCAATGATGCGCTCCGCCACGCTGTTCAGCCGCTCGGCCACCTCCGCCGGCGCATAGCCTTCCGGCAGCGCGTTGCGTGGCCCGTGATTAAGCACATCGCCGAGGATGATCAGCCACCTGGCGCCGCTTTGCGCGAACCGCTCAAGCACGCGTTCCGTCGCAGGTAGCGAACCATGAATATCGGAGGCAAACATCAGCTTCATAGGTTCCATCTCCACTGGTTACGATGCCTCTATGATAGCGGAAGCGCGGCGGGTTATCAGCCTCCGCGTTTGGCGGAAAGCGCCGCGTAACGCTGGATTGAGGCCCGCTGCCACTGGAAAGTCGCATAATCCGCCAGCGCCTCCGGCACCTCATCGCCATTGAGAACCAGACGATTGAGCATCAGCGCCAGGTCGGCATCGGCAATAGACCATTCGCCGAATAAATTTTGCCCGCCGTGGGCCAGCAGCGTGGTAGCGGTGGCAAACAGTTTTTCCGCCGACCGCTTGCCTGCCTCGCTGAGCGCCGGCATTTTCACCCCGCCAAACACCACGGCGGTGGATCGCTCTTCACGAATGGGCACCAGATCGCTGCGTAGCCAGGCCTGGATCTGCCGGGCGCGGGCCCGCTTTTGCAGATCGTGTGGATAAAGGCGCTCCCACTCAGGCGGCGCGAAACGCTCATCGAGATATTCGGTAATCGCCGAAGACTCGCTCAGCGCGAAATCGTCAACCTCCAGCAGCGGTACGCGACGGGTGGCGGTATAGCCCGTCCAGCCGGCCTGCAGATGTTCGCCGCTGCCCAGGTCGATGGTTTTAAGGCTAAAAGGCAGGCTCTTTTCCTGCAGCGCGACATAAACAGACATCACGTACGGTGAGAAAAAATCGGCATCGGACCACAGGGTAATCACAGGCTGGCTCATAACTTCCTCAGGGTTGGTAGACAGGGCAATAAACCAACATAGCCTGTCTTACCGGCGATGTCACTGCTCGTCCGCTGCGTGGCTGGCGCCCCGCTCGCGGATTTTTTCCCGGGTCGCGCAGCTTCACCTATACTCGATCAGTTTGCGACCCACGACGGCGGGAAATATTATGATCGATCTCTACTATGCACCCACCCCAAACGGCCACAAAATCACCCTGTTTCTCGAAGAGGCGCAGCTGGCCTATCGGCTAATTCGGGTCGATATTGGCAAAGGGGAGCAGTTTCATCCGCAGTTTCTGGCGATTTCGCCGAATAACAAAATTCCAGCTATCGTCGACCACATGCCTGCCGACGGCGGCGCGCCGTTGAGCGTCTTCGAGTCCGGCGCCATCCTGCTCTATCTGGCGGAAAAAAGCGGCAAGCTGCTGAGCGGGGAGCTGCGGGCGCGCTATACCACCCTGCAGTGGCTGTTCTGGCAGGTCGGCGGCCTGGGGCCGATGCTGGGGCAAAATCAGCATTTTTCCCACTCAGCGCCGCAAACCGTGCCCTACGCGATTGAGCGTTTTCAGGTGGAAACCCAGCGACTCTATGGGGTACTGAATCATCGCCTGGGATCCAGCCCGTGGCTGGGCGGGGACCACTACAGCATCGCCGACATCGCCGCCTGGCCCTGGGTGAACTGCCATGTCCGCCAGCGGATCGATCTGGCGAACTATCCGGCGGTGCATAACTGGTATGAGCGCATTAAGCAGCGGCCGGCGACGGTGGAAGCGATGCTAAAAATTCAGCCTTATTAACCCCCTGCTCGCCCGTCGCGCTTTGTTGTATGATTGCAGGACTTAAACCACGGAGGAAGCCTGCAATGTCTCAACCAGACGCCATTATTCGTATTAAGAACCTGCGCCTGCGTACTTTTATTGGTATTAAAGAGGAAGAGATCGCGAACCGCCAGGACGTGGTAGTGAATGTGGCCATTCACTACCCTGCCGATAAAGCGCGCGACAGCGAGGACATTAATGATGCGTTGAACTACCGCACCATTACCAAACGCATCATTAGCCATCTTGAGAATGGTCGTTTCTCGCTGCTGGAAAAATTAACTCAGGATGTGCTGAATATCGCATGCGAACATCACTGGGTCACATATGCTGAAGTGGAGATCGATAAACTTCACGCGCTGCGCTATGCCGACTCGGTATCCATGACCATGAGCTGGCGGCGCTAACCATGTCAGGGAGGTGGTATGAAGATCCTGCTTACTGGTGGTACCGGCCTGATTGGCCGACATCTGATACCCAGACTGCTGGAGCTTGGGCATAGCGTCACGGTCTCCACCCGACATCCGGATACCGCCCGCGCCCGTCTCGATCCGCGTGTCACGCTGTGGCGCGATTTCGAGGGCCATCACCACCTCAATGACATCGATGCCGTCATCAATCTGGCGGGCGAGCCCATCGCCGATAAACGCTGGACCGCCGAGCAGAAACAGCGCTTATGCCATAGTCGCTGGGATCTCACTCAGCGGCTGGTGGGCTTGTTCCACGCCAGCGATACTCCTCCCTCCGTGCTGATCAGCGGGTCAGCCACCGGCTATTACGGCGACCTCGGCGAAGTGGTGGTGACTGAAGAAGAGCCGCCGCACAATGAGTTTACCCATAAGCTCTGCGCCCGCTGGGAGCAAATTGCCTGCGAAGCGCAAAGCGAGCGCACCCGCGTCTGTCTGCTGCGCACCGGCGTGGTACTGGCGCCGCGGGGCGGTATTCTTGGCAAAATGACCCCGGCCTTTAAGCTCGGCCTCGGTGGGCCTATCGGCAGCGGCAGACAGTACCTGGCCTGGATCCATATCGACGATATGGTTAACGGCATTCTGTGGCTGCTGGATAACGATCTGCGCGGCCCATTCAATATGGTTTCGCCCTATCCCGTGCATAACGAGCAGTTCGCCCACGCGCTGGGTCATGCGCTCAATCGACCGGCGATTTTCCGCGTTCCCGCCGCCGCCATCCGCCTGCTGATGGGCGAATCAGCTGTGCTGGTGCTCGGCGGCCAGCGCGCGCTGCCTAAGCGACTGGAAGCCGCCGGCTTCGCCTTCCGCTGGTACGATCTCGACGAAGCGCTAAAGGATGTGCTGAGTTAATGGCTGACACAGGGGAGCATTGGCTCCCCTGATTCCATTCTGCTGGCTCATGCTCCACGCCTGGATGGCCTCAGCCTGGCGCTGCAGCATCGCCATATCCCGGACAGCCAGCGCCCTGAAGCGCCTGAGTTCATCGCCAGCCGGCCGGTTCGCCGGTGTTACCTGGCGAAGCAAAGTGCTAAGGTAGGCCTTTCCTTCTTCGAATTGACTGCTTTATGACGACCATCACCACGCCTCGCCTTTCGCTTACCCGCTTTGTTACCGATGACTGGCCCTTTTTTCTGCGCCTGCGCCAGGATCCGCAGGTGATGCGTTTTATGGGCGAAGTGTTAAGCGAGGAGGCGTTGCGCAGCGTGTTCGCCAGTCGCTGCGCCGATCCCGGCGTGTATGTTCTGCGTAATAAGCGCGGCGATGCGCTGGGCGATATTGGGCTTCGCATCAGCCCTAAAAATCCGCACGAGGCCGACGTCGGCTATGCGCTGCTGCCCGAGGCTCAGGGAAAAGGCTATGCCAGCGAAGCGCTGCGGGCGATCTGCGATTATGGTTTCAGCACGCTGGGGGTACAGGCCATCAATGCCTGGGTGTTGGGAGAGAATCGTGGATCATCGCGCCTGCTACAGAAGCAAGGCTTTGTGCGCACGCAGGTGCTGGAGAAAGCCTATCATCTGAACGGCGTCGATTACGATGACTGGATTTACCGGCTGGAGCGTGAATCCCACCCGGCGCCCGCAGACGCCGGGTAAGCCGTTTATTTCAGCGAACCTTTCAGAAACTGCTGCAGGCGCGGGCTTTTCGGCGCGCCGAACAGCGCGTCCGGATGCCCTTCCTCTTCGATTTTTCCCTGATGCAGGAAAATGACATGCGAAGAGACGTGGCGGGCAAAGCCCATTTCGTGGGTCACCACCACCATGGTTTTCCCCTCTTCCGCCAACTGCTGCATGATGCGTAACACTTCGCCCACCAGCTCCGGATCCAGCGCGGAGGTCGGCTCATCGAACAGCAGCACTTCCGGCTCCATCGCCAGCGCGCGGGCAATAGAGACACGCTGCTGCTGGCCGCCGGAAAGATGCACCGGGTATTTCGCCTGCTGACGTTCGTCTATCCCGACCTTGGCCAGGTATTTTACCGCCCGTTCGCGCGCTTCCTGTTTGCTTAAGCCCAGCACCTGAATCGGCGCCTCCATGACGTTCTCCAGCACCGTCATATGGCTCCACAGATTGAAATGCTGAAACACCATGGTCAACCGGGTGCGCAGCAGGCGCAGCTGGTTCTTGTCGGCCACCTTCAGCTGACCGTCTTTATCCCGTACCAGGCCAATATTCTGGCCGCTGACGACGATCGTGCCTTCGCTCGGTTTTTCAAGGAAGTTAATACAGCGTAGAAAGGTACTTTTCCCGGAACCCGATGAACCGATGATACTGATAACGTCCCCGGCTTTCGCCTGCAGCGAGACGCCCTTCAGCACCTCGTGTTCCCCATAGCGTTTATGCAGATCGATAACGTTTAATTTATTGTCGGACATGGCGTTCTCAATGCGTCGAAGAAGGTTTGATATGCTGCAACCAACGCTTTTCCGCTTTGCGGAACAAGCTAATCAGCACATACGAGATAATTAAATAGAGCACCGCGGCGATGCCAAAGGCGGTGAACGGCTGATAGGTGGCCGAGTTGATATCGCGGGCGATTTTCAGCAGATCCGGCACCGTAGCGGTAAACGCCAGCGCCGTCGAGTGCAGCATCAGGATCACTTCGTTACTGTAGGCCGGCAGCGCAATCCGCAGCGCGGAAGGCAGGATGATGCAGCGGTACAGTTTGACCGAAGAGAAGCCGTAGGCCCGCGCCGCTTCAATTTCGCCCGCCGGTACCGAGCGGATCGCGCCGGCGAAAATTTCGGTGGTATAAGCGCAGGTGTTCAGGGTCAGCGCCAGCACCGTACAGTTTAGCCCGCTGCGGAAAAAGGCGTTCAGCAGTTCAGTGCCTTTGACGATTTCCAGGGTGTACATACCGGAGTAAAAGACCAACAGCTGCACATACAGCGGCGTGCCGCGAAATATGTAAGTAAACAGCCAGATGGGAAACTGGATGAACTTATTGCTCGAAACGCGGCCGATTGCCAGAAAGACCGCCAGGATGCCCCCCATGACCACCGAAGAGATCAGCAACCATAAGGTAATCGCCACGCCGGTAAAGCGATAGCCGTCGGTCCACAGCAGGGATTTCCAGTATTCCTGAATAATTTCAATCACAGGTCAGCCCTCTTGACGCCAACGGTATAGCGGCGTTCGAGCAGCAGCAGTACGCCATTAGAAAGGGTGGTAAATACCAGATAAATCAGGCCGCAGACGATGGCGAAGTAGAACGGCTGCCAGGTGCTTTTGCCCGCCAGCTGCGTGGCTTTGACCACATCCTCCAGCCCCAGCAGCGAGACCAGCGCCGTCGCCTTGAGGATAACCTGCCAGTTGTTGCCGATCCCCGGCAGCGCGTAGCGCATCATCGCCGGGAACAGGATGCGCCGGAACGTCTGCCCGCCGCTGAAGCCAAAGGCGGTGGCCGCTTCGATATGCCCCTTCGGCACCGCCAGGTAGGCGCCGCGGAAGGTTTCCGTAAAATAGGCGCCATAGATAAAGCCAAGGGTAATAATCCCGGCGATCATCGGGTCAATATCAAACTGCGCCATGCCCAGCGCGTCGGTAACGCTGTTAAGCGCAATCTGCAGGCCGTAGAAAATCAACAGCATCAGCACCAGGTCGGGGACGCCGCGGATCAGTGTGGTATAGCCTTCAAATACCAGCGCCAGAGGACGATTGCTCGATAGCTTTGCGCCAGCGCCCGCCAGCCCAATCAGGACGGCGAGAACGACCGAGCTGAGCGCAAGCTCCAGGGTGACAAGCGCACCCTGCAAAATAACCTGTGAAAACCCATACAGCATGCTGCCTACCCTGTCTGTCATCCACCATTGCGCGTGAATCGGACGCGCAATGGTGAGGCGTGAGAATTATTCGCCGTATACGTTAAAATCGAAATATTTTTTCGCCAGCTTGTCGTAGGTGCCGTCCTTACGCATCTCTGCAAACGCTTTATTCAGCGCTTCGCGCAGTTCGTTGTCTTCCTTACGCAGCCCCATACCGGTGCCGACGCCGAACAGCTTTTCGTCCTTAATCGACGGACCGCCAAACTGATAATCTTTACCGATAGGCTGTTTCAGGAACCCTTCGCTGGCCGCGACCTCATCCTGGAAAGCGGCGTCAATACGGCCGGCGGTCAGGTCGGAATAGATATTGTCCTGCCCCTGATAGGAGACAATTTCGATACCTTTCGGCGCCCAGTGCTCATTACCATAAGTTTCCTGCGTCGTACCCTGCAGCACGCCCACGCGCTTACCCTTCAGGGTGGCAAGATCCGGCGTTACCGGGCTGCCCTTTTTCACCACCAGACGCGAATCAGCCGCATACAGTTTGTCGGTGAAAGCGATTTCCTGCTGACGCTTTTCGGTAATCGACAGCGAAGACATAATCGCGTCGATTTTCTTCGCTTTTAAAGAGGGGATCAGCGCATCCAGCGGGTTTTCCACAAAGGTACATTGGGTATTAATACGCTTACACAGCTCTTTTGCCAGATCGATATCAAAACCCACCAATTCCCCCTGCGCATTCTTCGATTCGAAGGGAGCATAAGTCGGATCGGTACCGATACGAATTTTTTGCGGAATAGCGGCAAAGACCGTGGAAACGCTGGAAAGGGCCAGCGCTAAAGAGAGAGACAACGCCAGTTTTTTCATAACTATCCTCGACAGACTGTCATTCTAACGGGTTTATTAGAACTATTAACACCAGTTATCGTGCCATTATTCGCCCCTTGAGGGCAAAGATTTATGCACCAGAAAGGCCATTTTTTTGCATCACAAACGCTTAACTATGCATTCTTTAGCCGCAAAAGCGCCTGCCTTTGCACTAAAATGATCCACAGCGTCTGGCGATGCACCTTTTCAGGGCTTTTACACGAGCATGGCGGCAGGCCCACCCGATAGCGCGGGCCTGCGGCAGTCTTAGTCGCCGTAGACGTTAAAATCGAAGTATTTCTTCGCCATTTTGTCGTAAGTGCCGTCTTTGCGCATCTCGCCCAGCGCTTTATCAAACGCGGCTTTCAGCTCGGCGTCGTCCTTACGCAGGCCGATACCGGTGCCGTCGCCAAAGTACTTTTTGTCTTTAACGGACGGGCCGGCAAAGGCGAAATCTTTCCCGGCAGGCTGCTTCAGGAAGCCTTCGCTGGCGGCGACTTCATCCTGCAGCGCCGCATCCAGACGACCAGCGGAGAGGTCGGAATAGATCAGGTCCTGGTTCTGATATGCCACCACGTCAACGCCCTGGCTGCGCCAGCGATCGTTAGCATAGGCTTCCTGCGTGGAGCCCTGCAGCACGCCGACGTGCTTACCTTTCAGCGCCTCCAGCGTCGGCTGGATCGGCGAGCCTTTGGCCGCGATCAGCCGGGAGTCGGCGGCATAAAGCTTGTCAGAGAAGGCGATCTCTTGCTGGCGCTTCTCGGTGATGGAGAGCGAGGAGATGATGGCGTCAATTTTCTTCGCCTTGAGGGAGGGGATCAGGGAGTCAAAATCACTGCCGACCCAGGTACATTTCACCTTAATACGGGAGCACAGTTCATTGCCTAAATCGATATCAAAGCCAACAAAGTCCCCTTTCGCGTCTTTCGACGAAAAGGGCGCATAGGTCGCGTCAGTGCCAATGCGAATGCTCTGCGGCAGAGCAGCAAACACACTGGCCGTGCTGCTCATTCCCACGAGTAAAGAGAGAGCCAGAATCGTCTTCTTCATACAGTACCCTTAAGTGTCGTGATGTGGTGCGTTGCTTGTTATGGTGATTGCCGATCAATCCTGCAGTTTTTGTGCCATCTTCCCGGTGCGTGCCGGGAACAGGGTTAAATTTGTTAAAATAAAGTTGCAGGATTGTCTTAAAAGGGAAGATACCAGCATTACTGGCGAAACCGCAGCGCCTGAGCGCAAAAAGACGAAATAAATGTCGAGGATTTGATCGGGACGACAAATTTGCACCAGCGCAGCGCAAGCGTACATTTCACGCACCTATTTGGTGCAATCCTGTGACCCTTGCCAGCGCGTAAATAAGTCTTGTTCCAGGCTAATGTCGAACTGATCGAGTACCCGGTTGACGGTCTGGTTGATAACATCATCCAGGCTTTGCGGCCGATGGTAGAAGGCCGGCACCGGCGGCATAATCACCGCCCCCAGCTCCGCAGCCTGCACCAGCAGTCGCAGATGGCCAAGATGGAACGGAGTCTCCCGCACGCAGAGCACCAGCGGACGACGCTCCTTCAGCACCACATCCGCCGCCCGCGTCAGCAGACCATCCGTGTAGCTATGGACAATACCCGAGAGCGTTTTCATTGAGCAGGGTAAAATCACCATCCCGGCGGTTTTAAACGAGCCGGAGGAGATACTGGCGGCGATGTCGCGGGCATCATGCACCACATCAGCCAGCGCCTGCACTTCACGCACGGTAAAGTCGGTCTCCATCGCCAGCGTCTGGCGCGCCGCCTGACTGAGGATCAGATGGGTTTCAATATCCGGCACATCCCGCAGCACCTGCAGCATCCGCACGCCATAGATGGCGCCGCTGGCGCCGGAAATGCCAATAATCAGTCGTTTCACGTTCTGTTACCCCTTGCGCGTCGTGCCGCAGACTTTGCCGGATTATAGCCGTTGGCGCAACCATTGACGCACCGTTGCCGGGCGAAAAAAAGGCCCGCCGTCCATCAGGAACGGCGGGCCCGCGACGCGTGAACGGCTTAACCCTCGTTGTGCATCTCGAGGTTTTCGACTTCGTTCTGCAGCTGAACCGCTTTGGCATCATCGTTACGCAGGGAATCGAGGTAGTCGAGGTACTGCTGGTCGACATCCCGGGTGACGTACACGCCGTTGAACACAGAACATTCAAACTGCTGAATATCCGGATTTTCCGCGCGCACCGCCTCGATCAGATCGTTGAGATCCTGGAAAATCAGGCCATCGGCGCCGATGATCTGGCGGATCTCATCCACTTCGCGGCCATGAGCGATAAGTTCGTTGGCGGTCGGCATATCGATACCGTACACGTTCGGGAAACGAATTTCCGGCGCGGCTGAGGCCAGATACACTTTTTTCGCCCCTGCTTCGCGCGCCATCTCGATGATCTGCTCCGAGGTGGTGCCGCGAACGATGGAATCGTCCACCAGCAGCACGTTCTTATCGCGGAACTCCGCACGGTTGGCGTTGAGCTTGCGGCGCACAGACTTACGACGCAGCTGCTGGCCAGGCATGATAAATGTGCGGCCGACGTAGCGGTTCTTCACGAAGCCCTGTCGATAAGGCTTGTCGAGGATGCGGGCGATCTCCAGCGCGATATCGCAGGAGGTCTCCGGGATCGGGATAACGACGTCAATATCCAGATCTTCCCACTCGCGGGCAATCTTCTCGCCCAGCTTGGTCCCCATATTAACGCGGGCGCTGTAGACGGAAATTTTGTCGATAAACGAGTCCGGACGGGCAAAATAGACGTACTCGAACAGGCACGGGTTGCTGACCGGGTTATCGGCGCACTGACGGGTAAACAGCTGGCCCTTCTCGGTAATATAAACCGCTTCGCCCGGCGCCACATCGCGCAGGAATTCAAAGCCAAGGGTGTCAAGCGCCACGCTTTCCGAGGCCACCATATACTCGGTGCGGCCATCGCCTACGTCACGTTTGCCCAGCACCAGCGGACGAATGCCGTTCGGGTCGCGGAAGGCCACCATGCCATGACCGATGATCATCGCCACGCAAGCGTACGCGCCGCGGATCAAGCGGTTGGTCGCCGCAATCGCGGCAAAGATGTTATCCGCTTCCAGTGGGTAGTGACGGAAGTTATCCAGCTCACTGGCGAAAATATTGAGGAGGATTTCGGAATCTGAGGTGGTATTGATGTGGCGGCGTTTTTCTTCAAACAGCTTTTTACGCAGCTCATGGGCGTTGGTCAGGTTGCCGTTATGCGCCAACGTGATGCCATACGGCGAGTTGACGTAAAACGGCTGCGCTTCGGAGGCGCTGGAGCTGCCCGCCGTGGGGTAACGCACGTGGCCAATCCCCATATTGCCCTGCATACGCTGCATATGGCGGGCTTCGAATACGTCGCTTACCAGCCCGTTAGCCTTACGCAACCGGAAGCAGTTGTTGGCATCAATGGTGATGATGCCAGCGGCATCCTGTCCACGGTGCTGGAGCACCGTTAGCGCATCATAAATCGACTGGTTAACCGGCATAACACCGGCGATACCGACAATACCGCACATACGTCTTTTCCTCGTTCAGCAACGACCTAAAGTCTATACTTTAGGCAAGAAACTTGACGAGCTTTGCAGGTATTCAAAAAACCATCTGATGACGGGGGTAAAATAGGGAATAAACTGCGACTGATGCCAGTCATCGCTCTTCGCCATCCCGGTAAAGGTGTCAAGGAAGAACAGAATAGCGGCGATGATCAGCACCCCACGTAGCGCGCCGAAGCAGATCCCCAATACCCTGTCGGTACCTGACAAACCGGTTTTCTCCACCAGCTGGCCTATCACATAGTTCACGATAGCGCCAACGATGAGCGTCACGATAAACAGCGCCGCAATAGCAATCCCATTTCGAACCCGTTCATCCTCAAAGCCCGTAAACCAGACAGACAGATCAGCGTAGTAGTGGCTGGCGACATAAAACGCGCAACCCCACGTGACTAACGATAAAGCTTCGCGAACGAAGCCGCGGATCAGGCTGACCAGGCAAGAAAGACCCAGCACCGCCATAATGGCGTAATCAATCCAGACCATATACGTCCCACGATTTTACGCCCTGTCGTCCAGTTCGGGGCGCATTCTAACAGAAAAAGAAAACGTTTGCGTAGGGATTTCCTTGCCCTACAGAAATAAAAATGGCGCTGAAAAAACATTCAACGCCAGACTGTCTTTCGCCTCTTCAGGGCGGCTGAGACAGGGTTTACGGGGCGTTTAGCCCCGCCGCGTTATTTCCGCATCGCGGAAAAAACAATCAGTTCGGGGTGAAGCCCATCACTACCCCGCTGAGCCCGGAGATCTGTTGCAGATCGCCCAGCTGGCCCTTGAGCTTGTCTTTTGACGCATCCGGCCCGACGAGGATACGGGTAATTTTACCCTGTACCGGCGTCGAAGGCGACGTATACACTTTGAAGCCCGACGCCCGCAGTTTACCAACGATCTCGTTCACCTTATCGGCGTTCTTCAACGCGCCCAGCTGAACCACATAGGCTTTGCCGGTCGGCGCCGGCAGGGCCGCCTGCTGCTGCGGTTGTTGCTGCTGTGGCTTAGCAGGCGGTGGCGTTGGCGTCGCGGCCTGCTGTTGCGGCTGCGGCTTCGGCTGAGGTTTAGGCTGGGGTTTCGCGGCCACTACCGGCTCCTGAACGTCATCGAAGCTGTTGCTGTTCACCGGGATACGCGACGGATCTAACGATGGCGCGGCGGCATCGCCCGCCCGCACCTCTTCCGCCGCCCCTTCCGGCGGCTGCGAAGGCAGCGCCTGAGTCGCCGCCGGCAGCATATCCGGTTCATCACGATCGCCCGGTTTCGGCACCAGCGGGATCGCGGCAAACTCATCCTGGTAATGCTTTTTCTGCCCGTCCAGCAGCCCTGGCAGGATAATCACCCCCAGCGCCACCAGCACGATTGTCCCGACTAAACGGTTCTGAAACTTACTTGCCACCGATTCTCCCCGCGTCTATCTCTTCCATAACCTGTGCGACCGTGTGAAACGAACCACACACCAGCACGGTATCTTCCACTTTAGCGTCAGCCATGGCCGCATGCCACGCCTGCGCCACGCTGCTATAGACTGTGCCGCCACGCAAATGTTCCACCAGCTGCTCCGCCGTCGCCCCGCGCGGCCCTTCCAGCGGCGCGCAGTACCAGGCGTCGACTTCCGGGGCCAGATTGGCCAACGTGCCGGCAATGTCCTTATCATGCAGCATACCAATAACCGCCAGCACGCGTCCCGTTTTCGCTAACGTTTTGAGACGCCCGGCGAGATAAGCCGCCGCGTGCGGGTTATGCGCCACATCGAGGATCACCCGCGGGGCGTCGCTGATTATCTGAAAGCGTCCCGGCAGCATCGCGTCGCGGATCCCCGCGCGCAGGATAGCGTCATCCACGGCAAGTCCGCTGGCGCGCAGCGCCGCCACGGCCGTGGCGGCGTTCGGCAACGGCACCTGAGGCAGAGGCAGGCGGCTTAACGCCCCGCCCGCGTCGCGGAAAGACCATGTCTCGCCTTCCACCTCATAGCGCCAGTCGACGCCGCGGCGCTGGAGCAGGGCGCCCTTCTCGCTCGCCACTTCAGCAATGGTGTGCGGCATATCCGGCTCCCCTACTACCGCCGGTTTTCCGGCACGGAAGATACCGGCTTTCTCCCGGCCGATACTTTCGCGATCCGGTCCCAGCCAGTCGGTATGATCGAGAGCGATGCTGGTAACCACGGCGACATCGGCATCCACGATATTAGTGGCGTCGAGACGGCCGCCGAGCCCCACCTCCAGGATCACCACATCCAGCTGCGCCTGCTTAAACAACCATAGCGCAGAGAGCGTGCCGTACTCAAAGTAGGTCAGCGAGATGTCGCCCCGCGCCGCTTCAATCTCCGCAAACGAGGCCGTATGCGCCGCCTCCGGCAGTTCCGCTCCCTGAATGCGCACGCGTTCGGTGTAACGCACCAGATGCGGAGAGCTGTAGACCCCCACTTTATAGCCGGCCGCCATCAGGACGGTTTCCAGCGTGCGGCAGGTGGTGCCTTTGCCATTGGTGCCCGCGACCGTAAAGACGAACGGCGCCGGTTTGACGATATCCATCTGCCGTGCGACCTCGCTGACGCGCGCCAGCCCCAGGTCGATGGTTTTACTGTGCAGATGTTCCAGATAAGAAAGCCACGTAGCCAGGGGCGACGTGGCCTGAGGAATAGGATCTTTTTCCATGATGCCCGCAAGAATTGACGGTTAACGCGTATGAATAAAAAAGGGCAGCGCCGCCAGGCCCTGCCCTCTGCTTTATCAGGCCTCGGGTTCCTGATCCGGTGCCGGCGGCACCACCACGCCTTCATGAGGCGTTTCCGAAGCGGCAACCGGCGCCGGCAGGTTCATCAGCTTCGCCAGAATGCTGGCCAGCTTGAGACGCATTTCCGGACGGCGAACGATCATATCGATCGCCCCTTTTTCAATCAGGAACTCACTGCGCTGGAATCCCGGCGGCAGCTTCTCACGTACGGTCTGCTCAATGACGCGAGGACCGGCAAAGCCGATCAGCGCTTTCGGCTCGGCAATGTTCAGGTCACCCAGCATCGCAAAGCTCGCCGATACGCCGCCCATGGTCGGGTCGGTCAGCACAGAGATGTACGGTAATCCGCGCTCCTGCATTTTCGCCAGCGCCGCGGAGGTTTTCGCCATCTGCATCAGCGACATCAGCGCTTCCTGCATACGGGCGCCACCGGAGGCGGAGAAGCAGATCAGCGGGCAGTTATCTTCCAGCGCCTGCTCCACCGCGCGCACAAAGCGTGCGCCAACGACGGAACCCATCGATCCCCCCATAAAGGAGAACTCAAAGGCGGCGGCCACAACCGGCATCGCGTAGAGCGTACCTTTCATTACCACCAGCGCGTCTTTCTCGCCCGTCTCTTTTTGAGCGGACGCCAGGCGGTCTTTGTATTTTTTTGAATCGCGGAACTTCAGCACATCTTTTGGCTCAAGTTCGCTTCCCAGTTCCACCAGAGAACCTTCATCCAACAGGCTATGCAGGCGATTACGCGCCGACATGCGCATATGGTGATCGCACTTAGGACAAACCTCCAGGTTGCGCTCCAGCTCGGCGCGGTAGAGTACCTGACCGCAGCTGTCGCACTTGGTCCATACACCCTCAGGAATGCTCGCCTTGCGGGTGGGAGTGATGTTGCTTTTAATTCGTTCAATCCAGCTCATTGATAACCTTTCTGCCTGAACCTGGTCGATGCCAGTTTTGTCGTAAGGGGCGCATAATGCCATTTTTGCCTCTTACAGACCATGAATGTTGCACATTAAATCATATCATCCCGGAACATGGGATAAAAAAGTGGTCAAACCGCTGCGCGTGACGCTCTGCACCGTCACGCGCAACACAGGCTAAACTACTTCGCCTGCTTCGCCGCCGCCCGCTTATGGCGAATAATCTCAATCACGCCCGGCAGGACGGAAAGCACGATGATCGCCACGATCAGCAGCTTCAGGTTCTCCTGCACCACCGGCAGATCGCCAAACAGATAGCCGGCGTAGGTGAACAGCAGCACCCACAGCAGCGCCCCGACGACGTTATAGGCCGCAAAATGACGATAGGACATATGCCCCATTCCCGCCACAAACGGCGCGAAGGTTCGGACTATCGGCACAAAGCGCGCGAGGATAATGGTTTTTCCGCCGTGACGTTCGTAGAAGCTATGGGTTTTATCCAGATAGCTGCGACGGAAAATCTTCGAGTTCGGATTGCTGAACAGCTTTTCGCCGAACAGCCGGCCAATGGTGTAGTTGACCGCATCGCCGACGATAGCCGCGATGACCATCAGCAATACCATCAGATGGACATTAAGATCGTTGGTGGGCAGGGCCGAGAGCGCGCCCGCGACGAACAGCAGGGAATCTCCCGGCAGGAACGGCGTCACCACCAGCCCGGTTTCGCAGAACAGAATCAAAAACAGAATGGCATAAACCCAGACGCCGTACTGGGCGACCAGCTCGGCCAGGTGCACATCAATATGCAGGATGAAATCAATTAAAAAGTGAATCAAGTCCATGTTTGTCTTTACCCTTAATGACCCTATTAGTCCGCCAGAAACAGCGGGCCCATTGGCAGCACCGGTAAATCATAATGGGCCGGGTAATCCACCGACACCAGATACAACCCTTCCGCTTTTGCCGTTGCCGCAGCGAGCGTCCTGTCTTTTGCTGCCAGCAGTTCTGCCATCCAGCTCTCCGGCTGGTTTCCGGCCCCGATTTCCATCAGGCTGCCCACAATATTCCTGACCATATGATGTACAAAGGCATTCGCTTTGATATCCACCACCACATAAGCGCCGTAACGGGTAACGTTAATGTGCATCACGTTGCGCCACGGGGTTCGCGACTGGCACTGCACTGCGCGAAACGAGGTAAAGTCATTCTCCCCCAGCAGACACTGCGCGGCGCGCTGCATGCGCGCGGCGTCGAGCGGCTGGTGAAAATGCGTGACGCCATGACTCAATACCGCCGGACGCAGGCGATGATTATAGATGACGTAACGATAGCGGCGCGCCGTGGCGCTGAACCGGGCATGAAAATCCGCCGGTACATGTTTGACCCAACGCACCGCGATGTCACCAGGTAAATTCGCATTTACCCCCAGCGTCCAGGCGGCATCTTTACGCTGCGCCCGGGTTTCGAAATGCACCACCTGGCCGGTGCCATGGACACCGGCGTCGGTGCGGCCGGCGCAAAAGACGGTAATCGGTTCGTTCGCCACCTGCGAGAGCGCCTTTTCCAGCTTCTCCTGCACGCTGCGCACTTCGTTTTGCCGCTGCCAGCCGTAATATTTGCTACCGTCGTACTCGATGCCCAGCGCGATTTTACAGACCGGCTGTTGCTCCATCTCAGACATCAGTACAGGTACTCCTCAATCAGCTTCTCGGCGATCTTCACCGCCATCAGCGCGCCGCCGAAGCGGACGTTATCCGCCACCGACCAGAACTGGACCTGCTCCGGCATGCCGTAGTCATTATGCACGCAGCCGATGGAGAGACGGGCGTTACCGGAGGCGTCGCCAACCTGAGTGGGGAATTCGCCCTCTTCAGACAGTTCGATCTCCTCGCCGCGGGTAAAGGCGTCACGCGCCTCTTCCGCCGCCAGCGGACGCATCGCTTCAAAGTTCACCATCTGCGCATGGCCGTAGAAGACCGGCGACTGGACGACGCTGGCGGAGATCATCAGCCCGTCATCCTGCAGGATTTTGCGCGCTTCATCGACGATACGGCGCTCTTCGCGCACGCTACCTTCACGATCCGGCAGCAGCGGCAGCATGTTGAACGCCAGCTGGCGGCCAAAGAAATCGTCTTCATCGATGGGGATGCCGTTCAACAGCTTGGCGCTCTGCCCTGCCAGCGCATCCACCGCTTTTTTCCCCTGCCCTGAGGCGGAGAGCAGGTTAGTGACGCTAATGCGCGACAGTCCACCCTGATCGATAAGCGGCTTGAGCGCCGTCAGCAGCTGGCTGGTCAGACTGTTGGGCACCGCAATCAGATTGCGGTTGCGATAATCGCCTAACACAAACGGGTTCACGTCCGGCACCACCAGCGGTACGTCCGGCTCCAGCGCAAACAGGCCGCTGAGATCGATAACCAGACACCCGGCGTTTGTCGCATCTTCGACATACGCCGCACTGGCTTCTGCGCCTGCGGCAAAGAAAGCCAGCTGGGCCTGGGTCCAGTCAAACTCGGCGGCGTCCTTGACGATCACCGACTTGCCACCAAAACGCAGATGTTCGCCCGCGCTTTCATTGCGCGCCAGAGCAAAAATCTCCCCCACCGGGAACTGGCGTTCAGCAAGAGTTTCGAGCAGGGCTTCGCCTACGGCGCCCGTTGCGCCCAGTACGGCAATATTCCAGCCTTCAGACATGGTGGTTTACTCCAGAAATAAAGCGGCCCTGCCGGAGTATCCGGCAGGGGCATTAAGAAGACATTAACGAACAGGATGATGCACGGCGTTAAAACCGAGCTGGCGCAACAGGGCCGCCGCCTGCTCATCGCTGCACTGCACGTACAGCGAAGACCATTCGCGACGTTCCTGATAATTTTTACGCAGCTTGTCGAATTCACCGGCGACACCCGCCACCTTCCGCAGCGGCGCATCATCGCGGCGCACATCATACACCAAATGTACCAGTCTTTTCAGCGTCGGCTGATCGAGCGGGCCATGCAGGGTGATGCGGCCAAACTCCGGGGCCGGCAACAAGGTATCCAGCGCCACCTGCTGCGGATGGCCGATAAAGGCGCTATAGGCTTCGAATACCTGCGTCGTCCCGCGCGCCTTCCCTTCAAGGGTATAGCCGGCGATATGCGCCGTGCCGATATCCACTCGCTTAAGAAGCTCTACGTTGAGATCCGGCTCCGGCTCCCAAACGTCCAGCACCACGCTCAGGGACTGACCGGCTTCCAGTCGTTTCAGCAACGCAGCGTTATCCACCACCGGCCCGCGGCAGGCGTTGATCAAAATCGTTCCGGGCTTCAGGCGGCTAATCAGCGCCTCATCCGCCAGATGCAGGGTTTTATATTGCCCTTCTTTATACAGCGGGGTATGGAAGGTGATGACATCAGCTTGCTGGACCAGATCGTCGAGGGAGCGGAAGTCGCCTTCGTCGCCGCGGTCGGCACGCGGGGGATCGCAAAGCAGGGTTTTGATACCCAACGCCTCCAGGCGCTTTTGCAGCCGCCCGCCGACGTTACCGACGCCGACGATCCCGACGGTGCGATCGCGCAGCGCGAAGCCGTCACGTTCAGCCAGCATCAGCAGCGCTGAAAAGACATACTCCACCACCGCGATGGCGTTGCAGCCGGGCGCCGCGGAGAAACCAATCCCCGCCTGCTGCAGCCACGCCTGATCGACATGATCGGTGCCTGCGGTCGCGGTGCCGACGAACCTGATGGCCTTGCCGGCAAGCAATGCTTCATTGACCCGGGTGACCGAGCGCACCATTAAGGCATCCGCATCGGTCAGGGCATCGGCCGGAACCGGGCGGCCCGGGATCGCCTGCACGTCGCCTAAACGGCTAAAAAGCTCACGGGCATAGGGCATATTTTCATCAACGAGGATTTTCACAGTTCAGTACCTGTCTGAGAACGAGAGTTAACCGGGGAAGTGTGCCATAATCTGGCCGCCAGGCATACTCATCACCTGGTTCCAGTACCGCGATATCGAAAGGATGAATCATGACGCACCCCCTTGCAGATATGCCAGACCGTCCTCCTGGGCGAGGCCCATCAGGCACTGCCGCCACCGGCGAACCTTCGCTTTCCATGCAGCAACGCACCGTCCTGGAGCGATTGATCACGCGCCTGGTGGCGCTGACCTCGCAGCAGAATGCGGAAGTGTGGGCCTGCGTCAAACATGATCTCGGACTAAAAGGCGACACGCCCCTGCTGGCCCGCCATTTCAGCGCCGCAGAGGCCAGTCTCAACCAGCGCTTAGCCGCCGCGCAGGACAATCATCATCATCGCCAGACCCTGGCGCAGCTCAGCGATCTGCTCGGCCAGGGCAATAACCGTCAGGCGGTGAGCGATTATATTCGTCAGCATTATGGGCAAACGGCGCTGCATGCCCTCAGCCAGACGCAACTGGAACACATTCTGCATCTGCTGCAACGTGGTCAGCTGTCTATCCCGCAGCCGCAGCAGCGCCCGCCGACCCTCCGCCCGCTGTTGCCAGCCGAGCACAACACGCTCAATCAGCTGGTGACGAAGCTGGCGGCCGCCACTGGCGAACCAAGCAAGCTGATTTGGCAGTCCATGCTGGAACTTTGCGGCGTCAAGTCCGGGGAGCTGATCCCGGCGACGCACTTCACGCCGCTTTCCTACTGGCTACAGGCGCGGCAGACCCTCAGCGCGCAAACCGCGCCGACGTTGACCTCGCTGCAGGGAGCGCTCAAGCAGCCGCTGGAGGCCGCAGAGTGGCAGAAGATTGTCGACTTTGCCCGTCGCAACTGGCAGGTTACGCCGCAGACCACGCTGAGCCCGGCGCAGATCCTGGCGCTGTTGAACAAGGTGTTTGTGCTGCGGGTAGCCCGCGCCCAGGAGACGCTGGCGATCCCGCAGGAGGAGCCCGTGACCCGGCGGACATGGGCCGCTAAGCCCTGGCAGCTGGCGCTGGGAGCGGTTGTCCTGCTCCTGGTGCTGTGGCTCCTGCTGTAGCCCAGCAGGCACAGGTGGCGTTCACGGCTCCCTTTCATGCCAAACGCCACGGTGTTGACTACAGCGGTTTCAGGCCGGACAACAACCTAGCGGCGAAATGAGATGAGGGTGACGAGGATCCCCAGCGCCGCGCAGAGGGCGCCGGCAAGAAATACCGACGAGTAGCCCAGCGAAGTGGCCAGTAGACCGGTCAGCGGCCCGGTCAGGCCATAAGAGATATCCTGAAAGGCCGCATAGCCGCCGAGCGCAGTGCCGCGCACCTGCGCCGGGACGCGCTTCACCACCTCCACGCCAAGCGACGGGAAAATAAGCGAACAGCCGCATCCGGTCAGCGCCGCGCCGGCCAGCGCTACCCAGACGCCCGAGGCCAGCCCCAGCAGCGTCAGACCGACCGCCTCTATCAGCAGCGAGACCATCGCCACTTTAACGCCGCCAAACCGATCCGGCATCCAGCCGAACAGCACCCGCATCAGCACAAAAGCGCCGCCAAACGCCGTCAGGGTAAAGCCGGCCATCGGCCAGTGATGGCTGGCAAAATAGAGGGAGACGAAGGTGCCGATCACCGCAAAGCCAACGCCCTGCAGGCCCAGGCCAATCCCCGGCCGCCAGATCATGCCGATGACGCTCCACAGTGAAGGCCGCTCGCCTCCGTGCGCCGCCACTTTGCGCACCGTCCCGTTGATGAGCCAGGCGACGAGCGGCAGTGCCATGGTGACGCCGGCGAGGACCGCCACGCCAAAATGGCTATATATTAACAATCCCAGCGGGGCGCCCACCGCCAGCGAACCGTACATCGCCATGCCGTTCCATGACATCACTTTGCCGGAGCGGGCCGGCCCCACCAGGCCCATCCCCCAGCTCAGGTTGCCGGTCAGCAGCTGGCTTTCGCCAAACCCGAGGATCAGGCGGCCCAGCAGCAACAGGCCCAGCTTCGCGAACACCGGCAGCGGCAGCAGCGCAGCGGCCAGCCAGGCCGCACCGGCCAGGGCGCAGGCCAGCATCCCCTGCAGGACGGAACGTTTGGCGCCGTACTGGTCTGCCAGACGCCCGGCGTAGCCGCGGGTAAGAACGGTGGCGAGGAACTGGATCCCCACCGCCACGCCGACCACAGTGTTACCAAATCCCAGCTCCTGATGGACAAACAGCGGGATCACCGGCAGCGGCAAACCGACGGTCATATAGGTCAAAAAGACGGCGAATGTAATGCGAAAAAGCGAAAAATTCGCGGAAGAATGAGATGTTGTTTCAGTGACTGCGGACATGCATTACTCCAGATTCGCAGAGTAAGGCGAGCAAAGCGACACGCCCCCTCCACCTGACTATCAGGGTTAAGGCGCGTTGGTTGACGTTAAACGCTTACGCATTAGTGGAGAGACTAATGGATCCGCCAGCAGTGTGCCTGCGGGACCTTACCCTGTCAAGATGACAAAAAAGGGGAGCCGGTGGCTCCCCTCAGTGCATCGCGTGCTGATTAGGCGTTGTATTTACGCATCACCAGCGTGGCGTTGGTGCCGCCGAAGCCGAAGCTGTTGGACATCACGGTGGTCAGCTTAGCGTCAGTCGGTTTGGTGACGATGTTCAGGCCGGCTGCCTGCTCGTCCAGCTCTTCGACGTTGATGCTCGGCGCGATAAAGCCGTGCTCCAGCATCAGCAGGGAGTAGATAGCTTCCTGTACGCCCGCCGCGCCCAGCGAGTGGCCGGTCATCGCTTTGGTCGCCGAGATAGCCGGGCTGTTATCGCCGAACACTTCGCGGATCGCGCCCAGCTCTTTCACGTCGCCGACCGGCGTGGAGGTGCCGTGAGAGTTCAGGTAGTCGATCGGGGTATCCACGCCGTGCATCGCCATCTGCATACAGCGCACTGCGCCTTCACCCGATGGAGCTACCATGTCTGCGCCATCGGAGGTTGCGCCATAGCCGACGATTTCGGCATAGATGTGCGCGCCGCGCGCCAGAGCATGTTCCAGCTCTTCCACCACGACCATACCGCCGCCGCCGGCGATAACGAAGCCGTCACGGTTGGCGTCATAGGTGCGGGAGGCTTTTTCTGGAGTGTCGTTGTATTTGGTGGACAGCGCGCCCATGGCGTCGAACTCGCAGGCCATTTCCCAGCACAGTTCTTCGCCGCCGCCGGCAAAGACGATATCCTGTTTGCCCAGCTGAATCTGCTCTACCGCATTACCGATGCAGTGTGCGGAAGTGGCGCAGGCGGAGCTGATGGAGTAGTTAACGCCGTGGATTTTAAACGGCGTGGCGAGGCAGGCGGAAACGCCGGAAGCCATCGCTTTGGTGACCACATACGGACCCACGGCTTTCAGACCACGCGGGCTACGCATGGCATCAGCGCCGAAGACCTGGAATTTCGGGGAGCCGCCGCCGGAGCCTGCGATCAGGCCGACACGCGGGTTATTCTGGTATGCTTCCGGCGCCAGACCTGCGTCGGCAACGGCCTGTTCCATGGACAGGTAAGCATAGATGGAGGCGTCGCTCATGAAGCGCACTACTTTGCGGTCAATGAGGCCAGTGGTATCCAGTTTAACGTTGCCCCATACGTGGCTGCGCATCCCTGAATCTTTAAGCTCCTGAGAGAAAGTGATCCCTGAACGTCCTTCACGCAGAGATGCCAGGACTTCCTGCTGGTTATTACCGATGCTGGAAACGATGCCCAAGCCAGTAATCACTGCACGTTTCATTAAATACCTCTGTAAGTCGCACTATTTTAAGTTTCGTGTCGCACAATAGCGTACACTTGTACGCCGAACAAGTCCGATCAGACATTTTGTGTATAAATTTGCGCCCTCAGGCACACATCGCTAAGATCGCGCTACGCCTTGTGATTCGAGTAACTTACGTGAAACAAAACGCTATACAACCCGCCAACCTGGAATTCAATGCTGAGGGTACACCTGTTTCCCGAGATTTCGACGATGTTTACTTTTCCAATGACAACGGTCTGGAAGAGACGCGCTACGTCTTTCTCGGCGGTAATCGCCTGCCGGAGCGCTTCTCCAGCCACCCTCGCCCGCTGTTGATCGTCGCGGAGAGCGGCTTCGGCACCGGGCTCAATTTCCTCACCCTCTGGCAGGCGTTTGACGTTTTTATTCGCGATAACCCGGACGTTACCCTGCAAAGGTTACATTTCATCAGTTTTGAGAAATATCCGCTGAAGGCGGAAGATCTCCGCCTGGCGCACCAGCGCTGGCCAGAGCTGGCCCCATGGGCAGAACAGCTGCAGGCGCAATGGCCTTCGGCCTTCGCCGGGTGCCATCGTCTGCTGCTCGACGGCGGACGGGTGACGCTCGATCTGTGGTTTGGCGATATCAACGAGCTGACCAGAGAGCTGGATGATTCGCTGAATCAGCAGGTGGACGCCTGGTTTCTCGACGGCTTTGCCCCGGCAAAAAATCCCGACATGTGGACCCAGGATCTGTTCAATGCCATGGCGCGCCTGGCGCGTCCCGGCGGAACGCTGGCCACTTTTACCTCCGCCGGTTTTGTCCGCCGCGGCCTGCAGGAAGCCGGATTTACTCTGCGTAAAACCAAGGGCTTCGGCCGCAAACGGGAGATGCTGACCGGCGAGATGGCGCAAACGCTGGCCTTTCCGGCGCGCGCGCCCTGGTTCGCCCGCCGCGGCAGCGAGGCCCGCGAAGCGGCCATCGTCGGCGGCGGTATCGCCAGCGCCCTGCTCTCCCTGGCGCTGCTGCGTCGCGGCTGGCAGGTGACCCTCTACTGCGCGGACGACGCCCCGGCGCAGGGCGCCTCCGGTAATCGCCAGGGCGCGCTCTACCCGCTGTTAAGCCAGCACGATCCGGCGCTGGCGCGCTTTTTCCCGGCCGCCTTTACCTTCGCCCGCCGCACCTACGACGCGCTGCCGGTGCTGTTCGATCATCAATGGTGCGGGGTCACCCAGCTTGGCTGGGATGAAAAAAGCGCGCACAAAATCGCCCAGATGCTGGCCCTGGAGTTGCCCCCTGATATCGCCTGCGCGGTGACGGCGGATCAGGCCGCGGAGCTGACCGGCGTCGAGACCGGCTGCGGCGGCATAACCTATCCGGCCGGCGGTTGGCTGTGTCCACAGCAGCTCACCGCCGAGCTGCTGGCGCTGGCGGCAACTCGCGGTCTGCACGTGCATTATGGTTATCAGGTCGAGACGCTGAGTGTGGAAGGCGATGGCTGGCTGCTCAACCACCAGCGCTATCATCAGGCGGTCGTGCTGGCCAACGGCCACCGCATCGCGGATTTTGCGCAAACCGCGCCGTTGCCCGTCTATCCCGTGGGTGGCCAGGTCAGCCATATACCCACCACCCCGCGGCTTTCCGCCTTGCGCCAGGTGCTGTGCTACGATGGCTACCTGACGCCGCAGAATCCGCAAAACCAGCAGCATTGTATTGGCGCCAGCTACCATCGCGGCAAAACCGACACCACCTTCAGCGAAGAAGATCAGCAGCACAACCGGCAACGGCTGATCGACTGCTTCCCGGGCGCGGAGTGGCCGCAGGACGTGGATATCAGCGCCAGTGACGCCCGCTGCGGCGTGCGCTGCGCCACCCGCGATCATCTGCCGATGGTCGGCAACGTCCCGGACTATGCGGCGACATTGACGCAATACGCCGACCTCCACGAACGGCAGGATAGCGCCGGTAGCGCGCCGATCTTTCATAACCTGTTTATGCTTGGCGCCCTCGGATCGCGAGGCATTTGCACCGCGCCGTTAAGCGCTGAGATACTGGCGGCGCAGATGAGCGCTGAACCGCTGCCGCTGGATAGCGACACCCTGGCGGCGCTGAATCCGAATCGGCTATGGGTGAGAAAACTGCTGAAGGGAAAAGCGGTGAAATAAAACCATGAGGGCAGGCTATTTCCCGGGTACGGCTGACGCCTGACCCGGGCTACAACATGGCTCAGGCCTGATTTTTCGCCTGCAGATACAGGTTTTCCCACATGCCCTGCACCAGAATTTGGTCCGGCGGCGACAGCTCGCCAGCGCCGATGGCTTTCTCCAGGCTATGGCTGACTTTGCTGTGTATCGCTTCAGCTGAATGCTCGCCCTCACCTTCCAGCTCAGCCACCGCCAGCGTCAGGTGGCCGCGCAGATAACCGCCGGCAAACAGTTCATCATCACTGGCGTGGTCTACCATGTTGTCAATCAGCGCCAGAATGCGTGATTCAAACTCCGCGATCATCGTCTTACCTCTTGTCATGTAATGTGTGGCCTTAGTGCAGGTCTTCCGGCCACGGAAAGTGTTCTGCCGTCAATGGCGGCGTTTGATAATAGTGTTGTAGTGCGCGAATAAGACGCGCCGGACGTTCGGGGATCCCTTGTTCAAGCAGAGTCATCACCTGGGCATGTACCCGGCGCTGAAAGGCGATGCGATCGGGTTCGACGTCACCTTCCAGATTGTCACAGCTGACGTTAAACGGAAATCCCGCCGCCACGCAGAACAGCCACTCCAGGGCCTGCGGTTTCACCTCGACGTCCTCAAACTGGCTTTGGGTCATTGCATCGCGACCGTCCGGGCAGTACCAGTAGCCGAAATCCACCAGCTCGCGGCGGGCTTTGCCGGCGATACACCAGTGGGAGATCTCGTGCAGGGCGCTGGCAAAAAAACCGTGCGCGAAGACGATACGGTGATATGGCGTGCCATCGTCTGCCGGAAGGTAGATCGGCTCATCGTCGCCTTTCACCAGGCGAGTATTAAAATCTGCGGCAAAGCAGCTATCGAAGAGATCGATCAGCTGCTGATAATGGTGTTGCTGTTGCATTAATGAATTCCCAACCACTGCAAAATCTCCGCCCCGTGGCTGTCGTAGAGAAGCTTCGCGCTCATCACCGCCGAGACGATAACGATCATCGGTCGGATCAGCGATTGCCCTTTACTCAGCACCAGCCGGGAGCCGGCGCGGGCGCCAATAAATTGTCCGGCCATCATCACAAAGCCGGTGGCCCAGATAACCTTCCCGCCGATAATAAACAGCAGCAGGCCGCCGACGTTCGAGGTGGCGTTGAGCAGTTTGGCGTGGGCCGTCGACTTCGCCAGGTTAAACCCGGCGAGGGTGACAAACGCCAGCGCATAAAACGAACCGGCGCCGGGGCCGAAAAAACCGTCGTAAAACCCGACGCTGCCGCCAGCGACCAGCGCAAACGGCAGACCGTAGAGCCGACGCTGCCGGTCCGCTTCGCCCAGTTTCGGCATCAGCAGAAAATAGAGACCGATGCCGATCACCAGCAACGGCAGGATCTGCTTAAGAATATCGGACTGCACGTGCTGGACCAGCAGCGCGCCGGCGGTTGAACCGATAAAGGTCATCAGAATATTCAGCTTCTGATCGGCGAGATTGACCACCTTGCGCCGGACAAAGTAGAGGGTCGCCGACAGCGATCCGCCGCAGGCCTGCAGCTTATTGGTCGCCAGCGCCTGGGCCGGCGGCATGCCTGCCGCCATAAGCGCTGGCACGGTCAGTAAGCCCCCGCCCCCGGCCAGTGAATCAATAAAACCGGCCAGGATGGCGACAAAAAAAAGCACCACCAGCACCAGCGGCGATACGGAAAACAACTCGATAAAACTATCCATTACAGCACATGCTCATCCAGTAGCGCCTGGCAGGAAGGCGGCAACGGCGGCGGCGTCTTCTTCACAGGTGGGGTAGACCCGGGTTTAGGTGGCTCGAACCAGCTCTGCAGCTCCGCTCCGCAGCCATCGCCGGCCGGCGGTGGCGCCTGATCTTCGCACTCCAGGCTGCCTGCCGGGCAGCGCAGACGGACGTGCATATGGGCGCGATGCTGGAACCAGGGACGAACTTTGCGCAGCCACTGGCGGTCGCTTCCCGCGTCCAGGCACAGCTGCTGTTTAATCGCCGGGTTGACGAAGATGCGGGTCACCTCGCTATCTTCCGCCGCCAGCTTGATCAGCTGGCTGATTTGCGGACTCCACAGCGACGGTACCACGCGTTTGCCATCGCTGGCGACCAGATCCAGGGCCTGCGGCTTCAGCAGCTGGGACGATGTCCAGCGCGTCTGCGGCAGCTGGAGGAAGATATCGACATCGAGGCCCGTCTGATGGCTGGCGTGGCCGCCGTTAAAACGGCCGCCTGCCGGCATCCCCATGTCGCCAATCAGCACGGTCCCCATGCCTTTATTGTGCACCTGATTGCTCAGGCGCTGAATAAACTGAATCAGATCCGGATGACCGAAGTAGCGCCGCTGATCGGTACGCATCACCTGATAGCCGACAGCGTTCAGCGGCAGCGCCTCGGCGCCAACGATACAGCCATTGGAGAACGCGCCAATCGACTGCGCGCTGCCGCCGATTGGCTGGGATATCTTCTGCCATGGCGTGGCGGCCAGGCTGCCGGCGCTGGCCAGCAGCGCCAACAGGGCGATAACGGTGTTTTTCATGGTTACCAGCGTGGAATTGTCGTCGTCACGTCGCCATTCTGCGCGCGCTGACGCATAAAATGATCCATTAAAACGATCGCCAGCATGGCCTCAGCGATCGGTACGGCGCGAATGCCGACGCACGGATCGTGACGCCCTTTGGTGATCATCTCCACCTCTTCGCCAAAGCGGTTAATGGTATGACCGGGAACGGTAATACTGGAGGTCGGCTTCAGCGCGATGTTGGCAACGATCTGCTGACCGCTGCTGATGCCGCCAAGAATGCCGCCGGCGTGGTTGCTCTGGAATCCGGCTTTGGTGATCTCATCGCGGTTTTCGCTGCCGCGCAGCTTCACCACCTCGAAACCGTCGCCAATCTCCACGCCTTTCACGGCGTTGATGCTCATCAGCGCATGGGCGATATCGGCGTCAAGGCGGTCAAAGACCGGCTCGCCAAGGCCCGGCGGTACGCCGTCGGCGACGACGGTAACTTTGGCGCCAATGGAGTCGCCCTCTTTTTTCAGACCGCGCATCAGTTCATCGAGAGCGTCGATTTTCTCCGGATCCGGGCAGAAGAAGGGATTCTGTTCAACCTGTTCCCAGTCCTTAATGGCCAGCGGAATGTCGCCCATCTGCGTCAGGCAACCGCGAATGACGATGCCGAACTTCGCGGCGAGGAATTTTTTGGCAATCGCCCCGGCCGCCACGCGCATCGCGGTTTCGCGGGCGGAGGAGCGACCGCCGCCACGATAGTCGCGTAGACCATACTTTTGTTCGTAGGTGTAATCCGCATGGCCAGGACGGAACAGATCTTTGATCGCGCCGTAATCCTGCGAACGCTGATCGGTGTTCTCAATCAACAGCCCGATACTGGTCCCGGTGGTGACGCCTTCGAAGACGCCGGAGAGGATTTTGACCTGATCCGGCTCGCGACGCTGCGTGGTGTAACGCGAGGTGCCCGGGCGACGACGATCGAGGTCGTGCTGCAGATCGGCTTCGGTCAGCGGAATGCCCGGCGGCACACCATCAACGATGCAGCCAAGCGCCAGGCCGTGCGACTCGCCGAAGGTGGTGACGCGAAAGAGTTGTCCAATTGTATTTCCTGCCATCACGGCTCCATTATTTGTCGTTATGTTGGCGTGTTGTTTTTTTTAGTCTTTATAAATACTGAAGTGCGCGCGAGCGTCAATCAGCTGCTGTTTGGTCAGCATAAAGACGCCGTCGCCGCCGTTATCAAACTCAAGCCAGGTAAACGGCACGTCCGGATACTGCTCCATCAGATGTACCATGCTGTTACCGACTTCACAAATCAGAATGCCGTCGTCGCTGAGATAATCCGGCGCATTGCCGAGGATGCGGCGCGTCAGCTTCAGGCCATCGCTTCCGGAGGCCAGACCCAGAACCGGCTCATGCTCATACTCTTCCGGCAGGTCGGCCATGTCCTCTTCATCAACATACGGCGGATTAGTGACGATCAGATCGTACTGTAGCTTCGGCAGATCGCGAAACAGGTCGGAACGGATCGGGGTCACGTGATGGATCAGGCCATGGGATTCCACGTTGTGCTCGGCGACGGCCAGCGCGTCCGGGGAGATATCCACGGCGTCGACTTCGGCTTCCGGGAAGGCATAGGCGCAGGCGATGGCGATGCAGCCGCTGCCGGTGCACATATCAAGGATATGCTGCGGCTTATGGTTAATTAGACCGGCAAACTGGTTATTGATCAGTTCGCCGATCGGGGAGCGCGGCACCAGCACCCGCTCATCAACGTAAAACTCATGGCCGCAGAACCACGCTTTGTTGGTCAGATAGGCGACGGGAATACGCTCGTTCACGCGGCGAATCACCCGCTCTACAATGCGGTGTTTCTCGCTGGAGGTCAGGCGCGCAGTGCGCATATCTTCCGGGATATCCAGCGGCAGATACAGCGAAGGCAGCACCAGCTGTACCGCCTCGTCCCACGGGTTGTCAGTCCCGTGACCGTACCAGATATTAGCAGCGCTGAAACGGCTTACCGCCCAGCGCAGCATGTCCTGAATGGTATGCAGCTCATTGACTGCCTCATCAACAAAAATTTTATCCACGACATCCTCCAGGGCACACTCTGCTATAAATTCGGCGGCTAGTGTGCCATGAAGACGGCGATAAATCAGCATTCTTGCGTAGGGTGGCGGGGGAAAAAACAGGTTTTCCTTGCCCGAAGGGATATTGAGTCGGGTAAACTAGCGCAAAGTATTAATGAGAGCGGACAATGAAAAAGAAGACATCGCTTAGCGAGGAGGATCAGGCGCTGTTCCGTCAGCTGATGACCGGCACGCGGAAGATCAAACAGGACACCATCGTGCACCGCCCGCAGCGCAAGAAAATCACCGAGGTTGCCCCTAAGCGTCTGTTGCAGGAACAGGCCGACAACAGCCACTATTTTTCCGATGAGTTTCAGCCGCTACTGAATACCGAAGGCTCGACGAAATATGTCCGCGCCGACGTCAGCCATTTTGAGCTGAAAAAGCTGCGCCGTGGGGATTATTCGCCGGAACTGTTTCTCGATTTGCATGGGCTCACCCAGCAGCAGGCCAAACAGGAACTGGGCGCGCTGATTGCCGCCTGCCGCCGCGAGCATGTGTTTTGCGCCTGCGTGATGCACGGGCACGGCAAGCACATTCTCAAACAGCAAACCCCGCTGTGGCTGGCGCAGCATCCACACATTATGGCTTTTCATCAGGCGCCAAAAGAGTACGGCGGTGACGCCGCACTGCTGATTCTGATTGAGGTCGAGGAGTGGCAACCACCGGAGCTGCCTTGACGGCGAGCTCCGGGGCCGTCAGATGGCGTTGGCCATTTTGAGGTTGCAGGGGCTTTTCTGCCAGAGGTATTCACCCTTGCCGTCGGCGTCCAGATTGACGCAGGCGATAGCCGAGGTGGTGAACATAGGGGGCGTTTCCCCCGGGCACAGCTCTGAGACGAGGTACCCCACCAGCGGCAGGTGGGAGACGACCAGCGCCGTCGCCACGCCTTCATTTGCCAGCGCCTGCAGATAGGCGCTCACCATACCTACATCGCCGCACGGCGTGAGTTCCGGCATCACGTCGACATGTTTCGGCAGGTTCATGCACTCCCCAACAATATCCAGCGTCTGTTCCGCACGCAGATAGGGACTGACAAGAACGCGCTCAATATCCACTTTTTGACCTTTCAGCCAGGTTGCCATCTGACGAGACTCATCACAACCGCATACGGTTAATGGACGAACCGAGTCGCTGGCTGCATCGAGGGCAGCGTCGCCGTGACGCATAATAAAAACTTGCATATTGCACCGCTTTTGTTAACCAGAAGCACCGAAATTTAGCCTGCGAAGACAATACGCAGGCAACCCGGTGGCCGGGCATTGTGCCTGATCCATTCAACGAATGAAACGCTGTTTTTTACCTCAATGGCGTAAGTATAGTCAATGATTGTTTACAAAACAGCCAATCAACAGCGTCATCCGCAGCCGGATTTACCTTCTTTGACCACAACTTAGGTCAGCCGTTCATCCGCTGGCCAAAAGGTGGTCCCCTGTTCGGCCATGCGTAACAAAGTGTCACAGGGTGTAAAACGTGGGCCGTACTGGGCGGCCAGGCGCTGCAGGATCGCGGCAACTTCACCCGCGCCGATAGTATCCATATACCGGAACGGGCCGCCAAGAAATGGCGGAAACCCTATACCAAATACGGCGCCGATATCACCATCGCGCGCGCTACGGATGATCTGCTCATCAAAGCAGCGCGCCGCCTCGTTAAGCATCAGCATCACACAGCGCTCGGCCACCTGCTGCGCGGACAACCGCGACTGCGGGCGGTCGATGCCCAGCAGCGGATAGACTGCCGGGTCGGGCCGTTTTTTGCTTTTACGCCCTTTTATCTCATAAAGATAGAAACCACGATTATTTTTTCTACCTTTGCGATCGTCCTTCAAAATCGCGTCAATGATGTTTGCAGGCGGGCTAAAACGTTCTCCAAAGGCATTCTCCAGTACGGGAATAATTTTGGTGCCGGTATCGATACCCACCTCATCCAGCAGTTGAACCGGTCCCACCGGAAAACCGAATTTCACCAGGGCCTTATCAATCACCTCAACCGGTTCTCCCTCCACCAGCAGACGCATCGCTTCATTTATATACGGCGCGAGAATGCGGTTCACATAGAAGCCCGCTTTGTCCGCCACGACGATCGGCGTTTTCCCCTGACGTTTAGCCAGTTGCACCACCGTGGCAATGGTCTGCGGATCGGTTCCCTTATGCGGGATCACCTCAACCAGCGGCATTTTCTCCACCGGACTGAAAAAGTGCAGGCCGACCACCCGCTCAGGGTGGCTGGCATGGGCGGCTATATCGCCTATTGGTAACGACGACGTATTCGAGGCAAAGATAGTCTGCGGCCCGCCGTTTTGCTCCACTTCACTGACCATCCGCTGTTTCAGCGCCAGGTCTTCGAATACCGCCTCAATCACCACGTCGCGATGGGCAAAGCCCTGATAGTCGGTAGTGCCGGTGATCAGCGCCAGCTGACGATCGCGCTCGCTGGGGCGCAGTCGGCGCTGGCGAACCTGTTTGTTCAGCAGATCCCAGCTGTACTTTAAGGCGTGGTTGATCCCGCTCGGCTGAATATCTTTAATTCGCACCGGCAGTCCGCCTTTACAGGCGGTCACATAGGCGATCCCCCCGCCCATCAGGCCGCCGCCCAGTACTGCAACGCTTCTCAGCGGAGCTGGTTCCGCCTCGGCGCCACGGTCTTTTTTCAGATCGGTACTGGCAAAGAAGATCGATCGCAGCGCCTGCGACTGCGGGGTCATCGCCAGTTCGCCAAACGCGCGGGCCTCTTCGGCGTAACCGCTGCTGCAGCCGTGGGCCAGACCATTCTCGACGACCTGCAAAATTCGCTTCACCGCCGGGTAGTTGCCCTGGGTCTTGCGCTGCGTTTGCTTGCCGACGTACTGAAATAACAGATGGCGACCGAGGGGGCCCGCCAGCACGCGTTCGCGAACCGGCACCTCGCGGCTGGTCGGACGTCCCTTCAGCGCCAGCTCCACCGCCGCCTGCAGTAAAATTGTCTGCGGCACCACCTCGTCCACCAGACCGGCCTTCAGCGCCTGGCGCGGCCGTAATTGCCTGCCGGTGAGCATCATATCCAGCGCCGTGCTGACGCCGATTAGCCGCGGTAAACGCTGCGTCCCACCGGAACCCGGCAGCAGACCAAGCTGTACCTCCGGCAACCCGAGTCGGGTTTTTTCGTCATCGCTACAGATGCGGCCATGGCAGGCCAGCGCCAGCTCCAGTCCGCCGCCCAGACAGGCGCCATGGATGGCGGCAATGACCGGAATCGACAAGCCATGGATTTCGGCCATAATCTGCTGCCCCTGGCGCGCCAGCGCTTCCGCCTCCTGCGCGCTGCGGCAGCGGGCAATCATGTTGATGTCTGCGCCGGCGATAAAGTTATCGGCTTTGGCGGAGATAAATACCACGCCGCGCACCGACTTATCGTCGCGTATCTGGCGTATCAGTCCCCGCACCTGATTGCCGAACTCGGCCTTCAGGGTATTCATTTTTTCACCCGGAGCATCAATGGTGATCACCGCGATTTTGTCCGCACGGACCTCAAGCTTAAAAGCGGAAACAGTATCCATTATTCAGCCTCCACAATCATCGCCGCGCCCAGACCGCCTGCCGCGCAGGCCGTCACCAGACCAAATCCCCCTCCCCGTCGCCGCAGCTCATGCAGCGTCTGGGTGATCATCCGCGCGCCGGTGGCGGCAAAGGGGTGACCGTAGGCGATAGAGCCGCCGAGGACGTTAAATTTACTCTCATCCACCTCACCGGTGGCCTGCGCGCGGCCCAGCACCTCGCGGGAAAAGCGGTCGCTTGCCAGACACTGGAGATTGGCCAGCGTCTGCGCGGCGAAAGCTTCGTGCATATCGATAAGCGTGAGATCCGCCAGCGTCAGGCCAGCGCGCTCCAGCGCCAGCGGCGTGGACCATGCGGGCCCCAGCAGCATATCCTGCCAGACATCGATGGCGGTAAAGGCATAGCTGCGCAGATAACCCAACGGCGTCAGACCCAGCTCTTTGGCCCGCGACTCGGTCATCAGGATCACCGCCGCCGCGCCATCCGTCAGCGGCGTGCTGTTGGCGGCGGTAACGGTGCCATGTTTACGGTCGAAGGCCGGACGTAACTTTTGGTAATCCGCGAGGGTTGAATTTTTACGGATATTGTTATCCTGCTCCAGCGGTTCGCGGAAGGGAGAAGCATAGGCGGTCATCACCTCTGCGGACAGCTTGCCCTCCTCCCAGGCTTTCGCTGCCAGCTGGTGTGAACGATGTGCCAGCGCATCCTGTTGTTCCCGGGTGATCCCCCAGCTTTTCGCCATCTGCTCGGCGGTATCGCCCATCCGTAAGCCGGTTGAATATTCAGCAACCGCCGGGGGAACCGGCAGCAGGTCGCGCGGCCGCAGGCGGGAAAACAGCTTCAGTTTCTGGCTCAGCGTGCGGGCTTTGTTCGCATCTACCAGCGCGCGGGCCAGCGTTTTGCTGACGCCGATAGGCAACACAGAGGAGGAGTCGGCACCGCCGGCGATACCGGCGCGGATGGTGCCGGCCATCAGGCTTTCGGCGACATTCGCCACGGCCTGGAAGCTGGTGGCGCAGGCGCGACTGACACTGTAAGCGTCGGTGTGCACGCTCATTCCGGTACCGAGCACAATTTCCCGGGCGATATTCGGCGCCTCCGGCATCTGCACGACCTGACCAAAGACCAGTTGCTCAATGGCTTGCGCAGGAATGTCGCTGCGCGCCAGCATTTCGCCAACCACCATTTTTCCTAAATCAACGGCGGGAATGCCATGAAATGCCGTCGCCTGACGCGCAAACGGCGTGCGTAACCCTGTGACAATGGCAATGCGATCGCCCTGCCGGGTGATAAGCGGTAATGCCTGACTCATAACTCTCCCCTGTTAACCAAGACAAACAAGTGGTCTGACCTGATAGCATTGTTAACTAATTTTTTACATTAAGCCAATCGGGGAAGCGAAAAATTGCGAGCCAAAACACATTGAACGGAAAAGATAACGCCCCTTTCACGGGGCGTTAAGCGGAGGGATTAACGCAGACCCAACTGGAAGATCAGGGATTCGGCCTCACAGCTAAACACAAAATCGATATCCAGCTGTACGCCGCCGTCAACGTCGGCGAAGACGGGATTAATCTTGCACGGTTCAGATTCCACACTGCGGGCTTTTTCGCTCAGCGCGGCGAGCATTTGCTCTGCTTCCGCACGGTTGGCGAATACGCGGCTGTATGAGGCGGTGCAGTCGGTGTTGTCGACAATGGTCCCAACATCCATACAGCAGCAAACCGGGGTTTCATCAGCTCTACATTTACTCATCGTAGATTTCCTCTGGATATGCACCTGCGGTGCCAGACAATTTATGTGCCTATTTTACGCCCGCTCCCTGGTCTGCCTCCAGCCGATAATCGCCATCGCGGCGTTAAGTGACAGAAATCACACTTAAAAATGATCTAAAACAAAAATCACCTTTTCTCTCTCTCCTTCCCCCCGACAATTTTGCCAGCTGGATCGCGTTTCTGTTATCACAATTGAAAAACTTCATAAACAAACTTGCAACAACTCATCTGGTCAGACCTATACTCAGCGCACTGGTCTGATTTCTCTGTTGTACCGCAGACCCTACACTTCCGCGCTTCTGTTACGGCATGTAACATAGTTTAAAAAAAAATAACTCAATGAGGTTATGGGCATGAGCCAGAAAACCCGCTTTACCCAATCTGCCCTTGCAGTGGCTGTCGCACTTGTTTCCACCCAGGCCTGGTCAGCAGGCTTCCAGCTCAACGAATTCTCTTCATCAGGGCTGGGTCGGGCCTATTCCGGTGAAGGGGCTATCGCAGACGATGCAGGCAATGCCAGTCGTAACCCGGCATTAATTATGATGTTTGACCGTCCGACCATGTCGGCGGGCGCCGTTTTTGTCGATCCGGGCGTCAATGTCTCCGGGACTTCACCCACCGGCAAAAGCCTGAATGCAGACAATATCGCCCCGACGGCGTGGGTACCTAACTTCCACTTTGTCGCGCCGATTAACGATCAGTTTGGTTGGGGGGCGTCCATCACCTCCAACTACGGCCTGGCAACCGAATACAACGATGACTATGCCGCCGGCAGCATGGGCGGGAAAACCGACCTGACCACCGCGAACTTTAACCTGAGCGGCGCCTACCGTCTCGACAGCAACTGGAGCTTCGGCTTAGGCTTTGACGCGGTCTACGCTAAGGCGAAGATCGAGCGCTATGCTGGCGATCTGGGGCAGATTGTCGCTGGCTCGGGCGCGCTGCCGCCGGCGCTGGCGGGCCAGGTAGCGAAGATCCCGGCCGACACGCAGATCGCCCATCTTAACGGCAACGCCTGGGGCTTTGGCTGGAACGCCGGTATCCTCTACGAGCTGGATAAAAATAACCGCTACGGTTTAACCTACCGTTCCGAGGTCAAGATCGACTTCGACGGTAACTACCGCAGCAGCCTGCCGGCAGCCTATAACCAGATCCTCGGCAACTTCGGTCTGCCAGCAGGTACTAATGGCCAAACCACCGACGGTTCACTGACCCTTAACCTGCCGGAAATGTGGGAGCTGTCGGGTTATAACCGCGTAGCGCCGCAGTGGGCGGTCCACTACAGTCTGACCTACACCAGCTGGAGTCAGTTCCAGGAGCTGAAAGCCACCGGCAGCAACGGCCAGACGCTGTTCTATAAAGAGGAAGGCTTTAAGGACGCCTACCGACTTGCGTTGGGGACCACCTATTATTATGACGATAACTGGACCTTCCGCACCGGTATCGCCTTCGATGACAGCCCGGTACCAGCCAACAATCGCTCCATTTCCATTCCGGATCAGGATCGCCTGTGGCTGAGCGCGGGTACCACCTACGCGTTCAACAAGGATGCGTCGGTTGACGTCGGGATTTCCTATATGCACGGGCAGCATATTGAAATCAAGGAAGGCCCGTATACCTTCCGCTCCGAAGGGACCGCCTGGCTGTACGGCGCCAACTTCAACTACCGCTTCTGATAAGCGGCACACAACAAAAAAGGGTGAACATCATGTTCACCCTTTTTTTCTTTGCCGATTACTGTGAATCGATATCTTTCAGTTCATCCTGAATGGCGTGGGCGTTCGGATTGTCCGCCGGGGTCAGCTTACCGCCGTTGGCGATAAAGTCATGACGCTGGAAGTAAGCTTCACGCACCATAATGTAAGGATCGGAAGACTGGCGCAGCAGGCCGTCGGAATCCAGCAGCTGAGCGCGTGTTTCAATGCCTTCCACCGCCCATTTGCCGATCGACATCGGCCAGGTCAGCCAGGAGAGCACCGGATAGAGGCCATCGGCCATATCGCCGCCTTCGTCGCGCAGGGTAAAGCTGCCGTAGAATGGCAGTTGCACATACGGACCATAGCCGACGCCATAGTGGCCAAGCGTGCTGCCGAAACGATGCGGTTCAACGCGCTGCAGCTGCGGATTAGCCATCCCGGCGACATCGATCAGCCCCCCCATCCCGAGGATGGTGTTCAGGAAGAAGCGGGTAAAGTGGACCATCCCTTTATAGGGGTCGCCCTGCAGGAAGGAGTTCACCATCACCGCCGGCTCTTCCAGGTTGCTGGTGAAGTTACTTAAGCCATTGCGCGCCGGCTGCGGAACATAGTCACGCCATGCCACCGCGACGGGACGAAGCACGTAAGGATCAACCACGTTAAAGTTGAAATTGAACATCGTGCGGTTAAACCCTTCTAACGGGTCTGAGCGCCCCTGCGGCTGATCGCCAGAGCTGGAACTGGCACATCCCACCAGCAATGTGGCGCCAAGCGCAAGCGCCGACAGGCGATAATTCATAGATGTCTCCCTGGTTTTTATGGCTATCGCGAGTTGCCATCCATGACGGAAAGACAACGTTTCCGCCCGTAAAGATGTGAGCGATTGTAACAGCACGTTGAACGATGTCTATATCACCCAAGTTGTTGATTTGATCATAGCCTGGGAATAACGAGATCGCGGGGCTCCTATTCTAGCGGAGCGATAAAAATCTGGCGTAACCATTTTTGCGATTTAAGAGTATCCCCAGCCAGTCGCCAGGGAAAGCCGCTACGCTTTAACTAGATAACTTGTCAGCGAGGGCCGTGAAATGGATGAACCAGACGATAACAAATTAAAGCCTGCGGATGACGAACGCGAGGTCGAAAGTGAAGAAAAACAGCGCGGTGAAGAGATAGAAGTTGACGAAGATCGCCTTCCCTCTCGGGCGATGGCGATCCATGAACATATTCGCCAGGAAGGGGAAAAAGAGATGGAGCGCGATGCGCTGGCCCTGCTGTGGTCGGCGATTGCGGCCGGTCTGTCGATGGGCGCCTCCCTGCTGGCGAAAGGGATTTTTCACGTCAAGCTGGAGGGGATCCCTGGCGGATTTTTACTCGAGAACCTCGGGTATACCTTCGGCTTTATTATCGTGATTATGGCCCGCCAGCAGCTGTTCACGGAAAACACGGTCACCGCCGTACTGCCGGTGATGCACAATCCCACCCCCGGAAACGTCGGTTTGCTGATGCGGCTATGGTCGGTGGTACTGGCGGGCAATCTCATCGGCACCGCGGTGGCCGCATGGGCCTTCAATTATATGCCTGTTTTTGATGAGCCGACCCGCCAGGCCTTCGTCAGCATCGCCGAAGATGTGATGAAAAACAGCCCGACGGAGATGTTCGCCAATGCGATTATTTCCGGCTGGCTGGTCGCCACCATGGTCTGGATGTTTCCCCTTGCCGGCGCCGCCAAGATCGTGGTGATCATTCTGATGACCTGGCTTATCGCCCTGGCGGATACCACCCATATCGTGGTGGGCTCGGTAGAGATCCTCTATCTGGTATTTAACGGAAGCCTTCCCTGGAGCGACTTCATCTGGCCGTTCGCCCTGCCGACGCTGGCGGGAAATATCTGCGGCGGAACCTTCATCTTCGCGCTGTTGAGCCATGCGCAGATCCGTAACGACATGAGCAACAAGCGAAAAGCAGAAGCCCGCGCGCAGGCCGCCGGAAAAGCCAAAAACGCCGACCGGGCATAAAAAAAGCGCTCAGAATGGCGAGGGTTTAAGCAGTCAGACGGTATGGCACTTACTCAGGCGGGCGAAAAACGCTATACTCGTGCCGCCTTGTCCCCTTAGTTAAATGGATATAACGAGCCCCTCCTAAGGGCTAGTTGCAGGTTCGATTCCTGCAGGGGACACCACGCCCCTCCTGTTTTATGACGGATCCACGGCGATTTTTGATGATTTTTCTGCAGCTCCGGTAGATAGTTCACTCAAGCTAGTACCGACCTGATCATCAATGCCCCTCCCTGTTAACGCACAAAGTGATTTATTTATAGATATAAAACCCGTTGCGCCATTCCTCTTTTTAAAAAGAGGAAAACACCAGTGATCATTTTACAAATAAAATGAAAGACTCACAGGAAAAGAAGAGTTGTAAAACGTAATGATATCGTCAGCAGCAACCGCACGAAAAGCATACTACTCCCTCCTCACCGTCATTCACAATATTGATATTCACGATCATAACAACATAGTTTTCTTACCCTGACAGGTATGACCTAATGAACAGGCCTTCAGCCTCATCAACGCTCCGGACACCGTTGTTTTTTATTGTATCTATACTGGCGCTATTTTGCTTAATTAATTTTACCACAACCTACATTAACACGATAACGACCCCGGCGCCGTTGTTGTTTTACGGCATGACCCTTATTATTCTGATATTTTACTTTTTAATATCAATAACTATCGCTTTAAAATACTTAAGTGATAAACGCTGTCTGTTTCTCATACCAGTAGCCTGTGCCTTTATTGGCTCTGCCATAATGATGATTCTTGCGTTACAAAATTACAGCAAACTGTTTTATTGCAATCTCAACGACTCAATCTCATACAATGAATTTCTGCGGTATTACTTTTACCGCAACGCCTTAACACTCACCCAAATCATCACCGCGGCATTAGTATACAGATTTCGTTCTCATCGCCTGCTGGCCTCCCATAACCACATTATTATTACCTTTGCCTGCATAAGCCTTACTTTAGCTATCGTCCTGATTGTTGGATTTGCCTCAATGCACTTGTATGAACCAACGATACGCTTAGCCAGTAATATAATGGTTTACATGTGGACGCTCCTCTTTTTCACGACGATTGCATTAACCCGCTTCAGAAATATATTCTGGACAGGAATCTATTTTTACTGCTTCGTTTATATCTTAACCTTCTCTTTCTTAACAACCGCAGATGTCGCTAGCGAAAACACATGGTATAAAGCGAGGCTTTTCGAAACGCTGGGCACCCTGATCTTTATTATTATTATTTTCCTTAATGCGTTTAAGCTTTATCAATTATCCAACAATAAATATGAGAATGCCTATCAGAACTCGATTCATGATTATCTGACGCAGCTGTACAACCGTCGCTATTTTTACCTTGCGCTGACAAAAAAAATGCAACGGGTCTCTGTGCAAAAACCATTGTCTATCTTGTTATGCGACATCGATCATTTCAAACGCATAAATGACAAATATGGCCACTTTCAGGGAGATCTTGTTATTCAGTATGTAGCCTGGGTTCTTCAGGATCAGGTTCGAAGAGATGATATTGTGGCCAGAACAGGCGGCGAGGAATTTGCACTATTACTGCCTGACGTCGGCCAACAGCAGGCGCAACTCATCGCCGAGCGGATTCGCCAGGCTATTATCTCCCCAGGCGACGTCAGCAGCAGGGTTAAACTCCCCGAGAGCGTCACGATCAGTATCGGCCTTGCCACTACGGAGGATCCTAAAACGGTAGAGACTGAATTACTTAACCGCGCCGACGACGCCCTGTACCGGGCAAAAAAAGCAGGAAGGAATTGTGTGGTTGCCTGGCAGAAGTCCTCCTGTACTCGATAGCCTCGACAATTAACCGACAGCAACACACTTTCTGCGTACAATATCGCGTGGCCTGGGCGTCAACCTGCCGCCCTGCCGATTCAACACTCTCTGGACAACAAAGGAGCCAGGCGTTGGTATGAAACAGATCACCCTTAGCGATATGCAGCAGCAGAGCGAAGCGGCAGCCACTTCCCCGCGCTTACGTGCCCATCGCAATTTTCACCCTGAGCTGAGCGATCCGGTGCAGCGCCTGGCTATCGCTATGGAACCCGGCACCTATATCCGCCCGCACCGGCACCGACATACTTTTGAACTTTTGCTGTCGCTGAAAGGCCGCTTTGTGGTGCTAAATTTTGATGACCATGGCGTGATTACTAACCGGGTGGTGCTGGGTGAAACCTGCACGGCCCTGGAAATGGAGCCCGGCACCTGGCATACGGTGCTCTCACTTGACGCAGGAGGAATGGTATTTGAAGTCAAACAAGGCGCTTATCAGCCGCTTGCTGAAATCGACACCATGGACTGGGCGCCAGCCGAAGGGCAGCCGGGAACCGCGGAGATGATGGCCTGGTATGCCATCGCGCAGCCGGGGGATCGCTATCCCTCTGTCAGCCGATAAGCATGGCCGCCGCAAACGGATGCCGAGAGCGTCCGTTTGCGTTATCCCTGTCGTCATGGCATTTATCTCGAGAGCCGCATTTTCCTCATGCTGTGTTCTCCCTCGTCGGAGTCATTAATAAAAAATAACAAAAAAGTGTTGTATTCAGGCGCTAAGCAAACTATTTTTCTCGAGCGAAACAAATGATAGGATTACGCAGTCAAGTTAATATCTGACGTAACAATAAGAATAATCAACTTATCGATATAATATTCTCAACGTGAATGCTTTTCATTAATCAGGTCAGGGAGCCCAGGCAATAAAACGTGGCTGTTAGATGATTACGCCCAATACTAACCGCTATTTTTTTAGCAACAAAAAAACTTATGAATATAACAGAACGGAATATCTGGAAATTAAATAATTTACCGCCAATGGAGTATTGCTCTCTCCCCCGGGCGCAAAAATTATTAAACTGCGAAATTGAAGACATTCTTCACTGGCATGATATCGGCGCGATCAATCTATGCCTGAAGCTTAACCCGACGCGGGGAACATTAAAACTCGCCGTCCTTTCTCATCAGGAAAAAGAAGTAACCAGCACATTTAATCCACTCAATTCATCGGAGACGATGGAAACCTTCTGGTCGCCACACTCTCATGTCCATAGCATTCTGCGGCTTGATGGCGATATTCCCGTCATGGAAACCCTGCGCGGGAATACCGTCACGCAGTTCAACGTCAAGGTCACTGCGTCAGGTCTCTGGCATCCGCACAGCCGGAATTTAATGGCGTTACTGGAGGCGCCTGACGATATTCATCATGAAAACAGGCTCAGCATGATGCTGCCTGAGAAACCGTTTGTATATTGTCACTTCATTCCGCAGGAGGCAGAAAACCCCACCCTGTCATTGAACCGGCTCTATATTACCAGTCAGGCAATTGAGAAAATATTTGCCCATAGCATTAGCGCCCGACCGATGGATGTCACAAAAAATCCGCTACGGCAACAAACCGGTTATATCCATCAGGAATTAACCTCCCTTCCGCAAAGTGAGGTACTGCTGGAATTTATCCACGATCTAATTCAGTCCCATACTTTATTTAATGTGAAATTGCAGAAGATGGCTGAGCCAGACAAGACCCAGCTCTTTCATCACGTGCTGGAAAGGCTTAAGGAGGAAGTCATGCTGAGAGAGGATGTCCTGCCCGATGAGGCCGACTTCAGCAGCGCAACCCACCGTTAGTCCAGGCTCGCCGCCGAGCGACGCAGGCCGTCAGGCAGGAGGCAGGCGGTTTTCCTGCTCAAGCGTTAGCGCAATCTCCCGCGCCAGGGCGATAAATTCGCGTGCCGCGGCGCTCTGCCATGCATCCCTGCGCTGTAGCAAACAGGCCGTTCGCTGCAGCAGCGCAGGTTCGAGCTCAATAGCCACTACATCATCAAACTGCCCGGCGATCGCCGCCGGCAGCAGTGTCGCAAGGGGCGTGCGCCGAATGACCGACATAACGGCGCCGATAGAGTTGGCCTCCATCCGCACGTCAGGTTCGAGCCGATGACGACGGCAATAACGATCGATCTGCTCCCGGGTGGCAAACTCGCTGCTCAGTAAAATCAGCGGCTGCGCGTCGAGCGCCTGCAGCCGGAGCGCGCTCTCTCTGGCCAGAGGATGACTGCGGCTCACCACCAACGCGAGGGTTTCCGTCAGCAGCGGATGAACGACAATATCCCGGGAACGGCTTTCGTCAAAGGCAATGCCGACATCCAGTTCATCCTGCAGCAACATCGTTTCCATGCGCTCCTGGTTCATCTCCTGAATCAGCAATTTCACTCCGGGGTAGCGTCGATAGTAGTTTTCCACCAGCGGTCCCAGCATATAGGTGGTGAAGGTCGGCGTCATGGCAATGCGGAGTTTGCCACGCTGTAGATCCTCAGCGTCATGCAGAGCGCGCCGCCCTTCCTCAAGATCGCGTAACGCCCGGCGGGTATACTCCAGCCAGATCTCTCCGGCATCGGTTAACCGGGTATAACGGCCAGAACGGTCGAAAAGCTGAACCTCCAGCATGGCTTCAAGCTGGCGGATCTGCTGTGACAGCGCAGGCTGGGAGACGTGCAGCGCCGCGGCGGCGCGAGTAAAGCCACGGTGTTCTGCCACGGCGATAAAGTAGGAAAGATGGCGCAGGAGCATCCGCTTACCTATAAGTAATTCAACTAGGGTTAATCATAAATAAGTCTTTTAACTTATGAAACAAGTTACGTACCCTCTACGCACGACCCGTTGCCTTTTTTCCCCTGAACATCATCTTATGCAGGAGTGACTATGTCCGCTCACGATCGCTATCTCCAGCGCGCCCTAACGCTGGCAAACCACAACATCAGCCACGGCGGTCGTCCCTTTGGCGCCGTGCTGGTGCGCCATGACGAGGTTATCGCCGAAGCCGTCAATACCTTTCATCTAAGCGGCGACCCAACGGCGCATGCCGAACTAAATGCCGTCCGCGATATTGCCGCCAGGCTGGGGAGCGAGGTTCTGCGCGAGTGCGTTATCTACGCCAGCGGACAACCTTGCCCGATGTGTCTTAGCGCCCTCTATTTAACTGGCGTGCGGGAAGTGTTTTTCGCCAACAGCAATCAGGACGGAGAACCTTTCCAGCTATCTACCGCCGCGATTTATCAGCAGTTGCAGCAGCCGCTGGCGCAGCAGACGTTGCCGATCCATCATCGCCCGCAGCCGGAGGGGCTGGCAGTTTATCAGCGGTGGGCGGAACAGCAGCCATGAAAGCCGTATTGCGACAGAATCTGACGCTGGGGATCCTGGTGCTGATCGGCATAAATATGCGACCGCTGCTCACCTCCATCGGCCCTTTGCTTCCGGAGATCCGCGCCGCCAGCGGGATGAGCTATACCCTGGCCGCGCTACTGACCGCCCTGCCGGTGATAGCGATGGGCGTGCTGGCGCTGGCCGCCGGTTCGGTCGATCGTTATGTCGGTCAAAACCGTAGCATTGCGCTAAGCTTGCTGATTATCGCGGCGGGCGCCCTGCTGCGGGAAATCGCTCCGAATAGCGGCCTACTGCTCACCAGCGCCCTGGCCGGAGGCGTTGGCATCGGCATAATCCAGGCTGCCATCCCGGCGGTAATTAAGCGCTTGTTCGCCCGCCGGACGCCGCTGGTGATGGGGCTATGGTCAGCGGCGCTAATGGGCGGTGGCGGGTTAGGCGCTGCGTTTACGCCATGGCTGGCGTCGCATAGCACAGCATGGCGGGATGCGCTGGCCTGGTGGGCGCTCCCCGCCCTCCTCGCCCTGTTCAGCTGGCTGGCGATTTGTCGGCACCTGCCCCGCGCCCCGCATCAGACCAGCGCCGCGCCCCGGGTGGCGATTATTGGCCAGCGCCGCGCCTGGACGCTGGGACTCTATTTCGGACTGATCAACGCCGGCTACGCCAGTCTAATCGCCTGGCTGCCGCCCTACTATATGCAGCTTGGCGACAGCGCCCAGTACAGCGGCTCGCTGCTGGCGCTGCTGACGGTTGGGCAAACCGCGGGCGCGCTGCTGCTGCCGGCGCTGGCTCGCCAGGATGACCGGCGCCAGCTTCTGCTGCTTGCTCTGGCGCTACAGCTGATTGGGTTCTGCGGCTTCATCTGGCTGCCGCAGCACTTCCCAGCGCTTTGGGCCCTCGCCTGCGGCGTGGGTCTGGGCGGCGCGTTTCCCCTGTGCCTGGTGCTGGCCCTCGATCACGCCGGGCAACCGACGGTGGCCGGCCGGCTGGTAGCCTTTATGCAAGGTATCGGATTTATCATCGCCGGCCTGTCGCCCTGGCTTTCCGGCCTGCTGCGTAGCCTGAGCGGGAACTACACCCTTGACTGGTCCTGGCATGCGCTTTGTGTCCTGTTACTCATGGCGCTCACGCTGCGCTTTATCCCAGCGCACTACCCGGCCGAGTGGCGACAGCGCGCCTCTGATCTGCATTAAACCGGCGGCGCGTGGCAACGTGAAAGCCGCGCGCCAAGCCTGACTAGCCCCGCTAATCTCACTAACGAGAAACCCGTTTTGGTAGCGTCGCTGGCGCTAAATTTATTACCGGGCGAAATTAATGTGTCGCCGAATCACGACACCCGTAAGTAACTAAAAATTAATAAAAAAATGCCCCTTGTTTCCCTGATTTTTTAGGCGTACATTAGCGCCATCTGGAGCATTAAACGCACAGAATTGCGAGCTGCCGCAGGGTGAGATTTCACCGGCGACAGCCCTTGAAAAACAGAACAATTAATTCATTTGAACGTCGTATAAGCGCGTGGAGTGATGAGTCGTGAAATACTTCTTTATGGGTCTCTCTTTTATGGTCATCGTTTGGGCCGGTACTTTTGCCCTGATGATCTAGACTGCAGCGGTGTCAAAAAAACGGGAGCCCACAGGCTCCCGTTTTTGTTATAGCGTATTCGCCGAAGCGCTAGCTCGCGGCGGGCAGTAAGCCATCCGCGCGGAACATCGCCTTGATGCCGCGGATCGCCTGACGCGTCCGGTCCCGGTTCTCGATCAGCGCGAAGCGGACATGGGTATCGCCATAATCGCCAAAGCCAATCCCCGGAGAGACGCAAACCTTAGCTTCGTTAAGCAGCTTTTTCGCAAACTCCAGCGAGCCCATGTCGGCATAAGGTTCCGGAATTTTCGCCCAGACGTACATGGACGCCTTCGGACACTCAACCATCCAGCCGGCCTCGTGGAGCCCTTTCACCAGCACATCGCGGCGGCGCTTATACTGTTCCGCGATATCCCGCACGCATTGCTGATCGCCCTCCAGGGCCGCTATCGCCGCCACCTGCAGCGGCGTAAACGTGCCGTAGTCATGGTAGCTTTTGATGCGGGCGAGCGCGTTCACCAGGGTCTTATTGCCGACCATAAAGCCAATTCGCCAGCCGGCCATGTTATAGCTTTTCGACAGGGTAAAGAACTCGACGGCGACATCGCGCGCGCCAGGCACCTGCATAATGGAGGGCGCTTTCCAGCCGTCATACACGATATCGGCATAGGCCAGATCGTGGACGACCAGGATGTCATACTGCTTCGCCAGGGCGACAACCTTTTCAAAGAAATCCAGCTCGACGCACTGCGCGGTCGGATTCGAGGGAAAGCCAAGGATCATCATCTTCGGCTTCGGATAGCTCTCGCGGATGGCGCGTTCCAATTCGTTAAAGAAATCCACCCCTTCCACCAACGGCACCGAGCGCACCTGCGCCCCGGCAATCACCGCGCCGTAGATATGGATCGGATAGCTGGGGTTCGGCACCAGCACGGTGTCGCCATGATCCAGCGTCGCCAGCATCAGGTGCGCCAGCCCCTCTTTCGAACCAATGGTGACAATCGCTTCCGATTCCGGATCGATATCGACGTTATAGCGTTCTTCATACCAGCGCGAAATAGCGCGACGCAGGCGTGGGATCCCCCGCGAGGTAGAGTAACCATGGGTGTCAGGCCGCTGCGCGACGGTGCAGAGTTTTTCCACGATATGCGGCGGCGTCGCGCCATCGGGATTGCCCATACTGAAATCGATAATATCTTCGCCGCGCCGGCGCGCAGCCATTTTCAGTTCGGCAGTAATATTAAAAACGTACGGGGGGAGACGATCGATACGCGTAAAACGGCGTTCAGGACTGGATTCAGCCATAGGTTCCTCTGATTAACGTTAGCGCCCGGACCGTCCGAGCGACGCTGCCGCTGTTGCGGCTCGTTTAGAAAATAACCTGAAAAAAAACACGTTGTCGAGTGCCCTGACGAAAAATAATCACTGGCGTTAAAAACGGGTATCGTCTGCGCTAAATACGGCAATACGCCGCGGGATGAATACCGTTTTGTATGCAAGTGGTAACATATTGATATCTTTTCTATCACGGGTATTTATCGTTTCCTCTGGCGTCTAGCGGTTTGTCGCCTTGCCATGATTCAATCCCCTTTTAAAAGTGTGCCTTTTCCTCATTATTTTTCTGCGGCTGGTCTTCTGTCGTCAGGTTTTTTATCATGTCCTTTTCTGGCCATTGACGCGGCGCACCCATGCACGAAATCTTTACTATGATGCTGGCGGTCTATGATCGTGCGGCCCTGATGCTTATTTGCCTGTTTTTCCTTATTCGCCTCCGCCTGTTCCGCGAACTGCTGCATAAATCAGCGCATACGCCGAAAGAGCTGCTGGCTGTCACCGCCATCTTCTCGCTGTTCGCGCTCTTCAGTACCTGGTCCGGTGTGCCGGTGGAAGGATCGCTGGTAAACGTGCGCATCATCGCCGTGATGTCCGGCGGGATCCTGTTTGGCCCATGGGTGGGAGCCATTGTCGGGGTGATTGCCGGTGTGCACCGCTATCTGATTGATATTGACGGCGTGACCGCCGTACCCTGCTTTATCACCAGCATCATCGCCGGTCTGCTGTCGGGGTTGATTAACCGCAAGGTGGCCCGCGATCAACGCTGGAAAATCGGCATTCTGGCCGGCATGCTCTGCGAGACCCTGACCATGATCCTGGTGATAGTTTGGGCGCCCTCTCTGAGCCTCGGCCTGGATATCGTCTCGAAAATTGGTATCCCGATGATCCTTGGCAGCGTCTGCATCGGCTTTATCGTGCTGCTGGTGCAGAGCGTGGAAGGGGAAAAGGAGGCCAGCGCCGCGCGGCAGGCGAAACTGGCGCTCGACATTGCCAACAAAACCCTGCCGCTGTTCCGTCAGGTCAACAGCGATTCTCTGCGCCAGGTTTGCGACATCATCCGCCGCGACATTACCGCCGACGCGGTGGCAATCACCAATACGGAACACGTGTTGGCCTACGTGGGCGTCGGTGAAGCCAACTATCAACACCATGACGATGTCATCAGCCCCACTACCCGACAGGCCATTCGTTATGGAAAGATCATTATAAAAAACAATGACGAAGCCCACCGCACGCCGGAGATCCACTCCTTAATGGTCATCCCGCTGTGGGAAAAGGGGGTGGTCACCGGCACGCTAAAAATCTATTACTGCCACGCCCATCGCATCACCTCGACGCTGCAGGAGATGGCGATAGGCCTGTCACAAATCATCTCCACCCAGCTGGAGGTTTCCCGCGCCGAACAGCTGCGGGAGATGGCCAACAAAGCGGAGCTGCGCGCTCTGCAAAGCAAGATTAACCCACACTTTTTATTCAATGCCCTGAACGCGATCTCCTCCTCGATTCGCCTTAATCCGGACACCGCGCGCCAGCTCATTTTTAATCTGTCGCGCTATCTGCGCTATAACATCGAATTAAAAGACGATGAGCAGATCGATATCAAACGAGAGCTGTATCAGATCAAAGATTACATCGCCATTGAACAGGCGCGATTCGGCGACAAACTGACGGTCATCTATGATATTGACGACGACGTCAGCTGCGTGATCCCGAGCCTGCTTATCCAGCCCCTGGTGGAAAATGCCATTGTGCACGGCATTCAGCCATGTAAAGGGAAAGGGGTGGTGACGATCGGCATCAATGAGTGCGGCAATCGGGTTCGCATCAGCGTTCGCGACACTGGCAACGGCATCGATCCCGCCGTGGTCGCCCGCGTGGAAGCCGATGAAATGCCAGGTAACAAAATCGGCCTGCTCAACGTTCATCATCGGGTGAAACTGCTCTACGGCGAGGGGCTGCATATCCGCACCCTGACGCCAGGAACGGAAATCGCCTTTTATGTCCCCAATCACTCTACGCCGCAGGCGCTGACGGAGTCTCTGTTGTCATGAGCGGAGAAAAGATGAAAGTTATCATTGTGGAGGATGAGTTTCTGGCCCAACAGGAGCTCTCCTGGCTTATCAACACCCACAGCCAGATGGAGATCGTCGGCAGCTTTGACGACGGTCTGGACGTGCTGAAATTTCTCCAGCACAACAAGGTCGACGCCATCTTTCTCGATATCAATATTCCGTCGCTGGATGGCGTTCTGCTGGCGCAGAACATCAGCCAGTTCGCCCATAAGCCTTTTATCGTTTTTATCACCGCGTGGAAAGAACACGCCGTGGAAGCCTTTGAGCTTGAGGCGTTTGACTACATTCTGAAGCCCTACCAGGAGTCGCGCATCATCAATATGCTGCAGAAGCTGACCGCCGCCTGGCAGCAGCAAAATAACGCCGCCTCCGGGCTAGCCAGCGCGGCGCCTCGGGAAAACGACACCATCAATCTGATAAAAGATGAGCGGATCATCGTCACCAGTATCCATGATATCTATTATGCAGAGGCGCACGAGAAGATGACCTTCGTCTACACTCGCCGGGAGTCTTTCGTCATGCCGATGAACATTACCGAATTCTGCAGCAAACTGCCCACCGCACATTTCTTTCGCTGTCACCGCTCGTACTGTGTGAATCTCAGCAAAATTCGTGAAATTGAGCCATGGTTTAACAATACCTACGTGCTACGCCTGCGCGACCTGGAGTTTCAGGTTCCGGTCAGTCGCAGTAAAGTGAAAGAGTTTCGCCAGCTGATGAATCTGTAGACGACGGGGAGCCCCGCCTTGCCGGGCTACGGCGGTAGCCCGGGAGGAATGCGCTTACAGCACCTGACCCAGCGTCTGACGCAGATGCGCGCCGGAGCCCAGCAGGCCTGGGTTGTCATGCACGATCAGGTAAACCGGGATATCCTGGACATAGGCTTTAAATCGGCCTTTGTCCTCAAAACCGCCGCGGAAGCCGGAGGCTTTAAAGAACTCCAGGAAGCGCGGCACGATGCCGCCGGCGATATACACGCCGCCAAACGTCCCCAGGGTCAGCGCCAGGTTTCCACCGAAGCGCCCCATAATGACGCAGAACAGCGACAGCGCCCGGCGACAGTCGGTGCAGCTATCCGCCAGCGCCCGCTCGGTGACCTCACGCGGCTGCAGGTTCTCCGGCAGTCGACCATCCGATTTGACTATCGCGCGATAGAGGTTGACCAGACCAGGCCCCGAGAGCACGCGTTCTGCGGAGACGTGCCCCAGTTCAGCGCGCAGCTCTTCCAGAATAATGCCCTCTTCTTCACTGTTCGGCGCAAAATCGACATGGCCGCCTTCGCCTGGCAGGCTGACCCAGCGCTTATCAACGTGCACCAGATGGGCTACGCCCAGCCCGGTTCCGGCGCCATAAACGGCGATCGGTTTGCCGGCTACCGGCGCGCTGCCGCCGAACTGAATCAGGTGCTCAGCTTTCAGCATCGGGATGGCCATTGAAACGGCGGTGAAATCGTTAATAATCTCCAGGTGCGCAAAGCCAAGGTTGCGCTTCATCTCGGCGATGGAGAAGGCCCAGGTATGGTTGGTCATCGCCACCCAGTCGCCGGTGATCGGGCAAGCGATGGCGATACAGCCTTCGCTGACGGTCACCTGATGCTCCTCGAGATAGACGCGCACCACCGCCTCCAGACTGGGGTAATCGAGCCCGGAATAGGTCTTTGCACGAGAGATCTCTCCGCTCGCCAGATCACACAGCGCCAGGCGGGCGTTGGTCCCCCCGACATCTCCTACTAAAGCAAATTTTGTCATTCCGTTACGGCTCCGCTAAAGTCAAAATAAATCTTTTGGCACACTGTAAATTCATGGCGGCTTAACAACAACGTCCAACTCGCGGACGCCCCTTGTTTAGCGACACAGGTCACATTTAGTTTGTAATCAATGCAAAGTAGCCTATTAACGAGGCCACGGGTATCAGACGCCGCCTTAACTTTATCGTTTCAGCACCATTTGCATCGACGATCCCCGTCGACAAAGGCAAAGTAGTGCTCCTGAACTTTAACAAGGACATTTTCATGCTCCATCCTCGCGCCAGAACAATGCTGATCCTGTCGGTGCCAGCTATTCTGATTGGCATCGCCTCCAGTTTGATCCTGATCGGCGCGATGAAAGTTGCCGCGTTGCTGCAGCGCTTCCTGTGGAGCAATCTGCCTGTGCAGTTTGGGGTGAGCGCCGACAACCCGCTGTGGATCATCGCCATTCTCACGGCGACGGGGATCGCGGTGGGCCTGGTCGTCCGTTACAGCCCGGGGCACGCCGGGCCGGACCCGGCGACCGAGTCGTTAATCGGCGCGCCTATTGCCACCGGCGCGCTGCCCGGGCTGCTGGCGGCGCTGATCCTTGGCCTCGCCGGCGGCGTCAGCCTGGGCCCGGAGCATCCAATTATGGTGGTGAATATTGCGCTGGCCGTCGCCGTCGGCTCCCGACTGTTCCCCCGGGTCAGCTCTCTGGACTGGACCATTCTCGCAGCCTCAGGCACCATCGGCGCCCTCTTCGGCACCCCGGTGGCCGCCGCGCTGATTTTTTCGCAAACCCTGAACAGCAGCAACGAGTCGCCGCTGTGGGATCGTCTGTTTGCCCCGATGCTTGCCGCCGCCGCGGGCGCGCTGACGACCGGGCTGTTTTTCCACCCCCACTTCACGCTGCCGATCGCGCACTATAGCCAGATGCACTTCGTCGATATCGTCAGCGGCATGATCGTCGCCCTGATCGCTATCGCTGTCGGTATGGTCGCCGTCTGGTGTCTGCCGCGCCTGCACACGCTGATGCATCGCCTGAAAAACCCAATCCTGACGCTGGGCCTCGGCGGCTTGCTGTTAGGGATCCTTGGAACCATTGGCGGACATTTAACGCTGTTTAAGGGGCTGGATGAGATGCAGCAGTTGGCCTTCAGCCAGACGCTGACCGCCTCGGATTATCTGCTCATTGCGCTGGTCAAACTGGCTGCGCTGGTTCTCGCCTCGGCCTGCGGCTTTCGCGGCGGGCGGATTTTCCCCGCGGTCTTCGTCGGCGTGGCGCTGGGGCTGATGCTGCATGCCCACGTGGACGCCGTGCCGGCGGCAATTACCGTCTCCTGCGCGATCCTCGGCATGGTGCTGGTCGTCACCCGCGACGGCTGGCTGAGCCTGTTTATGGCCGCTGTGGTGGTTCCGGACACCACGCTGCTGCCGCTGCTGTGCATTGTGATGCTCCCGGCCTGGCTGCTGCTGGCCGGGAGGCCCTTAATGATTGCCAGACACCATACCGACTAAACGCGGCTGTTTCGTTCCTCCAGCGCCTGCGTCACCGCGCGCAGGAAATCGGGGATATCCATTTTCGGCAGCATCACTTCCACCAGGGTGAGAGTATCGGAGGTGATACTCTCCGCCATCGCCTCCCGTAGCTCAGCAGTGTGCGTAACCCGCCAGCAGCGCGAGGCAACGTCCGGGGCGAAGGCTTCCGGCAGGCGCCGCCAGTCCCACAGGGCAATATCATTGTAGCGCTGCTCCGGACCGTGAATCGCCCGTTCTACGGTATACCCTTCGTTATTCAGCAGCAGAATAAGCGGCTTTTGTTTATCGCGCAGCATAGAGCCCATTTCCTGAATCGTCAGCTGGGCGGCGCCATCGCCGACGATCAGCACCACCCGCCGCTCTGCCGCCGCGGTTTGCGCGCCATAGGCGGCCGGGAGGGTAAAACCAATCGATCCCCACAGCGGCTGGACGATCAGCGATGCCTCAGAGGGGAGCTTAAGCGCCGCGATGCCAAATGCCGCCGTCCCCTGATCGGCGAGGATAATATCGCCGGGGCGCAGCGCATCCTGCACTGTCGACCAGAAATTCTTCTGGGTTAACTCGCCTTCGCCCTCCTCTTCCACTTCCGGCGCCACGACCTGAGGCGCCGCCCACTCCGCCGCCAGCGGTGCGGAAAGGGACATCAGCGCAGCCAGGGCTTGATCCATCGGCACGCCGCTGAACCAGTGATCGCCCACCCTGACCGCGAAAGGCTGGATCTCTATCGTCTTCTCCCGCGCCAGATGCTGGGTGAACCCTGCGGTGATAGTGTCGGTGAAGCGCGTACCAATGCAGATGATGGTGTCGGCGTTTTCGATAGCCTCCCGGGTCTGAGGCGCGCTGGCGATGCCGCTGTAGGTGCCGACAAAACCTCTCTGCTGCTCATCGAACAGCCCCTTGCCCATGAGCATGGTGGCGTGGGCGACGGGGGTTTTCGCTACCCACTCCCGGAGCGTGTTCTGCAGGCCATAGCGTTGCGCGAGGAAGTCCGCCAGCAGGGAAATGCGTCGACTGCCCCGCAGCAGGCGGCTGGCATGTTCGCAGAATCCGGCGAGCTGGTTTTGATCCGCCGGAGCGGCCTCCACCAGCAAGCGCTGCGCTGGGGCAATCGCTGCCGCTCTGGCGACATCGGCCGGCAACATCAGATAGCCGGGTCGATGATGCGTCAGCATATCGCGCAGAACACGGTCGATTTCATGGCAGGCGTTGCCAGCGGTCAGCAGCGCCTGGCTACAGGTGATCTGCTCGCTCATTCGCGCAAAATGGCGGAAATCGCCGTCACCCAGGGTGTGATGCAGCAGTTCGCCGCGCTGCTGAGCACCAGTGGAGGGCGCACCGACGATATGTAATACCGGAATATGCTCCGCATAGCTTCCCGCCACGCCGTTCAGGGCGCTTAGTTCGCCGACGCCGTAGGTTGTTAGTAACGCGCCGGCCCCCTTAATGCGTGCGTAACCGTCAGCAGCATAGGCCGCATTCAGCTCGTTGGCGCAGCCGACCCACCCCAAGGCGCTGTGCGCAATGACGCGATCGAGAAACTGTAAGTTGTAATCTCCTGGTACGCCGAACAAGCGGTCAATACCGCAGTCAACGAGGCGATCCAGCAGATAATCCCCAATAGTGTAGGTCGGTTGCATGTCCATTATCCTCATTTTGGTGCAGGTGTAATTTGAGTATTGAATAAGCGATCCGCCTGTCCAGAAGGGGGACGATAAAGCCGGTGTAAAGCAATAGTTACGCCTAAAAAGCGGTGTACTCCACGCAAAACATTGATTAGTGTAAACGTATACACACCTTGTTTTATCTGCGGAGGAAGAATGGTTTACCAGGCAAGCACCACGCGATATCAAACGATGGCCTATCGTCGCTGCGGGAGCAGCGGCCTTCAGCTCCCGGCTATTTCTCTCGGTCTGTGGCATAACTTTGGCGATGAAACGCGGGTGGAAACCAGCCGGCAGATGCTCCTGCACGCGTTTGATCTCGGCATTACCCATTTCGACCTGGCCAATAATTATGGGCCGCCGCCGGGCTCGGCGGAGAGCAATTTTGGCCGCATCCTTAAAGAGGCCCTCCTGCCCTATCGCGATGAGTTGATCATCTCCACCAAAGCGGGTTACACCATGTGGGACGGCCCTTACGGCGACTGGGGTTCACGCAAATACCTGGTGGCCAGTCTGAACCAGAGCCTGCGGCGCATGGGGCTGGAGTATGTCGATATTTTTTATCATCACCGCCCGGACCCGGAGACACCGCTGACGGAAACGATGCGCGCGCTCGATCATCTTGTCCGCCAGGGTAAAGCGTTGTACGTCGGCCTCTCTAACTATCCGCTCGCCCAGGCGCGAGAAGCGGTGAAAATCCTTAACGACCTCGGCACCCCCTGCGTCATTCACCAGCCTCGCTACTCCATGTTTGAACGCGGTGTGGAAGAGGGATTACTGGATTTTTTGCAGACCGAAGGGGTGGGAAGTATAGCGTTTTCACCGCTGGCCGGCGGGCAGCTAACCGACCGCTATCTTAACGGCATTCCGGCAGACTCACGCGCCGCCAGCAGCAGTCGTTTTCTGCAGCCGGAGCAACTGACCCGCGCCAAATTAGAAAAAATTCGTCAGCTGAATACGCTGGCGGAAGCCCGCGGGCAGAAGCTGTCGCAGATGGCGCTGGCCTGGGTGCTGCGCGAGGAGAAAGTCACCTCCGTGCTGATCGGCGCCAGCAAAACCGCCCAGCTGGATGATGCGGTTGGGATGCTGAAAAACCGTCATTTCAGCGCCGAGGAGTGCGCGGCGATTGATGCCATCCTGGCGCTGTAAAGCAAATGTTACTTTAGCAAAAAGTGCTCTTTTCTGCGCTTTCGGAGTTCGTCCGATGCGACGGGTCTTTACCGGCCCGTAATATCAGGTTAACAGGCCGCTTACGGCCCCGATCGTGAAGGAGAAGAGTATGTTCAGGTCACTGATTCTGGCAGCAGTACTGCTGGCCGCAGCGCCACTAGTCGCTAACGCTGGTGAAATCACCCTGCTGCCATCGGTAAAATTACAAATAGGCGATCGTGACAATTACGGTAACTACTGGGACGGTGGCGGCTGGCGCGACCGTGATTACTGGCGTCGTCACTATGAATGGCGTGATAACCGTTGGCATCGTCATGACAACGGCTGGCACAAAGGCTGGGACAAAGGCAGAGATAAAGCCTGGGAGCGCGGCTATCGCGCGGGCTGGAGCGACCGCGACGACCATCGCGGCGGCTGGGGACGTGGTCCCGGCGGACGCGGTCACGGTCATGGACATGGCCATCACTAACAGACGAAAAGGGGAGCCCATCGGCTCCCCTTTGCTTTATTCCGCAGCAGGAAGTCATCAATCCACCCCGAGCAGCGATCCCACAATTAACCAGCCGTTCAGGCTCACCACAATGGCGACTATCGCCCAGCCGATGCCTCTCACCCAACGGGTATTCACCAGGTCTCCCATCAGCTTCGCATTGCTGGTAAATATCAGCAGCGGCACCAGGGCAAGCGCAATGCCAAAGCTGAGCAACACCTGACTCATTACCAGGATGCGCGTAGGATCCAGCCCCAGCAGAATGACGACAAACGACGGCAGCATGGTGATCGCCCGGCGAAACCACAGCGGAATATGAAAGCGGATAAACCCCTGCATAACGACCTGACCTGCCAGAGTGCCCACCACGGTCGACGATAAACCGGCGGCAATCAGGCTGAGGCCAAAGATGGTCGCCGCCGCGTGGCTCAGCAGTGGCTCCAGCGTTCTGTAAGCCTGATCGAGATCGGCGACGCCGGTATGGCCGTTGAAGTGGAATGCCGCCGCGGCGGTCGCCATCATCGCCAGGTTAACGAACCCCGCAATGGTCATGGCGATCGCCACATCCCAGCGGGTTGCGTTATAGCGTTCTTTTCGCGTCCCGCCGTGCAGATGCTGGGTAAGCGAGGAGTGTAAGTAGATCACGTGCGGCATAATAGTGGCCCCCAGCACCCCGGCGGCTAAGAATACCGCCTCGCCGTTGGGCAGCGTAGGGATCGCCAGCCCTTTGGTCAGGGGAGCCAGCGCGGGCTGGGAAAAGATCAATTCAACGACATAGGCGACGGCAACAAACAGCAGCAAGCCGCCAATCACCTTCTCCAGCGGTTTTTGCCCGCGCCGCTGCAGCATCAGGATCAGGAAGGTCGCCACCCCGGTCAGCACCGCCCCTTGCAGAAGCGATACGCCCAGCACCAGCTTAAAGCCAATCGCAGCGCCGATAAATTCGGCCAGATCGGTGGCCATGGCGATGATTTCCGCCTGTACCCAGTAAAACCACACGACCGGGCGCGGGTAATGGTCGCGGATCTGCTCGGCCAGGTTTTTACCGGTGGCAATGCCCAGTTTGGCAGAGAGCACCTGGATCAGCATCGCCATCAGGTTGGCCCATACTACGACCCACAGCAGCTGATAGCCAAAGCTGGCGCCAGCCTGAATATTCGTGGCGAAATTACCCGGATCGATATAGCCAATGGCAGCGACGAAAGCGGGCCCCATTAAGGCGAGCTTCACCTTGCGCGCGGCGCGACTACTGCTATTCTCAACGCGACTGCTAGTCATCTTCTGCCTCTGGAAATATAGCCTTTGCTATGTTTCATCCTATCAAAATGCGAATGATTATCAAGTTCATTTAGAATGGAGATAATAATTGCTGTGATAGGAGGGAACAATTGCTGGCCGGATATGGAAAAGGGCGTCAGAAAACCCGATCGCGCCAAATATTAAGAGTAGTACAAGAATGCAACTTTTAAAACCTTTACGTAACATAACAAAAGTGGATGTTTGATCACTATTTTTGCCATTGGTCACAGTTCCTTGCAATAGTGTGCAATTGATCTCGTTTTCTTTAAAGCCGTTGCATAGAATGTGCACGGAAATTTAACCTGCCTCATATTTGGAGCAACTATGGACCGCGTCTTGCATTTTGTCCTCGCGATCGTTGTGGTGGCTATACTGGCCCTGTTGGTCAGTCATGACCGTAAAAAGATCCGTATTCGTTATGTTGTTCAACTGCTTGTCATTGAAGTCCTGCTGGCCTGGTTCTTCCTCAACTCCGATATTGGTCTGGGTTTTGTGAAAGGCTTCTCCGAGATGTTTGAAAAACTTCTCGGCTTTGCCAACGAAGGGACAAACTTCGTGTTCGGCAGCATGAACGACAAAGGTCTGGCCTTCTTCTTCCTTAAGGTTCTGTGCCCTATCGTCTTCATTTCCGCTTTGATCGGTATTTTGCAGCATATTCGCATCCTGCCGATTGTTATCCGCGCCATCGGTACCGTGCTGTCGAAAATCAACGGCATGGGCAAACTGGAGTCCTTCAACGCCGTCAGCTCGCTGATCCTCGGCCAGTCGGAAAACTTTATTGCCTATAAAGATATTCTCGGCAAAATGTCGCGCAACCGTATGTACACCATGGCGGCGACCGCGATGTCCACCGTATCGATGTCCATCGTCGGCGCGTATATGACCATGCTGCAGCCGAAGTACGTCGTCGCGGCGCTGGTGCTCAACATGTTCAGCACCTTTATCGTGCTGTCGTTGATTAACCCGTACCGCGTGGAAGAGAGTGAAGAAAATCTGCAGATGTCGAATCTGCACGAAGGTCAAAGCTTCTTCGAGATGCTGGGCGAATACATTCTGGCGGGCTTTAAAGTTGCGATTATCGTGGCGGCGATGCTGATCGGCTTCATCGCGCTGATCTCCGCGCTGAACGCCCTGTTCGCTACCGTGACCGGCTGGTTCGGCTACAGCATCTCCTTCCAGGGGATCCTTGGCTATATCTTCTACCCGGTCGCCTGGGTGATGGGTGTGCCGGCAAGCGAAGCGCTGCAGGTGGGTAGTATTATGGCCACCAAGCTGGTCTCCAATGAATTCGTCGCCATGATGGATCTGCAGAAAATCGCCTCGACGCTCTCCCCGCGTGCGGAAGGCATTATCTCTATATTCCTGGTCTCCTTCGCCAACTTCTCGTCTATCGGCATCATCGCCGGGGCGATTAAAGGTCTGAACGAAGAACAGGGCAACGTGGTTTCACGCTTCGGTCTGAAGCTGGTTTACGGCTCCACGCTGGTCAGCGTACTGTCTGCTTCAATTGCGGCTCTGGTTCTGTAACAGGCGCCAGTCCTCTGAGCCGGGCAATGCCCGGCTTTTTTTTACCCGTCATTCGCCCAGCGGCCGGGGCTTGCCCACCAGGTAGCCCTGCAGATAATTCACCCCCAGCTCCAGCAAGCGCGCTTTTTGCGGTTCGCTTTCGACATATTCCGCCACCACGCTCATCTGTTTCGCCCGCGCCATCTCAACAATCGATTTCACCATAATGGCATCCAGCGGGTCAGTGAGGATGTCGCGAACGAAGCAGCCGTCAATCTTGATGATATCGGCCTGCAGATGCTTCAGTCGTTCATAGTTCGCATACCCGGTGCCAAAGTCATCAATGGCGATGGCACAGCCAAACGCGCGCAGCGCTTCAAGATTTTGCTGGCTGATGTCGGCATTGGAAAAGGCCTGCTCTTCAGTGACTTCAATAGTGATAAGGCCTGGTGAGACCGCATAGCGTTGAAACAGCGCGATAATCTGCGCGGCGCTGTCCTTTTGCATCAGAGTTGCAGGCAGCAGATTGACCGAGAATCGCTGGCCAGGGTGCTGATGAAGCACGCTGAACAAGGTCTCCAGCACCAGCATGTCGAAACGTTGGCTGAGGTTAAACTGCACAATCAACGGGATAAACTGATCGGGCATAATGACGCTATCGCCACAGCGCATGCGGGTGAGGATCTCATGATATCCCTCCCCTTCCCTGTTCTGAATCGGCTGCGCATAGAGCATCAGCGCCCGCTCTTTGAGCACCTGCTTGACGCGCATGAGGAGGCGCACCTGCTCGGTGGTTTGATCCACCACCAGCTCCTGCTCCTCATCCAGGGCCAGCACCCGACGTTCGCTACCCGCCTGTTCGGAAAGCCAGCTTAGCTGACCCAGCATCTGGTGAAGTCCCTCGCGCTGACCGTCGTCGCGGCCCCAGGCCGCGCCAAACTCCAGATCCAGCGGCTGATTGTGCCAGCTGAATTTTTTGTGATTGAGAACCGCGACCATATGATGCAAACGGGACGAAGGCTCCGGTCCGTCAAGCACGAGGATCAGTTCGCTGCCCGGCACCTGGAAAACTTTATCCGTCGCCCCCAGCAGCGGTTGCAACGCCCGAATAATCTGCCGTTTACAGTCCACCCCCATCATCAGGCCATAATGCCTGCTGAGAAAGTCGAGATTATGAATACGCAGGCTGCAGATAACCTGCTGCGGGCAGCTCTGTAAATGGCTCTCCAGCGCGCGCAGGTTAGGCAAGCCAGTCAGCGGATCTTCTTCCGCCTGACTACGCCAGCGGCGTTTATTGCGGTCGCTACGGGCATAGGTGTCTGCCATATAAAACAAACAGATAGTAAAGGAGATCAGCACTGAGAGCACAAAGGATAATGAATACTCGCTTTGGACGCCCTGGAGAAAGTTTTTGTTATACACCACCAGTAAAAAAGCCGAGACCGACCATGAAATACGCAGCAGCGCATGACCAATTCGGCTGATCCCGATAAAGTAGACGATAAAAATCACCGGAACTAAATAACCGGCAATAAATTCAGACTGATACGGCGCACACAATAGCGTTAATATCACCGCCAGCGCAATAAACCAATATAGCGTAAAGGAACGATATTTTGCTGCCAGCCACGGTAAACATTCCTGCCGCCAGAAACGTCGGGCGTAGCGTGGATTGATAATCATCCGCATTGGATAATATAAAAAAGTGGTAAAAATTAATGCCGCGCTGATTAAACTTTGAATATCTATTACGGTATAAATCAATGGCATACTGCCAAAATAGCTGGTAATAGATAAGGGAAAAGCAAAATATTGCCCGGCAAGGTACATGGTGAGTTTCAGCAGCACCGGCGCGAAGAAGCCGCCCCAGAAGATCCGCGCTCCCATATGTTTTGCCGTCGGGCCACAGCGCCAGCGCTTACCCACCATCAGTCTTAGAATAACGCAGGAGAAGAACACCGCAAACAGCTGACAAAAGAGTAAGATAAGCGCCTGCGGTAGCGTTAATTTAATAAGAAAGCAATTGGTGATGGCAAATGCGAGGATTAATGGCGCAATCGCATAGCGGCCAAAGATAAAAATAACAGAAAACATCACGCTAATGGGCAGCCAGGCAATATAAATAAGATTGCCATCAATAACCGTTTGCGGTGAAATAAAACGAGCCAGCGGAATAGCGACTAAACAGACGATAAAGGCCAACAGAGTTTTTTTGATATTAATGTTAATTTTATCAACCATTATTGTTAATTAAAACTCCGGCAACCTCATTACGTTTAATGGGGGAAATGTTATGTTGCTTATTTAGGGCAGGCAAGGTGATTTATCAGGAAAAAGTCTGAAATTACTTTCGATTTTAATTGCTGGAGATTAACTGACTTAAGCAGAAAATGCTTTACATGAAAATAGATAAAAACAAAAACCCCCGCCGAAGCGAGGGTTCTGAATTTTGGTGGAGCTAAGCGGGATCGAACCGCTGACCTCTTGCATGCCATGCAAGCGCTCTCCCAGCTGAGCTATAGCCCCACAGGACCTCTTTACGAACCAATTCCGCTGGGTGCAGAATTTGGTGGAGCTAAGCGGGATCGAACCGCTGACCTCTTGCATGCCATGCAAGCGCTCTCCCAGCTGAGCTATAGCCCCGTAACGTAAAGCGTGTCGTGTTGACGGGCGGCATAATATGAATTCCTCGCTCAGGTGTCAACGGCAAAATTATCCTTCTCGATTCAATCGCTGAAAAAGCAGGCAACCTGCTGACATTGCGAGCCTTATCGCAGCCAGAAGTTAAACAGGTCACCTTTTCCAGTAAAAGGATGCTATAACATGGACAGCTAATTCCATACATTTACTCAGGAAATAGTATGCTCAAGGAACGAATGACACCTGAAGAAATCGCCCATCTGACCGGCTACAGTCGGCAAACTATCAATAAGTGGGTGCGGAAAGAAGGCTGGCAGACCTCTCCGCGGCCTGGCGTCCAGGGCGGCAAGGCGCGCCTGGTCCATGTCAATGAGCAAGTCAGGGAGTTTATCCGCAGCGCCCAGCGCGTGGCGGAGACGCCCGGCACCTATTCTCCCCACGACAGCGATCTGGAATCGCTGCTGCTGACCCTCTGTAAAGAACTCACCCCCAGCGAGCAGAAGCAGCTTATGTCGCTGTTGCTGCGCGAGGGGATCACCGGGTTACTGCTTCGGTTAGGGATCCGCGATCGGTAAACCATGATGAAACTAAAAGATAAAATGACGCCCGCAGAGCTTGCCGACTGCCTGGGGCTGGCCAGACAAACGATCAATCGCTGGGTTCGGGAGAAGAAATGGCGCACAGAAGCGATACCCGGCGTTAAAGGGGGACGAGCGCGACTGGTGGTCATCGACCAACCGGTGCGTGAGTTTTTGACTAACATTCCCGCCAGACGCCATCTGTTTAGCGACAATCATCTCGCGGAATCGCCAGGCGCTTACCTGGTCAATGAGGCGGACGCGATCTGGCGGCAAATCACAGAAACCCTGCAACTGATGACTCCGGCAGAACAGCTGCAGCTCCGCGACCTGCTGGCCCGGGAAGGGATTAGCGGTTTTCTTGCCCGCCTCGGCATCGCCAGCCCGGCGTAACAGACAAAAAAACGGCAGGATTATATCCTGCCGTTATATCATCTACGTCCCCGTCAGGACGCCTGGCCTTCGCGCCCAGCGATAAAAGCCAGCGCTTTATTGATACGCTCTACGCTACGGGACTTGCCGATTGCATGGACGGTTACGTCAAGTGCAGGAGACTGCCCAGCACCGGTAACGGCCACGCGCAGCGGCATACCGACTTTACCCATGCCCACTTCCAGCTCATCAGCGGTTGCCTGAATCGCGTGGTGGACGTTTTCCGCCGTCCAGTCGCTAATCGCCGCCAGCTTGTCGCGGACGACTTCCAGCGGCTGACGCGCTACCGGACGCAAATGTTTCTTCGCCGCGTCGGCGTCGAACTCAGCGAACTCTTCATAGAAGTAGCGGCAGCTCTGGGCAATCTCTTTCAGCGTTTTGCAACGCTCGCCGAGCAGCTTCACCAACTCGGCCAGCTGCGGACCGTTGCGGGTATCGATATTTTCCTGCTCGATATGCCACTGCAGATGGGTCGCCACATACTCCGCCGGCAGCGTATTGATGTAATGATGGTTCAGCCACAGTAGCTTGTCGGTGTTGAACGCACTGGCGGATTTGCTGACCGCCCCCAGCGAGAAGAACTCGATCATCTCTTCGCGGGTGAAGATCTCCTGATCGCCATGGGACCAACCCAGACGCACCAGATAGTTAAGCAACGCTTCCGGCAGGTAGCCATCGTCGCGATACTGCATCACGCTGACCGCCCCGTGGCGCTTGGAGAGTTTCTTGCCATCGTCGCCGTTGATCATCGATACGTGCGCGTATACCGGCACCGGCGCGTTCAGCGCTTTAAGGATGTTGATCTGGCGCGGCGTGTTATTGATATGATCTTCACCACGGATCACGTGGGTGATCGCCATGTCCCAGTCATCCACGACGACGCAGAAGTTGTAGGTCGGGGAACCATCGGTACGGCGAATGATCAGATCGTCCAGCTCCTGGTTGCTGAACTCGATAGGTCCGCGGATCTGATCGTCAAAAATAACTGACCCTTCCTGCGGGTTGGCGAAACGCACCACGCACGGCTCATCGTCGGCATGATGCTCGTGGCTATGGCGGCAGCGGCCATCGTAACGCGGCTTCTCACCGTTCGCCATCTGCTCTTCGCGCAACGCTTCCAGACGCTCTTTCGAGCAATAGCATTTATAAGCGGTACCGGCTTCGAGCATCTCATCGATCACGTTGTTATAACGATCGAAACGTTTGGTCTGGTAATAGGGACCTTCGTCCCATTGCAGATTCAGCCAGTTCATGCCATCCATGATGGCTTCAATTGCTTCCGGGGTGGAGCGTTCGAGATCGGTGTCTTCAATACGCAGTACAAACTCACCGCCGTGGTTACGGGCAAAAAGCCAGGAATAGAGAGCAGTACGCGCACCGCCAACGTGCAGATAGCCGGTTGGGCTTGGCGCGAAGCGAGTTTTGATTTTCATGAATTGGCCTTACGTTTAATAAAGATGCCGATAGACGGCAATGTCCGGTGGAAATTATGGGTCAATATTCTAACACCGTGGGCTGATTCCTCAATGTTGTTCCCGTCGGAACGTCGCGGTTTGCCATTTTTGTTTATAAATCATGCTATGACGCCGGTTTTACGATCGCTTTGTTTAATTTTACGACGAACGAACGAATTCTTTAGAAAAGGCGTTGACTCATTTTCAACTCTCCCTATAATGCGACTCCACACAGCGGGGGTGATTAGCTCAGCTGGGAGAGCACCTCCCTTACAAGGAGGGGGTCGGCGGTTCGATCCCGTCATCACCCACCACTACTTAACGTAGTCTCCGCCGTGTAGAACAGAAAATTGAGAAGTGGGTGATTAGCTCAGCTGGGAGAGCACCTCCCTTACAAGGAGGGGGTCGGCGGTTCGATCCCGTCATCACCCACCACTTTCTCGCCAGCTGGATTTTCTGTCAAAATGTGAAGTACCGAAGTGGGTGATTAGCTCAGCTGGGAGAGCACCTCCCTTACAAGGAGGGGGTCGGCGGTTCGATCCCGTCATCACCCACCACTTCGGGTCGTTAGCTCAGTTGGTAGAGCAGTTGACTTTTAATCAATTGGTCGCAGGTTCGAATCCTGCACGACCCACCAATGTAAAAAGGCGCCCTAAAGGCGCCTTTTTGCTATGCGCGGAACTCAACGATTCGAACCTGCAGCAGGTTCGGGTCGAACGCAGTGAGACAACGGAGCCGCTTGCGGCGACGGCCCGAAGGGCGAGGCGAAGCCGAGTCATCCTGCACGACCCACCAATGTAAAAAGGCGCCCTAAAGGCGCCTTTTTGCTATGCGTGGAACACAGCCCCGGCCACGAGCTTCCCCGTGGCGATAAACCGCGATCAACGCTGATACAGCGGATCTTCAACCCTGGCGGCGGTGAGATTGCCCCCTTCTTCTCGCACGATTTCCCATAACGCCTGGGCGGCGGTCGACAGCGAGCGGTTTTTCCGGCATGCCAGCATCAGCTGCCGCTCCATTACCGGAGTCAGTCGCTTTACCGCCAGATGGCTTCCCTGCGGTAACGGCAGCGCCAGCGCCGGCAGTACGCTGATGCCAATTCCCGATTCCACCATCGGAAACAGCGTTGCCGGATGGCCAATCTCCTGCACAATGTTCGCCCGGACAGCCAGCCTGCTGAGCGCCGCATCAATCAGCGGACGGCTGCCGGAAGCATAGTCCTGCAGGATCAGTCTCTCATTCTGTAGCGCCTGCCACGGCACTTCAGTCAGGCTGGCAAAAGGATGATCCTCCCGGCAGAGCAGCAAAAAAGGTTCCGCCAGGACCACCTCGCACTGCAGATCGGCCGCCGGGCCCGGATCAATCACGATGCCAAAATCCACTTCTCCCTGGCGAATACTCTCCAGGACCCACTGCTGGGGCCGGTCGTGCAGCACAAAATCGATATCAGGATAACGTCGATTACTGTGAGCAATACACTGCGGAATAAGGTGGGCGGAAATCGTCTGGCTGGCGGCGACCTTAACGGTGCCACTCAGCTGCTGGCCTACCCGACCGGCATCGCGCAGCGTCACCGCAAGCTCATCGAGCAAACGCTCCAGCCTGCCTGCCAGCTGCTGACCCGCCTCGGTGAGGACCACCTCCCGGGTGGTACGGTCAAGGAGACGGACTCCGGTCTGATGCTCCAGCTCCTTGACGCTGTGGCTGACGGCCGACTGGCTTAAGCCAATCATCTCCCCCGCCCGGCTAAAGCTCCTGGCGCGGGCAACGGTAACGAATACTTTTAACTGACGCAGAGAGTAATTCATCTTTTTAATTCATGAATAGATGCAATAAATCAATTTTATTTCTCAAATCAAAAAAAGCACAATAGCGCATCTCTTTTCAGGAGCGTTTATGAAACTTTTCCGCATTCTCGATCCGTTTACGGCAACCCTGGTCACCGTTGTCCTGTTGGCCTCATTCTTCCCGGCCCGTGGCGCTTTCGTCCCCTTCTTTGAACATCTCACCACCGCCGCCATCGCCCTGCTGTTCTTTATGCATGGCGCCAAACTCTCCCGGGAGGCAATTATCGCCGGCGGCAGCCACTGGCGTTTGCATCTGTGGGTGATGTGCAGCACCTTTATTCTCTTCCCGGTGCTGGGGGTTCTGTTTGCCTGGTGGGCGCCGGTGAAGGTCGATCCGATGCTCTACAGCGGCTTTATTTATTTGTGCATTCTGCCGGCCACCGTGCAATCCGCCATCGCCTTCACCTCGCTGGCCGGAGGCAACGTCGCGGCGGCGGTCTGCTCAGCTTCGGCCTCCAGCCTGTTGGGCATCTTTGTTTCACCGCTGCTGGTGGGGGTCCTGATGAACCTTCACGGCGCAGGCGGTAGCCTCGAGCAGGTCGGAAAGATCATGCTGCAGCTGCTGTTGCCTTTCGTGCTCGGCCATTTATCGCGGCCGTGGATCGGCAACTGGGTGGCGAAGCATAAGAAGTGGATTGGTAAGACCGACCAGACCTCGATTCTGCTGGTGGTCTACTCCGCCTTTAGCGAGGCGGTGGTGAACGGGATCTGGCATAAAGTGGGCCTGGGATCGCTGCTGTTTATCGTGGTAGTCAGCCTGGTGCTGCTGGCCATCGTCATCGCGGTCAACGTGTTCGTCGCCCGCCGCTGCGGCTTTAACAAAGCTGATGAAATTACCATCGTCTTCTGCGGTTCGAAAAAGAGCCTGGCCAACGGCATCCCGATGGCCAATATTCTCTTCCCGACCTCCATCCTCGGCATCATGGTGCTGCCGCTGATGATCTTCCATCAAATCCAGCTGATGGTCTGCGCGGTGCTGGCGCGGCGCTATAAACGGCAAACCGATGCGCGTCTCGCTCAGGAAAAGACTAACGCCGCCAAAGCCTAACGCGCTTTCTTCAGGGGCTGGACCAGATCGCTCAGCCCCTCGCTTTTAATCAGCAGGGTCAGCGCCATCAGCTCGCCGAGATGGCCGGCAGGGAATTGATCCTTGCGCGCGAACCACAATAAATACTCCTCCGGGACATCGATTAAACGACGCCCCTTGTATTTACCGAACGGCATCTCGGTATTGGCGATCTCGACCAGCTGCGCTTTATCCACGTTATTCTCCCAGCAGACGCATCATTTCGGCTTCGTCAATCACCTCGATGCCGAGCTCCTGCGCTTTCGCCAGCTTAGAACCCGCCGCTTCGCCTGCAATCACCAGATCGGTTTTCTTCGACACGCTGCCCGCCACCTTCGCCCCCAGCGCCACCAGACGCGCTTTGGCATCATCCCGCGACAGTTGACTGAGGCTGCCGGTCAGGACGACGGTTTTGCCTGCAAACGGGCTGTCAATCTCTTCCGCCTTCACCACCACCGGCGCCGGCCAGTGAACCCCTTCCGCCAGCAGCTGCGCGATGACATCGCGGTTGCTCTCTTCGGCAAAGAAGTTGAAGGTATGGGTGGCGACGACGATGCCGACATCAGGGACCTTCTGCAGCTCCTCAATGGAAGCCTGCTCCAGGGCTTCGAGGGTGCCAAAATGCGCCGCCAGGCCTGCCGCCGTGGCTTCTCCTACCTCGCGAATGCCCAAGGCGTAGAGGAAACGCGCGAAGGTTGTCTCTTTGGCTTTCTCGAGAGCGTTGACCACGTTTTGCGCGGACTTCGGCCCCATCCGATCCAGCCCGGTCAGTTTCCCTGCGGTCAGCCGGAACAGATCCGCCGGGGTATGGACGTACTCTTTCTCCACCAGCTGGTCGATGATCTTATCGCCCATGCCGTCAACGTCCAGCGCGCGACGGGAGACAAAGTGCTTGAGCGACTCTTTGCGCTGCGCGCCGCAGATAAGGCCGCCGGTACAGCGGGCTACCGCCTCGCCTTCCACTCGCTCAACGTCTGACTGACAGACCGGGCAGTGGGTCGGGAATTCAACATCCCGGGCATCTGCCGGACGTTCGGAAAGCACCACGTTGACCACCTGAGGGATCACGTCGCCTGCCCGGCGAATCACCACCTTGTCGCCGATTTTCAAGCCTAAGCGTTCAATCTCATCGGCGTTATGCAAAGTGGCATTGCTCACCAGCACGCCGGCGACATGGACCGGCTCCAGGCGCGCCACCGGCGTAATCGCCCCGGTGCGACCCACCTGGAACTCCACGTCCCGGACGAAAGTCATCTGCTCCTGGGCCGGGAACTTAAAGGCCACGGCCCAGCGCGGCGCGCGGGCGACGAAACCCAGCTGTTCCTGCAGCGCCAGCGAATCGACTTTGATCACCACGCCATCAATGTCAAAGCCCAGATGGGGACGATCTTCCTCGACTTTACGATAGTAAGTGAGCACTTCCTCGGGGGTATGGCAAAGAGTGACGCGATCGCTCACCGGTAATCCCCATGCTTTGAACTGCTGTAAACGGGCCGAGTGGCTGGCCGGCAGCTCACCGCCCTCCAGCACCCCAACGCCGTAGCAGAAGAAAGTAAGCGGTCGCTTCGCGGTGATGCGCGGGTCCAGCTGGCGCAACGAGCCCGCCGCCGCATTGCGCGGGTTAGCAAACACTTTTCCGCCGGTGCGGCGAGCTTCTTCATTGATTTTTTCGAACCCGGCCTGCGGGAGGAACACTTCCCCGCGCACCTCCAGGCGTGCGGGGATATTATCGCCATGCAGCCTGAGCGGGATGGTGCGGATGGTTCGCACGTTAGAGGTAATATCCTCGCCGGTGGTGCCGTCGCCGCGGGTCGCCGCCTGCACCAGCACGCCGTTTTCGTAGAGAATGCTCACCGCGAGACCGTCGAGCTTCAGCTCGCAGCAGTAGATGAGCGGGTCAGTGCTTTTCAGGCGATCCAGCACCCGCTTGTTGAAGGCCAGAAAGCTCTCTTCGTCAAACACGTTGTCCAGCGACAGCATCGGCACTTCATGGCGGATCTGGCTGAAGGCGGTCAGTGGCGCCGCCCCCACGCGCTGAGTCGGCGAATCCGGGGTAATCAGCTCCGGATGCTGGCTCTCCAGCTCGCGCAGCTCGCGCATCAGCCGGTCATACTCCGCATCGGGCACTTCCGGCGCGTCCATAACGTGGTACAGGTATTCATGATGGCGAAGCGTGGTTCGCAGTTCAGTCAGTTGTTGTTCGATCGGTTCCATATCACACCATCAATGATAAAAAACCCCCGACAGGCGGGGGTTGAGAAGGAGTTGAGATAACGCGGGACGTCAGGCGTTCGCGTCTTTCACTTCGCGAATACGATCCTGGTATTCACGCAGTTTTTGCGGCGTCATCATGCGACGCTGATCGTCAAGCACCACGCCGCCCACTTCATCGGCGATATACTGCGCAGACTGCAGCATCAGCTTGAAGTTCTGCAGCTCATCACCGTAGGAAGGGACCTGCATAAAGATAGTCACCCCAGGGGTCATCATATCCGCCATGCTGTCCGGATTGAAGGTCCCCGGCTTCACCATGTTGGCCAGGCTGAACAGCACCGGGCCGCTGCCGTCCGGGCTCAGATGGCGGTGGAAAATATTCATTTCACCAAACTTGAAGCCGGCCTGCTGGATGCTATTGATAAGCACCTCGCCGTTAAGCTGCGCGCCATGGTGCGCGGCGACGTTCATCACGATGACCGTCTCTTTACGCTCTTTCGGCTGCGGCGCTGCAGGCTGCTGCGGCTCTGTCGGCTGCGGTTCAGCCACCGCGGGCTGCGGCGCGGCAACAGGCTGTGGCGCAGGCTGCTGCGGAGCGGCCGGCTGCGGCTGGGCGACGGTCGGGGTCACCGGCTGCGGCGCGACAGGCTGTTGCACAACAGGCTGCGGCTGGTGTTGCGGTTGCACGGGCGGCTGCGCGGGTTGCGGCTGTTGCCAGCCCGGCTGTGGAGCCGCATGCGGCGCAGACGGTTGTCCCTGCGGTTGTACCGGGGCCTGGCGCGGCGGCGGCGCCTGACGAACCGGTTCCTCAGGACGCACAGGCTGCTGCATCTGGCGCTCGTAAGGCGGCTGGTACTGGTGCTGCGGCGCCTGACGAGGGGCTTCATGCTCCCCATGCGCGCCGTGCGGAGCGTGAGTCACCGGATGAACGCGGACTTCACCTACGCCTTCAACATTATCATCAAAGTCGTCGTTTTCCGACTCATCGTCGCGCGACTTCATACGTTTCAGTGGGCGATCGCGAAACATCGAAGAACGTTCTTTACGGCTGGTCCAGAAACCATGTACCAGTAAAGCGATTATGGCGATCGCGCCAACAATGATTAATATCAGACGCAAATCCTGCATCATTATATTCTCTGTTGTTCTAACACCTTGCCACCACGGCAAACATTTACTCACTAAGAGTATTTGCCGATTACCTCAAGTGCAAGTGTGTCGGTCGCTTTCACCACATAAAGATGAACTAAATCGTGCTTTTTGCTGTTTTTTCGAACATTTCCTAACTGGTTATTGTCTGACGACCCGATAAAATAAGCGAGCATTCACACTGGATGTTAAAAAAGGAGCAATGCCTGGCTATGGTTTCATCATCCGCACCGACCCCGCGTAGCGGCGTACACTATTTTTCGCAGGGCTGGAAACTCATCGGGCTGCCGGGCATACGTCGTTATGTCTTCCTGCCTTTACTGGTTAACGTGCTGCTGATGGGCGGTGCTTTCTGGTGGCTGTTTACCCGTCTCGACAGCTGGATCCCTTCGCTGATGAGCCATGTACCTGACTGGCTGCAGTGGCTGAACTACCTGCTGTGGCCGGTGGTGGTGCTGTCGATCCTGCTGGTGTTTGGCTACTTCTTTTCTACTATTGCCAACTGGATTGCCGCCCCGTTCAGCGGCCTGCTGGCGGAACAGCTGGAAGCGCGTCTGACTGGCGCCACCCCGCCGGACGTCGGCGTCTTTGGCATCATGAAGGATATTCCCCGCATCATGAAGCGTGAGTGGCAGAAGCTGGCATGGTACCTGCCCCGCGCCATCGTGCTGTTGCTGCTCTACTTTATACCCGGCGTTGGCCAGACGGTGGCTCCGGTACTCTGGTTCCTGTTCAGCGCATGGATGCTGGCGATTCAATACTGCGATTACCCCTTCGATAACCACAAGGTCCCCTTCAGGACCATGCGCGAAGCGCTGCGCAGCCGCAAGGTGATGAATATGCAGTTTGGCGCGCTCACCAGCCTGTTCACCATGATCCCGGTGTTAAACCTGGTGATCCTCCCGGTGGCTATCTGCGGCGCCACCGCCATGTGGGTCGATTGCTATCGCGACAGACACGCCAGCTGGAAGTAGTCGTCACACCTCTCCCGGGGAGCGGCGAGCGCCGCTCCTTATATCTCCGCTTATTCCTTCTTGCTCATCATTATTTCCCTTACGCATATAGATATGCTAAATCCTTACTTCCGCATATTCTTTAAGCGGGTATGCTGATGCCGTACCCCCAAATTTCATACAGTTAAGGACGGGCCATGAGTAAGATTTTTGAAGACAACTCCCTGACTATCGGTCATACGCCGCTGGTACGACTGAACCGCATTGGTAACGGCCGTATCCTGGCAAAGGTAGAATCTCGTAACCCGAGCTTTAGCGTAAAATGCCGTATCGGCGCCAATATGATCTGGGATGCTGAAAAGCGCGGCGTGCTGAAACCTGGCGTGGAACTGGTCGAACCGACCAGCGGCAACACCGGTATCGCCCTCGCCTACGTGGCGGCGGCACGCGGCTACAAGCTAACGCTAACCATGCCGGAAACCATGAGCATTGAGCGTCGTAAGCTTCTGAAAGCGCTGGGCGCCAACCTGGTGCTGACCGAAGGCGCCAAAGGCATGAAAGGCGCCATTCAGAAGGCGGAAGAGATTGTCGCCAGCAACCCGGAAAAATTCCTGCTGCTGCAGCAGTTCAGTAACCCGGCTAACCCGGAAATCCACGAAAAGACCACCGGTCCGGAAATCTGGGAAGACACCGACGGTCAGGTGGATGTCTTCATCTCCGGCGTCGGTACCGGCGGTACGCTGACCGGCGTCAGCCGCTACATTAAAAACACCAAGGGCAAAAAAGATCTGATCACCGTCGCGGTTGAACCGACCGATTCGCCGGTCATCTCCCAGGCACTGGCGGGTGAAGAGCTCAAGCCGGGCCCGCACAAAATTCAGGGCATCGGCGCCGGCTTCATTCCTGGCAACCTGGATCTGAAGCTGGTGGACAAAGTAATCGGCATCACCAATGATGAAGCGATCTCCACCGCACGCCGCCTGATGGAAGAAGAAGGCATCCTGGCGGGTATCTCTTCCGGGGCCGCCGTTGCCGCGGCGCTGAAGCTGCAGGAAGATGAGGCCTTTACCAATAAGAATATTGTGGTTATCCTGCCTTCCTCGGGTGAGCGTTATTTAAGCACCGCGCTGTTTGCCGATCTCTTCACCGAGAAAGAACTGCAACAGTAGTGCCAGCTTGTAAATAATGTGTAAAAAAGCACCTTTTCAGGTGCTTTTTTGTGGCATACGTCAAAGTTTTACCCCTCCTGGCATTGATTCACCTCGTAGGGTCTGGTATTTAACCAGCACATTTATTTTGATGCGCGAAATTATTCAGAAGAGGATTTCCGCCAGCTGAATCGATTTTATGATTTGGTTCAAGTCTTCCTTTCGCGGCATAATGTTTAATGACGTGCTAGACGTCAATGGCCCGCAGGTCTTCGCAGCGCCAGGCGCTGCCGACGCCAAGGCCGGAAACGTAACGCCGGCGCTAACAATACAGGCTAAAGTCGAGTCGTTAGACTAGACTTTAGGTCCACAACACTAAACCTATAAGTTGGGGAAATATAATGTTCCAGCAAGAAGTTACCATTACCGCTCCGAACGGTCTGCACACCCGCCCTGCTGCTCAGTTTGTTAAAGAAGCTAAAGGCTTCACTTCTGAGATCACTGTAACCTCCAACGGCAAAAGCGCCAGCGCCAAAAGCCTGTTCAAACTGCAGACTCTGGGCCTGACCCAGGGCACCGTAGTGACCCTCTCCGCGGAAGGCGAAGATGAGCAGAAAGCTGTTGAGCATCTGGTTAAACTGATGGCTGAACTCGAGTAAGTTCACGGGTTCTTTTTCATATCAGTCACAAGTAAGGTAGGGTTATGATTTCAGGCATTTTAGCATCCCCGGGTATCGCCTTCGGCAAAGCACTGCTGCTGAAGGAAGATGAAATTGTCATCGACCGGAAGAAAATTTCTGCCGATAAGGTTGATCAGGAAGTCGAACGTTTCCTGAGCGGCCGCGCCAAGGCCTCCGCCCAGCTGGAGGTCATCAAAACCAAAGCTGGTGAAACTTTCGGTGAAGAAAAAGAAGCCATCTTCGAAGGGCATATTATGCTGCTGGAAGATGAGGAGCTTGAGCAGGAAATCATAGCCCTGATTAAAGATAAGCACATGACTGCCGACGCGGCAGCCAATGAAGTTATCGACGGTCAGGCCACTGCCCTGGAAGAGCTGGACGATGAATACCTGAAAGAACGTGCGGCTGACGTACGTGATATCGGTAAGCGCCTGCTGCGCAACATCCTTGGTCTGGCTATCATCGATCTGAGCGCGATTCAGGATGAAGTCATCCTCGTCGCCGCCGATCTGACCCCGTCTGAAACCGCACAGCTGAACCTGAAAAAAGTGCTGGGTTTCATCACCGACGCGGGCGGCCGTACCTCCCACACCTCCATCATGGCGCGTTCCCTGGAACTGCCGGCCATCGTGGGCACCGGCAGCATCACGGCGCAGGTGAAAAACGGCGACTATCTGATTCTCGACGCGGTGAACAACCAGGTTCTGATCAACCCGTCTAACGAGCAAATTGAAGCGCTGCGTAATCTGCAGGCTCAGGTTGCGGAAGAAAAAGCCGAACTGGCGAAACTGAAAGATCTGCCGGCGATTACTCTCGACGGCCATCAGGTTGAAGTGTGCGCCAACATCGGTACCGTTCGCGACGTCGAAGGTGCTGAGCGCAACGGCGCCGAAGGCGTAGGCCTGTATCGTACTGAATTCCTGTTCATGGATCGCGACGCGCTGCCAACCGAAGAAGAGCAGTTTGCGGCTTATAAAGCGGTGGCTGAAGCCTGTGGCTCTCAGGCCGTTATCGTGCGTACCATGGACATCGGCGGCGACAAAGAGCTGCCGTATATGAACTTCCCGAAAGAAGAGAACCCGTTCCTCGGCTGGCGTGCCGTGCGTATCGCCATGGATCGTAAAGAGATCCTCCGCGATCAGGTTCGCGCCATCCTGCGTGCCTCCGCTTTCGGTAAGCTGCGCATTATGTTCCCGATGATCATCTCTGTTGAAGAAGTGCGTGCGCTGAAGAAAGAGATCGAAATCTACAAACAGGAACTGCGTGACGAAGGTAAAGCATTTGACGAATCCATTGAGATCGGCGTGATGGTGGAAACACCGGCTGCGGCGACCATTGCTCGTCATCTGGCCAAAGAAGTTGATTTCTTTAGTATCGGCACCAATGATTTAACGCAATATACTCTGGCAGTTGACCGTGGTAATGATATGATTTCACATCTTTACCAGCCGATGTCACCGTCTGTACTGAATCTGATTAAGCAAGTTATTGATGCTTCTCACGCTGAAGGTAAATGGACTGGCATGTGCGGTGAGCTTGCGGGCGATGAACGTGCTACACTTCTGTTGCTGGGTATGGGGCTGGACGAATTCTCTATGAGCGCCATTTCCATCCCGCGCATCAAGAAGATTATTCGTAACACGAACTTCGAAGATGCGAAAGTATTAGCAGAGCAGGCTCTTGCTCAACCGACAACGGACGAGTTAATGACGCTGGTTAACAAGTTCATTGAAGAAAAAACAATCTGCTAATCCACGAGATGCGCGGCCCAAATTACTGCTTAGGAGAAGATCATGGGTTTGTTTGATAAATTGAAATCTCTGGTTTCTGATGACAAGAAAGACACCGGAACTATTGAGATTGTTGCTCCCCTCTCCGGTGAGATCGTCAACATTGAAGACGTGCCGGATGTGGTTTTTGCGGAAAAAATTGTGGGCGATGGGATTGCCATCAAACCGACCGGCAACAAAATGGTCGCGCCGGTAGACGGTACCATTGGTAAAATTTTCGAAACCAACCATGCGTTCTCTATTGAATCTGATAGCGGCATCGAGCTGTTCGTTCACTTCGGTATTGATACCGTTGAACTGAAAGGCGAAGGCTTCAAGCGTATCGCTGAAGAAGGCCAGCGCGTGAAAGTCGGCGACCCGGTTATCGAATTCGATCTGCCGCTGCTGGAAGAGAAAGCCAAGTCTACCCTGACTCCGGTGGTTATCTCCAACATGGACGAGATCAAAGAGCTGATCAAACTGTCCGGTAGCGTGACCGTGGGTGAAACCCCGGTAATCCGCATCAAGAAGTAATGATTGCTGCATAGAAATGGCGCCGAAAGGCGCCATTTTTTTATATCGCGTGGGTCACCGGCTGATAGCATTTTTCGCGAGATAAGAGACGCAATCCTTCCGGGGTGCTCTCCAGAATGTGCCGCTCGCCGTCAGAGACCAGCAGTTCGCACTGATATCCTCCGGCCAGGCCGAACAGCGACCGCGCCACGCAGGCATCCTCCAGCGCCGCCTCCCCTGTGGTATCAAAATGACCAACAATGCGTCCCTGCTGACGGATCACTAACCGATAGCTTTTCATCTCTGTTGCTCCAGCGGCGGCAGGATCAGTTCGTCACACCCCTGCGCGGCAGTCCAGTTCATCACCTCCAGCACGCGCTGGGCGGCTGCTTCCGTCGCTGCCCCCAGCGCCAGGCCCGAAAGCAACCCGCTCACCAGCTCAGCGCAAAACAGATCGCCGGTACCCTTCAAGTCCGTCTCCACCCGCGGGTGAACCACCACCTGCACTGCATCGGCCGTCACCACCAGCACATTGATTGTCGAAGCGGCCTCTCCTGGCGCGCTGGTGATCACCACCCACTTGAGACTGTCCGACAGCAGGCTTCGAGCCGCGGCGACCGCCTCCTGCTGATTGCGACAGCGCCGGCCGCTCAGCGTCTCCAGCTCAAACAGATTAGGGGTGATCCCTTGCGCCAGCGGCAGCAGGTGCTGACGATAGGCTTCCGGGATCTCGGCCTTGACGTAGATGCCGCTGTCGACATCGCCAATCACCGGATCCACCAGAATACAGAGATCGGGATGGCGGTCACGGACCCGCGTTAGCCACTGCGCCAGGCGTTCAATTTGCACGGCGTTGCCCATATAGCCGGTGGTCACCGCACGCAGTTCGCGCAACGCGTCGCGCTCCTCAAGCGCCTGCAGGTACCCGACAAACCACTCCTCCGGGATAATGCCGCCATAGAACGTCTCATAATGGGGCGTATTGCTGAACAGCACCGTCGGCACCGCCAGCACGCGCAAACCGTGCTGTTTAATCGCCGGTACCGCGATGCTGTTGCCGACGCTGCCGTAAACTACCTGCGACTGCACGGCGACGATATCGACTTCCGACGCCCGGCTTTTGTCGTGAAAGAGCACTGATTGTATGTCATCTTGCTGGCCCATCTTTTCTCCCCCCGCTGGACAGCGGGTCACGCTCTGATTATGATTCGTCCTATGCTAAATTTCATTTTGTCATAGGTCAATAATGTTTGCCGGAAAAACCGCCAGCGATATCTTCGATCATATCCGCCATCTGGTGCAGAGCGGTGGCTTGCAGCCCGGAGAAGTTCTGCCGCCGGTACGCGAGCTCGCCAGCCAGCTGGCGGTGAATCGCAATACCGTCGCCGCCGCCTATAAACGGCTGGTGACATCTGGTCTGGCCGTGAGCCAGGGACGAAACGGCACGGCCATCAAAGCACGGGATCCGCTGCCGGCGCTGGAGGGCGGTGACCCCACGACGCCGCTGAACGATCTCTCCAGCGGCAATCCGGACCCCGCCAGACTGCCTGATTTAGCACGCTATCTGGGCCAAATTGCCCGCACGCCCCACCTGTATGGCGATGCCCCCATCGAGCCGCAGCTTGGCGAATGGGCTGAGGCATGGTTTGCCGGGGAGATAACCGTTCCCTTTGCCCTGAACCTCGCCAGCGGGGCGATTGACGCGCTGGAGCGTCTGCTCTGCGCCTTGCTACTCCCCGGCGACGGCGTGGTGGTTGAAGATCCTTGTTTTCTTAGCAGCATCAATATGGTGCGTTACGCTGGCTTTACCCCCTGCCCGGTGGCGGTGGATGCCGAGGGGATGGATCCTGTCGGGCTGGAGGAGGCGTTACGCAACGGCGCGCGGGCGGTGATCTTAACCCCGCGCGCGCACAATCCTACCGGCTGTAGCCTGACGGAAACCCGGGCGCATGCCCTGCGGGAGGTGCTGGTCCGTTATCCGCAGGTGCTGGCGATCGTCGATGACCATTTTGCCCTGCTGTCGGCTACGCCCTGGTTTTCTCCTCTGCCCGCGAGCACCCAGCGCTGGGCGGTGGTGCGTTCGATGTCAAAAACCCTCGGGCCAGACCTGCGGCTGGCCTTTATCGCCAGCGATATCGACACCTCCTCGGCGCTGCGCCTGCGGCTTAACGCCGGCAGCCAGTGGGTCAGTCATCTGCTGCAGGATCTGACGCTGGCCTGTCTCACCGATGAGGCGTTTATCGCCTCGATGACGGAAACCCGCCGTCACTATCGCCAGCAGAATGAGAAACTGGCGGCAGCGCTGGCCCGGCACGGCTACAGCCATGCTACGCCTGGCGACGGCCTTAATTTCTGGCTGCCGCTGCCAACGGCGAGCCAGCCCTACGCCTTACGCCTGGCCCGCGCCGGCTGGCTGGTCCGCGAGGGGGAGGTGTTTGGCATTCGTACGCCCTCCCACGGGCTACGCCTGTCGCTGGGCCGCCTGAATGACAATGAGATTGCCCGCCTGGCGGCCGATATAGCCCAGGTCTTAGACGCTCCCTGACGCAGGCAGTGCGTCGAACGCATCGGGGAGTGGTAGCTACTGCCGACAAGTTACTGTAAAAATAAACGAAAACAGGCGTAGTCTTACCTGCATGCCCGGATCGTCGAAACGGATGAAACGCTCACGGTGGCGGACACATCGCTCACAATAAGGAGCACCAGAGATGCATCACATTGACCTGACCCTAAAAGCAGTCATCGAAGCCTGCGACCGCGCTATCTCGCAGGAAGATTACGATACCCTGATGGGCTATTACGCGGAAGACGCCGCGCTGGTCGTCAAACCGGGCATGGTGGTCAGAGGGAAAGAGAATATCCGCAAAGCGTTTATCGCCATTGCCGACTATTTCCAGCACCGGCTGATAGTGACCCAGGGGAAAATGGAGGTCATTGAGGGCGGCGGCAATGCGCTGGTGATTATGGAGACCCGGCTGGATATCCCGACGGCACAGGGAATAACACAGGTTACGCGACGCGCAACCTATGTCTTTCAGAAGCAGGGGGAGCGCTGGTTGTGCACGGTCGATAACTCCTACGGCACCGACCTGCTCGATGATTAAATACCCGCTCCCTGGCTAAAGTGTTCCTCGCCGAACACGCCGGTGGAGAGGTAGCGATCGCCGCGATCGCAGACGATCGCCACAACCACCGCTCCTGGATTTTCGCGGGCGATACGTAACGCCCCGGCTACCGCGCCGCCAGAGCTGACGCCGCAGAAAATGCCTTCCCGCACCGCCAGCTGACGCATGGTGTTCTCGGCATCCTGCTGATGAATATCCAGCACCGCATCCACCAGCGAAGCGTTAAAGATCCCCGGCATATACTCTGCCGGCCAGCGGCGGATCCCGGGAATACTGCTGCCCTCCTCCGGCTGCAGGCCGACGATGGTCACCGGTTTACTCTGTTCGCGCAGAAATCGTGACACGCCGGTAATGGTGCCGGTGGTCCCCATACTGGAGACAAAGTGGGTGATACGCCCTGCGGTCTGCTGCCAGATTTCCGGCCCGGTGGTGGTGTAGTGGGCGTAGGGGTTGTCCGGGTTGTTAAACTGATCGAGCAGTTTGCCCTCCCCGCGCTGAGCCATCTCGAGGGCCAGGTCGCGAGCCCCCTCCATCCCCTGCTCTTTGGTGACCAGGATCAGCTCGGCGCCGTAGGCGCGCATCGCGGCCCGGCGCTCCTGGCTCATGTTGTCGGGCATCAGCAGCTTCATCCGGTAGCCTTTCAGCGCGGCGATCATCGCCAGCGCGATACCGGTGTTGCCGCTGGTCGCTTCGATCAGCACGTCGCCGGGCTGAATTTCGCCGCGCTTTTCCGCTTCGACGATCATCGACAGCGCAGCGCGATCTTTCACCGAACCGGCCGGATTATTGCCTTCGAGTTTGACCCAGATTTCGCTGCCGTTGTCCGGTCCGAGACGCTGAAGTTTGACCAGAGGGGTATTGCCGATGGTGTGTTCGAGTGTATTCACGATGTTTACTCAATAAAAAAGCCGGGCGGCGCTTCGCTTACCCGGCCTACCAGACGCGTGATAATTTCAGACCGGGTAAGCACAACCTCACCCGGCAAAAGCACATGGATTTAAGCTATCAGGCCGACTGCGCCAGAGCAAGCTCGCCGCGTGGCTCGATACGCTCGGTACCGTTGTACAGGCGCGCGTTTTGCAGCCCGACGAACAGCCGTTCGCCGCGGGACGGCGCCTCATCGCCCGTTAACACCACGCTCAGCGGTTCGTCATACCACCCCAGAGGCTGGACGACTAATTGGGTGTAGTGTCCTTTCGGACTGGCCTCCAGGACCTGCACCGGCAGCGGCGAATCCAGGCTGGTTCGGCGGCTGATGTCCACTTCCCACGGACGCAGGAACAGATCCACCGGCCCCTGGTATGCCGGGGTATAGCCTAACGGCCAGCGGTGGGCGCCAACGTGGAACTGTCCGCCGCGGATAACCCCCTGCAGACGATTCACTTCCCCCATGAACTCCAGCACGAAGCGGGTGGACGGCTCACGCCACACGCGTTCAGGCGCATCGGCTTGTTCGATGTTGCCCTGGCTCATCACCACCACCCGGTCGGCAACTTCCATCGCCTCTTCCTGATCGTGGGTGACGAACACGCTGGTAAATTTTAGCTCTTCATGCAGCTGACGCAGCCAGCGGCGCAGCTCTTTACGCACCTGCGCATCCAGCGCGCCGAAAGGTTCATCCAGCAGCAGAATTTGCGGCTCTACCGCCAGGGCGCGCGCCAGCGCCACGCGCTGCTTCTGACCACCGGACAGCTGCGCCGGATAGCGATCCGCCAGGTGAGCCAGCTGCACCATCTCCAGCAGTTTGGTCACTTTGGCTTTAATCGCCGCCGCATTGGGTCGTTCACGGCGCGGCAGCACGGTCAGGCCAAAAGCGATGTTATCGAACACCGTCATATGGCGGAACAGCGCATAGTGCTGGAAGACGAAGCCCACTTTACGGTCGCGGGCGTGCATCCGGCTGACGTCGGTGCCGTGGAAGCGGATATGACCGCTGGTCTGATGCTCCAGCCCGGCGATAATCCGCAGCAGGGTAGTTTTCCCGGAGCCGGAAGGCCCCAGCAGCGCGACCATTTGTCCGGAAGGGATATCCAGCGAGATATCATTCAGCACCTGGGTGCGACCAAACGATTTCTTAATATTGGCAATCTCAATGCTCATGATTTCCCTCCTGTTGCGCGCGTTTTTCCTGGTTGGCCAGACGCCATTGCAACATACTCTTTAAAAACAGGGTCAGAATAGCCATTAACGTCAGCAGGGCCGCGGCGGTAAACGAGCCGACGGTGTTGTAATCCTGCTCCAGTAATTCAATTTGCAGCGGCAGCGACAGCGTTTCTCCGCGGATCGAACCGGAGACCACCGATACCGCGCCGAATTCGCCGATGGCGCGGGCGTTGGTCAACACCACGCCGTACAGCAGCGCCCAGCGAATATTGGGCAACGTCACCCGGCGGAACATCTGCCATCCGGAAGCCCCCAGCAATACCGCCGCCTCATCTTCATGGCTGCCCTGACTCATCATCACCGGCACCAGCTCACGCACCACAAACGGACAGGTGACAAAGATCGTCGCCAGCACCATGCCCGGCCAGGCGAACATGATTTGCAGATTATGTGCATCAAGCCAGCCGCCCAGCGGACCGTTAGAGCCGTAGAACAGCAGATAAACCAGACCCGCGACCACTGGCGAGACGGCGAACGGGATATCCAGCATCGTCAACAGCAGCTGGCGTCCCGGGAACGTAAAGCGCGTGACCAGCCAGGCCAGCAAGGTCCCGAACACCAGGTTCACCGGCACGGTAATCAAGGCGATCATCACCGTCAGCCAGATGGCGTGCAGCATGTCCGGGTTCGCCAGGTTTTCCAGCACCGGCATTAACCCTTTGCTGAAGGCCTGGATGAAGATGTAGAGCATCGGCACCACAAGGATGAAGGCGGAAACCAGCATCCCGACGCCAATCAGAAACCATTTGCCCCAGTTGATGCGGGGCGCGTCGTAGCGTTTCAATTGAGTAACTTCCGCCATTAGTGACCTACCACGCGTCGACCAAAGCGACTCTGCAGGGTATTGATGGAAAACAACAGCAGCAGCGAGGCGGCCAGGATCACCGAGGCGATGGCGCTCGCCGCCGGATAGTCAAACTCCTGCAGACGAATAAAGATCATCAGCGACGTCACTTCCGTCTTCCACGCGATGTTGCCGGCGATAAAAATCACCGCGCCGAATTCGCCGAGGCTGCGGGTAAACGACAGAGCGATGCCCGCCAGCAGCGCCGGCGACAGCTCCGGCAGGACCACCTTGCGGAAACTCTGCCAGCGCGTGGCGCCCAGCGTTTCCGCTGCCTCTTCATATTCCGGTCCCAGCTCTTCCAGCACCGGCTGCACGGTACGCACCACGAACGGGATGCTGGTGAAAGCCATCGCCACGGCGATACCGAGCCAGGTATAGGTCACTTTAATATCGAACTTCGCCAGCCATTCCCCGTAAATGCCGTTTACCGAAAACAGCGAGGCCAGGGTCAGGCCGGCTACCGCCGTCGGCAGCGCAAACGGCAGGTCCATTAAGGCATCCAGCAGCGTGCGGCCCGGAAAACGATAGCGGGTAAGGATCCACGCCATCAGCAGACCGAAGACGCCGTTAAAAATCGAGGCCACGAACGCCGACAGCAGGGTCACCTTATAGGCCGCCACCACCTGCGGGTTGGTGATCACATCCCAGTACTGCGCCCAGCTCATCTGCGCCAGCTGCATCACCAGCGCGCTGAGCGGTAATAACAAAATCAGACAGACAAACAGCAGGCTGGTGCCGAGGCTCAGGGTAAAGCCCGGCAGCACGCGCTTGGACGACACAGCAAACATTACTTACGCCCCGCCGCCAGCAGTTTGTCCAGTTCGCCGCCGCTGGCGAAGTGGGTTTTCATCACCTCAGGCCAGGAGCCAAACTTGTCCTCCACGCGGAACAGTTCGGTCTGCGGGAATTTATCCTTCAGCGAATCCATCACTTTCGGGTTGTTTACCCGATAGTAGTAGTCGGTAATGATGGTCTGCGCCTGCGGGCTGTAGAGCCAGTTCAGATAGGCTTTCGCCGCCTTTTCCGTGCCGTTGGCTTTGACGTTTTTATCCACCCAGGCCACCGGGAACTCCGCCAGAATGTTGGTTTTCGGGATCACCACTTCAAATCCCTGCGCCTCATACTGCTTGCGAATATTGTTCACTTCCGACTCGAAACTGATCAGCACATCGCCCAGGCCGCGCTCGGCGAAGGTAGTGGTCGCCCCGCGTCCGCCGGTGTCGAAGACTTCGACGTTCTTCAGGAACTGGGTCATAAACTGTTCGGTTTTGGCTTTATCGCCACCGTCGGCTTTATCCGCCGCGCCCCAGGCCGCCAGGTAGGTGTACCGCGCGTTGCCCGAGGTTTTCGGGTTCGGGAAGATCAGCTTAACGTCAGAGCGGACCAGGTCGTTCCAGTCATGAATGTTTTTCGGGTTGCCTTTGCGCACCAGGAAGCCCATCGTCGAATAGAACGGCGAGCTGTTGTTTGGCAGGCGGCTTTGCCAGTCGGCCGGGATCAGGTTGCCTTTGTCATGCAGGATCTGCACGTCCGTCACCTGGTTGTAGGTCACCACGTCCGCCTTCAGGCCCTGCAGGATCGCCAGCGCCTGCTTGGAAGAGCCGGCGTGCGACTGCTTGATGGTCAGCTTGTCTCCACCATTGTCCTTCGCCCACTGCTGCTCAAAAGGCGGGTTAAGGGCGGCAAACAGCTCGCGGGAGACATCATAGGAGCTGTTCAGCAGCTCCGTCGCCTGCGCCTGCGCCACCAGCAGCAGGGAAGCCGCCAGCGCCAGATATCCTTTTTTCAGTGATTTAACGGCCATTGCGCACCCTTATCAAAAATGATCATTTACTGATGATCATCATATTTATAACGGGTACGAAAGGAGTAACGGTTTTATATACCGTTTGGCGATTTGGAAGTCGAAAAGGGAATAAGCACCTGGCAAAGCTTAGCTGAAAGCGGCTCGCAGATTAGACGTGTCATTGTGACAAACGGCAGCCAGGCGCGCACTGTGTTTATATGAAAAACACACAGATATTTGCTCGTCAGCTCAGACGTAGCTTAACGCCAACAGAACGTCGACTATGGTACTTACTGCGCAACCGCCGTTTTGCTTGCTATAAGTTTCGCCGCCAGCATCCCGTTGGCCCCTATATTCTCTATTTTGCCTGCTGCGCAACACGGCTGGCGATTGAACTTGACGGCGGTCAACACGATCAGAGACGCGTCTACGATGTTCGCCGTACCCGCTGGCTACAGAGTCAGGGATGGCGGGTTTTACGCTTCTGGAATAATGAGTTTGAAGAGTATGAAGAGGCGGTGATGGAGCGGATACTTGAAGCGCTTGAGTCGCCAATGCCCTCACCCCGCCCCTCTCCCTGAGGGAGAGGGAGAAAGAGAGTCCGCACGCAGATTCCATAACCGCACCGAACGGTTCCCTCTCCCTCAACGAGAGGGAGAAAGAGAGTCCACACGCAGATTCCATAACCGCACCGAACGGTTCCCTCTCCCTCAGCGAGAGGGAGAAAGAGAGTCCACACGCAGATTCCATAACCGCACCGTACCGTCCCCTCTCCCCTTTGGGCAGAGGGTTAGGGTGAGGGGCAACATTACAGCGCCTGAATACGCTCAAGCGACGGCGCGAAGTAATAGCCGCCGGTCACTGGTTTGGTGAAGCGCAGCATCGCGTCGCGTTTGCCGTCGGTATCGCCGAACATGCTCAGCAGCTGCTGCTCGATGTTGTACAGACGCGCGCAGTAAGCGCAAAAATAGAGGCCATGGGTACCGCTGGCGGTGCCATACGGCAGGCTCTGGCGAACAATTTTCAGCCCTTTGCCATCTTCTTTTAAGTCAACGCGGCTCAGGTGCGACGTGACCGGACGTTCGTCGCCATCGATCTCTTCATTGGCTTCCTTGGTGCGGCCGATCATCATCTCCTGATCCGGCACGCTCATGCGGTTCAGCTGTTTGAGATTATGCTCCCAGCGCTGGACGAACACGTAGCTGCCGCCCGCGTCCACGCCGTCTTTGATCACCGCCACTTCACGACGGGTTTCTTCCCCCGCCGGGTTTTCGGTGCCGTCGACGAAGCCGCTGAGGTCACGCTCTTCCACCCAGCGGAAGCCGTGGATCTCTTCTTTCACCTCGATAGCGTCGCCAAAGGCGGCCAGCGCGGCCTGCGCCACCGAGAAGTTCACTTCATGGCGGGCGGATAAAATATGAATCAGCAGGTCATACTGGGTGGACGGCGCCAGCCCTTTGCCGTAGACCGGAAAATCTTTTAACTCTTCCGCCCCTTCGCTGCCGCTCAGCTGACGCCAGACGTTATTGCCGAACGCCACCACGGCACCGAGTTTGGCGTCAGGGAATTTAGCCTGAAAGGTGGCCACTTTATCGACAAAAATTTTGCTCGCTTCGCGCAGGGCGTTAACGTCCCCTTTGACATTGGCTTCAATCCAAATCGCCGCGCGGCAATGTTCCGGCAAAATGCCGCTCTGAACCTGAGACATCGCTCCTCCTGAAATGATGCAACCACAACGCTGTCGCGTTGCTAACGCGCCATTGTAACCGTTTTTCAGGGCCGTCGTGTCTCTTCAGATCAATTTAGCGACGCCAGATAATTTTGCTGACCTTCCAGTTTTTCAGCGTATCGTCGGAGGGCATCAGTTCGTCCGGGCCGCTCCAGTGGCCGGTGAAGGCGTAACTGATATGCTGGCTCCCCTCGGCCTGACACTCGACGACCGCCCCGTTGTCATTGCTGCCTTTCTGGCAGTTGCCGAAGGCTTTGCTGTACAGATCGCTGAACGGTGTGCCGATTTTCACGCCGCTGGCGGTTTTGATTTCGGCATCACGCACCTCAATCCGGCTGATGGCGCCGTTGTCGCCATTGATGGTCAGCGCCACACTGTTGTCTTTCAGCGCTTCAAAGTAGTGGACGATATTGCCCTTATCGGTCTTCATTCCGCTGCGCAAACGATAGTCGCCCCCCAGGGCATCGCTAATGGCCTGTTCGTTGAGCGGCGTGGACGCCGTCAGTTTACCCACCCCCTGCTCGGTCACCTCGGTGGAAGAACCAAACCAGTTCCACGGATAGGCCGCCGACCAGTTGACCGCGCTCATCGTTGAGCAGCCGGTGAGCGCCAGCGGAAGCGCGCAGAGCATTACACGTAGCGATTTCATTTCACAATCCTTTCTGAGTCATTCAACGCATGTTGGAGTTCACGATCGGTAAAAAGTGCCATTAAAAGCTAGTCTGGCGAAAACAGGCGCCGAGGCGACGGCTGGTTGCCAGCCACCACAGGGCATAGCCATCCGCGACCAGCAGCGCAATGGTCAGCGATGAGGGCGATTCGCCGCTCAGCCATAGCATCGGCTGCCAGAGCAACAGCAGCACTTGCGATAGCACCAGCAGCCAGCGCATCGCCCGCCACAGGCGCGGCAGGCGCTGACGATAGCCGCTAAGCAGAAAGGCCAGCACCGCCGGCACGCCGGGAAGTAAACCGAGCCAGAAGCGGTCGTGATCGGGATAGAACAGATTCAGAATCGCATCGCCCTGCTGGCGCGACGCGCCGGCCATCAAGAACAGCACCCACGTGCGGGCCTGTAACAACAGTACGCACCAGAAAAGAAAAGGCAGGCGCAGACGGCCATGGGCATCAAAATCGGCGGGGATAAACTCAGTATTCTTCATCTTCAATCAGGCGTTTGCCCAGGGTCAGAACATCGGCGTACTCATAGCCCAGCCGCTCATACATCCCCTGCACCACGTCGTTGTCCTCGCGGACCATAATATTGATTTTCGGGCAGCCGCGAGCAATCAGCTTTTTCTCCAGACGGTTGAGCAACGCGTTCGCGATACCCCGGCCGCGATATTCCGGATGGACCCCCAGATAGTAGGCCGACCCGCGATGGCCGTCATATCCGCCCATCACCGTACCGACGACTTCGCCGTTCACTTCCGCCACCAGGAACAGGCTGACATCGTGATTCAGCTTGCGCTCAATATCCATCTCCGGATCGTTCCAGGGACGCAGCAGATCGCAACGCTCCCACAGCGTCACAACCTCTTCGAAATCCTGCTGGCGAAAAACGCGAATCTCCATGGTATTCCCCACCATTGACGGTTAAAAACAGTGATTATGGCGCGAATATGACTGATAGCCAATATCAGGCGAAATCAGCGACAAAAAATGGCATAATATGACTTTGTCATGTATTGAAATGAAAAGTAAAACAATTCTTATTTTGAATGGTCGTAACGGCAAACGCGATACGATATAACATTGGACATCACTTGTTTACAATTCAGGCCGAATGAGCACTTTTAAACCCTTAAAAATACTTGCTTCGCGCCGTCAGGTGCTGAAAGCCGGGCTGGCTGCCATGACGCTGAGCGGCGTCACTGCACAGGTCAGCGCAAAAGAGCAGCCACTGAAAACATCAAATGGACACAGCAAACCCGCCGCCAAAAAGGCCGGCGCCCGCCGCATTGTGATGCTCGACCCGGGCCACGGCGGCATCGACACCGGGGCTATCGGCCATAATGGCTCGAAAGAGAAGCATGTGGTACTGGCGATCGCTAAGAACGTGCGCAGCATCTTGCGCAGCAACGGCATTGACGCCCGCTTGACCCGCACCGGCGATACCTTTATCCCGCTGTATGACCGCGTGGAGATTGCCCATCAGCACGGCGCCGATCTGTTTATGTCGATCCACGCCGACGGCTTCACCAACCCGAGCGCCGCCGGCGCCTCGGTGTTCGCCCTGTCAAACCGCGGGGCGAGTAGCGCCATGGCGAAATACCTCTCCGATCGCGAAAACCGCGCCGACGAGGTCGCCGGTAAGAAAGCGACGGATAAAGACCATCTGCTGCAGCAGGTGCTGTTCGATCTGGTGCAGACCGACACCATTAAAAACAGCCTGACGCTGGGCTCGCATATCCTCAAAAAGATCAAGCCGGTGCATAAGCTACACAGCCGCAATACCGAACAGGCGGCGTTCGTGGTGCTGAAGTCGCCGTCCATACCGTCCGTGCTGGTGGAAACCTCGTTCATTACTAACCCGAACGAGGAGAAACTGCTCGGCACCACCGCCTTCCGGCAGAAAATCGCCACCGCGATTGCCAACGGCATTATCAGCTATTTCCACTGGTTCGATAACCAGAAAGCCCATTCGAAGAGACGTTAATGAAACCCGATGCCGCGCAGGTTAAAACTTTTCTGCTCCAGCTGCAGGACAGCCTCTGTCAGCAGCTGAGCGCCGTAGATGGCGCGCCGTTTATTGAAGACGCCTGGCAGCGGGAAGGCGGCGGCGGCGGACGCAGCCGGGTGCTGCGCGAGGGCAATGTGTTCGAACAGGCCGGGGTCAACTTCTCCCACGTCCATGGCGACGCCATGCCTGCCTCCGCCACGGCCCACCGCCCGGAGCTGGCCGGACGCAGCTTTGAAGCCATGGGCGTCTCGCTGGTGGTTCATCCGCTGAACCCCTATGTGCCCACCAGCCATGCCAACGTGCGGTTCTTTATTGCCGAGAAGCCCGGCGCCGACCCGGTGTGGTGGTTCGGCGGTGGCTTTGATTTAACCCCCTACTACGGCTTTGAAGAGGATGCCGTCCATTGGCATCGTACCGCCCGCGATCTGTGTCTGCCGTTCGGCGAGGAAGTCTATCCGCGCTATAAAAAATGGTGCGATGAGTACTTCTATCTCAAGCACCGCCAGGAGCAGCGCGGCATCGGCGGTCTGTTCTTTGACGACCTGAACACCCCGGATTTTGACCACTGCTTCGCCTTTATGCAGGCGGTCGGGAACGGCTATGCTGATGCCTATTTACCCATCGTCGAACGCCGAAAAGCCACGCCGTACGGCGAGCGCGAGCGCCATTTTCAGCTCTATCGCCGCGGCCGTTATGTCGAATTCAATCTGGTCTGGGACCGCGGCACCCTGTTCGGTCTGCAGACCGGCGGTAGGACGGAATCGATTCTGATGTCGATGCCGCCGCTGGTACGCTGGGAATATGATTACCAGCCGGAGGCCGGCAGCCCCGAAGCGGCGCTGAGCGAGTTTATTAAAGTGAAAGCTTGGATCTAAACGAAGCCAATTCAGACCAAAAGCCCCGGAGTACCGGGGCTTTTTTATGACGTTTACAGCGGTTCGGTTTGCGCTTCGACAACCGCCAGCGCCACCATATTCACGATGCGACGCACGGAGGCGATCGGCGTCAGAATATGCACCGGCTTCGCGACTCCCATCAGCACCGGCCCGACGGTTACCCCTTCCGAACTGGAGACGCGCAGCAGGTTATAGCTGATCCGGGCGGCTTCCATATTCGGCATCACCAGAATATTGGCCGACCCTTTCAGCGGGCTGTCCGGCATGCGATCGTTGCGGATGCTTTCCACCAGCGCGGCGTCGCCATGCATTTCACCATCGATCATCAGCTCCGGGGCGCGGGCCTTCACCAGCTCCAGGGTTTTACGCATCTTGCTGGCTGACGGGCAGTCGGCAGAGCCAAAGTTGGAGTGCGACAGCAACGCCACCCGCGGCTCAATACCAAAGCGACGCACGCTTTCCGCCGCCATCAGGGTGATCTCTGCCAGCTCTTCCGGCGAGGGATCGTGATTGACATAGGTATCGGCGATAAAGGTGTTACCACTCGGCAGCAGCAGCGCATTCATCGCCCCGGCGGTGCTGACGCCGTCGCGATAGCCGAACAGCGGCTGCACCACGCGGTAGTGGTCATGATATTCGCCGATAGTCCCGCAGATCATCGCATCCGCTTCGCCACGGTGAACCATGATGGCGCCAATCACTGTGGTGTTGCTAATCACCGCCCGCTGCGCCTGCTCCTGGGTAATGCCGCGGCGCTTCATCAGCTGATAGTACTCGCTCCAGTACTCTTTAAACCGCGGGTCGGATTCATTATTGACGATCTCGAAGTCAACGCCGGCCTTGATCTGCAGGCCCAGCTTCTGGATGCGCATTTCAATCACGCTTGGGCGGCCCACCAGAATCGGTTTGGCCAGCCCCAGCGACACCAGCTCCTGGGTGGCGTGCAGCACCCGGGTCTCCTCCCCTTCCGCCAGCACCACACGCTTCGGCTCTTTGCGCGCCTGAGAGAAGATAGGCTTCATAAACAGGTTGGTCTTATAGACGAACTCGCTCAGCTTCTCGATATAGGCGTCAAAATCAGCGATCGGGCGCGTCGCCACGCCGGAGTCCATCGCCGCATTCGCCACCGCGGGGGCGATCTTGACGATCAGCCGCGGGTCGAACGGTTTCGGAATGATGTAGTCCGGGCCAAAGCTTAAATCCTGATCGCCGTAGGCGGAGGCCACCACTTCGCTCTGCTCAGCGTGGGCCAGCTCGGCAATGGCATGCACCGCCGCCAGCTTCATCTCTTCGTTGATCGCCGTCGCGCCGACGTCCAGCGCGCCGCGGAAGATGAACGGGAAGCAGAGCACGTTGTTGACCTGGTTAGGATAGTCGGAGCGGCCGGTGCAGATGATGGCATCATCGCGGACCTGCTTCGCCAGCGGCGGCAGAATTTCCGGCTCCGGATTGGCCAGGGCGAGGATCAGCGGCGCGCGCGCCATCTTCTTCACCATCTCCGGGGTCAGCACTTTCGGACCGGAGCAGCCGAGGAAAATGTCCGCGCCGTCGATCACGTCATCGAGGGTGCGTTTGCCGTCGTCTTCCACTGCATAGGCCGCTTTGGTTTCCGCCATGTTGGGCTCACGATCCTTATAGATAACGCCTTTCGAATCGCAGACCACGATGTTGTGCTTTTGCATCCCCAGCGCCACCAGCAGGTTCATGCAGGCAATTGCCGCCGCCCCGGCGCCGGAGACCACCATCCGCACGTCGGACAGATTCTTCTCAACGACGCGCAGGCCGTTGAGGATCGCCGCGGTGCTGATGATCGCCGTGCCGTGCTGATCGTCGTGGAAAACCGGAATATTCATCCGCTCGCGCAGCTGCTGCTCAATGTAGAAACACTCAGGCGCTTTAATATCTTCGAGGTTGATACCGCCGAAGGTCGGCTCGAGGGCGGCGACGACGTTAATGAATTTATCCGGGTCCAGCTCATCGACTTCGATATCAAACACATCGATGCCGGCGAATTTCTTAAACAGGACGCCTTTGCCCTCCATCACCGGCTTGCCGGCCAGCGCGCCGATGTTGCCGAGTCCCAGCACCGCGGTGCCGTTGGAGACCACCGCCACCAGGTTGCCGCGGGCGGTATATTTGTAGGCCGCCAGCGGATCTTTTTCAATTTCCAGACAGGGGGCCGCGACGCCCGGCGAGTAGGCCAGCGCCAGATCGCGCTGGGTGGCGAGAGGTTTGGTCGGCGAGACCTGGATTTTTCCGGGAACCGGAAATTCGTGGAAGTCGAGGGCGCTCTGTTTTAACTGCTCATCCATTTTATATTCCTTTCTTTCACGTATCGTTCGTAGGGAAAAAGCGTGATGACCATCCTGTCGTTCACCTTTCAGTGGCAGACAGTATCCCTCCTGGCGGGGCGATAAACTTTGAACACCGCCAAACTCTGGCCATCGCTATGATCTGGTTGTTATCAATTTATAGCGGTTATGTTACCCGGATTCGCCGCCAATAATAGCCCCGTCTGCTATGCTTTTTGGTTATGTACCTCATCAATATTTATACCGCATACCGGCAAGCACTCATGTAACACCTTGTTCCAGGAGGACTTATCTATGAATCAGCTAGACAGTATCAAGCAGTTCACCACCGTGGTCGCCGACAGCGGCGACATCGAATCCATCCGCCACTACCATCCGGAAGATGCCACCACTAACCCCTCCCTGCTGCTGAAGGCCGCCGGCCTGGCGTCCTATAGCGGACTCATTGACGACGCGATCGCCTGGGCGAAAAAGCAAGGAGGCGGCCGTGAAGCGCAGGTGACTCACGCCTGCGATAAGCTGGCGGTCAATTTTGGCGCGGAGATCCTCAAAAGCATTCCGGGCCGGGTTTCCACCGAGGTAGACGCCCGGCTCTCCTTCAACCGGGAGAAGAGCATCGAGAAAGCGCGCCATCTGGTGGCGCTGTATCAGGAGATGGGCATTGATAAGTCACGGATCCTGATCAAGCTGGCCTCCACCTGGGAGGGGATCCGTGCCGCCGAGACCCTGGAAAAAGAGGGGATCCACTGCAACCTGACGCTGCTGTTTTCCTTCGCCCAGGCCCGGGCCTGCGCCGAAGCCGGGGTCTATCTGATCTCCCCTTTCGTCGGACGTATTTATGACTGGTATCAGGCGCGCAAACCGCTGGATCCTTACGTGGTTGAGGAAGATCCGGGGGTGAAATCCGTGCGCAATATCTATGACTACTTCAAACAGCACAAATACAACACCATCGTGATGGGCGCCAGCTTCCGCCGCACCGAGCAGATCCTTGCCCTGGTCGGCTGCGACCGGCTGACCATCGCCCCGCCCCTGTTAAAAGAGCTGCAGGCCAGCGACGCCCCGGTGGTGCGCAAACTGATCCCTGCCAGCCAGATCCTGCCGCGCCCGGTGCCGCTCAGCGAGGCGGAGTTCCGCTGGGAACATAATCAGGATCCGATGGCGGTCGAAAAGCTGGCGGAGGGTATCCGCCTGTTCGCCGTCGATCAACGCAAACTGGAAGATCTGCTTGCCGCCAAACTGTCACTTTAGTCTCACGGAGAAAACTATGTCCCGAAGAGAGCTTGCCAACGCCATCCGCGCCCTGAGCATGGACGCGGTGCAGAAAGCCAATTCCGGCCACCCCGGTGCGCCAATGGGGATGGCAGACATTGCCGAAGTGCTGTGGAACGATTTTCTCAAGCACAATCCGCAGAACCCTGGCTGGGTGGACCGCGACCGTTTTATTCTGTCCAACGGCCACGCGTCGATGCTGCTCTACAGTCTGCTGCACCTGTCCGGCTACGATCTGCCGCTGTCAGAGCTGAAGCAGTTCCGCCAGCTGCACTCTAAAACGCCGGGTCACCCGGAGCATGGGTATACCCCCGGGGTGGAGACCACCACCGGCCCGCTGGGCCAGGGGCTGGCGAACGCCGTCGGTATGGCCATCGCCGAACGCACCCTGGCGGCGCAGTTTAACCGCCCCGGTCATGAGATTATCGACCATCACACCTGGGTTTTCATGGGCGATGGTTGTCTGATGGAGGGGATCTCCCATGAGGCCTGTTCGCTGGCAGGCACGCTCGGACTGGGCAAGCTGATCGGTTTTTACGACCACAACGGCATCTCCATCGACGGCAAAACCGACGGCTGGTTTACCGATGATACGGCAGAACGTTTCCGCGCCTACCACTGGCACGTGATCGGCGACATTGACGGCCACGATCCGCAGGCCATCAAACAGGCCATTACGGAAGCGCAGGCGGTGAAAGATAAGCCGTCGCTGATCATTTGTCGGACCATCATCGGCTTCGGTTCGCCCAACAAAGCCGGCTCAGAGGAGTCGCACGGCGCGGCGCTGGGTGAAAAAGAGGTGGCCCTGGCCCGCCAGCAGCTGGGCTGGAAACATCCCCCCTTTGAGATCCCGAAAGAGATCTATCAGGGCTGGGATGCGCGTCCACGCGGCGAAAAAGCCGAGCACGACTGGAACGAGAAATTCGCCGCCTACCGGCAGCAGTTCCCGGAGCTGGCCGCTGAGCTGACCCGCCGCATGGATGGCGCCCTGCCGGAGGATTTTGCCGCGACCGCCCGCGACTACGTGGCGAAGCTGCAGGCCGAGCCGGCGAAGATCGCCAGCCGGAAAGCCTCGCAGAACGCGCTGAACGCGTATGGCCCGCACCTCCCGGAGCTGCTGGGCGGTTCGGCGGATCTGGCGCCGAGTAACCTGACCATATGGTCTGGCTCGACATCGATTAAAGAGGATGCCGCGGGCAACTATATTCACTACGGCGTGCGCGAATTCGGCATGACCGCGGTGGCCAACGGCATCGCCCTACACGGGGGATTCATCCCCTATACCTCGACCTTCCTGATGTTTGTGGAATACGCCCGCAACGCCGCGCGCATGGCGGCGCTGATGAAGGCCCGGCAGATCATGGTCTATACCCATGACTCCATCGGTCTGGGGGAAGACGGTCCGACCCACCAGGCGGTGGAACAGCTGGCCAGTCTGCGGCTGACGCCCAACTTCAGCACCTGGCGCCCATGCGACCAGGTGGAGACCGCTGTCGCCTGGCAGGCGGCCATCGCGCGTCAGGGCGGACCGACGGCGCTGATCCTGTCGCGACAAAACCTGGCGCAGATGCCGCGCACCCCGCAACAGGTGCAGGATATCGCCCGGGGCGGCTACGTGCTGAAGGATGCCGGAGGCAAACCCGACCTGATCCTCATCGCCACCGGCTCGGAAGTGGAGATCACCGTCCTGGCGGCGGAAAAATTGTTGGCCAACGGGGTGAATGTGCGAGTGGTTTCGCTCCCCTCCACCGATGTGTTTGACGCTCAGGACGAGGCCTGGCGCGAGTCGGTGCTGCCGTCGGACGTCAGCGCCCGGGTGGCGGTCGAGGCCGGGATAGCGGACTACTGGTATAAATATGTCGGCTTAAAAGGCAAGATTGTCGGCATGACCGGCTACGGTGAATCCGCCCCGGCGGAGCAGCTGTTCCCGTTCTTTGGCTTTACGGTCGACCATATCGTCGCCACCGCCGAACAGGTGCTTAACGGGTGATCCACAGCGTGGGCCAGGCGTCTGGCCCCTGCCAGTTGTCGCACGTCGGCTGCTGCGCGTAGCGGGAGAGGCTGAACCGCTGGCCGTCAAAACGCCAGCGGGTCTGGATCCCGCAATCGCCAGACGCGCGCCCCTTGTCCAGGGTCACCAGCTCATGGCGGCGGTCATCATAGCTGGCGTTAATTAGCTCTATCTCCCGCGGCGCCTCGCCCGGCGGCTGAAATGGCAGCGTTAGCCGCACCTGGCGGGCGACATACGGGCGCTGGCGGGAGACCAGCCAGGCCAGCCAGACGGTGTTGTACGCCCCGGATTCGCAGCTGGTCATTAGCAGCACTTTGTCATCCGTCAGGGCAGTGACGCGAATTTCGCGGCGGAACGGATCGAGGGAGCAGTTACTGTTGCTCATCCGCTCATTGCCATAGTCCATCAGATCGTTGAGCTCATCACGCCCCAGCGGCGACTGCGCCATGTCTGCGCTCGCCACCGCGCGCAGCGCCGGCGCAGGCGGTACGCTGAGCGGCGGCTCCTCCCCTTTGCCAACCCAGGCCGTTTCGCTGCCCACCCGCTTTTGCCGGGCGTCGATAAAAAACAGGGCCGCTTTCAGCCCCTGCAGGGAGATAGTCTGCAGGCCGTTGGCCAACGAGAGGGTTTTTCCCTCCTGTACCCGCTGGAGGAACGCATCGATCGTCACGCTGTCGTCAGTTTTAATGAGTTTATCTTCAATGCGCCAGCGCTTGTCGGTCAGGGACAGCGGTTTACCATCCAGCAGCAGGCGCGGCGCTATCGGCGCGAGCGTCGCCACCGGATTGCCGGTGCCGCCCAGTTCGATACGCAGGCTGGCATCAGTAGCCGCCCCGGCGCTGCGGCTGAGGGTCATCACCAGACCATAATGCAGCCCCACGTTGCGGGTGACGCAGAAGTTTTGGTTATTACAGGTGACCTGCCAGTCGTTGAAGCGCTGCTGCGCCGGTGCCGACCATGCCTGTGAGCAAGGCAGCACCGCCAGAAAGAGGAAAAAAATGATGCGAAAAAGCATGAACCGCCCGACCCCAGATAAACCCAACCACGGCGCCTATCCTGGACAACGGCAGCCGCTGACTCAATCGGATTTGTCAGAGTTCCCCGACATCAGGCCAGAGGTTTGCAAATACTGCAGCAGAATGACCGCTTTCCCGTCGCGGATCTCCCGGTCAGCGACCATCTGCAGCGCCTGGCTAAAGGGCAGCTCCAGCACCTCGATGGCTTCGTCATCCACCCCGCCGCCGCTGGTCGTTCGCTGCGCGTCGCTGTACTCAGCGATAAAGAAATGCACCACTTCGGTGACGCCCCCTGGCGACATAAACAGCTCAAACAGCTTTCGCACCTCGCCCACTTCATAGCCGGTCTCTTCCACTGCCTCTTTACGAATGCAGGCCTCCGGCTCGTCGTTGTCCAGCAGCCCGGCGCAGGTTTCAATCAGCATGCCGTCATGATTGCCATTGACCCAGGTGGCGACCCGAAACTGACGCACCAGGACCACCGTCTGCTTATGGCGGTTATAGAGCAGCACGGTGGCGCCATTGCCGCGATCGTAGACCTCGCGCTTGTGGCGCACGACGCTGCCGTCCGCCCGCGTCAGCTCATAGGTCATGTTGCGTAGTACGAACCAGTTCTCAGAGAGGATTTTATCTTTAATGACGTGAATATTGAGTGACATACCGACCCCACAGCGTAAAAGGACGCCCTCATACTACGCTGCGGAGCCGGGTTTGTCGTCAGTGAAGCGGCGTCGTTTTCAGCCCCAGGTAGTCAAGGATCCCCTGCGCCGCGTGACGGCCTTCCGCCATCGCCGTCACCACCAGGTCGGCGCCGCGCACGGCATCGCCGCCGGCAAAAATCTTCTCCTGGCTGGTCTGATAACGGTAACGGCTCTCCACTCCGGCTTTAATACGCCCCTGGCTGTCCAGTGCCACCCCCGCCGCTTCCAGCCAGGGCATGCGGTGCGGGTGGAAGCCAAAGGCCATGATCACCGCATCTGCCGGCATAACAAACTCGCTGCCGGGGATCGGCGTCGGGCGACGTCTTCCCCCGGCATCCGGAGCACCCAGCTCGGTGCGCAAAAAGCGAACCCCGTTCACCCGCCCGTTCTCGTCCAGCTCAAGCGTCACCGGCTGGACGTTAAACTCAAAAAGCGCCCCCTCTTCGCGGGCGTTTTTGACCTCTTTTTTCGAGCCCGGCATGTTGGCTTCATCCCGCCGATAGGCGCAGGTCACCTGGCGGGCGCCATGGCGCAGCGCGGTACGCACGCAGTCCATTGCCGTATCGCCGCCCCCCAGCACCACCACGTTCAGCCCGGCGGTGTTGACATAAGGCTCCTGCGCCGATTCCGCCAGCCCCATCACCTGTTTGGTGTTGGCGATAAGAAACGGCAGCGCATCGTAGACCCCGGGGGCCTCTTCATTCGGCAGGCCGGCCTTCATGGAGCGATAGGTTCCGGCGCCGACGAACACCGCGTCATACTCGGCCAGCAGCGTCGCCAGAGGGATATCTTTCCCCACCTCGCAGTTGAGCTCAAAGCGGACGCCCATCTCGCTGAAAATCGCCCGCCGCCGGGTCAGCAGCGACTTATCCAGCTTGAACGCCGGAATGCCGAAGGTCAGCAGACCGCCGATCTCCGGATGACGGTCAAAGACCACCGGCTGCACGCCGTGGCGCACCAGCACATCGGCGCAGGCCAGACCGGCCGGCCCGGCGCCGATAATCGCCACCCGTTTACCGTTCAGCTTAATCTGCGAGAGGTCCGGACGCCAGCCACTGGCCAGCGCCTGGTCGGATATAAATCGCTCAATATTGCCGATGGTGACCGCACCGCTTTCCTCGCGCAGGGTGCAGGCGCCCTCACACAGCCGGTCCTGGGGGCAGACGCGGCCGGTGATCTCCGGCAGACAGTTGGTCTGATGGGACAGGGCGACCGCGGCGGCGATATCCCCTGCCTTCACCAGCTCGACCCACTGCGGAATAGTGTTATGTAGCGGGCAGGTCCATTCACAGATGCTGTGTTCTCCACATTTCAGGCAGCGGGCGGCCTGCTGCCGGGCCTGGGTCGGGCTGAACGGCTGATAGATCTCCTCAAAGTGGTTCTTGCGCACCTCCGCCGGCAGCTTATCCGGCTCTCCGCGCGGCGGCGTCATCGCCATCTGCCTGACCTTCTCGCCGGCGTCGGGCTGTCTGGCGGGGGCCGCGCCGCGCTGCCACGGCTGCGCCTCCTGGCAGGCCGAACGCAGACGCCGCTGCCTGGCCATCGTGGTCAATGTCTCATCGTCGGCGAGGGTCAGCGCCTGCGCCGGACAGTTTTCCACACAGGCCGGTCCCGCCTCGCGGCCCGCGCACAGATCGCATTTCTGCGCGCTGGCTTTCACCTGGCCTGCGGCCTGCGGCGTCACCACCACCTCCATCACCCCGAACGGGCAGGCCACCATGCAGGATTTACAGCCAATGCATTTCTCCTGACAGACCTGAACGCTGTCGCCAGTCTGGGCGATGGCGCCGTTGGGGCAGCTGCGGAGGCAGGGGGCGTCTTCGCAGTGGCGGCAGGTGATGGCGTTACGCTGCCCCTCTGCTTTAATCACGGTGATACGTGGCAAAAAGCGCTGCGGGGTCAGCGCATGTTGCTCCTCGTTATGCGCCATTACGCAGGCCACTTCGCAGGCCTGGCAACCGATACATTTTCGGCTATCGCTCAATATAAAGTGGTTCATGGCTTCCTTTTGTCTTATTGGTGAATAACCCCTTAATGCGCATGCCTATTTATTACCCGACAAGACGAGGCCGGAACAATGTTCATTTGCCCAGGATACCCTTTTTCTGGAAAGAATCCGTTTTGGATCAATTTTTTTGACTTATATGAAATCAGGTTTCACACCGGCAAGGGATAATGCGTCCCCGGGTGCGGCGGGCGAAGCGGTGTGGCCGACCTGGCGGCACGAAAGGTCGATGTTTCTTTACGATACGGCAAAAGCAACATGATAAATTACACTATCTCCTTAATTTCTCCACGATTGCCGGAGGCGCTGGCGCTAAAGTGGCACAGGCTGTGCAATAACAAGAACATGTGCATATGAGGTTTTCATTCTGATGGCGAATTTCTTTATCGATCGCCCCATTTTTGCGTGGGTGCTGGCAATCCTGTTATGCCTGACGGGCACCCTTGCCATTTTGTCGCTGCCAGTTGAACAGTATCCCGATCTGGCCCCGCCGAATGTACGGGTTACAGCCAACTATCCTGGCGCCTCCGCACAAACCCTGGAGAATACCGTCACCCAGGTTATCGAACAGAATATGACCGGCCTCGATAACCTGATGTATATGTCATCCCAGAGCAGCGCCACCGGCCAGGCGACCATCACCCTCAGTTTTACCGCCGGTACCGACCCGGACGAAGCGGTACAGCAGGTGCAAAACCAGCTGCAGTCGGCGATGCGTAAACTGCCGCAGGCGGTGCAAAACCAGGGGGTTACGGTACGCAAGACCGGCGATACCAATATCCTGACCCTCGCCTTCGTCTCCACCGACGGCAGTATGGATAAACAGGATATCGCCGACTACGTCGCCAGTAACATTCAGGACCCGCTCAGTCGCGTCAACGGCGTGGGGGATATCGACGCCTACGGCTCGCAATACTCAATGCGCATCTGGCTCGATCCGGCAAAGCTCAATAGCTTCCAGCTGACCACCAAGGATGTTACCGACGCTATTAGTTCGCAGAACGCCCAGATTGCCGTCGGCCAGCTCGGCGGCACGCCTTCCGTGGATAAGCAGGCGCTGAACGCCACCATCAACGCGCAATCTCTGCTGCAAACCCCCGAACAGTTCCGCAATATCACCCTGCGCGTCAATCAGGATGGCTCAGAGGTGACCCTCGGCGATGTCGCTACCGTGGAGATGGGGGCGGAGAAGTATGACTATCTTAGCCGCTACAATCGCCAGGCCGCCTCTGGCCTGGGAATTAAGCTCGCCTCCGGCGCCAACGAAATGGCCACCGCGGAGCGCGTGATCGCTCGCCTCAATGAGCTCTCGCAGTATTTCCCGCACGGGCTGGAATATAAAGTCGCCTACGAGACCACCTCCTTCGTGAAGGCTTCTATTACCGACGTGGTGAAAACCCTGCTGGAGGCGATCCTGCTGGTTTTCCTCGTGATGTATCTTTTCCTGCAGAACTTCCGCGCCACTCTGATCCCGACCATCGCCGTACCGGTGGTGCTGATGGGCACCTTCGCGGTGCTCTATGCCTGTGGTTACAGCATCAACACCCTGACGATGTTCGCGATGGTGCTGGCGATCGGCCTGCTGGTGGATGACGCCATCGTGGTGGTGGAGAACGTTGAGCGCATCATGAGCGAGGAAGGCCTGTCGCCGCGGGAAGCCACCCGCAAATCGATGGGACAAATTCAGGGCGCGCTGGTGGGGATCGCGATGGTGCTGTCGGCGGTGTTTGTGCCGATGGCCTTCTTCGGTGGCACCACCGGCGCTATCTATCGCCAGTTCTCTATTACTATCGTCGCGGCGATGGTCCTCTCGGTGCTGGTGGCCATGATCCTCACCCCGGCCCTTTGCGCTACCCTGCTCAAGCCGATTAAACCAGGTGAATCCCATGAGCGAAAAGGCTTCTTCGGCTGGTTCAACCGCACCTTTAACCGCAGCGCCAGCCGCTATGAAACTTTCGTCGGCAAGATCCTTCACCGCTCGCTGCGCTGGATGCTGATCTACATCGTCCTGCTCGGCGGGATGGTATTCCTGTTCCTGCATCTGCCCACTTCGTTCCTGCCGCTGGAGGATCGGGGGATGTTCACCACCTCGGTACAGTTGCCGAGCGGCAGCACCCAGCAGCAGACGCTGAAAGTGGTACAGAAAGCGGAAGATTACTTCCTCAATAACGAGAAGCAGAACGTCGAGTCAGTGTTCGCTACCGTTGGCTCCGGCCCCGGCGGCAACGGGCAGAACGTAGCCCGCATGTTTGTGCGCCTCAAAGACTGGGACCAGCGCGATCCGCAAACCGGCTCCTCCTTTGCCATTATTGAACGCGCCACCAAAGCGTTTAATCAGATCAACGAAGCCCGGGTCATCGCCAGCAGCCCGCCGGCAATCAGCGGCCTCGGCAGTTCGGCAGGCTTCGACATGGAGCTGGAAGATCACGCCGGTAAGGGGCACGATGCGCTGATGGCGGCGCGCGATACGCTGCTTGAGCTGGCGGCTAAAAACCCGCTGTTGACCCGCGTCCGGCATAACGGGCTCGACGACAGCCCGCAGCTGCAGGTCGATATCGATCAGCGTAAAGCTCAGGCGCTGGGCGTCTCCATTGACGACATCAACGATACGCTGCAAACCGCCTGGGGGTCGAGCTACGTCAACGACTTTATGGATCGCGGGAGGGTGAAGAAAGTCTACGTCCAGGCGGCGGCGAAATATCGGATGCTGCCTGACGATATCAATCTCTGGTACGTCCGCAACAGCAGCGGCACGATGGTGCCGTTCTCGGCCTTCGCCACCTCGCGCTGGGAGACCGGTTCGCCGCGCCTGGAGCGCTACAATGGCTACTCGGCGGTGGAGATCGTCGGTGAAGCGGCGCCGGGCATCAGTACCGGTACCGCGATGGACATGATGGAGAAGCTGGCCGCGCAGCTGCCGACCGGCTTTGGCCTCGAATGGACCGCCATGTCCTATCAGGAACGCCTCTCCGGCGCTCAGGCACCGGCCCTGTACGCAATTTCCCTGCTGGTGGTGTTCCTGTGCCTGGCAGCGCTGTACGAGAGCTGGTCGGTGCCGTTCTCGGTGATGCTGGTGGTTCCGCTCGGGGTGATTGGCGCTCTGCTGGCGACCTGGATGCGCGGCCTGGAGAACGACGTTTACTTTCAGGTGGGCCTGTTGACGGTGATCGGCCTGTCGGCGAAAAACGCCATTCTGATCGTCGAGTTCGCCAATGAGCTTAACGAGAAAGGCCAGGATCTGCTCAGCGCCACGCTGTCGGCCTGCCGTCAGCGCCTGCGCCCTATCCTGATGACCTCGCTGGCGTTTATCTTCGGCGTGCTGCCGATGGCCACCAGTACCGGCGCCGGTTCCGGCAGCCAGCATGCGGTCGGCACCGGGGTGATGGGCGGGATGATCTCCGCCACCGTGCTGGCCATCTTTTTCGTACCGCTGTTCTTTGTGCTGGTCCGTCGCCGCTTTCCGCTGAAGGAGCGTCCGCAATAAACCGTCGGGCGATGGCGGCGAGCCGTAATAACAGAAAAGGCGACCTGGATGGTCGCCTTCTTTATGTGTTCAGAACCATGACGCGCTTATTTACGTCGCGTTATTCCCCTGCTCACATTGCGGAAATTTATTTACGAAGCATGCCTTCAATAAAATCTTTCCAGTTCCCCAGTTCATGTTCAATCATAATAGCCTCTCTTATTATTATGGTCGATTCTATATAACTTCATTGCTGATGGGAAGTTGTGCTCCCCTATTGCTCTGATTGTCTTGTGGACCGCTGACAGAGATAAAACCTCTGGTTGCCGCCACTATGCCGTCTCGTATGTAAAAATTATGTGACACAGAGCACCATCAGGCAACATTTTAGTCATATTGTTATTGGCCTCACATCATGCCCGTGATTGGGCGAATTTTAATCACCCTAACGCATTGCATGAGTTACCTGGTAAAAAGTTATATTTATTCATCTGAATCACGTATTATTTCAATAAGGCTTATATATTCGGAAATATCTGAGTTAACCGCTTAATTGAATGTTAAAGGTTTATCTATGCTCACCATGTACGGAATTAAAAACTGCGATACCATTAAAAAAGCCCGCCGCTGGCTGGAAGCACATCAGATTGACTATCGCTTCCATGACTACCGCACCGATGGCCTCGACCGCGCGCAACTGGATACCTTTATTGCCGAACTGGGCTGGCAGGCGCTGCTGAACACCCGCGGCACCACCTGGCGCAAACTGGACGAATCGCTGCGCAACAGCATCGATAATGCCGATGCCGCCGCCGCATTGATGCTGGAAATGCCGGCGATCATCAAACGCCCATTGCTCTGCGCGCCCGGTCGTCCTATGCTGCTGGGTTTTAGTGAAGCAAGTTATCAGCAGTTTAACGAGGTATAGTCTATGTCTTGCCCGGTCATTGAGCTGGCTCAGCAGCTTATTCGCCGCCCTTCCCTTAGCCCCGATGATGCGGGATGCCAGGCGTTAATGATTGAACGCCTGCGTGCGATCGGCTTTACCGTTGAACCGATGGATTTCGGCGATACGCAGAACTTCTGGGCCTGGCGCGGCCACGGCGAGACGCTGGCCTTCGCCGGCCACACCGACGTGGTCCCGGCAGGCGACGCCGACCGCTGGATCAATCCACCGTTCGAACCTACCATCCGCGACGGGATGCTGTTTGGCCGCGGGGCGGCGGATATGAAAGGCTCGCTGGCGGCGATGGTGGTTGCCGCAGAGCGTTTTGTCGCGCAGTACCCGAACCATCGGGGCCGGCTGGCGTTTTTGATCACCTCTGATGAAGAGGCCAGCGCGAAAAACGGCACCGTCAAAGTGGTGGAGACGCTGATGGCGCGTAACGAGCGTCTGGACTACTGTCTGGTCGGCGAACCCTCCAGTACCGAAGTGGTCGGCGATGTGGTGAAAAACGGCCGCCGCGGCTCGCTGACCTGCAACCTGACCATTCACGGCGTACAGGGCCACGTCGCCTATCCGCACCTTGCCGATAACCCCGTCCATCGCGCCGCGCCGATGCTGGCGGAGCTGGTCAATATCGAGTGGGATAAAGGCAATGAATACTTCCCGCCGACCAGCATGCAGATTGCCAACGTGCAGTCCGGCACCGGCAGCAACAACGTGATCCCGGGCGATATGTTCGTCCAGTTCAACTTCCGCTTCAGTACGGAGCTGACGGACGAGACGATCAAAGCCCGGGTGGTCGCCCTGCTGGAAAAATACCAGCTGCGTTACAGCGTGGAGTGGTGGCTCTCCGGCCAGCCGTTCCTTACCGGACGGGGCAAGCTGGTGGATGCGGTCGTCAACGCCATTGAGCACTATAATGAGATCAAACCGCAGCTGTTAACCAACGGCGGCACCTCAGACGGACGGTTTATCGCGCGCATGGGGGCGCAGGTGGTTGAGCTGGGCCCCGTGAACGCCACGATTCACAAAATTAATGAATGTGTGAACGCCGCCGACCTGCAGCTGCTGGCGCGGATGTATCAACGCGTAATGGAACAGCTGGTCGCCTGACGTACTGACGTAAAGAGGAAGCGCGCATGGAATGGCTTATTAAACACTGGTGGATTCTGGTGCTGGTCTTTTTGGTGGGGGTAATTATCAACGTGATTAAAGATCTAAACCGCGTTGACCACAAAAAATTCCTCAACAACAAACCCGATCTGCCGCCGCACCGTGATTTTAACGATAAATGGGACGATGACGACGACTGGCCGAAGCACGACCAGTCGAAGAAACCGTAAGTTTGCCGTTATCCCGGTAGCGCCCGCCTGTAACCCCGCCCGCCGGGGTTACAGCATTTCGATGATATCGTCCCCTTTCGGCGTACTGCCGCTCAGCGCCTCATCAAAATAGTGCTTCGGCACGGTGTAGCGCAGTCGCTCGATCGCGAACTGCATGCTGCGATCGTCAATGGCATGCCCCAGATCGTCCACAATATCTAAGGTCACGTCGCCCCCCGCCTGCAACAGCGCCTCCTGTGCCGACACCGCCCACGCCAGATCGATAACCCGATCGTCACCACCGTGGATCAGGTGAATGGTGGTGGCCGTCGTTGCGGTAACCGGCAGCGTCGCGTAGCGGCCATTAAAGGCGATCACCCGCGAAGCCAGATCCGGCGCTGCTTTGATGCTTTCCAGCGACATGATCGCCCCCTGAGAGAAGCCGATCAGCGCGGTGGCCAGTGGGCTGATGCCGCTCTTTTCCTGCCAGTAGCGCACAATTTCAATAAAGGTCGGCATAATGGCGTCGATACGCTGCTGACGATTCTCTTCCGTCACTCCCTGCACCGAAAACCACTGCCGACCGTCAGGACCGCAAGGCTCCACCCCGCCAATGCTCACGATCAGCGCATCAGGAAACTGCGGCGCGAACCAGCTGCCAATTTGCCCCATGGAGACCGGGTTATCCCCCACGCCATGAAACAGCAGCAACAGCTGTTGCGCAGGCGTCGCAGGGCTTTGAACAATAAAATGATCGTGTTTCATGGCTGTCTCCTTAGTGTATGCGGGCAGTGTACGCCGCTCGCCAGATATGACCATGCCATTTAACTGAATGAGTTAGTTAAAAAAATTGCAGGTTCGCCACCTGCTGATGCAGCGCCTCGGCGCGCGCTGCATCGAGGAAGCGCAAGGCGTCAGCGGCCTCCTGACGCCATCTCGCCAGCAGGGCTTTACGCCCTGTTAGCTGCAGCACGGCGCAGAGTTCGGCCTCTTCTTCCCCCTGCAGACGCCCGCGCAGGGCCGGCAACGGGATGTCGGCCTGCAACAGCAGGCGATTGAGGCAACCCAGCGCCGCGGCCAGCGGGCGATGGGCGAAGGCAAAGCTCGCCGCTTCCAGCCAGTCCTCATCACTAAGCATAGCCCCTGAAACGGCCGGCAGCGGCGCGGACGCTTGCCGCCACGGGCGCAGCCAGTATTCATCACGCTGTAGCCGCTGTGCCTCCCGTTGCGCGAGCTGATGCCCCGCTGCAGTCAGCGGGAACAGAGCCATCGCAGTATAGCACCCGCTGCTGGCCTCGCGATGGGTGCCCAGCCGCACGAGAATAAACCCACAGCGTTGCCAGAAGCGCCACAGCTCAGGGGTATAGCCAAAGCTGACGGAGAGATAATCATAACCTGCGGCATCGGCGGCGATATCGGCAATCATCTGTTGCCCCAGCCCTTCGCGCTGGCGGGCGGGGTGGACGACGATCCGACTGACCCGCAGCCCGCGCAGCGTCGCCGCCAGGGGAGTGCCGCCATGCGCCGCCAGCGACTGGGCGACCAGGTTCCCCCGCGGCCGGCGAAAACCCGCCCACACCGCCCGGCTGAGTTCGGGAGAAAGTCCGCCTTCGGCCACCAGCCACAGGGCGCCCGCCACCGCACCGCCGGCGCGAGCGCAGCGGAAAGCCTGGCCTGGAGCGTCCATCATGCGCCGCAGATCGAGAGGAGAAGTGCGGTAATGCGCCCCGGATAACAGCTGGTACATCGCTTCCGGCAGCGCCGGCTGCGTTTGCCAGCTGGACTGATTGACCGCCTCCAGGACTACCTCCCCCGTCGGCGCGTCGCGAAATGCCTCATCGCTGAAGATCAGCAGCTGGCTGATGGCCGACTCCAGCGGGCAGCCTGCGGCCCAGCGGATCGGCGCGCTCAGGCTGAACAATTGCAGATAGGGCAGGCTGGCGCAAAATTTCAGCAGGAACCCGCGACCGGTGCCCTCATAACCCTGCACCGTCGTGGTAAGTAGCGTGCGGGGAAAACGGCTAACCAGCTGCCGGAGAAGCGGAGCCGGTATAGCCGCGGCCTCATCGACAATCAGCCAGGACGCCTTTTCCTTCGACGACAGCAACGCATCAGGAGCCATAAAGCGAAACGCCTCGCCGGCAAAGCTCGCCAGCACGTCGACGGCGCTGCGGGTCGGGGCGGTAACGATGGCCTCACCCGCGAGCTGGCGCAGCAGCATGCCCGCGAGGGCGGATTTCCCTCGCCCTCGTTCAGCCGTCACTGCTGCGATACCAGGCGGTAGACGCAATAATTGCCCAAGGATCGCCGCCTGTTCGGCCAGCGGGTGACCATCGGCGGGATGCCAGTCAGGGCGCCGGACGGCCAGCGGGAGCCGCGGCGAGTCCGACTGCCGCCAGAGCAGCACCTCGGGGTCGGCGATAAACTGCCGACAGCAGCGGAGAACAAAGTTGGGGGTAGAGATCGGGTCGGGCGTATCGCTCCAGCGCAGGGAGTCCTCATCCACCCGGGACGGCCAGTCGGCGAAAGAGGGCGTCAGCAGCACCAGCCAGCTTCCCGCCCGCAGCGTACCGCTCAGGGCCGCCAGGGCGGCCACATCAAACCCGCGCCGGGCATCGAAAAAGGCGTGCATCACTTCCCGCCCCAGCAGCGTCTTCAGGGCGCCAGGCGCCACGCCGGGGGCAGAAACCGGCTCGGAGCCCACCCACAGGCCATTGCCGCCGAGCCGCTCCCGCAGCGCCTGCGCCTGCTGCAGCGTCCAGGCCTCGTCGCCGCTGAGCACCAGCAGGCGGCGAATCCCCTCCCGCGCCATCTGCGCGGTGAGGTCAAGCAGCGCGTCCATCATCAGGGGCGATTACAGCGCGCTGCCGAAGGTGTTGCACTGTGCCGGGTCGCCGCTGTCGAAACCGCGTTTGAACCAGGTGTAGCGCTGTTTTGACGTTCCGTGGGTAAAGCTGTCCGGTACCACCCGCCCCTGGCTCTGCTGCTGCAGACGGTCGTCGCCGATGGCCTCGGCGGCGTTTAACGCCTCCTGCAGATCGCCGGTTTCCAGAATATCCTGCTGTTGCATATTATGCCCCCAGACGCCGGCGAAGCAGTCTGCCTGTAGCTCCATCTTAACCGACAGCCGGTTGGCTTCGGCCTCGGTGGCATGCTGCTGTTGCTGGCGAACCTTCGGCTCAATGCCCAGCAGTTTTTGTACGTGATGACCCACTTCATGGGCAATGACGTACCCCTGGGCAAAATCGCCATCGGCGCCCAGTTTATTTTTCATCTCATCGTAGAATGACAGGTCGATATAGACCGTACTGTCGGCAGGACAGTAGAACGGCCCCATCACCGACTGGCCGGTACCGCAGCCGGTACGGGTCGCGCCGCGGTAGAGCACCAGCTTTGGCTGAGGGTACTGGCGGCCCATCTTTTCAAAAATCGGTCCCCAGGTATCTTCGGTGGTGGCCAGAATGACGGAAGTAAACTTCGCCGCTTCATCGTCTTTCGGACTGATGGAGCGCTGCGTGGAGGTCTGCTGCTGCGGCATCGGTTCGCCGGTCAACATGCCGGTCAAATCCACGCCGTAGTAGCCCGCCACCAGCACAATAATCAGCAGTACAATGCCGCCCTTCCCGCTCGGCAGACGGAAGCCGCCGCCCCCGCCGCCGCCAAACGGCGAGCCTGATTGTCCACGTCGATCTTCAACATTGTCGCTTTCGCGACGCCCTTGCCAGCGCATAAGCACCTCATTCCCTGTTATGTATCAATAGCAGAGATCGTAGGCGGTTCAGCGCAGGATTACCACAGGAAACAGCAAGAGACGCCAGAAGATGAGGCCATCTTCTGGCGGCGGGCGGGTTAGTCGAGCTTAACGCCCAGACGGTGAGCCACTTCTTCGTAGGCTTCGATTAGGCCGCCAAGGCTCTGGCGGAAGCGGTCTTTGTCCATTTTATCGAGGGTGTTTTTGTCCCACAGGCGGCTGCCGTCCGGCGAAAACTCATCGCCCAGGACCACTTCGCCTTTGAACAGACCAAACTCCAGCTTAAAGTCCACCAGAATCAGACCGGCGTCATCGAACAGCTTTTTCAGCACGTCGTTGGCTTTGTAGGTCAGCTCGCGCATCCGCGCCAGATTCTCTTTGCTCACCCAGCCGAAGGTTTCGCAATAGGAGTCGTTGACCATCGGATCGTGCATGGCATCGTTTTTCAGGAACAGATCGAACAGCGGCGGATTCAGCTCGATTCCTTCTTCAATGCCTAAACGTTTTACCAGCGAGCCTGCCGCACGGTTACGCACCACGCACTCCACCGGCACCATATCCAGTTTTTTTACCAGGCATTCGGTATCGGAGAGCAGCGCTTCCATCTGGGTAGGGATGCCCGCTTCTGCCAGTTTGCTCATAATGAAGTGGTTGAACTTGTTATTCACCATGCCTTTACGATCGAACTGCTCGATGCGCGCGCCATCACCTGCTGACGTATCGTTACGGAATTCCAGTACCAGCAGGTCAGGATTATCGGTGCTGTATACTGTCTTCGCCTTACCACGATACAACTCAGCTTGCTTTTTCATCTTTCACTACTCCAGTGATATTGAGCCTAAAAATACGTTTCCACCTATACACAAAATCATTCAAAGTGCATCGAGGCGGCAACTGAGCGAATCCCCAGGAGCTTACAAAAGTAAGTGACTGGGGTGAACGAAGGCGGCCAACAAAGAGGCAATTTGAAGGATGATGTGCATACGCACACGTTTGCGTCACTATATATTAAAAGGGCCGGATTGCTCCAGCCCTTTCGTTTACTTGTTAAATGCGGCCTGGAATACGGCTACCAGGGCGTCATTTTGCGACTGCGTCAGGGTGTGGCCTTTCGGGTCGATGAACTGCAGGCTACTGCGGTTATCGAGGTCGCCGACCTGAAGTTTGTAGTCACCGGAGGCCAGCTGCGGGTCGCGTGCGCCCAGCTCCTGCCAACTGCTGTCAGACAGCGGCTTGTAGGTCAGCGCCATGCTGCCCTGAGAGCGCGTGCTGTCGGTCACTTTCATCCCCACTTTCTCGAGGGCGCCTGGCAGACGCTGCCACACCATGTTAAACGGCGCGCGAACAACGAGCATCGGCAGACCCGTATCGTCGGCAGCGCTCTGCACGTCGAAGGTGGCTCCCGCGCTGCGCTGGGCGGCGTTCTGGGCGCTGGTGGCGTTCATGTCCAGGCCTTCCGAAATGACGTTCAGCATGGCGGTGCTGTAGCGCTGCAGTGACGCCGGATCGGCAACCGGTTTACCCGCCTGCTCCAGATTCACCAGCTTGACCACCACCGCTTGCTGATAGCCCTGCGGTTTGACGGAGATTTGATAACGACCGCGATACTGCTGATCTTCATCAAGACGGTTCCACTCAACCCAGTCGGTGTTCAGCGTCTGGCTCGCATCATCGCGCTTGGCGATAACGTAGTTCTTCGACTGAAGAATGCTGGTAACCTGCGCCCACAGCGAACCGCTGCGGCCGTTCTCGACCATCAGCGTCGCGGTATCGCCGTTGAACTGGGTGCGGGCGCCGCTAACCAATGCCAGCGGCTGCGCCGGCGGGCGAATGTCCAGCGCCTTGCCGACCGCGCCGGTGCTGTTGGCCACCGGAATGTTGTAATCACCCACCTGAATCGGCAGGATCATCCCCGCCGGCGCGTGAAGTTCGCTCAACGGTGACGCCTGTAAATAGGCCTCATCACCGCTCACCTGACGCTTATAGCGCGAGTCGGAACTACAGGCCGCGAGGAGTAGAACCAGCGAAACACCCGCAACCTTCGCCAGGCGCGACTTCTGTACTGAGTAAGCCATCAAATCTCCCTAAACTTTACAGCAAACCGGCATGCTTCAGCGCGGCGGTAACGGCTTCACGACCCTGGTCGGTGATAGGCGTCATCGGCAAGCGCAGCGTATCGGTCGCCACAAGACCCAACGCCTTGCATCCCCATTTCACCGGGATAGGATTGGGTTCGACAAATAATTTTGTATGCAATGGCATCAGACGCTGGTTAATCGCCCGGGCTTCGGCAAATTGACCCGCCAGCGCCAGACGGCACATGTCGGCCATTTCGCGCGCCGCCACGTTGGCGGTGACGGAAATCACGCCCACGCCGCCGAGCTGCATGAAGTCCATACCGGTCGCATCGTCACCGCTCAGCAGAATAAAGTCGTCTGAAACCAGCTCTTTGATCTGGTGAACGCGACTTAAGTTCCCTGTAGCTTCCTTAATACCGACAATATTTTTAATTTCCGCCAGACGGCCAACGGTTTCCGGCAGCATATCGCAACCGGTACGGGACGGCACATTATACAGAATTTGCGGCAGGTCAGTATGTTCGGCGATAGCTTTAAAGTGCTGGAACAGGCCTTCCTGGGTAGGACGGTTATAATAAGGAGTGACCGTCAGGCAGCCGACAACGCCGCTGTCGTTAAAACGCTTGGTCAGGCTAATCGCCTCTGCGGTTGCATTGGCTCCCGTTCCAGCGATCACCGGGATACGCCCGTCAGCCAGTTCCAGCGTCATCATCACCACGTCGCCGTGCTCTTCATGGCTCAGCGTTGCGGATTCACCGGTAGTCCCTACCGAAACGATCGCCGAGGTTCCGTTGGCGACATGGTAATCAATCAGTTTTTTCAGGCTTGTCCGGCAGACATTACCGTTTTCATCCATCGGCGTGACAAGCGCTACAATACTTCCCGTGAACATGGGCCATCCTCAGAGCAGAAGTGCGACAAGATTCTCAATGTTACGTTTGGAGCTGCAATAAAAGCAAGAGACCCGACGCCATCAGGGATGTTGTATGGCGGTTTTTTTTATGCTTTCCTAATGTTACCTCACCTTTTTAAAGGAAGAACAGGTTTGACAGCCTCATTACAACACTATCTGGTTATTACCGCCCTGGGGGCTGACCGTCCCGGCATCGTGAATACGATCACTCGCCACGTCAGCAGCTGCGGTTGTAATATCGAAGACAGCCGGCTGGCCATGCTCGGTGATGAGTTTACGTTTATCATGCTGCTTTCCGGGTCGTGGAATGCGATTAACCTGATCGAATCAACCCTGCCGCTGAAAGGCGCGGAGCTGGAGCTGTTGATCGTGATGAAACGCACCACCGCGCGCCCCCCGCAGGCCATGCCAAACACCGTCTGGGTCCAGGTTGAGGTGCCGGACTCACCGCATATCATCGAGCGCTTCACTGCCCTGTGCGATACATGGAATATGAATATCGCGGAACTGGTTTCCCGCACGCAGCCGGGAGACGGTGATTCCGCGCAGCTTTTTATTCAGATAACTGCCCACAGTCCTGCGACGCAAAATGCAGCAAATATCGAACAAGCGTTCAAAGCCCTATGTACAGAACTCAACGCACAAGGCAGTATTAACATCGTTAATTATTCACAGCATGATGAACAGGATGGAGTTTAACCCATGACCCCACTGAAAGCCGGTGATCTTGCACCGAAATTTAGCTTACCGGACCAGGACGGCGAGGAAGTAAATTTAACCGACTTCCAGGGACAGCGTGTCCTGGTTTATTTTTACCCGAAGGCCATGACCCCGGGCTGCACCGTCCAGGCGTGCGGCTTGCGCGACAACATGGACGACCTGAAGAAAGCCGGTGTGGAAGTGCTGGGCATCAGCACCGATAAACCGGAAAAGCTCTCCCGCTTCGCCGAAAAAGAGCTGCTGAACTTTACGCTGCTGTCTGATGAAAACCATCAGGTTTGCGAGCAGTTTGGCGTCTGGGGCGAAAAATCTTTTATGGGGAAAACCTACGACGGGATCCACCGTATCAGCTTCCTCGTCGATGCCGATGGCAAAATCGAACACGTCTTTGATGACTTCAAAACCAGCAATCACCACGACGTGGTGCTGAACTGGCTGAAAGAAAACGCCTGATGCAAAGCAAGACGCCGGGTGAGAGAACCTCGCCCGGCGTCTTTTTTTATCCTCAATGCCTTAGTCGTCGTCGACCACCAGGCCATCCGGCCAGGCATGCACCACCGCTTTAATCAACGTGGCCAGCGGAATGGCGAAGAAGACGCCCCAGAACCCCCACAAACCGCCAAAGATCACCACCGACAGGATAATCACCAGCGGGTGCAGATTCACCGCTTCCGAGAACAGCACCGGGACCAGCAGATTGCCGTCAAGCCCCTGAATAATCAGATAGACCGCGAACAGACTCCAGAACTCGGTGCCCGCGCCAAACTGAAACAGCGCCACCCCCACCACCGGAATGGTCACCACAAATGCACCAATATAGGGGATCAGCACCGAGAAGCCCACCAGCACCGCCAACAGCAGCGAGTAGTTGAGGCCGAAAAGGATGAAGCCTATCCAGGTGGCGACGCTGACGACAATCATCTCCAGCACCTTACCGCGAATGTAGTTGGTGATTTGCTGGTTCATCTCCTTCCATACCTGCCCGGCCAGGCCGCGGTTGCGCGGCAGCACGCGGCGTACCGCGTTGAGCATCTGCTCTTTATCCTTCAGCAGGAAGAAGACCATCAGCGGCACCAGCACCAGATACACCGCCAGCGTAAGCAGCCCCACCAGCGAGGCGAGAGAATACTTGACCACTGAGTCGCCCACCGTCAGCATCCGGGTGCGCATATTTTCCGCCATCGCATCGATGATGCCGGCATCCATTAACGCCGGATAGCGCCGCGGCAGCGTGGCGGCAAAATCAGAGAGCTTGTTGAGCATGCCCGGCATATCGCGGATAAGGTAGATCCCCTGCTGCCAGGCCACCGGCAGCACCACGAAGGCCAGCAACAGCAGGATGCCCACGAAGAGGATCAGCACCAGCGAGGTCGCCCAGGTGCGCGACAGACCGATGCGCTCCAGGCGCACGGTCGGCCACTCCAGCAAATAGGCCAGCACGATAGCCACCAGTAACGGGGCCAGCAGGCCGCTGAAAAAGAACATGATGCCGAAACCGGCAAGCAAAATAACCAGCAGCGCTATCGCCTCAGGGTCGCTGAATCGACGGCGGTACCACTGCATTAACATCTCGAGCATAAAACCTTCCCTGAAGCGCAAAGCGGCGACAAACGGAGGAATTGTATCGAAATGTCACAAAAAAGACTTCGCTTTTTGATGCGCAGCAGACAAACCCGTCTCCGCCGTGAAGAACCTATTTTCAATGTGTCTAACGCCAGCTAAACTCGCTGGGATGCGGCCAGGGAACATTGCGTCGCACAATCGGTCAAACTGGCACACCCACATTACAGGACAGAGGTTATGTTCAGGCAGTTGAAGAAAACGCTGGTGGCGACCGTGATCGCGTCGCTGACGCTGGGTTCGTTAGGCCCTGCTTTTGCTGACTCCGCAGATACCCTGCCGGACATGGGGACCTCCGCAGGAAGCACGCTGTCGATTGGTCAGGAAATGCAGATGGGGGATTACTACGTCCGCCAGCTGCGCGGCAGCGCGCCGCTGATCAACGACCCTCTGCTGGTGCAATACATCAACGGGCTGGGCATGCGTCTGGTCTCGCATGCGAATTCGGTGCGCACCCCGTTCCACTTCTATTTGATTAATAACGACCAAATCAACGCCTTCGCCTTCTTCGGCGGCAATGTGGTCCTCCACTCGGCCCTGTTCCGCTATTCCGATAATGAGAGCGAACTGGCCTCTGTCATGGCGCACGAAATTTCCCACGTTACGCAGCGGCATCTTGCCCGCGCAATGGAAGATCAGAAGCGCAATGCGCCGCTGACCTGGGTCGGCGCGCTGGGTTCAATTCTGCTGGCGATGGCCAGCCCGCAGGCCGGGATGGCGGCGCTGACCGGGACGCTGGCCGGCACCCAACAGGGCATGATCAGCTTCACCCGTCAGAACGAAGAAGAGGCCGACCGGATCGGTATTCAGGTTCTGCAACGCTCAGGATTCGACCCGCAGGCCATGCCGATGTTTATGGGTAAACTGCTTGATGAGTCGCGTTACTCAACGCGGCCGCCGGAAATGCTGCTCACCCACCCCCTGCCGGAAAGCCGGCTTGCCGATGCCCGTAACCGCGCCAACCAGATGCGCCCGGTTGTCGTACAGTCCTCAGCGGACTTCTATCTGGCGAAGGCGCGTACTCTCGGAATGTACACCAACGGCGACAATAAGCTAGGCACCGATCTGCTCAACGCCTGGGATAAAGGCAATATCCGCCAGCAGCATGCCGCGCAGTATGGCCGCGCCCTGCTGGCGATGGAAAGCAACAACTTTGACCAGGCGCGCAAAACGCTGCAGCCGCTGCTCAGCGCCGATCCGCAAAATCCCTGGTATCTCGATCTGGCTACCGATATCGACCTCGGGCAGAAGAAAACCGGCGACGCCATCAACCGCCTTAAAAACGCCCGCGAGCTGCGCACCAATCCGGTGCTGCAGTTGAACCTGGCCAACGCCCTGCTGCAGGGCGGCCAGCCCGGGGAAGCGGCGACCATCCTGAATCGTTATACCTTTACCTATAAAGAGGATGGCAACGGCTGGGACCTGCTGGCTCAGGCGGAAGGCGCCCTGGGCAATCGCGACCAGGAGCTGGCGGCGCGGGCAGAAAGCATGGCGCTGGTCGGCCAGCTGGAACAGGCGATTTCCCTGCTCAGCAGCGCCAGCTCGCAAGTGAAACTCGGTAGTCTGCAGCAGGCCCGCTACGATGCCCGCATCGACCAGCTACGTGAGCTACAGGCCCGCTTCCGCCCCTACCAAAAAATGTAAGGAGACCCCATGACCGACGCGGTAAAAATTTACCATAACCCACGCTGCTCGAAGAGCCGCGAAACGCTGAGCCTGTTGAAGAGCCACGGCATCGATCCTGAGGTGGTGCTTTATCTTGAGACGCCACCGGATGCCGGGACGCTGCGTCAACTGCTGAAGCTGCTGGGTATGGAGAGCCCCCGCGAGCTCATGCGCCAGAAAGAGGATCTGTATAAATCGCTCAATCTTGCCGACCCGGCGCTCAGCGACGCGGCGCTGATACAGGCGATGGTCGCCAATCCTAAGCTTATCGAACGCCCCATTGTCGTTAGCCGCGGCCAGGCGCGTATTGGCCGACCGCCGGAGCAGGTCCTCGAGATCGTAAGCTAACCCACCCGCGCCGCGCTATCGCGGCGCTTTTTTACGTAGCCGATTCCAGATCTTCCACGCCAATCCCTCCCGCCCGCCTTGCAGTGCTACTGTTCATCTATCGCTCAATCCACTGGACGGATGAACATGAAAAAACCAACCTCAACGCCTCATGATGCCGTATTTAAGAGCTATCTCTCCCATCCTGATACCGCCCGCGATTTTCTGCGGCTGTACCTGCCCGAGACGCTGCTTAAGGTGTGCGATCTGCGTACGCTGCATCTCGAGTCCGGGCATTTTGTCGAAGACGATCTGCGTCCCTTTTACGCCGACATTCTGTATTCCCTGAAAACCACGGCGGGAGACGGCTATATTTATGCGCTTATCGAACACCAGAGCACGCCCGATCGGCATATGGCCTTTCGTCTGATGCGCTACGCTATCGCAGCCATGCAGCGCCACCTTGATGCCGGCCACGATCGGCTGCCGCTGGTGATCCCTGTTCTCTTCTACCACGGTCTGGTGAGCCCCTACCCGTTCTCGCTGCGCTGGCTCGATGAATTCGTCGCTCCGGAGCTGGCCGGCCACCTTTATCACGGGGCGTTTCCGCTGGCGGACATTACCGTCATTCCGGATGACGACATTGCCACCCATCAGCGCATGGCGACGCTGGAGTTACTGCAAAAACATATTCGACAACGCGATCTGGCGCAGCTCCTCGACAAGCTGAGCGAATTATTATTGACTGGTCTGGCGACGGAATCGCAGGTACAAGCCCTGATGCACTATCTGGTGCAGGCAGGCAACGCGCGAGAGCCGATCAAGTTCATTCGCGAGCTGGCGTTACGTACGCCGCAGCACAAGGAGACGTTGATGACAATTGCGGAATATCTGGAACAACAGGGCCTGGAGCGGGGCCTGGCGCAGGGCCTGGCGCAGGGCCGTCAGGAAGGCCGGAAGGAAGAGGCGCAGCGTATCGCCGCCGCTATGCTACACAGTGGCCTGGCGCGCGATCTGGTCGCCCGGTTGACCGGGCTGACGGAGGAGGAACTGACTCCGCAGGCGGACTAGAGTTTAAGGATCTCTTTCACGAAGGGGATCGTCAGCTTGCGCTGAGCGGTAATCGAGGCATGATCCAGCTGATCGAGGGTCATAAACAGCGAGCGCATTTCGCGATCCAGCCGCTTCAGCAGGAAGCGGCAAACGTCCTCCGGCATCTCGAAGCCACGCAGTCTGGCGCGCAGCTGCAGGGCCTGCAGCTTGTCTTCATCCGACAGCGGCTGCAGCTTATAGATCTGCCCCCAGTCAAGCCGCGAGGCGAGATCCGGCAGACCAAGATTCAGTTGCCGCGGCGGCCGGTCCCCGGTGATCAGCAGACGGGTTTTACCTGATTCCAGGATCCGGTTGTAGAGATTAAAGATGGCCATTTCCCAGGGCTCATCCCCGGCGACGCACTCGATGTTATCGATGCAGACCAGCGCCAGCTGTTCCATCCCCTCCAGCACCTCCGGCACAAACCAGGTGCGCTTATCCAGCGGCACGTAGCCCACGGCATCCCCGCGCTGGGAAAGCTCGGCGCAGGCGGCATGTAACAGGTGGCTGCGACCCGCCCCTTCACGTGACCAGATATAAATATACCCGCTGTGTTCCTGGCGCAGTACGTTCTGGAGGGCAGCAAGTAGGGAAGGATTATCACCCGGCCAGAAACTCGCGAAGGTTTCGTCGTCAGGAAGATACAGTGGCAAAGAGAGCTGTGCCGGTGCGTTCAGATGGACCTCAACATAGGCTTACAGAAAAACGCGAAGAGTTTATCACAGATTTAGGTCCGGAGAGAACCGGGCGGGATCGCCGCCCGGTCAGACGATCGTTATTTAACCTCTTCGCTATCCGCGGCGTCGAGAACCACCTCTTCCGGACGCAGGACGCTGATAAGCTTGAAAATCAGGCTGAGTGCGATACCGACGATGGTGGCCAGCGCCATCCCTTTCAGCTCAGCGGCACCGATGTGCACTTTGGCACCGCTGACGCCGATGATCAGGATCACGGAGGTGAGAATCAGATTCTGCGCCTTGCTGTAATCCACCTTCGATTCAATCAGTACGCGGATCCCTGAGGCGCCGATCACCCCGTACAGCAGCAGCGACACGCCGCCCATCACCGGCACCGGGATGATCTGGATCGCCGCCGCCAGTTTGCCGACGCAGGAGAGCAGAATCGCAATGATCGCCGCGCCACCGATAACCCAGGTACTGTAGACGCGGGTAATCGCCATCACGCCGATATTTTCCCCGTAGGTGGTGTTAGGCGTCGAGCCGAAGAAGCCGGAAACGATCGTCGACAGGCCATTGGCAAACATCGAACGATGCAGGCCCGGGTCGCGGATCAGATCGCGTTTGACGATATTAGCCGTCACCACCAGGTGACCGACGTGCTCGGCAATCACCACCAGCGCAGCGGGCAGAATGGTGAAGATGGCGAACCATTCAAAACGCGGCGTGTAGAAGGTTGGCAGCGCGAACCAGTGCGCTTCGGCGATCGGGGTGGTATCGACCACGCCCATCACAAACGACAGCGCATAGCCCACCAGAACGCCAATCAGGATCGGGATAATCGCCAGGAAGCCGCGGAACAAGACCGAACCAAACACCGTCACCGCCAGGGTCACCATCGAGATAATAATGGTTTTACTGTCCGGCGACTGGCCGTCGGCCGGCAGCAGCCCGGCCATGTTGGCCGCCACGCCCGCTAGCTCCAGACCGATAACCGCCACGATGGCCCCCATCGCCGCCGGGGGGAACATCACATCCAGCCAGCCGGTACCGGCTTTTTTGACAATAAAGGAGACGAGGCAGAACAGCACGCCGCACATAATGAAACCGCCCAGCGCCACTTCATAGCCCAGCGGCAGCAGGAGCAGCACCGGAGAGATAAAGGCGAAACTCGATCCCAGATACGCCGGGATTTTGCCTTTACAGATAAAGAGGTACAGCAGCGTACCAATACCGTTGAACAGCAGCACGGTGGCCGGGTTGATGTGGAACATGATTGGCACCAGCACCGTTGCGCCAAACATGGCAAACAGGTGCTGCAAACTAAGCGGGATAGTCTGTAAAAGCGGCGGTCTTTCACTCACCCCGATAGCACGGCGCGTCATAGTGTTTTCCTCTGAGATGGTTAGTTATGTGTGTTTTATTCAAAAAAAAGCCGACTCTCAAAGTCGGCTTATTTATCGTTATGCGATTATTTCGTACCAAAGATCTTGTCGCCGGCATCGCCGAGACCGGGAATGATGTACCCGTGCTCGTTCAGTCCCTTATCGACAGAGGCGGTGTACAGCTCAACGTCCGGGTGCGCTTTCTCCAGCGCGGCAATTCCTTCCGGCGCCGCCACCAGCACCAGCACCTTGATGCTGGTGCAGCCGGCGTTTTTCAGCAGATCGATAGTGGCGATCATCGACCCACCGGTGGCCAGCATCGGGTCAACCACCAGCGCCATACGCTCATCGATGTTGGACACCAGCTTCTGGAAGTAAGGTACCGGCTCGAGGGTCTCTTCATTGCGATAAATACCCACCACGCTGATACGCGCGCTCGGCACGTGCTCAAGTACCCCTTCCATCATGCCGAGGCCTGCGCGCAGGATTGGCACGACGGTAATTTTCTTGCCCTTGATCTGCTCAACTTCCACCGGGCCGTTCCAGCCTTCGATGGTCACTTTCTCGGTCGCCAGATCGGCGGTGGCTTCATAAGTCAGTAAGCTGCCCACTTCAGAGGCGAGTTCACGGAAGCGTTTGGTGCTGATGTCGTGCTCGCGCATCAGGCCCAGCTTGTGTTTGACGAGTGGGTGTTTGACTTCCACAATCTTCATTCTCTTTCTCCTCTGAGGGGCAGCCACAAAAAAAATCGCGGGATTATACCGCTTTTTTCGGATTAGGCCATACCCATCTTGCTTGACGTATATCAAGCAAAGTGATTTAGAGACAAAAAAACCGGAGGCGAGGCTCCGGTTTTAGCGCGGGGTTCTGCCGGGCGGCGCTAACGCTTACCCGGACCGCAAACCCCGCCGGCCCGATAAGCGCAGCGCCACGGGGGAATTATAGCTGCTCCCCGTTGCTGGCAATCACCTTCTTATACCAGTCGAACGACTTCTTCTTACTGCGCTCCAGCGTGCCGTTGCCTTCATTATCTTTATCCACGTAGATAAAGCCGTAGCGTTTTTTCATCTCCCCCGTTCCGGCGGAAACCAGATCGATACAGCCCCACGGGGTATAACCCATCAGATCGACGCCATCCTCGACCACCGCCTTTTTCATCTCCGCGATATGGGCGGAGAGATAATCGATACGGTACTGGTCATCCACGCTGCCATCCGCTTCACGAACATCGATCGCGCCAAAACCGTTTTCGACAATAAACAGCGGTAGCTGATAGTGATCCCAGAACCAGTTCAGCGAATAGCGCAGGCCGACCGGGTCAATCTGCCAGCCCCAGTCCGACTTTTTCACGTACGGGTTGGAGACCAGGCTGGTGGTTTCATCATAATCGAGCAAGGGGTTGTCTTCGGTGGCTTTGGTGGCGAAGGACATATAGTAGCTAAAGCCGATGTAGTCGACACAGCCTTCGGTTAACGCCTGACGATCGGCTTCGGTGATGTCCAGGCTAAAGCCGCGGCGGGCAAAATAGTTGAGCAGATGCTGCGGATAGCGGCCGCGCACGTGGACATCGGTGAACCAGTACCGACGGTGCATGGCGTTCATCGCCATCATCATATCGTCCGGCGCGCAGGTCAGCGGATAGATAGGGCACATGGCGATCATGCAGCCTATCTGCAGAGCAGGGTTGATCTCGCGCGCCGCTTTCACCGCCAGGGCGCTGGCCACCAGCTCATAATGTGCGGCCTGGTACATTACCGGTTCCCGATCTTCACCCGGTAAATACTTCAGACCGGAGTTGGTGAAAGGGGCAAAGTCCTCATGGTAGTTAGCCTGGTTGTTGATCTCGTTGAAGGTCATCCAGTACTTCACTTTATGCTGATAGCGGGTGAAGACGACCCTGGCGAAGCGCACGAAAAAGTCGATCAGCTTGCGGTTACGCCAGCCGCCGTACTCGGTGACCAGGTGATAGGGCATTTCAAAATGCGACAGCGTAATGACCGGTTCAATACCGTGTTTCAGACATTCGTCGAACAGATCGTCATAAAACTGCAGGCCAGCCTCGTTCGGCTCCTGTTCATCGCCCTGCGGGAAAATACGCGTCCAGGCAATCGAGGTGCGGAAACATTTGAAGCCCATTTCGGCAAACAGCGCCAGGTCCTGCGGGTAGCGATGATAAAAATCGATCGCCTCATGGTTCGGGTAGTTTTTTCCCGCCACCACGCCGTCGGTGATTTCCCGCGGCACGCCGTGGGCGCCGGCGGTCATCACATCCGCCACGCTGACCCCCTTGCCCCCCTCCTGCCAGCCGCCCTCTAACTGATGAGCCGCCACCGCGCCGCCCCACAGAAAACCTTCTTTAAATCCGGACATAGTCTCTCCCTAAGGTCGATCGTCGCCAGGCGAACGATAGTGCTGATTGAAATGGTAAACCGCGCCAATCAGGCCGGCATCGTTGCCGTGACTGACGGTATCGAGATAGTCGGCAATGCCGAACCAGGCCAGATGCTGGCGCAGCAGCGTCAGAAATCCAGGGCGTTCCACAACGCCGCCGCCGATAAAAATGGTCTGCGGATCGAAGATATTGACGAGGTTATAAAGGCCATGACCCAGGCCATTGAAGAACTCGGCGACCAGACGCTGGCAAACAGGGTCGCCGGCGTCATAGCGGTCAAAAATCATTTCGCCAGTGACGCTATCCAGCGGCGCGCCAATATGTTCTGCATAGCGATGGCGCAGCACCCGCAGGGTGCAGTTTTCATTCATCGAGTAGCGACGGGGATCGCGTCCGCCGGGACGATCGGTAAGCATATAGCCGAACTCGCCGGCGCGAAAACGCGCCCCGTGGATCAGCTGATGTTGGCAAAAAATCGCTCCACCGATGCCAGTGCCGATAGTGAGCACCAGAAAATTGGCCATCTCCGCCGCTTTACCCTGCCAGCGCTCGGCCAGCAGCACGCAGTTGGCGTCGTTTTCCACCGAGACCGGCAGCCCGGTTCGCGTCTCGAGCCATGATTTCATGGCGAAGTTATCAAATCGACGGATAGCGCCGCCCATGGTGATAAATCCACTGTGCGGATCGACATAGCCCGGCGCGCTGATGGCAATGCCTTCGCATGACGGGTGGGCCGCCAGCCACGACAGCATGGTCTGTAAGATATGATCGCCATCGCTGTCATTGATTGACTGCTTCGCGGTTTCCAGCAGCCTGCCGTCGCGGGTCATGACGCCCATCTTTAACGCGGTGCCACCGATATCAAATGCCGCAATCTTCATTCATCCCTCCCCTGTCGAGCATAAATCACCGGTAATCCATACGGCGATCAATCACAGAAACCGGTTTCATTGATATGATGGGGATTACCTGACACTGAGGCAAGCACAAGGCTGTACCCGGTTTCATTTTCGTGAGCAGTATCAAATTTGACCATCCGCCAACGGTTTTACGCCGACTGTAAAGCAGGCTCGCAAACGTTTGCTTTCCCTGTTAGAATTGCGCCGATTTTTCTTGCTTACCGCAAACGCGTGGAGACTTCGCAGTGACCGACAAAACCTCTCTCAGCTATAAAGATGCCGGCGTGGATATTGATGCAGGCAACGCTCTCGTCGACCGTATTAAGGGCGTGGTGAAGAAAACCCGTCGCCCGGAAGTGATGGGTGGACTGGGCGGATTCGGCGCGCTGTGCGCACTGCCGCAGAAATACCGCGAGCCGGTACTGGTCTCCGGCACCGACGGCGTCGGTACCAAGCTGCGTCTGGCAATGGATCTGAAGCGTCACGACACCATCGGCATCGACCTGGTCGCCATGTGCGTGAACGACCTGGTGGTTCAGGGTGCTGAACCGCTGTTTTTCCTTGATTACTACGCCACCGGTAAACTGGACGTCGATACCGCAGCCAGCGTCATTAACGGCATCGCCGAAGGCTGCCTGCAGTCCGGTTGCGCGCTGGTGGGCGGTGAGACCGCAGAGATGCCGGGGATGTACCACGGCGAAGATTACGACGTGGCGGGTTTTTGCGTCGGGGTGGTGGAAAAATCAGAAATCATCGACGGCAGCAAAGTCGCTGACGGCGATGTGCTGGTGGCGCTGGCCTCCAGCGGCCCGCACTCTAACGGCTATTCGCTGGTGCGTAAGATTATTGAAGTTAGCGGCGTTGACCCACAGACCACCGACCTTGACGGCAAACCGCTGGCCGACCATCTGCTGGCGCCGACCCGCATCTATGTGAAATCGGTCCTCGACCTGATTGCCAGCGTTGACGTCCACGCCATCGCCCATCTGACCGGCGGCGGCTTCTGGGAAAACATCCCGCGCGTACTGCCGGACAACACCCAGGCGGTGATTGATGAGTCTTCCTGGCAGTGGCCGTCCGTCTTCAAATGGCTGCAAACCGCCGGTAACGTCAGCCAGCATGAGATGTACCGTACCTTTAACTGCGGCGTGGGGATGGTTATCGCCCTGCCGGCAGCAGAAGCAGACAAGGCCATTGCCCTGCTGAACGAGAAAGGTGAAAACGCGTGGAAAATCGGGTATATCAAAGCCTCCGATTCCGAACAGCGTGTGGTCATTGCATGAAAAACATTGTGGTGCTGATTTCCGGTAGCGGCAGTAATTTGCAGGCGATCATCGACGCCTGTGGCCGGAAACAGATAAACGGCACCCTGCGTGCGGTATTCAGTAACAAGGCCGATGCGTTCGGCCTTGAGCGCGCGCGCGCGGCCGGGATCCCGGCCCACGCGCTGGCGCAAAGTCAGTTTGCCGACCGGGAAGCGTTCGATCGTCAGCTGATGCATGAAATTGACGCCTACGCCCCGGATCTGGTGGTGCTGGCGGGCTATATGCGTATCCTTAGCCCGGCCTTTGTCAGCCACTATCAGGGACGACTGCTGAACATCCACCCTTCGTTACTGCCGAAGTATCCTGGCCTGCATACCCATCGCCAGGTGCTGGAAAACGGTGACGAGGAGCATGGGACCTCGGTGCACTTCGTCACCGATGAGCTGGATGGCGGTCCGGTTATCCTGCAGGCCAAAGTGCCGGTCTTTGCTGGCGACAGCGAGGAAGAGGTCACGGCGCGGGTACAGACCCAGGAACATGCCATTTATCCGCTGGTGATCAGCTGGTTCGTCGAGGGGCGTCTGCGCATGGTGGGCAACCACGCCTGGCTGGATGAACGACAGCTTCCCCCCCAGGGCTATGCCGCTGAAGAATGAACAACAGCCCCGCCTTTCTCCATCGCGGGGCTTTTTTTTAATTAAAATTGTTTATTAATCAAACATCTCACAGAAATAATTCTTCTTACTGTCATATAGTTGTGACACAGTAAATCGCTATGCAGAAAAATTCGTCATAATAGTCTACGTCCTGTGAGTAAAACGGAGTGTGAGCGGTAATGGGCCAGGAAAAGCTATACATCGAAAAAGAACTCAGCTGGTTATCTTTTAACGAACGCGTGCTGCAGGAAGCGGCGGACAAAAGTAACCCGCTGATTGAGCGCATGCGCTTCTTAGGGATCTACTCCAACAACCTTGATGAGTTTTACAAAGTGCGCTTCGCTGAGCTTAAGCGCCGGATTATTATCAGTGAAGAACAAGGCAGTACCGCCCATTCTCGCCACCTGTTAGGCAAAATCCAGGCCCGCGTTCTGAAGGCCGATCAGGAATTCGATAGTCTGTATAACGAACTGCTGCTGGAGATGGCGCGCAACCAGATCTTCCTGATCAACGAGCGCCAGCTGTCCGTCAATCAGCAGGCCTGGCTGCGCAACTACTTTAAACAGTATTTGCGGCAGCATATCTCGCCGATCCTGATTAACCGCGAAACGGACCTCGTGCAGTTCCTGAAAGATGATTACACCTATCTGGCGGTGGAGATTATCCGCGGGGAAAACATCAACTATGCCCTGCTGGAAATTCCGTCGGATAAGGTCCCGCGCTTCGTAAACCTGCCGCCGGAAGCGCCTCGCCGCCGTAAGCCAATGATCCTGCTGGATAACATTCTGCGCTATTGCCTGGACGACATTTTTAAAGGCTTCTTTGATTACGATGCGCTGAACGCCTACTCGATGAAAATGACCCGTGACGCCGAGTACGATCTGGTGCATGAGATGGAGTCGAGCCTGATGGAGCTGATGTCCTCCAGCCTGAAACAGCGCCTGACCGCCGAGCCTGTTCGCTTCGTCTACCAGCGCGATATGCCGGACGCGATGGTCGAAATGCTGCGCGATAAGCTCTCCATCTCCAACTATGACTCAATGCTGCCGGGCGGCCGCTATCACAACTTCAAAGACTTTATCGGCTTCCCGAACGTGGGTAAGGCCAATCTGGTCAATAAACCTATGCCGCGCCTGCGTCATCTGTGGTTTGATAAATTCCGCAACGGCTTCGACGCCATTCGCGAACGCGATGTGCTGCTCTACTACCCCTATCATACTTTTGAGCATGTGCTGGAGCTGCTGCGTCAGGCCTCGTTCGACCCCAGCGTACTGGCGATCAAAATCAACATCTACCGCGTGGCCAAGGATTCGCGCATCATCGACGCGATGATCCACGCCGCCCACAACGGTAAAAAAGTCACCGTAGTGGTGGAGCTGCAGGCGCGTTTTGACGAAGAGGCCAACATTCACTGGGCGAAACGCCTGACGGAAGCGGGCGTCCACGTTATCTTCTCCGCGCCGGGCCTGAAAATCCACGCCAAGCTGTTCCTGATCTCGCGTAAAGAAGGCGATGAGGTCGTGCGCTACGCCCACATCGGCACCGGTAACTTCAACGAGAAGACCGCGCGGATCTATACCGACTATTCGCTGTTAACCGCCGATGCGCGCATTACCAATGAAGTTCGCCGGGTGTTTAACTTTATTGAAAACCCCTACCGCCCGGTCAGCTTCGATTACCTGCTGGTGTCGCCGCAGAACTCGCGTCGTCTGCTGTATGAGATGATCGACCGCGAGATCGCCAATGCGCAGAACGGGCAACCGTCCGGTATTACCCTGAAGCTGAACAACCTGGTGGATAAAGGACTGGTAGACAGACTGTATGCCGCCTCCAGCTCCGGCGTGCCGGTCAACCTGTTAATCCGCGGCATGTGCTCGCTGATCCCCGGTCTGGAAGGCATCAGCGAAAATATTCGCGTCATCAGCATTGTGGACCGCTTCCTCGAGCATGACCGGGTCTATTGTTTTGAAAACGGTGGCGATAAGCAGGTCTGGCTCTCCTCTGCCGACTGGATGACGCGTAATATCGATTATCGCATCGAAGTTGCCGCCCCGCTGCTCGACCCGCGCCTGAAACAGCGGGTGCTGGATATTTTTGATATCTTGTTCAACGATACGGTAAAAGCGCGCTATCTTGATAAAGAACTGAGTAATCGCTATGTGCCGCGCGGCAATCGCCGTAAAGTGCGCGCTCAGATGGCGATTTACGATTATCTCAAATCACTCGAACAACCCGACTAACCTATGCCAATAAACGAAAAAACCCCTCGGCCGCAGGAGTTCGCTGCGGTTGACCTTGGTTCGAACAGTTTTCATATGGTGATCGCCCGTGTCGTCGACGGCGCCATGCAGATCATCGGACGCCTGAAACAGCGCGTACATCTGGCCGATGGCCTCGATGAAAACTCGGTGTTGAGCGAAGAAGCCATGACCCGCGGGCTGAACTGCCTGTCGCTGTTTGCCGAACGCCTGCAGGGGTTCTCCCCTTCCAGCGTCTGCATCGTCGGGACGCATACGCTGCGCCAGGCGACCAATGCGGCAGAGTTTCTTAAACGCGCGGAAAAAGTGATCCCCTACCCGATCGAGATCATCTCCGGTAATGAAGAAGCGCGCCTGATTTTTATGGGCGTGGAGCACACGCAGCCGGAGCGCGGCCGTAAGCTGGTGATTGATATCGGCGGCGGTTCGACCGAGCTGGTCATCGGTGAAGATTTTGAGCCCCGGCTGGTGGAAAGCCGTCGCATGGGCTGCGTGAGTTTCTCCCAGGCCTACTTCCCCGGCGGGACCATCAATAAAGAAAATTTCCAGCGCGCTCGCCTGGCGGCGGTGCAAAAACTGGAAACCCTGGCCTGGCAGTTCCGTATTCAGGGCTGGACCGTGGCGCTGGGCGCCTCCGGTACCATTAAGGCCGCCCAGGAAGTGCTGGTGGCTATGGGCGAGAAGGACGGGTTTATTACGCCGGAGCGCCTCGAAATGCTGGTCAGTGAACTGCTGAAGCATAAAAACTTCGACGCGCTCAGCCTGCCCGGCCTCTCGGAAGATCGTAAAGCGGTCTTTGCCCCGGGGCTGGCCATTCTGTGCGGCGTATTTGACGCGCTAGCCATTAAAGAGCTTCGTCTGTCTGATGGCGCGCTGCGTGAAGGCGTGCTGTACGAAATGGAAGGCCGCTTCCGCCACCAGGATATTCGTAGCCGTACGGCGCAGAGTCTGGCGAATCAGTACAACATCGATCGCGAACAGGCGCGCCGGGTGCTGGAAACCACCACCCTTATGCTGGAGCAGTGGCAAGAGCAGAATCCCAAGCTGGCCAATCCGCACCTGGCGGCGCTGTTGAAGTGGGCGGTGATGCTCCATGAGGTGGGCCTGAATATTAACCACAGCGGCATGCACCGCCACTCGGCCTATATTCTGCAGAACAGCGACCTGCCGGGCTTCAACCAGGAGCAGCAGATGCTGATGGCCACCCTGGTGCGCTATCATCGCAAAGCGATAAAACTCGACGATCTGCCGCGCTTTACGCTGTTCAGGAAAAAGCAGTTTCTGCCGCTGATCCAGCTGCTGCGCCTCGGCGTGCTGCTGAACAACCAGCGTCAGGCCACCACCACGCCGCCGACGCTACGGCTGCAGACGGAAGCTCACCACTGGACGCTGACCTTCCCGCACAACTGGTTTAGCCAGAATGCGCTGGTGCTGCTGGATCTGGAAAAAGAGCAGCAGTACTGGGAAGGTGTGCCGGAGTGGCTGCTGAAAATTGCGGAAGAAGAGCCAGACGCCTGATCGCCTCTATGGATATCATGCGAGCCGGGCCATCGCGCCCGGCTTTTTTACAGCTTCAGGCGCTCATCCCCTCCGCCAGCTGCGTCAGAGGCACCGGGACGCCAATATCATAGCCCTGCATATAATCGATCCCCAGCGCGATGACCGCCTGGCGTATCTCCGGCGATTCAACATATTCGGCCACCACCTGCATGTTCTTCATCCGCGCCAGACGACAGATTGAATCCACCACCTGGTAATCAAGACTGCTGGCGAGCAGATTGCGAATAAAGCTGCCGTCGATTTTAAGAATATCGACGTTCATCGTTTTTAACCGCGCATAGCTGGCGTAGCCGGTACCAAAATCATCGATAGCTACCCGGCAGCCCAGTGCCCGCAGGTGCTCTAATGTCTGGCAAACTAGCTCGGGGTTGCTGAGCGCATAGTTTTCGGTCAGCTCGAAAATAATCTGCCATGGCTCAATGTTGTAGGCCTGCAGCAGGTTTTCGACCTCCTCGGGAAACTGACTGCGGCTCAACGAGACCGGAGAGAGGTTGATCGCCAGCCGCAGACCGGGCAGCGCCCGCCGGTTGGCATCCATAAAGGCCAGGGTATGCTCAATGACCCACTGATCCACGCGCGTGGACAGCCCAAACTCGTGCGCCACCGGCAGGAACTCGTTGGGCCCCGTCAGTTCGCCCGACTCGCCTTTCATCCTCAACAACACTTCATGGTAATTGTCGCCGCGAATGCCCTGGATAGGCTGCGCCATCAGGACAAAATAGTCTTGCTCCAGCGCCTTGAGGATGCGGTTCATCATCGCCACTTTGTCTTTCAGATCCTGCTGGACATGCCCGGCGCCGCGGCGCTGCAAATTCTCCGGATGGCCACTGGCCAGCGACATGTCGGCAATCGTGTTCAGCTCGCCAAGCAGCAAATACAGATGCTTCACCGGCGAGCGGACGTTGCAATAGCTCATGCCGATCCGCGGCTGCAGGGGGACCCCGTCCCAGTGAAAACGGAACTGTCGCAAGGAGCGCTCAATTAAGTGAATGCGCGCCTGGTGCCCTTCGCTGTTGAGACGAAACACTAAATCGTGACCGGCAAGATGATATACCGCTTCGTTCGGCTCCAGCAGCGCACGCAGGTGATTCGCCAGCATTTGCTTATACTGAATACGCAACAGCACCCCGTAGTGGCGGCCCAGCAGTTCAAGCTCAGGAATACGCAAAAAACAGAGCGTCGACCAGCTCGCGCCGTTCAGCGCCCGGCTCAGCGCCCGCAGATTCGGCATATGTACTACCGGGTCGAGGAAGGCCATCTGTCGGACGCGGGCGTAGATCAGCCGCTGCTGTGTTGCCAGCATCGCCGTATAGGCGACAATAAACGAGAACACCAGGTAGCTTGACGAGGTGATCGCCAGCTGAGTGTTATAACTTGGATAAATAGGTAAATAACGGTAATGAAAATGGATCACGGCGATCAGTACCGGCGTCCATATCAGCGAGATAAAGCGATAGCCAAAACGCATCGCCCCCCACAGCATCACCGGCATCAATAAGGATAATGTATAATTTGTACTAAATATGGTGCTGGTATCATTAAGCGGCATCAATAATAGCCCCAGCAACAGGGTTAATATCGCCGCCCAACTGATGATTTCAATTTTCTTTATTTTTGGATCAATTTGTAAGCGAACCTGAGAAATATACCCGCGCAAATAAAAAGGGTTACGAATTACCCGCAGTAGTAAATAACATAACGGTACGCCGGTCAGGCACCCCACCATCAGCGCCTGAAAGGTGATTAACGACCGTAAACTAAACGGCGAGACGCCGGTCATATCCGTTGTGCGCGGATGTAGCCCCAGATACTCGGCGATCTGCGACAAAATCAGAAAAATGACCGAAGGGAGCAGCATTTGCCAGAACAGACGATGCGGCATCAGCCTGACGTTACCGTGCGATACCTGCTGCCGTTGGGGAACAAAGATGCGATATCCGCCCCAGCAAAGCACGCAGGGGATCAGGAAATGGAACAGTACGCCAACGGCCTGCTCCGGCGTCATGCCCCGGGCCAGCGTTAGCAGCAGACCAACGATAATTCCGGGGATCGCCGCCCAGCCGAAAAACATCATCAGGCTGAGCACCAGCGCCAGGGGAAGATAATAAAGATAAACCATATGCCCATTCAGCATGGTATATGTATTCATCCCTCTGGCAAGGGGTAATAATAACACAGGCAGGAGAAGCGGTAAGGCCCACCATTTGTCGCGATATTGTTGATAGTATTTTAATAAATTCATAGGTGCTCTACAGAGAGCCTCTGCTCCTGCGAGGCATATTCAGGCAGGCATCCAACCACCCCATGCTGACCGCATAAGTAATAACGATACGGTAACGTCCGCTGATTTTAGTGGTGAAGAGAATGAGGCTGTTGATGTAAATCAACAAATGCTGACACCAACATTAATAAAACTTATTTTTTCAGCTTTTCGCGGCTAATAAAGAGAGCATGTAAATACGAGGATTATCTTATATAACATTAATTAATGTTTTCACTGCCGCACTTTTACATCTGCATCAATTGACCCCACCTCGTTCCTGTGCCTTAATACCCCCATCGCCCATCTTCGGGTATACTTCAAGGAACCTTTTGTGAGTCAGGCACCCAGTATGCGTAAACGACATCGATTTAACCGTCGCATGACCCGTATCGTACTGCTTATCAGCTTTCTCTTCTTCTTTGGACGCTTTGTCTACTCCTCCATCGGCGCCTGGTATCATCACCAGGATAAAAAAGCGTCGCAGGAGTCAACGCTCACCGTCGAGCCCTCCGCCCGCGAGTAACCCGTTGATCCTGATGCCGGATACGCCTCTATCCGCAGGCAGAGACGCCCGTTTTCCGAGGCACTATCCCTGACGAGGCATGTTTTGCCGCTGACGATTTATAAGCGCACGGCCTGCAGCAGACGCAGCATTTCCGCCATTCCTTTGGTAATCACTTTATCCTGACGCATGACAACCGCCAGCTGACGGTACAGCGACGGGGCCAGAGAATGTACCGTTAAGCCATAGCGATCCTCCGCCTGCTCTACCGCCATGCGGGGCACAATACTGTAGCCCAGCCCGGCCCGCACCATGCGTTTGATCGCCTCGATGCTCCCCAGCTGCATCACCGGCGTGACCGCCAGGCCCGCCGAACGGAACCAGCGGTCAATCAGATCCCGCGTGCCGCTGCCCGCCTCGAAGGCAATGAGCGGCAGCGCCTGCAGCTCCTCAGGGGTACACACCGCCGGGATCCCCGCCTCGTGGCTGGGATGGATGACCACGAACTCCTCGTCCACCACGGCGGTCACCGCGAGACTGCGTCCCTGAACGGGCAGCGTGACCAGCCCAAGATCGAGCCGGTTTTCCTCCACCGCCCGGACGACATCCAGCGTGTTGCCGGTGGTCACCCCCACCGTCAGCAGTGGGTGCTGCTGACGAAGATGCTGCAGCAGCGGCGGAAGAAGATGAATGCAGGCCGTCGCGCCGGTCCCCAGAGTCAGTGAGCCATTAACTTCCTGACTAAATGCACTGACCGACTGCACCGCGCTATTCACCGCCCGATCGATCTGCTCGCTGTGGGCCAGCAGCGCCATTCCCGCCGCCGTCGCCTTGATCCCGCGCCCGGTGCGCTCCAGCAGTCGGGTCTGTAAAAATTGCTCCAGCTGACGCACCTGCAGGCTGACGGCAGGCTGGGAGATCCCCAGCGCGTCGGCGGCGGCTGAGAAGCTGCCGCGCTGTACGACCAGCCGGAAGGTCGCCAGGTTTCCCAGGTTCAGTGTTGTCATGCAAAGTTTCTCTTATACCGCGCATAAGGTGGCCGCTCTGCCAGAACAATAGCCTGCCGGGTATGCTCAGGACAACTCTCTTAACGGAATGAAAAACCATGGGAACACCGGCTATTCCCCGACGCCTAGCCTTCACCGCGGGCGCTCAGCAACTGATCAACTGGGGTATCTCTTTTTATATGCCCGGCACCTTTGCCGGAGCTATCGCCGCCGACAAGGGATGGAGCTCGCCGCAGATCTATCTTGGCCTGACGCTTGCGATGCTGATCATGGCGGCGGTCTCCCCGCTGGTCGCCAGGCTGCTGGCTCGCTTTGGCGGACGACTGGTGGTCACCAGCGGAACCTTACTGATAGCCGCCAGTTGCGCGATGATGGCCTGGAGCCCTTCGCTGGTCGGCTGGTACGGCGCCTGGCTGCTGACCGGCGTCGGCATGCGGCTGTCGTTGTATGATGCCCTGTTCGCCGCGGTAGTGAACCTTTACGGCCAGCAGGCGCGGAAAACCATCTCTCAAATCACCCTCGCCGGCGGTCTGGCCTCTGCCCTCTTCTGGCCGCTGGGGGAGGCTTTACTCACCGTGATGTCCTGGCAGGATGCCCTGCGGGTCTATGCGCTGTTTGGCCTGCTGAGCGCATGGCTGAGTTATCAGCTGCCTCGTCAGCGGCTCGGCTCATCGACGAAAGCGAAAGCCCCAACAGCGGATGGCAATCGGCGTAACGGCATACGTTATGCGCTCTTTATTGCGCTGATCACCTTCATCTCCACCGGCACCTCCACCCATCTGCCGGAGTTTATCAGCCACTTTGGCCTGCCTGTTGCCATCGGAATGCTGTGGGGATTTGGCCAGACCGGCGCCCGGCTGGGGGAAGTGCTGGCCGGTCGACGCATCACCCCGCTCGCGCTGACGCGTTTTACCGCGCTCGCCATGCCGCTCTGTTTTCTCCTTGGTGTCAGCAGCACGGCGTATGCCGGGTGCGCAGCCGGGTTTGTGCTCGGCTATGGCGCGATAAATGGGCTGGTGACGATTGTGAAAGCGACGCTGCCGCTGGCGCTGTTTAGCGCAGAAAGCTACGCCAGCCGCACGGGTCTCCTGCTGATCCCCGGGCAACTGATGGCGGCGGCCGCCCCCTTTACCTATGCATGGCTGAACCATCGGCTGGGTATCGTGGGTGGAATGTGGATTTCCACCGGGTTAACGCTGATCGTTGCCGGACTGGCGCTGGCGATGGCGCGATCGGTGGGTAAAACAGAGCCGGACAAGCGTCCAGCCCTCTGCCCGGGTGCAAAACGTGGGCCGGCTGAACATCTGCCGGAACCATAACCGGGTACATTCACCGGGGACACAGGAAACCACCCAGTGATGGATAGCGGTGAGGGATGACGGGATTGAGGCTGGGCATAAATTAAAAAACCCTCTGTAACAACAGAGGGTTTCGTTTTATTCAACTAACGCCGGGGATTATTCCCACTCGATCGTTGCTGGCGGCTTACCGCTGATGTCATACACCACGCGGGAGATACCGTTCACTTCATTGATAATGCGGTTAGAGACGCGGCCGAGGAAATCATACGGCAGGTGCGCCCAGTGCGCGGTCATGAAGTCGATGGTTTCCACCGCACGCAGGGAAACCACCCAGTCGTATTTACGGCCATCGCCCATCACGCCGACGGAGCGAACCGGCAGGAATACAGTGAACGCCTGGCTCACTTTGTTGTACAGGTCAGCTTTGTGCAGCTCTTCGATGAAGATAGCGTCCGCGCGACGCAGCAGGTCGCAGTACTCTTTCTTCACTTCGCCCAGCACGCGCACGCCGAGGCCCGGGCCCGGGAACGGATGACGGTAGAGCATATCGTACGGCAGACCCAGCTCCAGACCGATCTTGCGCACTTCGTCTTTGAACAGCTCACGCAGCGGCTCAACCAGCCCCATCTTCATCTCTTTCGGCAGGCCGCCCACGTTGTGGTGAGATTTGATGACGTGCGCTTTACCGGTGGCGGAAGCGGCAGATTCGATAACGTCAGGATAGATGGTGCCCTGCGCCAGCCATTTGACGTCGTCCAGCTTCAGCGCTTCTTCGTCGAACACTTCCACGAAGACGCGGCCGATGATCTTACGTTTCGCTTCCGGATCGCTTTCACCTGCCAGCGCGTCGAGGAAGCGCTGCTCGCCTTCCACGTGAACGATGTTCAGGCCAAAGTGGTCGCCAAACATCTCCATCACCTGCTGGGCTTCGTTCAGACGCAGGAGACCGTTATCCACGAATACGCAGGTCAGGTTTTTGCCGATGGCGCGGTGCAGCAGCATCGCGGTCACCGAAGAGTCCACGCCGCCGGAGAGGCCGAGGATTACTTTGTCATCGCCAACCTGCTGGCGAATACGCTCAACGGCGTCGTCGATGATTTTCGCCGGGGTCCACAGCGCTTCGCACTGGCAGATGTCGCGCACGAAGCGCTCCAGCATACGCATACCCTGACGGGTGTGGGTCACTTCCGGGTGGAACTGCACGCCATAGAAGCGTTTTTCTTCGTTGGCCATAATGGCGAACGGGCAGTTGTCGGTGCTGGCGACGGTGACGAAGTCAGACGGGATGGCGGTGACTTTGTCGCCGTGGCTCATCCACACGTCCAGCAACGGTTTGCCGTCCGCGGTCAGGGAGTCTTCGATACCGCGCACCAGCGCGCTGTCGTTAACCACTTCAACCTGCGCGTAGCCAAACTCACGCTCGTTAGAGCCTTCTACATGGCCGCCCAACTGCATCGCCATGGTCTGCATACCGTAGCAGACGCCAAATACCGGCACGCCGGCTTCGAACACATACTGCGGCGCGCGCGGGCTGTTCTCTTCGGTGGTGCTTTCCGGGCCGCCGGAAAGAATGATGCCGCTTGGATTAAATTCGCGGATCTGTGCTTCCGTGACATCCCATGCCCACAGCTCACAGTAGACGCCCAGTTCACGCACGCGACGCGCCACCAGCTGAGTATACTGTGACCCGAAGTCGAGAATGAGAATGCGATGTTTATGAATGTTTTCCGTCATTGACGCTAATTCCGAGGCAAGTGAAACAGAGTAAATAAATCGCCCGACGCAAGGTCGGGCGAAGAAATCAGGAGCCCAGGCGGTAGTTCGGGGACTCTTTGGTGATGGTCACGTCGTGAACGTGGCTTTCCTGGATGCCCGCACCGCTGATGCGTACGAATTCAGCTTTGGTACGCAGCAGGTCAATAGTACCACAGCCGGTCAGACCCATACAGGAGCGCAGGCCGCCCATCTGCTGGTGAATGATCTCTTTCAGGCGGCCTTTATAGGCCACGCGGCCTTCGATACCTTCCGGCACCAGTTTGTCAGCGGCGTTATCGCTCTGGAAGTAGCGGTCAGAGGAGCCTTTCGACATCGCGCCGAGGGAACCCATCCCGCGATAGGATTTGTAAGAGCGCCCCTGATAGAGTTCGATTTCGCCCGGGGATTCTTCGGTACCGGCCAGCATGGAGCCGACCATCACTGCCGCCGCACCGGCCGCGATCGCTTTGGCGATGTCGCCGGAGAAACGGATACCGCCGTCGGCGATAACCGGAATTCCGGTGCCTTCCAGCGCTTCCACCGCGTCGGAAACGGCGGTGATCTGCGGCACGCCTACGCCGGTCACGATACGGGTAGTACAGATGGAGCCCGGGCCAATGCCTACTTTCACCGCACTGCAGCCGGCTTCCGCCAGCGCGCGCGCGCCTGCGCCAGTGGCGACGTTGCCGCCGATGATCTGCAGGTCTGGGTATTTCGCACGTGTTTCACGAATACGTTGCAGAACGCCTTCGGAGTGGCCGTGAGAGGAGTCAATCAGCAGGACGTCAACGCCCGCTGCCACCAGCGCGTCAACGCGCTCTTCGTTGCCCGCGCCGGCGCCAACCGCAGCGCCTACGCGCAGACGGCCCTGCTCATCTTTACAGGCGTTCGGTTTACGTTCCGCTTTCTGGAAGTCTTTTACGGTGATCATCCCGCGCAGGTGGAAGCTCTCATCCACAACCAGCGCTTTCTCAACGCGTTTTTCGTGCATCTTAGCGAAGACCACTTCACGGCTTTCGCCTTCACGCACGGTGACCAGACGCTCTTTCGGGGTCATATAGACGCTGACCGGCTGGTTCAGATCGGTAACGAAACGCACGTCGCGGCCGGTGATGATGCCGACCAGCTCGTTCTCTTCGGTAACCACCGGGTAGCCGGCGAAGCCGTTACGCTCGGTCAGCTCTTTCACTTCACGCAGGGTGGTGGTCGGCAGAACGGTCTGCGGGTCGGTGACCACGCCGGACTCATGTTTCTTCACGCGGCGAACTTCTTCCGCCTGGCGCTCGATGGACATGTTTTTGTGAATAAAGCCGATGCCGCCTTCCTGTGCCAGGGCAATAGCCAGACGCGCTTCCGTTACGGTATCCATGGCTGCGGAGAGCATAGGAATATTCAGACGAATGGTTTTCGTCAGCTGAGTGCTGAGATCGGCTGTATTCGGCAGAACGGTAGAATGAGCGGGAACGAGGAGGACGTCGTCAAACGTCAGGGCTTCTTTAGCGATACGTAGCATGGGCAATATCTCGACCAGGGTGGATAAATATTGCCGTGGCATTATACAGAGCGTAACCGATTGCATCTACCCTTTTTTGCAAATAATACTTGCCATCCCCTCTGAGCGCGTTACTATCGACTGAATAACCTGCTGATTTAAAGTTTGATCTTGCTCACATGTTACCCTCTCAATCCCCCGCAATTTTTACCGTAAGCCGCCTCAATCAGACGGTGCGTCTGCTGCTTGAGCGCGAAATGGGCCAGGTTTGGATCAGCGGCGAGATCTCTAACTTCAGCCAGCCTTCTTCCGGCCACTGGTACTTCACCTTAAAAGACGATAACGCCCAGGTGCGCTGCGCGATGTTCCGCAACAGCAACCGCCGGGTCACGTTCCGCCCGCAGCACGGGCAGCAGGTGCTGGTTCGCGCCAACATCACCCTGTATGAGCCGCGCGGCGACTACCAGATTATCGTTGAAAGCATGCAGCCCGCCGGCGAAGGGTTGCTGCAGCAGAAGTATGAGCAGCTGAAAACGCAGTTAACCGCGGAAGGGCTGTTCGATCAAAAACATAAGCAGGCGCTCCCCTCCCCCGCCCGCTGCGTCGGGGTCATCACCTCGAAAACCGGTGCCGCGTTGCACGATATTCTTCATGTCCTCAGGCGCCGCGACCCCGGGCTGCCGGTGATCGTCTACCCGACCGCGGTTCAGGGTGACGATGCTCCCGGGCAGATTGTGCGCGCCATCGCGCTGGCGAACGCGCGCCGGGAGTGTGACGTGCTGATTGTCGGACGCGGCGGCGGTTCGCTGGAGGATCTGTGGAGTTTTAACGATGAGCGGGTGGCGCGAGCTATCTTCGCCAGCCAGATCCCTATCGTCAGCGCCGTTGGCCATGAAACCGACGTCACTATCGCTGATTTTGTTGCCGACCTGCGCGCGCCGACCCCTTCTGCCGCCGCAGAGATCGTCAGCCGCAATCAGCAGGAGCTGCTGCGCCAGCTGCAGGCCGGGCAGCAGCGGCTGGAGATGGCGATGGACTATTTCCTCGCCAGTCGCCAGCGCCGTTTTACCCAGTTGTTCCATCGTCTGCAGCAGCAGCACCCGCAGCTGCGGCTGGCCCGCCAGCAGACCGCTCTGGAACGCCTGCGCCAGCGGATGCGCATCGCCGTGGAATCGCAGTTGAAACGCGCCGATCAGCGGCAAAAGCGTAATGTTCAGCGCCTGAATCACTACAACCCGCAGCCGCGCATCCACCGGGCTCAATCGCGCCTCCAGCAGCTGGAATACCGGCTGGCGGAAACGATGCGTGGCCGCCTCAGCGAGCGGCGTGAACGGTTTGGTCACGCGGTGACCCATCTGGAGGCGGTGAGTCCCTTAGCCACCCTGGCGCGCGGCTATAGCGTCACTTCGGTGAGCGACGGCACGGTACTAAAGCAGACAAAACAGGTCAAAACCGGCGATCTGCTCACCACCCGCCTGAAAGACGGCTGGGTCGAAAGCGAAGTGAGGCAGATTGCGCCGGTGAAAAAAACGCGGGCCAGAAAGCCATCGCCGCCTAAACCAGCGGAATAAATTCCACCCGTTTTTTCGAGATCAGGCCGTGCCCGTGCTGGCAAAAGTAATCCACCGCGCCGCACGCTTTCAGCACCTCCAGCGGCTGGTGGCATTCCGGGCAGCGCGCCTCAAGGGCAAATACCCTTTCGCACTGAGCGCAATGCGCGCTGCTGCCTTTGACATCTAACGGCGCGTGGCACAGAGGGCAATCAAGTTCCATAACCATTCCTTTCAACGTTTATCTGCATCTATTTTACCATGTTCCGGGTTTAATGAGGGCCGCGTAATTGCTGCTGCAACCTGAGCTGCCACTCCACTTCCTCAAGCCGACGCCGCGTCAGCCCGGCCACGCTTTCGGGCGCCCGGGTAAACACATTCTCCGCGCCAAGGATCTGCTCATCGAGACAGTGCGAATAGATCGCTCCGGGCCGGGTCCAGCGCTGGATCCGCTCACCGTCCTGTAGCGTCGCCACCTCGCCATCAGGGGCGCGATCGAGGGCGAGCATTCGCCCATCCCGCAGCCCTATCCGCATTCCCTTTTGCCCGCCCGCGGGACCAGCATATTTGTTAAGCCAGATATTCAGCGGGATATCGCCCAGGCGTCCCTGCAGATGCGCCTCTCCCTCGGCGGTGACCATATCCCCATGAGCAATGTCCCGGCCGAGACGGTCTTTCACCACCCGGACGGCGAGGTCCAGCGTCACATCGCCTCTGCAGCCGAGCAGGGTTTCACGCAGCATCGCCAGGACATGGGTACCGATATCGAGGATCACGCCGTCGGGATGACGCAGCTGCCGGGTATCCAGCTCGCCGGTGGCAAAGTTGAGCGCGACCGGTTCTCCGGCAGCGTTAAAGCCGCTTGGCTCCAGCAAATAGCCTTCGATCCAGACGATATCCTGCGCTGAAAGGTGCGGCGGCGGCAGGCCGCTGGCCTCCTCTTCCGCCTGCCACGGCGGAGCAAGAGCGTTCAGCGCTAACCCACGCGCCATCCAGTGGTCGAGGGCCAGCACGCGACCGGCCTCCCCGGCCGGCGCCAGCAGCGCCCGCAGCCGGGCGGCCTGCTAAAGGTTGGCCACAATCGGTTTCTCCACCACGATGCGGGGAATGGCGCTGGCTAACGCCCTCTCCAGCACAGGCAAGTGCTGGAGAGATGAGGTGGTAATGAAGAGCGTATCCAGGGGTTCGGCCAGCAGCGCCGACAGCGAATTGCGGCGCTGGATCCCCGGCAGCGCTCTGCTGCAGTCCAGGTCATAGCCCTGGCAGCTATCAATACGGTATCCCAGGCGGCGCAGCGCCGGTAAATAGGCAGTTTCTACCACCGCGCCAAGGCCGATAAAACCAATCTGCATAATAAGTCCACTTTTGAGCCGGTCTGTTCCCGGCGAAGTATCGCGGGATTATGGCGGAAAGTTTTGACTTTTACCGGCGCGGCGGCCACAAAAAACCCGCCGAAGCGGGTTTAATGATTATTTGCTTTTCTTGATATGCTTGATCAGGCGCTTACGTTTACGCATCTGGTTCGGCGTCAGGGTGTTGCGCTTATTGGCGAACGGGTTTTCCCCTTCCTTGAACTGGATACGGATTGGCGTGCCCATCACGTCCAGGGATTTACGGAAATAGTTCATCAGGTAGCGCTTGTAGGAATCCGGCAGATCCTTCACCTGGTTACCGTGGATCACCACGATAGGCGGGTTGTAGCCCCCGGCGTGGGCATATTTCAGCTTCACGCGTCGGCCGCGAACCAGCGGTGGCTGATGATCTTCCGCCGCCATGTTCATGATCCGGGTCAGCATCGCGGTGCTTACGCGGCGGGTAGCGCTATCGTAGGCTTCACGTACCGATTCAAACAGGTTGCCGACGCCGCTGCCGTGCAGGGCGGAGATGAAGTGCACCCGGGCAAAGTCGATAAAGCCCAGACGATAGTCGAGGGTCTCTTTCACCTGCTCCTTCACTTCCTGGCTCAGACCGTCCCATTTGTTGACGACGATCACCAGGGAGCGACCGCTGTTGAGGATAAAGCCCAGCAGCGACAGATCCTGATCGGAGATGCCTTCACGGGCATCAATCACCAGCAGCACGACGTTGGCGTCTTCAATCGCCTGCAGGGTCTTGATGACCGAGAATTTCTCCACCACGTCAGTAATTTTGCCGCGCTTGCGCACCCCGGCGGTATCGATGAGCACGTATTCGCGCTCGTCACGCTGCATCGGGATGTAAATGCTGTCGCGGGTAGTGCCCGGCATATCGTAAACTACCACGCGATCTTCGCCGAGGATGCGGTTGGTGAGCGTCGATTTACCGACGTTGGGACGTCCGACAATCGCCAGTTTGATCGGCAGATCCTGCGGATTGAAGTCGTCTTCCGGCTCTTCTTCCGCTACACCGTTCTGCTCAGCTTCGAATTTTGCCCAGTATTCGGCGTCTTCATCCACCTCTTCCTGCGGATTAACCTCATCTACCCATGGCAGCAGGGCCTGCTCCAGCAGGCTGGTCACACCGCGGCCGTGCGAAGCGGCAATAGGATAGATATCGCCCAGGCCAAGCGACCAGAAGTCCGCCATCGCCTGGTCGACGTCGATGCCGTCGGTTTTGTTAGCCACCAGGAAGGTGGGCTTTTCACGAGAGCGCAGGTGTTTAGCGATCGCGATGTCCGCCGGCATCAGGCCCGCGCGCGCATCGACCATAAACAGCACCACATCGGCCTCTTCGATTGCCAGCAGCGACTGCTCCGCCATCCGGGTTTCCACGCCCTCTTCCGTACCATCAATACCACCGGTATCGATACAGATGAATTCGCGGCCTTCGACTTCGGCCCGACCGTACTTACGGTCACGAGTCAGCCCCGGGAAATCCGCAACCAGCGCATCACGAGTGCGCGTCAGGCGGTTAAAGAGCGTGGATTTTCCAACGTTAGGGCGCCCGACAAGCGCGACCACAGGTATCATGTTAAATGCCTCATACAATCACTAAGCAACATCGTCATAACGACGTTTTTAAAAAAGTCAAAACGGCCCCTGTCTGCCAGGGGCCGTTTCTTAATCACTCACGACAGCGGTAATTAACGCGTAATCGCGTACAGCGTACCGTCTTTCGCCTGGATCAGCAGTCGACCATCGGCCACAACCGGGTCGGTCAGGAAGCCGGAGCTGTCCACTTTCTGCTGCGCCACAAAATGGCCATCTTCCGGGTTCACCCAGTGCATATAGCCTTCGCTATCGCCGACCACCAGATTGCCATTATACAACACCGGCGCGGTCAGCAAACGGTGCAGCAGATCGCTTTGTGTCCACAGGGTCACGCCGCCATCGGTAGTCAGCGCCAGCAGGCGGTCATTCTGGTCAACCAGATAGATACGGTTGCCATCGACGATGAAATCATTCACCGAACCCAGCTCGCGTTTCCACATAATCTGGCCGCTACGCAGATCCAGCGCGGTCAGGTTACCGTTGTAAGCCAGCGCATAGACAACGCCGTTGACGATAATCGGCGTGGTGTCGACGTCGCTCAGACGGTCGATTTCCGTCGGCCCGGTGGCCGTGGAAATACGCTGCTGCCAAATCATCTGCCCCTGCTGCATCAATACCGCGCTGACGCGGCCATTGTCGCCGCCCACGATCGCCGCGCCGTAGGCGGTGGCCGGAGCGGATTCGCCGCGCAGGGAGAGCGCAGGCATATCCAGGTTCACCGTCCATTTCACGGCGCCATCGGTCTCATTCAGCGCCTGCAGCTGGCCGTTACTGGTGTGGACCAGCACCATGCCATCGCTCACCACCGGGCGCGACAGCGCTTCGCCGGCGACGCGGGTTTGCCAGGCCACGGTACCATCGCTGGTATTCAGCGCATACAGCTGCGCTTTTTCACTGCCGATATAAACATGGCCGCCCGAGACGGTCACACCGCCGGAAAGCAGCGCCGGGGTACGCGAGAACCAGCCATCTTTCTCCGCCAGATTCACCGACCATACCTCTTTACCGTCATCGGCGTTCAGCGCTTTGACGGTGCCTTTACGGTCAGCGGCATAAACAACGCCGTCGGCGAAGGCCGGATGAAGGTTAGAGTAAAATTCGCCGATACCATCGCCAACCGAGGTGCTCCAGGACGTGGACGGCGTAAACTGGTTTTCTACCGTCGGCAGCGGTGACATTTTCACCACATCTTCTTCGCTATTAAACAGCGAACACCCGCTCAGCAAGGTAACGGAAAGCAGCCCTGGCAACAGTAATTTACGCAATTGCATCGAGTCCCTCTCAGATGGACAAATTATTCATTTTCATACGCATCATTTCGCTGAGCGCAGGAGAAGCATCGCTTTTCACGCCAGCTTCCCACGCCGCACGGGCCCCTTGCTTATCGCCTTTGCTCAACAGAATTTCGCCGCGCAAATCAGCCACAATAGCGGTCCAGCCTTCACCTTTAATGCTGTCGAGGGTTTTCAGCGCCGCATCAGCCTGCTTCATCTGCAGTTGAACGCGGGCAAGACGCATACTGATAACCGATTTCAGATTATCATCAGACGCGGCAGCCAGCCCCTGCTGAAGCTGCTTTTCGGCGTTCGGCAGATCGTTCTGTTCAACAAAATGCTGTGCCAGCTCGAGAGAAGCGAAGGCGCCGTAGGTATTTTTATTGTCAGCCGCGAACTTCTCCGCCCCTGACAGCACTTCTGGCGTATTTGATTTCAGCGCGGAAGTCGCCTGTTCGTAAGCCAGCGACGCGTCTCTGGCGGTATCCTGCTGATGGGAGGTCCAGTAGCGCCAGCCAACCAGCGCGCCAATCCCTAAAATCACCCCGACCGCCAGCGCTTTGCCGTTTTCGGCAAAGAAGCGCTTCAGCGCATCGACCTGATCGTTCTCGTTGTTAAAAGTTTCCACGCAGTCCTTCTCCTGACTAATAATTCCCGGGAGATTAACCCAGAAGTGTGCGCAAATGCGCGGCAACGCTCTCCTGCGTTACGGTAGTTTGCTCACCTGAGCGTAAATCCTTCACTACCACGTTTCCGTCAGCGATCTCTGACTCACCCAGCACCAGCGCGACGCGTGCGCCCCACTTATCAGCGCGGGCGAACTGCTTCTTAAAGTTGCCGCCGCCGTGGTTGGTCATCAGTTTCACGCCGGGTAGCGCATCGCGAACCTGCTCAGCCAGACGCATGGCGGCGGACTGAGTATCGGTTCCGGAGGCTACCAGGTATATATCGACAACAGGATCGGCTTTAAATTCCGGATTCACTGCCTGGACCAGTAAAACAAGACGTTCCAGCCCCATGGCGAAGCCCACGCCCGGGGTGGCACGACCGCCAAGCTGCTCAACCAGACCGTCGTAACGGCCGCCGGCGCAGACGGTGCCCTGGGAACCGAGACTGGTGGTCACCCACTCAAACACGGTGCGGTTATAGTAGTCGAGACCGCGCACCAGGCGCTGGTTGACGATATAGCGGATCCCGGCATCGTCAAGCAACGCGCACAGGCCGGCAAAGTGGGCTTTCGACTCTTCGTCGAGATAATCGCCGAGCGCCGGCGCGTCGTTCAGCAGCGCCTGCACGTCCGGGTTTTTGGAGTCCAGCACCCGCAGCGGGTTGGTATACATCCGGCGTTTGCTGTCTTCATCAAGCTTATCGGTAAACTGCTCGAGATAAGCCACCAGCGCGTCGCGGTAGTTGGCGCGGGCTTCCAGCGAACCGATGGAGTTCAGCTCAAGGCTAACGTGATCGGAGATGCCCAGCTCACGCCACCAGCGCGCGGTCAGCATGATCAGCTCCGCATCGATGTCCGGCCCCTGCAGGCCAAAAACTTCGGCGCCGATCTGATGGAACTGGCGGTAACGGCCTTTCTGCGGACGCTCGTGGCGGAACATCGGCCCGACGTACCACAGGCGCTGTTCTTGATTGTACAGCAGACCATGTTCGATGCCGGCTCGTACGCAGCCCGCTGTCCCTTCCGGACGCAGCGTCAGGCTGTCGCCGTTGCGGTCCTCAAAGGTGTACATCTCTTTTTCAACCACGTCGGTCACTTCGCCGATCGCGCGTTTGAATAACGGGGTCTGCTCTACAATCGGCAAACGGATTTCGCTGTAACCGTAGCTACCGAGCACCTGCTTCAGTGAGCCTTCAATGCGCTGCCAGAGAGCGGTTTCGCCCGGCAGATAATCGTTCATGCCACGGATGGCTTGAATGTTCTTTGCCACGTTTATTCTCTTTATATATACAAAAATGAACCCCGGCGCCTCGCGCCCGCAGGTTCAATCATACACGGGAAGCGTATCGCTTCCCAACACGTTATTTTGCTTCAAGCTGTTGAACGTCAATCCGACGGGCTTCATCGAGCATCGAGGCTTTGGCGCGGATCCGCGCTTCAAGCTGGTCGATCATGTCGTTGTTGTCCAGGCGATCTTTACGCACGCCGTCTTCATACAGGCCGCTTTTCTTGTTGCCGCCGGTCACCCCGAGGGTGGAAACCAGCGCTTCGCCCGGGCCGTTCACCACGCAGCCGATGATCGAAACATCCATCGGGGTGATGATATCTTCCAGACGTTGCTCCAGGGCGTTCACCGTACCGATAACGTCAAACTCCTGACGCGAACAGGTCGGGCAGGCGATGAAGTTAATACCGCGGGAACGGATACGCAGCGATTTGAGGATATCGAAGCCAACCTTGATCTCCTCCACTGGATCCGCCGCCAGCGAGACGCGCAGCGTATCGCCGATCCCTTCGGACAACAGCAGCCCAAGACCGATCGCCGATTTCACCGCGCCGCTGCGCGCACCGCCCGCTTCGGTGATCCCGAGGTGCAGCGGCTGATCGATCTGTTTCGCCAGCAGGCGATAAGACTCTACCGCCAGGAAGACGTCAGAGGCTTTAACGCTGACTTTAAACTGATCGAAGTTAAGGCGATCGAGATGATCAACGTGGCGCATAGCGGATTCGAGCAGCGCCTGCGGCGTCGGCTCGCCATATTTTTCCTGCAGATCTTTTTCCAGCGAGCCGGCGTTGACGCCAATGCGGATCGGGATGTTTTTATCCCGTGCGCAATCTACGACCATGCGGATGCGCTCTTCGTTGCCGATGTTGCCTGGGTTGATACGCAGGCAGTCGACGCCATATTCTGCGACTTTCAGCGCAATACGGTAGTCAAAGTGGATATCGGCGACCAGCGGGACGTTGACCTGCTGTTTGATCAGTTTGAACGCCTCGGCGGCGTCCATCGTCGGAACAGAGACGCGGACAATATCCGCGCCTACGCGCTCTAACGCTTTGATTTGATTTACGGTCGCAGCCACATCAGTGGTGCGCGTATTGGTCATTGACTGAACGGCGATGGGAGCCCCATCGCCAATTGGCACATTACCAACGTAAATACGTTTAGATTTTCTACGTTGAATCGGAGCCTGGTTATGCATGAAAAATCTCCCGCGTTACCCGTCTGTTACTGCGCCGGTGATGATTCGGCATTAAGGGTCAGACGCGCAACCTGGTTAGTTCTGATAAAACGACTTAAATCGACAGGCTTGCCCAGATACAGGATCTCTACCGCAGCCGGGGCGCCAATTTTCAGCTTATACGGTGCCTGACCGCTCAGGTTCAGGTTTCCGCCTTTACGCTGCAGGCCGCTGAACAATTTTTTGCCGGTGGCATCGCTCACTTCCAGCCAGCAGTCGGCGGAAAAGTTCATCACCAGATCCTGCGCCGATGCCGCCGGGTTCGTCACGTTCGCCTGATTGGTCGGCAACGGCGTGGCCGGGGTAGCCGGCGCCGTCGGGGCTGCGCCTGCGGTATCGACATTGGCCTGGGAAGGCGCGACAACGGCGTTATTGTCCGCTGGCGTCTGAGCCGGTGCGCTGGTGGTCGGGGCGCTGGCGGTATCGGTTGGCGCGCTGTTCGCAGCGCTATCGGCGGTCGGGGCTGCCGGGGCGCTGGTATCCAGCGGCACGCTCTGGCTACTGGTGTCGCCGCTGTTCAGCTCAGCGGAAGACTGATCGGCCATGGTGGAGATCTCTTCCTGCTGCGCCTTATGGTCTTGCCACCACCAGGCGCCGCTCAGGCCGATAACCACAAACAGCACCAGCCAGGTGAAGCTCATCAGCCAGCCGTCGCGTTTTTTGCGACGTTTACCTAAAGAGAAGCTCTGCATTGGCGCGACTTTCGCCGCACGGATGGGCGCTTGCTTGGCCATCATCGGCAGCAGCTCGTCTTCTGGAATATGTACGAGGCGAGCATAGGAGCGGATGTAACCGCGCAGGAAGGTGGAAGCGAGGTCGGCAGGCGCCTTATCGTCTTCAATATCACGAACCGTGGACACCTTCAGGCATAAGCGTTCTGCCACCGCTTGCTGGCTAAGTCCGAGTTGTTCGCGGGCGTGACGCAGACGCGCGCCCGTGGTGTTTGCTTCTTGATGATCTTGAGTGGCTTCAGTATTCATTCGCTACAACTACTGGTACGTGAAATTTAAAGTTCAGCGCGGGAAAAAGCCGGCGCCGCGAGACATCTGTGGTACGTCAGCCTCACAGTATAGGACTGTCAGCCGCGCGATCACAGAGACGAATCAAAATTGAATGCTAAGCGGTTGTTGTGCCGCTACATACTGCCTCAAAGTCGACAAAAACGCACCGTAATTATTAACCGAATCAGCGTATTTCGCCTGGCTATAGGTCATAAATATGGCCCGTGCCGCCTGCGCTGCACGGGCCATCATTTGTCAGACCGCTTTTACGTCAATCGCTTCGCCCTGCATCCGCTTACGCAGCGTGCGCTTGGTACGGTCGATAACATCGCCCGCCAGCTGACCGCAGGCGGCGTCGATATCGTCGCCGCGCGTTTTACGCACGATGGTCGTAAAGCCGTACTCCATCAGGACTTTGGAGAAACGGTCGATGCGGCTGTTAGAGCTGCGGCCATACGGCGCGCCCGGGAACGGGTTCCATGGGATCAAGTTGATCTTACACGGCGTATCTTTCAGCAGCGCCGCCAGTTCGTGGGCGTGCTCAGTGCCGTCGTTGACATGATCCAGCATCACGTACTCGATGGTCACCCGGCCCTGGTTGGCGTTGGACTTCGAAATATAGCCGCGCACCGAGTTGAGGAAGGTCTCGATGTTGTACTTTTTGTTGATCGGGACGATTTCGTCACGAATGGTATCGTTCGGCGCGTGCAGGGAGATCGCCAGCGCGACGTCGATCATATCGCCGAGTTTATCCAGCGCCGGCACCACGCCGGAAGTCGACAGGGTGACGCGACGTTTGGAGAGGCCAAAGCCGAAATCGTCGAGCATGATTTCCATCGCCGGAACGACGTTGTTGAGGTTCAGCAGCGGCTCGCCCATGCCCATCATCACCACGTTGGTGATCGGACGTACGCCGGTGGTCTTCACCGCGCCGACGATTTTCGCCGCGCGCCAGACCTGGCCGATAATTTCGGAAACCCGCAGGTTACGGTTAAAGCCCTGCTGGGCGGTGGAGCAGAATTTACACTCCAGCGCGCAGCCTACCTGGGAGGAGACGCACAGGGTGGCGCGGTCTTCTTCCGGGATATAGACGGTCTCGACGCGCTGATCGCCAACGGCAATCGCCCATTTGATGGTCCCGTCGGTTGAGCGTTGTTCTTCAACTACTTCCGGGGCGCGGATCTCCGCCACTTCTTTCAGTTTACTGCGCAGGACTTTGTTGATGTCAGTCATCTCATCAAAGTCGTCGCAGCAGTAGTGATACATCCATTTCATCACCTGATCGGCGCGGAAAGGCTTCTCGCCCATGTTTTTGAAAAACTCGCGCATCTGCTGACGGTTTAAATCCAGCAGGTTGATTTTGGCATCTTTGTTCGGCACCGTCAGAGCGGCGGTATCAGGCGTGACAATTTGTTCAGACATAATGTTTTCCGGCCTCGTTATTACACGTTATGGCCCCAGGTGGGTTGAAAAAGAAACGCCCCGGAGAGCGACAGCTCGTCCAGGGGCGCTATATTCTACAAATTCTGGCGCATCATTGCCACGTTTGCACAAAGCAATGATAAAAAATCTGTAACTGACTGCTCAATCCTCTAAGGCTTTTCGATTGTCGCAAGGCGGCAAGCAAGTGACAAATTCGTCGGGAACGAATTTGACCAGCCCTAGGCTGGCCTCCGGTGAGAGGCAGGAGCCTCTCATTAATCCCCGGGAGCATAGATAACTATGTGACCGGGGTGAACGCGCGCAGCCAACGCCGCGACGGTCGAAAAGACGACGAGGATTAGCGAGTGCGCGGGCAAACCTCGCCTTCAGCAAAGAAGAACGCGATTTCGCGAGCAGCGGATTCTACAGAGTCGGAACCGTGGGTGCCGTTCTCGGTGAAGCTGTCAGCGTAGTCAGCGCGCAGGGTACCCGCCAGCGCGTTTGCCGGGTTGGTCGCGCCCAGCAGGTCACGGTGACGCTGAACCGCGTTTTCGCCTTCCAGGACGGAAACCACGATCGGGCCGGAGGTCATGAACTCAACCAGACCGTCGAAGAACGGGCGACCTTCGTGCTCAGCATAGAAACCACGAGCCTGATCAACGGTCAGGTGCAGCATTTTGGTGCCGACGATTTTGAACCCTGCAGCTTCAAAGCGGGAAAAGATGCTGCCAATAACGTTTTTTGCCACCGCGTTTGGTTTGATGATGGAAAAAGTACGTTCAATAGCCATGATTACCTCTAATTAAATGTTCTGTTGTTGCACATACGATCGTATGGCCTGGCGCGCATTATAATGAGCATCCCCGCCCCTGCCTACGGATGAAGGTAACATTTTGTTAAAATAAGATGAGTATTGAAAACACAAACCGCCAACAACAAATTTACCCTGGTTATTGCAGGGTGAAACGCGCGGCCGCCGTTTGCCCTGCCTCATCCATCACCACCAGCTGCCACTCGCCGGGCTTATCCAGGGTTAGCGTGGTTCTCGCGCCGGCGGCATCTATCGGCTGGCCGTTGATAAACCACCAGCGCCGCCCTTCCCCGCCGCTGGTTTGCAGGGGCAACATCACCCGCGCCTCGCCCGGCAGACGTTTAATCACCGCCCCCTCGCGGACCCCGGAGAGCACCAGCGGTGCGACATCCTGAGTTTGCAGCGGCGGACATGCCCTTGATGCCGGCCCCAGACGCGCGGCGCGACGCTCACCCGGCGGTAGCCAGGGTTCCAGCGGCAGCGGCCAAACCTCAACCACCGTTTCGCGCGCCCCGGGACAATCCGCCGCCACCCGTTCGCCGTGTTCATTACGCCACACTGGGAAGCGGATCCCGCGCACGCCCTCCTGCCCCGGCAGCAGCAGGGTCGGCGGCTGGCTGTCTTCCAGCAGCCAGCTGGCCAGGCGACGACGGCAGTTGCTGTCGCCCGCCGGCAGCGCCTGGCCGCCGGGCCAGCATAGCGTCCCGCGGCTGACCGTTGCCGGGCGCGGATCGACCGGCAGGCCGCCGCGGCTCATCGCCGGGCGGGCGAGCAGCAGATTATTGACCTGATTGAGCAACGGCACCGCGCTGGCGAAACCAAACTGCCCCACCACCGGCGTACCGTCCGGACGCCCGGTCCAGATGCCTATCAGATAACGCGCATTGAGACCCACCGCCCATGCATCGCGATACCCGTAGCTGGTGCCGGTCTTCCAGGCCAGCGGCGCCACTTGCGGGAGTGAGGCATCGGGAACCGGTTGCGCTTCGCCGGCCAGGATGCGCCGGACGATCCACGCCGCCCCCGGGGATAGCAGCGCCTTTTCCACCAGCGGGTCTCCGGGCTTCATGCGCAGCCGCGCCGCCTTCCCGTGGCGGGCAAAGGCGCTGTATGCCGCGACGATATCTTCCAGCCTCGCCCCGGCGCCGCCAAGGATCAACGACAGATTTGGCTCGGCGCCGGCGGGCAGCATCAGGGGCAACCCGGCATTGCGCAAATTCGCCGCGAAACGTTTGGGCCCGTAGGCTTCAAGCACCTGGACCGCCGGCAGATTCAGGGAGCGCACCAGCGCCTCGCTGGCGCTCACCGGGCCGTGAAAGCCGCTGTCAAAGTTACCGGGGCGATAATCGCTAAAGTGCCGCGGCACATCCTGCAATAACGACGACGGATGAATCAGCCCCTCATCCATCGCCAGCGCATAAATGAAGGGTTTCAACACCGACCCCGGCGAACGGACCGCCGACGCCATATCAATGTGGCCAAAGCGGCTGTCGTCCGTAATATCCGCCGAACCCACCCAGCCGCGGACTTTCATATCCGTGTGATCGACCACGACCATCGCCAGCGAACTGCGCGGCGGCAGGCGCGATTTCCAGTTCAGCGCCAGATCCTCAAGCTGCCGCTGGAGTCCGGCATCGAGGGTCGTCACCACCTTTTCATCACCACTGCTCGCCAGCGCCCGACGGGCGAAGAGCGGCGCCAGCTGCGGCATCTGGCGCGGAAACAGCCACACCGGCTCCTCCATCGCCTCCTTTACCGCCTGCTCCGGCCAGACGCCCTGACTGACCATACGCGCAAGCACTTTATCGCGCGCCGCCTGGGCCCGCTGCGGCCAGCGGTCCGGACGTAAACGGCTGGGCGCCTGGGGCAGCACCGCCAGCAGCGCCGCCTCGCCGTAGCTAAGCCTGGCAGGCGGCTTCCCGAGATAGGCCCAGCTGGCCGCGCCGATACCCTGCAGGGTGCCGCCAAACGGCGCGCGGTTCAAATAGAGGGTCAGAATGTCGCTTTTTGACAGATGCCACTCCAGCTGCAGCGCACGCCATAGCTGGCGCAGCTTGCCGCCGAAAGTGCGGGGGTGGGGATCGAGCAGGCGCGCCACCTGCATGGTAAGCGTGCTGCCGCCGGAAATGACCCGCCCGGAGGTAAGATCCTGCCAGGCGGCGCGCACTACAGCGAAGGGATTGACCCCCGGATGGCGCCAGAACCAGCGGTCTTCATACTGGATGAGCGCCTGAAGATAACGCGGCGACACGTCGGCGAGAGTGACCGGATAACGCCAGACGCCCTGCGCGTCGGCAAACCGCCACAGCGGCGTCCCGTCTTCCGCCACCACCACGCGGGCGGGCGTAACGTCCCGCAGCGGCAGCGGCCACAGGCGATCGGCCGCCAGCACCGCTAGCCACAGCAGAAAAATAAACGCCGCCAGCCCGCGCCAGCAGCGTTTTACCCGAGGCAATACGCGCATTTACGGCGTCACGGTGAGCGGGCCGCTGGCCGCTCCGGTCGCCCGCCACTGCGGCACATACATCGATTCCACCTGCGGCTGCGGGACCTGATAAGTGCCCGGCGTCACCGCTCGCGCCAGATAGACCAGCGTCACCGGCTGACCTTCATTGACCGCAACTGCGGCGACGAAACGGTCATCGCGGAACTCGATATGCTGAATATCCGCCTGCTGCATCTGGTTAAGCAGGTTTTGCACCGCTTCGCCATTCTCCTGCAGGCTGGCGCTGCTGTTGGCCAAATTCTGGTTTTCCAGCTCCAGACCGGCTGGCAACAGATCAACCACCAGCGCGTCAGGCACGTTGCGTTTGGCGGTCACCTCCAGCTTGACGAGTACCAGTTCGCCGCTGCGCAGTGATGACAGCGATTTCTGCTGCCCCTGGGTATCGAAAATAGTTCGTTCAATCCCCAGGACGTTACCGCCCGGCTGCGGCGCGCTTTGCGGATAGCCGCTGCTGTCGAGGCGCAGCCACAGCGGCTGGCTGCCGGTGTTGCTCACCTGCAGTGCCGCCAGCCGATCGCCGTCGAGGTTGCGGGTTTGCGCTTTGTCGCCGGTCAGCGGCTCCGCCTCCAGCGAGGTTTGCGCCTGCCAGCTGCCCGGCAGGTCGGCCAGCGTCCGTCCGGCAAGGAACAGGGCGTTGGTTTCCTGGGTCGACAGCCAGCGCTGGCCATAGGCCTCTTGCGACAGCGTGCTCAAAAGCTGATTTTGCACCTCCGGCAGCAGCTTATTCTCTTCCAGCAGCGCCAGCTTCAGGGCGTCATCGCGAAGCGGGCTACCGTAATCGCCCAGCCAGCGTTTCTCATCCTGACGCGGGGTGGCAACCGCCAGCTTCAGCGCGGCGTCGCCGCGCGGCGCATCACCCATGGTTTTCAGCGCGATGCCGAGCTGCAACAGCGGCAAGCCGGATCGCGCCTGGTCGTGACGGCTCCAGATTTCACGCAAGGCGCCGAGGGGGGCTTTTTGCTGACGCGCCAGCACCAGCGCGGCATAGGCCTGAGCGGCAAAGCGGCTGGCCTGGGCGTCGTCGCTGTAGCGTACGGTCATCAGCCCCGGCTCCTGCAGGTAGCGCAGCAGGCGTTCATTGCCTTTATTGATAGCGTTGACCGGCACGCTGTAACCCTGCTCGCCGGCGCGAACGAGGAAATCCATGGCGTAAGCGGTCAGCCAGTACTCTTCCGGCCCCTCTTTATCCCATAGCGCAAAGCCGCCGTTTTCCAGCTGCATCTGCAGCAGGCGCGAGATGCCGACATCGATTGCCGCGCGGCGTTTTTCGTCGCTATCGCCGCTGATGCCCAGCGCCTTTAGCTGCGCCGCGCTGGTATACAGGGACGGGAACAGACCGCTGGCGGTCTGCTCAAGGCAGCCGTAAGGATAGGCTTTCAGATCGCGGATATAACGCGCGAGATTCAGCGGCGGCTTGCCGCTGAGCAGCAGCTGGCCCTGCAGCGTCTGCGGGGCGAAACCTGCCGATTGTGCCGCTGGCGCCTGCCAGCTTTCGCCGGGCTGCAGCACGGCGCCGCTGTTGACGGTCTGCGCCGGGAACGCCGGACGAACGCCGATTTTCCACTGTTTCTGCAGCGGGGCGAAGGTTTCCCCCGGCAGGCTCAGGCCGCTGATCGTGGCGTTCACCTGGCCATCGCCGAAGCCCGCCAGCGCGCTCACCGGCACAAACAGCGTGCTGCGTGCCCCCGGCGCCAGCTGCACCGGCGGCAGTTGACCCTCGGTCAAGGACACCAGCCCGCTGGCGGCAAGATGCACCTGCAGGGTTTGCGGTTTATCGGTCAGGTTGCTGAGATCCAGCGCCAGACGCGTAGTGTCGCCGCTGGCGAGGAAGCGCGGAGTGTTCAGCTCGGCGATGACCGGGGCGGCCACCACCACTTTATCTTCGCTGCTGCCAAAGTCATTCGCCGTCCAGGCCTGAGCCATCACCCGCAGTTCGCCGTTAAAATCACCGATCGGCAGCGTCACCGTCCCTTCGCCCTGATCGTTCAGCACCACCGGCTGCGCTTGTTGGGCGATGATGGTCACATGGTTAACCGGCGGTTTACCGCCACGTTTTAACTCGTCGCCATCGCCGCCGAAGCGCAGGCTGGCCACACGTCCCTGTCCTTCAATGACCTGGCCGTAAATATCATAGATATCCGCCCCATAACGTTTCTGGCCAAAGAAGGCGTTCCACGGATCCGGGGTGGCGTAATCGGTAATATTCAGCACCCCGCTATCGACCGCCGAAAGCAGAACGTTCACCTGTTTCGGCGCCTCGCCCTCTTTGACGCTGGCTTTCACTTTCACCGTCAGCGGCTGGTTGGGGCGCATTTTATCCGGGGCCTCCAGCGCCAGCGTCAGGCGACGGTTTTCATCGCCCAGCGGCAGATGCAGCAGGCCCACCGCGTGTTTCGGCGTCGCCGAGCGGGATTTATCGCCAGGACGAACCACCAGTGTGCTGAGGTAGAGGTCGTGGCGATTCCAGGCTTTATCCACCGGGATCGACAGGTCCATCCCCTCGGCAGGTACGTCAATCTCCTGCCACCACAGCGGCCCTTCGCTGGATTCCACCATCGCGTAGCCTTTACCCGCCGCCGGGGCAGCAATGTGCAGCCTGATGGTGTCACCCGGCTTATAGCTCGGTTTATCCAGCTTCATGGTGACCCGGTCCGGGCGCGCTGCGCCGGTGCCTTCGCTGTTATCCTGCCAGCTGTAGCCCGCCCAGAAGCGCACGCTGCTGACGACATCGTCCGGTCCTCTCACCTCCAGGCGATAGGAGCCCCACTCTACCGGAAAGCTCACTTTACCGATCTGGCCGGCCTGCAAATCCAGCGACTCCTCGCCCTCCTGCAGATCTTTTTGATCGAACTGCGACTGCCAGCCTTCGCTGTCGGACCAGTTCCAGTAATAATCGCGGCGCTCGCGGATCAGCCGTACCTGCAGACCGGAAACGGCTTTTTTCTCGCCTTTGGCGTCGGCATAGACGATATCAAACGCGGCGTTGCTGTTTTCATCCACCACCGGCTGCTTCACCGTGGTGTCAGTGCGGTAGTCGTAAACGTCCTTCAGGGTAAATTGCGGGCGGATCCCCGGCAGCGCCTCGGCAGGCCAGATCGGCTGCATAACCGTACGGGTGACCGGACGCCCGCCGGACTCCAGCAGGCTCGCCTGCAACACCACCTGCAGCGGCGAATGGCTATCCTGCCACTGGCTTGAGGTCGTCACTTCACCATGGCCGTTTTCATCCAGCGTCAGCTGGACTTCATCAAGGCTGCGGGAGAGATTTTCTTCCGCGATATCGCCGAACTGGAAGCCCGGCAGAGCGGCGACAGCGTCGCGCAGCGGGCGCAGGAACAGTTTGCCCTGCAGCTGGTTGCCGCTGGCCGGCGCGCCGTAGAGATAAGCGCCGCTGACGCCAAAGGCGACATCGGCATTCGGCGCGACAGGCGCCGCCTGCGGCGTCAGCTTCAGCGCCATGCGTTCCGGCATGAAGTCTTCGACGTGGAAATCCCATTCGCGGGGCTGATTGTCGCCAGTGCTGGCGCGAATGTGCCACATGCCGGTGGCCGCGCCGCTGTCGAGCGGATAAGTAAACTGGTACAGGCCGTTAACCGGCTTGCTCATCACCGAGCGGATCACCTGGCCATCCGGCTGGACCACCTCCAGCTTCACCGGCTGTTCCGCCAGCGGCTTGCCGTCGCTATCGCGCAACAGCGCATTGAGGATCACCGTTTCGCCCGGACGATAGAGATCCCGTGGGCCAAACATAAAGAACTGTTTACTGAAGCCAGGCGCGCCGGCAATGGAGAACTCCGCCAGATCCAACGCCGGCAGTTTGAGGTCAAGGAGCGTGGTCTGCCCCTCTTTGCGCGCCAGCAGCAGCGCGGCTTCTTTATCGGTTTGCAGGGTGACGTGACCCTGGCTATCGCTTTTCGCCTGCGCCAGGGTCTGCCCTTTGGCGTTGAGCAGCTGGACGTCGATACCAGACTGGGCGGCGCCGTTTTCCAGGCTCTGGGTAAAGACGTCCAGCCGGTTATGGTAACGATGCGCCGACACGCCGATGTCACTAAGGGTAAACAGCGTCGCCGCGTTGCTGTAGCTATAATGACCCGCCGGGTTCATGACCGCCACGTAGACGCCAGGCTGCTGGAGCGGCTTGATGTCGCTCAGCGGCAGCAGCAGCTTTTCGCGGGTATTGCGCGCCGGATTGAGGTCAAAGCGGCCGCTGTATACCAGATCGGCCATCTTCAGCAGCTCGTCGGATTCCCAGTTACTTAATGAATTGCGGTATTCCCACTGACTGACGAAGGCCGAGAGCGATTCCGGCTTAATGCGGAAGAAGTTCACGTCGACGTTATCGACGTTCAGCGCCATCACCGGCAGCCCGGCGATCACGTTGCCCGGCAGCAGCGAGCCGCGGCTGGCAAACCCAACGCTTGGCGCGATATCACGGGTGGTCAGAGTCTTCTCGAATGGTTTATCGAGCGTCGCCTTGTTCAGGGCGACCAGCGTCGGGTCGACCGAGACAATCAGCTCGCGCTTTGGCTCCAGGTGACGCAGACGCAGCTCTTTGAGGTTCGGCGCCAGCTCCCAGGCGCCATCTACCTTACCGCTCTTCTTATCCACCAGGTGTACGCTGCGGGAGAAATCCTGGTCCGGCTGCAGCGGCACGGAAAAGGTTAGCACCAGGGTCGCGGCGCCATCCAGCTGCACCTCCGAGGCGTCGAGCAGCGTCAGCGCTTTGCCCTGACTTTTTTCCGCCAGCGCCGCCAGCTGGGCGCTGTCCGGTTTTGCCGCCGCGCCAGGGCCGCTATCGGCGGCCGGCGTCGGGGCCGTAGCCTGCGGTGCACCGCTGTCATCACACCCGGTTAATGAAAATGCGGTAAGGAGCGCCAGTGACAGCGCCGCTAAACGAAATGGTTTCATCCTTCTAACCCCTCGGCCAGTGGGCCTGATGCAAATTATCACTTTTTATTATGCGTTAAGGCGGCGCTTCTCAACAGTGATGACGCGGGTTTCTGCCGATTAATCAGAAAAGTGCCGTGACGTCGTCCCCACTCTGGCGTCCTTAACTTGTCAGCACCCGATAAAACGCCGACAATTCAGTCATGAATAGTAAAACGGAGGCACCTATGTCCACCTCGTTTTTTGTCGCCGCCGACTGGCTGGCGGAACATATTGATGACCCGGAGATCCAGATTATCGACGCCCGCATGGCGCCCGCCGGACAGGAGGCCCTGCGCGATATGGCCGCGGAGTACCGCGCCGGCCATGTGCCGAACGCGCTGTTTTTCGATATCGAGGCGCTGTCCGATCACACCAGCCCGCTGCCGCATATGATGCCGCGCGCCGAGGCGTTTGCCGTCGCCATGCGCGAACTGGGCGTCTGCAGCGATAAGCACCTCGTGGTTTATGACGAAGGCAATCTGTTTTCCGCGCCTCGCGCCTGGTGGATGCTGCGCGCCTTTGGCGTGGAGAAGGTGTCGATTCTGGCCGGTGGACTGGAGGGCTGGCGCCGCGACGAACTGCCGCTGGAACAAGGGGTGCCGGAGGTGGCCGAAGGGGAATTCGACGTGCGCTTCGATCCTCAGCAAATTAAGCGCCTGACCGACGTGCTGCTGGTCAGCCATGAAGGGTCGGCGCAGATTGTCGATGCGCGTCCGGCGGCCCGGTTTAACGGCCAGGCTGACGAACCGCGCCCGGGCCTGCGGCGCGGGCATATCCCCGGCGCGCTTAACGTGCCGTGGACGGATCTGGTGATTAACGGCGAGCTGAAGACCGTCGACGAGCTGAACGACATCTTTTTGCGTCAGGGAGTCGATTTTGACCGGCCCATTATCGCCAGCTGCGGCTCCGGCGTGACGGCGGCGGTGGTGGTGCTGGCGCTCACCACGCTTGGCGTGAACGGCGTCTGCCTGTACGACGGCTCATGGAGCGAATGGGGGGCGCGCAGCGATCTGCCGATTGAACCGGCTCCTGCCGCTCAGTAAACGCCGTATGGCCGCGGGCCCCCGTTCCGCGGCCACTAAATAATTTCTGATTTTCCCCGCCTCTTTCTCCTGCCAGCCGCTAAACCGGTTACTCTGTGCTGCCGCAGGGCTTGCGCCTGCCGTGTTCGCTTTACTGCCACCCACTATATAAGGAAATTGAATGATGGCTTTTTCATTACCGGATCTCATGGATGTCGTACACAAGCACAACCGCAATCCCACCCCAAAACCGATGCCCGTAGAGGAAGTGGATCGCCTGCGAGTACGGAAATACCGCGATCCGCAAAATAGCGAAACCGTGGCGCTTCCGGAAAGTTTGAAAGCGCTGCTGGCTTACGATTGCCAGCTGACAAGCCCCCACGGTCAACGGGTGCTGGAATCGGTTCTGGACGCCATTGATGAACATGGCGTCCTGCTTTCCGACTCGCTGGATGAAGATGCTTATTATATGAATGGCCTTGATATGATCGGGCTGGATATTGAAGAGCTGATGCCCGTCTGGAACGACGATCCGCGTCTTCCTGCCCTGATTCGCCTCTGCCATCCCGGAGATCAGCAGGTATTTATCTATGTCACCGAGCGTGATGAACAGGGTGAATATCCTGTCGTCCGCTTCGAGGGTAAAGAGAATGACCTTTGGCTGGCAGAATCGTCACTGATTGAATATCTGCAGGAGATTTTTGCCGGTGGAGAGGAGAGCCACGACGAATGGCAGCATCAGCAAGCCCTCAACCAGGCACGCGATGGCGCCTTGCTGGAGCTGGAATATCTTCATGAGGATCTTTACGCCAGGCTCGAAGGTTGCCCTGACTAATTCACCATCTCCCGCCGAAAGCGCGCTTAACGGGCGCCGTCGGGGCCAGCTCCAGGAGGGAGCGCTTAATCCCTAACCTGATGTCACCACAAGGAGTGAAAATGGCATTAGTCTCCAACCCACATTCTGCTTATTCCCCGCGCCTTCCCTGGCTGGGAGGCATCGCTGGCCTGCTGGTCGGCGGCGCGATCCTCTATTTTTGGCCGCAATGGAACCGAACATGGCTAAGCCTGGTTCCTGCGCCCGTTTCCGTCTATACCCGCTTTCTCGGCGTCACTTTGGCAGACGTCCCGCTGATCACCTATGGTCATCAGGCGCTGCTGGGTTTTCTGATGGTGCTGCTCGCGCCCGGTTATGGTAAATCGACGCTTGCCGCATGGATGATGCACAACCCGGCGTCAAGCCGCCGCTGGCCCGGCGAGGTACTCCGTGCCTGGGTGACGAAATTTGGCCTGCTGGTCATGGTCTTTTGCAATCTGTTCTTTTTGTCCCGGGTCGGATCCGGGACCCTGGCGTTATATATTTTTATTCTCCAGCACATCAGCGTTGCCGCGGCGGTGACGTCAGGAGGGCTGCTGCTGCGTGACGCCCGACGTCTGGCCCGCACATTCGATGCTCAGCTGGCGGATCTGCGCCTTCTGATGCTCCTCACCCTCGGATTCCAGACGATTTTGCCGGCGCAGATCGCGCTGATGAGCGCCCGGGGCGTGAATACGCCGCTGGGCTGGTATATTGTCAGCGCGCAGATGGTGGGGGTGTTACTGGCGTTTATGCTGGTCGCCGGGCTGGTAGCAGCGCTACGCTATCTGCTGGGAGAGGAAAGGTGCCGGGCCTGGCGCGGGGATATGGCGCTCTTCAACGGCATCGTCACGCTGTGCGTGGCGGGATTTCTGCTCTATCACATGGTGTCAGCCTATCCGCGAATCGTTGCCGCCCTGCATTAATCTTTACCAACCCGCTTTGGCATCGAGCTGAAAGTATAGCGAAACCGGGGGCTGGCGCCCCCGCTGTCAGATAATGCGGTTTTGTTTGAAATCGCGCAGGAAGCTGCCCCAGCGCTTTTCATAGAACGGCGTGATATGGGCAATCATAAAGTGGCTGATGCCCTTCTCGCCGTCTACCACCTGGCAAATATCGATCGGCTCATCGCCGGGCAGGGTATCGGTGGCCACGCTGCCGGTGGTCTGAATAATGGACTCGATATCCCCTTCCGCTTCAATGCCGATAAGCAGATTAGCAGGCGCGTCGGCGTGCTCTTTGATCGAGCACAGGAACGCCCGCTTGACGGTTTTCAGCGTTTTGAACAGCGTGGTCAGCGAATCCACCATCTGCGCCGGCGGCTCGGCGACTTCAGACAGCAGCAGCGCTTCGCCCCCCTCCAGCACCGTCTGGGTGCTGAGCGGGCTGCCCTCTTCCCCGAGCAGATGGCTGATTTCCCGCGGGGTGAATTCTTTACCGCTCGGCAGCTTCGGGTTGAGGAACAGCGATTCGCCGAGAGTCATCGCCATCAGCGTGCGGGCCGGCATCATCACGAAAGCCTGTTCGTCTTCCACCGCCTGCTGCAGAGCCTCCAGCGAAGTGAAGAACGGAATGACCGACGTGCCGTCATCTTTTTCCCAGTGCTGCAGATCCAGCGCGCTATCTTCGACAATCTGCTCGCCATCGGCTGCGCTGCCCGGTACCCAGACGGTGGCCTCAAGCAGCGCGCTGAAAAATGCCGGACGATGAGCGGGCTCGGTAGCCGCTTTTTCCAGCAGGGTTTCTAATTCGTTTTTGGTTTCGGACATAGTTTGGCTACTTCAAAAATCGCCCGGCGGCGCGACGTCCGCACGGGCCTGCGGATTTTCCAGGCCGGGTAAGCGTAGCGCTACCCGGCAAGGCCATTACTCAGCCGTCAGCAGATTGGCGATAGTACGTACGCCAAGCCCCGTCGCGCCCGCCGACCACTGCTCAACGGCCGATTTGCGGTAGGTTGCCGAACAGTCGATATGCAGCCAGCCCTGGTGGTAGTTTTCCACGAAGTGGGACAGGAAGCCCGCCGCGGTGCTGGCGCCGGCCGGATAGGCGGCGCTGCCGGTATTGTTCAGTTCCGCGAAGTTAGACGGCAGCTGATTACGGTGGAATTCGGCCAGCGGCAGACGCCAGAACGCTTCATTTTCCGCCTGGGCGCTCGCCAGCAGGCGATTCGCCAGCGCATCGTCAAAGCTGAACAGCGCGTGGTAGTCGTTGCCAAGGGCGGTTTTCGCCGCGCCGGTCAGGGTGGCGGCATCGACGATCAGCTCAGGCTTCTGCGCCGAAGCGTCAATCAGGCCATCCGCCAGCACCAGACGACCTTCGGCGTCGGTGTTCATCACTTCGACGGTTTTGCCGTTGCGATAATGAATAATATCGCCCAGTTTGAAAGCGTTGCCGCTGATCAGGTTGTCGGCACAGCACAGATAGAGCTTCACGCGCTTATTCAGCCCGCGGGTAATGGCGAAAGCCAGAGCGCCGGTGACAGTCGCCGCGCCGCCCATATCAGACTTCATTGAATCCATAAAGGCGCTCTGTTTGATGCTGTAGCCGCCGGAATCAAAGGTGATGCCTTTACCTACCAGACAGGCGTATACCGGGGCTTCTTTATCGCCGGTCGGGTTATAGTCCAGCGCCAGCAGAACCGGCGGACGCTCGGAGCCGCGGCCGACGGTGTGCAGGCCGAGATAGCCCTGCTCACGCAGATCTTCGCCTTTGGTGATGCGATAGCTCATCTTTTCGCCCGCCACGCTGCACAGCAGGTCGACGGCGCGCTGCGCCAGCTGTTCCGGGCCCAGCTCTTCCGCCGGCGCATTGATGGTGTCGCGCACCCAGTCAATAATGGTCAGACGGTTATCCAGCTCGCTTTTCTGCACATCGTCCAGGGTCGGCCATTCAACTTTTCGGGTGCCTTTCGGGCCTTTATAGCCCGCCCAGAACGCCCACGCGCGGTCGGTGTTCCAGCCTTCGCCGCTTAACGCGACATGCTTGATGCCCATGCCGTCAATTTTACGCGCCGCGCGCTGAATCAAGCCCAGGTCGTCTTTACCGTTGATATGCAGGGCAATGCCATCATTATTAATGCTGTAAGACGCCTTCTCTCCCCAGCGCGCATCGGCTGGCTGAGTGGAAAGCGTAATCTTCATGGCTTCGGTCATTATCATTATCCTTCTTAGCAAACGGGCCACCGTATGGCAGCCCGTAACGTTCTCTCGCTCGATGATTCATCCGACTTTATACCGCCGCATAAATCATGACGCGAAAATTATTCGGCTTCGTCTAACCAGACTAACAGAATCGCCTCGAGAATTTTTTCATTGGATGCGTTCGGATCATCATCAAACTCTTCCAGATCGCAAATCCACTGATGCATGTCGGTAAAGCGAACGGTTTTTGGGTCGAGGTCAGGGTAAGCGTCATACAGCGCTTCGCCGATTTCACGACTGTCGGTCCATTTCAGTGCCATATTAGTGCTCGCGTGCGTGGTTGATGGTGTAACGCGGGATCTCAACGACCAGATCTTCGTCGGTGACGCGCGCCTGGCAGCTCAGGCGGCTGTCAGGCTCCAGTCCCCAGGCTTTATCCAGCATATCGTCTTCATCTTCGGTACTTTCCGCCAGCGAGTCAAAGCCTTCACGCACGATGCAGTGGCAGGTGGTGCAGGCACAGGATTTTTCGCAAGCGTGTTCAATCTCGATGCCGCTACGCAGCGCCGCATCCAGAATAGTCTCACCGGTCTCAGCTTCCACAACGATGCCATCCGGACACAGGTCCTGGTGGGGCAGAAATACAATTTTTGGCATTTTAAACCTCGTCCACGGATTGGCCTTTCAGCGCGATACGGACCGACTGATCCATACGGCGGGCGGCGAATTCCTGGGTTTGTGTGTCGATATTTTTAATCGCTTCTTTAATGGCGTCGGCGTCGTCGCCTGCCGCGGCGGCGCGTACCTGCTCCGCAGCAGCATCGATAGCCTGACGCTCCGCGGCGCTTAACAGCGCGGCGTCGGCGGCCAGCGCGCTTGTCAGGCTTTCCAGGACGCGTGCGGCTTCTACTTTCTGTTCAGCCAGCATGCGCGCCTGAATATCCTGTTCGGCGTAGCTCATCGAATCTTTAATCATGGTGGCGATTTCGCCATCGGTCAGACCGTAAGACGGTTTCACCTGAATAGAGGCTTCCACGCCGGTCGATTTTTCCATCGCCGTGACGCTCAGCAGGCCATCGGCATCCACCTGGAAGGTGACGCGAATATGCGCCCCGCCCGCCGGCAGCGCCGGGATACCGCGCAGCGCAAAGCGCGCCAGCGAACGGCAATCCTGCACCAGCTCACGCTCGCCCTGCATCACATGAATGGACATCGCCGTCTGGCCATCTTTGAAGGTGGTGAACTCCTGGGCGCGGGCCACCGGAATGGTGGTATTACGCGGGATCACTTTCTCCACCAGACCGCCCATGGTTTCCAGCCCTAACGACAGCGGGATAACGTCGAGCAGCAGCAGTTCGCTGTCCGGCTTGTTGCCGACCAGAATATCGGCCTGGATCGCCGCGCCAATGGCGACGACTTTGTCCGGGTCAATGGCGGTCAGCGGAGTGCGGCCGAAGAATTCGCCTACGCGCTCGCGCACCAGCGGCACGCGGGTCGAACCGCCGACCATCACCACTTCCAGCACCTCTTGCGCCTCAACGCCAGCGTCTTTCAACGCCCGGCGGCAGGCCATTAACGTGCGTTTTACCAGCGGGGCGATCAGATCGTTAAACTGGCTGCGAGTGATATCGCCCTGCCAGCCGCCGACCTCAACGTGCGCCACCTCGGCATCGCTAAGGGCAATTTTCGCCGCGATGGCGGCATCCAGCAGCTCACGCTGCAGGCGGTTGTCGCTACGGTCGCTGAAGCCTGCCTGCTCGCGCAGGTAGTCCGCCAGCAGATGATCGAAATCATCGCCGCCGAGAGCGGAATCGCCGCCGGTAGCCAGCACTTCAAACACCCCGCGGCTTAAGCGCAGAATAGAGATATCGAAGGTGCCGCCGCCGAGATCGTAGACCGCAATCACCCCTTCCTGGCCGGAATCAAGGCCATAGGCGATAGCCGCCGCGGTCGGTTCATTAAGCAGGCGCAGCACGTGCAGACCCGCCAGACGCGCCGCGTCTTTGGTCCCCTGACGCTGGGCGTCATCAAAATAAGCGGGAACGGTGATCACCACGCCGTCGAGCTCGCCGGCCAGCGCTTCAGTGGCCCGGGCAGCCAGCGCTTTCAGAATATCGGCGGAGACGCGAATCGGGTTCAGCAGGCCGCCGGCGGTCTGGATCATCGGCAGGCCGTTTTCACTGGCCTGCAGCTGATACGGCAGATGCGGATAGCGATGTTGGATATCGGCGAGGGAGCGCCCCATCATCCGTTTCACGGAGCTGATGGTGTTGGCGGGATCCTGGGCGGCGTTCAGCCGGGCGTCATAGCCGACGGTCAGCCCCGATGCGTGGTAGTTCACCACCGACGGCAGCAGATAGCGGCCTTGATGATCGGGCAGAGTCTCGGCCTGGCCGCTACGCACGGTAGCCACCAGAGAATTGGTGGTGCCCAGGTCGATACCGGCCGCCAGACGACGCTGGTGCGGCGCGGCGCTCAGGCCGGGCTCACTAATTTGTAATAAGGCCATAATTGCTTCCGAAAATTAAAAATCGAGCAGTTTTTCTTCGAGTTCTTCAGCACTGCTGCGCAGTTTATCGAGGAAACGGAGCTTACGCACCGTGTCCGCCGCCGCCTCCCAGCTCTCATTATGCAATTGGTCAACCATCAGCTGATGGCGGGTATCAAACAGCGCTTTCACTCGTTTGATAAAGCTTTCCAGCCGCGCTTCGTCTTTCGCCTGGCCGATCTCATCCAACTCTTCGCGCAGTTCCAGCTGTTCCATCAGGAACGCGGTATCGCGAACGGTATGCTGCTCGCTGGCCAGATCGAAGCCATGCAGCGAGAGGAGGTATTCTGCGCGGGTCAGGGGATGGCGCAGCGTCTGCCAGGCCTGGTTAATGGTGGCGGAATACTGAACCGCCGCAAGCTGCTCCGCAGCGGGCGCGCTGGCAAATTTATCCGGATGGTACTGGCGCTGCAGATCCTGATACCGGACAGCCAGTTGTTCAAGCGAGAGGGTATAGCTGGCTGGTAACCCGAAGAGGGTGAAATAGTCCATAGTAACCTCAGGGTCATGCATCTAAACGAAAACCCCACGCGCGGCGTGACCGCGGTGGGGTTGGGGTGTACCGATTATACGTTAAAGCTTTCGCCGCAGCCGCACTCATCTTTGACGTTCGGGTTGGTGAACTTAAACCCTTCGTTAAGGCCTTCTTTGACGAAGTCCAGCTGCGTGCCGTCGAGGAATTGCAGACTTTTGCCGTCGATCACGACCTTCACGCCTTTGTCTTCAAACACGGTGTCTTCAGCCGCCGGCTCGTCAACAAACTCCAGTACATAGGCCATACCTGAGCAGCCGGAGGTTCTCACGCCCAGGCGCAGGCCAAACCCTTTTCCGCGGTTTGCCAGGAAGGCATTGACTCGCGCTGCTGCACTGTCGCTAAGAGTAATCGACATAACAAAACCTCAACTAATTATTTTGCTTCACGTTTGCTTTTGTAATCCGCAATCGCGGCTTTAATCGCGTCTTCCGCCAGAATAGAGCAGTGAATTTTCACCGGCGGCAGTTCCAGTTCATCGGCGATATCGGTGTTCTTGATCGCCTGCGCTTCGTCCAGGGATTTACCCTTCACCCACTCGGTGACCAGGGAGCTGGAAGCGATAGCAGAACCACAGCCGTAGGTCTTGAAGCGCGCGTCTTCAATGATACCTTCATTGTTGACTTTAATCTGCAACTTCATCACGTCGCCGCAGGCCGGCGCGCCGACCATGCCGCTGCCGACGTTCTCGTCGCTGTTGTCAAAAGAGCCGACGTTGCGCGGGTTCTCGTAATGATCGATAACTTTTTCGCTGTATGCCATGATGAATTCTCCTTATTGGTGCCGAATTAGTGATGTGACCATTCAATACTGTTCAGATCCACGCCCTGTTTGAACATTTCCCACAGTGGAGAAAGCTCGCGCAGACGGCCAATGGATTTACGAATCAGGTTGATGGCGTAGTCAATCTCTTCTTCGGTAGTGAAACGACCTAAAGAGAAACGAATAGAACTGTGCGCCAGTTCATCAGTCATGCCTAACGCGCGCAGCACGTAGGATGGCTCAAGGCTCGCGGAAGTACAGGCTGAACCGGAGGAAACCGCCAGGTCTTTCAGCGCCATAATCAGCGACTCGCCTTCAACATAGTTGAAGCTGACGTTAAGAATGTTCGGCGCGCCCTGCTCAAGGTCGCCGTTGAGGTACACTTCTTCCATATCCTTCACGCCGTTCCACAGACGGTTGCGCAGCGTGCGCAGACGCGCCATCTCGCTTTCCATCTCTTCTTTGGCGATACGGTAAGCTTCACCCATGCCGACGATCTGGTGAACAGGCAGAGTACCGGAACGCATACCGCGCTCGTGGCCGCCGCCGTGGATTTGCGCTTCGATACGAATGCGCGGCTTACGACGCACGTACAGCGCGCCGATGCCTTTCGGACCGTAGATTTTGTGACCGGAGAAGGACATCAGGTCCACTTTCAGCTGGCTGAGATCGATAGGCAGCTTGCCCACGCTCTGGGTGGCGTCTACGTGGTAAATGATACCGCGGGCGCGACACATCTCGCCGATGGTAGCGATATCCTGCACCACGCCGATTTCGTTATTCACATGCATGATGGAAACCAGGATGGTGTCGTCACGCATCGCCGCTTCCAGCTCTTTCAGATCGATAATCCCGTTGCTCTGCGGCGCCAGGTAGGTCACTTCGAAGCCTTCGCGCTCCAGCTGACGGCAGGTATCCAGAACCGCTTTATGCTCGGTTTTGCTGGTGATGATGTGCTTGCCTTTTTTCTGATAAAAGTTGGCAGCACCCTTGATCGCCAGGTTGTCGGATTCAGTCGCACCAGAGGTAAAGACGATTTCGCGCGGGTCGGCACCGACCAGCTCGGCAATCTGGTTGCGGGCGATATCAACCGCCTCTTCAGCCTGCCAGCCAAAACGGTGGGAACGGGAGGCCGGGTTACCAAAGGTCCCGTCCATGGTCAGGAACTGCATCATTTTCTCGGCAACACGCGGGTCCACCGGCGTGGTTGCGGAGTAATCGAGGTAAATCGGTAATTTCATTGCTCTTAAACTCCGTACATCACTCAATGCAAGGAATCAGGCAACCGGCTTGATGTACGACCGAGTACACGGAATGTCGGAGCATCCCGGCCTGATTCTGAAAGCTCTTTATAATCGTTGTCCCGCCGTTTCGCGCTGCCTCGCCCTGTCAGCCGCAGCCCGAAACGGGACGGGTCACTCAGGCGCGCAGTTTAACGTCGATCGCGTCCTGGGTGCGCGCATTGCGCTGGGTTTCGTGCTGATGCTGACGACCGGAAACATCGAGGATCTCCTGGTTATTCACCAGTTCTCCGAGGGTGATATTGTTCAGGAAGCCGGTCAGGCGCTCGCTCAGATCGCGCCACAGCGCGTGAGTCAGGCATTTATCGCCGCCCTGACAGCCGCCCTTGCCCTGGCAACGGGTGGCGTCAACGGATTCGTCCACGGCGCTGATGACTTCGCCGACGGCGATACTGCCGGCATCTTTACCTAACAGATAACCACCGCCTGGGCCACGAACGCTGGAAACCAGGCCATTTTTACGCAGGCGAGAGAACAGCTGTTCCAGATAGGAAAGCGAAATTCCCTGACGCTCTGAAATATCTGCCAACGGCACCGGGCCCGTTTCAGAGTTGAGCGCAACGTCAAGCATCGCGGTCACGGCATAACGCCCTTTAGATGTCAGTCTCATGTCTTACTTAACCTCAAACTCGCCCCTGGCCGGGCTTTTTATTAATATGGGTATTGCATAGCAGGGCCAAGTCTGACATTCCCGAGTAATTTGGTCAACTATTTACTTGACTGTTTTAGTCAGGTATTTGGCTTTCCGTGCCGTTATTAATTTCGAGCCGCTCCCGGGGTCGGCCAAAGGCCTCGCCCGGGCTACAACAGAGATGTAGATTCGTAGGCCGGATAAGCGAAGCGCCATCCGGCGTTAACGCTCTTACTTACCTTTATTCTGCTGCTCAATAGACGCCAGCATGCCGCGCAGGATGTTCAGCTCCTGGCTTTCCGGACGCGCGCGGGTGAACAGACGACGCAGCTTGTTCATCACCTGCCCCGGATGGTTCGGACGGATAAAGCCCGTCGCCAGCAGCGTCTGCTCAAGATGGCCGTAGAAACGCTCCAGGTCATCCACCAGCGGGTACGGCGCTTCTTCGTGCTCAACCGCCGGCTGCGCTTGCTCCTGCGCCGCCAGCCAGGCCATCCGCACTTCGTAGGCGATAACCTGCACCGCCATCGCCAGGTTCAGCGAGCTGTACTCCGGGTTGGCGGCGATGGCCACATGGTAGTGACACTTCTGCAGTTCATCGTTAGTCAGGCCAACGCGCTCGCGGCCAAACACCAGCGCCACCGGCGCATGCTGGCCTTCGGCGATGCTTTTCAGACCGCATTCGCGCGGGTCGAGCATCGGCCACGGCAGCGTGCGGGAGCGCGCGCTGGTGCCAACCACCAGGCTACAGCCCGCCAGCGCTTCATCAAGGGTATCGACGATCTGCGCGTTGCCAATGACGTCGCTGGCGCCCGCGGCCAGCGCAATGGCCTGGGAATCAGGCTTCACCAGCGGATTGACCAGCCACAGGTTGGTTAAGCCCATGGTTTTCATCGCGCGGGCAACGGAGCCCATATTGCCGGTGTGGGAAGTTTCTACCAGTACGATTCGAATATTTTGCAGCATTATGGTTCTTCGGCTAAAGATTATTCGGGCATGCTACCATAAAACGGAGACATAAGCAGATTTCGCTGTTATTATATGCGCCGTTTTTTCCCGTTCTTTAACATCCAGTGAGAGAGACCGATGCATCCGATGCTGAACATCGCCGTGCGCGCCGCGCGCAAGGCGGGTAATTTAATTGCCAAACACTACGAAACGCCAGACACCGTAGAAACCAGCCAGAAAGGCAGCAATGATTTTGTGACCAACGTCGATAAAGCCGCCGAAGCGATTATTATCGAAACCATTCGCAAATCTTACCCGCAGCACACCATTATCACCGAAGAAAGCGGTGAACACGCTGGTGAAGAGCAGGATGTTCAATGGGTTATCGATCCACTGGATGGCACCACCAACTTCGTTAAACGTCTGCCGCACTTCTCTGTTTCCATCGCCGTACGCATCAAAGGCCGTACTGAAGTCGCGGTGGTTTACGATCCGATGCGTAACGAACTGTTCACCGCGACCCGCGGCCAGGGCGCGCAGCTGAACGGCTACCGTCTGCGCGGCAGCAACGCTCGCGACCTCGACGGCACCATCATCGCGACCGGCTTCCCGTTCAAGGCGAAGCAGCACGCCACCACTTACATGAATATTCTCGGCAACATGTTCACCGAATGCGCCGATTTCCGCCGTACCGGCTCCGCCGCACTGGATCTGGCCTACGTTGCCGCCGGCCGCGTTGACGGTTACTTTGAAATCGCCCTGAAACCATGGGATTTCGCCGCAGGCGAGCTGATCGCTCGTGAAGCAGGCGCTATCGTGTGCGACTTCACCGGCGGTCATAACTATATGCTGACGGGCAACATCGTTGCCGGTAACCCGCGCGTGGTAAAAGCGATGCTGGCGAACATGCGCGAGCAGCTGAGCGATGCGCTGAAGCGTTAATCTCTTACTGATGTCAAAAAGGAAGCCGCGGCTTCCTTTTTTTATGTCATGACAGCATCCTCAGGATCTGGCGAATCACCGCATTACCGCCAATACAGAGCACCGTCAGGCCGCTAAATAAAGCCAGCGGTCCGCGCCAGCGCAGGCAGCCCTGCGGCCCCAGCCAGCACCGGAAACACAGCGCGATTCCTACCGTCGCCAGGCGAGCGAGCAGCACGCCCACCATCGCCGGAACCAGCAGCAGCCATCCCCACAGCGGCAGCTCATACTGCTGCGCACTGAGTAAAATCCATACCAGCTGAAACGGCAGATAAAAACTCAGGGCAACGATCAGCGGAATGCGAATATTGCCTGCCGGTGCGGCAACGCCTTTAACGCCGTGCCAGCCGTCGCGCAGCAGTATTGCTGCCAGCACCAGCGTGGCCAGATAGCAAACGTCGTTACAGATGCCCGCAATCTGCATTAGCCTGTCGCTGCTTAGCTTACTCATAAACGCGAAACGCCAGAAAATGATCACCAGAAAACCGAACTGCAACGCCCAACTGCGCAGGATCCAGTCGACCATCTCCCGCGGCGAGGGTTGGTTATGCACAGCCCAGGCGACGATGGGCAGTTTACTGTGCCCGGGATGGCAAAAGGCCAGCACGAAGCCTGACAGCGTCAGGGTGGCGTAGGCCACCAGCGGGATATCCGCGACACTCGCCACCCCGAATCGCATAACATACGGCATGGCGTGGTAGACGCGCACCAGATCGGACGGCCACCAGCTGGCCAGGGCTGGAAACCAGAAGACGATCGCCAGGCCCGCCAGCAGCCCGGCGGCGCCGGCGCAGCCATAATAGAACCGCCCGCTCTGCGCGGGAGAAACGATATTTGCGGCCATAGCGACTCCTTGTCATCCGCCGAAAAGCGGAAAACTAGAGCATCGCCGCGTCAGCGGCAAGCGCCGGCGCCCACTTTCGGATTTGCGCCCGACGCCTGGCTAAAACGGACGGATCCCGCCGCCGGCCGGGACGGCGCTGAACCACATCACGCCTGCCGCCGCCAGCAAAATGACGCCGCCGGCCAGCGCCAGCGTCAGCCAGCCTACCTGGCGCCACAGCGGCGGCGCCTGATGCTGACCCAGCTTCACCGCCAGCTGGCGAAAACTGTGCACCAGCAGCGCCAGCGCCGTGATAGTCAATGAGGTCCCTGCCGCCATCGCCAGCGCCGCCGCCATCCCCCAGCTGAACACTCCGATCACTTTGCTGAACAGCAGGACCATGATCGCCCCCGAGCAGGGACGCATGCCCATCGACAGGACAATCACGGTGCGAGCCCGCCAGTCATCGCCGGCCTGCAGCTGCTCCGGGGCCGGGAGATGCTGATGCCCGCAGCCGCAGTGTTCGTTATGAACATGATGCGGGGTGAACGCGGTAAACGTTGGCCGGCTCAGCAGCAGACGCAGCTTTTTCAGCGCCCGCCAGCAGAGCAGCAGACCTAACGCGCCCACCAGCAAATAGCTGCCCTTCTCCAGCCAGAAACTGCTGAGATGCAGCTGGCGCGCTGGCAGCTGCAGTAGCGCCAGCACCACCACCACCAGCGCGATAGCCACCAGCCCCTGCAACAAAGAGGCGGCCAGCGTCAGGTTAATACTCGATTTCAGCTTTGAGGGATGGGTGGCAAGCCAGGTCGTAATGACAATTTTGCCGTGGCCGGGCCCTAAGGCATGCAGCACCCCGTAAACGAAGCTGAATCCAAGCAGCGACAGCCCCGCCGCAGCCGGGTTCTCCGCCACCGCCTGCAGCAGGCGGCTGAGCTCCAGATTGAGCGCGCGCTGCCAGACCGCGCTCTGCATCAGCACCTGCGGCCAGGCCAGCCACAGCCAGATGCCGCCCGTTACGCTCACGGCCAGCAGCAGCGCCAGCGGCCACAGCGCTTTCCAGCGCGAAGTTCGCGCGCGAGGGGTAAAAATTACTGACATGTCAGCGTCACCTTCTGGGCAAAATAGCTGCCCAGCGCCATATCCTCAGGCGGCGCATCCGCTTTATCCAGCGACTGGGCGTATGAGAGCATTTTGTCATTCGGTTTTGGCGTCATCACCGTTGCCTTACAGACGGCCTGCAGCGCGGCGGGCAGGGAAAAATCGCTATCTTTGTCATAAAACATATCGACATAGTAGGTCGGATCGAAAGTGGAAAAGGTAAACGTCTGCCCGGCAACGGGTTGCGGCGTCGCCAGCGGCAGGGTAAAGGTCAGTACCGCCTGCAGGCCGTCGCGCTCAAGACCGTAGCCGTCGGGGCGATTGTCAAATTTCACCCGCTGGCCGTTGTGCCACAGCTCGCTGAAATAGTGCTGGCCGAGCACGTTGGCCATCACCTCCGCCGCCAGTTTTTTCCATACTTCGCTGCCCGGTTTAGCGTTTCCGGCGTCGTAAAGCAGATCCGATGAGGTTATTTCATCCATTGTCCAGCGCATTTTAAAGGCGCTCAGCAGGCCGTCTTTGACCACCGGCTCGCTCTGCAAACTGATGAAGCTATGCGGATGCGCAGCGGCTGTCCATGATAAAACCATGAAAAACGCCGCGCTGGTGCATTGTTTCACTCTGTTCATCTGTTCCTCACGTGAAAAATTCTGTGAACTTCGCCAGCAATCCTGAGCTAAAGCGGGCGCACTTCCCTGCCCCCGCCGCCGTCATTGTCTATCCTTAGCGGAAACCCTAACTGGAACTTACCAGATGATGACCGTCATTGAACCACCATCTGCGCTTTCCAGTCCACAGCGCCGTAGCCAGGTGCTCCTGATGTTTTATCTGCCCGGACAGTCGGTAACGACTGAACGGCTTGGCAGAATCAACCTCGTTGATGAGACCACGGCCCGGCAGGATATCGAGGAGACCGGACGCGAAATTCAGCGTTACCACCGCCTGACCCTTCGGTCACAGGTGGACGGCAGCTATCGGATTGAAGGCGCCGCGCTCGACCAACGTTTATGCCTGCTGCATGCGCTGCGGCGGGGGCTGCGCCTGTGCCCGCAGTTCGTTAACCATCATTTTACCCCGGCGCTGAAAACGCAGCTTAAACAGGAAGGCATCGCCCGTACCTTGTACGATGATACCAACCTGCAGGCGCTGGTGAACCGTTGCGCGCGAGCGCTCAATCGCCAGTTCGACTGCCGGGACGTCCAGTTTCTGCGCCTGTACCTGCAGTACTGCCTGCTTGAGCATCACCGGGGCTATTCACCCGACTTCAATGATGAACAGCAACGCTGGGCGCAGACCGCCGCCGAGTTCACTCTGGCGAAGGAGATTGTCCGCCACTGGCAGCGCCGGGTCGGCGCTCCGCCGCATGTCGGAGAGCCTTTTTTCCTCTCGCTGCTGTTTATGATGCTCAAAACCCCCGATCCGCTTCGCGATGGTCACCCGCAGGATCGACGCCTGCGGCTGGCTATTTCCGGCCTGATCCACCGCTTCCAGATGCTCGCCGGCAGGTCGTTCAGTGACGAGCAGGGGCTGAGCGACCAGCTTTATATTCACTTGTCGCAGGCATTGATCCGCAGCGTGTTTGCCATCGGCATCGACAGCACGCTCACGGAGGAAGTGAGCCGGCTCTATCCTCGTTTACTACGCACCACCCAGGCGGCATTGAGCGAATTCGAGGAGGCCTGGCACGTCCGTTTTAATGAGGAAGAGACCAGCTTAATCGCGGTGATCTTTGGCGCCTGGCTGATGCAGAAAAGCGACCTGCACGAGAAGCAGGTTCTGCTGCTGACCGATGATAATCCGGATATGGAAGCGGCCCTGGAGCAGCAGCTGCGCGAACTGACGCTGCTGCCGCTGAATATCAAATACCAGAGCGTAGAGCGCTTTCAGAAGGAAGGCGCGCCCAAAGGGGTGACGCTTATCGTCACTCCCTATGCGACGGCGCTGCCGCTGTTTTCACCGCCGCTGATCCACGCGGAGAACTGCTTCACCGAACGCCAGCAGCAGCATATCTGCGCGATGCTCGAGGACTAGGCCGCCACCGTTTTTGGCCGAATAGCCAACGCCGGGATGGTCAGCAGCGCCATTACCCAGAACACGCCCTGGTGCAGGTGCTGGTAGAGGAAGCCGGCGAAGACGGTCATGATGGCGATACTCCCGCCCATCGCCACCGCGGAGTAGACGGCCTGCAGGCGGATCACTTCGCTGCCCTGGCGGGCGGCGATATAGCGCATCGCCGCCAGATGACACACCGTAAAGGTCCCGCAGTGAAGGATCTGCGCGAGGATAAGCCCCGGCAGCGCTGTGGTCCAGCCCATCAGCGTCCAGCGAACCAGCCCGCACAGGGCAGAGAGCAGCAGCAGATCCCGCGCGCTAAAGCGGCGGAACACCTTTTTACTCAGCGCGAAGATCACCACTTCCGCCACCACGCCTAACGACCACAGATAACCGACCGCCGAGGCCGAATAGCCGGCCTGCTGCCAGTAGATGGCGCTAAAGCCATAGTAGGCGGCGTGCGCCCCCTGCAGCAGACAAACGCAGGCGAGAAAGCGCCAGCTCTGGCGTACCAGCGTCAGCCAGGCCGTCAGTCCTGCTCCCTGCTGCTGGCGCGACTCCCCGTGGGGCATCACCGACGGCTTAAGCAGCATACCCAGCAGCATCGAGGCGACACCCAGGCTTAACATCAGCAGGATCGCCCGATAATCAAACAGGCTCACCAGCTTACCGGTCAGCGCCGAACCAATCACAAAGGCGATGGAGCCCCATAGCCGCACCCGGCCATAGTCCATGGTGATCTGCTTTTGCCAGGTATTGGCCAGAGCATCCGTCAGCGGCACCAGCGGTGAAAAGAACAGGTTGAAGCCGATGATAATCACCAGCAGCCATGCCACGTGGCTGCCGGCCCAGAAGGCCAGCGCGAAGAGCAAGGTTAACAGCGCCAGCACGCGCAGCGCGGCGATCAGCCGGGAGGGGTCGCTCACCCGCGGGGCGATCAGCAGGCTGCCGAGAAAACGGGCCACCAGACCGGCGCCAAGCAAAATGCCGATGGTTTCCGGGGTCAGCCCGTTGCCGGCCAGCCAGACGCTCCAGAAGGGCAGAAAAATACCGTAGCTAAAAAAGTAAGTGAAATAACTGAGCGCCAGCCAGCGCGTGGAGTGCAAGACCATGATTTCCTCCCGAATGGTGGCGATAGTCTGGCGATAAACCCCATCGTGAGTAAACCTGTGTCTCACTCTCTATATGGAAGTTGAGTACATTTGTCTTTAAATCGTGACGCGCATCACGGAGCACTCCCCACTCCGTCACCGGTTGTATTAACTAAAATCCGATAACCGGGCATCAAAGTGCGACCAACGATACGGCGAAATCCTGATGAAACGAAGCGCGACATTATTATTTTCCTGCTATGGCGGCTGGCAACTTTGTGTATTACGTTTAAATCACACGTCTCTCATAACGAGCTGATTATGAACACACTCCGCTATTTTGATTTTGGCGCATCCCGCTCTCTGCTACTGCTCATCGCCCGCATCGCCGTGGTGGTTCTGTTTCTACTTTTTGGCTACCCCAAACTGCTGGGCTTTAGCGGTACGGTGCAATACATGGCCGCCTCCGGCGCGCCGATGCCGACCCTGGCGGCGATTATCGCCGTCATTATGGAAGTGCCTGCCGCGATTTTAATTGTGCTGGGCTTTTTCACCCGCCCGCTGGCGGTCATCTTTATTTTCTACACCCTGGGCACGGCGGTGATTGGCCATCACTACTGGGATATGACTGGCGATGCGGTATTGCCGAACATGATTAACTTCTGGAAAAACGTCAGCATCGCCGGTGCCTTCCTGCTGCTGGCAATCACCGGCCCCGGGGCAATCTCCCTCGACCGTCGCTAATCTGCAGATGCAAAAAAGGCCGCAAACGCGGCCTTTTTGATGTCAACGCTAACGCTTACGCGTAAACCGGGAAGCGGGCGCAGATATCCAGCACTTTGCCTTTCACGCGCTCAATGACCGCGTCGTCATTGATATTGTCCAGCACGTCACACATCCAGCCAGCCAGCTCTTTGACTTCCGCTTCTTTAAAGCCGCGACGAGTCACAGCCGGAGAACCGATGCGGATACCGGAGGTCACAAACGGGCTCTTCGGATCGTTCGGCACGCTGTTTTTGTTGACGGTGATGTTGGCGCGGCCCAGGGCGGCGTCAGCTTCTTTACCGGTCAGGTTTTTATCCACCAGGTCCAGCAGGAACAGATGGTTCTCAGTACCGCCAGACACCACTTTGTAGCCGCGGTTCAGGAACACTTCCACCATTGCTTTGGCGTTTTTCGCAACCTGCTGCTGGTAAACTTTAAACTCTGGCTCCATCGCTTCTTTCAGCGCCACCGCTTTCGCCGCGATAACGTGCATCAGCGGGCCGCCCTGCGCGCTTGGGAATACCGCAGAGTTCAGCTTCTTATACAGCTCTTCGCTACCGCCTTTCGCCAGGATCAGGCCGCCGCGCGGACCCGCCAGGGTTTTGTGGGTGGTGGTGGTCACGACGTGAGCATGCGGAACCGGGTTCGGGTATACGCCAGCGGCAATCAGGCCTGCCACGTGCGCCATATCGACGAACAGGTAAGCGCCGATGCTGTCAGCGATTTCACGCATTTTTGCCCAGTCAACGATACCGGAGTAAGCGGAGAAACCACCGATGATCATCTTCGGTTTGTGTTCCTGAGCCTGCTTCGCCATGTCGTCGTAGTCAATTTTGCCGGACTCATCAATACCGTAAGGGATGATGTTGTACAGTTTGCCGGAGAAGTTAACCGGGGAGCCGTGAGTCAGGTGGCCGCCCTGCGCCAGGTTCATACCGAGCACGGTGTCGCCCGGCTGCAGCAGCGCGGTGTAGACGGCAAAGTTAGCCTGGGAGCCGGAGTGCGGCTGGACGTTAGCATAGTCAGCGCCGAACAGCTCTTTCGCGCGGTCGATAGCCAGTTGCTCAACCACGTCGACGTATTCGCAGCCGCCGTAGTAACGCTTGCCCGGATATCCTTCAGCGTATTTGTTGGTCAGCTGAGAGCCCTGCGCCTGCATTACGCGCGGGCTGGTGTAGTTTTCGGAGGCGATCAGTTCGATGTGCTCTTCCTGACGTACTTTTTCCTGCTCCATAGCCTGCCACAGTTCGGCATCATAATCGGCAATGTTCATTTCACGCTTTAACATCCGCATCTCCTGACTCAGCTAACAATAAAATTTCGGCCTAAAAAGGCGGTCCGATTGGACAACGGCCCACAGTATAACCGAATCATTCTGTGATAACAGGTCTTGACAAAGGATTTTACGCAAACGTTTGGCTCCGCATGACACAAGGCTTTGAGCAATAACGCCTCTCTCAGTATCAACGGATTTCTTTTCAGGATTGTGATGCAAATTCTTCATGTTGTAACTGCAACGGCGGAAAGTGTTAAAGAACCATTTACAACGCAGGGTTATTTCCTTAAGATGCATTTAAAATACATCATTAAGATAACACCCAAGGAAGCACACTATGCTCGACGCTCAAACCATCGCTACGGTCAAAGCCACCATCCCTCTGCTGGTAGAGACTGGACCAAAGTTAACCGCCCATTTCTACGATCGGATGTTCGCGCATAACCCGGAGCTCAAAGAGATCTTCAATATGAGCAACCAGCGCAATGGCGACCAGCGAGAAGCGCTGTTCAACGCCATTGCCGCCTACGCCAGCAATATCGATAACCTGCCTGCCCTGCTGCCGGCGGTGGAAAAGATCGCCCAGAAACACACCAGCTTCCAGATCAAACCGGAGCAGTACAATATTGTTGGCAGCCATCTACTGGCGACCCTCGATGAAATGTTCAGTCCGGGCCAGGAAGTGCTCGATGCCTGGGGTAAAGCCTACGGGGTGTTGGCGAACGTCTTTATCGGCCGCGAAGCCGAGATCTATCAGCAAAACGCCAGTAAAACCGGCGGCTGGGAAGGGACTCGCGCGTTCCGCATCGTGAAGAAAACCCCGCGCAGCCAGCTTATCACCAGCTTTGAGCTCGAGCCGGTCGACGGCCAGCCGGTCGCCGATTACCAGCCTGGGCAGTATCTGGCCATCTGGCTGAAGCCGGAAGGCTTCGAATATCAGGAAATTCGCCAGTACTCCCTGACCCGCAAAGCGGACGGTAAGGGCTACCGCATCGCGGTTAAACGCGAGGAAGGCGGCCAGGTTTCCAGCTGGCTGCATAACCATGCCAGCGAAGGCGATGTGGTCTATCTGGCCGCCCCGGCGGGAGATTTCTTCCTTAATGTTGAGCCGCAGACGCCGGTCACCCTGATCTCCGGCGGCGTTGGGCAAACGCCGATGCTGGCGATGCTGGATGCGCTGGCGAAGAGCCATCATCAGGGTCAGGTGAACTGGCTCCATGCGGCGGAAAATGGCGAGGTCCACGCCTTTGCCGATGAGGTGCAGGCGCTCGGCGCGGCGCTGCCGGCGTTTACCGCTCACGTCTGGTATCGCAACCCGAGCGAGGCTGACCGTCAGGCAGGACGTTTTGATAGCGAAGGTTTGATGGATTTAGCGGCGGTGGCGGAAACTATTCGCGACCCGCAGATGCAGTATTATCTCTGCGGCCCGGTAGCGTTTATGCAGTTTGCAGCGAAGCAGCTGGTAGAATTAGGGGTCAATAAAGACCACATTCATTACGAATGCTTCGGCCCGCATAAGGTGCTGTAAGCCCCGACGCCGCGGGGATTTGTAGGCCGGGTAAGCGCAGCGCCACCCGGCAATACTGCAGCGAGCGGCGAGCGTTAAATCGCCGCGTCGTCTTCTTCGCCGGTACGGATACGAATGACCCGCGCCACGTCGAAGACAAAGATCTTGCCGTCACCGATTTTACCGGTCTGCGCGGTACGGATGATGGTATCCACACAGGTATCGACGATATCGTCGGTCACCACGATTTCAATTTTCACTTTCGGCAGAAAATCCACCATATACTCCGCGCCGCGGTAGAGTTCGGTGTGCCCTTTCTGGCGGCCAAAGCCTTTCACTTCCGTTACCGTCATCCCGGTGATGCCGACTTCGGCCAGCGCTTCACGCACGTCATCCAGTTTGAAAGGTTTAATAATCGCATCAATCTTTTTCATGGTGTTCCTGTCTTAGTCGCGTAACCGGTTGCTTACCGTATCATATCTTGCGCTATGTTGCGGAGCTACTCTTTAAAGTCATTGGCGTCGAGCTCATGGCGCGACAGCAGCTTATAGAATTCGGTGCGGTTGCGTCCAGCCATCCGCGCGGCGTGGGTGACGTTGCCCCTGGTAATCTGCAGCAGCTTGCGCAGGTAGTTCAGCTCAAACTGATTGCGCGCTTCCACGAAGGTCGGCAGCGCCGTGTTCTCGCCTTCCAGCGCCTGTTCCACCAGCGCATCGCCGATCACCGGCGACGAGGTCAGGGCCACGCACTGCTCAATCACGTTCACCAGCTGGCGCACATTGCCCGGCCATTTGGCGGCCATCAGCCGCTTCATTGCATCGCTGGAAAATGCCCGCACGAACGGCTTATGGCGATCGGCGGACTGACGCAGCAGATGGTTGGCCAACAGCGGAATATCTTCCGTGCGTTCGGAGAGCGGCGGGATCTTCAGGTTAACCACATTGAGGCGATAAAACAGATCTTCGCGAAACTCGCCGCGGGCCATCGCCTTCGGCAGGTCGCGGTGGGTGGCGGAGATGATCCGCACGTTGATCTCGATATCGCGGTTGCTGCCGAGCGGGCGAACCTTACGCTCCTGCAGGACGCGGAGCAGCTTCACCTGCAGGGCGACAGGCATATCGCCGATCTCGTCGAGAAACAGCGTGCCGCCTTCGGCGGCCTGGAATAACCCTTCGCGGTTGCTGACCGCGCCGGTAAAGGCGCCCCGAGCATGGCCGAACAGTTCGGACTCGAGCAGCTGTTCCGGCAGCGCGCCGCAGTTAATCGCCACGAAAGGCTTGTCATGACGCGGGCTGGCGTTGTGGATCGCCTGGGCGACTATCTCCTTCCCGGTCCCGCTCTGGCCGTTAATCAGCACGCTGACGTCGGACTGCGCCACCATCCCGGCCTGCTCGAGCAGGCGCAGCATCAGCGGGCTGCGGGTGACAATCGCCTGGCGCCACGCTTCGTCGGTGGCTGGCGATCGCTGCTCCAGCGCCTCATCAATGGCTTTATACAAGGCGTCTTTATCAACTGGCTTGGTCAGGAAGCTGAAGACGCCCTGCTGGGTGGCCGCCACCGCGTCGGGGATCGAGCCATGGGCGGTGAGAATGATCACCGGCATGCCGGGCTGCCCCTTCTGGATCTCACTGAACAGCTGCAGGCCGTCCATTTCATCCATCCGCAGATCGCTAATCACCAGATCCACTTTCTCACGTCCCAGCACGCGCAGCGCTTCCGGTCCGCTCTCGGCGGTGACCACGCTATAGCCTTCGCTGACCAGACGCATGCCGAGCAGCTTCAGCAGCCCCGGATCGTCATCCACCAGCAGCAAACGCGCCGGTTTACGGATCGTCATGGATCACCTCCGGTACTTTTTCGCTGCCGAAATTGCCGCCCGGCTTGCGGCTGGATAGCTGGCGTTCAATATCCGTCAGATTCTCCAGCTTACGGGTGGTCAGCTCCAGCTGCTGGCGCAGCGACTGCTCCTGCTGGCGCAACGTCTCCAGCTCGCTATCGCTGGACTGCTGAAGCTTCGCGTAGCGGGCTCGCTCCTCCACCAGCTGCAGCTGACGGGTCTGCCCGTCGCGCCAGAGCTGATATAGCGGGCGGACCTGAACGGCGATTTGCGGGCTGAAGGTGTCGAGACGCGCCACCAGCTCGCGGCGCTCGTCAGGGGTAATTTTGGCATCGGCAAGCAGAATGCCGCGGCGGAATGCGTCCTGCCAGCTGTCGTCGGTATGGCGTTTCGCCTCCGCTCGCGCCTGCACCGGCGCGAGACGATCGGCGCAGTCAATGCCCCGCAGCCAGTAGAGGGGGTTTTTGTCGCTGGCATCGCTGCTGTGCGCCCAGATATCAGCGCAGTCCACGGCGACAAAATCGGCCACCTGGTGCTGCGCCTGCCCGGGGGCGGCAGCACCTTCCGCACTATGCGGCGAGAAGCCGGCGGAACACCCCGCCAGCGTCAGACAAGCAATGCCTGAGAGCAGCCATCCGCTAAGGGAACGGCGCCAGGCCAGGAATTGGGACATAGTTCCCCGATATCGATTCATTAGTTGGATTATTCCGGCGCTGAGGGAAGCGTAATGCGAAAACAGACCTGCCCGGCGGGGGCGTCAACCAGACTGAGTTCCCCTTGCATCTGACGGACACAGTCGCGGGCGATGCTTAACCCCAGCCCACTGCCTTTAACGGCCCCCTTACGCTGGTGACTTCCCTGGTAAAAAGGCTCAAAAATCATATTCTTTTCCGCGGCCGGGATCGGTTCGCCGCTGTTGGCGACATCAATACGCACCTGCTCTCCGTGCCGGTAGCTATGGATACGAATGTTACCGGATTCAGCGCCATAGTGCACCGCATTGGAGTAGAGATTATCCATTACGCTTATCAATAACGCAGGCTCCGCCAGACAATGCCGCGCCCGCAGCGCCAGCTCGGTATGCATCAGTTTAGCCCGCGCAGGCAAACTGTGCGCCGCCACGACGTTTTCCACCAGCTCCACCAGGTCCACTGCTTCCCGGGCTACCGGGCCGTCGGCCTGTTTGCGGTTGTAGTCCAGCAGCTGTTCAATCAGCTTTTGCAGGTTGCGGCTGCTGCTGTCGAGGATCTCGACGATCTCCTGCTGCTCCGGCGTCAGCGGTCCGGCGACCCGGTCGGCCAACAGCTCGGTGCCTTCACGCATACTGGCCAGCGGGGTTTTAAGCTCATGCGACAGATGGCGAAGAAACTGATGCCGCTGCGACTCCAGCCATGCCAGGCGCTCGCTGAGCCAGATGATGCGCTTGCCCACCGAGCGCAGCTCGCGCGGGCCAGTAAACAATGCCGCGTCGTCCAGCGACTTCCCTGCGCCCAGCTGATTGATCATTCTTTCGATACCTTTCACCGGGCCGATGATCATGCGGGTGAAAAGCAGCACCAGCGCCAGGCTCAGCAGAAACAGCACCAGCGCCTGCCAGCCGAAAAACTGGCCGCGCTCGGCAATCTCCTGCTGCAGCTGCTGGCCGCGGGAATAGACCACCGCCCGGGTCGCCTGGACCATGTCGCTGTTATTACTGGCGAAAACTTCCAGTCTGGCGGCTGCCTCGGCGTCAGGGCCGCTGTTGTTACACTGCAGCTGCGCCAGATCGCTGACATCCTGGCGCAGCGCCTGCCAGAGCTTTTCGTCCGGCAACACGCCGGCGTGCGCGTCCAGCATCTGGCTGTAGCGCTGCCGCTGGTTTTGATAGACGCGCGCCAGCGTCGGATCGTCCAGCACGCAGTACTGGCGATAGCTGCGTTCCATCTCCAGCGCGGCATTGATCATCGCCTCACTGCGGCGGGCATCGACCAGCGTCGTACGGTTGATATGCGCCGCCTGGGCGCTGAGGGCATTGAGGCTCTGCCAGGCCTGCCAGGCCAGCACCAGTAACGGCAGCAGGATCAGCACAAAGGAGAGCGTCACCAGCTGACGCAGCGAACGGGGAAAAAGAGAGAGTCGCTTCAAAGGTGTGGTCTCAATCATTAGCTCTGGTCGATGCTAACTGAGGAGCGCGCCGGAGAAAAGCGATACCCGTCGCCACGGCGCCCCAGAAACAACAAAGCCAGGCGCAAGGCCTGGCTTTGTTCAGGAATGAGGCGGTGCCTTACTCGACGTTTCGCCCGATGTCTGATAAAGCCAGGCTATTATCAGGAGTTGGACGGCAGGCACCTGTTTGTGCGTCATTCGAAGTTTATGTAGCGCGTCCCGAAGGGGCTGACATAAGAAGGTGAATGAGCCACTGGTTATTATTATGCATGAACTATGCCACCTTTCCAAACATTTTATTAACACATTGATATATATGGCTTTAACCATAAAAGCCAGCCACCCCAGCGCAGTACACTTTTTATCCATAGCGTCGCCAATTAGCGACACCAAATGTATCCCAGGTTACTCATCATTTAAATCAATAACTTAAGTGTCGCCTTTTGGCGACACTGCAATATGCCGGTTGTCGGTGATTCCCGACACCCTGGCGTGCCGGCCGTCACAGATAAAAAAAAGCCCCCTGCCTGAGCAGGGGGCTGATACGTTCGCGTGACACGCTGCGGGAAAATTAACCCAGCTGTTTACGCGCATTGCGGAAGATACGCATCCACGGGCTGTCTTCGCCCCAGTTTTCCGGGTGCCAGGAGTTGCTTACGGTGCGGAAGACGCGTTCCGGGTGCGGCATCATGATGGTCGCGCGCCCGCTTTCGCTGGTCACGGCGGTGATACCGTTCGGGGAACCGTTCGGGTTCGCCGGATAGGTTTCGGTCACTTTGCCGAAGTTATCCACGAAGCGCAGCGCCACCAGGCCTTTGCTCTCCAGCTGGGCCAGATGCGCGCTGTCGCGCACTTCCACCTGACCTTCGCCGTGGGAGACCGCAATCGGCATCTGTGAGCCAACCATGCCTTGCAGCAGCAGAGACGGGCTTTGCGTCACTTCCACCAGGCTGAAGCGCGCTTCAAAGCGGTCAGAGTGGTTGCGCACAAAGCGCGGCCACAGGTCGCTGCCCGGGATCAGCTCGCGCAGATTGGACATCATCTGACAGCCGTTGCACACGCCGAGCGCCAGGGTCTGCGGACGATGGAAGAAGGTCGCGAACTCATCGCGCACGCGCTCGTTGAACAGAATCGACTTCGCCCAGCCTTCACCTGCCCCCAGCACGTCGCCGTAGGAGAAGCCGCCGCAGGCCACCAGGGCATGGAAATCGCCGAGACCGGTGCGGCCCGCCAGCAGGTCGCTCATATGCACGTCAATGGCGTCAAAGCCAGCGCGATGGAAGGCCGCCGCCATTTCAACGTGAGAGTTCACACCCTGCTCGCGCAGGACGGCCACTTTCGGACGCGCGCCAGTGGCAATGTACGGTGCGGCGACATCGTCATTAATATCAAACGAGAGCTTCACATTGAGGCCCGGGTCGGCGTCGTTGGCTTTCGCCTCGTGCTCCTGATCGGCGCAGGCCGGGTTGTCGCGCAGACGCTGCATCTGCCAGGTGGTTTCCGCCCACCACATGCGCAGCGTGGTGCGGCTTTCGCTAAACACCGTCTGATCGCCGGCGGTCAGCACGAAGCGATCGCCCTCGACCGCTTTACCGAGGTAATGCACACAGTCCGCCAGGCCGTTAACCGCCAGAATGGCTTCCACCGCCTCACGGTCTGCGGCGCGGACCTGGATCACCGCCCCCAGCTCTTCGTTGAACAGCGCCGCCAGACGGTCGTCGCCCAGCGCGGCGATATCCGCCTCCACACCGCAGTGGCCGGTAAAGGCCATTTCCGCCAGGGTGACCAGCAGGCCGCCGTCGGAGCGGTCGTGGTAGGCCAGCAGTTTACGCTGCGCCACCAGGGCCTGCATCGCATCCCAGAAGCCTTTCAGCTGCGCGACATCGCGCACGTCAGCCGGCTTGTCGCCGAGCTGGCGATAGACCTGCGCCAGCGCCGTCGCGCCCAGCGCGTTGTGCCCTTTACCGAGGTCGATCAACAGCAGGGCGTTATCTTCCGTCGAGAGCTGCGGCGTGACGGTATGACGAACATCTTCGACACGGGCGAAGGCGGAGATCACCAGCGACAGCGGAGAGGTCATCTCACGCTGCTCGCTGCCTTCCTGCCAGCGGGTTTTCATCGACATTGAGTCTTTGCCGACCGGAATGGTCAGGCCCAGCGCCGGGCACAGCTCTTCGCCCACCGCTTTCACCGCCTCATACAGGCCAGCGTCTTCGCCCGGGTGGCCGGCAGCGGCCATCCAGTTAGCCGACAGCTTCACGCGGTTCAGCTCGCCAATCTGCGTGGCGGCGATGTTGGTCAGCGCTTCGCCAACCGCCAGACGGCCGGAGGCGGCGAAGTCCAGCAGAGCAACCGGGGCGCGCTCGCCCATCGCCATCGCTTCGCCGTAGTAGCTGTCGAGGCTGGCGGTGGTTACCGCGCAGTTGGCCACCGGGATCTGCCACGGGCCGACCATCTGGTCGCGAGCGACCATGCCGGTCACGGTGCGATCGCCGATGGTCACGAGGAAGGTTTTCTCGGCCACCGTCGGCAGGTGCAGTACGCGGTTAACCGCGTCGGCGATGGTGATCGGTTGGCGATCCAGCGCGCTGCCCTGGGCTTTCAGAGTCTGCACGTCGCGGGTCATTTTCGGCGTTTTACCAAGCAGGACGTCCAGCGGCAGATCGATCGGCTGATCGTTAAAGTGGCTGTCGCTCAGGCTCAGGTGCTGCTCGGCGGTGGCTTCGCCGATAACCGCATAAGGCGCGCGCTCGCGGCGGCACAGCTCGTCGAACAGCGGCAGTTGCTCCGGGGCGACCGCCAGGACATAACGTTCCTGCGATTCGTTACACCAGATCTCCAGCGGGCTCATGCCTGGCTCATCGCTCAGGATATCGCGCAGCTGGAATTTACCGCCGCGGCCGCCGTCGCTAACCAGCTCCGGCATGGCGTTGGAGAGACCGCCGGCGCCGACGTCGTGGATAAACAGGATCGGGTTGGCGTCGCCCAGCTGCCAGCAGCGGTCGATCACCTCCTGACAGCGACGCTCCATTTCCGGGTTGTCACGCTGGACGGAGGCGAAATCGAGGTCGGCATCGGACTGACCGGAGGCCATGGAAGACGCCGCGCCGCCGCCGAGGCCGATGTTCATCGCCGGGCCGCCCAGCACGATCAGCTTCGCGCCGACGGTAATCTCGCCCTTCTGCACGTGCTCGCCGCGGATGTTGCCGATACCGCCGGCCAGCATGATCGGTTTGTGGTAGCCGCGCAGCTCTTCGCCGTTATGGCTGGTGACTTTCTCTTCATAGGTGCGGAAGTAGCCGTTCAGCGCCGGACGACCAAATTCGTTGTTAAACGCCGCGCCGCCCAGCGGGCCTTCGGTCATGATGTCCAGGGCGGTGACGATGCGATCCGGTTTCCCGAAATCTTCTTCCCACGGCTGTTCGAAGCCCGGGATGCGCAGGTTGGAAACCGAGAAGCCCACCAGACCCGCTTTCGGCTTCGCGCCGCGGCCGGTGGCGCCTTCATCGCGGATCTCGCCGCCGGAGCCGGTTGCCGCGCCCGGCCATGGGGAGATGGCCGTCGGGTGGTTATGGGTTTCCACCTTCATCAGAATGTGCGCCGGCTCCTGATGGAAGTCGTAGCGCCCGGTCTGGTGGTCGGCAAAATAGCGCCCCACTTCAGACCCTTCCATCACCGCGGCGTTGTCTTTATAGGCCGACAGGACGTAGTCCGGCGTTTTTTCGAAGGTGTTTTTGATCATTTTGAACAGCGACTTCGGCTGCTGTTCGCCGTCGATGATCCAGTCGGCGTTGAAAATCTTGTGGCGACAGTGCTCTGAGTTCGCCTGGGCGAACATGTACAGCTCGATGTCGTTCGGATTGCGTCCCAGACGGGTAAACGCGTCCTGCAGGTAGTCAATTTCGTCATCTGCCAGCGCCAGACCCAAACGGAGGTTGGCGTCAATCAGCGCCTGACGCCCTTCGCCCAGCAGGTCAACGCTGGTCACCGGCGTCGGCTGATGGTGAGCGAACAGCTTTTCGCCCGCTTCCAGCGCGTCGAAGACGCTCTCCATCATGCGGTCGTGCAGTTCCGCCGCCACCGCGGTCCACTGCGCTTCGCTCAGGGTCGAGGCTTCAACATAATACGCCACGCCGCGCTCCAGACGCACAACCTGAGCCAGGCCGCAGTTATGGGCGATATCGGTAGCTTTAGAAGACCAGGGAGAGATGGTGCCAGGGCGAGGGGTCACGAGCAGTAATTTACCGGTCGGGGTATGGCTGTTTAAGCTCGGGCCATATTTAAGCAGTCGCGCCAGGCGCTCGCGATCGTCAGCGCTCAGCGGGGCGTTCAGATCGGCAAAATGAATATACTCGGCGTATATGGCGCTTACCGGAAGGTTGGCCGCCTGAAATCGTGCCAGCAGTTTATTAATACGGAATGCCGACAGTGCAGGTGAACCACGCAAAATTTCCATCATAAGTCTCTCGTCTTCGAAGCTTTCAGGGTGAGCCAGGGGGGGAAACGGGCGTCATTATAGTGAATCCTGCGCCCCGACGAAACCGTTTGCGTAGAAATAAAATCATTGATGCTGTTTATCAATAAATGTGACGCCTATCGCGAATAAGTTGCCAACTGGCGCATTCTTAAGCAGAATGCCGCTCATTCGACGACAACCTTGCGTTTTTTCCGGACATCGCCTGCTGAGGAACCTGAAGCTGCAGAAGATTAACGCGCTGAAAAAATTAAAGATTAATTATCTGCTGATCGGCATTGTCACCCTTTTGCTGGCGGCTGCCCTGTGGCCGTCGATCCCCTGGTCCGGTAAACCCGAGAACCGGGTGGCGGGTATTATCGCTCGCGGCGAGCTGCGCATCAGCACCATCAACTCGCCGATGACCTTTGCCACCATGAACAATAAAACGTTCGGCCTGGACTACGAACTGGCGAAGCAGTTTGCCGACTACCTCGGCGTGACGCTTAAGATAACCGTCCGGCAGAACATCAGCCAGCTGTTTGACGACCTCGACGACGGTCAGGCCGATATGCTGGCTGCCGGGCTGGTCTATAACCAGGAGCGGGTGAAAAACTATCAGGCCGGCCCCACCTACTATTCTGTTTCGCAACAGCTGGTCTACCGCGTCGGCAATACCCGGCCGCGCACCCTCGCGGCGCTGACCGCCGAGCAGCTCGCCATCGCTCCGGGCCACGTGGCGATCAACGACCTGCAGACCTTAAAAGCCGAGAAATACCCGGATCTTGCCTGGCGCGTGGACGAAAAACGCGGCACCACGGCGCTGATGCAGGCGGTGATTGACGGCAAACTCGATTACACCATCGCCGACTCGGTGGCCGTCAGCCTGTTTCAGCGCGTCCATCCGGAGCTGGCGGTAGCCCTCGATATCACCGACGAACAGCCGGTCACCTGGTTCAGCGCCCGGGACGATGATAATTCCCTGTCGGCGGCGATGCTTGATTTCTTCAACAACATCAATGAAGACGGCACCCTGGCGCGCCTGGAGGAGAAGTACCTCGGCCACGGCAACGATTTTGATTACGTCGATACCCGCACCTTCCTGCGCGCGGTGGAAAACATTCTTCCGGAGGTGCAGCCGCTGTTTGAAAAGTACGCCCGCGAGATCGACTGGCGCCTGCTGGCCGCGATTGCCTGGCAGGAATCCCACTGGGATCCGCAGGCCACCTCCCCCACCGGCGTGCGCGGCATGATGATGCTCACGCGCAATACGGCGCAAAGTCTGGGGCTGACTGACCGGACCGATGCGGCGCAGAGTATCGACGGCGGCATGCGCTATCTACAGGATATGATGGATAAAGTGCCGGATTCGATCCCGAAAGATGAACGCATCTGGTTTGCGCTGGCCGCTTACAATATGGGCTATGCCCATATGCTGGACGCCATGGCGCTCACCCGCAAACAGAAAGGCAATCCTAACAGCTGGGCGGACGTTAAGCTGCGTTTACCGCTGCTGAGCCAGAAACCCTATTACAGCAAACTAAAATACGGCTATGCCCGCGGCCATGAGGCCTACGCCTATGTGGAAAACATCCGCAAATATCAGATAAGCCTTGTCGGCTATTTGTCAGAGAAGGAGCGCCAGCAGCAGCAAACGCTGGCCCTGGCGGAAGATTACCCGGCCGTGCTCCCCAATGAGCTCGAACAGCCGCAGGAGACCACCCTGCCCTTTTTCAAGTTTCGCGCCGATAAACAGATGGATAATGCCCGGATGAAACTCCCGGGCCACCTGTATTAACTTTCCCCGTTCTGCTCCCGGGCTTTCTTCAGCGCTTTTTTCTCTTCCCGCCGCCAGCGGAAGAAGTCGCTCAGCATGGCAGAGCAGGACTCCGCCAGCACGCCTTCGCTAATATCAACCCGATGGTTCATTCCCGGGTGGTGCAGAACATCCATCAGCGAGCCGGCGGCGCCGGTCTTGGCATCCCTGGCGCCAAACACCAGGCGGGCGATACGGCTGTGCACCATCGCCCCCGCGCACATCACGCAGGGCTCGAGGGTCACGTATAGCGTGGCATCGATCAGGCGGTAGTTTTGCAGCACCAGTCCGCCCTGGCGTAAGGCCATAATTTCCGCATGGGCGGTAGGGTCGTGACGGCCTATCGGCCGGTTCCAGCCCTCACCAATGACCTGATTGTTATGCACCAGCACCGCGCCCACCGGTACCTCACCCTCTTCCCAGGCGCGCTTCGCCAGCGTCAGGGCATGACGCATCCAGTATTCATCATTGAGTTCGAGGTCAGACACAGCGGCCACTCCAGCAGAAAAAGCGGGGCGCATTATACATGGGAGCTATCAATTACACACTATTACTCCAGCTGCTGCAGCTCTCCCTGCGGAGTGACCCGCCAGCGATGCTGGCAAAAGCCGAGCAACGGGTTATCCTGCTCGCTGTCGCTATAGCCGCTATACAGCTGCAGCGGTGCGCCAATCTTTTTCTCCAGCTGCACCACCTTTTCATGGCCCAGGCAGCGCAGGGTCAATACCCAGCCGCCCCAGCGGCGCGCGGTGCGGCTGGCTATCAGATTCACCCGCGGCAGCCAGAGGGTATCGCGATAGACCTGTTCCACCAGCGACTGCGGCGAGCCGGTGATCAACCAGACGTCGGCATCGGTACTGGTCAGGTAGGCCGTCAGCCGCGCATGAACCACGGGAAACGCTGTCACATGATGACGAAACCAGCCGACAAACTCCGCTTCCAGCCGCTTCAGTACCGCCTCGCGACGGCCAAAGGTTGACGCCCATAGCAGGAGGCTCATCGGCCAGCGCGCCGCCCGCCCGCACACCGCCAGCCCGGCAAGGATCGCCGGCCCCATCGCCACCACCAGCAGCAGGTTCAGCGGCAGATGGCGCAGCAGGTAGCGCAGAAAACTGCCGAACATATCCTGTTGATGCAAGGTTCCGTCCAGATCGAAAAACACCACTCTCCGTTCACTGTGCTGCAAACTGCCCCCTTCTCTCAGGATTCGCTTCTCGTTAGGGTAAGCTTAACAGTCTTATGCCATGAAGAGGGAAAACATCCCTGCCGTTAAGGAAGAATTAAATTAGCAGGCGAAGGAAAAATTGTGGCTTATGAATTTTTAATTCGTGGTATACCCCTTATAATCGAATAAAAATTCTTTCAGTCACGAGCCGGACGGCTCCAGCGGAGCTCCAATGAACTGTTTAACGCGTATTCGTCAGCGCTATCCCACCCTGGCGGCGAGCGACAAAAAGTTGGCCGATTTTATTCTGAGCCAACCCGATGACACCCGGCACCTCAGCTCGCAGCAGCTGGCGGCGGAAGCCGGGGTGAGTCAGTCCAGCGTGGTTAAATTTGCCCAAAAACTGGGGTTCAAAGGCTTCCCGGCGCTGAAGCTGGCGCTGAGTGAAGCGCTGGCCAGCAGCCCGGATCCGCACTCCGTCCCGGTACATAACCACATTCGCGGTGACGACCCGCTGCGTCTGGTGGGCGAGAAACTCATTAAAGACAATGTCGCCGCCATGCATGCCTCGCTGGACGTCAACACTGAAGAGACGCTGCGGGAAGCCGTCACGCTGCTGCGCAACGCCCGGCGGGTGATCGTCACCGGGATTGGCGCGTCCGGCCTGGTGGCGCGTAACTTTAGCTGGAAGCTGATGAAGATCGGCGTCAACGCTGTCTCTGAGCAAGATATGCACGCTCTGCTGGCGACGGTGCAGGCCATGTCCAGCGACGATCTGCTGCTGGCGATCTCTTACTCCGGCGAGCGTCGGGAGATCAATATGGCGGCCGGTGAAGCGCTGCGCGTGGGCTCCAGGATCCTGGCGATCACCGGCTTTAGCCCTAACGCCCTGCAGCAGCAGGCGACCCACTGCCTGTACACCATCGCCGAAGAGCAGGCGACGCGCAGCGCAGCCATCTCCTCCACCAGCGCGCAAATGATGCTCACCGACCTGCTGTTTATGGGGCTGGTGCAGCAGGATCTGGAGCGGGCGCCGGAGCGCATTCGCCATAGCGAAGCGCTGGTGAAAAAGCTGGTCTGAGCAGAAAATGGGCGTATAATGCCCGCCCTGTTTGTGTTGTTTCTGAGATTTTCCTGATGGCGCTGTTAATTACCAAAAAATGCATCAACTGCGATATGTGCGAGCCGGAGTGCCCCAATGAGGCCATTTCGATGGGTGACAGCATTTATGAAATTAACAGCGACCGCTGCACCGAATGCGTGGGCCATTACGATACGCCCACCTGCCAGAAGGTGTGCCCGATCCCGAATACTATTCTGAAAGATCCGGCACACGTCGAGAGTGAAGAACAGCTGTGGGATAAATTCGTCCTGATGCACCACGCAGATAAAATTTAACCGCCGTCGCGCTTAGCTTTCGACAATCACCGTGGCGCAGGCGTAATGGCGCTCATCGGCGAGCGTGACATGAATATGGCTCACCCCCAACCGTTCCGCCAGCCGTTGCGCCTCACCCCATAGCCGTAGCTTCGGCTTGCCCAGCTCATCGTTGTAAACTTCGAACTGATTAAAGGCCAGCCCGTTGCGGATCCCGGTCCCCAGCGCTTTCGCCGCCGCTTCCTTGACCGCAAAGCGTTTCGCCAGGAAACGCACCGGCTGCTGATGCTGCTCCCAGATACTCCATTCATGGTCGCTCAGCACCCGGCGGGCAAGGCGATCGCCGCTGCGGGCGATCACCGCTTCGATGCGGGCGATCTCGACGATGTCGGTACCCAGCCCGAGAATGGCCATTAGCCGCGCGCTTCCAGCATCAGACGCTTCATTTCCGCGACCGCCTCTTTCAGGCCGCTCATCACCGCGCGGCCAATAATCGCGTGGCCGATATTCAGCTCATGCATTTCCGGCAGCGCAGCAATCGCTTTCACGTTGTGATAGGTCAGACCGTGGCCGGCATTGACCTTCAGGCCGAGGCTGGCGGCATAGGTGGCCGCTTTGGCAATACGTTCCAGCTCCTTCGCCTGCTCGGCGTCGGTTTTAGCATCGGCATAGCAGCCGGTGTGGATTTCGATATAGGGCGCGCCAACGTCCGCTGCCGCTTTGATCTGCGCTTCATCCGCATCGATAAACAGGGAGACCAGGATGCCGGCATCCGCCAGGCGTTGACAGGCATCACGCATCTTGTCGCGCTGGCCGGCGACGTCCAGCCCGCCTTCGGTGGTCACTTCCTGGCGCTTCTCCGGCACCAGGCAGCAGAAGTGCGGTTTGGTTTCGCAGGCGATCGTCAGCATCTCTTCGGTGACCGCCATTTCAAGATTCATGCGGGTGTGCAGCGTCTGGCGCAGGATACGCACATCTCGATCGGTGATATGGCGGCGGTCTTCGCGCAGATGCACGGTAATGCCGTCGGCGCCGGCCTGTTCGGCAATGAAAGCCGCCTGAACCGGATCCGGGTAGGCGGTGCCGCGGGCGTTACGCAAGGTCGCGATATGGTCAATATTGACCCCTAACAGTAATTCAGCCATGACAATCCTCGTTAATCATTCTTCGTATTATCCGCTCGCGCCTTTCGCGCGGGCATAAACTGGCGAAACAATTCCCGGCTCTTGAGCGGTTTGCCGCCGAGATAGGGCTTCAGGGCGATACGGGTAAAGCGCTTCGCGGCGCGCAGCGTATCAACATCAGGAAACTCGCGACTCGCCAACGCTTTCAAATGGTGCCCGGTAAACGTGTTGTTATCAATCACCAGGCTGGCAATAAAGCCTTTTTCTTCGCGATAGCGGTAGGTCATGGTGTCGTCCACCGGCTCGCCGCTCCCGGCGCAGTGGAGAAAATCCACGCCATAGCCCAGGTGCCCGAGCAGCGCCAGCTCAAAGCGCCGCAGCGCCGGCTCCGGCGAGCCGCTGGCCCCGGCGAGCGCCTGAATGCAGTGCAAATAGTCAAAAAAGAGTTCGGAGAAGCGCGTTTCGTGCTCCAGCACACGGGAGATAAGCTCGTTAACGTAAAGACCGCTGTAGAGGGTGATGCCGCTGAGCGGCAGCGCCAGCGAGACAGCTTCCGCGCTGCGCAGGGTTTTGACTTCGCCGCGGCCGCCGAAGCGAACCAGCAAGGGGGTAAAGGGCTGTAAAGCGCCTTTAAGATTCGAGCGTTTGGAGCGTGCGCCCTTGGCAACCAGGCGCACGCGACCGGATTCTTCCGTGAAGACGTCCAGCATCAGGCTGGTTTCGCTCCACGGTCGGCTATGCAGGACAAAGGCGCGCTGCCATCCATCCACGTTGCGTTAACTCAGAGGTCGTCAACATAACCGAGACTGCGCAGGGCGCGCTCGTCATCGGCCCAGCCGGATTTCACTTTGACCCACAGCTCGAGGTGCACCGGCGCTTCAAACATCTCCTGCATGTCCTTACGCGCTTCGATACCGATGGTTTTGATTTTGGCGCCTTTGTTGCCAATCACCATCTTCTTCTGCCCTTCACGCTCGACGAGGATCAGGCCGTTGATGTCGTAACCGCCGCGCTCGTTGGTCACAAAACGTTCGATTTCCACGGTGACGGAGTACGGCAGCTCAGCGCCAAGGAAACGCATCAGTTTTTCACGGATGATTTCGGAGGCCATAAAGCGCTGGGAACGATCGGTAATATAATCTTCCGGGAAGTGATGGATCGCTTCCGGCAGATGCTTACGCACGATCGCCGCGATGGTGTCGACGTTGGTCCCCGTTTCCGCCGACATCGGCACGATATCAAGGAAGTTCATCTGGCTGGCGAGGAACTGCAGGTGCGGTAACAGATCCGCTTTTTCCTGCACGTTATCCACTTTGTTGACCGCGAGGATCACCGGCGCTTTCGCGTCGCGCAGCTTGTTGAGCACCATCTCGTCGTCCTGCGTCCAGCGGGTGCCTTCCACCACGAAGATGACCAGTTCAACATCGCCAATCGAGCTGCTGGCCGCTTTGTTCATCAGGCGGTTAATGGCGCGCTTCTCTTCCATATGCAGGCCCGGAGTATCGACGTAAATCGCCTGATACGGCCCTTCGGTATGGATGCCGACGATGCGGTGACGGGTGGTCTGCGCTTTACGGGAGGTGATCGAGATCTTCTGCCCAAGCAGCTTATTCAACAGCGTGGATTTGCCAACGTTTGGACGACCCACGATGGCGACAAACCCACAATAACTTTTTTCTTCGCTCATTCCAGCTCCAGCTTTTTCAGCGCCTGTTCGGCGGCAGCCTGCTCCGCCTTACGACGGCTGGAACCTGTGCCAACCACCGGTTCACTCAGGCCACTGACCTGGCAGTGGATAGTAAATTCCTGATCGTGCGCTTCGCCGCGCACCTGGACCACCAGGTAGGACGGCAGCGGCAGATGACGACCCTGCAGATACTCCTGCAGACGCGTCTTCGGATCCTTTTGCTTATCGCCCGGGCTGATTTCGTCCAGACGAGTCTGGTACCAGGAGAGAATTAAGCGTTCAACGTTCTGAATATCGCTGTCGAGGAAAACCCCGCCAATTAACGCTTCAACGGTGTCCGCGAGAATCGATTCGCGACGGAAACCGCCGCTTTTCAGTTCGCCCGGCCCGAGGCGCAAGCATTCGCCCAGCTCAAACTCGCGGGCGATTTCCGCCAGCGTGTTGCCGCGCACCAGCGTCGCGCGCATACGGCTCATGTCGCCTTCATCCACGCGAGGAAAGCGATGATACAGCGCGTTAGCGATCACGAAACTTAAAATGGAGTCGCCTAAAAATTCCAGGCGCTCATTATGTTTGCTGCTGGCACTGCGGTGAGTTAATGCCTGTTGCAACAGCTCCTGATGATGAAAAGTGTAGCCCAGCTTTCGTTGAAGCCGATTAATTACGATGGGGTTCATGCGTTACCAATAAATGAATGCGTCAAAGATGCAGCACACGAAACCGACCTGAGCATACGCTTCAAACAGGAAGTTGAAACAGACCAATACGCTTTCGTGTGCAGTGTCACCCGGCAGAGCGACAACCAAAAACTTCGGGGGGATATTCTATACGCAACGACACGGGATGTCGTTAGTTTGAATGGATTTAAATACTAAATAATTCACGCCGCTGCGATAACAGCAGCGGCGTGAATTCAGCAGATGAAATTAATGAATTCCACCAATGCGCGATAACCGCACACCGGTCGGCCATTCACCTTCCTGCTTTTCAAAACTCATCCAGATAGCGGTGGCTTTTCCGACCAGGTTTGCTTCCGGCACAAAGCCCCAGTAACGGCTGTCGGCACTGTTATCCCGGTTGTCGCCCATCATGAAGTACTGACCCGGCGGCACAATCCAGGTGGCCAGCGGCAGACCGCTCTGATGGTAATACATGCCAGCCTGATCCTGAGCAATCGGCACCATCAGAATACGATGCGTGACGTCGCCCAACGTCTCCTGACGCTCGGTGAGGCGAATGCCGTCGGCTTTGGTTTCGCCCTTCGGCAGCTGCCAGAAACCGCTGCTCGCCTCGCCGCCGTTGCTGCGGGAGAAAGTCTGAACGAAATCGCTCGGCTCCACGTTGGAGTAAGTCACCGGCAGCGCGTTGCCGCAGGCCTGTCCGGAGCTGCAGCCCGGCTGAATAGTGACCTGCTTGGCAATCGGATCGTAGGTGACCTTATCCCCCGGTAGCCCCACCGCGCGCTTGATGTAGTCCAGGCGCGGGTCTTCCGGATATTTAAACACCACGATGTCGCCGCGCTTCGGATGGCCCGTCTCGATCAGCGTTTTCTGGTAGATAGGATCTTTAATGCCGTAGGCAAATTTCTCCACCAGGATGAAATCGCCAATCAGCAGAGTCGGCATCATCGAACCGGACGGGATCTGGAACGGCTCATAAATGAATGAACGTACCACCAGAACGATCGCCAGCACCGGGAAAACTGATGCGCCGGTTTCCAGCCAGCCCGGTTTCGGGCCGACTTTCTTCAACGTCTTTTTGTCCAGCTGCTCGCCGGTCGCTGCCTGAGCAGCGGCCTGACGCTCACGACGTTTCGGTGCAAAAATAAACTTGTCCAGGCACCATAAAACGCCCGTCACCAGGGTTGCAATCACCAGGATCAGGGCAAACATGTTCGCCATGCCAACTCCTTAGGGTTATTTGCCGTCTTTACCAACGTGCAGAATGGCGAGGAACGCTTCCTGCGGCAGTTCAACGTTACCGACCTGCTTCATACGCTTCTTACCTTCTTTCTGCTTCTGCAGCAGCTTTTTCTTACGGCTGACGTCACCGCCGTAGCATTTCGCCAGCACGTTTTTACGCAGCTGTTTCACGGTAGAGCGCGCGATGATGTGGTTGCCGATGGCCGCCTGAATCGCGATGTCGAACTGCTGACGCGGAATAAGATCTTTCATCTTTTCCACCAGCTCGCGGCCGCGATACGGCGCGTTATCGTTGTGGGTGATCAGCGCCAGCGCATCGACGCGCTCGCCGTTGATCAGCACATCGACGCGTACCATGTTCGACGCCTGGAAGCGTTTGAAGTTGTAGTCCAGCGACGCATAGCCGCGGGAGGTAGACTTCAGACGGTCGAAGAAGTCGAGCACCACTTCCGCCATCGGGATTTCGTAGGTCAGCGCCACCTGTTTACCGTGGTAAACCATGTTGGTCTGCACACCACGTTTCTCCACACACAGAGTGATCACGTTGCCGAGGAACTCCTGCGGCAGCAGCATGTGACACTCGGCGATCGGCTCGCGCAGCTCCTGAATATTATTCAGCGGCGGCAGCTTGGACGGGCTGTCGACGTAGATAACTTCTTTGGAGGTGGTCTCCACTTCGTACACTACCGTCGGCGCGGTAGTGATCAGGTCGAGATCGTATTCACGCTCCAGACGCTCCTGAATGATCTCCATGTGCAGCAGGCCGAGGAAGCCGCAGCGGAAGCCGAAGCCCAGCGCGGTAGAACTTTCCGGCTCGTAGAACAGAGAGGCGTCGTTGAGGCTCAGTTTGCCCAGCGCGTCGCGGAAAGCTTCATAATCATCGGAGCTCACCGGGAACAGGCCGGCATACACCTGCGGTTTCACCTTCTTAAAGCCAGGCAGCGCTTTGTCTGCCGGGTTGCGGGCGGCGGTCAGGGTATCGCCCACCGGCGCGCCGAGGATGTCTTTGATCGCGCAGACCAGCCAGCCAACCTCGCCGCATTTCAGCTCGGTACGGTCAACCTGTTTCGGGGTAAAGATGCCCAGACGGTCGGCGTTATAGACCTGGCCGGTGCTCATGACCTTGATCTTATCGCCCTTGCGCATGGTGCCGTTTTTAATCCGCACCAGCGACACCACGCCGAGGTAGTTATCGAACCAGGAGTCGATAATCAGCGCCTGCAGCGGCGCGTCCGGATCGCCTTCCGGCGGCGGAATATCGCGCACCAGACGCTCCAGCACGTCGGTCACGCCGACGCCGGTTTTCGCCGAGCAGCGCACCGCATCATGGGCATCGATCCCGACGATATCTTCAATCTCGTCCGCTACGCGCTCAGGGTCGGCCGCAGGCAGGTCGATCTTGTTGAGTACCGGAACGACCTCCAGGTCCATCTCCATGGCGGTGTAGCAGTTGGCCAGGGTCTGGGCTTCTACGCCCTGCCCGGCGTCAACCACCAGCAGCGCGCCTTCGCACGCGGCGAGGGAACGGGAGACTTCATAGGAGAAGTCCACGTGGCCCGGGGTGTCGATAAAGTTCAGCTGATAGGTCTCACCGTCGTTGGCCTTATAGTCCAGGGTGACGCTCTGCGCCTTGATAGTGATCCCGCGTTCGCGCTCAAGATCCATGGAGTCCAGAACCTGGGCTTCCATTTCACGATCAGAAAGGCCACCGCAAATCTGGATGATACGGTCAGACAGCGTCGACTTACCGTGGTCGATGTGAGCGATGATCGAAAAGTTACGTATATTCTTCATATTTAGAGTTAATTATGCCTTACGAGTATCATGAGGCCGCTGTACTGTGCCTGACGTTTTTTAATCCGAAAACGCCGCATTCTACACTACATCCTTGAAACCAGGAAATGCTGTTAGATCCAGCATAACCGCAGAAATTGTGGCGTTGTAACAGGAAGGGTAAATAAAGATAAGGGCCAGTGAAATCACTGACCCATGTCGGAGGAAGGCGTTTCGATACGCACCAGATCCGGCGGCAACGCGACGCTCAGGATCACCGGCTGCCACGACTGGCGCGCTGCCAGCTGCGGCGACAGACCGCGCGCCACCAGGAACCCGCCGACGCCGCCCAGCAGCGCGCCGCAAAGTGACGCGATATCGCTGGCAAACAGCACCTGGAAAATCGACGCCATCACAAACAGCCCCACCAGCGGCGCCATGTAGACCAACAGCGCCGAACCCAGCAGACTGCTCTCGGCGATCCCCAGTTCCACTTTTTGCCCCGCCGTCAACGGCTGCTCGCAGGGCACGCTGATGGTATGGCTGGTCTGCGGCCCCAGCTTGTTTAATACCCGGCTGCCGCAGCCGGCGCGGGAGGCGCAACTGCTGCAGGAGGCTTTAACGTCGCAGTGCACCTGCGCCACGCCGTTATGCCAGGAAACCACGGTGGCCCACTCTTTGATCATTGTACTGCCTTGAATTTAATGCTGTCTGAGATACGCTTCGCCGTCTGCGGCGGCAGTTCGCCCACCACGGTGATCTCCGCGTTATCGCGTACCGTCGTGCTGACGGTGCGTCGGCCGGTGCGCAACAGCTGGTCGCTGCTGGCCGCGGTGGCGCGGTTGATATTGATCGAGAAGCTGAACAAGCCGTCGGAATAGAGACGTGATTCTACCGGACCATCAAAGGTGGGTAGACGACGCTGGCTGCTGGAAACCTCAGTCATGCCCTGAGGGAGCCACGTCGGCGCCCAGTTGAAGTTGGCTTTGTCGCCCCCTTCAGGCACCGACAGCTGCGGCGGCAAATTCGCTTTTGCCAGCGTCTCCATGCTGGCGCTAACGTTATCACCAACGTTGAAAGAGACGACCCGGAACTGCTCCAGTGTTTCACCGTCGCGGTCGAGTAAATCAACGCGCAGCGGCAGCTTAGTCTCAGCGTCCAGCCAGGCGATAAAGCTATAGCGCGTGCCGTCGCGAGCCACGACGCGGATCACGTCGCAGAGGCGGTCGGCGATACGGGTACGGCCCACGGAGATAAAATCATAGGCTGCGCTGAGACGTTTGAAATCGCTGTAAACCAGCGACGGCAGCGAATCGACGATATAGTCGCCGTTCAGGGTGAACGGATCGAGGCCGGGTTCAAAATAGCTGATTTCCGTACCGCGCAGGACCACTTCCCGGCGCGGACCGTCCAGCTGCAGAAGCTGCGCCAGCGGTTGATTGTTCAGTCGCGCGTGACGATAGCGCAGCGACTCAACGCCTTGTTTGCTGATGCTGACGAACGAGAGCTCATAGTTGAGGGACTGGCTGGCCAGGTTCATCTGCTGCAACAACGCCCCGGACGATGTATCAGCCGAGGCGTTGACAGAGAACAACAGACTGCCTGCCATGAGCGACATGGCACACCAAAGTTGCTTCATTACTGCGATTGCGTTCCTAAAGTTTGATAACCCGGCACCTGGACTGCGGCCTGCTGAGTCTGGGCCTGGCCAAACTGAAGCTGCTCAGCGTGCAGGCGGCGCTGCAGTTCGTAGTCCTGCAGCATGGCGTTAATCCGCCGGCGCTGTTCCTGGACCTGAGCCTGCTGGCCGCTACCTGCTGATGCGTCAGCCGGTACGCCAAGACTTACCGGGCTCGCTTTGCCCATCATTGGCAGCGTATTGAACACCGGCGCCTCTGGCTGCTGAGCGGCATCAGACTGCCCATTATAGTGCTGGACGCCGACGATAACCGCAAGCGATACGCAGGCGGCAACGCCCATCTGGGTCAGTGAGCTGGCCCACGGACGCACTTTGTTCCAGAACGGCATCTGCCGCCACTGGTGTGGTGCGGGCTGAGATTCAGGAATAAGCGGCGCCGTCTGACGAACGGGCTCATTTTCAATGGCGGCCATCACCCGGGCGGAGATATCAAATTGCAGCACCTCTGCGGTATCGCCACGCAGCGTATCGCGGATAAGGTGGTAACTCTCCCAGGTTTTTTGCATCTCAGAAGAACGACTCAGCTCGTTGAGCAGTTCGTTATCCAGCGTTTCACCATCCATTAAAGCCGAAAGTTTTTCTTTCTGCATGCCTGATACCCTTTTCCAGTATTCCGCTATCGTCAACGCCTGATAAGCGGTTGAACTTTATTATCAATAGCTTCTCGCGCCCGGAAGATACGCGAACGCACCGTCCCAACCGGACAATCCATGATAGCGGCTATCTCTTCATAGCTCAGGCCATCCAGCTCCCGTAACGTAATTGCCATGCGTAAATCTTCCGGGAGCGATTCAATGGTACGAAAAACTATTTGTCTCAGTTCTTCTGACAACATTAAGTTCTCAGGGTTCGAAATTTCTTTCAACGCTCCGCCGCTTTCGAAGTTTTCCGCCTCGTTGGCGTCAACATCGCTGGACGGCGGACGGCGTCCCTGAGCAACCAGATAATTCTTCGCCGTATTGACGGCGATACGGTATAACCAGGTGTAAAAAGCGCTATCTCCCCGGAAAGAGTCCAGCGCACGCCATGCCTTAACGAACGATTCCTGAACGACGTCAGCGATATCGCCCGGCGGTACATAGCGGGAAACCAGGCTCGCGACCTTATGCTGATAGCGCACTACCAGCAAATTAAACGCTTTCTGATCTCCTTTCTGGACCCGTTCAACAAGGACCTGATCCGTTAACTGCTCGCTCATCCGAGGTAATGTCTCCCCAAACCCAATTCCCATGCGTCTTCAAAACACCACCCAAAATCTGCATTATGAGCAAGCTGACTGTTGGAGTGTATGAAAACAATAAAGTTCCGTTACGCTTTTTGTTTTTTGTCTGGCAACGGCGGCAGATCGTTATCAATCATTATATGCCCTGGTTGCTAAACGATAGGTTAGTCAATAAGAAAAAGCGCAGGCCCGTCTGAAGGGTATCGTAACACGGCGTTTATTTCACTATAAAATCCAATGCTATCAACCTGCCACGCGTCTCATTTTCGCCGTGCTCCAGACCGTTTCCGCTCGCCTGCTGTTTAGCCGTCACAACGCCCGCCAAAAAAAATGTACGATTCCTCACGAGCTGGTGCTATTGTGAGCTAAATGTGTTTAGTAAATTAAACAAAGACGATGAATACCACTCCTGACTTCTCTTGTGATGTGTTGATTATCGGCAGCGGCGCTGCCGGCCTCTCCCTTGCGCTGCGCCTGGCAGAGCACAGTTCGGTGACCGTGCTGAGTAAAGGGCCGATCAGCGAAGGTTCTACGTTCTATGCCCAGGGCGGGATTGCCGCCGTTTTCGACGAGACGGACAGTATTGAATCCCATGTCGAAGATACCCTGATTGCCGGCGCAGGGTTATGCGATCGCCATGCGGTCACCTTCGTCGCCAGCAATGCCAGATCATGCGTCCAGTGGCTTATCGATCAGGGCGTATTGTTTGACACTCAGGTCCAGGCCAATGGCGAAGAGAGCTATCATCTCACGCGCGAAGGGGGCCACAGCCATCGGCGCATTCTCCACGCCGCCGACGCTACCGGCAAAGCGGTGGAGACGACGCTGGTCGATAAAGCCCTCGCCCACCCCAATATCCGCATCCTTGAGCGCAGCAATGCCGTCGACTTGATCGTATCGGATAAGATTGGCTTGCCAGGCACGCGCCGGGTGGTCGGGGCGTGGATCTGGAACCGCAATAAAGAGCGCGTGGAAACCTGCAGCGCGAAGGCGGTGGTGCTCGCCACCGGCGGAGCCGCCAAGGTTTATCAATACACCACTAACCCCGACGTCTCTTCCGGAGACGGTATCGCGATGGCCTGGCGGGCGGGCTGCCGGGTGGCGAATCTGGAATTTAATCAGTTTCACCCCACCGCGCTGTATCATCCGCAGGCGCGCAACTTCCTGCTTACCGAAGCGCTGCGCGGCGAAGGCGCCCACCTTAAACGCCCGGACGGTACCCGCTTTATGCCGGACTTTGACGAGCGCGGCGAGCTGGCCCCACGCGATATCGTCGCCCGCGCCATCGATCATGAGATGAAGCGCCTTGGCGTGGACTGTATGTTCCTTGATATCAGCCATAAACCCGAGGCGTTTGTTCGCCAGCACTTCCCGATGATTTACGAGAAGCTGCTCGGCCTGGGAATTGATTTAACCAAAGATCCGGTACCGGTCGTCCCTGCCGCACATTACACCTGCGGCGGCGTGATGGTGGATGATAATGGCCGCACCGACGTCGATGGGTTATACGCTATCGGCGAAGTCAGCTATACCGGGCTGCACGGCGCGAACCGTATGGCCTCGAACTCGCTGCTGGAGTGCCTGGTTTACGGCTGGTCCGCCGCGGAAGATATTGCCCGACGCCTGCCGCTGGCCCAGAAGGTTAGCACCCTGCCGGCGTGGGATGAAAGTCAGGTGGAGATCCCGGATGAACTGGTGGTTATCCAGCATAACTGGCACGAGCTGCGGCTGCTGATGTGGGATTACGTGGGGATTGTGCGCACCACCCGCAGGCTGGAGCGCGCCCTGCGGCGCATTACCATGCTGCAGCAGGAGCTGGATGAGTATTACGCCCGCTTCCGCGTCTCGAATAATCTGCTGGAGCTGCGCAATCTGGTGCAGGTGGCGGAGCTTATCGTACGCTGCGCGATGTTGCGCAAAGAGAGCCGCGGTCTGCATTACACCCTCGACTATCCGCAGCCGCTGCCGAACAGCGGCCCGTCGATACTGTCGCCCCTGGCTCACATAAAGAGATAAAAATCCTCGGTCAGAGCGGTAAAGCCTTCAGAATACTGCTGCTCTGGCCCGCGAATCGCCAGCCTGTCGCTGAAACACTCCCCCGCCGTCGGGGAGAAAGCCAGCAGCACCCGGTGCGGCGGCCGCAGCTCGGTCTCCGCCACGTCAGTGCGCAGTCGCAGGTGCCAGCCCATCGCGGTTGCCCGTTCGATAAACGCATTACCGATATCTACCGGCAGCACCACGCAAAAAAAGCCTTCTTCGGTGATATGTTCAGCGGCGCAGGTCAGCAGAGAAGTGTGATCGAGCGTAGTGGTATACCGCGCCTGCTCCCGCTGCGAGGTGGCGCAAGGCACCCCTTCCGCAAAAAAGGGCGGGTTACTGATTATCAGTTGATAGCGTCGAGTCTGCGGCGGCTGCCACTGATGAATATCGGCCTGACAGACCTCAACCCGCGAAGCCCATGGCGACGCGAGAGCATTTTCCTGCGCCTGGGCGGCGGCCTCTGCGTCCAGTTCAACCGCATCGACACATACATCATCGCCGGTACGCTGGGCGAGCATTAGCGCCAGCAGGCCGCTGCCGGCGCCAATATCCAGCACATGCTTCACCCCGGCAATCGGCGCCCAGGCGCCGAGCAAAATGCCGTCGGTACCCACCTTCATCGCGCAACGATCGTGGGCGATAAAAAACTGTTTGAAGGTAAAACCATTGCGCGGCAGCGCAAACTTCGACTGAGACATCCTCAATAACCTTGCCGACAAAAACTCCTGAACGTAAGGCTATGCACAATACCGGAGAACAGATAGCCTTACAAACAGATGAACATTACGTCAGTAACGTCTATAATCGGCGGCCCACTCAGAGGTAGAACATGACTGTAACGACTTTTTCCGAACTTGAACTCGACGAAAACCTGCTGGAGGCCCTCCAGGATAAAGGTTTCACTCGCCCGACAGCCATTCAGGCCGCCGCTATTCCGCCTGCGCTCGATGGCCGTGACATCCTCGGTTCAGCGCCGACCGGCACTGGTAAAACGGCGGCGTATCTGCTGCCAGCGTTGCAGCACCTGCTCGATTTCCCGCGTAAGAAATCCGGCCCGCCGCGTATTCTTATCCTGACGCCGACCCGCGAGCTGGCGATGCAGGTGGCTGACCACGCCCGCGAGCTGGCAAAGCATACCCATCTGGATATCGCCACCATTACCGGCGGCGTAGCCTACATGAACCACGCGGAAGTGTTCAGCGAAAACCAGGACATCGTGGTCGCCACCACTGGTCGCCTGCTGCAGTATATAAAAGAAGAGAACTTCGACTGCCGCGCCGTCGAGACCCTAATCCTCGATGAAGCCGACCGCATGCTGGACATGGGCTTTGCGCAGGACATCGAAACCATCGCCGGTGAAACCCGCTGGCGCAAGCAGACCATGCTGTTCTCCGCGACGCTCGAAGGCGATGCGATCAAAGACTTCGCCGAACGTCTTCTGGAGGAGCCGGTTGAAGTTTCCGCTAACCCGTCGACTCGCGAGCGCAAGAAAATCCATCAATGGTACTACCGCGCTGACGATATCGAACATAAAACCAAACTGCTGGTGAATCTGTTGCAACAGCCGGAAGCTACCCGCGCTATCGTCTTTGTGCGCAAGCGCGAGCGCGTGCATGAGCTGGCCAACTGGCTGCGTGAAGCCGGGATTAACACCTGCTGGCTGGAAGGCGAGATGGTGCAGGCCAAGCGTAACGAAGCCATCAAGCGTCTGACCGATGGCCGCGTAAACGTGCTGATCGCTACCGACGTCGCCGCCCGCGGTATCGATATTCCGGACGTCAGCCACGTCTTTAACTTCGATATGCCGCGCACTGCCGACATCTATCTGCACCGTATCGGTCGTACCGGGCGTGCAGGTAAGAAAGGCACCGCGATTTCGCTGGTTGAAGCGCACGACCACCTGTTGCTGGGCAAGATCGGCCGCTACGTTGAAGAACCGCTGAAAGCTCGGGTGATTGATGAATTGCGACCAAAAACCCGCGCGCCAAGCGAGAAGCTGACCGGTAAACCATCGAAGAAAGTGCTGGCGAAACGCGCCGAGAAAAAAGAGAAAGAAAAAGAAAAGCCGCGGGTGAAAAAGCGCCACCGCGATACGAAAAATATCGGTAAGCGCCGGAAACCAAGCGCAGCCGGGACGCCATCAGCGCCCAACGAAGAGTAAAAAAAACGCCGGGTTATCCCGGCGTTTTCACATCTGGCGTTAGCCTTACAGGCTTTCGGTAAAGGTACGAGCGATAACGTCGCGCTGCTGTTCCGGCGTCAGGGAGTTGAAGCGCACCGCGTAGCCAGAAACACGAATGGTCAGCTGCGGATATTTTTCCGGATGCTCAACCGCGTCCAGCAGAGTTTCACGACGCAGCACGTTAACGTTCAGGTGCTGACCGCCTTCCACGCGAACTTCTGGTTTCACGTCTACCGGGATTTCACGGTATTCGATTTCACCCAGTTTGCTGACCGCCACCACGTCATCTTCCGCAAAACCACCTTTGGCGCACAGGCAGCGCGCTTCGCCTTTTTCGCTATCCAGCAGCCAGAAAGAGTTCAGCAGGTCGTCGTTTGCCGCTTTAGTAATTTGGATACCAGTAATCATTTGATGCCTCCCAGGCAGTGTTTATTCGATTTTGGCCTCTTCGCGGCCAATTGGTAAAACCATTGTTGTATGAGTGTATATATATCAGCCGCACCCTCGGCATTCTTTGATGTAAATCAACAAAAACCACTCACTCTAAGTGGGTATGCAAGGATTTTATTGTTTTACATCAAGTTACGCCATGCACAGCTATAAATAATTTTGTAAATTTTCAATTATTTTTGCATGAAGGCCCGCGTTGAGCCGTGCCGATTTTGTTCTGTAGAAAGAAGCCGTTAAGCTATAGCAATGACCCTTTGCAGGAGAGCAAGATGACCACCCCTTTAACCTGGCATGACGTGCTGGCGGATGAAAAGCAACAACCCTATTTTCTCAATACTCTGAAGACCGTCGCCGAAGAGCGCCAGTCCGGGATCACCATCTATCCACCGCAAAAAGACGTCTTCAATGCGTTTCGCTTTACCGAACTGGGCGATGTCAAAGTCGTCATTCTCGGCCAGGACCCCTATCACGGCCCGGGGCAAGCCCACGGTCTGGCGTTCTCGGTTCGCCCGGGCGTCGCCATCCCGCCCTCGCTGCTAAATATGTACAAAGAGCTCGAGGCCACTATCCCTGGCTTTACCCGACCTACCCATGGTTACCTGGAAAGCTGGGCGCGCCAGGGAGTGCTCCTGCTGAATACGGTCCTGACCGTCCGCGCCGGGCAGGCGCACTCACATGCCAGTCTCGGCTGGGAGACGTTTACCGATAAGGTTATCGCGTTAATCAATGAGCATTGCGAGGGGGTGGTCTTCCTACTGTGGGGCTCCCATGCACAGAAGAAAGGCGCGATTATCGATCGCCAGCGCCACTGCGTACTGAAGGCGCCGCACCCGTCACCGCTCTCTGCACATCGCGGCTTCTTTGGCAGCAACCATTTCGTGCAGACCAATCAGTGGCTGACCAAGCGCGGCGAAGCGCCGATTGACTGGATGCCGGTCCTTCCCGCCGAAAGCGAGTGATCAACAGCCATAAAAAAGCCAGCATCAGCTGGCTTTTTTTATTCAGGGACAGGTATTACGCCTTGTTCTGACGCCACCACTCCGCCAGCAGAACGCCGGTCGCCACAGAGACGTTCAGGCTTTCGACATTGCCGGTACCATCGATGGCGACGCTGAGGTCCGCGCTGGAGATCGCTGCATCCGACAGGCCATCGCGCTCCTGGCCTAACACCAGCACCATTTTCTTCGGCAGCTCGGCTTTAAACAGCGGGGTACCATTATGGCTGGAGGTCGAGACAATCGCGTAGCCCGCCTGACGGAATTGATCAAGAGTATCGATGAAGCTGTCGCCGGTGATCGGCTCAACATGTTCCGCACCGCCTTCCGCCGTACGGATCGCCGCGCCGGACTCCAGCACGCCGGCATCCTGAACCACAACGCCCTTCACGCCGAAGTGCGCGCAGCTGCGCATGATCGCCCCGAGGTTGTGCGGGTTACCCACGTCTTCCAGCGCCAGAACGCAATCTTCTTCTGCGGCCTTCGCGACCCACTGGGCAACAGAGGTGCCGTGGCGTTTTTTGATCAGGAAGCAGACGCCGCCGTGGTGATCGGTCCCGGAGGCTTTCGCCAGCTCGGCTTCATCAACCACATGATAGGCTTTACGGTTAGCCGCCATCCAGCGCAGCGCCTCTTTAAAACGCGGCGTCACGCTCTGAATAAACCAGGCGCGGACAATAGCTTCCGGGCGGCTCTGGAACAGGGCCTGACAGGCGTTTTCACCATACACGCGGGTCTCTTCCGCGCGCTGGCGACGCAGCACTTCCGGATCGATAAAACTCTTCCCGCTGATCCCGCCGTGATCTTCTTTTACCGGGGTCTCATCGCCAGGGGCGCGGGAAACGGTACGCCACGGGGACGCATCGTCACGATGAAAATCATCGCGCTTGCGGTCATCGCGTTTACGATCGTCACCGCGGCTGTTTCGTTCGTCACGCGCAGGGCGGCTGCGGCCGTCAACACGAGATTTTCCTGGACGACCTCCCCCTTTCCCGGTACGTGGGTTATGGGTGCGTTTGTCAGAATCATCATCACTGCGGACATACATCACTTTGACCTTGCCGCTTTTATTTTTCAGTTCGTCGCTCATCAATTTTCTCCACCTGCGCTGCGCGAAGCGCGCAGATTACCCGATGTGTCATCGCTTCGCCATGATTTCGTTTAAAAGCCGGCCTCTATTGCACTCATCGAACAAAACGCATTGTCCTTAAATAACACTTAATCGATAATATGTAACATCACAGAAACATATCGGCCACGTGCCACGTTGCAACCCATAACCAGAGGTTAGTTATGAATACCGTTTGTGCCAGTTGTCAGGCTCTGAACCGCCTCCCGGACGATCGTAGCGCGGATGGCGCAAAGTGCGGACGCTGCGGTCACGATCTTTTTGACGGCGACGTCATCAACGCGACCGGGGCAACGCTGGATAAACTCTTAAAGGACGATCTGCCGGTCGTTGTTGATTTCTGGGCGCCATGGTGCGGTCCCTGCCGTAGCTTCGCGCCGATCTTTGAAGACGTTGCGGAAGAGCGTAGCGGGAAGATGCGCTTTGTGAAAGTTAACACCGAAGCGGAACGTGAGCTTAGCGCACGGTTTCGTATCCGCAGCATCCCGACCATTATGATGTTCAAAAATGGCGAAGTGATCGACATGCTCAATGGCGCGGTGCCAAAAGCGCCATTTGATAGCTGGCTGAACGAAGCCGGACAGCAGTAATCCTTCCGGGGCACCGCTTGTGCCCCGTTTTAGCCTCTGCGACAATAGCGCTTTTCATTAGCGACTCCCATGACTGATAACGCTGTCCTTCGCCTGCGCGCCGAACGTCTCGCGCGAGCCACCCGCCCTTTCCTTGCGCGCGGTAATCGCATCCGCCGCTGCCAGCGCTGTCTGCTGCCGCTCAAGCAGTGTCTGTGCGCCACGTTAACGCCGGCGCAGTCCACCAGCCGCTTTTGCCTGGTGATGTTTGATACGGAACCGATGAAGCCCAGCAACACCGGTCGGCTCATCGCCGATATTCTGCCGAATACCGAGGCTTATCAATGGTCGAGAACCGAGCCGCCGCAGGGGCTGCTTGACCTGGTCGCCCATCCCGATTACCAGCCGATGGTGGTGTTCCCCGCCTCCTACGCCGGGCCGGAGCGCCAGGTCCTGAGCGCGCCGCCGTCTGGCAAACCGCCGCTGTTTATCATGCTCGACGGCACCTGGACCGAAGCGCGTAAAATGTTCCGTAAGAGCCCTTATCTGGACGCGCTGCCGATAATCTCCGTCGATCTGTCCCGCATCTCAGCCTACCATCTGCGCGAGGCGCACGCCGACGGACAATATTGTACCGCGGAAGTGGCCATTGCCCTGCTGGACCTGGCGGGCGATGCACCGGCCGCCGCAGCGCTTGGCGAACACTTCACCCGCTTCCGGACCCGTTACCTGGCGGGAAAAACCCAGCATAAGGGCAGTATCACAGCGGACCCGGTGGAAAACGTTTAAAATCATTCGGTCACTGGGATGAAAGGAGACCGGTATGAGCCAACGAGGCCTGGAAGCACTGCTGCGACCAAAGTCCATCGCCGTTATTGGCGCATCAATGAAACCGCAGCGCGCTGGCTATCTCATGATGCGCAACCTGCTAGCCGGTGGCTTCAATGGCCCGGTGCTGCCGGTGACCCCCGCCTGGAAGGCGGTGCTCGGGGTGCTGGCGTGGCCCACCATCGAGAGCCTGCCCTTTACGCCGGATCTGGCGGTACTCTGTACCAACGCGCGGCGTAATCTCGAGTTGCTTGAAGCCCTGGGGCAGAAAGGCTGCAAGACCTGCATCATTCTTTCTTCGCAGCCTGAGCAGTATCCGGCGCTGCTGGCGTGCGCCACCCGCCATCAGATGCGCCTGCTCGGCCCCAACAGTCTCGGCCTGCTGGCGCCGTGGCAAGGGTTGAACGCCAGCTTTTCGCCGGTGCCGATCCATCGCGGTAAACTGGCCTTTATCTCGCAATCGGCTGCCGTCTCCAACACCATCCTTGATTGGGCGCAACAGCGCGAGATGGGGTTTTCCTACTTCATCGCGCTGGGTGATAGTCTGGATATAGATGTCGATGACCTGCTGGACTTTCTGGCCCGCGACAGCAAAACCAGCGCCATTTTGCTCTACCTTGAGCATCTCAGCGACGCGCGCCGGTTTGTTTCCGCCGCGCGCAGCGCCTCGCGAAACAAGCCGATCCTGGTGATTAAAAGCGGCCGTAGTCCCGCGGCTCAGAAGCTGTTGCACGTCAACTCCGGGATGGATCCGGCATGGGATGCGGCCATCCAGCGTGCTGGTCTACTGCGGGTCCAGGATACCCATGAGCTCTTCTCCGCCGTAGAAACCCTGAGCCATATGCGCCCGCTGCGCGGTGAAAAACTGATGATCGTCAGCAACGGCGCGGCGCCGGCGGCGCTGGCGCTGGATGAGCTTTGGCTGCGTAACGGTAAGCTGGCGACCCTCAGCGAGGAGACGCGCGACGCCCTGCGCCAGGCGCTGCCGGGCGGCGTCGAGATCGCCAACCCACTGGATCTACGCGATGACGCCAGCAGCGAACATTATCAGCGGGCGGTGAATATTCTGCTTAACAGCCAGGACTATGACGCGCTGCTGGTGATCCACTCTCCCAGCGCCGCCGCGCCGGGCACCGAGAGCGCCCTGGCGCTGATCGACGCCCTGAAGCACCATCCGCGTGGCAAATATGTCACCGTGCTGACCAACTGGTGCGGCGAATTCTCCTCCCAGGAGGCGCGACGGCTGTTCAGCGATGCCGGCCTTCCCACCTATCGTACGCCGGAGGGGACCATCACCGCCTTTATGCATATGGTCGAGTACCGCCGCAACCAGAAACAGCTACGCGAGACCCCCGTGCTGCCGGACTCGTTAACCGCCAATACCAGCGAGGCGCATGCCCTGCTCCAGCAAGCGATCGATGACGGTGCCACCACGCTGGATACCCACGAGGTCAGCCCGGTACTCCGGGCCTACGGCATCCACACACTGCCAACCTGGATCGCCGCTGACAGCGCGGAAGCGGTGCATATTGCTGAGCAGATAGGCTATCCGGTTGCGTTGAAGCTGCGTTCCCCGGATATTCCCCACAAATCAGAAGTACAGGGGGTCATGCTGTATCTACGTACCGCGGCAGAAGTGCAGCAGGCAGCGGATGCGATGATCGATCGCGTCAGGCTGGCCTGGCCCCGGGCGCGCATTCATGGCCTGCTGGTGCAGAGTATGGCCAATCGCGCCGGCGCCCAGGAGCTGAGAGTGGTGGTTGAGCACGATCCCCTCTTCGGCCCGTTGATTATGTTGGGCGAAGGCGGCGTGGAGTGGCGGGCCGAGGACCAGGCCGCCGTGGCGCTGCCGCCGCTGAATATGAACCTGGCGCGTTATCTGGTGATCCAGGCGATCAAAAATAAGAAGATCCGCGGCCGCAGCGCATTGCGACCGCTGGATATCGCGGGCTTAAGCCAGCTGCTGGTTCAGGTCTCGAACCTGATCGTCGACTGCCCGGAGATCCAGCGCCTGGATATTCATCCCCTGCTCGCCTCCGGCAACGAGTTTACGGCGCTGGATGTTACCCTTGGGCTTGCTCCCTTCAGCGGCGACAGTGAAAGCCGTCTCGCTATTCGTCCCTATCCGCACCAGCTGGAGGAGTGGGTGGTGATGAAAAATGGCGATCGCTGTCTGTTCCGGCCGATCCTGCCGGAAGATGAACCGCAGTTGCTCGCGTTTATCGCCCAGGTCACCAAAGAAGATCTCTATTATCGCTATTTTAGTGAGATCAACGAATTTACCCATGACGACTTAGCCAATATGACCCAGATCGACTACGATCGAGAAATGGCGTTTGTCGCCGTCAGGACCACCGCGGAACAGAGCGAGATCCTTGGCGTGACGCGGGCGATCTCAGACCCTGATAATATTGATGCCGAGTTTGCTGTGCTGGTCCGTTCAGATTTGAAAGGGTTAGGCCTGGGCCGAAGGCTGCTGGAAAAGCTGATCGCCTATACGCAAAGCCATGGCCTGCAACGGCTGAATGGGATTACGATGCCGAATAACCGAGGCATGATCGGCCTCGCCAGAAAGCTGGGATTCACCGTTGATATTCAGCTGGAAGATGGGATTGTCAGTCTGTCGCTGCCCCTGAATCAGGGATAATCGCGCGACGCTGACCGCAATTGTTGACCACATTAGCGGGTAGTAATGGTATTATTGCCCGCTTACGTCGTCTGCATGGTACAGAAGACCCTTCAATAAACAGAGAAGAAACGCACTGTGATGTTGTCAAAATTTAAGCGTAATAAACATCAACAACACCTTGCCCAACTCCCTAAGCTTTCTCAGTCAGTTGATGATGTAGAGTTCTTTTACGCCCCTGCGGATTTCAGGGAAGCGTTACTGACCCGGATTGCCAACGCCACTCAGCGTATATGCATTATTGCGCTCTACCTGGAGCAAGATGATGGCGGAAAAGGAATTTTGCAGGCCCTGTATGACGCCAAGCGTCAGCGTCCGCAACTGGATGTTCGCGTCCTCGTGGACTGGCACCGCGCTCAACGTGGCCGTATCGGCGCCGCCGCCTCCAACACCAACGCCGACTGGTATTGCCGGATGGCCACTGAAAATCCGGGCGTAGAGATCCCCGTTTACGGCGTGCCGATTAACACCCGGGAGGCGCTCGGCGTTCTCCATTTCAAAGGCTTTATTATCGATGACTGCGTCCTCTACAGCGGCGCCAGCCTGAACGATGTTTATCTGCATCAGCATGATAAGTACCGCTATGATCGCTATCAGTGCATCCGAAACGGCAAAATGGCGGACGTCATGTTTGACTGGGTCGACAATAATCTGGTTCAGGGACGCGGTGTGAATCGTCTCGACAGACCGGATCGGCCAAAAAGTCCGGAAATCAAAAACGACATTCGCCAGTACCGTCAGGAGCTCCGCGACCGCAGCTACCATTTTGTCGGCACCGCCGGTGACGAAGAACTCTCCGTCACCCCGCTGGTAGGCCTGGGGAAATCCAGCCTGCTGAACAAAACTATCTTTCACCTGATGCCCTGTGCCGAGCACAAGTTAACGATCTGCACCCCCTACTTCAACCTTCCTGCCGTGCTGGTAAGAAATATCATCCAGCTGCTACGCGACGGTAAACAGGTGGAGATTATTGTCGGCGATAAAACCGCTAACGATTTCTATATTCCCGAAGATCAGCCGTTTAAAATCATCGGCGCGCTTCCTTATCTGTATGAAATCAACCTGCGGCGTTTCCTCAGCCGGCTGCAGTATTATGTGAATACCGATCAGCTGATCGTCCGCCTGTGGAAGGATGACGATAACAGCTACCACCTGAAAGGCATGTGGGTTGATGATGAGTGGATGCTGCTCACCGGCAACAACCTTAACCCGCGCGCCTGGCGACTCGATCTGGAAAATGCCATTCTGATCCACGATCCAAAGCAGCAGTTGGGGGCCATGCGGGAGAAAGAGCTGAAGCTCATCCGCACCCACACCACGGTAGTGAAACATTATCGTGATCTGCAAAGTATTGCCGACTACCCGGTGAAAGTGCGTAAACTGATCCGCCGACTGCGGCGGATCCGCATCGACCGGCTGATCAGCCGTATTCTCTGACAATCAGCCCCGCCTCGACGGGGCTTTTTTCTGGAAGCACTATGCGTACGATAATCGTGATTGCTTCGCTGATGTTAACGGGCTGCAGCCACATGGCAAATGATGCATGGTCCGGTCAGGACAAAGCCCAGCATTTTCTGGCCTCGGCGATGCTGTCTGCCGCGGGCAATGAATATGCGCAACATCAGGGTTACAGCCGGGACCGCAGCGCCGCTATCGGCCTGATGTTTTCTGTCAGCCTCGGCGCCTCAAAAGAGCTTTGGGACAGCCGCCCGGCAGGGAGCGGCTGGAGCTGGAAGGATTTCGCCTGGGATGTAGCCGGCGCGACCACCGGCTACGCTGTGTGGCAACTGGCGCACCAGTAGCGGCTAAAGACGCAGGCCTTTGCCCTTGCGATGCAGCATCAGGGAGACCAGGAAGGCGATGGCCGCCATCACCGTTACGTACCAGTAAAAAGCGTGCTCTATCCCCGCCGATTTAAGCGACAGCGCGACATACTCCGCCGAGCCGCCAAACAGGGCATTCGCGACGGCATAGGAAAGCCCTACCCCAAGCGCACGAACCTGCGCCGGGAACATCTCGGCCTTCAGGATGCCGCTGATCGAGGTATAGAAACTGACAATCAGCAAGGCGCAGATCACCAGGCCGAAGGCAGCATAGGGGGAGCTCACTTTTTGCAAGGCGCTCAGGATAGGCACGGTAAATAATGTCGCCAGTACGCCAAAGCACAGCATGGAGGTACGGCGGCCTACTTTATCCGAAAAAGCGCCGAACAGCGGTTGAACCAGCATATAAACGAACAGCGCCGCAGTCATGATCACGCTGGCGGTGCTGGCCGTCATACCCGCCGTGTTGACCAGATACTTTTGCATATAGGTAGTAAAGGTATAAAAGGTCAGCGATCCGGCGGCGGTAAAGCCCAACACCATCACGAAGGCCCGGCGATTACGCCACAACCCTTTAAATGAGCCAGCCTCTTTCAGCGCCCGGGTCTCCTGCTTCGAGGTTTCGTCCAGCTGGCGACGCAGCCACAGCGCGACGATGGCCAGTACTGCCCCGAGAGCAAAAGGAATACGCCATCCCCATGCATGCAGATCTTCGTCGCTCAGCACCTGCTGGAGCGCCACGACCACTAATACCGCCAGTAGCTGTCCGCCAATTAACGTGACGTACTGGAAAGAGGCGTAGAAGCCTTTCTTTCCTTCAATCGCCACTTCACTCATATAGGTCGCGCTGGTGCCATATTCTCCACCGACCGACAGCCCCTGGAACAGACGGGCCAACAGAAGCAACGCCGGAGCCCAGGTGCCGATGACCGCATAGCCCGGCAGGCAGGCAATTACCAGTGAACCAAAGCACATCATGCAGACCGAAATAAGCATGGACGTTTTACGTCCGCGGCGGTCAGCGATCCGACCAAACAGCCAGCCACCGATAGGACGCATCAGAAATCCGGCGGCGAATACGCCTGCCGTTTGTAAAAGTTGAGTGGTGGTATTTCCGGATGGAAAGAAGATATGGGCAAAATAGAGCGAGCAGAATGAGTAGACGTAAAAATCAAACCACTCAACCAGATTTCCCGAGGAAGCGCCAACAATTGCCCAAATACGACGACGGGTGTCAGCCTGCTCCGGCGCGGCCCGTTCGGTAATGCTACTCTCTGTCATTGTTATATTGCTCCAGCAAAGACTGCAATCTGTCTTGTCGGGCGTACCACGTCACGCAGACAAATTAGTTAGTAAACTAAATGTTATATAATTGTTATATCTTTATATGTGATTGCATTCACATTTTTTTTCGTAAGCACGGTTTTCGCGATCAACGCCAGCGCAGGAGCAAGGAAAAAGTGGATTATGGCGAAGGGATTGCCACGACGGGGTTTTATGTTGCTTTGAATGAAGATGATGAGGGAGATATGGTGGGATTTTCGCCGGAGGCGGTGCTGAGCCCCCCTGGCCGGGCTACCGGGGAGGCATGCCGGCACCCTCGCCGGATGGCACAAACGCAAAAAAGCCCAGTCTTTCGACTGGGCTTTCTGCTTTATTTGATGCCTGGCAGTTCCCTACTCTCACATGGGGAGACCCCACACTACCATCGGCG